>NZ_AWZU01000004.1 GCF_000472385.1 Bradyrhizobium sp. ARR65
CGAGGCCGACGCCGCCGATCACGCCGGCGCCCAGCCACATGATCCAGAGCTGATGCACATAGACGCCGAGCGCCGCGATGACGAGGCCGCCGCCCCAGCACAGGGCGGCGACGACGCCCGCCTTGCGCGNGCCGACGCGCTCGAGCCAGCCGCCCCAGATCGCGGCGGAGACGCCGAGCAGCACGAAGAACAGCGTGAACATCCAGCCCATGCTGGCGACNCGCCAGTCGCAGGTGGTGGTGAACAGCTCCTGCCACAGCGACATGTCCGGACAGGCCTTGCTCTGGGTGATGCCGATCGCGCGCGACAGCGGCAGCCAGAACACCGAAAAGCCGTAGGCCATGCCGATGCAAAGATGGATGCAGAGCGCCGCGGGCGGCACCAGCCAGCGATTGAACCCCGCCTTGGCCACGGTATGCGAGCGATCAAGAATACCCACCCCGGCGCCCGACAGGACGCCGGCAGTCTCAGCAGTCGTCATTCAAATCTCCCCTGGACAGCCACCCTCTGGCGCTGCCTGCCCTAAAGATCCCGGTCCCACAACTCCGGCTGATGTGCGCCCACATCTTGCCGCTTCGCACAGCTTTCGAGATGCGCCGGGATCAAGAACGCGCATCTCAAGGCTCCGACATCCTTTCCTGCCGTCGATGCGCGATCTCAGGAGAGGCCGAATAGCCTCCTGAACGCTGCATCTTCGCCGATCGACAGGCAAACTTTTACGACCTGCGGAAGGAAGTCTGAGCGCAGTGCATGGCTGCAGGAGGCTTCTCCCTGCATGGGCTGGATGGCGAAACTGCGGCAGGAGCGCGGTATCGGGAACGCTGCATGAGCCTTGCGCCGAAAGCCGAGAGATGCCAGCGGCGGCGATGCCGCAATGCGAGGTCATGCGCGGCATTGCCATTCATGCCGGCCAGATTTCGAAGATCGCCTGCCAGCCTCGTCTCGTGTCCATATATTCGCGGACCAGGCTGATACGCTCATCGGCCAGCTTGAACACGAAGCAATAATCATTGTCGTACGGCCTGCCGCCCGGCAGCGTGGCCCGCATTCGCTCTTCGACAATCACGGTGTCGCCGTCCGCGTGAATGCCGCGAAAGCTGATGTCGATCTCGGAAAACAGCTTGTGCATTTCGAAGGCGATGAAGTGCGCGATTTGATCTGCACCAATCATGTGATGAGTGTGTGACAGCGCGACGGCTGTCGCATTGTCCTCCGGCGCAATCCATTCGGCATCGGGCGTGAACAGGCCCGCGATCAGGCCGGCGTCGCGGGTCTTGAATGTCTTCCAGGCGTTGATGACGATGTCTTTGGCTGTCGGGCCCATGGCTTGCCTTCCGTATGTCAGCTAAGGAGATCGCTCTGGTGTAGGAGGGCGCGCCGGTTGCTGCTGGCCGGAATCGGACCTGATCATCGCGGGCCGATTTTGTTGCCCGGCGCGGTACGCTATGATCTGCTCATGCTCGACTTCGAGACCTGTAACGCGGCGCGACTGCGGCGCGATCCGCGCTATGATGGCCGCTTCTTCACGGCGGTGAAGACCACGCGGATCTATTGCCGTCCGGTCTGTCCGGTGAAGCAGCCGCTGACGCGCAACGTGACATACTATCCCACGGCGGCGGCGGCCGAGGCCGCGGGCTATCGGCCATGTCTGCGTTGCCGCCCGGAGACGGCGCCGTTCTGCGCTGCATGGAACGGCACGCGCTCGACCATCACGCGCGCCTTGAAGCTGATCGAGAGCGGCGCGCTCGATTGCGGCTCGGTGGCCGCGCTTTCCGAGCGGCTCGGCATCAGTTCGCGCCATCTTGCGCGCCTGTTCGAGCGCCACGTCGGAGCGAGTCCGCAACAGGTCGCCAAAACGCGACGTGTGCAGCAGGCAAAGCGCTTGCTTGATACGACGGACGATCCGCTGGCGCAGATTGCCTACCGTGCGGGATTCGGAAGCGTGCGCCGATTCAACGCCGCCTTCCTGGAACTGTATGGCCGATCGCCATCGAGCATCCGCGGCTCCTTGCGGCCGCCAGCCGCCATTGCGCATTGACCCACTGGTCGGGCGAATCTGTCGCAGCCCAACAATGAAATGCGAGCCTCTTCACATTTGACTTTTGCTACCCAAGGTATAATTACCGTGGCGTTCAGGGATTGTGAGTTGCGCTGCAAAGAGCCAGCCGCCTGCGGCGGTATCGAGGCCAATGGTGCAGCAAAGACGAATGGTCACGCTCGCAAGGTCCTGTCGGGCCTGATATAGTCAGTGTCGTGGACGCACCTTTATTGGAGGGTACGCCATGCCTTCGTCGCCCGCAGAGTGGTTGTCCGCTTCAGTTGCGCCATCGAACGCAGACCTCGAAATCTGTGTCCTGGATTATGATGGAATAGTCCACGCGCTCGCCTTTCCCTGCCAAAAAGATGGAACCGAATGGGTCGATGCTTCAGGTCAGAAGCAGATCGACATTCAGCCGACGCATTGGCGTAAATGGGCTGAACGCAGTGAGGTGAGCGTGTGAAGCGTGATGCCGGCCCCGCAAGGGCCGCGCATGAAGACTGGAAGCAATTTTCTAAACGCGCGACCAGCGGGGCGCGCGTTCGCTGGAGTTCGGCAGAGACTTTTCGGTATTTTGATGCTGCATTTTGATCTCGCTAGGGTTTAAAGGAGCAAGGATTCCGGAGCATCGCTAGCCAAAAGACGTGCGCTTAATGAGCGTTTAACGCTTTTGCGCGACAGATGATGCCACCAGCGCGAAATGACATCCTAGCAGAAATGCGGCTCCGTCCCCGGGGAGGGGAATGGCATGGGACTGCTTGTCATCGGCGTGGTTGCCGGACTCTTGGTCGGATTCGCCTGGCTCGCGCCGTCGCAGGGGCACCTGCAGACGTGCATGTTTCAGTGGCAGGGCTGCTTCGACAAAGCTGCGATCAGCCCACTGGCACAGCCCCAGCAAGTGGCCGTCAAGCCGGATCCGCAGAAAGCGCAGGCGAAGTCTCACAGCCCCGCGAAGCCCAGCAAACATGCGTCCGCCAAGCCGCACAGGCCCATCGCTCACGCCAAGAACGCGGTTTCGGCGGCGAGGATCACCGTCTCCGCGCCCGATCATCGGCCGGACGAGACATCAGATCCCGTCTTGAACAAGGCAAGAGCCGCGATCGCGGCGAAGATGGAAAATCCGGCGTCGGCAGAGTTCAGCGATATGGATCGCGCTTTCAGGAAAAATACGTTCGGGCGGGCCACGGACACGATCTGTGGCCACGTCAAGGGGAAGACAGCGTCAGGCGAAGATACTGGAGAGAGGCCGTTTTTGTATCTCGTGAAAGAGGATGATGCATATGTGGTCGACGGGAAGCCTGATACGGCGGCGGCGATCGCATATCGAAACATCTGCAACTAGAGCATGATTGCCGAAAGAGATACCGGATTGAAACATGCTCACGGGACCAGGGCGCTCGCGGTGCGATCGGATCGCGTCGCGCGCGAACTGGGTCGTGCGGAAAGAACTTCCGCCTGGAATTGATACGTGAATCTCTTTCGTGCAACCCGTCGCACGATTGCCGTGCTCGGGCTGCAAGGACACGCCGATAGAAAATCTCGCGTGGCGTGCATTGTGACGAAGCCGAGAGATGGGCGCTTCGCATTGAAAATCGGGGACTGCACGATCGGAAGTGGAAATTTGAAGAAGTGAAATTGGATCAGCAGTTCTTTGCATCTCGGGGCCATTATGGACGACATCGTCAATTCCGTAGAACGGCTGCACGGATCGCTGCAGTTGCCGGCCGTCGTCATCATCGAGCCGCTCACTTTGACGCGCACCTGCATCTTGAGCATTCTCAGGAAGGAATTGGTCGGCTTCGATCTCATCGATATGGCAACGACGGACAGTCTGGATTGTGCATCGGCACGGGACGTCCGGCTGGTGGCGCTGAGCATCGCGGACAAGTCCATCATCGATCCTTCGGTCGAATACGACCTCATGCTGGTGGCAGATTGCCACCCCAATGCCTCGATCACGCTCTGGTCAAATCGTGATGACGAGGCGACAGCGCTGGAGGCGATGAACCTCGGTATCCGCGGCTTCTTCCCTACCTCCTTGCCGATCGAGCTTGCAATCGCCGGCCTGCGCCTCGTCCTCGCCGGCGGCGTCTATAGGCCGCTGCCGATCGTCGGGCCACATGCGATGTCGCGCCTCGAGCAGCCGTGTCCTCGCGGGCTGCCGGGGCCGCAGCTTGCCAACGGCCTTGCAAAAGCAGTTGCCGATAGAGGCACGATCGATTTCACGCCGCGCGAGCAGCAGGTGCTGGCGGAACTGGAACTCGGCCTTCCCAACAAGCTGATCGCGGCGAAGCTCAAGCTTTCGGAAAACACCGTCAAAATGCACATTCAGCACATCATGCGCAAATGCGCCGCGCGCAATCGCACCGAGGCAGTCCTGCGCTGGAGCGGCCGCTTGCCGGCTCGTAATCGTCATTCCGATACAGGCGAGCCTTCGCCGTCGTGAGCCCTGCACCCGAAGCGCACTAGTGGCAGCCGTGGGGCCGTCCATCCTTCGAGGCTCGCTTGCGCGAGCACCTCAGGATTACGGCCGGAACGCGCGCCCTCTCCGATTCGCTGAGCTCGGCGACTGCTCTAATCCTCGCGGAATGCACTGTGGAAGCTGTCGAGCAGGGGCCTCAGTGCATAGAGCGCGACCGTGCCGCGCCCGGTCGTGATGAACACTTCGGCAGGCATTCCCGGGATGATCTTGATGTGGTTCTCGCGTATCCGGGGATCTTCCACGCGAATTTTCGTCGCGTAGTAGGGTTGGTCGGTCCGCTTGTCGACGAGGCGGTCCGCGGACACGTGCACCACCGTTCCCTTGAGGCGCGGGACGCGACGCTGATTGTACGGCACGAGATGGACCTCGGCATTCAATCCCGGATGAACCACATCGATGTCCTCGGGCCGAAGGCGCGCCGTCACGATCAGGCGATCCTGCCGCGGCACCAGATCCAGCAGCGGGGCGCCGGCCGCGATTACGCCGCCCGTGGTATGAATCCGCAGGTCCGTGACCACGCCGTCTTCGGGCGCCTTGATCTCCGTTCGGGATAGCTGATCCTCCACCGCCAACAGTTTTTCGCGCAGCTGGAAGATCTGGTTCTGTGCTTCCCGCAGTGCCTGCGCGATCTCGCTTTGCCTGTCGCTCTCGAGCTTGAAGCGCGTTGCGATCGATTCGTTGATGACCTGCTCGGCGCGCGAAATCTGCGCGGTGATCTCGCCACGGCGTCCTTCGATGTCGGCCATTTCCCGTTGCAGACTCAGAAGGCGCGGTCGCCGCTCGAGTCCCTTGTCGACGAGAGTCGCGACCATGTCGAGTTCCTCGCGGACGATATCGGCGCGCTGGGTGGCGGCAGCCTTTTGCGCCTTGAGGCCCTCGATCTCCGAGTCGACCTCGGACTTCTTTTGCCGGATCACCGCGATCTGCGATTCAAAAACCTGCCGGCGTGCTTCGAAGATGTTTCGCTGCGCCGTCAGGACGGTCGCGGCCGACGGACTCTCCCGCGCCGCCGCCTCCAGCACAGCCGGGAACGTCACCCGATCACGCTCCTGCTGTTCGGCCCGGAGCCTTGCCTCGCGTGCCGCGGCATCCCACAACTGGCTCTGCAGACTCTGCACCTCGGCGAGGACGCGCGTGTTGTCCAGCGCGATCAATGTCTGCCCGGTGCGTACGACGTCGCCGTCCGCGACCAGGATTTTTTTGACGATGCCGCCCTCGAGATGCTGGATGGTCTTGCGGCTCGACTCCGGCTCCACGACGCCGGAAGCGATCGCCGCGCTCTCGAGCGGCGCGAAGCCCGACCACGTTCCGAGACCGACCACAAAGCAGAGCACGAGCAGATTGCCTGCCAAGGTGACGCCGCGAAGCCTGGGGCGAGGCGAGGCTGGCGCCGGCAGCGGGCACCAGGCAAACTCAGCGGGC
This sequence comes from Bradyrhizobium sp. ARR65, assembly GCF_000472385.1. Classification (GTDB taxonomy): domain Bacteria; phylum Pseudomonadota; class Alphaproteobacteria; order Rhizobiales; family Xanthobacteraceae; genus Bradyrhizobium. Next base: position 5,943 of record NZ_AWZU01000004.1, read on the forward strand.
TCGAAATCGTCGATGGCGGTGATCACAATACCTCGCCGGGATTCCCTGAGTTCGGGCGAAGGCCCGCCTGCTCCTTGTCGCTTCCAGGTGTGTTGCAGCTTCCTGGTCACGGGACGGCTCGCTCCTGTGACGGGTCGTCGGTGGAAGGCTTGTTCTCGGGCGGCGTGACCTGCGATGACACCTGCGGGCGGCTCAAATGCGTCTCGAAAATCTGCTCGCTCTCGCCGAATGCGGTGACCGTGCCGGCCTCCATGATGGCAATCTTGTTGGTCGCCGCGAGCAGGCCCATTCGATGGGTGACGACGACCACGATGGTATTGGCGGCCTTCATTTGCTCAATGGCGTCCAGCAGCACGCGTTCGCCGACATAGTCAAGGCTGGCATTCGGCTCGTCGAGCACCACGAGGCGCGGCTCGCCGAAAAACGCCCGCGCAAGGCCGAGGCGCTGGCGATATCCGCGGGAGAATCCCGAACCGCCATTGGGAATGACTGTGTCATATCCCTCGGGCAGGCGCATGATCGTATCATGGATGCCGACGAGCCTCGCCGCTTCGATCACTTTCTGAAGATCGGGATCGCCAGGCGGTCCAATGACTTCCTTGATCGTCTCGCCGAAGAGGTTGATGTCCTGCGGCAGATAGCCGAGGCAACGGCCGCCCCGTGCCTCGCGCAAGACTGACACGTCGATATTGTCGAGCAGAACACGACCCCACGTGGGTGTCGAGAGCCCGGCAATGATCTGGCCGAGCATGGATTTCCCGGAGCCCGATGGGCCGATGATGCCGAGGCATTCGCCGGGCCCAACACTGAATGAGATGCCCTTCAGCAGAAAGCTGCGGGAGTCCCGCAGCCATACGCCGATGTTATCGAGGACAAGGCCGCATTGCGGCCGGTCCGATGGAATATCCGTATTGTCTCTCGCTGCAGGGGCGGCGGCAAGAAAGCCATCGAGCCGTCGATAGGTGCTCCTGGCCGTCGTCAAGGCCTTCCAGCCCGCGATGGCGCCCTCGACCGGCGCGAGCGCGCGACCGAACAGGAGTGTCGTCGCGAAGATGATGCCGCCGCTCTTGCCGTAATCGAGCACGAGCCAGGCCGCCGCGCCCATCATCAGAACCTGTCCTAGCGCACGTATCGGCTTGGCGGCGAGCATAACGATTTCCGCGCGCAACTGGGCCACGTCCTGCCTGTATCGCGCCTCCTGCGCGGCATCGCAGATCTGGCGCGCGGCGCCGTCGAGCATTCCCATCGTGCGGATCAGGTGAATATTGCCGAGGGCGGTCGCGAGCCGGCCATAGCTTTTCGCCAAGGCAGCGCCGGATTTCGTGAGCGCCTCTGCGGTGAGGAATTCGCTGGTAAGCGCGAGCGCGAACAGAACAAACACGTTGCAGGCCGCGATCACGCCAAGCAATGGGTGGATGAGAAAAAGCACGGCGAGAAACAGCGGGGCCCAGAGTGCGTCGAACAGCATCGGGCATGCATTGGACTCGATGAATTGACGCAAGGCGGCAAGATCGCGATAGACCGCCGATGCGGCTGCGGGATCGCTGCGGACCGCAAGCTCGAAAGCGGCCGAGAGCGCGTTTGGGCGAAGTCGATCTTCCAGCCAGGAGCCCAGTCGGCCCAGGACGGCGCGGCGCAGCGTGTCGAGCACCCCTCCGACGATGACCGCAAACGCAACGATCAGTGTGAGCATCAGCAGCGTGTGACCGCTGCGGCTCGAAAGGACGCGATCATAGATCTGGAGCAGGTAGATCGAAGGAGCAAACAGCAGCAGATTGTAGCTGCAGCTATATGCGAACACGAGGCCAAGCGGGCCGGCGCAGGCCCACAGCGCCGCCTGCAGCGGAGTTTGTGGCGAGGCCAGCATATTCGACCGGGTGGGCGGCTTTGGCATTGTCGTAACCGCCAGAGGTTTTGAGACTAGATCCTCTCGTTCGACCGTCAATTCCAGCGTGGACGAGCCGGCCGGCGACGGTCAGAGACCGGCGGCGGATGCCGCCAGTCTCTGTCAGCCGGTATCTATCAGCGGGGCTTGCCGCCCGTCAGATGGACGGATCGAGGTGGAAATCCACATTGCCGCCCACCGCGGCGTTGTCGTTTCCGCCATTGCCGCCAATGCCGGCCATCACTTCCTGATGCAGGTCGGCCATCAGGGAGTTCGTCTGAGTGGCTGTCGTATTGGCGGTAACGGTGGACGTGTCGTGACCGCTCGACGAGCTCTGGTCGCCGCTCGAATTTGCCCAGGCCTTGGCCGTTGACCCCTTGTGAGCGTCCGCGTCCGCCGTGCCTGCGTCCCAGGAAGCCTTTTGATAGACGTGATCGCCGTTCTTGACGGAGACGTCGGCGCCTTCGGCCTTGTTGGTGGGGTCGAAGTTGAGCGTCGGCGCGTTGACGACGTATCCCTTGAAAATGCCGTCGCCGCCGTTGCCGGCGCTGTTGTGGCCCGTGTCGATCGTCTTGAAATGGATGGAATCCGAAACGTGAATTGACGGCTTTGCAACCATATGAGCCTCCGTGATTGGTTGTGTTCGTAGGTCATCCGTCCAGATCGGGATGACCGATCTACGCGACGAGTGTGAGCCCCGCTTGCGTGCGCGCGATAGATGCCAAATGGGATGTCATTCGGCTCGGTGGACTACGTCCGAAAGACCTACATTCATCGTGCGCATCGTGATGCGATGACATGCGGATGTGGCCAGCCGCGCATCCGAGCAGCGGATTTTCACGGGGCTCGACGCTGAGATTTTTTGCGCGTGGAGTTTTCGCAAAAGTCACGACGCGCTTTGCGCTGATCCGCCCCGAACGGGGCCGGATCATTTTCTATGCGACCAAATGAAGATCGGAGAGGAGGTGTGTCGCGAGCTCGCCACCAAGCGCTATGTTGCCGTTGCCGCCGTCTCCGCCAACTCCGGCGATCTGGACCGCGCTCTGGTCGAAGTGCACGTTGTTGATCTGGTCCGCTTCGGCTGTCGCATGCGGGCCCGCGATTGCGATGTTGATCGGAGCATAGATCGCGATGCTGACATCGACGAGGCTGCCGGAAAAGTGACCGCTGCCGCCATCGCCTGCGCCGTTGCCTCCGGTTGCGATCGTATCGGCACCGCTGGAGAATTTAGACAGAAGGCCGCCATTCCCGCCCGTTGCAGCGTTGCCGCTGCCGCCATTGCCTCCGATGCCTGCCATCTGCGACGAAGACTGATCCAGATTCACGTTGTTCGTCTGATGAGCATCGGTGCTGGAATTGAAGCCGGCAACAGCGATATTGATCGGGTCATACACGGCGACAGAGGTGTGGACGAGGCTGCCATGGAAGAAGCCGTTTCCACCATTGCCGGCCTCGTTGCCGCCCGTCTGAAGGAGCTGCCAGCCGCCCAATAGCGAACCGGATCCGGCCGTGGATATGTCCCCACCGATGGCGATATTGCCGCTTCCACCATTGCCGCCGATCCCCGCCATCTGGAGCACGGACTGATCGATCTCCACCGTATTCGATTGCGAGGCTTCGGCCGTTCCACCCGAGCCCGCCAGCGCAATGTTGATCGGGTGGTAGACAACGACAGGAGCGTCCACGAGCGAGCCGGAGAAGGAGCCGGAGCCGCCGTTGCCGGCGCTGTTGTGGCCGGTCGCGATCGCATCGGAGCCGGAGGACGAAACGCCGACATTGCCACCAGAGGCGATATTGCCGTCGCCTCCGTTTCCGCCGATGCCGGCGATCTGAACGGCGGATTGATCGATGCTCACATTGTTGGCCTGGTCGGCCAACGCGATGGAGCCGTATCCTGCCGATACGCTGATATTGATGGGGTCATAAAACACCATCGAGGCATGAATGATGTTACCGTAAAAATAGCCGTCCCCGCCGTTGCCGGCGCTGTTGGCGCCGGTCTCGATTCCGCCCGAAGCAGGCCCGGCATGAACCGAAGCGGCGCTGGGCGCGAGCGCGGAAACGGTGCCGCCCTGGGCCAGATTGTCGTTGCCGCCGTTGCCGCCGATGCCCGCCATCTGGACGGCATGCTGGTCGATCTGAACCAGATTGGATTGATGCGCATCGGCGTGGCCGAGACCTCCCGCCTGCGCGGTGTCGACGGGACTGAAAATGGCGTTGGGCGCGTTGACCACCAGGCCCGCAAAGAACCCGTTGCCGCCATCGCCCGCGCTGTTATCGCCAGTGTCGATGGAATCGGAGAAGGAGGCCGGCCAACCCGGTGCATCCGCGTGATCGCCATGGTGCCCGTGATGATGGGGCTGATGCTGCGGTCGGATTCCATCCGATAGCTGCCAGAAGTTCATGGTCGCTCTCCGTAGCGGCGATGGCTCCGCATGGCGCAATCGCCCGTCCCGACCTCGCGGGGAACAAATCTCATCCTGACCAAGTCAAAAGCCGAGTCGTCAATTCGGATGCAGCGTTTCGGGTGGCGGGTGCCATATCGGCTACATCCGTTTGTATGCGGGCAGGTGGGGCCTGGCGGGGCTCAGCCGCTTCGAATTGGGTGGGAAATCATCCAGCCGCAGTGCCACTATCTGTGTGCGTAGCGGGTCTGCATCTGGCGCGGCGTTTGCGCTACGCCTACGCCTCGGTGGGCTCGATATCTTCGGTGTGCTTTTTCTCCGCGTCGAACAACCTGACTTGCAGATAAGGGAAGCGCCGCTTGAGGTCCTCGGCGCGGGCGCGCGCCGCGTCCTTGCTCTTGAACTCGCTCTTGATCTGGCCGTCGACGATGAGTGCGTAGCCGCTGGTCGGCATCTCCGGCGCCGTTCTCACGATCGGACCGGGGGCCGGCGTGATCGGCTGCCTGCGCGTTCTGCGCATGGAGTTTCTAGCCATGTGCGATCCTCCTCGAGGATGAGGCGGAAGTGCGGTGGCGAAGCCTGATCGCACTCCGGCCTATGATCGGGCATGGTCCTTTCGGAAAGCCGGCGCCGACTTTTCCGGATCATGCTCCGCGGTCGGGGATCGCCTCCGTTCGGAGATTTTCGCGCTCGACAAGCTCGGCCGTCACCTGCCTTGAGCGTGCGAGCGTTGCTCTGATAGCGGCTGGACATTGCCGGCGCGCTGCAAACAGCCCGCTTCCTGATAGTGGCACTCCGGGCAGCGGAACCGTATCTCCTGGCGCGAGGAGCTTGCTTTCGGCAAGCTCGCAGCCATCGGCCAGGCACCGCAGCGCGGACATTTAACGAGCAGACTATCGGTCTCGATCACGTTGAAGGCTCCCAACCTGAAGCCCCCTGCTTGCCAAGCCAACACGCTGGGGCCGCTGGTTGTTCCGGCAATCCGTCAATGAGCAAACGACTGGTCGTCCCGGCGAAGGCCGGGACCCATACCGCGGAATCGATCGGTGGACCCCTAGGCGAGACGTCCTTCGCGATAATGGCCGCCCGGGTTGATGGGCCCCGGATCGCGCTCGCGACCCGCGAACGCTACGTGTTGCCGGGCGCTCGCTTGCCCGGGAACGACGGCGTTGGTGGCGGTCATCCCCTCACGCCTGGCCGAACACGCGCTTGAAGATGGTGTCGACGTGCTTCAGGTGGTAACCGAGATCGAACTGCTCCGTGATCTCGGCATCGCTAAGATATTTCCTGACGTCGGGGTCCTTCTTCAGGAGCGTCTGGAAATCGCCCTCGCCGCGCCAGACCGGCATGGCGTTGCGCTGCACCAGTTTGTAGGCTTCTTCGCGGCTGGCACCCTTCTGCGTGAGTGCCAGCAGGACGCGTTGCGAGTGCACGAGCCCGCCGAGCCGGTCGAGGTTCTTTTGCATGTTCTCTGGATAGACCAAGAGCTTCTCGATCAGGCCGGCGAGCCGGTTGAGCGCGAAGTCCAGCGTCACCGTGGCATCGGGGCCGATCATGCGTTCCACCGAGGAGTGGGAGATGTCGCGCTCGTGCCAGAGCACCACGTCCTCGAGCGCCGGCGTCACATAGGCGCGTACCATGCGTGCAAGCCCGGTGAGATTTTCCGACAGCACTGGGTTGCGCTTGTGCGGCATGGCCGAGGAACCCTTTTGGCCCTCCGAGAAGAACTCTTCCGCCTCCAGCACCTCGGTGCGCTGCAGATGCCGGATTTCGGTGGCGAGCCGCTCGATGGAGGAGGCGATCACGCCGAGTGTCGCAAAATACATGGCGTGACGATCGCGCGGAATCACCTGCGTCGAGATCGGTTCCGGCGTCAGCCCCATGGCTTTCGCCACATGCTCTTCGACCCGCGGGTCGATCTGGGCGAAGGTGCCGACCGCGCCCGATATGGCGCAGGTCGCGATCTCCTTGCGCGCGGCGATCAGCCGCTTGCGGGCGCGGGAGAACTCCGCATAGGCATAAGCGAGCTTCAGCCCGAAGGTCACCGGCTCGGCATGGATGCCGTGGGAGCGGCCGATGGTCGGCGTCATCTTGTGCTCGAACGCGCGCTTACGCAGCGCGCCGAGCAGGCGATCGATGTCGTCAATCAGGAGGTCGGCGGCGCGGGTGAGCTGCACATTGAGGCAGGTGTCGAGCACGTCGGAGGAGGTCATGCCCTGGTGCACGAACCGCGCTTCGGGGCCGACGATCTCGGCGAGATGGGTCAGGAATGCGATCACATCGTGCTTGGTTTCGCGCTCGATCTCGTCGATCCTCCCGACGTCGAAGATCACGTCGCGCGCCTTATGCCAGACGGCCTTCGCGGCCTCTTTCGGAATTACGCCGATTTCGGCCAGCGCATCCGCTGCATGCGCCTCGATCTCGAACCAGATCTTGAAGCGCGTCTGCGCGTCCCAGATCGCGGCCATTTCCGGGCGGGTGTAGCGGGGGATCATAGATAGGGACTCCGAAGGTCAGGGGCGGAAGCGCGAGGGCGTCCGGGCCAAGTTTTTACGCCGCGCTTTAGCAGATTGCTGTTCCGGAAACCACCACTACGAGCGCCGGGTGGAAAACTGCCGGGATCTGGACCGTCATCCCGAAGGCGCTCGCGCCAGCGAGCCTCGAAGGATGAACGGCCCCGCTGCAGCAGGCGGGCCGTCGCCCTTCGAGGCCGCCGCGGAGCCTGTCATCGGGCCGCGCTTTGCGCGGACCCGTTGGCGACGGCGCCTCCAGCGACAAACGGCGAAGCCGTTTGCGCGGGGGTGACGGTGATGGTTGGAAGCTCACTTCGACGATCATCTCCGGCTTACGGGCTGGTCAGCCCGCACTCGGCCGCCAGGCGCACGAGCTGGGCGTCGGTGCGCATGCCGGTCTTGGCCTTGATCAGATAGTGGTAGTTCTGCACGGTCTTCAGGCTGAGATTGAGACTGGCGGCGATCTCTTCCTTGGTGGCGCCGGCCGCCAGTTGCCTCAGGATCTCGATCTCCCGTTCCGCGAGCTGATCCAGCAGGGAGCCCACGGGCGTCAGGCTATCGAGCGCCAGCACCTGCGCGACGTCGTCGCTCATGGCGCGTTCGCCCCGAGCGACCGAACGGATCGCCCTGATGAGCACCGCCGGCTCGCTGCTCTTGGTGACATAGCCGCTGGCACCGGCGTTGAACGCGGCCTTCACCAGCGGCGCCTCGCTATGCATGCTGAAGACAAGAATGCGCGCGCGCGTGCCGCGCAGGCGGATGTTCCTGATGGCATCGAGGCCGCTGGCGCCGGGCATCGAGATGTCCATCACCACGATATCGGGAGCATGGGTCTTGAACGCGGCGTAGGCATCCGTGGCGTTGTCGGCTTCCGCGACCACCTGGAAGTCGCTCTGATGTTCCAGCACGCGCCGATAGCCTTGGCGGACGATCGGATGGTCGTCGACCAGCAGGATCGAGATGCCCTTGCCAGGTAGCGCGGTCATCGGTGCATGCCGTCAGGCCGCGAGCGGAATGGTCGCGGCAACGCTTACACCGCGCCTCGCGCGCGCGATCGACAGCGAGCCGCCGAGCGCCGCCAGCCGCTCGCGGATTCCGGTCAGGCCAAAGCCCGCCGATTGTTGCACGCTCGCCGCATCGCCGCCGCCATCGTCCTCGACGCGGATCAACAGCGCATTCTCTTCGCCGCTGCGGCGCTCGATCCGGAGCACGATCTCCCGCGCTGCGCTGTGGCGGAGCGCATTGGTCAGGCATTCCTGCGCCACGCGATAGGCCGTGGCGGCGACGGTGCCGCGCACATCGGCAAGGTCGCCCTGCATGTCGAGCTGGATCAGCGGCCGCGCCGCATGCTGCGAGTGCCAGCTGTCGACCAGGCTGATCAGGCTTGCTTCCAGGCCGAGTTCTTCGGCGGGCGGATGGCGCAGGCGGTTCAGCGTATCCCGCAACGACGCCATGATCCGTAAGCTCGCCCGCGAAATCATCCGCGCATCCTCGGCGACGCTCTTGTCCTGCGTGCCGGCTTCGATCGTGTTGGCGAAGGCGAGGATGGCGGTGAGATTCTGCCCGAATTCGTCATGCAGCTCGCGGGCCAGCGCCCGCCGCTCGTCATCGCGGATTTCGAGCAGGCGCCGGGTGAGGGCGGCGCGCTCTTCCATGGCGGCTGCCAGCCGGTCGCCGAGATCGGTTACGGCCTTTCCGATCATGGCAAGTTCCATGGAATGGAAGCGCGGCAGAGCGGTGCGGTATTGCCCATGCGCCATACGCTGCAGTGCGGCAACGATGGACCGCGCTGGCGCCAGCGTGTGCGCGATCGCGATCGAGGCGAGCAGCGCAATCGCCGCGGCCATCAACAGGGCGACGCCGATATTGTCCAGGATGTGGGCCCAGGCGAGCCGGATCGCGGCGTCGGGATCCGGGCTGGCGGATACCACGCCTGCGGTTGTTTCTCGCGCGCTGATCGGCCGCGCGACAGCCGCGTGGCCGCCGAGAAGGGTCTGCACGGCGCTCGCGAACCAGCGCGGCGGCGCTTTGCCGAGCCCTTGGCTCTGCCCGCAGAGCGGCTTCTCGAAGGGCTTGGCCGGCTCGAACTGGACGCAAATGCCAGGCGAGATCAGCTTCACCGTTTCGGTGGTGCGCCATTCCGGCACTGGCAGGAGATGTTCGTGCATTCTGCTGCTGCGCAACAGCAGTTCGCGCCAATACAGCGCCTGCAGCGCCTCGGAGACGCGGTCGGCGGAAGCGGCGGTCGCCCGGTCGACGCTGCGATAGGCGTCGACGGTGGCCCAGACGGTCGCGGCGGTCAGACACAGGATAACGACGACGAGGAGACGAGCGACGAGCTGAAGCACAAGGCGCATGCGATCACCCTCAGCGAGCGGGGGAGGACGATAACAACACCGCCCTTCGCTGCCAATTGCAAGCGCGGCGCATCCGGGAAAATCGGGAAATTTTCCCAAGGGATCGCGGGCATCCGTCGGCGGACCGGGCCGGTCCGCTTTGCTTTAACGGAAAGCGGAGAGCCCGTTTGCCAACAGGCGCAGAAAACGTCTTCGGGAGCTAACGCCAGCCATGAGTTCCATGATCGGCGCCGTGAGCGCACCGCCCGCAAGCGACGCTCCAGAACGAAGCGTCCTGCTGCTCTGGATGATCTTCACCGGCCTGTCCGTGTTCGCCGCCGTGCTGCTATGGCGCTACGGCTTGATCCACCTGATGGTCTCCTCCGACCGCACCTACATTTCGAGCGTCATCGCCGTTCTCTACATCATCACCAGCTTTCACTGCTTCTTTCGAACCCGCGCGATTGCGCGCGAAGGCGATGTGGCACGGCGCTGCCGCGCCATCCTGTCGGCCGCTAATGGCGCCAGGGCGCTGGAAAGCGATGCGCGGGCGCTGCCGGTCGGGCTGGTGACGGATCACATCCGCAGCCTGGTGGAAAAGGCCAAGGCGCAAGCGACGGGGCGCATCGACCAGACGCTGCTATTGCGCTCGCTCGCCGACCGCCTGCGCGGCTCCAACGGCTTCGGCGCTTTCGCGTCCGATACGCTGATGAAGCTCGGGCTGCTCGGCACCATCATCGGCTTCATCATCATGCTGGCGCCGATCGCCACCCTCGATGCGGCGGACAAGGCCGCCATGAAATCATCCATGGGGCTGATGAGCGACGGCATGGCGGTCGCCATGTACACGACGCTCGCCGGCCTCGTCGGCTCGATCCTAGTCAAGATCCAATATTACATGCTCGATGCCGCCACCCAGCGGGTGTTTTCCGATGCCGTCATGCTGACCGAGACGCACGTCACCCCAGCATTGGAACGTCGCCTTGGAACGCCGCAATGATGGATGAGTTCGGCCTCTATCCGCGCGAGGACGCGTTCGATCCGCTCGGCGTGATGCTGTTCAAGGCGTTGCAGGTCGTTGCCTTTTTGTTCTTCATCGCGCTTCTTGCGGTATCGCCGGACTCCAAAGACGGCAAAATCGATTCCAAGGCCGAATTCATCATCACCATGGACTGGCCGGACAATCACCCTGATGACATCGACCTGTTCGTGCAGGACCCGGCTGGCAACATCGCCTGGTATCGACATCGCGAGGCCGGCTTTCTCACGCTCGATCGCGACGATCGCGGCGGCACCAACGATTTCATCGTCGTCAACGACAAGAAGATCCCCTCGCCAATCCGCGAGGAAATCGTCACGGTGCGCGGCATCGTAGCCGGCGAATACACCGTCAACGTGTCGCATTTCCAGGCCACAACCGGGCAGCCGGTGCCGGTGACGGTCAAGGTCCAGAAGCTTAACCCGTCCACGCAGGTGGTTTTCGACAACACGGTGATGCTCGATCATACCGGCGAGGAAAAGACGGCCGTGCGCTTCTCGCTCGACCGCGAGGGCAAGGTGATCAATGTAGAGCAGCGGCAGAAGTCGCTCTTGGAGACCTTTCGCAGCGCGTGGAGGAATGGTGCGGACGTCGATGCTAAGACAGGCGTCAGGATGGGACGGCCGTGACTAGTCTGCAGTCGGACATTCTCACGCTGTCGATCGCCTATTCCCTGATCGGCGCGCTATTGCTCCTGGTGCTGGTCTATGCGCGCTTGCCCTGGCCGGTGAAGGCGGTAGCCGTGGTCGTGACCAGCGCGTTCTATATTGTCAGCTTCGTCGGCATGCGCGGACTGTTGGGCTGGGCCAGCGTCGACAGGCTGCCGGCCTTGTTCAAATTGCTGCAGGCGCGGATCGTCGAGCCGCATTCGCTTCAAGGCGACCCGGGCTCGATCTATCTGTGGGTCGAGGCGCTCGACGAGAGCAACCGCCCGAGCGGCGTTCCCAGGGCCTACCGCATTCCCTACAGCGACTCGCTGGCCGAGAAGACCGACAAGGCGCAAAGCGAGATCGCGGCCGGGCATCCGCAGGGCGGCCGGGCCGCCGATTTCGGCACCGGCGAGGGCGGGCTGCTCGAACAGGCCAGAGCCTACATCACGCCGAGCGCCATCGTCGACACCTCGGGCGGCGATCCTTCGACGGGAGGAGGGGCGACCGCGATCCCGCAAGGTGCGGAAGGGGTGTCGTTTACCCCGCTGCTGCCGCCACGCATGCCGCCGAAGGACGAGCAACAGACCTCGCCCTGACGGAGGTTGTTTGACATCCCTCAACCCGGTAACAGTCACCCGCCCGAGAACGCGAGGGGATCAAGGCCCCTGGCGTTCTAGCATTTTAAGCAGAGCATGATCTTTTCGGAAAACCGGTGTCCACTTTTCCGGATCATGCTCTAGTCTATGGGCGGGAGGATAGCGTGCTGCTGGCGATCTTTTCGGACATTCATGCCAACCGGCAGGCTTTCAGCGCATGCCTTGAATCGGCGCGCACCCGCGGGGCGCGGCGGATCATTTTCCTCGGCGATTTCGTCGGCTATGGCGGCGATCCCGAGTGGACGGTGGACACCGCCATCCGCCTGATCGCGGATGGCGCGGTCGCGGTGCGAGGTAACCACGACCAGGCCGTCACAAGCGCGAGCGAGAGCATGAATCCGGACGCGCAGGCGGCGATCGAATGGACACGCGGCCGGCTCAGCGCCGCGCAGCGCCGCTTTTTGGCCGAACTGCCGCTGACGTTGGAAGAGGACGATCGGCTCTACGTCCACTCCGAGGCCTCCAGCCCGCAGCGTTGGCGCTACGTGCAGTCGACGCCGGATGCGGCGCGCAGCCTGATTGCGACGCCCGCGCATGTCACGTTCTGCGGCCACATCCACCGGCCCGCGCTTTATTCCATGTCGGCGACGGCCAAGATGACGAGCTTCGTGCCGACGGCGCATGTCCCGATCCAGCTCCTGCGCGGCCGGCAATGGCTGGCTGTGCTGGGCTCGGTCGGCCAGCCGCGCGATGGCGATCCCGCCGCCGCCTATGCCTTGTACGACACGAGCTCGCGTGAAATCACCTACTGCCGCGTTCCCTACGATGTCGATGCGGCGGCGGCGCGGATCAGGGAGAACGGCCTGCCGGACCGGCTCGCCGACCGCCTGTTCGTGGGGAGGTGAGGTTGGCCAGGCCGAGCGTCCAGCCGGGCGTGGTCATCGACGGCTTCAAGGTCGGTGAACGCCTGCACTCCGGCGGCATGGCGACGCTGTGGAGCGTCACGCGGCCGGACATCAACGTGCCGCTCTTGATGAAAATCCCGCGGATATCCGAAGGCGAGGACCCGGCCGCGATCGTCAGCTTCGAAATGGAGCAGCTCATCCTGCCGCGGCTCAAGGGACCGCATGTGCCCGCGTGCTTTGCCACCGGGGATTTCGCGCACCAGGCCTACGTCGTGATCGAGCTCATTCCAGGACAAACGCTCTATCGGCGGTTGCCCGAGCTGCCGCTGCCTTACGGAGAAGCCTGTCTGATCGCAGGCAAGATCGCCGCCGCGCTTGCCGACTTGCACCGGCAAAACGTGATCCACCACGACATCAAGCCGTCGAGCATCATGTTTCGCGACAGCGGCGAAGCCGTGCTGATCGATTTCGGCCTGTCGCATCACACGCAACTCCCGGACCTGTTGCAGGAGGAGTTCCGTCTGCCTTACGGCACCGCGCCCTACATGGCGCCCGAGCGCCTGCTCGGGGTGCGCGACGATCCGCGCAGCGATCTGTTTTCGCTGGGTGTGCTGCTCTATTTCTTCACCACCGGCGTGCGGCCGTTCGGCGAGACCGAGACGCTGCGCGGCATGCGACGACGGCTGTGGCGCGATCCGCATCCACCGCGCAAGCTCAAGCCTGATTATCCGCCCTGGCTGCAGGAAGTGGTGATGCGGTGTCTGGAGATCGAGCCGGCGTCGCGCTATCCGACGGCGTCACAACTGGCGTTCGATCTTGCCCATCCCGACCAGATCAAGCTCACCGCGCGCGCCGAGCGCATCAAGCGCGATCCGCTGATGACGGTCTGGCGGCGGCGCTTCAACCAGGGCCTGTTGCAGGTGGAGCGCAAGGTCGACGTCGCGGCCCAACTCGCCTCCAGCCCGATCGTGGCGGTTGCGATCGACACCGTGGACGGCACCGATGAATTGAACGGCGCCCTGCGGCGCACCGCCGCGCGCATCCTGGAAACGCTGCCCGCCGCGCGGCTCGCCTGCGTCAATGTTCTCAAGCTCGGCCGCATCACCATCGATCGTACGCTGGACGAGCAGGGCCAGAACAAGCACGTCGACCGCCTGGTGGCGCTCAAGCACTGGGCAAGCCCGCTCAAGCTCAACGAAAGCCGCCTGACAGTGCATGTGCTCGAGGCGATCGATCCGGCCTCGGCGATCCTGGAGTTTGCCCGCGCCAACCATGTCGACCACATCATCGTCGGCGCGCGGCAGGATTCCTTCGTGCGGAGCCTGCTGGGCAGCGTCTCGGCCAAGGTTGCCTCGGAAGCGCCGTGCACCGTCACGGTGGTGCGCCCACAGCGGCCGGCGGGTTAGGGCGCGATGGCGTCCGCTCGCAACAATTCTCCCGGCGAGCAAGGCGCGCCTGGAGGCGAGATAGCGATGAATTTTCGGGCCCCAGCATTCGCCGAGTTGAGCGAATCGAGAGGATGCGCCCAAGCTCCGGCGTCATTGCGAGCGCAAGCGAAGCAATCCAGACTCTCTCCGCGGATGCAGTCTGGATTGCTTCCCTACGCGCAAAGGCGCTTCGGCGGGACTTCACGCCTCGCCATAGCTCGCGCAACGAGCGACGGCGGGTCGTCGCTTTCGCTTCTCGCAATGACGGGCCTGTCGGCGGATGCTCTAAAGCTGAGCTTCGATGGCTGTCTTATCGATGACCGACCATACTTGCACAATCTTCTTTGCCCGGAATTCGTAAAAGACATTCTCCGTAAACGAAACTCTCTTCCCGTTGACATCGAGGCCAAGGAACTTTCCCTTTGGCGAACAGTCGAAGGCCAGCCGGCTCGCTATATAGGGCGCATCGGAAATCAGTAGTTCAATGTTGAAGCGAAGGTCCGGAATTTCAAGAAAATCCCTCTCCAGCATTTTGCGATAACCTGACAGCCCGATCTGCTGACCGTTGTAGCAGACATCATTATCAACGAACCGTTCCAGCTTCGGCCAATCCTGCTGGTTCAGGCAGGCGATATAGTCTCGGTAAACGTCGGTGAGCTCGGCCTCGATCATGGCACTTGTTCCCTGTGTTTCGACAAATCCCGCTGCAACTCACACTAGGCAGTAGTTCCGCAGGCCAACAACGCTGTTGATAATCGGAAAATCGGACGCCGCCCGTTACTCGTCCTGCGGAACCGGCCGCGCCGGGCGCGAGTTGGTGCCTCACAAGATGGCAGGAATATTGGCATGGCCGAGGAGCGACATTTCAGTCGGCGTGGACCCGCGATCATTGCGGTCGTGGTGGCCGTCGTCTGTGTGGCTTTGTTGGTGCTGCTTGTGCGCGATCGCTGGAATCGTCCGCAAGTCAAACCGCCGGAGGTGGCGCAGTCGACCACGACGGGGCAGACAGCCCGTTCGGCCGGTGCCAACGTGTTGCAGACCGACCCGAAACTGTCGGTCGAGCCGACGCCGGCTGAACAGCCGCCGGTGCAGCCGGCCAATCCGAACTGATCGGAAATACACCTCTCGCGCTGTTGCGCGCATCAAGCGTCGTGCACGTGAGAGGCGACGCAATATTCGTCCAGCGGCGGCCGGCGCTACACCGCTTCGCCGCGTGCGGCTGCTGCTTTCAGGCGGATCGCATCGATATTGGTCTTATAGGCCTCCTTGGTGCCGCCCTTGAAGACGGCCGAGCCGGCGACGAAGGCGTTGGCGCCGGCGGCCGCGAGCTCGCCCGCGACATCGGGGCCGACACCGCCATCGACCTCGATATCGATGTCGCGTCCCATCGTCATCGCGCGCAGGTCGCGGATCTTACCGAGCGCCGCCGGGATGAAGGCCTGGCCGCCAAAGCCGGGATTGACCGACATGATCAGCACCAGGTCGACCATATCGAGCACATATTCGATCGCCGAGAGCGGCGTGGACGGGTTGAGCGACACGCCGGCCTTCCTGCCCAGTGCGCGGATCGCCTGCAGCGAGCGATGCAGATGTGGACCTGCCTCCGCATGCACCGTGATGTGATCGCAGCCGGCTTTCGCGAAGGCCTCCAGATAGGGATCGCAGGGCGAGATCATCAGATGCGCGTCGAACACCTTCTTGGTATGCGGACGCAGCGCCTTGATGACATCGGGACCGTAGGAAATGTTGGGAACGAAATGTCCATCCATCACGTCGAGATGGATCCAGTCGGCGCCGGCCGCATCGACCGCGCGGACCTCCTCGCCAAGCTTGGCGAAATCGGACGCCAGGATCGACGGCGCGATGACGAGAGGACGTGGCGTGAATGACTGGGTCATGGCCGAACAAACGCTTTCTTGAACCGCCATCCTGAGGTGCTCGCCACCGGGTCCGCGCAACGCGCGGCCCGAAAGGCTCCGCGAGCCTCGAAAGATGAACGGCCCCGCTGGGAGAGCCGGACTGTCGCTCTTCGAGACGCACGCAAAAGCGCGCTCCTCAGGGTGACGGTCAGCCTGAGCGTCCGCTTCAAGTGACGCGACCGCGCTCCTAACATGCGGCATGGGCATCGGCAATAAAGCGGGAAAAATCTTCCCAGGCCGGCAGCTCTTGCCCGGGGACCGAGGCGGCCTGGCTAAACCGAAAGGCTGATTTTTCGGGCATTTTGCCGCTGGCACGCCGCTTGCTCAAGCTATGCCGTAAATTGAACGAGCCGCTGACGAGGCGCCCTTGGTGGGAGTTCCCTGATGTTTTTTGCGCTTGGTGCCGCCGCATCCCTGCTGGACGGCCTTCAGTCGTTGACGTCGTCAACATCCTCGACGCAATCGACGAGGTCTCAGAGCGGTGGCAATGCGTTCACTTTGCCCGCAGGAGCGAGCCCGCAAACCTTCGATTCCACATCCGGAGCAGGCTTCTCGCGCGTTTCGCCCGAGACCATGAACGAGCTGATTGCCATCCAGAGCCAGTCGGGTTCGGCCACTACGACGGCCACGTCCAGCCCGTCCGACTCCCTGAAAGATCTGTTTTCCCAGATCGACGCCGATGGTGACGGACAGATCACCAAGAGTGAATTCGAGAACGCGCTCGACGCCGGCGGCAGCAATGTCGCGCAAGCCGACAGCGTGTTCGGCAAGCTCGACAGCAACGGCGACGGCAGTGTCAGCCTCGGCGAATTGAAGTCGGCGCTGCAGGGCGCCGGCGGCCATCATGGCGGGCATCATCGCGTTGCGGACAGCGGTGATGCCGCTGGACTGGACAGCGGAGCCAATAGCGGCGGATCGGATACCGATCCGTTGATGCAGGCGCTCGACGGCGCCTCGTCCTCGGCCGTGACCAACAGCGACGGCTCGACCACCACCACGATCACCTATGCCGACGGCTCCAAGGTGACGATGACGACGCCCGCCGCATCCACGAGCTCGAACTCCGCGGCGGCGAGCGCCGCCAGTTCGTCCTACAACTGGATCGAGAAGATGATCCAGGGCGAGGCAAAGGCGCTCTCGACGCAGCCCGGAAGCGCGCTGTTGGTCAGCGCCTGATCGGTTCGTCGTCGCTGATTTCGCTGCTAACCGAAACGATCCTTCCACGCCGGCAGCGCGCCTTCGAAGGGCAGCGCGGTCGCTTCATAGACGCCACGGGCGATGGCGCGCGCCATCACATTGGCTGCGGTCATCCCAAGCTCGGTGAGGCCGACGACGGGATCGACCGGCTTCTCGCCGGTCGCGGCCGCGAAGACGACGTCGCCATCGAGGGGCGCATGCACCGGATAGATCGCACGCGCGAAGCCGGTCTGCGCGATCATCGCAAGCCGCTTGGCCTGTACCTTGGTCAGCGCGGCGTCGGTGACGAGAACGGCGATCGTGGTGTTTTCGGCCGCATTCGCGGCGGCGCCGCCCTTCATCCGTAGTTTCAGCATGTCTGGCGCGAAGGAGGAGGGCCAGCCGCGCCCGCCATATTCGCCATCAAGCTCGAACGGCGCCGCCCAGAACCACGGACCGTCGCCGACGGTGACGCTGCCGACCGCGTTGACGGCCGCCAGTGCTGCGACCTTGACCCCGCCAGCGGTGATGGCCGAGGCCGAGCCGAGCCCGCCCTTGAAGTTCGCGGTGGTGGCCCCGCAGCCTGCGCCGACGCTGCCGAGCGCGAAATCGGCGCCGGCGTTTGCCGCCGCGGCATAGCCAAGATCGCGGTAGGGCGAGAACCGGCCCCAGGCCTTGTCGCCGCCGTTCAGGAGATCGAACAGGATCGCGCCGGGCACGATCGGGATGACGGCGCCGCGCACCACAAAGCCGCGGCCCTGCTCCACGAGCCAGGCCTGGATGCCGCCGCCGGCCTCAAGCCCAAAGGCCGACCCGCCGGCGAGCGCAAAGGCGTCGACGCGCTCCACGGTGTTGGCGAGATCGAGCAGCGCGCCCTCGCGCGTGCCCGGTCCGCCGCCGCGGACGTCGATGGCGGCGACCGCGGGCTGATCGAAGATCACGGCGGTGACGCCGGAGGCGATCCGCGCATCGTCGGCATGGCCGACCTTGACGCCCGCGATATCGGTGAGAAGATCTTTCAAGACGCCCATCCGCAAGGCAGGTTACCAATCCGAATGTTTTGCCACGTGACCCGCCCGGGGCAAAGCCTCGGCAGGAATGATCCCTGCGGCGCAGAAGAGCGGGTGGGGTTTGGCGGCGCTGTCCGCCTCCTCTTGTGATTGAAGGTCCGACGCCCTTGCGAGTAGTCGCACGCGGCCTAAACGCGCTCCTGGTAAGCTCCTACCCAGTCGCCGCTTTTTCTTTCGTCACCCGGAACACCGCTGGCGCCTTCATGTTGGAATTCCGCAAGAATCGAGACACATGCAACGGCTCTGTCCGCCGCAGAGGGTTGCCAACAGTGGGAATCCGACCATGGACGCAGATGCAATCAAGCAGGCAGAGCAGATCTCAGGGGGACAGAAGAAGGCGGGCGCCAGCCAAATCGACGAAATGGCCAAGGCCGTTCACGGCGCCGCGGATGAACTTCAGGACCAAATGCCGAAGGCCGCCGAGTTCGTCCACGCCGCTGCTTCGCGTCTTGAACAGGGCGCCGGCGCCCTTCGCGATCGCAGCATCGAGGACCTCATGAGCGGCTTCAACGACTTTGCCCGCAAGGAGCCTCTGGCCTTCTTCGGCGGCGCCTTGCTCGCTGGATTTGCGATCTCTCGTTTTCTGAAAAGCAGTACCGAGCGTTCGCGCTGAGACCGTTCACGCCAAGGAGGTTGCGATGGCTGCTCCCAATCCTCAGCGCCCCGTTCCCGAAATCATCAGCGATCTGTTTGCGCAATTGGCCACGCTGCTGCGCAAGGAGACGCAACTCGCCCGCGCGGAGGTGTCCGACAACGTGGCCGGCATAGGGCGAGGCCTCGGCCTGATCATTGGCGGCGCAGTCCTTCTGATCCCTGCGCTCGTCATTCTGCTTCAGGCGGGAGTTGCGGCATTGGCGCAAGGCTCCGGCTTGGCGCCCTATTGGTCTGCGCTCATCATCGGTGGCGGGGTGCTGATCCTCGGCATCATCTTGCTTCTGATCGGTGCGAGCCGTCTCAAGATCGAAAATCTCGTGCCCAACAGAACCGTCCACCAGTTGCGGCAAGACGCATCGGTGGCAAAGCAACAAGTGAGCCAGGACGATGAGCTACACCGAGCAGCTTGAACGCGAAACGGAGCAAGCCCGAAACCAAATCGCCGACACCTTGGAGGAGCTGCGCACCTCCATGACGCCGAGGCAGGTGTTCAATCAGTTGGCCGATCGCGTCGGGGATGCAGGCGGCGCGGCCTTTGTCAGCAATCTGAAAAGGCAGACCATCAACAATCCGGTTCCTGTCGCGCTTATCGGAGCGGGCTTGGCTTGGCTCATGCTTGGCGGCCGCCGGTCCGAGGCGCTGGGGCGCTCCCTGGCCGGCGATGCCGCGCAGCGGCTCGGCGAGGCGGCGAGCGCTGCGGGCGATGCCGTTCGCGGTGCCGCCGATGCGACAGCGCAGACTGCAAGCCGGAAAGGTGCAGAATGGCGTGATGCGGCGAGCCAGAAACGAGCCGAATGGAGCGAGGCCGCGAGCCAGAAGAGTGGGGAATTGAGCGATGCGGCGGGCGGCAAAGGCGCGGAGTGGAGTGATCAGGCGGCAGGGCTTGCCGATGATGCGCGCAGGCGGGCCGGCTCGGCTGCGGATCGCGCACGACAGTCCGCCGCAGAAGCCGCAGATGCAGTCGAGCAAATGGCGGGCTCGGTAACCGAATCGGCCCAGCGCAGCGCGTCGGCAGGTTATGAAGCGCTGTCGGACGGCGCGCGCCGGACCGCGGCCACGGTGAGCGGGTCGACCCGTGCGGCCGGGCAGCGCACACTTCAAGCCGGCAATGCCTTCGCGGATTTCTGCCGGGACGAGCCGCTGGTGTTGGCCGGGCTTGGTCTTGCGATCGGCGCCGCCATCGGCGCGCTGTTGCCTCAGACCGAGACCGAAGACCGCCTGATGGGCGAGCGCAGTGACAAGCTGAAGGAGCGCGCGCAGGGCGTTGTGTCGGAGCAGTATGAGGCGGCGAAAAAGGTCGGCGACAAGGCGCTCGACGCTGCAGGGGACGAAGCCGCCAAACAGGCCGGCGAGCAGTCGCAAGCCGCCTCATCTGACGCCGCGGCAGGCGCTGGGGAAACGCATGAACCCTCGCTCGTGCCCACGCATTTCGATGATCCTTCACCGGGAGGCAGCCTGAGCGCCGACGATCCGCACCCGTGACCAGACGGTCTCTTCGCGGGTTCACTTCGGCGGGGCCGTGAACTCCGCCATTGAGCCCCTTCGCGTCCGCCTCAACTGGCGAGCGCGATCCGGATCATCCGGGCGAGCTCCGGCTTGCGGTAGGGCTTGGCGAGCAGCAGCACGCCGGGATCGAGCCGGCCGTGATGCAGGATGGCGTTTTCGGTGTAGCCCGAGGTGTACAGCGTTTTCAGGTTCGGGCGGCGCTTGACCGCCTCGTCGACGAGCTGACGGCCGTTCATCGGGCCCGGCATGATCACGTCGGTAAACAGCAGATCGATGTCGGGATGCTTGTCGATGATGGCGAGCGCTTCGGTTACGTTGGCGGCTTGCAACGTCGTGTAGCCGAGGCTCTCGACCTGGGTGACGACATATTTGCGCACCAGCGAGTCGTCCTCGACGACGAGCACGGTCTCATGGCCGCGTTCGACCGTGGGGAGGGTCGCCGTATCGGCCGCGCCCTCCTGCAGGCCGCTCGCGCGCGGCAAATAGATCTTCACGCTGGTGCCGTGGTCGACCTCGCTATAGATCTTTAGGTGCCCGCCTGACTGCTTGACGAAGCCGAACACCATGGAGAGCCCGAGGCCGGTCCCCTTGCCGACTTCCTTGGTGGTGAAAAAGGGGTCGAACACCTTCTCCAGATGCTGCGGCGGAATGCCTACGCCGGTATCGCTGACGGCGATCATGACATAGTGCCCGATCGCGACCTCGCTGTGCATGCTGGCATAGCCCTCGTCGAGATAGACGTTGCGGGTTTCCAGCGTCAGCTTGCCGCCACGAGGCATCGCATCGCGCGCATTCAGCGCGAGATTGATGATCGCGGTAGTGAGCTGGTTGGGGTCGACCATGGCCGACCAGGCGTCCTGCGCAAGCTTCGGATGGATCTCGATCTGCTCGCCGAGAGTGGGATGCAGGAGCTTGGCGGCTTCCACGACGAGGCTGTTGACGTCGATCTCGCGCGGCTGCAGCGGTTGCTTGCGGGCGAAGGCGAGCAGGTGCTTGGTCAGTTGCGCGCCGCGCTCGGCGGCGTCGTCGATCAGCCTGGCGATGGAGGAGAGCTCGGGCCGGTCCGCGACCGCATCCTGCAGGATGCTGATGGTGCCGGTGATGACGGTCAGAATGTTGTTGAAGTCATGCGCGACTCCGCCGGTCAATTGTCCCACTGCATCCATCTTTTGCGCATGGCGGAACTGCGCCTCGGCCGCGCGCTGCTCGGTCACGTCGCGTCCGATGAAGAAATGGCGACGCACCGGCTCCGACCAGGATCCCGCCCAGTTCAGCAGCACGGCGTGGCCGTCCTTGTGGATATAGCGGCATTCGAAGCTGCGCAGTTGCTTGCCGCGCCGCGCGGCACGCATCTCCTCGCGTGTGGCCTCGAGATCGTCGGGATGGATGAACTCGACCGCGCTGTGCCCGATCATCTCGTCCGGCCGATAGCCGAGGATGGAGATCGAACTGGGGCTGACCTGCACGAAATTGCCGACCTTGTCGGTGACCAGGATCAGGTCGTGCGAGGTCTCGAAAATGCGTTGCCGCTCCTCGATCTCGCGGCTGAGCGCGTTCTGGGTCCGCTTGCTCTCGGTGATGTCGCGGGCGATCTTCGACGCGCCGATGATATCGCCGGACGCGGAGCGCAGCGGGGCGATGGTGAGCATCACGTCGAGCATTCTGCCGCTTTTGTGCATCCGCCGGGTTTCGTGATGTTCGATCACCTCGCCTTGGCGGATCCGCTCGATGATGTCGTACATCTCGTCGTGCCGGTCCGGCGGAACGATCGTCCGGATATGCTGGCCGACCGCTTCCGCCGACGAATAGCCGAACAGATGTTCGGCCGCCCGGTTCCAGGCGGTGATGGTGCCGTCGAGCGACTTGGTGATGATCGCGTCGTTGGAGGATTCCACGACGGCGCTGAACAGCCACTCGCGTTCGCTGACCCGCTTGCGGACGATCGACAACAGGCGCGACAGTTGGGTCTGCATTGTGACGTTGTCTACGAGCAGCACGATCAGCACGAAGGCGGCCGCGCACAGGCCATAGATGCGTCCGACATAGAAGCCGAGATCGTAGCGGGCGACATTGACGATGGCCGACAGCGCGATGTCGAACAGCCAGGCGCACATCACCACCATCAGCCAGATGTCGAGTACCGAATGCGGCCTTCGCAACAACAGCGCCAGCAGCGCGGCGAGGCTCAAGCACCACACGGCGGAGACGACGCCGATCATGACCGGCGTGTAACGGCCGCCGCCGAGCAGGACTGGCAAAAGGTCGTGCTTGGCAGTGACGACATAAACGAGCGCGGCGATGACCGCGAACACCACGGCGATGCTTGCGATGATCGCGGTCGGGGCCGAAACCGTAACCTCAGGGCCGCCGCCTTCGGCCTTGCTCAAGGCGTAGCTGAGAACCAGAAGGGGGAATCCGGCGTGCCAGATCATGAAAAGCCAGACGGTCGTCTGCGGACCCGCGCCCAGGAGGCCGGCGGGCGCGAACAGGCCGGGAAAGCTGACCGCATGCGCCATGGCCGCCAGTGCGGTGAAGATGTAGCCGCTCGACAGCAACAGCAGGGCGCGGGAACGCAACACCGCGAATTGCGCAAACAGCAGCGCTGCGGTGATGATGTCGCAGGTCGCAAGCGCCGATTGATAGCTCGCGACAAAGGCGGGAACGGGCGTCAGCGCCACCCCGGCATAGGGCACCGCGAACGCGAACAGGATCGCTGAGATGCCGACGACCCAAAGCGCCACCGCGCGGTCGCGCCGCGAGGCCGGAAAGGTCGCGAGAAAGACATGACGGTCGTTACCGGTCTGCATGTCGTCTCCGCCACACCGCGGCTCTAGATCTGCAATTCCGCGCGAGAGACACGCAATGCGCCCATCCCATCTGCCGAGAAGTCAACGAGATCGATCCGACGTCTGATATTAGAAGTCTGATATTACTTGATATTGGCCGCCCGGCCAGAATTGGAGCCGGCAGGGGTAACGCCTCCCTTACGGCGGGGTTGCAATTTCGCCCGGGCTCTTACCCCATCCAATACGCCAAGTCGTAGTTACATTGTAGAATTGCCTGGCAAGCCGCCGGGAGTTCCCGATACCGGGTGGATCGAGAACGACGAGGATATCCGCGCGATGATCTGCATCGTGCTGCGCGTCGACCGTCGTGAGGTCGAAGCGCGAAATAGAAAACGCCCCGGACGTGGCCGGAGCGTTTCGCGTTGCTCAGGTTTGGGCCTCAGGAGCCTTTCTCGTTCACCTCGGCATAGCCGCCCTTGTCGTCCCATCTGTACACGACATAGTCGAGCTGCTTGATGTCGCCCTTGGAGTCGTATTCCAGCTTGCCGATCACGGTGTCCCAGGAGCCGGCCTTGATCGTATCCATCACCTTCTTCGGATCGGTGGTGCCCGCCTTGGCAGCGGCCTGCGACCACACCTGCACGGCCGCATAGGTGTAGAGCGTGTAGCCCTCGGGATCGATGTTCTTGACCTTGAACTTTTCGACGATCGCCGCCGCGGTCGGCTTCTTGCGCGGATCGGGGCCGAAGGTGAACAAGGTGCCGGCGGCGGCGGGCCCGGTGATCGAGGCATATTCCTTGTCGGCCATGGCGTCGCCCGCCATCAGGATGGTCTTCAAGCCCTGGTCGCGCATCTGGCGCAGGATCAAGCCTGCCTCCTGATGATAGCCGCCGACATAGACGAGATCGATGTTCTCAGCCTTCAGCCGCGAGACGATGGCGTTAAAGTCCTTGTCGCCCTTGGTGTAGGATTCGTAGAGCTTTTCGGTGACGCCGGCCTTGTTGAGCGCCTTCTTGGTCTCGTCGGCAAGACCTTTGCCATAGGTCGTCTTGTCATTGAGGATCGCGATGTTCTTGCCCTTGAAATTCTTGGCGATGTAGTTGCCGGCGACCTGGCCTTGCTGATCATCGCGGCCGCAGACGCGAGCCACATTCCACAGCTTGCGTTCGGTGAAGGTCGGATTCGTCGAGGCCGGCGTGATCTGCAGCACGTTGTTTTCCGCATAGGCCTCCGAGGCGGGGATCGACGAGGACGAGCAGTAGTGGCCGACGACGAATGGAATTCGCGCGCTGCCGATCTTTTCCGCCACCGAGCGCGCCTGCTTGGGATCGCAGGCATCGTCCTCGACGTCGAGCGCGAGCTTCTTGCCAAGCACGCCGCCTGCGGCGTTGAGGTCCGTCACGGCCATGTCGGCGCCGTTCCTTAACTGGCGGCCGAAAGCGGATTCGCCGCCGGTCATCGGTCCCGCCACGGCGATGGTGAGGTCTTGAGCAAATGCTGCGGTCGATAGCGCCAGCGACGCGCCAAATGCCAGGCCGATGAGCTTCATTGATGTCATGAGGGTCCTCACGGTGATCGCTTCTGTTTTAAGTCCCGGCCAAGGCCGGCTTGGAAGATCGCGCGCCATTGTCGGCCGATTTTGCCGCGAAGTCATCGGCAATTTTCGGGCAAGACGGGTCGCCGCTTCGCAGCATCTTGCCGCAGCCTCAGCATGGTCGTCCTGGCGAAAGGAGGAATCGCAGCGGGCTTGCTACCCCCGCCGCCCGCCTTCGAGGTAGGCGGCGCGGATCTCGGGGCGCTGCAGCAGCTCGGCGCCGGTTCCGGCGAGCGTGATCAGGCCGTTGACCATGACGTAGCCGCGGTGGGCGAGCTTGAGCGCATGATTGGCGTTCTGCTCGACGATCAGCACGGTCAGCCCGTCCTGCCGGTTCAGCGTGCGAATTGCGTCGAAAATCTGCCGCGCGATCAGCGGCGCGAGCCCGAGCGAGGGCTCGTCCAGCAAGAGCAGGCGGGGGCGGCTCATCAGCGCCCGTGCGATCGCAAGCATCTGCTGCTCGCCGCCGGAGAGCGTGCCGCCGCGCTGCGCCATGCGCTCCCTCAGCCGCGGGAACAGCGAGAACACCCGCGTCAACGTGCTTTCGCGCTCGGCCTCGTTCGAATAGGTGACATCGGCGCCCATCTGCAGGTTTTCCGCAACGCTCATGCGCGGAAAGATCCGCCGGCCCTCGGGCGATTGCGCAATGCGTAGCCGCGCGATCTCATGGGTCGGCACCTCGGTGATGTCGCGGCCGTCGAACAGGATTTGACCGGCGCGGGCGCGCGGCCGGCCGAAGATGCTCATCATCAAGGTCGACTTGCCGGCGCCGTTGGCGCCGATCAGCGCCACGATCTCGCCGGCATTGATCTCGAGATCGACGCCCTTCAGCGCCTCGATCTTGCCGTAGGCGGCGCGCAGGCCGCGGATCGCGAGCAGGGGCGGGCTCACGCGTCGCTCTCCATCACGGCGATGGCTTCCTGCTCGTCGGCGCCCAGATAGGCCGCGATCACGCGCGGGTCGTCGCGCACCGTTTGCGGCGCGCCTTCCGCGATCTTCACGCCATAATCCATCACCACGACGTGGTCGGAAATCTCCATCACCACGCTCATGTCGTGCTCGATCAGAAGAATGGAGGTGCCGTGATCGGCGCGGATCGAGAGCAGCAGCTCGCTCAAGGCCGCGCTCTCGCGCGCGTTCAGCCCGGCCGCCGGCTCGTCGAGGCAGAGCAGGGCGGGCTCCGTGCACATCGCGCGCGCGATTTCGAGCCGGCGCTGGTCGCCATAAGCGAGGTTGCCCGCGGCATCGTCGGCGCGATCGATCAGCCCGACGCGCTTTAGCCAAAAGGTGGCACGCTCGATCGCGCGCCTCTCGGCCGCGCGCCAGGACGGCGCGCCGAACAGGCCGAGAAAGGTGAAGCCCGAGGCCAGCATCAGCGCGTTGTGCTGGGCGACCATCAGGTTTTCCAGGGCGGTCATGCCGGGAAACAGGCGGATGTTCTGGAAGGTGCGCGCGACCTTTGCCTGCTTGGAGATACGAAAATCGTTCAGCCGCTCCAACGCGATCTCGCGGCCGTTGTCGTGCGCGAGCCGCATGGTACCGCCGGTCGGCTTGTAGAAGCCGGTGATGCAGTTGAATACGGTGGTCTTGCCGGCACCGTTGGGGCCGATCAGCGCGGTGATCCTGCGCCGCCCCGCATCGAAGGAAAGTTCATTGACGGCGACGATGCCGCCAAAGCGCATGCTGAGGCGGTCGACGGTGAGGATGCTATCGGTGTCGCTCATCCGTGCCCCTCCTTGACGAGATCGGAGGAGATGGCTTCCGCCCGCTTCAGATAGACCGTTGGCGCGCGGTGACCGATCAGCCCGCGCGGGCGCCAGATCATCAGGAGCACCATGGCGATGCCGAACACCAGCATGCGGTATTGCTCGAGCCCGCGGAAGAGCTCGAAGCCGCCGATCAGCGCGAGCGCGGCGAGCGCGACGCCAAGCTGCGAGCCCATGCCGCCGAGCACGACGATCGCGAGCACTAGCGCCGATTCCTGGAAGGTGAAGGATTCCGGGCTGATGAAGCCTTGACGGGTGGCGAAGAAGGCGCCGGCGAAGCCGCCGAACAGCGCGCCGGTCGCGAAGGCCGTCAGCTTGGTCGTGGTGGTATTGATGCCGAGCGCGCGGCAGGCGACCTCGTCCTCGCGCAGCGCTTCCCAGGCGCGGCCGATCGGCAGCCGCCGAAGGCGGATGGTCACCCAGTTGGTGATGAGCGCGAGCGCCAGGATCACGTAGAACAGGAACACGATGCGGTGGGTCGGATCGAATTCGATGCCAAGCCTTGCCGCCAGTCCGTCGTCGGCAGGAGTCAACGGAATGCCGAACAGCGTCGGGCGGGGAATGCCGGAGATGCCGTTCGGCCCGCCGGTGAGACTCTGCCAGTTGACGATGACGAGCCGGATGATCTCGCCGAAGGCAAGCGTCACGATGGCAAGATAATCGCCGCGCAGCCGCAAGACCGGAAAGCCCAGCATCACGCCCCAGAGCGAGGCGAGGATCCCGGCGAGCGGCAGGCAGATCCAGAACGACAGGCCGAAGGTGGTTGCGAGCAGCGCGTAGGAATAAGCGCCGACGGCATAGAAGGCGACGTAGCCGAGATCGAGCAGGCCGGCCAGCCCGACCACGACATTCAACCCCCAGCCCAGCATCACATAGGTGAGCACGAGGATGGCGAGATCGAGAATGTAGCGCTGCTGATAGAAAATCACCGGCACCAAGAGGGTGAAGATGAGCAGCGCGGGCGCGATCAGGCGTCCGGCAAGGGCCAGACCGTTTTGCACCGGAGGCGGGATCAGATTGGCCGTAGGAGCAGGTCCGAGCCATTGCCGCATCAGCTCGACAATGATGCTGCCGATGAAGACCGCGCCGACCAGGCTTGCGAGCTCGCTGAACCGCGTCCAGTAGATCAATTGCCCGGTTGGCCCGGCTTCGGTGCGGATGCCGATCATCAGCGAGAACAGCACCAGCGCGACGAAGGCGCTGAGCAGGGCTTTCTTGAGAATGAAGGCGGCGCGGTGCGCGCGCGCCGGCTTATGGTCGGTCGTAGGTGCTGTCACGCGGCCGCCCGACACTAGACTTTTTCGACTTCCGGCCGGCCCAAAAGGCCGGTCGGCATGAAAATCAGGACCACGATCAGAATCGAGAACGCCGCGACGTCCTTGTACTCGACCGAGAAATACGCCGACCACAGCGTCTCGATCAGCCCAATCGCGAGCCCACCCAGCATCGCCCCCGGCAGCGAGCCGATGCCGCCGAGCACGGCCGCGGTGAACGCTTTGATGCCTGCGACAAATCCCATGTAGAAATCCACCAGGCCGTAATAGAGCAGGTACATCATGCCCGCCACGGCTGCCAGCGCGGCACCAATGACGAAGGTCATGGAGATGGTGCGGTCGACATCGACGCCAAGCAGCGCCGCCATGGTCTGGTCCTGCTCGCAGGCGCGCATGTCGCGTCCGAGCCGGGTCCGTGCCACCAGCCAGGTGAAGAGAGCGAGCAACACCACGGTGGTGATCACCACGACGATCTGCACGTTGGAGAGCTGGACGACAAAGCCGCCTGCGCCCTTATGCAGCGTGTAGCCGCCGGTGATGATCGGCGGCACCGGCTTGACCCGCGCGCCTTGGGCGACCTGCGAGAAATTGGAAAGCACGAAGGACATGCCGATGGCCGAGAGCATTGGCGCCAGGCGGAAGGAATGGCGTAGCGGACGGTAGGCGATACGCTCCACCGTCCAGCCATAAAGTGCGGTGATCGCCATCGCGACCAAAAGCACGATCAGGAGGATCACGGGCACGGCGGTGAGCCCGAACGAGACCAGCACCAGGAACGAGATCAGGGCGATGAAGCCGCCGATCATGAAGATGTCGCCATGGGCGAAATTGATCATGCCGACGATGCCGTAGACCATGGTGTAGCCGATCGCGATCAGGCCGTAGATCGAGCCGAGCACCAGACCGTTGATGAGCTGTTGGGCGAAATAATCCATGACTGCCGCTTACGGGACCTCTTTCGGCTCTGATCAGGTCGGGACCGGAGAAAAGTCCCAGGTTCGTGCAGGACCGACGCGGCGAGGGCCCCGGGCAGCCTTGAGCGACGCGTCTTGGAGCGTTTTTTAACAGCGGGAACAGGGGGCGGCAACTGTGCCAAAACGCGAAGAGCACCCTTCTACAGGATTGTTTTTGCTGGCGGTTCCTTGCTTAGGGTTCCCTGGCCACGAAGCGGACAAATTGGCGACGCGGGAGGCACGCGGCCAGTTCCCCTGGGGCAGCAGCTTTCCGGGCACGAGGGCGCATCGGTATCTCGCCACCGGGCCCGTTAAGGTAAACAAAGGGTTTAAATTGCCGCCCCGACTTTGGGCGCGTTAGCTGCCTTGCAAATCGCGGCGCCCTGCAAAGGCGCTGCGGAATAAGTGGGAAGGCGACATGTCCACGAATTGGCGGATCAGTTCTTTCAATGGCGCGCTGCTCGCGGCCTATTTCATTCCGACCTGGGCCATTGTTGCGTTCAGGATCATCGAGGCGCCGGTCCGTGGCCTGTTCGAGCGGCCGGACGTGGCGGCGGCGTTCTTCCTCGGCGATCATCTGCAGTGGGGTGCGACCGGTCTTATGCGCGTGGCGTGGCTGCTCGCGCTGGGGCGGCTGACGGTGGTTGCGTTCTTCGCGCTGTTTGTGGTCCTGATTTGCCGGCCGCGAATCCGCCTGTCCGGCGGCTGCGACGAGGCGCTTGGGCTCGCGCTCGGCATTGGCAGTGTGATCAGTTTTGCGCTGATGCTGATGGCCTCGAAGGTCGGCGAGCTTGAGGCGCTGCGGCTGCACGCCACCGAGCTTTTGATGCTGCTGGGCACCGCGATCGTGCTTGCGGTCGAAGGACGCCCTGCGGCCACGCCGGCCGACGCCGGCGTTCCGGCCGAGCCGCTACCGCTTGAGCAGCCCCAGCTCCTCAACAATGGTTGAGGCCTCTTTCACCGCGTGATTGGCGGCCGGGACGCCGCAATAGATCGCCTGCTGCAGCAGGATTTCCTTGATGTCGTCTGGCGTGAACCCGCCTTCGGCGAGCGCGGCGCGCACATGCAGGCGAAATTCGTCCCATTGACCGAGCGCCACCATGGTGCCGATCACCAACACGCGCCGCGTCCGCTCGTCGAAATGCGGCCGGGTCCAGATCTCGCCCCAGGCATAGCGGGTGATCAGGTCCTGGAAATCGGTGTTGAAGGAATTGCGGCTCGCAATCGACTTGTCGACCCAGGCATTGCCCAGCACCTTGCGGCGCTGGCCCATGCCCTGATCGCGGCGGTGTTGGTCGTCCATTGGATGTCCTCCGTCATTCCGGGGCGATGCAAAGCATCGACCCCGAAATTTCGAGATTCCGGGTTCGCCTCTGCGAGGCGCCCCGGAATGACGAATGAAACTAGCGCTGCGTCAAGAACCCGACCACCGCTTCCGTGAAAGCGTGCGGCTGTTCGACATTGGAGATGTGCGCGGCGTCCAAAATGGTGAGGCTTGCGCCGGGAATCTGGCTGCGGATGTATTCGCCGGCCGCGACCGGGGTCGACATGTCGTGGCGGCCGGCGATCACCAGGGTCGGGCTCTTGATCTTGGGCAACAGCGCGCGCTGGTCGAGCGTGCTGAGCGCCTTGCAAGAGGCGATATAGCCCTCGACCGGCGAGGCTAGCAGCATCGCCTTCATGTTGGCGGTCACTTGCGGCTCCCGCTCACGGAAGTCAGCCGTCAGCCAGCCGGCCATCACGGTATCCGCGACGGCCGCGAGGCCGCCTTCCTTCACCGCCTTGATGCGGTTATGCCAGTTGGTCGGATCGGGATAGTAGCAGGTGGTGTTGGAGAGCACGATCCTGTCCAGCCGCTCCGGCGCATTGGCGCCCAGCCACTGGCCAACCATGCCGCCCATCGACAGTCCGCACCAATGCACCTTGTCGATGTTGAGATCGTCCAGGATCGCCAGCACGTCGCGGCCGAATCGCTCCACCGAATACGGGCCGGGCGGCACGCTCGATTTGCCGTGGCCGCGCCGGTCGTAGCGGATGACGCGAAACACCTGAGCGAGCGCCTTCATCTGCGGTTCCCACATCTGCAAGGTCGTGCCCAGCGAGTTCGACAGCATCAAGGTGGGTCCGCTTTGGCGGCCCTCGACGGAGACATTGAGCAGGCAACCGTCGGCATCGATCATCGGCATGGGAAGCGTTCTCCAGCGTTATTCGTCAAGCGAAGCAAGCAGGCGGTCGATCAGGGCTTGCGAAGCGCCTTGATAGGCCATCGGCTCGAACAAGTGTGCTAATTTTTCCGCACTGATTTGCGCCGTTATGTTGGAATCGGCAAGCAGGACATCGCGCAAATGTCTTTTCTCGCTAACTGCCTTTTTGCTCGCGGTCTCGATCAGATGATGTGCCTCGCTTTTACCGATCTTTGCCGCGAGCGCCATGGCGACCGCTTCGGCCATGATCAACCCGCCGGTCTCGTCGAGATTGGCGCGCATGCGCGCGGCGTCGATCTCGAGTCCTTCGGCGATATCGACGATTGCCGCGAGCGCGCCCGAAGTCACCAGCAACAAGGTCGGCAGCGTCGGCCATTCGGCGTGCCAGGGCCCGGCGCTGCGCTCATGCTCCTGCACCTGGGCCGCAAGAATCGTTGCGGCGAGATTCGGCGCCATGGTGGATGCGGCGAGCGCGCTCGCGGCGGCGACCGGGTTGCGCTTGTGCGGCATGGTGGAAGAGCCGCCGCGGCCTTCCCCTGACGGCTCGAAGGCTTCCGCGACATCGGTCTGCATCAACAAGGAAATGTCACGCGCGATCTTGCCGCAGGTGCCGGACAGAATCGCAAGTACGGAGGCCGCTTCCGCGATACGGTCGCGATGGGTGTGCCAGGGCGCCTCCGGCAGCGGTAGCTTCAGCTCGATAGCTAGTTGGTCGGCCACCGCAAGACCCTTGTCGCCGAGCGCAGCCAGCGTGCCGGCGGCGCCGCCGAATTGCAGCGCCGGTCCCTCCCGCCGCAGGCGCGTCAGTCGCAGCCGCGAGCGATGCAGCGCCGCGGCATACTCCGCGAGCTTCAGTCCGAACGGCATCGGCAGCGCATGTTGCAGCCAGGTGCGCGCGACCATGGCCGTATCGCGATGGGCGCGCGCGAGCCCGGCAAAGCCGGCAATGGCACGATCGCAATCAGCCAGCAGCACCTCGAGGGCCGCGCGCAGCGTCAGCATTGTGGCGGTGTCGATCACGTCCTGGCTGGTCGCGCCCCAATGCACGAAGCGGGCGGCCTGTGCGTCAGCCTTCGCCACCTCGGCCGTGAGTGCCTTGACCAGGGGAATCGCAAGATTGCCGGAGCGGGTCGCGGCCTGCGCAAGCTGGGCCAGGTCGAACGATGCGGCGCTGCAGGCCGCACCGATCGGCGCGGCCGCGCTTTCCGGAATCACCCCGGCGCTCGCTTCGGCGCGCGCCAGCGCTGCTTCGAAATCGAGCATGGCCTGCAGATATGTGACATCGTCGCAGACGGCGCGCATCGGGCCGCTCGACAACATCGGCGCCAGCAGGGGCGAAAGGGACGTGCTCATGTTCGGCGCGACCTAACCACTAAAGCATGATCCGGAAAAGCCTGGACCACACGATGTGAGGGGATACCGGTGCAGCCGCTCTGCCAAGGCCAAAGCGCATGCGCAAGGCTTTTTGCGGTTGCGAATATGCATCGCAAATCCTCGTCATGCACACTTTCCTTCTGTCGCCGCCTGCTTTACTTGGGAACGACTGACCATAGTGATCCGGGGAGGCCCTCATGGCGATGACAATGAACGGGGAAGTCGAACTTCCAGCTTCGCGCGAAGCGGTGTGGGCCAAGCTCAACGATCCCGAGGTGCTCAAGGCCTGCATTCCCGGCTGTGAGGAGCTGGAGAAGACCGACGAGCAAGGCTTTCGCGCGGTCGCGAAGATGAAGGTCGGGCCGGTGTCGGCGCGCTTCAAGGGCAAGGTCACTTTAAGCGATCTCGATCCGCCCAATGGTTACAAGATCTCGGGCGAAGGCGAGGGCGGGGTGGCCGGCTTCGCGAAGGGCGGCGCGACGGTGAAGCTGGCCGACAAGGATGGCGGTACGCTTCTGAGCTACGATGTCGAAGCCCAGATCGGCGGCAAGCTCGCCCAGCTCGGGCAGCGCCTTATCAACGGTGCGGCGAAAAAATTGGCGGACGAGTTTTTTACGAATTTTGCCAAGGCCGTACAGGGTTAGCCCGATCCGATGAGGTAACAGGTGAGGTTGCCCATGACCGTGTTGACCCATATGATGGGTTTTGAACGATTTTAAGACGACGCTGCCGTGCAATGCGGCAGCGGTAGCTGCGGCCTGCCGCGGCGGCGACAACAGAGAGTGCTGATGGCCAAAATTTCCCTGATCGTGAACGGCAACCCCGTAACCGCCAACGTCGACCCGCGTACGCTGCTCGTGCAATTCCTGCGCGAGAATCTGCGGCTGACCGGCACCCATGTCGGCTGCGACACCTCGCAATGCGGCGCTTGCGTCGTGCATCTCGACGGCAGGGCGGTGAAGTCCTGCACCACGCTCGCGGTGATGGCCGACGGCCATGAGGTGAAGACGATCGAAGGGCTCGCGCCCGATGGCGGGCCGCTGCATCCGATGCAGGAGGCTTTCCGCGAGCACCACGGACTGCAATGCGGCTTCTGCACACCGGGCATGATCATGACCGCGGTCGACATCGTGCATCGCAAGGGCCACGAGCTCTCCGAAGATGTCATTCGCGAGGAGCTCGAAGGCAATCTCTGCCGCTGTACCGGTTATCAGAACATCGTCGCCTCGATCGCCGCCGGCGCCAAGGCGATGGCGAAATCCGATCTCGCATAACAATCACTTTCCGCTTCGCGGGGCATAACATCCCATGTACGAATTCAAATATCATCGTCCCGGCACTGTACGGCAGGCGGCCAATCTGCTCGCCAAGAACGAGGATGCCAAGGTGATCGCCGGCGGCCACACGCTGGTGCCTGTCATGAAGCAGCGGCTGGCGAGCCCGCCGCATCTGGTCGATCTCTCCCATATCGAAGGCCTCAACGGCATCGAGATGAAGGGCCGTTCGCTGGTGATCGGCGCAACCGCTACCCATTTCGACGTCGCCACTTCGCCCACCGTCGGCGAGGCGATTCCCTCGCTTGCGGAGCTCGCCGGCATGATCGGCGATCCCGCGGTGCGCCATCGCGGCACCATCGGCGGTTCGCTCGCCAACAATGACCCCACCGCCGATTACCCGGCGGCCGTCATGGCGCTGGGCGCGACCATCGTCACCAACAAGCGGCGGCTAAAGCCGGAGGAGTTTTTCCAGGGCCTGTTCTCGACCGCGCTGGAGCCGGACGAGATCATCACCAGGGTGATGTTCCCGCTGCCCAAAAAAGCAGCCTATGTGAAATTCCGCAACCAGGCTTCGCGGTATGCGCTGGTCGGTGTCTTCGTCGCCAGGCGTCCGTCGGATGTGCGGGTTGCGGTGACCGGTGCCGGGTCCAACGGCGTGTTCCGCGTCACCGCATTCGAGGAGGCCTTGAAGAAGCGCTTCTCGCCAAAAGTGCTGGAAGGTTTGAATGTGCCGGCGGAAGGACTAAATAGCGATATACATGGCAGCGCAGAGTACCGCGCGCATCTGATCGGGGTGCTGACACGCCGGGCGGTCGAGGCTGCGAACGCGACTGCCAAAGAGTGACACCCGGCCCTCACGGCCCATCAACACTGGCTCATTCATGACGGCATCGGCAATTCCTGCATCCGTCGATGCGATGCTCGACCTCTTGGGAACGCGTGGCTACTTCGCCGAGCGTTCGCTCGCCACGGTGGCTTTCCTTTCGCTCCGCATGGGCCGGCCGCTATTTCTGGAAGGCGAGGCCGGCGTCGGCAAGACTGAGATCGCGAAAGTTTTATCGGCCGCATTGGGGCGCAAGCTGATCCGCCTGCAATGCTATGAAGGTCTGGACGTCGCTTCCGCCGTCTACGAATGGAACACGGCCGCGCAGATGATCGCGATCCGGCTGGCGGAGGCCGCCGGCGAGACCGATCGCGAGCAATTGGGCGCGGACATTTTCGCCGATCGCTATCTGATCAAGCGGCCGCTGCTGCAGGCTCTGGAGCCTGATGTCGCAGGGGCCCCGGTGCTGTTGATCGACGAACTCGACCGCGCGGACGAGGCGTTCGAAGCGTATCTTTTGGAAATCCTTTCGGACTTCCAGGTGACGATCCCCGAATTCGGTACCGTGAAGGCGCCGCATCCGCCGATCGTGATCATCACCTCGAACCGCACCCGCGAAATCCATGACGCGCTCAAGCGGCGCTGCCTCTATCACTGGGTGGACTATCCGTCCGCCGAGCGGGAGCTCGCGATTGTCAAGTCGCGCCTGCCGGGCATCTCCGCAAAGCTCTCCCAGCAGGTGGTGCGTTTCGTGCAGGCGCTGCGTGACCAGGACTTCTACAAGTCGCCGGGTGTCGCCGAGACCATTGATTGGGCCACCGCGCTCACCGAGCTCGATGCGCGTTCGCTCACCCCGCAAGTGGTCGGCGATACCTTGGGCGCGCTCTTGAAATACCAGGACGACATCGCGCGGATGCAGGGCGATGCACTGCAGAAGGTGGTGAAGGAAGCAACGAGCGAGAATTAGAGCGGCGGCGCCGACCAGCATTCGTCATTCCGGGGCGCGCTGAAAGCCCGAACCCGGAATTTAGAGGTTGTGGCGCGAGATTCCGGGTTCATCGCTGGCGCGTCGCCCCGGAATGACGGGGAAATCGAAGCGCCCGGAATGACGAGTGGATAGAATGGTGCCCATGCCCATCGATCATCTCTCACCTCCGACCGGGCAGATCGCTGACAATGTCGTCGGCTTCGCCCGCGCGCTGCGCGCGGCTGGCATTCCGGTCGGGCCCGGTGCCGTGATCGACGCCATGAATGCGCTGCAGCTCATCGACATCGGCAACCGCGCCGACGTGTTCGCGACGCTGGAGGCGATCTTCGTCAAGCGCCATGAGCATGCGCTTATCTTTGCCCAGGCGTTCGACCTGTTTTTCCGCGCCGCCGAGGACTGGAAGCACATGCTGGATTCGGTGCCGCTGCCCGATCACGCCCAGAAGAAGCCGCGGCCGGCCTCGCGCCGCGTGCAGGAAGCGCTGGCGCAGCCCTCGATGCGCGAGGAGGCGCAGGTCCAGGAACAGGATCTGAGGCTTTCAGTCTCCGACAAGGAAGTGCTGCAGAAGAAGGATTTTGCGCAGATGACCGCGGCCGAGATCGCGCAGGCGATGCGGGCCGTGGACCAGATGCGCCTGCCCCAGGCGGAGCTGCGGACGCGCCGCTACCAAGTCGACCCGCGCGGGCTCAAGCTCGACATGCGTCGCACGGTGCGCCGCAGCTTGCGCACCGGCGGCGACATCGTCGACATCCAGCGGCTGGGCCGGATCGAGAAGCCGGCGCCGATCGTCGCGCTGCTCGATATTTCGGGTTCGATGAGCGAGTATACCCGCCTGTTCCTGCATTTCCTGCATGCCATCACCGATGCCCGCAAGCGGGTCTCGGTGTTCCTGTTCGGCACGCGACTCACCAATGTGACCCGGTCCTTGCGTGAGCGCGATCCGGACGAGGCGTTGGCGAGCTGCTCCGCGGCGGTCGAGGACTGGGCCGGGGGCACAAGGATCGCGACCTCGCTTCACACCTTCAACAAATTGTGGGCACGCCGGGTGCTCTCGCAGGGCGCCATCGTGCTCCTGATTTCCGACGGGCTGGAGCGCGAGGCGGATGCCAAGCTCGCCTTCGAGATGGACCGGCTGCACCGCTCCTGCCGCCGGCTGATCTGGCTCAACCCCCTGTTGCGTTTTTCCGGCTTCGAGGCCAAGGCGCAGGGCATCAAAATGATGCTGCCCCACGTTGACGAATTCCGCCCGGTGCATAATTTGAGCTCGATCGAGGCTTTGATCAAAGCCCTGTCGTCCCCAGTGCCGCCGCATCACCGCAGCCTGATCCGTTCCGCAGCCTGATGGAGGTTTTCATGCTCAACCGTGACGAGGATATCCTGAAGGCGGCCGAGGACTGGCAGAAGGCCGGCCACGGCGTTGCGCTCGCAACCGTGGTGGAGACCTGGGGCTCGGCGCCGCGCCCCGCCGGCTCGAGCCTCGTGATCAATGATGACGGCACGTTCCTAGGGTCGGTCTCCGGCGGCTGCGTCGAGGGCGCGGTGGTCACGGAGGCGCTCGACGTCATCACCTCGGGCCAGCCGAGGATGCTGGAGTTCGGCGTGGCCGATGAGACCGCCTGGAATGTCGGCCTGTCCTGCGGCGGCACCATCCGCGTCTTTGTCGAGAAAGTGGGGTAGGCCGTGAAGCTTGCAACCCTTCATGAGCTCAATGCCGAGCGCGCCGCGCGGCGGCCGGTGATCATTGTGACCGATGTCGCCAATGGCGAGCAGCGGCTGGTCAAAGCCGGGGATTTTGCCCGCGATCCGCTTGGAGCTGAGCTCGCAAAGCAGCTTCGCATGGGCAAGAGCGGCATGATCGAGGCCGGCGGCAGGAAGCTGTTCCTCAATGTCTATGCGCCGACAGCAAAACTCGTCATTGTCGGCGCGGTCCATATCAGCCAGGCCTTGGCGCCGCTGGCGCGTTCGCTGGACTATGATGTGACCGTGGTCGATCCGCGCACGGCCTTTGCCAGCCCCGAGCGCTTTCCCGACGTGCCGCTGATCGCGGAATGGCCCGATGTCGCGCTGCCGCCGCTCAACATCGATCCCTACACCGCCTTCGTGGCGCTGACCCACGACCCCAAGATCGACGACCCGGCGCTGCTGCACGCCTTCAAGTGCGACTGCTTCTATATCGGCGCGCTCGGCTCGCGCAAAACCCACGCCAAGCGCGCCGAGCGGCTGCGCGCATTGGGCGCCAACGAGACGGATATTGCGCGCATTCACGCGCCCATCGGCCTGCCGATCGGCGCGGTCTCGCCATCGGAGATCGCGGTTGCGATCATGGCCGAGATCACCGCGCAATTGCGCCTGCCGCCAAAGGAAAAAGAACAAGCCGCATGAAATTCGGGCCTGCCAGTCCAAGAGACGCGGTTGGCGGGGTGACGGTTCACACCCTGCGCCAAGGCTCGCTGCTGCTGAAAAAGGGCACCACGATTGGCGCCACCGAAGTCGAGGCGCTGGAAAGAGCCGGCGTGAAGGAAATCGTCGTGGTGCGGCTGGAGCCGGGCGACGTCTCCGAGGACGAGGCCGCATCCTCGATCGCGAATGCCGTCACCGGCGAGGGCATCAATGTCGAGCGCGCCTTCACCGGCCGCGCCAATTTGTTCGCCGCCCGCCCGGGCGTGCTGGTCATCGACCGTGCCGCGGTCGACCGCATCAACGGCATCGATGAAGCGATCACCTTTGCGACGTTGCCGGCGTTCAAGCCGGTGGTCGAAGGCGAGATGATCGCGACCGTCAAGATCATTCCGTTCGGGGTCGAGGCGAAGTTGCGCGACGCCGCGGTGACGGCTGCGGGCACCGGTGCCCTGCGGATCGCTCCTTACGTCATCAAGCGCGTCGGCGTGGTCTCGACCCTGCTGCCGGGACTGGCGCCGAAGGTGATCGAGAAGACGCTGCGCGTCACCGCCGAACGGTTGGCGCCAGCGGGTGCAACCATCATCGCCGAGCGCCGCGTGCCGCATGATGAGGCGGCGCTCGCCCCCGCTATCAAGGACATGCTGGCGCGGGGCGCCGAGCTTGTGATCGTGTTCGGCGCGTCCGCAATCGCCGACCGGCGCGACGTGATTCCGGCGGCGATCACTGACATTGGCGGCGCCATCGAGCATTTCGGCATGCCGGTCGATCCCGGCAATCTGCTCCTGGTCGGCAGCGCCGATGGCGTGCCGGTGTTGGGCGCGCCGGGCTGCGCCCGCTCGCCGGTCGAAAACGGCTTTGACTGGGTGCTGATGCGCCTGCTCGCCGGCCTCAAGGTCTCGCGCACCGAAATCATGGGCCTCGGCGTCGGCGGTCTGCTCATGGAAATCGTCACGCGCCCGCAGCCGCGCGCGAAATCCGAGACCGAAGGCAATCGCAACGTGGTGGCGGTCGTGCTGGCGGCGGGACGCTCGACCCGGATGGGCGGCCCGAACAAGTTGCTGGCCGAGCTTTCCGGCAAGAAACTGGTGCGGATTGCGACCGAGCAGGCGCTCGCGTCCAAGGCTTCCGAAGTGATCGTGGTCACGGGCCATCAGGCCGAGCTGGTCGAGCAGGCGCTGGCCGGGCTGAAGGTGAAGTTCGTACGAAATGCGGATTTCGCCGGCGGGCTTGCCAGCTCGGTCAAGGCCGGCATTGCCGCCGTGCCGGATAAAGCCGACGGCGCGCTGGTCTGCCTTGGCGACATGCCGCTGATTGATGCCAAGCTGATCGACCGGCTGATCGAGGCGTTCGATCCGGATCGCGGCAATTTGATCGTGGTGCCGGCAGCGGATGGCCGGCGTGGCAACCCTGTGCTGTGGTCACAGCGTTTCTTCGGCGAGCTGTTGACGCTCGATGGCGATGTCGGCGCGCGGCATCTGATCGCAAGGCATGCCGAAGCCGTCGCCGAGGTGCCGGTCGAGGGCGAAAGCGCCTTCCTCGACATCGACACGCCACAGGCGCTGGAAGCGGCTAGGCACGGGTAGCCGCGAATTTGCAGGGTGGGCAAAGGCTGCCCACCGCGTGCCGAACGGTGGCACGCTTGGCTTTGCCCACTCTACGAAAGTCAATTTCAACCTCCCGTTCACCAAGTGGAAACGACCGCTCCGTAAATTTCGCGGCGCTCAAGGGGTTGGGGAGGGGGTCGTGCTCTCGTTCACGGTTGCGCGCGCGCATGTTGCTGCGCGGTTGCTGGCGCTCGCAGTATTGGCAATTCCGACGCCGCTATTGGCCGCGGGCGCATTTGCCATGGGCCAATGCGGCGCTTACGGCCAGGCCTACGATTATGCCGGTGAAGACGCCGCGCGCGCCGCGGCGCTCAAGCAATGCCAGGGCAATTGCGTCGCGGTCACGATGAAGCACGCCTGTGCCGCCTTCTCCATCGACATGAGCAACCCATGTGGCCCGCATGGCTAGGCGGTGCGCCCTAAGATCTCGAGTTCGCTAAACGAAGCGACGCGCGAATGCTATAAATACGGCGGCAAGCAATGCGTGATCCGCGCCTGGGCGTGTGACGGGCGAGGCTGATTTCTTAACGTCATTCCGGGGCGATGCGTAAGCATCGAAGCCGGAATCTCGAGATTCCGGTCTGCGCTTCGCGCATCCGGAATGACGGTACTTACTAGTTCAGCGCAATTGACGTCGCTCAACATCGCCGCTGATCGCAGCCGCTAGCTTGCTCCCTCGCAATCAAGGAGCAAACAACATGGCAACGACAATGAAAGCCGCAGTCGTACGGACCTTCGGCAAGCCGCTTGTGATCGAGGACGTGCCGGTTCCGGTCCCTGGGCCGGGCGAGGTCCTGGTCAAGGTCAAGGCCTGCGGCGTCTGTCACACCGATTTGCACGCGGCTTCCGGCGACTGGCCGGTGAAGCCGGTGCCGCCTTTCATTCCGGGCCATGAGGCAGCCGGCACGGTTGCGGCGCTGGGGCCCGGCGTCACCAATCTGAAGGTCGGCGATGCTGTCGGCGTCGCCTGGCTGCACGACGCCTGCATGGCTTGCGAATATTGCGAGACCGGTTGGGAGACGCTGTGCGAGCATCAGCACAACACCGGCTACAGCGTGAACGGTGGTTTTGCAGAATATGTCATTGCATCCGCGCCCTTTGCCGCGCGTCTGCCTGCCGACGTGGACTTTGCAGGCGTGGCGCCGATCCTCTGCGCCGGCGTGACCACCTACAAGGGATTGAAAGAGACGGAGGCACGGCCCGGCGAATGGGTCGTGATCTCCGGCGTCGGTGGCCTCGGTCACGTCGCCATCCAATATGCCAAGGCGATGGGGCTGAAGGTGGTCGGCGTCGATATCGCCGAGGACAAGCTTGAGCTGGCAAAGGAGGCTGGCGCCGATCATGCCGTCAATGCACTATCCAAGGACGCGGTTGAGAGCGTAGTGCAGGCGACAGGCGGCGGCGCGCATGGCGTGCTGGTGACGGCGGTGTCGACGCCCGCGTTCGGACAAGCGCTGCGTATGGTCCGACGTAAGGGAACAATCAGCCTGGTCGGCCTGCCGCCCGGCGAATTTCCGACGCCGATCTTCGACGTGGTGCTCAAGCGCATCACCGTGCGCGGCTCGATCGTCGGCACAAGACGCGACCTCAACGAGGCCATCGCCTTTGCCGCCGACGGCAAGGTGAAGGCCGAGATCACCAAGGCGCCGCTGTCCGACATCAATGCGATCTTCGACCGCATGAAGGCCGGCAAGATCGACGGCCGCATGGTGCTGGATTTCGGCTAAGGCGTGTGTCTAGCGGTAGCCCGCAGACTATCGCATGTGGGCCTCCGCTGTTCGCGCGCCCGCCGCTTCAAAGAATTCGGTGTCATCCCCAAACTCCATCCTGGGGTTGTGGGTCCCGGCTCGCGCGGAGGCTGTGATCGGGCCACGCTTCGCGCGGACCCGCTAGCTTGCCCGGACGACGCTGTTCTTCTTCGCCATAATGCGATTGCCCGCGGTAGCCCGGGTGGGCGACTGGTCCGCGCTAGCTCAAAGAGCGAAGGCGGAAGCGATCCCGCGCAGATCCTGCATGTCGCTTTCGCACATGCGGACGACGGACTGCGGCTCATCTTGCGAGGCAGGAGTCATCCCGAGTTGCCTGCTGATATCCATTGACATTGACTGACTGGTCAGTCATAACGGGGCCATGTCGGACAGAGCACGAAAGCCAGCGGCGAGCAGGGCGCCTCGCGCCCGCGGACGGATCGCGGCCTCGTCGCCAACAGCGCCGGCAAGCCGCGCCGAGCGTGCGGCCGAACGGCGCGCGGCCATCGTGGACGCTGCACTGGATGAGTTCATCGCGCGCGGTTTCACCGCGACGCGGCTCGACGACGTCGCCAGGCGCGCCGGGGTGGCAAAAGGCACGATCTACCTGCACTTCAAGGACAAGGAGACGCTGTTCGAAGAGCTGGTGCGCACGGCGATCGTCCCGCTGGTGGGGCGGCTCGCCACGTTGCCGCCGCCGACCGGCTCGGTCCGCGACGCGCTCGAAGCGTTTGCGAGGACTTTCATCCAGGAGGTCGCGAGCACGCGACGGGGCGACATCATCCGGCTGATCCTGGCGGAGGGGCCGCGCTTTCCTGCCATTGCCGACTTCTACTATCGCGAGGTGATTTCGCGCGGGCTCGGCGCCATGCGCGCGCTGATCGCGCTCGGCATCAAGCGAGGGGAGATCCGCCAGGCCGCGCTCGCGGATTTCCCGCAGATCGTGGTGGCACCGGCCATCATCGCGGTGATCTGGAAGAGTCTGTTCGACCGCCACGCCCCGCTCGACGCCCACGCGCTGCTGGGCGCCCATCTCGATCTCATTTTCGGCGAACGGAGTGCGCCATGAACGGCCGGGCCATGATACGCGCGGTGGCGGCGCTCGCATTGCTTGCCGCGCTTGCCGGCTGCAACGACAATCGGGATCCCGGTTTCCAGGGCTGGGTCGAGGCCGACATGATCTTTGTCAGCCCCGATGAATTTGGACGGGTGACGAAGCTCAACGTCCGCGAGGGCGACGAGGTCAAGGCCGGCGATCCGCTTTACACCGTCGATGACGATCTGCAGCAGGCCGACCTCAACCAGAACAACGCGACACTGGCGAATGCCAAGCAGACCTATGATCGCGCGCTCGCGCTCTCGAAGACAGGCGCCGGCACGCAGGCAACGCTGGATGCCGCCGTCTCCGCGCTGCGGGTCGCGGAAGCGCATGTCAGGACCTCCGAGACGCGGCTCAAGCGGCGTGAGGGCTTTGCGCCGGTCGCCGGCACCGTGCAGCAGATCTATTTCCGCGAAGGCGAAATGGTGCCGGCACAGCGGCCGGTGTTGTCGATCATGCCGCCAGGCAACATGAAGATCCGCTTTTTCGTCTCCGAAACCGAGTTGCCGAAGCTTGCCATCGGCGATGAGGTGCGCGTCACCTGCGACAATTGTGCCGCCGATCTCACCGCGCGCATCTATTTCATCGCGACCTCGGCGGAATACACCCCGCCGGTGATCTACAGCCTCGATGAACGTCACAAGCTGGTCTACCTGATCCAGGCGCGCCCCTCGCGGCCCGATGCGCTGCGCGTCGGCCAACCGATCAGCGTCTATCTCAACCCCAAGACGCCTATGGCGGAGCAGCGATGAATGGCGCGCCGTCATCCCCGATCGCGATCGACGTCAGGGGCCTGACCAAATCGTTCGGTGGCCGCGAGGTCGTGCATGACCTCTCGATGCAGGTGAGGCGCGGCTCGATCTACGGCTTTCTCGGTCCCAACGGCTCCGGCAAGACTACCACCATCCGGATGCTCTGCGGCCTGCTGACGCCTGATAGCGGCGAGGGCACCTGCTTAGGGTTCGACATCCGCCGCGATGCCGAAAAGATCAAGCGCCGCGTCGGCTACATGACGCAGCGCTTTTCGCTCTATCAGGACCTGTCCGTTCGGGAGAACCTGGAATTCGTGGCGCGGCTCTATGGCGTGCCGGACCCGCGCGGCGCTGCGCGCGAGATGATCAGGCGGCTCGGGCTTAATGGCCGCGAGGCGCAGCTCGCGGGCGAGCTCTCCGGCGGCTGGAAGCAGCGGCTGGCGCTCGGGGCCTGCACGCTGCCCAATCCGCAGCTTCTGCTGCTGGACGAGCCGACCGCCGGCGTCGACCCCAAGGCGAGGCGCGATTTCTGGAACGAGATCCACGCGCTGGCGGCCGAAGGGCTGACCGTGCTGGTCTCGACCCATTACATGGACGAAGCCGAACGCTGTCATGAAATCGCGTATATCGCCTATGGCCATCTGCTCACGCATGGCACGGTGGAGCAGGTGATCGCGAAATCGGCGCTCACCACCTACACCGTAGCCGGCGACGATCTGAATGGTCTGTCGGCGGCGCTCGCAGGCCAACCCGGCGTCGACATGGTCGCGCCGTTCGGCAATTCCCTGCACGTCTCCGGGCGCGACAAGGCTGCGCTGGAGACGAGTATCGCACCCTGGCGCGAGAAGGAGGGACTGCATTGGCAGTTCTCCGCGCCGTCTCTGGAAGACGTATTCATCGAGCTCATGAACCGCTCCAAG
This sequence comes from Bradyrhizobium sp. ARR65, assembly GCF_000472385.1. GTDB lineage: Bacteria > Pseudomonadota > Alphaproteobacteria > Rhizobiales > Xanthobacteraceae > Bradyrhizobium. The sequence continues at coordinate 49,586 of NZ_AWZU01000004.1, forward strand.
GATAATTTCCAATGAGCGCCGTCGACACATCCGCGCCTGCCGCCGAAATCCGCGAGCCGTCTTTCGGCTTCTGGCGGCGCGCTTACGCCATGGTGGTGAAGGAGTTCATCCAGCTCCGTCGCGACCGGGTATCGTTCGCGATGATCGTGATGATCCCGGTAATGCAGCTCCTGCTGTTCGGCTATGCCATCAATACCACGCCGCACAATCTGCCGACCGCGGTGCTGCTGCAGGAAGACACCGATCTCGGCCGCTCCATCCTGAAGGCACTGGAAAACACCGCTTATTTCCGTTTCGTCCGCGAAGTGCATGATGTCGATGAGTTCGACAACCTGCTCAAATCCGGCAAGGTGCTGTTCGGCGTCGAAATTCCGCGCGGCTTCGAGCGCGCGGTGCGCCGTGGCGACAAGCCGGCGCTTCTCGTGGCGGCCGATGCGACCGATCCGGTGGCCGCAAGCTCGGCGCTGTCCTCGCTCAGCGTGCTCGTGCAGACCGCGCTCGAGCACGACCTTTTCATCGGCGATCCGCCCTCGCTACCGTTCGAGATCCGGGCGCATGCCCGCTACAATCCGGCCGCATCCTCGCGGCTCAACATCGTGCCGGGCCTGGTCGGCACCATCCTCACCATGACGATGCTGATCTTCACCGCGCTGTCGGTGACACGCGAAATCGAGCGCGGCACCATGGAGAGCCTGCTTTCGATGCCGATCAAGCCGGTCGAGGTGATGTTCGGCAAGATCATCCCTTACGTGGTTGTCGGCTTTCTGCAGGCCGCGATCATCGTCTCCATCGGCATCTTCCTGTTCGGCGTGCCCGTCTTCGGCAGCCTGCTTCTGCTGGCGCTGCTCTCGACGCTCTTCATCACCACCAACCTTGCTATCGGCTACACCTTCTCGACGCTGGCGCAGAACCAGTTGCAGGCGATGCAGCTATCGATCATGTTCTTCCTGCCTTCGATCCTCTTGTCTGGTTTCATGTTCCCCTTCTTAGGGATGCCGGTGTGGGCGCAATATGTCGGCGAATGCCTGCCGCTCACGCATTATCTGCGCATCGTCCGCGCCATCATGCTGAAGGGCTCGACGCTGCAAAACCTGCAGTATGATACGCTCGCATTGTTTGGCTTGATGCTATTGGCGATGACAATCGCCGTGACTCGGTTCCGCCGCACCTTGGATTGAGGCAGAATTACTCTCGTCATTCCGGGGCGATGGGACAGCATCGAACCCGGAAGCTCGAAATTCCGGGTTCACGCTTCGCGTGCCCCGGAATGACAGGGGCATCTCATGGGCGCATTAGCTGACTTATGGCGACGCACAAGGAGTGGATCATCGGTCTCAGCCGATTTCGAGCACGCGCTGATGCGCGAGGTGATGGCGTCCGAGCTGCTCCGCGTCAAGGCGCTGATCATCACCGCCGCGATTCTCGTGGTTGTGATCGGGACCACCTATTACTTCGAGGAGGCCGCAATCGAGCGTCTCTGGCGGGGCGGAATGCGGCCGATTTACATCTATGAAATTCTGCTGCCGTTCATCCTGTTCGAACTGTGGGTCTACACCGCGATCCGGCGGCACATGAACAAGGATCGCGATCTGCCGATCTATCGACGCTATCTCGGCGCGCTGATCGAAACCTCCATGCCGACCGTTGCGCTGATGCTGCACATCCAGAACATGGGCACGATCAAGGCGCTCGGCTTCGTCGGGCCGCTCGCCTATTGCATCTTCATCGTGCTCTCGACGCTGCGGCTGGATTTCTGGCTTTCGGCGTTTACCGGACTTGTCGCGGCGGTCGAGATGTTCTGTGTCGCGGTGTTCTTTCATCCGCCCGTCGCGTCCGATCCCGTTCCGGATCTCTACTATCATGGAGCTCGCAGCATACTCGTTCTGATTCTCGGCGTGCTCGCCGGGGCCGTCGGGCTGCAGCTCAGGCGCAGTTTTGCCGCGAGCATTCGCGCGGCAACCGCGCGCGATCGCATCACCGATTTGTTCGGCCAGCATGTTTCGCCGCAAGTGGTCGAACGCCTGATGGCAGAGGGCGCGAGCACTCAAAGCGATATCCGCCGGGTTGCCGTGATGTTCGTCGATTTCCGCAGCTTTACCGCGTCTGCCCGCTCACGCTCGCCGCAGGAAGTGGTCGATCGCCTGGACGGCGCCTTTGCCGTGCTGGTGGACGTTCTCGATCGCCATGGCGGCATCGTGAACAAGTTTTTGGGCGACGGATTTCTGGCGCTGTTCGGCGCGCCGCTCGATGCGGCCGATGCCGCGCACCGGGCCGTCGCCGCGGCCCGCGACATGCTGGTTGCGATGGAGCGCATCAATGCCGGCTCCGACTGGAAGCTCCGGATCGGCATCGGCATCCATTTCGGCGAGGTGGTCGCCGGCAATATCGGCTCGCCGCGACGCAAGGAATATACCGTGATTGGTGATACCGTGAATTTCGCCTCGCGCCTGGAGGCACTGAACAAGGATTTCGGCTCCCAGCTTCTGATTTCCGCCGCGGTGCGCGAGGCGCTGGGCGCGGACTGCGGGGACGCCGTCCCCTTGGGCGAGGTGCCGATCCGCGGCTACGAGCAACCCATGACCGTCTGGCAATTGGGGTAGGGCGGGCTGGCCCACTCGCAGTCGTAGTCTTGACGCGCTTTCATATAGTCATCTATATGACTATATGAGCATGCTCGACCAGCGCCTCCCCCGTTATCAGAGACTGCGGGACGACCTCGCGAGTCGGATCAACCGCCGGGAACTGCGTCCGGGCGATTCGATCCCGTCGGAGGCTGAGCTTGCCGCCCAGCACGGTGTCGCCATCGGCACCGTCCGCAAGGCGATCGATCAGCTCGTCGCCGATGGCGTCCTGGAGCGTCAGCAGGGCCGAGGCACCTTCGTCCGTCGCGCCCGCTTCAATTCCTCGCTGTTTCGCTTCTTCCGTTTCCAGTCCGAAAGCGGTGAGCGCCGCATTCCGCAAAGCCGCATCCTGCGGCGCGACGTCGTCGCCGCGCCGTCCGCGGTGGCGTCCGCCTTGCGGATTGCGAGCGGCGAGCCCGTGATCAGCCTGTCGCGCCTGCGGCTGATCGATGGCGAACCGTTGCTTGCGGAAGAAATCTGGCTGGAGAAATCGCGCTTCGAAGCGGTACTCGACATTGCGCCTGAGGATTTCGGCGATCTGCTCTACCCGCTTTATGAAGAGCGCTGTGACCAGGTGGTGGTCTCCGCCGACGAGAACTTAAGCGTCGAAATCGCGACCGACATGCAGGCGCAGCTCCTGCATCTGGAGAAGGGTGCGCCCCTGATCGTCATCGAGCGGCTCGCCTTCGATCTCGAACGCAGGCCGATCGAATGGCGCCGCTCGCGCGGCCCCGCGAAGCGGTTTCGCTATCACGTCGAAATCCGCTGAGTTCAAGCGCTCACAACGACAACAACACGGCAGAGAGGAAACAAATGGCCAACTGGTACAGCGAGACTACGCTGCTGGAGCGGCGCACGTTCTGGGCGAGTTTTGGCGGCTGGGCGCTGGATGCGCTCGATGTGCAGATGTTCTCGCTCGCGATCCCCGCCCTGATCGCGTCGTTCGGCATCAGCAAGGCGGAAGCGGGACTGCTGGGCTCGATCACGTTGTTCTTCGGCGCGATCGGCGGCTGGGTCGGCGGCGCGCTGGGCGATCGTTTCGGGCGGGTGAAGGCGCTGCAGATCACGATCGCGACCTTTGCGCTTGCGACCTTCGCCTCGGCCTTCGCGATGAGCTACGGCCAGCTTGTGTTCCTCAAGGCGATCCAGGGACTGGGGTTCGGCGCGGAATGGGCCTGCGGCGCGGTGCTGATGGCCGAGATCATTCGTCCCGAACATCGCGGCAAGGCATTGGGCGCAGTGCAGAGCGCCTGGGCCGTCGGTTGGGGTGCCGCGGTTGTCCTTTCCGCGCTTGTCTTCACCTATGCGCCGGCTGAGATCGGCTGGCGCATTCTGTTCGCGCTGGGGCTCCTGCCGGCGCTGTTGATCCTGTTCATTCGCCGCGGGCTGAAGGAGCCGGCGCGGCTCGACAAGACTGAGGCGCGGCCCGCGCTGTTGGCGACTCTGTCGGGCATTTTTCACGCAGATGTGCTGCGTTCGACCTTGATCGGCGGTTTGTTCGGCATTGGCGCCCATGGTGGCTACGCGGCATTGACGACCTTCCTGCCGACTTACTTGCGCGAAGTTCGGCATCTCTCCGTGCTCGGCTCCAGCGCCTATCTTGCCGTGATCATCTTCGCCTTCTTCTGCGGCTGCGTCGTCAGCGGCATCTTGAGCGACCGGTTCGGACGGCGCGCCAATGTCACCTTTTTCGCGGCCGCGTGTATCGCGACCGTGCTCGCCTATATCTTCGCGCCACTGTCGAACGCGGAAATGCTCGTGCTCGGTTTTCCGCTCGGCTTCTTCTCGGCAGGCATTCCCGCCAGCATGGCCGCGCTGTTCAGCGAGCTCTATCCGGCCGGCGTGCGCGGCACCGGTGTCGGCTTCTGCTACAATTTCGGGCGCGTCGTCTCCGCTGCGTTTCCGTTCCTGGTTGGCTTTCTCGCCGATCGGATCGGGCTTGGCCCCGCAATCGGCATCGACGCCGCCTTTGCCTATTCGCTTGTATTGCTCGCGGTCTTAATGCTGCCGGAGACGCGCGGAAAAGCGTTTGAAAAAGAAGCTGTGGCCACGCGCGCTTAATTCACAAGAAATCTGGAGGAACAGATGAGAGTGTCGGAGCGTGGCCTCACGCGACGTAGATTTTGCGCCGCCGGTGCCGCATTGGTGTCGTTGGTCGGATCAGGAACGAGGGTTTTGGGCGAGGTGAAGACACCGCAATTGGCTATCGATACGCATGCTCACGTCTTTCATCGCGGTCTGAAGCTGGCTGCTGGCCGGCGCTATGCGCCCGACTACGACGCGCCGCTTGAACTTTACCTGCAACAGCTCGACGCGAACAGCATGACCAACGGGGTGCTGGTGCAGCCGAGCTTTCTCGGCACCGACAATTCCTATCTGCTCGAATGTTTGAAGCAGGCGCAGGGCAGGCTGCGCGGCATCGCCGTGGTCGATTCTTCGGTCTCCTCGCAGGAGATCATCGCGCTGGAGAAGGCCGGCGTTGTCGGCATCCGTCTCAATCTGGTTGGACAACCGCTGCCCGATTTCTCGGCATCCGAATGGAAGGCGCTGCTGGCCCTCGTGAAATCCGCAAACTGGCAGGTCGAGGTACAGCGCAACGCCTCTGATCTCGCGAGCCTGACGCCAAAGCTTCTCGACGCCGGCGTCAATGTCGTGCTGGATCATTATGCGCTACCTGATCCCAAGCTCGGCGTGGACGATCCGGCGTTCCAGGATGTCCTGAAGCTCGGCGCCTCAGGCCGGGTTTGGGTGAAGATTTCCGCACCCTATCGCAACGGACCGCAGGGCCAAGCATTTGCCAAGCAGGCTTATCCGTTGCTGCGTGCGAGTTTCGGCCCCGACCGACTGCTGTGGGGCAGCGACTGGCCGCACACCCAGTTTGAGGCATCGGAGAGCTACGGGAAGAATCGGCGATTCCTGAATGAGCTCGTGACCGACGAGCGCGAGCGCGCCGACGTGCTGATTGCACCGAGAGCATTGTTTCGCTTCTAGGGCGCGCTAGGGTCATGGTATTGCTGCTTGCCAATGACTCCGGCGATATCAATGAGGGCAGCATGCAGCGGCGCTACATCACTGTCGACGTCTTCACCGATCGCGCGTTCGGCGGCAATCCGCTGGCCGTGGTGCTCGATCCGCAGGGTCTTTCGACCGCGCAGATGCAGGCCATTGCGGCCGAGTTCAACTATTCCGAGACCACCTTCGTGCTGCCGCCGCGCGAAGCTGGGCATGACGCGGAGGTGCGGATATTCACCGTGCGATCGGAGATTCCGTTCGCGGGCCATCCCAATGTCGGCACAGCATTCGTACTGGCCTCGCAAGCGGCGCAAACGCCGCCCCGGTTGCAGTTCGAGGAGAAAGCCGGGCTGGTGCCGGTCGAAATCCTGCAGGAGCAGGGCAGGGTCATCGGCGCTGAATTGACAGCGCCGCAACCGCTGAAGCGGCTTTCAGAGGTGAGCGTCGAGCAGGCGGCCGCCTGCCTTTCGCTCTCGCCTGGCGAGATCAAGACCGATCGGCACGGGCCGCACATCATTTCTGTCGGCCTGCCGTTCCTCGCCGTGGAGCTTGTCTCGCGGGAGGCGTTGCGGCGCGCGAGGCCCAATGCTGATGCGTTCGCGCGCACGTTTCCGCTCGACAACAGCGATGCGATCTACTTCTACACGCGCGATGTGCCTGCAAGCGAGCAGCCATGCGAGCTGCAGGCGCGGATGTTTCATCCCGGCGCGAGCGGCCTCTCCGAAGATCCCGCGACCGGCAGCGCCACCGCGGCCGCTGCGGCGCTGCTCGCTGAACTCGACGCAAAGCAGGACGGCGAGTTGCGGCTGACGATCGGGCAAGGCTTTGATTTGGGACGGCCGAGCCTGTTGTTGACGCGTGTGATCAGGGAGAACGGCAAGATCGTCTCCGTCCATGTCGGCGGCCGCTGCGCGCCGATGATGCAGGGGACGCTGTGGTTGGAAGGGGATAGCCGCTAACTGCTCGGTCATTCCGGGCGATGCACTGGCATCGAATCCGGAAATCTCGAGATTCCGGGTTCGCCTCGTCGAAGCCGAATGACGGGGGGTCAGACCAATGGCGGCGCCAAATTCTCTGTTCTGACCCCCTCGCGCTCCTCGATGATTTCCGCGATCATCTGCCGGTGGCAATGGCGGTGGTCGCGCTCGTAGCAGAGCAGGCACACCGGGCCTGCCTTCTTCACCAAGGCTGACAGCTCCTCCAATTCGTGCCGCGCCTCCGGCTTCTTCAGATGCGCGGAATAGATCTTCTCCAGCTCCGGGTAATTGCCGCTGCGCGCAGCTTGCCGGCCCTCTTTCGGCGTACCCAATGCCTTGAGATGAATATAGGCGATGCCGCGCTCGTCGAGCCCGGCGGCGAGCTGGTTCTTGGAAAAACCGGGACGGCGGGAGGAGGTCACCGCGCGGACATCGACCAGAAGCTTGACGCCGGCGTGTTGCAGCTCATCCAGCACCGCCTTTTGCGGCGTCTGCTCATAGCCGATCGTGAAGAGTTTTGTCGCTTTGGCCATGAATGCTTTCACTTCACGCGTTCGATCAGCTCCATCGCGCCGGCCGGCGCGCGCACCTTGCCTTCGTGGATGACGTAAGCGAACACGTCGCGCGGCTTCTTCTCGGGCTTGCCCGAGTCAACGCGCGGCAAATCGTCCGGTTCGCCGCCGGCAGCCCAAAGCTGCAGGCGCTTGGCCCAGGCATCAAGCTGTTTCGGCGGATAGCAGGTCTTCAACTCGTCGTTGCCCTTCTGCAGCCGCGCATAGACGAAGTCGCCGACCACGTCGGCAATCCCTGGATAGGTGGCGTGCTCGGCGAATACCACGGGGATGCCGAATTGCCGCAACAGCGCGATGAAAGCCGGCGCGCGGAAACTGTCATGACGCACTTCGACGACATGGCGCAGCGTGCGGCCATTCATTTCGCGCGGCAACAATTCCAGAAACTTGCCGAAATCCGCCTCATCGAATTTCTTGGTCGGCGCGAATTGCCAGAGCACGGGACCCAGGCGGTCCCCGAGCTCCAGCACGCCGGTGTTATAAAAGTGCTTGATGGAATCGCCGGCTTCCGCCAGCACGCGGCGGTTGGTGGCAAAGCGCGGGCCCTTCACCGAGAACACAAAGCCGTCAGGCACCTCGCGTGCCCATTTGCGAAAGCTCTCCGGCTTCTGCGAGCCGTAATAGGTGCCGTTGATCTCGATCGAGGTCAGTTTCGAGGCGGCGTATTCGAGCTCCTTCGCCTGAGGCCATTTTTCCGGATAGAAGACGCCCCGCCAGGGGGCGAAGGTCCAGCCACCGACGCCGATATAGATTTGACCCGATTTTTTTGCAGCGGTTGAGGATTTGGCCACGCGAGTCTCATTTCCGAAAGGCGGGAATGCTTGCCGGAAAGACTATTCAAATTGACCGGCATTGACCAGTTCGCGAAAAGCCGCCCTTTCGCAACCGCTTGTGCTGCTTCAACGATGGTGGCGGGGGTGATGCCGATGCGGATAATAGGGCCGGTCCGGCATTGGCGCCGCGTAAGCGCCCGGGGGGCCAGCCGGCCCATAGCTGCCTGGGTAGAGCGGGTTGCCGGGGCCGTAATTCTGGCAGTTGGCGTTCGGATAGTACTGGGCGCAATAGCCGGGATCCTCGACCACAGCCTGCGCGCGGGCCTCACCCGAGAATCCGGCCGCGAGCAGCACAGCGCCCATCACCGCATTTCTGATCAAGAACGACATTTCCGTTGATCCTTTCCATGGAACACCGCTTCCGGCCGCCTATTCCGCGCGGCGGTTCAAACCGTCATGCGCTTAACGGCCTGCGAAGTTCAAGCTAAGATGCCGTGAACAAGGAGAAGAAGATGCGGATGATGTTGGCTGTCGCGCTAACGCTGGCCGCCTCGCAGGCGCTTGCGGACGAGGTGGAGGACGCGCACAAGCTGGCGCTGCAGGGGCGGGACTCCTATTGGCATTGCCTGGCGCGCGAATATTCCCGCCTCGACGTCAAAGGCATGTCCGCGGCAGATTTCACCGCCGACGTCGCGAGTGCCTGTCCCTCCGAACGGCAGAATTTTCGGGTGAGGCTTTTGGATTACCTGAGCCTGCAGTTCCCAGGTGCGGAGTCGGACTCCAATCTCAGCACCGCAAATCGCGCCATTGAGCTTGCGCAAAAGGATGTTGTGACAGCCTTTGTCCATCGCAAAGGGACAGCCAACTAGCAGTTGATAGGGCGCCGTTCCGTGCTATCAATCGGCTGGCGCCAGGGGGAAGGTGAGTATGACTTCTCAATCATTCGCGGGCCTGTTGGGCACGATCGTCGCGATCGTTGCGCTGGCTGCTGCGGTCTATTATGGGCCGATCGGTCAATTCGGCAAACCGCCCAAACCCGCACCGGTCGCGCAACCGGCAGAGCCGGCTCCTGCGGCGCCACCTCCGCGGGGACCAGTGGTCCGGGAGGTTCCGAATTAGCGGGGCACTCTTGCGGAACGCAGTCAGGGTTCCTATTTGGTGGTCAACGGCGACGTTGACGCTCTGAACCCACGGGCTCCGTCGCCGGGCGACCACGAAATAGCGAGGCAGCGCCGGATGTACGCGCGCCTGTTATTCGTGGTCGTGGCGTTTTCTCCACGGCTTTTGCGCAGGTCACGGCGGTTTTCCCGGGGCGATCCGGCTTGGCATCACCTGATGCGGCAGATATACGCTTCCCCCGCATGAACGAAATCCTCAGACCGACCACCGAAAGCTCGCCGGCCGTCGTCGCGGGCCTGCCGGTTCTTTCCGTCGTCGTCCCCACCTTCAACGAGCGCGATAACGTCATCAAGCTGTTCGAGAAGCTGCAGGCGACGCTGAAGGGCATTGCCTGGGAGGTCGTTTATGTCGACGACAATTCGCCTGACGGCACCTGGGACGTGGTGCGGGAGCTCGCGCGCCGCGATGGAAGAGTGCGCTGCATTCGCCGGATCGGGCGGCGCGGCCTCTCCGGAGCCTGCATCGAGGGGATTTTGGCCTCCTGTGCGCCCTATGCCGCGGTGATGGATGCCGATCTGCAGCATGACGAGACGCAGCTCCCGAAGATGCTCTCGTTGTTGCAGAGCGGAGCTGCGGAACTGGTGGTCGGCAGCCGGTATATTGAGGGGGGGAGCGCCGACAGTTTCAACAAGCAGCGTGCCAGCGCCAGCGCATTCGCAACCGAAGTGGCAAAGCGGGTGCTGGGCGTGGCGATCGCCGATCCCATGAGCGGCTTTTTCATGATCCGCCGCGACCGCTTCGAGCAGCTCGCGCCGCAACTCTCCACGCAAGGTTTCAAGATTCTGCTCGACATCGTCGCAACTGCGCATGGCAAGCTAAAAGCGGTCGAGATCCCCTACAGGTTCGGCTCGCGGCTGCACGGCGAGAGCAAGCTCGATTCCATGGTGGCGCTGGATTTCCTCGGGCTGGTGCTTGCCAAACTGACCAACGATGCGGTGTCGTTGCGCTTCCTTCTGTTCGCGATGGTCGGCGGCACCGGCCTGTTCGTGCATCTCGGTACGTTGTTCATTGCGTTGAGGGTTTTCGAGCTGCCATTTGCGGAAGCCCAGGCCTCCGGCGCGTTTGTGGCGATGACCTCCAATTTCATTTTGAACAATTTTCTGACCTATCGCGACCAGCGGCTGAAGGGCTTTGCCATCCTCCGCGGCCTGATCGCGTTCTACCTCGTCTGCAGCGTCGGCCTGTTCGCCAATGTCGGCGTGGCGTTCTCGGTTTATGACCAGGAGCCGATCTGGTGGCTCGCCGGTGCCGCGGGGGCGTTAATGGGCGTGGTCTGGAATTACGCAATGTCCGGACTGTTTGTCTGGCGCAAGCGATGAATCCCGACGATCGGCAGCTCGTCCGCAATACGGCTGTCACGATCCTCGCGCTCACGGCATTGCGGCTGGTGGCCGCGGCCTGGACGCCGATCACTTTCGATGAGGCCTATTACTGGCTGTGGTCCAAGCACCTGGCCGGTGGCTACTATGACCATCCGCCGATGGTGGCGCTGGTCATCCGCGCCGGCACGATGATCGCGGGCGACACCGAATTCGGCGTCCGGCTGGTCTCGGTGCTGCTGGCGCTGCCGATGAGCTATGCCATCTACCGCACCGCGTCGATCCTGTTCGGCGGTGTGCGGATCGCGGCGACCGCGGCGCTGCTGCTCAATGCCACGCTGATCGTGTCGGTGGGCACCATGATCGTCACACCGGATGCGCCGCTCCTGGTTGCCTCGAGCTTTGTATTGTTCTTCCTGGCCAAGCTCTTGGAGAGCGCGCGCGGCGTCTGGTGGCTCGCGGTCGGCGCGGCAGTGGGCACGGCACTGCTGTCGAAATATACGGCACTGTTCTTCGGCCCGGCCGTCCTGATCTGGCTCTTGATCGTTCCGAAGCAGCGGCACTGGCTGTTCACGCCCTGGCCCTATCTGGGCGGACTCGTCGCGCTTCTCTTCTTTGCGCCCGTGATCCTGTGGAACGCGGATCACCAGTGGGTCTCCTTCATCAAGCAGATGACGGGGCGCGCGCGCATCGAGGATTTCCGTCCCGGCTATATCGCCGAACTGGTTCCAACCCAGTTCGCGTTCGCAACGCCGCTCGTCTTCATCCTTGGCGTGATGGGGCTGGATGCGCTGATCTGGCGCAAGGCGGGCACTTCGCCGGCGCGCGCGCTGGTGAATTGCATGTTCTGGACGATCACGCTCTACTTCGTCTGGCATTCGCTGCACGCTCGCGTCGAGGCCAACTGGTTCGCGCCGGTCTATCCCGCCTTTGTCATCGCGGCCGCGATGGCCGCGCATCTGGCAAGCTGGGAGGGGTGGCGGCGGCGGCTCGCCGATGTCTGCCTGCGGTGGGCCGCGCCGGTCGGCATCACCATGTTCGCGCTGCTGATCGTGCAGGCCAACACCGGCATTTTGAGCGGCTACCGGCGCGATGCCACGGTGCGCAGCGTCGGCGTCGGCTGGCGCGACCTGGCAGGCGAGATCGAAGCGGTTCGCGCCCGTGTCGGCGCGACCTGCATCCTGGTGCCGGACTACGGCACGACGGGCTGGCTCACCTTCTACTTGCCGCCGGGCACCTGCATCGTGCAGCCGATCCAGCGCATCCGTTGGGTCAACATGCCGGAGCCGGATGCGGCCAAGCTCGCCGGTCCCTTGCTCTATGTCGACGAAGTGCGGCCGATGCAGCCGCCGTACCTGAAAGACCGGTTCGGCAGCATCCAACGCGTCGCCGAATTGCCGCGCAAGCGCGGACCGCTGGTGATCGAGACCTATGCGCTCGATCTCTTGCGCAACCCGAAGGGCGACGTGCTCGACCGCTCGCCGCCGCCGGAGCTGTCGCCGTAAGCGCAGGCGCGTAGTCCGCGCGATCCACGCAGGACGCATCTACGAGCGCGCGTTACCATTTGCCGCCTGCTCTCCAGCTCCATGCGCGACGGACGCAAGCTGTCTCACGTGAGGACCTTTTCGGTGCGTCACGTTCTGGTTCTGTCCAAATCTGATCTTAAAAAAGCCATGCGTGGCAGGCACTTCCTGCAGTTATGGGGCTCCCTCCTGATTAATCCGCATTTAACTAAAAGTCGCCTTAATGACGCTTTGCGCCGATGCGAGATGCTGTGCCGCCGGAGAGCCGATCCGCACGGTATCGAGCGAACGAAGGTGGATGGTTCCCGGCGCTGGGTGGGTCAGCAAGAGTAGAGTAGCGTTGAGTAGAGTTGCGCTGGCGGGGCAGAACCGCAAGAAATCGTCGGGGAAAGCCGTCTCCCAGAACCTGCTGGGCGGCGCTGCGATCGCTTGTCTCGTGCTCGGCTGCGGCTGGACCGTCTACAGCAACATCATCTCCGCAAGCGTTTATCCGACGCTGGGCAGCGCGGGTTATGACGAGCCTATCGCCGCGAAACCCAGCGAGCACGTCGCGGGACGCAGCGCCGCGCAGGCGATCAGCGAGGCGTTTGCGTCGCTGCCCACGCTGGCGCAGCGCGCGACATCGGCGACCGTGGCCGCGATCACGCCGGACCAGTTCAACGATCGCTTTGCGGCCTCCGCGCCGACGAGCATCGCCTCGCGCGCGGCGGAGGCAGCACCGCCGTCATCGCAAGTCGCTGAAACGTCAAAGCCGGTCAACGGGCCGAAGCTCGCCGAAGCCGCGAAGGCAAAGGAGATCGCACCGAAACAGGCGCCAAAGCAGGTCGCAATGAACGTGCCGCCACCGCCGGCGCCGTCTGCGGTAGAGGCAAAGCCGGCAAAGGCCAGCGGTGTGTCATTGCGGGACATGGCCGAACGCGCCAAGGCGACGATGATGTCGATCACCTCCGGCGGCCGGTCGAGCATGGTCGAGAAGCTGTGGGGCAAGCAGCCGTCGCAGGGCTCGCTGCTCGCCTATGCGTCGGCCGATGCCGGCGTGACCGCCTCGATCAGCCGCGAACAGAACCCGATGCATGGCGGCTCGCCGCCCTATGATCGCGACACCGCGGTCTACGATATCTCGGCGCACACCGTTTACCTGCCTGACGGGAGCCGGTTGGAAGCGCATTCCGGCCTCGGCTCCCGGCTCGACGATCCGAGCTCTGCGCCGGTCCGCATGCGTGGCGTGACGCCGCCGCACATCTATTCGTTGAAGCCGCGCGAAGCGCTGTTTCATGGCGTGCCAGCGCTGCGGTTGACACCGCTCGGCGGCGAGGGCGCGATCTACGGGCGTGAAGGCCTTCTCGCCCACACCTACATGCTCGGCCCGAACGGCGACTCCAACGGCTGCGTCTCGTTCAGGGATTACTACGCCTTCCTCGACGCCTATCGTAGCAAGGGCATTAGGAAGCTCGCGGTACTGGCGCGGATCGAGTGAGAACAACGCACAGGGTGCAATAGCGCGACCCGTCAATCCGGGGCGCCCGCAGGGCGAGCCTGAGCGTAATGCAGCTCGCTCGACCATGGCGTGACCAAGGCCATTGCTCTTTGTCCCTCGCGCAGCTCGTTGTTTACAAATCCTAGAAATCGTGTATGTGCACGCGCGCAACCCGCGCCGATATGCGCTTGCGAGAGACCAATGCTGTATTCGTATTCACGCCCGATCAAGGAAGCGGCCCTGCCGATGAACCGGCACGATCGCGTCTCGGCGTGCGTGCTGCAGGTCTCAGCGGCGGAGGCGCAGCCTGAAGGGCTCAGGCTGATAGCTTAAGGGGGCAGCGGTTTTCCTCTGCCCGGCAGAGAGAAAATCCGCAAATCGCCCCTCAGGGCCCGTTGCATCTCCACATATCTCTCTGCCTGCACGGCGGTCCGGCCGGCGCGAATTGATATCGCGCGCCAGCCGGACGTCCGGAACGACCCCCTGACGGGTTTCCAGTTTGATGTGTGAAGCAAGACGAGGAGGGTCCGATGCGATCCGATCCCTATCGAGAGCGAGCCAGGGCCATGGCGATCGAAGCCGGCCTTGATCCCGACGCGAAAGTCGACCGTCCGGGTCAGCGTCCCATGCCGCTCTGGTGCACATTTCGTGATGCTGCTCGCAAGGAGCATCTCGCGCGGGAAGCGGAAGTGCTTGCGGCCGGCGTCGCAAGCGAGCCGCAGGCGCCGCAATACCGGAACAGCCCCCTGAAGATCTTCGGTGAGCATCATCATGCGACGATCGCGCAGATGCGCAACTGCATGTCGGTCGGCAACGCTGTTGCCGGCGTGATCTGTGCCGATGGTCATCTCGGCTATGCGCAGCCGGTCGGCGGCGTGATTGCCTATGAGAAGCAGATCAGCATCTCCGGGGTCGGTTTTGACATCGGCTGCGGCAACATGGCGGCGCGGCTCGACACACGGTTCAGCGATGTGGAGAACCGGATCGGAACGATCGCCAGGGACATCCACAACGCGATTTCGTTCGGCGTCGGACGCGCCAACGACGAACGTGTTGAACATGAGCTGTTCGACGACGAGGAGGCCTGGCGGGAGTCCGACATGGGCGCCTATCGGGCGAAGGCAATCGCGCAGCTCGGCACCGTCGGGTCCGGCAACCACTATGTCGACCTGATGCGGGATGAGAGCGGCTTGGTCTGGATCGGCGTGCATTTCGGCAGCCGCGGCCTCGGGCACACCAGCGCCACACGCTATCTCAAGGCAGCGGGCGGCAAGGACGGGATGAATGTGCCGCCCGCTGTTATCGACGAGGACAGCGAGATCGGGCGGCGCTACATCGCGGCCATGCAACTCGCCGGACGCTATGCCTATGCCGGGCGGGAGTGGGTGGTCGAGCGCGTCCGCCAGATCATCGGCGGTGCGGTGACCGACACGATTCATAACCACCACAACTATGCCTGGCGCGAGAACCATGGCGGCAGGGATCTGTGGGTCGTTCGTAAGGGCGCAACGCCCGCGTTTCCGGGCCAGCGCGGCTTCGTCGGCGGGTCCATGGGTGACGATGCGGTGATCATCGAGGGCGTCGAGTCAGAGGAAGCGAAGGCCTCGCTCTATTCGACCATTCATGGTGCCGGGCGGCTGTTCGGTCGCAAGGAGGCCAAGCGCAGATTCAGCCGCGCCGAGATGGACGCGTGGCTGCAGTCGCGCGGCGTCACCCTGATCGGCGCGGATCTCGATGAAAGTCCGATGGCCTATCGACGCCTGCCGGAGGTCCTGGCCGCGCACGCCGGCTCGGTCAGGGTGTTGCACAGCTTGCGCCCGTTTGCGGTGGTCATGGCTGGCGCGAACGAGTTCGATCCATTCAAGGACTGAGGCGTTCGCGCTGTTCCAATGTCGACCGATCAGGGAGAGCTGCCTGCGGACGGCCTTCGTCCAGGTAAACGAAACCCCGGCATCGCTGCCGGGGTTCTGCATTCGTGTTCGCTTCAGTCGCGAGCAGGACCTTAGAAGTCCATGCCGCCCATGCCGCCGCCCGGAGGCATGGCAGGGCCGGCGGCCGGCTTCTTCGGCAGCTCGGCGACCATCGCTTCGGTCGTGATCAGGAGCGAGGCAACGGACGAGGCATTCTGGATCGCGGTGCGGACCACCTTGGTCGGGTCGATGATGCCCTTGGACACCATGTTGCCGTACTCGCCGGTCTGGCTGTCGAAGCCGTAGGCGTACTGATCCTTCTCCAGGATCTTGCCGACCACGACCGAGCCGTCCTCGCCGGCGTTGATCGCGATCTGGCGGGCCGGCCAGGACAGCGCCTTGCGCACGATCTCGACGCCGGTCTTCTGGTCGTCGTTCTTGGTGCGGATGCCCTTGAGCTGCTCGGAGGCACGGAGCAGGGCGACGCCGCCGCCCGGCAGGATGCCTTCCTCGACCGCCGCGCGGGTCGCATGCATCGCATCATCAACGCGATCCTTGCGCTCCTTCACCTCGACTTCGGTCGCGCCGCCGACGCGGATCACCGCAACGCCGCCCGCGAGCTTGGCAAGGCGCTCCTGCAGCTTCTCACGGTCGTAGTCCGAGGTGGTCTCCTCGATCTGCGCCTTGATCTGGGCGACGCGCGCCTCGATGTCGGCTTTTTTGCCGGCGCCGTTGACGATCGTGGTGTTCTCCTTGTCGATCATCACCTTCTTGGCGCGGCCAAGCATGTTGAGGGTGACGTTCTCGAGCTTGATGCCGAGGTCTTCCGAGATCGCCTGGCCGCCGGTCAGGATCGCGATGTCCTGCAGCATGGCCTTACGGCGATCGCCGAAGCCCGGCGCCTTGACGGCGGCGACCTTCAGGCCACCACGCAGACGGTTGACGACGAGGGTGGCGAGCGCTTCACCTTCGACGTCTTCCGCGACGATAAGCAGCGGCTTGCCGGTCTGCACCACGGCCTCGAGCAGCGGCAGCAGCTCGTTCAGCGAGGAGAGCTTCTTCTCGTTGATGAGGATGTAGGCATCATCCATTTCAACGCGCATCTTGTCGGCGTTGGTGACGAAGTAGGGCGAGATGTAGCCGCGGTCGAACTGCATGCCCTCGACGACGTCGAGCTCGGTCTCGAGCGACTTGGCTTCCTCGACGGTGATGACGCCCTCGTTGCCGACCTTCTTCATCGCATCGGAGAGGAACTTGCCAATCTCGGAATCGCCGTTGGCCGAAATGGTGCCGACCTGGGCGATCTCCTCGTTCGAGGTGACCTTCTTGGAGTTCTTCTCGAGGTCCGCAACAACGGCTTCGACAGCGAGGTCGATGCCGCGCTTCAGGTCCATCGGGTTCATGCCGGCGGCAACCGCCTTGGCGCCTTCGCGCACGATCGCGGCCGCGAGCACGGTCGCGGTGGTAGTGCCGTCGCCGGCCGCGTCAGCGGACTTGGAAGCGACTTCGCGCACCATCTGCGCGCCCATGTTCTCGAACTTGTCGTCGAGCTCGATTTCCTTGGCGACGGTGACGCCGTCCTTGGTGATGCGGGGAGCGCCGAACGACTTGTCGAGCACCACGTTGCGGCCCTTTGGGCCGAGGGTGACCTTCACGGCATTGGCGAGAATGTCGACACCGCGCAGCATGCGGTCACGCGCGTCGACGCCGAATTTGACTTCTTTGGCTGACATATCTGGTTTCCCTGAGTTGAATTTTTCTCACCCGGTCGGAGGCCCTTGCAGGCGCTCCTCAGGGTGAGCGTTGCAAGAGGCGGATTAAGCGGCCTTCTTCTTGGAGCCGATGTCGGTGAGGACGCCCATGACGTCGCTCTCCTTCATGATCAGGAGCTCCTGGCCGTCGATCTTGACCTCGGTGCCCGACCACTTGCCGAACAGCACGCGGTCGCCGACCTGGATGTCGATCGGGATCAGCTTGCCGCTCTCGTCGCGACCGCCGGGGCCGACGGCGATCACTTCGCCCTGGGAGGGCTTTTCCTTGGCCGTGTCGGGAATGATAATGCCGCCAGCAGTCTTCTCTTCGGCGTCGATGCGCTTAACCACGACGCGGTCGTGAAGCGGACGGAATTTCATGCAGTCCTCCTAAGATACTGAAGATGTTAGAGAGTTCCCGGATGTTAGCAGTCTCGCACTGCGAGTGCCAGCGCGAGCGCGCTTGGAGATAGGCGGGAAATTTGCCGCGGACAAGCCCTTTTAGCGAAAAAATTGGCACTCCAAAGCGGCGTCTGCCAAAACTGGCCAGCATGCTTAATGCGGCGGGATGGCCTGCAACTGGTGTTAGCAGGCGCGGTAAGCTGCTGCCAAAGCGAGAAATTTCAACAAGACGTTAAACGTTTAGGCTTGTGATGGATTGGTTAAGTGCGTCACATTTCTCTCATGTGAGCGCATCTCCACCGGGTGGCTCTTAAGGGGTCTTTGGCCACCTCCGACATGCGCTCCAGCAATGGAGGTTGGAATGGTTTCGCAGGTTGGGGTTGTTTCCGAGGACTTTCGGAAGCAGGTCATGGGGTACGGGCTGACGACGGCGCAGATCCTCTATCGGATGCCGGATCATCCCTCGCTGCTGCAGACTTATGTCTGGCAGAACTACGATATGTTTCCGAAATTCCCGGCACTCCAGGATTTCCTCGCCTTCTGGCAGGAAAAGCTCGATGGGCCCCTGTACTCGGTCACCGTGGCGCATTCCAGGCTGATCAGGCCGACCGAACTGCGCGCCGTCGACGGCGTATTCCGGCTGCATTGAGTCCGGTCGTCCCGGCGCAGAGCCAGGACCCATACCGCGGGGTCCATACCTAAGCCCTTGGATGGGCGAGCTTCGAGCAGTCGGGGCTTGTGGACGACGAAGGAGAGAACGCCCACCCCAGTTTTGCCAACTGTGTTAGCCTCCCTCCGCTCAAGCGATCAGGGAGGCACACATGCCTAAGCGAAAGGCGACAACGAGGCAGGCCGCTCGGCCCGCGGTCACGAAGAAGTGGAGTGGCGGTACCGCCAAATCATCCACCCGCAAGCCCACAACGTCCAAGGCCCGCGGCGTGCCTGCAAAGGCACGTACCACCACCAGACCAAAACAGCGCATTGCGGTCAGCCATCATCGCGAGGAAGACTTCAAGGTCGACGGTCTGCGCGCCTACGCGAAGTACCGCGATCTCGGCATTGCGGACGCAACAAGCGGGCTTGCGCGGGCGCATGTGATCCGTTTTACGGGTCCGTGCAATCCGGAGAAAGTTTCGAAGTTGCATTTTCACGATGTCGACTTTCAGATGGTCTATGTCCTGAAGGGCTGGCTGAAGACCTACATGGAGGGGCAAGGCGAGACCTTGATGCGCGAAGGCAGCGCCTGGACCCAGCCGCCGCGCGTGAGGCACATGATCCTGGATTATTCCGATGACGCCGAAGTGCTCGAAGTGATTCTGCCGGCGGACTTCAAGACGGTTGAATTGACAGCCTAGACGATTCAAGACTTGCCCGCCAAAGCCAAGCCCTCATCCCTCTCTCGCGTTTGGCGGGAGAGGGATTTTCCCGTTCGCCACCCTTCATGACGTCAGGCTATCGCGAAGACATCGACTGGCTGCGCGCCATCGCGGTGCTGTCCGTGGTCGCCTTTCATTTCGAGGCGCCGGCGCTCTATGGCGGCTTTGTCGGCGTCGATATCTTCTTCGTCATCTCGCCTTCGCGCGCTTTTCCAAGCCTGGTCTGGTGCTGGAGGCCGGCGACAAGGTCGCGTTGTTCGCGGTGGCCGTGATTATTTCCTACCTTTCCTGGCGCTATATCGAGCAGCCGTTTCGGGCCCGCCAATTCGCGCCGTCGCGCGGCGCCACATATCGTTTCGCCGCGGCAAGCTCGGCTGTGCTGCTTGCCGGCAGCGCCGGCGGCGTGATGCTGAGCCGGACGCAGACCGATACCGATCGCGCCGAGGCGGCGCTCGATGCCTACAATGCTTACGCCTATCAGCCACTCTATCGCTTCGGGACCTGCTTTTCGCCAGCGTCGGGCGTATTCGATGAGGCTTGTCTCCGGATCGTGCCCGGCAAGACCAACCTGATGCTGTGGGGCGACAGTCTTGCTGCGCATTATTATGAGGGGCTGCGCAATGCCGTGGACACGCAGGCCGTCAACATTATGCAGGCAACGCAGCCGGCCTGCATGGCGACGCTGAATGCGCAGGTTCAGGGCACGGCCGCCTGCCGCAATTTTTCGGTGCAGGTGCAGGCGTTTTTTGCGCGCCAGCGGCCAGACGTCGTGGTGATGTCGGCGGACTGGCTGGAATATGCGCGACCGCCGCGTTTCGATCGCATGATCGCGGATGTCAGGAACACGCTGGAGCAGCTCGAGGCTTCGGGAATCCGCGTGGTACTCTTGGGTCCTGCGGTGCAGTTCCGCTCGCGTCTGCCCTCGATGCTGATCCGCACGCATTTGCGCAAGCTCGAGCCGCGGCCTGAGGATTTCGTGCTGCCGGACGTTTTTGCGCTCGACGCTATGATGAAGGCCGCGCTGCCGGCGAACCGGCATTTCAATTATGTCTCGGTGCTCGATGCGGTATGCCCGCAGCGGCAATGCCCATTGACGGTCACCGGGGTCCCGCTGTCTTTCGATCACGCGCATCTCACTGCCGAGGGGTCGGATTACGTGATGGCAAGGGTGCTGCCGATGCTGGGGCTTCCGAAACGTTGACTCCATCATTCCGGGTTGGCGTCCTCGACGCGCCCCCGAATGACAGTGTTCTGCGGTCACGTCATCACCCCCACGATTGCGCCCATCAGGCACGTCGTCAGCGTGCCCGAGACAATCGACTTCAGCCCGAGCGAATTGATCTCGTCGCGTCGTTCCGGCGCCGTGGTGCCGAGCCCGCCGATCATGATGCCGAGGCTGCCGAAATTGGCAAAGCCGCACATCGCGTAGAGCATGATCAGCCGGGAGCGGGGATCGAGCGCATCTGGTGCGAGTTTCGAGAGATCGACATAGGCGATCAGTTCGTTGAGCACCGTTTTGGTACCCATCAGGCTGCCTGCGGTGACTGCTTGCGACCACGGAAGGCCCATCAGCCAGCACACCGGCGCCATGACGAGCCCGAGCAGGCGCTGCAGCGAAATCGCGCTGCCGCCGACGTGCGGCAATAGACCAAGGATCGCATTGGCGAGATAGACCAGCGCCACCAGCACGATCAGCATGGCAACGATATTCAGCAACAGTTCGAGCCCGGCTGTCGTGCCCTTGACGATCGCATCCATGGTGCTGGAAGCGACCATCTTGGGATCGTCGCCGAGCGCACCGCCAGTGAGATGATCGCCAGTTTCGGGCACCATGATCAGGCTGATGAGGATCGCGGCGGGGGCGCCGAGCACCGAGGCGATCACGAAATGCGCCGCGGAATCCGGAATGATCGGCGCCAGCAGCGTGGCGTAGAGCACCAGCACCGTGCCGGCGATGCCGGCCATGCCGCCGGTCATCACCAGAAACAATTCGCTGCGCGTCATCTGCGCCAGGTATGGCCGCACGAACAGCGGCGCCTCGACCATGCCGAGGAAGATGTTGGCCGCCGTGGACAGCCCCACCGCGCCACCGACGCCGAGCGTCCGCTCGAGCAGCCAAGCCATGCCGCGCACGATCGGCGGCAGCACGCGCCAGTAGAACAACAGCGTCGTCAGCACGCTCATGACAAGCACGATCGGCAGCGCCTGGAACGCCAGGATGAAATCGGCACCCGGCGCCTTGACGTCGAACGGCGCGGGGCCGCCGCCGATATAGCCGAAGACGAAGGAGGTGCCGGCGCGGGAGGCCGCCGAGATCGTGTCGACCGCATCATTGATCGCGCCGAACGCGTGCGCAACCAGCGGAAGCTTGACGAGAACGACCGCCGTGACCAGCGTGGCCGCAAGGCCGATGGCCGCTTGCTTGAGCGATACCGCACGGCGGTTCTCGCCGAAAGCCCAGGCGATCGCCAGCAAGGCAACGATCCCGATCGCCGATTGCAGTCGAAGCATGTATCCCCCGCGGAACGCGCCCTTGCGTGATTATGCCGAGGCGAGACGGCAGCGCAATGCCGGACCGCCCCGCGTCAAGAGCAATTGACAAGGCAGCCTTCCTCAGCCACCGATCAGCCATGTCCTCCACAACGTCCGCGGGCGCCGGCACGCTGCTCAGGCAAGGCTCGTTTCTCTTCTTCCTGTCGTCGCGAAGCCTCTCGCGCTTTTCCAGCCTGATCGGGATCGTGGCGATGGGCTGGCAGATCTACGATCTCACCGGCAGCGCATTCGCGCTCGGCGCCGTCGGCTTGGTCGGTTTTCTCCCGACCGCGCTGCTGGTGTTCGTGGCGGGACACGCGGTAGACCGCTACGAGCGCAAGCGGATCGTGCAGGCGTGCCAGCTTGCGCAGGCGCTGACGACGGCCTTTCTCGCCTGGGGCGCTTTTGCCGGCTGGCTCACGGTGATCGACATCTTTGTTGCCACCCTCGTGTTGGGAACCACGGCCGCCTTCGAGATGCCGGCAACCGCGGCGCTGTTGCCCTTGATCGCGCCCGAGGGCTCGCTCCAGCGCGCCACTGCTTTGTCGAGTGGTTCGGCCCAATTGGCGACGATTGCGGGACCTGCACTCGGCGGCTTCGCCTATGCAGTCTCGCCGGCTTTGCCTTACGCATTGATGGTGCTGTTTTGGCTGTCTGCCGCGCTGTTCGCAGGCGCGATCCAGCTCACGCAATCGGCCGCGCCCAAGCGCGCCGCAACGCCGGGTGACCTGTTCGCCGGTGTGCATTTCATCCGCAAGAGTCCTCCCATCCTCGGCACGATCTCGCTCGATCTGTTTGCGGTGCTGTTCGGCGGCGTCACGGCGCTCTTGCCGATCTATGCCCGCGACATCCTTGCGACCGGGCCGTGGGGGCTTGGCATCCTGCGTGCCGCGCCTGCGGTTGGTGCGCTGTTGATGACCACGCTGTTGGCGCGCCATACCATCCGCCGACGTGTCGGCATGCGGATGTTTCAGGCCGTGATCGTGTTCGGCGCGGCCACCGTCGTATTCGCGGTCTCGCAATGGATGTGGCTGTCGGTGCTGGCGCTCGCGGCGCTTGGGGCGGCCGACACCGTCAGCGTCGTGATCCGCTTCTCGCTCGTGCAATTGGCGACGCCTGACGAGATGCGCGGGCGGGTGGGGGCGCTGAATTTCCTCTTCATCAACGCCTCCAACAACCTCGGCCAGTTCGAGAGTGGCGTCACCGCCGCGTTGTTCGGCACCATGCCGGCGGCCGTGCTCGGCGGTGTCGCCACGATCGCCATCGCGCTGCTCTGGATGAAGCTGTTTCCAACGCTGCGCGATGTGGACAGGCTGGAGTAGGGTGTTCGAAGCAATCGCGCTCCCAACCATCACCGTCACCCTGAGGTGCCTTCGCGCAGCGGAGGCCTCGAAGGGCGATGGCCCGGCTGCAGCAGCGGGGCCGTTCATCCGTCGAGACGGCCGCGGTTCGCGGCCCCCTCAGGATGACGGGTTAGAGATGGGCGCTTTCGGTCCCAAACGTTCGCTCTAGCCCCGTCCCACGAACGGCATCTTCGAGGCCATCACCGTCATGAACAGCACGTTGGCGTCGAGCGGCAGCGTCGCCATGTAGGCGACCGCATCGCCGACGGCCTTGGCGTCCATGCGCGGCTCGGGGATCTTGCGCCCGTCGGGCTGCAGCACGCCTTCGACCATGCGATCGGTCATTGGCGTCGCGGCATTGCCGATGTCGATCTGGCCAACGGCGATGTCATAGGCACGGCCGTCGAGATTGCTCGCCCTGGTCAACCCCGTGATGGCGTGCTTGGTCGAGGTGTAGGCGGCCGATAGCGGCCGCGGTGCATGCGCGGAGATTGAGCCGTTGTTGATGATGCGGCCGCCGCGCGGGGTCTGGTCCTTCATGATGCGGAAGGCGTGCTGGGTGCAGAGGAAGGGGCCGGTCAGGTTCGTGTTCACCACCGCCTGCCATTGCGACAACGGCAAGTCCTCGAACGGCACCGCCGGTGCGCCCATGCCGGCATTGTTGAACAAGAGGTCGAGCCGGCCGTAGGTCTCCGTCACTTTCGCAAACAGCGCCGCGATCGAGCCGGGGTCGGTCATGTCGGCCACTACAGGCAGGCTCTTTCCAACGCTCTCGCCGAGCTTTTGCGTCTCCTGCAGCTTGTCGAGGCGCCGGCCGACCAGCACCACGGTGAAGCCGGCCTTCATCAGCGCCAGCGCCGCGGCGCGCCCCACGCCGGTCCCTGCGCCGGTCACGACCGCAATCTTCTGTGCTTCGCTCATAGGTTTCCTTCCTTGTTCTGCCTCTTGGCTTCGTATTCGCTCTTGTAGGGCGGCAGCGGAATGTTCCGATGCGCGGCGCGCAGCGCTGCCGACCAGCGCGAGCGCAGATCGTGGAAATATGGCTCGCCGGCCTCGATGCGGTGATTGAGATCGGCGTCGCACACGTCGGTGCGAACCACCAGCACGTCGATGGGAAGACCGACGCCAAGATTGGAGCGCATGGTCGAGTCCATCGAGATCAAGCCGGTCTTGAGCGCCTCATACAGCTCGACATCGTAATGCATGGCGCGGTCAAGCACCGGCTTTCCGTATTTGTGCTCCCCGATCTGCAGGTACGGCGTATCGGTCGTGCATTCGATGAAGTTGCCGGCCGGATAGATCATGAACAGCCGCATCCGCGCGCCCTTGATCTGGCCGCCGAACAGGAAGGAGACATCGAAATTGATGTCTTCGGCCCTCAAGGCCGCGCCCTCGGTCGCGTGTACCGCGCGGATCGCCTTGCCGATGCGCTGCGCCGCCTGGAACATGGTCGGCGCGTTCATCAGCGTCTCGATCTCGCCGGTGTGTGGGTCTTCCATGCCTTCCGTCAGCGTCGACAGCACCGACTGGCTGATGGCGAGATTGCCCGCACTTGCGATCGCCATGATGCGCTCGCCGGGTTTGGCGAAGATGTGGAGCTTGCGGAAAGTGGAGACGTTGTCGAGTCCGGCATTGGTCCGGGTGTCCGCGATCATGACAAGCCCGTCCCGCACCAGAATTCCGCAACAGTAGGTCATTTCCGTCCCCCGAACCGTTTAAGGTGATCGGCCGGCAACTAGTAGCGAATTTCGGCGGGGCCTCCAACCCAAATCCCAAAGGCACGCCTGCGCGTTCCCGCCGCACAATTGTGCGCCGGTTGAAGGGAAAAGGCGCCCCATCGAGAACAGAGGGCGCAGGGAAGGCCGGGTGGCCGCTGCACCCGGGGCCCCCGCGCAAAAGGAATTTGCGCGAGCGCGTTGACCACAGGTGAGCGCGGCAATCACTCCGGCCTTCCCTGCGCAGTGGTTTACGGCTTACTCCGCGCTCCCCGGTGAACCAGCCTTTGCCACCGTCGTTTTCGCGCATGATGCGCGAGAACTTAGCGCCTGCCTGGGCGCGCCAGGACCACACGGCTTCGCCGTCCGCAAAAGCCGCCGCTCGTCTGTCGGCGCATTCACGGCCACCGCATCCCCGCCTCACGTTTCGTGACGATCGCGATACGCCCTCTGCAAGCGAGGCGGGATGCGCGGAGGATACGACTGATTCTGGTTTCGGAAAAACAGAAATATTTTCGCGTGCGAGGGTTGACAAGAATTTGCGGGCGCGTGCTCGTCGGGCAAATCACTGTATCCGTAGTATGGAAGGGTAGAGCGAAGCGAAACCCATAGAGCTTGTGGAGGCGAAGTGATGGGGTTCGCTCACGCTCAACCATCCTTCTGTAACGGGCCTCGAACGGCCCGTTATCCGATCCTACGGCTGTCAATGGCGGCGGCCGTCTCAGCTCGTGGCGGATTACGCTTGGCTGATCCGCCATAGGACCTATTGATTGATTTCAGGCTCGGCCAGCTTTGCCAGGTTTCGCAGCGACTCCTGCCAACCGAGGTAGCAAGCCTCGGGTGGAATCACGTCCGGTATGCCTGCCTGCACGATTTCCAGCTCGGTGCCGACCGATACCTTTTTCAACGTTACGGTCACCCGCATCTCGCCGGGCAGATTGGGATCGTCGAATTTGTCCGTGTAGTGCAGGCGTTCGCCCGGAACGAGTTCGACATATTCGCCGCCAAAGACGTGGCTTTTGCCCGTTGTGAAGTTCCGGAAGGACATTCTGAACGTGCCGCCGACCTTTGCTTCCAGGTGATGCACGGTGCAGGCAAAGCCGTTGGGCGGGAGCCATTTCGCGAGCGCGTCGGCCTCGACGAACGCGCGATAGACCTTCTCTGGGCTGGTTGCCAGAACGCGGTGCAAGCGTACGGTGTTGGGCATACTCTTTTTTTCCTTGTGAATGGAGGGGAGGGACGTCGACGCCGATCAGGCGCCATACCCCGAGGACGAATGACACTCCGCCGGTCCGACACCGCATCTCGGATTTCTTGAAAGCGCGTACGGCGGATGGGCCAAGCGTGAGCCGTCATTCCGGGACGCGACGAAATCGCGAATTCGGAATCTCGCGCCACAACCTCCGGATTCCGGGTTCGCTCGCTGGCGCGAGCGCCCCGGAATGACGGAGACAAGGACTCACTGTGATTGCGACTGCCACTGCCGGCGCCGCCCAGCCTGTTCGACCTTTACTGCCACCGAAAGCGTCTCGGTGCCGCCGCCATAGCGGGTGGCGCACACCGGAGGGGCGCCGAGATAATCGAGGCCGATCGCGACGCGGACATAGGCATCCGTGGTGCAGATGCGGTTGGCGGCATCGAAGCCGACCCAGCACCGGACATGACCAGATGCGTGAAGCACCAAGCGGCAACGAGCACACACCGAGGCCGCCGACAAGACGGCCTCGGTGATCGCGAGCGCGCGTGTTGGGTCTCACTTCGCTGCGTCGGCACCCGCCTTTGCGACTTGGCCATCCTGAACTGACGTCCCGCCGGAGACGCCGATCGCCCCGACAATCTTGCCATCCACATTGATGGGAATGCCGCCTTCCAGCGGTGATGCCCCACGGAGCGCCAATGACCGCAAACCGATGCCGCCCTGCGCCACCAAATCCTCGAACACTTTGCTAGGGCGCCTGTAGTTGATAGCGCTTTGTGCCTTGTCCTCGGCAGCCATAAGAGAGCCGTATTGGGTATTGTCGAGCTTGTGCAGCATCACCATGTGGCCCGTGCTGTCGAGGATGACGATGGCCATCGCCCAATTGTTCTTTACGGCCTCCGCTTCCGCGGCAGCCATTATTTTTTTGGCTGCCTCGAGCCCCAGTGGCGCTCCGTAAGGGATTGCCGGAGGTGGGGATGGCGCCTGTTGAGCGCTGGCTGTTGCCGAGAGTATCACTGCAGCTAGGATGGAAGCGATTATCGTCTTGCCCTGCATCCTCATGTTGTTGTCCTCCCGATATCTGCTGGTCGGCTAAATGGGCTGCTCCTGTACCGGACATTTTTCGAACGGGGAATTGCGCCAGTCGGTGCCAGAGTCCACTGGCGGGGCGCCCGGCGCAAATGAGGGGGCCCCTTTTTTCCTATTATTGGTAACATTCCGGGCCGGGTTAGTCGCGCTTCGATTGGCATCAGCCAGGAGAGATTGTCATGCGGCTTCTTGCTCTCATATGCCTCATTGACATTGCCATTGCTGGTTTTGGCTCTGTCGTCTTCGGCCAGATTTCACCCCCTTGGACGAGCGATGCCGAAGTCGGCCGGCCGGGCCAACTCGATGGCGTTTGGCATTGGACCTTACCTGATACGCCGAACGGGCTTCGACCCACACAGAGTTGGCATGCGACGGCGTCCTCACCGGACGGTGATATCTATGTGGCCGGGATGGATCACGTTACGAATGCGGCCCTTTACAGGCTCAACTGGCGAGAAGGTAAGCTTCAGTTCGTGGGCGATGCGCGGTCCGCGTCTGAAGCAATGGCGAACTGGATGCCTGGCGAAACAGCACAAAAATTCCATACCCGCCCGCTTTGGCACCGAGGCAAAATCTACGTTGGAACCATGGACCGCTCGACGCTGGATGACGAATACCTCACCCGACGCGGTTTTCATTGGTATGCCTACGATCCCATCTCGAACAAATTTTCAGACTTAAGCGCCTTGGAGCCTGGCGGCAGTGCCGTGGCGCACGGGAATGTGGTGACTCTCGCTTCCGATCCGGTGCGAAACGTCATTTATGGCGCGGGCGTTCCTACAGGCGAGATCTATCGATACGACGTCGCGCGTGGCCGAACGGATGTTCTGGGGCGGCCGGCCTCGTATGACCAATCGTACGTCTATACCGGACGGGTGATGTGGGTGGACTCCCGCGGCCGTCTCTACTTCACCGCGACCAATACAAACAGCCCATCAGTATACGGGCACGTCCACTACTATGATCCAGAAACTGGATTCGGCGAGAGAAAAGATTGGCAATTGCAGGAGGGGCAAGCTCTTGAAGTCGGCCAATGTCTGGCCAAGAAAAAGCGGTGCTTCTTCTCAGACGATCGAGGCCACGTTTATCGCTTCGATGACGATGGTCCTTCCTGGTCGTACCTTGGTCAGATCGAAACCAACCGACACGCACTACCTACATATATCTGGTTGTTTGATGTAACCGCAGACGGAAGCAGGGTTTACGCGGCGACGAGCACGTCGCCACAACCAAGCGACTTTACATCACTTTACGAGTTCGATCTCAGTACCGGAAAAACACTACGGCTGTGCGCTCTTTCGGAGCTGGATCCCGCGCTGCACGGTCTCCATGTTCATACAGGTTATGATGCATGGGACCCCCAGGGACGCTTTTATTTCGCAAGCTTCAACGGGCTGCCCGATCAGCGGGTCATTATCACTCGTGTCGATCCCACTCGTCTAAAGGCAGCGCTAAGCAAGTTTCGATGAGGTTCAAAGTGATTCGGGTCTTTGCGATTTGGTTGGCTAACGGTTGAGCCAGCCCGTGGCGCGGCTTAGAAGCGAAGCACAATCCGGCGTCAGACCAATAATCCGGTTGGCCAAACTTGCGCCACAACCTCCGGATTCGGGTTCGCTCGCTGGCGCGAGCGCCCCGGAATGACGGAGACAAGAGCTCACTGCGATTGCGACTGCCACTGTCCGGGCCGCCCGGCTTGCTCAACCTTCACCGCAACCGAGAGCGTCTCGGTGCCGCCGCCGTAGCGGGTGCCGCGCACCGGCGCTGCGCCGAGATAATCAAGGCCGATGGCAACGCGGACATGGGAGTCGGTGGTGCAGATGCAGTTGGCGGCATCGAAACCGACCCAGCCCAGATCGGGCACATAGGCTTCCGCCCAGGCGTGGCCGGCGGGCTGATTGATCATGCCATCGGAGCGGAGGAAGTGGCCAGAGACGAAGCGCGCGGGCACGCCGCCGCTGCGGGCGCACGCGATGAAGATATGCGCGTAGTCCTGGCAGACGCCGCGCTTGAGCGCGAAGGCTTCCGCAGACGAGGTGCCGCTGTGGGTCGGGTCTTCGTCGAAGGTCATGTGCTCGTTGACGTGGGTCATCAGCGCATGCAGGAAGCCGAGCACGTCACCTTCGGATTCCGCGCGCAGCTCGCGCACGAAATTCGCCATCGCGGGATTGATCGCGGTCAGCGCGGTCTGGCGCAGGAATAGCCCTGGCGGAAAGCGCTCATCCGTGCCGCGCAGCACGCCGCCATTGTCGTGGGTCTCGACCTGTCCCTCCACGGTGATGGTGAGATCGGCAGTGTTGCCGTTCGTCATCACATGGATGACGTTGCCGAACGCGTCCTCATGGGCGTCGAGGCGGGAATCGGTGGAGACGTCGATCTGCCAGTCCGCGACGTACTGGCCGTCATGGCTGCCGGGTGTCATCCGCAGGATCTGGATCACGCCGGAGGCGGGCGGATCGTAGCGGTAGGTGGTGGCGTGGGAGATTTTCAGGCGCATGGCGGACGGTCATTCTGGTTGGGCAGACCATACCCGAGCCGGAGAGGTCATCAAATCAAATACTGCTTCGCAATGATCTCCCCCAGCCGCGCATTGTCCGCGATGAACTCCTGGATGAACTCGTGCACGCCCCTCTGGAAGATGTCGTCCATATGGCTGTGCTCGAGCCGGTTGCGGATGCCGCGGGCGTGGCGCTGGGCGGGGCCCTGGCGGCCATAGGCGACGCCGATCTGGTCGAGGTTGCGCACCAGGTTGCCGTAGCAGCTCGCGAGCGAGCGCGGCAGCGTGTCGTTGAGGATCAGGAGGTCGGCGATCAGCCAGGGTTTTAGAGTTTCGCGATAGACCCAGTGATAGGCGGTCAGCGCCGAGACCGAGCGCAGGATCGAGCTCCATTGGTAGAAGTCGAGCGGACCGCCAACATGCTCCTCCTCGGGCAGCAGCACGTGATATTTGACGTCGAGGATGCGCGCGGTGTTGTCGGCGCGTTCCAGGTGCAGGCCTAGCCTGGAGAACCAATAGGCGTCGTTGCGCAGCATGGTGCGGTAGGCCGAGCCGTCGAAGCGCAGCGAGGTTTCCTGCACGAAGCGCAGGAAGCGCGCCAGTTGCTCGCGGCTCGTGGTGCCCTTGGTCCAGACCTCCTGCAGCTCGATCCAGGCGCCGTTGATGGTGTCCCACATTTCGCTGGTCAGCGCGGTGCGCACCGAGCGTGAGTTCAGCCGCGCCTGCTCGACGCAGTTCTTGATCGAGGAGGGATTGGCGGGATTGAAGGAGAGATATTCGACGACGTTGTGCTCATTGGCTTCGTCGTAAGTCTCATAGAAGCTTTGGCTGACGCCGGCGGTGAGCAGCGCCGACTCCCATTCATTGGTCTTGCCGATATAGGCGGCGGGCAGCGCGGTGACGCGCAAGGTCGCGTCGATGGTGCGTGCGATATATTCGGCGCGTTCGACATAGCGGGCCAGCCAGAACAGGTTTTCGGCGGTGCGCGAGAGCATGCGTTACTCGTCCAATATCCAGGTGTCCTTGGTGCCACCGCCCTGGCTGGAATTGACCACCAGCGAGCCCTCCTTCAGCGCCACGCGGGTGAGCCCGCCCGGCACAATGGTGGTGCGGTCGCGCCCCGTCAGCACGAAGGGGCGCAGGTCGACATGGCGCGGAGCGAGGCCGGATTCGGTGCAGGTCGGGCAAGTCGAGAGCGCCAGCGTCGGCTGGGCGATAAAGCCCTCGGGCTCGCGTTTGAGCTTGTCGCGGAAGGCCTCGATGGTGGCCTTGGTCGCGGCGGGGCCGATCAGCATACCGTAGCCGCCGGAGCCGTGCACTTCCTTCACCACGAGATCGTCGAGATTGTCGAGCACGTAAGCGAGATCCTTGGGCTCGCGGCAGCGCCAGGTCGGCACGTTCTTTAAGATCGGCTCCTCGGCAAGATAGAATTTCACGACATCAGGCATGTAGGAATAGATCGCCTTGTCGTCGGCGATCCCGGTGCCGACCGCGTTGGCAAGCGTGATGTTGCCGGCCGCATAGGCGGACATCAGCCCGGGCACCCCTAACACCGAGTCGGGCCGGAAGGTCAGGGGATCGAGGAAGTCGTCATCGACCCGGCGGTAGATCACGTCCACGCGCTTTAAGCCTTCCGTGGTGCGCATGAAGACCTCGTCGTTCTTGACGATGAGGTCGCGCCCCTCGACGAGCTCGATGCCGAGCTTATCGGCCAGGAACGAATGCTCGTAATAGGCGGAGTTGTAGACACCAGGCGTCATCAGCGCGACCGTCGGCTCGGCCGAGGCGCTCCGGGGCGCCACCGAGCGCAAGGCGGCGAGCAACTCGTCCGGGTAGCGCTCGACCGGCGCGATGCGATGCCGCGCGAACAGGTCCGGAAACAGCCGCATCATGATTTCGCGGTTTTCCAGCATGTAGGAGACGCCCGAGGGCGTGCGGGCATTGTCCTCCAGCACGATGAAGTCTTCCGCATCGACCCTGACGATGTCGATGCCGGCAATGTGGACATAGACGTCATGTGGCACGTCCTGGCCGTTCATCTCGGGGCGGAACACCGGGTTCTGGAAGATCAGATCGTCCGGAATGATGCCGGCGCGCAGGATATCGCGGTTATGATAGATGTCGCTCAGGAACATGTTGAGCGCGCGCACCCGCTGCTTCAGGCCCTTTTCCAGGATCGTCCATTCCCTGGCCGACAGGATTCGGGGAATCACATCGAAGGGAATCAGCCGCTCCTGGGCCTCGGAGTCGCCATAAACGGCAAAGGTGATGCCGATCCGGCGGAACAGGAGCTCCGCCTCCTGGCGGCGATATTGGAGGGCGTCCGGCGGGGTCTCCTTCAGCCAGCGGGAGAGTTCGGAATAGGCCGCGCGGATATCGCCGCCGGGGCCGTTCATTTCATCGAACGCAACTGCCATCGAACCTGAGGTCCCCCTTGAGCCAGTGCGTAACAGTGCATGACTTGAAGGGATGGTAGCAAGGGTCGGGCCAGCGCGATATGCATTGGGAGGCGGCATTTGCCGACGAAGTTTCGAATGCTGCCCGAAAAAATGGCTCGCTTGTGCTTATTTCGGCAGCAAAATCCCGTGACTTCAAGCTGTCGGCCCGGCAAGTTGGGGTGACGCGGGAAGGGACAAGATTTAGGGAGAGGTCATGACTGAGATCGTCACCGCCGGGCTTTTGGTTATCGGCGACGAGATCCTGTCCGGACGGACCAAGGACAAGAACATCGGCTTTATTGCGGAATACCTGACCAATATCGGGATCGACCTGAAGGAGGTGCGGGTGGTGGCGGACGATGAGGACGACATCGTCGCGGCGTTGAATGCGCTGCGCGCCCGGTACACCTATGTCTTCACGACAGGCGGCATCGGCCCGACCCATGACGACATTACCGCCGATGCGGTCGCAAAAGCATTCGGCGTCGGCATCGATCATCATCCCGAAGTGGTGGCGCGGTTCAAGGAACGGTTTCAGAACCCGGGCGAGCTGAACGAGGCCCGCCTGCGGATGGCGCGGATTCCCGATGGCGCCGAGCTGATCCAAAGCGCGACCATCCTGGCGCCGGGCTTCAAGATCGGCAACGTCATCGTGATGGCCGGCGTGCCCTCGATCATGCAGGCGATGATGGACATCATCTCGCCCAAGCTGAGATCCGGCGTCAAGATGCTGTCGGACACGGTGCGCGCCAATTGCAGGGAGGGCGACATCGGCGGGCCGTTGCGCGCGATCGCGCAGGCGCATCCCGATACAATCATCGGCAGCTATCCCTTCATCGACGAGGACAAGAAGCCCAACACCAATCTCGTGGTCCGCTCACGCGACCCGGACAAGCTCAACGCCGCGATGGAGGCCGTGAAGGAGATGCTCAAGCAACTGCATGGCAGCACGACTTCTTAATACAATGGATCTGATACATGGTTGAACGAAGCTCTGAACTCACCGCGCAGGAGCGCGCGGGCAAGGCCTTTCCGGTCTCATGGGACCAGTTTCACCGGGATTGCCGGGCGCTGACCTGGCGGCTGAACGAGGTCGGGCCGTTCCAGGCGGTGATCGCGATCACCCGCGGCGGGCTGGTGCCGGCGGCGATCGTGGCGCGCGAGCTTGGCGTGCGCGTCATCGATACCGTCTGCATCGCAAGCTACGATCACACCAAGCAGGGCGATCTGAAGGTGTTGAAGGGTATTTCGGAGGAAACCGCGAAGCTCGGCGGCGGCACCGGCAAGGGGCTTCTGATCGTCGACGATCTCGTCGACACCGGCAAGACCGGGCGGCTGGTGCGCGAGATGCTGCCCGATGCACACTTCGCCACCGTCTATGCCAAGCCGAAGGGGCGGCCGCTGGTCGACACCTTCATCACCGAGGTGTCGCAGGACACCTGGATCTTCTTCCCGTGGGATACCGCGCTGTCCTTCCAGCCGCCGATCCGTGATGGGGCGGCGTGAACGGAGCGCCGCCGTTCCGGGTTCGCTCGCCGACGCGAGCGCCGCGGAATGACGGTGGAGTGCCTGGCACCATGCCCCTGCAAAACCGCGTCACCCCGCTAGGGGACATCATCGCCACGCCCGAGCGCGGCCTGTTCGTCGGCAATCGCGGCATCATCCACGATCCCGCCACCAGGACCTTGCTGCGAAAGCGCTGGTCGACGCCGGCCTGGCTCACCTGTGTCCTGGAGTTTCGCGGCCGCCGGCGCAAGGTGATGGGCGGCCGAAGCTGGACCGAGCTGTTCTTTCTCGACGAAGCCACCGCGCTCGCGGCCGGGCATCGGCCGTGCTTCTTCTGCCGGCGTGACGATGCCAATCGCTTTCGCAGCGCCTGGGAGAAAGGCAATGGCTGCGGCCATCTGTTGGCGGGCGAAATGGATGCGGTTCTGCATCGTGAGCGGCTGGACCGCGGCAGGAAACGGCTGCATCCGCTGCCGATGCCGCTGCAAGAGCTGCCTGATGGTACGATGGTGCAGGCCGGGGCGGACAGCTTTTTGATCGCACAGGGCAGGCCGCTCAAATGGTCGCCGGCGGGCTATGTGAAAGCATCGAGTGAGTTGCAAGATCCGATGCTGCTGACGCCGCCCTCGACGTTGCGGGCACTCATCGCGGGCTACCGGCCGGTGTTGCATCCGAGCGCGAGAACGTAGCCCGCACAAGCGCCGGCGCCATACGGGACACTCGCGCATCGCTGTCGCTCACGCCGGCTACAACGGTCGGGATCGCTTACCGCATCAGCCGAGCTTCTCGCGCGCGAGCCTTGCGCCGGCGCCGAGCGCGGCGAGCTTGGCTTCGGCAATATCCCGGCGCATCGGCGCCATGCCGCAATTGGTCGTCGCGATGATGTTGCTCCTCGGCACGAATTTCAGCACAGCCTCGATCACCTTGACGACATCCTCCGCTGTCTCGACCTCGTCGCTGGCGACATCGATCACGCCGGCCTGCACCAGCTTGTTCGGGAGAGCCGACAACAGGTCAAGCGGCACGTGCGAATTGCGGCATTCGATCGCGACCTGCTGAATGCTGCTCTTGTCGATCGCCGGAAAGATCTGTTCATATTGTCGCCATTCGCTGCCCAGCGTCTGCTTCCAGTCGGTGTTGGCCTTGATGCCGTAGCCGTAGCAGATGTGCACGGCGGTTGCGCAGGTCAGCCCTTCGGCGGCGCGCTCCAGTGCTTTGATGCCCCAGTCATTGACCTCGGCCATGTAGACGTTGAAGGCGGGCTCGTCGAACTGGATGAGGTCGACGCCGTCGGCGGCAAGCGCCTTGGCTTCCTCGTTGAGCAGCTCGGCGAAAGCAAACGCCATCTTGACGCGATCGCCATAATAGCGATCCGCGATGGTGTCGATGATGGTCATCGGGCCGGGCAGGGTGAATTTCAGTTTTCGCGCCGTGTGGGTGCGGGCGACGCGCGCCTCATCCGCGTGGACGCGGCCCTTTAGCCTGAGCGGCGCGACCACCTGCGGCACCATCGCCTTGTAGCGGTCGGCACGGATTCCCATTTCGACCTTGTGGGCGAAATCGATGCCGTCGATCTTCTCCAGAAAGCCGTGCACGAAATGCTGCCGCGACTGCTCGCCTTCGGTGACGATGTCGATGCCGAAATCTTCCTGCAGCTTGAGCCAAAGCAGGGTCGCGTCGCGCTTGGCGCGCGAAAGCTGCTCGCCGGCGCTTTTCCAGGGGGCCCAGAGGATGTTGGGCTCGGCGAGCCATTCCGGCTTCGGCAGCGAGCCGGCGATGGTGGTCGGAAACAGCATGGGCACCTCCCTTTCTGTCTGATTGAGCCTCTCTGTGCCATGTCTTATGCTCAAGGTACAGAACAACAGTCATCGTCCCGGTGGGCAAAAGCGCGAAGCGCGTCTTTCGGCCAAATCCTGCCGGGGGCGTACGGGGAGACCATGATCGACCTCTATTACGCGCCGACGCCGAACGGCTGGAAAATCTCGATCATGCTGGAGGAGCTCGGGCTTCCCTACAAAGTGATCCCGGTTGATATCCGCGCCGGCGAGCAGTTTCGTCCCGAATTCCTGGCGATCAGCCCCAACAACCGCATACCGGCGATCGTCGATCATGAGCCGGCCGATGGCGGCGAGCCGTTCTCCGTGTTCGAGACCGGTGCGATCCTGATCTATCTCGCCGAAAAGACCGGCCGCTTCTTGCCGGCCGACCTGCGCGGCCGATCCAGGGTCGTTCAATGGGTGATGTGGCAGATGGGCGGCTTGGGCCCGATGCTCGGCCAGCACGGCCATTTCGCGCTCTATGCGCCGGAAAAGATTGCGTATGCGATCCAGCGCTACCGCGACGAGGCGGCGCGGCTCTATCACGTGCTCGACGTGCAGCTCGGCAAGACCGGCGCCTATGTCGCCGGCGATTATTCCATCGCCGACATCGCCTGCTTTCCCTGGACCATGACGCACAAGGCGCAGGGCTTTACGCTGGACGATTATCCCAACGTCAAGCGTTGGTACGCAGAGGTCCGGGCGCGGCCGCAGGTGCAGGCCGGGCTTGCGATCGGCAAGTTCGTCAAGGAGCCGTTCGATGAGGAGGCGCGCCGCAACATGTTCGGCCAGCGCGCGAGGGAGATGGCGGGGAGAAAGTGAGAAGGGAGTTCCTCATGGTGAGGAGCGCCAAGCGCGTCTCGAACCATGAGGCCCGAGTTAATGCCACAAGCTCATCCTTGGAGACGGCTCCTCAGGATGAAGACCGAGAAATGGGAAACCCCAATGATTGAATTCTTCTTCGACTGTTCCAGCCCCTGGACTTATCTTGCCTTCCACAACATCCAGCCGCTCGCAAAAGAGTTCGGCGAGGAGATTTCGTGGCGGCCGATCCTCGTCGGCGGCGTCTTCAACACGGTCAACCCGAGCGTCTATGCGTCGCGGGAAAAGCCGGTGCCGCTGAAGCAGCGCTACATGCTCAAAGACCTTGGCGATTGGGCGCGCTCGGCTGGACTTGCGATCAAGATGCCGCCCACGGTGTTTCCGGTGAACAGCGTGAAGGCGATGCGCGGCTGCATCTGGGCGGGTAAGGAGATCGTGCCGTTTGCGCGTGCGGTGTTCGAGGCCTATTGGAGCGAGGACAAGGACATCTCGCAGGACGCGGTGCTCGCGGAGATCTGCCTGCGCGTGGGTGTCGATCCCCAGACATTCTTCGCCGGCATTGGCCAGCAGGCGATCAAGGACCAGCTCAAGGCCAATACGGATGAAGTCATGGCGCGCGGCGGCTTCGGCTCGCCCACCATCTTCCTCGACGAGACCGATATGTATTTCGGCAATGATCGCCTGCCGCTGATCCGCGAGGCGTTAGCGCGGCGCAAGGAGCGCGCCGCCTGATGCCGAAGGCGGTGGTGTGCCGCGAGCTCGGACCGCCCGAGCGGCTGCGGCTAGAACAACTTGCATCGCAGCCGCTACGCGAGGGCCAGGTGCGGATCGCCATCCGCGCGGCCGGGATCAACTTTCCCGATATACTGATGGCGGCGGGCGAATATCAGCTCAAGCCGGAGCTGCCGTTCACGCCCGGCGTGGAGGCCGCGGGCGACGTGGTCGAAATGGACGGCGCGGTGCGCGGCGTTGCCCTTGGCGAGAAGGTGATCGTGCGCATGCGCTACGGCGCCTATGCGGAGGAAGCGGTGGTCGCGCCGACGCAGCTCACGCCCTTGCCCGGAAATTTCGATTATGCGGAGGGGGCGACTTTTCTTGCCGCCCACGGCACGGCGTATCATGCGCTGGTGGACCGCGGGCAGCTTCAAGCCGGCGAGGTGTTATTGGTGCATGGCGCGGGCGGCGGCGTCGGGCTTGCGGCCGTCGAGATCGGCAAGCTGCTCGGCGCGACCGTGATCGCGGCCGCATCATCGGAACAGAAGCTCAGTGTGGCGCAGGCACGCGGCGCCGATCATCTCGTGCTCTATTCCCGTGAGCCGTTCCGCGATGCCGTCAAGCGCATCACCGGCGGGCGCGGCGCGGACGTCGTGTTCGATCCGGTGGGCGGTGAGATCTTCGAAAACAGCCTGCGCTGCATCGCCTGGGGTGCGCGTCTGCTCGTCATCGGATTCACCGGCGGCATCGGCCTTGCCCGCACCAATCTCGTGCTGATCAAGGGCGCAAGCGTGCTGGGCGTGCGCGCCGGAGAAGCAGCGCGGAAAAATCCCGCATTGGCGGAAGCCCGCATGCAGGCGCTGTTGCAATGGGCGGAGGCGGGGCGCGTCCGCCCCAACATCTCGCATCGCCTGCCGCTCGCGGAGTATGCGCAAGCGATGCGGCTCTTGATCGAGCGCAAAGCGATCGGAAGAGTGGCGCTCATCATGCATTAGCGCATCCGCCGATTAGGTTGCAGATGAGCGCCTTCAACTAAGCCCGTCATTGCGAGGAGCGAAAACGACAAAGCAATCCAGCCTGCATCCGCGGAGGAGGTCTGGATTGCTTCGCTTGCGCTCGCAATGACGCCGGAGGTTCGGCACGTGTCCTCTCGACTCGCTCAGCTCGGCAACAGCTCTATCGCGCGTCGGCCTGCTTGCCTGGCTTGTAGTCCAGACAAGTCCGCACGATCTGGCCGCAGGCGGCATCCCGCGCGTCGAGGATGTCGGTCGCGCCGGCATATTGCACTTCCGCGACTTTGCCGGAAGCGAAGCGCAGTTGCACGCGACAATAACCTGATGGGGCCGAGCCGCCGACATTAAATCCCGGCGGCACCGTGAAGGTGGGCGGCGCCACACCGCCGGGCGGTGAGGTCGTGTGCTCATACATCCAGATTTCGCCACGGCCGTCCTTCGTCGTACCGGTCGGGAGGCCGGCGCACATGCGGATGCTCGACTGATCCAGTCCGATCAGGCTCTCCTTGCCGCGCTGCGCCCATTCGGCCTCTTTTTCGGCACAGCCGGCGAGGACGAACGGCGCGACGACGAGCGTTCGCAGGTATCGGTGCATCGATATCGGTTCCGAGGTGAGTGACAGACACGATACCGCAGCACGGTCTCGCAATGCAGCGGGATAGCCCGCGCCTGCGCATGCATGGCCGGCATGGATCAAAATTCAGAGTAGTACGTTATAGCGGCCCACTTCAGCGCTTCGCTTGGCCGGGACGACGGCTACCGATACTCCCGCTCGTCCCACCACGGAAAATAGTCCGGCATGTCGGCGGAAATCTTGTTCTTGAACACGGCCGGCCGTTTCTCCAGGAACGCCATCACGCCTTCCTTGACGTCGTCGGAGCGTCCGCGCGTGTAGATGCCGCGGCTGTCGATCTTGTGCGCTTCCATCGGATCGTCGGCCCCCAACATGCGCCACATCATCTGCCGGATCAGCGCGATCGAGACCGGCGCGGTCTTCTCGGCGATCTCGCGCGCCAGCCCCTGCGCCGTCGGCAACAACTCGTCCGCCGGCACCACCTTGCTGACGAGACGCCCCGCAAGCGCCTCCTGGGCCGGAAACACGCGGCCGGTGTAACACCACTCCAGGGCTTGCGCGATGCCGACGATGCGCGGCAGGAACCAGCTCGATGCCGCCTCGGGCACGATGCCGCGCTGGGAGAACACGAAACCGAAGCGTGCGGCCTCCGAGGCAATACGGATATCCATCGCAAGCTGCATGGTGACGCCGATGCCGACGGCCGGTCCGTTCACCGCGGCGATGACAGGCTTTAAGCACTTGAAGATGCGTAAGGTCACCTGGCCGCCGCCGTCGCGCACGTTGGCGTCGCTGTAGTCCACTTGGCCGTCGGGCAGGCGCTTGACCGGCCCGCGCCGCGCATCGCGATCAAAGGTATCGGCGCCGGAGGAAAGATCGGCGCCCGCGCAAAATGCGCGGCCTTCGCCTGTTACGATAATGGCACGGACATCGTCATCCTTGTCGGCGCGGTCGAACGCGTCGATCAATTCCCGCTGCATCGTGGCGTTGAAGGCGTTGAGCTTTTCCGGCCGGTTCAATGTGATGGTGAGGATTTGCTCGGCGACCTCGTATTTGATGGTCTCGTAGGCCATTGGCGCTTTCCTTCCGCAGATTTTTTCACCGTCACTCCGGGGCGATGCGAAGCATCGAACTCTGATGTGCGATTGCACATCCGAGAATCTCGAGGTTCCGGGTTCGGTGCTTCGCACCGCGCCGGAACGACGGGGTATCTTGCCTACTTCTTCGGCGGGGTCGGCCAGGGCCGCTGAGGACCACGCAGGCTCTCAAACGCCTTGGCCATCGCCAGCACGCCGAGATCGTCGAAGCGGCGGCCGATGATCTGTACGCCGATCGGAAAGCCCTTGTCGTCGTAGCCGCCATTGATCGAGATGGCGGGATTTTCCGACATGTTCCAGGGCACGGTGTAGCAGATGTGCTCGAACGGTTTGTGCGGGTCGTTGAGCGGCGCGGCGTATTCGGCCGGGAAGTTGACGACCGGCGACACCGGCGAGATCACATAGTCGAGATCACAGAACAGCTTTGCGGCCGCGGCACGGATTGCCATGGTGGCATTGAAGCCGCGGATGACGTCGACGCCGGACAGCTTCGCGCCGCGTTCGCCCCATTGGTAGATGTAAGCTAGCATCTTGCGCCGTTCGTCCGGCGCAAGCTTCTCGATCTCGTCCCACATCCGGGCGCGCCAGAAATTGTCGAGCCCATCCAGCATCTCTCGCGTGAGGATGCCGTCGACCTCGGTGACGACGCTCCCGGCGGATTCGAACGCCTTCGCCGCCTTCACCACCACCTCGCGCACCGGCTTCTCCAGCGCCTGGCCGACGTCGAGGTTGAGCATCAGGCCGAGCCGCAATTTGCGCGGCGATTTTTCCAGCGTCTTCCAGTGGATGTCGTTGGGCGGCAGGCTCATGCCATCGCGGCGATCGGGCTTGGACAGCACAGCCATCATCAGCGCGGCGTCGTCGACGATCCGCGTCATCGGGCCGGCGACGCGGCCGACATAGGGCGGATCGATCGGCACGCGCCCGAGGCTCGGCTTCAAGCCAACCAGGCCGCACCAGCAGGCCGGCAGCCGCAC
Source organism: Bradyrhizobium sp. ARR65 (assembly GCF_000472385.1). Taxonomy (GTDB): domain Bacteria; phylum Pseudomonadota; class Alphaproteobacteria; order Rhizobiales; family Xanthobacteraceae; genus Bradyrhizobium. Next base: position 89,807 of record NZ_AWZU01000004.1, read on the forward strand.
CGAGCCGCCGATATCCGTGCCGAGATGCAGGGGACCGTAGCCGGCCGCCGCCGCGGCGCCCGCGCCCGCGCTGGAGCCACCGGGATTTTTGGAGAGATCCCAGGGGTTGCGCGTCAACGGATGGAAGCTGGAGAGGCCTGACGACAGCATGCCGTAATCCGGCATGGTGGTTTTCGAGAAGATGATCGCGCCGGCTTCGCGGAGCCGCGCCGCCGGCGGCGCATCGGCTGCCGCGGGCGTGAGCCTGGTGCTTGCCGCGCCCAGCGGCATCGGCACGCCCTTGGTTGCGATATTGTCCTTGATCGTGACCGGCACGCCGTCGAGCGCGTGGGTCTTTTCGTCCTTTTGCCAGCGGTCGGTGGAAGCCTTGGCGGCCGCACGCGCCCCGTCGGGATCGAAGGCGTAGAGCGCCTTGATGTGGGGCTCCCAGGCCTCGACATGCGCCAGCACCTCTTCCAGCACTTCCGAGGGCGAGAACTGTTTCGCGCGATAACCGGCGAGCAGGTCGACGGCGGAGAGGTCGTGCAGGGAGGTGACGGTCTCGTCGGGGGCTGAGTTATGCATGGGCGCCTGCCGGAAGCCTTGTTTCAACGATGCGCGCGAACATGCTGGCGCCAATGGGCAGAATCTTGTCGTCGAGCACGTAAGCAGGATTGTGCACCGGCACCGAGCCATCGTGGCCGATCCAGAAATAGGCGCCGGGAACGGTCTGCAGCATGTCCGCGAAATCCTCACTGCCCATCTTGGGCTGCGACCGGGTAAACACCTTGGCCGGATCGACGATGGTGCGCGCAACGTCCTCGACCACCCTGGACTGCTCTTCCCGGTTGACCAGCACGCTGAAAATGTCGCGGATATCGACGGTGATCTCGCAATCGAATGCGGTGGCCATGCCGGCGCACAGCGCGCGCATGCGCTCGCGGATCAGCGCACGCACTTCATCGGAGAACGCGCGCACGGTGCCGCAGAGCTTGGCGTCGCCCGGAATCACGTTGTAGGCGGAGCCGGCGTGGATCTGCGTGATCGACAGCACCGCCGCCTGCAGCGGATCGACATTGCGGCTGACGATCGTCTGCAGCGCCTGGCCGAGGGTCATGGCGATGACGACGGCGTCCTTGGAACGTTCGGGCATCGCGCCATGCGCGCCATATCCGTTGATGTTGATATCGAAGAAGTCCGCGCCGGCCATCGCGGGTCCCGGCAGGATCGCGATCTCGCCATGGTTGAGATCGGGCGCGTTGTGCAGCCCGTAGAGCTCGTCGCAGGGGAATTTCTCGAACAGACCGTCCTTGATCATGGCCCGCGCGCCGCCGAGACCTTCCTCGGCGGGCTGGAAGATGAAATGCACGGTACCGTCGAAATTGCGGGTCTCGGCGAGATAGCGCGCGGTGCCGAGCAGCATGGTGGTGTGCCCGTCATGGCCGCAGCCATGGAAGCGGCCGGGAATGGTCGAGCGCCATTTCAGATTGGTGTTTTCCTCCATCGGCAGCGCATCCATGTCGGCGCGGAGGCCGATGCGCTTGCCGCCATTGCCCTTGCCCTTGAGCACGCCGACCACGCCGGTGCCACCCAAGCCGCGATGCACCTCGATGCCCCATTGCGCCAGCTTCTCGGCGACGATGCCAGAGGTGCGCACCTCTTCGAAGCCGATCTCGGGATGGGCGTGCAGGTCCCGGCGAATGGCGGTCAGTTCGTCGGCATAGCCTTGGATGCGATCGATGGTCGGCATTTCTCTCTTATCCGTTTGAACGGGAATTTGCTTGCGGCGTGAACACGGAACCGTTCGGCCTGAGACGAACGCCGGGACGCAGCCGGGTCCAGGGCAGGCTCGCGGGATCGGCCGGCATCGCGCCGGGCGCGGCGCAGATGAGGAGCTTTTCAGCGATCGGCTCGAAGTCGGCGCGGAAATGCACCGAGCTCTTGTTGACGAGGATCGCCTGTTCGGTCGGCTCGATGCCGACATAACGGTACATCGCCTGGTCGGCGAGCTGCGCCTTGTGCGAGGCAACGACCACGCGGACTTCGCCGATGCGCAGACAGGCGGACGGACCCATCTCCATTTCCCGGCCGCCGAAATAAGGGCCGGGCGCGATAAACTTGCCGTCGGACAGCCGCTCGACGACGAAACTCTCTTCATAGGGCGCATCGCCCGGGATGCCGGACTTGCCGCCGAGCGCGAGCGTGATGGTTGCGCCGACGCCTGCCTCATGCGCGGCCTTGGCCGATTGCGGGTCGTAGATCACGCCGATCGCGGCGCGGCTTGCCCGGTTGCGGACCAATGCGCGCAGCATGCCCGTGGTGTCGGAATCGCCGCCGGCGCCGGGATTGTCCTGCGTGTCGGCGATGATGATCGGCTTTTTCGCTGATCTCGCCAGCTCCATCGCGTGGCGTATGCCTTCGTCCGGCGAGTAGATGCGACCATCGAAATCGCTTTCGTGACTTGCGACCAGGCGCGCAACTGCGTCCGCCGCGGCATCCGCATCGGCTTGCGTTCGTCCATAGGCGAATACGCTGGGGCCGCAATCGGCAATATCCGCGGCAGGAAAGCCCGGCGCGAAGGAGAGGGTGGGCACCGCGTCGCTCTCGAGCGCGGCGAGTTTTTCGTAGATGCCCTTGGTCGGCTGGTCGTTGGTGCATTGCCAGCTAATCGGAATCAGGAACGGCAATTGCCGGAACGCTTTAGCGAAACGTTGCCTGGTCCGAAGCAGCAAGGCGAGATGCCTGGCCGAGGCGCGCCCGGTCTCCGCCATATCGACATGCGGATAGGTGCGATAGGCGATCAGCGCGTCCGCATGCGCGATCATGTCCGGCGTGACGTTGGCGTGGAGGTCGAGGCTCGCGACCAGCGGCAGGTCCTTGCCGATCACTTTGCGCACCCGCGCCAAAATTTCGCCTTCGCCGTCGTCGAGATGCTCGGTCACCATGGCGCCGTGCAGGTCGAGATAAACGGCGTCGATCGGGCCGGCCGCGGCGATGCCGTCGACCATCACCTTGACGATGCGCTCGAACGCATCCCTCGTGACATGCGCGGATGGGCTCGCGCCGCAGGCGATGGTCGGCACCAGGTTCCAGCCGTAGGTCCCGGCGACGTCGACAAAGCCTGCAAGACCCACATTGATGCCGCGCATCACCTTCAGCACGTCGGCGCCTGTTGTCATCGACGGCCAGCCGCCGCCATGCACGAAGTCATCATAGGTCGCCTTGGTGGGCGCAAAAGTGTTGGTCTCGTGCAGAAAGCCGCCGACCGCGATGCGTGTCATTCCAGGAGTCTCAGTTCAGGTTGGTGCGCGCGACGTTAGCTCGGTCATCGCAAGATGCAAGACAGCGAGCAATTACACTTTTGCATGCCGTATGAGCGCAGGAGTTTACGCGGCAGTGCAATGAATTGAGTTGTTGCGGGAAGCGCATACATTACACTCCGTCATTCCGGGGGCGGTGCGTTAGCACCGAACTCTGATGTGCAATTGCACATCTGAGAATCTCGAGATTCCCCGCTGCGCAATTGCGCATCTGAGGTTCGCGCGCGCCCCGGAATGACAGTGTGGATCGATCACGCCGTCGCCACCGCGCCCTCTGCCACGGGACGGAAATTGGCAAAATCCCAACTGCGGCCGGGAGCCGCGTCGAGGAGGGCCTTTGTGTAGGGCTGCTGCGGGTTGGTCAGCACTTCCGCGGCGGGCCCCTGTTCGACCACGCGGCCGTTCTGCATCACGACGACATCGTCGCAGATTTGCGCGGCGACGCGGAGGTCGTGGGTGATGAAGAGCAGCGCGATGCCCAGTCGCTTCTGGATTTCGTCGAGCAGTTCCAGCACCTGTGCCTGCACGGACACATCGAGCGCGGAGACGGCTTCATCCGCGACCAGGACGTCGGGGTCGAGCGCAAGCGCGCGCGCAATCGCGATGCGCTGGCGCTGGCCGCCGGAGAACTGGTGCGGGTAGCGCGAGGCGGCATCGGCGGGCAGATCGACCAGCTCGAGCAGCTCGCGCGCCTTCGCCAGCGCCTCTCCGCGCGGCACACCGTAATTGATCGGACCCTCCGCGATGCTTTCGCCGGCGGTGATGCGCGGATTGAGCGAACGATAGGGGTCCTGGAAGACGATCTGGATGCGCCGGCGGTGCGGCTGCAGCAGGCGGCGCGACAGGTCGGAGATTTCGCGGCCCACCAGCCGGATACCGCCGGAGGTGGGATCGACCAGGCGAACGATGCAGCGTGCCACCGTCGACTTGCCGGAACCGCTCTCGCCGACGATGCCGAGGGTGCGGCCCCTGCGCAGCGTCAAGGTGACGTTGTCGGCGGCGTGCACCTCGCGCGGTTTGCCGAAGAAGGAGCGCTCGCGATAGACCTTGCTGAGCTCGTTGGCTTCCAGCACAATCGGCTCTTTCGTCTCGGGGCGCGGCGCACGCGGCACGAGGCTCGGCACCGACGCAAGCAGGTTACGGGTGTATTCCATTGTGGGCGCGCGCAGGATGGCATCGAGCACGCCGGTTTCCACAAGGCGTCCCTGGCGCATCACGGCGACGCGATCGGCGATCTCGGCGACCACGCCCATGTCGTGAGTGATGAACAGCACGGCGGTGCCGTGATCGCGCTGCAGGTCGCGGATCAAAGTGAGGATCTGCTTCTGTGTAGTGACATCCAGCGCGGTGGTCGGCTCGTCGGCGATCAGGAGTTTGGGTTCGAGCACCAGCGCCATCGCGATCATGATGCGCTGGCGTTGGCCGCCGGAAAGCCGGTGTGGGTAGGAGGCGAAGATGCGCTCGACCTGCGGCAGCCGCACCTGCTCCATCATGTCGAGGATGCGCTTGCGGCGCGCGCGGGCGTCGAGACGGGTGTGGGCGCGCAGCACCTCGTCGATCTGGCGGCCGACCGGCACCACCGGGTTCAGCGCCGTCATCGGCTCCTGAAAGATCATCGCCATCGTGGTCGTGCGCAATTGCCGCAAGCGGCGATCGCTCGCGGTGAGGAGCTCCTCGCCGACCAGCTTCACGCTGCCGGCGGTCGGCATCAGCGCGCCCTTTTGCAAGAGCCCCATCACCGTGAGCGAGGTGACGGACTTGCCCGAGCCGCTTTCACCGACGAGGCACAGAGTCTCGCCGCTGCCGACCTGCAGCGACAGGCCGTCAATGATGCGCGGTCCTTCGCCTTTCTTGCCAAGGCTGACGACGAGATCGCGGATGTCGAGGACGGTGTTGGTCATTTTACCTCTTGCACGTCATTCCGGGGCGATGCGAAGCATCGAACCCGGAATCTCGAGATTCCGGGTTCGCGTCTGCGACGCGCCCCGGAATGACGGAGCCTGTTTCGGTTCGCTCGTGGCCACGAAGCTCACTTCCCGCTCTCCCGCTGCTTCATGCGCGGATCGAGCGCGTCGCGGGCGGCATCACCGATCAGGTTGATGCTCAGGATAGTGATGGACAGCAACAGGCCCGGCCAGAAGATCAGCGACGGCTTGATCTGGAAGTAGGCGCGGCCCTCGGCCATGATGTTGCCCCAGGTCGGCGTCTCCGGGCTGATGCCGGCGCCGAGGAACGACAGGATCGCCTCGGTGAGGATGGCGGAGGCGCAGACATAGGTGCCTTGCACGATGAGCGGCGCGATCGTGTTCGGCACCAGATGCCGCCACATGATCTTGGGCAGGCTGGAGCCGACGGAGATCGCGGCTTCCACATAAGGCTCCTCGCGCGCCGACAGCACGACCGAACGGACCAGGCGCGCAACGCGCGGGATCTCGGGGATGGTGATCGCAATCGTCACGGTCGCAAGGCTAGCGCCTGATAGCGAGACCACGGCGACCGCGAGCAGGATTGAGGGGATCGCCATCATGCCATCCATGATGCGCATCATCACGGCGTCGATCCATTTCAAGAAGCCGGAGACGAGCCCGATCGCAAGGCCGATGCCGATGGAGAAGATCGCGGCGCCAAGGCCAATCAAGAGCGAGATGCGCCCGCCATAGATGACGCGCGACAGCAAATCGCGGCCATAGGCATCGGTGCCGAGCAGGAACTGCGCGCTGGACGGCTTCAGGCGCAGCGCCGGCGTGAGCTGCAGCGGATCGTGCGGCGCGAGCCAGGGCGCCAGCACCGACATCACGATGATCAGCGCCAAAAGGACACTGGCGACCGCAATGATCGGCGTGGCCGTGAGAAAGCCGAGCCTCGGCCGCAGCGGCGTTGTGATCGGAATGGAAGGTGAGGGGACGGATTCGATCGCCATCAGTATCTGATCCTCGGATCGAGAAGCGTGTAGGCGACGTCGATCAAGAGATTGACGGCGACGTAGATCAGCGATGTCAGAAGGATCATCGCCTGGATCACCGGATAGTCGCGCGCCAGCACCGCGTCGACGGTGAGACGACCGATGCCCGGCAGGTTGAACACGCTTTCGGTGACGACGACGCCGGAGATCAAAAGCGCAAAGCCGCTGCCGATGACGGTGATGACCGGCACGGCGGCGTTGCGCAAGCCGTGGCGCAACAGCACGGCGCGCTCGCCGACCCCTTTGGCGCGTGCGGTGCGGATAAAGTCCTCGCCCATCACGTCCAGCATCGCGGCGCGCGTCATGCGCGCGATCAGCGCGATGTAGATGAAGGAGAGCGTCAAGGTCGGCAGGGCGATACGCTCAACGAACGGGCCGAAGCCGGCGCTGATGCTCTTGAAACCCTGCACCGGAAGCCAGCGCAGATCGATCGCAAAAAGCTGGATCAGCACATAGCCGATCACGAACACCGGCACCGAGAAGCCGAGCACGGACAGGCCCATTACAAAGCGATCGATCCAGGTGCCGTGCTTCCAGGCCGCGATCACGCCGAGCGGGACCGCGATCAGCACCGCGAGAATGATGGTGGTCAGCGCAATGCTGATCGAGGGCTCGACGCGCTGGCCGATCATCTTCAAGACCGGCACGTTGGAGATCAGGGACACGCCGAGGTCCCCGTGCAGGAGCTTGTTGATCCAGGTGAAGAACTGAATATAGAGCGGCTCGTTGAGGCCGAGCGAGGCGCGAATGCGCTCGAGCTGCGCGGGCGTCGCATTGTCGCCGGCAAGCACGGCCGCGGGGTCGCCGGGCGTCAATCGCAAGAGCAGGAACACGAACAGCGCAACCACCCCCATGACGGGAATGGCGGCGAGCACGCGGCGAACGAGGTATCCAAGCATCGTGACGTCTCAAGTCTCAGCGCGCGTTTGCGCTGTCAACACGCAACTGTGAATGCATCTGCATCACCTTGAATGAATCCGGCATTTTTTCAACAGCCGGGGATTTGTCCGCCCAATCGCTTGCAAGCCCTATGCCATCGCATTTCGTCCGTCCGCAGGTTCCGCGCGCGATTTGTTCACGCCGCGTGATCTTCGGAGCCGCGGTTTTCCCCGATCGACATCGCGCAGATCCGGGACAGATGCACATAGGGCAGTTCGGTTTCCTCGGCCCAGGCGTTGAACTGCGCCTGCACCTTGGCGAGATCGCTCTTCGATTTTGCCTCCGGGCCGATGTCCAGGCCCGCATCGCGCAGGCAGGCCACCACGTCCTGTGAGGTTACGAAGCCGTCGTAGCCGACGAAGCGAAGGAACATCTGCCCCGTGTTGCCGCCGAGCCGGCTGCCCCGCTTGGCCAGGAGATCGAGCAAGCCGACTTCGTTCGAGGAGGGCCATTGCTCAAGGAATTTTCCGAAGGAGCCGTGCTCCCGCGCGATCTCAAGCACGAACGCGGCGTTTTCGCGGACCGCGACGATCTTGGCGCCGTTGCGCACGATGCGCTGATCGCGCATCAGGCCTTCCCAATACTCGTCCGGCTGAAAGCTTAATCTCGCCGGATCGAAACCCAGGAAGGCTGCCTCGAAGCCTTCCCATTTGGCCTCGATGACGCTCCAGGCAAAGCCCGCCGAAAACACCCGCTTGGTCATCTCGGCGAGGATGCGATCGTCGCCGAGCCTTGCGAGCGCCTTGGGATCGGGCATCTTCGGCAACAGGCTTTGCAGGGCATCCGGACCGCCCTTGCGTTTCTCGGCGCGGGCGCGAATGGTCTTGAATGGCGTGATGCGGGAAGCGGCTGGCGCTTTGGGCATGAGGCAGCCTAGCGCATATCCGGAAAAAATGGACATCGGTTTTTCGCGAGGGATCGGCGCCAGATCAGGAGGCTTACTCCAGCGTCGCCAAAAGGCCCGCCATCAGCCGGCCGCGTTCGGCGAGGCTTTCGACGATGATGTGCTCGTTGAGCGTGTGCGGATCTGCACCGCGCACGCCCAGGCCGTCGAGGGTGGGGATTCCCATCGCACCGGTGAAATTGCCGTCCGAACCGCCGCCGGCGCTACCATGCGGCAACTGCATCCCAAGCTCTTTGGCAATGCCGTGCGCCTTTTCGTAGAGCGCCATCGTGCCGGCATCCGCCTCCCAGACCGGGCGGGTCACGCCGCGTGTCACCGTGAAGGTGACGCCATCGGTCGTGCCGGAGAGCGCGAGCATCTTCTCCACGCCGCGATCGAGGTCCGCCTGGCGCTTGGCCATACTCAGGGCTTCGCCGGTGCAGGTGGTGGCAACGCAATTGACCCACTGGCCGCCATGAACGATGCCGACCGAGAAGGTGCAGTCCTCGTTGCTCATGCCGTCGATGACCAGAGTCTGCCGCGCCATTTCCCGTATGGCGGAACGCCCCGAGGACAGATTGGCGCCGGCATGGCTCGGCTTTCCAACCGCCTCCAAATTGAAGCGCGCGATCGCGTAGCGTCCGGTGACCACGCCGTTATTGGCGCGGCCGGGCTCGGGCACCAGCACATATTTGTTGCGCGCGGCCTCCGCCTCGATGATGTCGCGCGTCGATGGCGTGCCGACCTCCTCATCGGGGGTGAACAGAACGGTAATCGGCAACGGTGTCGCGACACTGGCGCGGATCAACTGCCTGATGGCTTCGAGCGAGAGATAATTGCCGCCTTTCATGTCATAGATGCCGGGACCAAAGCACTTGTCACCCTCGCGGCGGAACGGCAGCTTTTGCAGCGTGCCGACCGGATGAACCGTGTCGAAATGTCCGACGATCAGGATGCCGGGCTCACCCTGCTTTGGATGCGGAAAACGCGCGCGAACGCAGCCGCCAAACCCCTGCCGTCCCGCGATGCGCTCGATTGTCGCGCCCATCACGGCCATGTCGCGCGCGGCGATATCCAGCATGCGGTCGACGGCGGCAGCGTCCCAGGTCGGGCTTTCGCATTCCACCCAGACGCGCAGACCCTGCAGCATGGCTTCGGAATCAAAGGGAAGGTTGGCGGGATTCATGACGCTCTCGTTAATGTTCGAAAGAAGGACCAGGTGGGAGCGGTTAGGAGTAGGCCGTGCTGCGTCGTTGTAAAGTGAAAGCTGCGCGTTGCTGGCATCAACCAAATCGCGATTGACGCGCTTCGCGCTTGATGCAAGTCTCGAAACTGATGCGTTTACAGCGTGTTAGTTCGCCCAAATAACGGACGACATGCATAATCGGTGACCGGCCTTTGACTGCTTTGACGTCACTTCAGGAGACCAACTGATGTTTCAGATCTCGCGCCGCAAACTCCTCAAGCTCGCGGGCGTTGCACCAATCGCGTCTGCATTCTCGGGCGGCGCATGGATGTCGCGGGCCTCGGCCGCCGGCAAGAAGACCATCACGGCCGTGATGCATTCGGATTTGCGCGTGATCGATCCTGGCTTCACCACCGCCTATATCACGCGCGACCATGGCTACATGGTCTACGACACGCTGCTCGCGACCGACTCCAATTTCAAGATCCAGCCGCAGATGGCGGAGTGGAAGGTCTCCGACGACAAGTTGACCTATACCTTCACGCTCCGCGACGGCTTGAAGTGGCACGACGGCGCGCCGGTGACGGCGGAGGACTGCGTCGCCTCGCTCAAGCGCTGGGGCAGGAACGACGGCATGGGCCAGAAGCTGATGGACTTCACCGCCAGCATAGAGGCGCCGGATGCGAAGACCATCGTGCTCAAGCTGAAAGAACCTTATGGGCTGGTGCTGGAATCGATCGGCAAGCCATCCTCGCTGGTGCCGTTCATGATGCCCAAGCGCCTCGCCGAGACGCCGCCGGGCAAGCAGATCCCCGAACAGATCGGCTCCGGTCCCTTCAAATTCGTCCAGGCGGAATTCCAGCCGGGCGTGAAGGCGGTCTACGAGAAGTTCACCGACTATGTGCCACGCAAGGAGCCGCCGAGCTGGACCTCGGGCGGCAAGGTGGTGAAGGTCGACCGCGTCGAATGGATCACCATGCCGGACGCGCAGACCGCGGTGAACGCGTTGCAGTCGGGCGACATCGATTTCATGGAGCAGCCGTCGTTCGAGCTGTTGCCGATCCTGGAAGGCAACCCGGATATCACGGTCGAAACGCTGAACAAGTTCGGCTACCAGACGCTGGGACGCATGAACTTCCTGCTGCCGCCGTTCGACAACGTCAAGGTCCGCCGCGCCGCGCTTCTGGCACTGAACCAGAAGGACGTGCTCGACGCGCTCGTCGGCAATCCCAAATACTACAAGGTCTGCGGTGCGGTGTTCGCCTGCGATACTCCGCTTGCAACCGACGTCGGCGCCGGCGATCTGATCAAGGGCGGCAACATCGAGGCGGCGAAAAAGGCACTGGCCGCGTCAGGTTATGACGGCATACCCATCGTCATCATGGCGCCCGGCGACGTGACCACGCTGAAGGCGCAGCCGGTGGTCGCGGCGCAATTGCTGCGCCAGGCCGGCTTCAAGGTCGACCTGCAGGCAACCGACTGGCAGACGGTGGTGAGCCGCCGCGCCAGCCAAAAGCCGGTGAGCGAAGGCGGCTGGAACATGTTCTTCACCAACTGGGTCGCGGCCGACATCATGAATCCCGTCGTGAACGTCTCGGTCGGCGGCCGCGGCAAGAATGGCGGCTGGTTCGGCTGGGCCGAGGACGCCAAGATGGAGCAGTTGCGCGACGCCTTTGCCCGCGCGTCCTCGCCGGAGGAGCAGAAGAAGCTCGCGGCCGAGGTGCAGGAGGAGAACTACGATCAGGTGATCTACATTCCGCTGGGGCAGTTCGTCGTCCCGAGCGCCTGGCGCAAATCGCTCACCGGCATTCTCGACGGCCCGGCGACGCCGATCTGGTGGAACGTCGACAAATCGGAGTAGGGCGGCGGGCGGCACAGATTGCTGGAACCCTTTTTCCCCGTTTGATGGCGCCCGTCCGGCGAGCGGGCGCCTCAAATTTGCCTGACTGACCCTGGCCAACTCAACAGTCCCACGATTCCGTTCGCGGGGCAGGGTCGAGTGCGGTTCCGAGTTCCAGAAAGGTTCTCACAATGCGTCTCGCCAGTCGGTTAGCCGCTGCTGCAATAGCTGCGTTCATTTTCGGGGTAGTGGATTCGCCTGTGGAGGCGGCGCCCGGTGCATGCGGGGAGATCTCGGTCTTGCCGTCGCCGTTTGCGCCTTGGAAGGGCGCGCCGCTGCGCGTCATGATCGTGGCCGAAAAGCCGCTCGAGGGTGTGATGTCGCTGATCGCGCCCGATGGCAGCGTCGCAGCCAAATCGTCCGACCGGCACGGCGGCGCGCCGTACTCCTGGTTCGCCGAGGTCGCCGAGCCGGCCGCGGGCACGTGGCGCGCCACGCTCGCGCTCGACCAGCCGACGGCGGATTGCAGCACGATCACACGCGAGATCTCCGTGAGCGGGCGCAAGCCGGCCCCTCCGCCTGTTCCGTCCGGCGCCTTCTGGAAGGTGCGCAATAGCTGGGATCACGCGACGGAAGCTTTGTTTTCGGCCTGGATAGAGAAACTATTCGACGCGCCTCCCGATCAGGATCTGTCCTGGAAAGCCTGGCACGAAGTCCTGCACGACCGATCGCGCAATTTCCTGTTCAACTATCTAGGTCGCGGCGAAGACAATGCGCAGACCGGCCTTCGCCCCGACTGCGCCGATTTCGCGTACTTCCTGCGCGCCTATTTCGCCTACAAGATGGGACTGCCGTTCGGCTATTCCAATTGCTCGCGCGGTGCCGGCGGCAAGGCGCCCAAGTGCTACCAATGGTTCGACATGGAGCATCCGGACCTCACACGTCCGCCGCCGCCGCCCGAACAGGAAGTCGCCTCGGCTACGATTGCCGCCGCCACGCCGCCGGCGCAAACGGCTCCAATCTTGAACCTGTTTGGCCGCCCCCAGACGGCTGAGGCGGCGCCGACGCTGCCGCCCGCGGCTCCACTGAGGCCGCAGCCCAAGCGGCCGACGACATTCAACGAATATCTGCGCGACGTCGGCGACGTCGTCCATACCGGCGCCGTACGCGTCGCCGCGAGCGACGAAAACACCGATTTCTACACTGTCCCGCTGACGCAGGACGCGCTCCACCCGGGCACGGTGTATGCCGACCCCTACGGCCACGTGCTGATGCTCGTGCATCGCGTTCCGGAGGCGAACGGCAAGCCTGGCGTCTTCCTTGCCGTTGATGCCGAGCCCGACGGATCGATCACGCGAAAGCGCTTCTGGCGCGGCAATTTCCTGTTCGTGCACGATCCTGCGCTCGGTAGCCCCGGCTTCAAGCACTTCCGGCCGATCGTGCGCGACAAGAACGGCTCGCTGCGGCGGCTGAGCAACGCCGAAATCACCGGCAATCCGCAGTACGCCGATTTTTCGGTCGATCAGTCGCGGATGAGTGCCGAGGATTTTTACGATCGCATGGACGACGTGATGTCGCCCGAGCCGCTCGATCCGGTGAAAGCGATGACGGATGCCATCGCGAGCCTGAACGAACAGGTGAAGACGCGCGTGACCTCGGTCGAGAACGGGCGAAAATACCAGGAAAAGCAGGCCGGCGACGTATCTATGCCCGACGGCCCCTCGATCTTCGAGACGTCGGGACCCTGGGAGGATTACTCCACTCCGGCGCGTGATTTCCGCCTGTTGATCGCGATCGACGTCGTGCGCGGATTTCCCGATCGCGTCGTGCGGCGGGCGGCGCGCTACGCGATGCCCAGCGGCAAGAGCGTCGACGACGTTAAAAGCGAGTTGCAAGGGGTGCTCGCCTCGGAGCTTGCCTCGCGAAAAATCTCCTACACGCGTAGCGACGGCTCGCAGTGGACGCTTTCGCTCAAGGAGGTCATCGACCGGGCACCGAATTTCGAGATGGCCTACAACCCGAACGATTGCGTCGAGGTGAGGTGGGGCGCGCCTGACAACAGCGAGGAGGCATCGACCTGCAAGCGGCATGCGCCGCAGGCGCAGCGCGCGAAGATGTCGTCGGAGTACCGCACCTGGTTCCGCGAGCGGCACTGGCCGACGCACACGTGAAGTGCGATAGACTGAGATGGAATCGCCATCGCGCTCTGGCTTTATGGGCCAGTCTCACTGCGTCACAACCGGCCCTATCCCTCATCCTGAGGAGCTTGCGCGAGCCAAGCGTCTCGAAGGATGCGGCCCGAAAGTCGGCAGGCGGCCTCATGGTTCTCCCGGGGATTCACAGCATCGTCCGGAGACGGCGCTTAGGCGCCTCCTCACCATGTGGGTCTAGCGACGCAGTAAGGCTAAGCAAGATTTCATCCCGCATCTGCGAGGGGGCAGGGAGACGGCGTCGCGCCGTCTCCAGCAGCCGAGATCTGCGCAACGCTGGAATGCGCGTAGGCATTCCTAGATCATCGATTTTGACCGATGCGCGACTTGCCTGACCCGCGCATCTTCTGATGCAATCCCATCCCGTTCTTCGCCGATGGAGCGCGATGGGAACCGGTTGATCGTCATCGCGCTCTCGTTTGTTGTTTGAGCATGATCCGTCCGGAAAACGCTTCCGGACGATCCTCCAGCCCGGGAGATTACGATGGCTTTTGATCTGATCCTGCGCGGCGGCCGGGTGATCGACCCTTCCCAGAGGCTCGACGCCGTGATGGACGTCGCCTTTGCTGGCGGCAAGGTCGCTGCGGTCGCAAGCGGGTTGAAGGCGGATCCGGGGACGGATGTGCGCGATGTCTCCGGCGCCATCGTCACGCCGGGGCTCATCGATCTCCACACCCACGTCTATTGGGGCGGCACCTCGCTCGGCATCGATGCGGAGGAGTTTTGTCGCACCTCCGGCGTCACCACCGCGGTGGATACCGGCAGCGCGGGGCCGGGCAATTTCGCGGGCTTCCGCAAACACGTGATCGAGCCGAGCGAGGTCCGCATTCTCGCCTACCTGCATGTCTCGCATGCTGGCATCTTCGGCTTCTCGAACCGGGTGATGGTTGGCGAGAGCGAGGAGCTTCGGCTGATGAATCCGATCGATGCGGTCGAGGTCGCGAACGCCAACCGCGACCTCATCGTCGGCATCAAAGTGCGGGTCGGCCGTAACTCCTCGGGCACGTCGGGGATCGTGCCGCTCGACATCGCGCTCGAAGTCGCCGAACAGGTCGGCATGCCGCTGATGGCGCATATCGATCATCCGCCGCCGAGCTATGAGGAGGTCGTCGCGCGCCTGCGTCCGGGCGATGTGCTGACCCATGCATTCCGGCCGTTTCCAAATTCCGCAGTAACCGCACAAGGCACGGTGAAAAGGGTTGTGCTGGAAGCGCGTGAACGCGGCGTCCTGTTCGATATCGGCCACGGCAAGGGCTCGTTCGCGTTCAAGACCGCACGCGCGATGCTGGCCAACGGCATTTATCCCGACACGATCTCCTCGGATGTCCACGCGCTCTGCATCAATGGGCCGGCCTTCGACCAGGTGACGACGATGTCGAAGTTCCTGTGCATGGGCATGGGGCTGCCTGACGTGGTGGCGGCTTCGACGGTCAATGCCGCGATGGCGCTGCGGCGCCCCGAACTCGGCAGCCTCAAGACGGGAAGTGTCGGGGACGCCACCGTCATCTCGATCAGGGAAGGGCGGTTCGACTATGTCGACGTTGTCGGCGAGCACCTGATCGGCGATCGCAAGATTGCATCTGAAGGCGTGGTCATCGGTGGGCGCTGGTGGCACCCAGAGCAGTCGCCGCAGTTGCAACAGCGCGCAGGTTAGCCGGAACAAACCACGCGCGCGGTAAACGACCAGGCGTGCACCGCACCGATCGTCGGCGCTGTCTTTTTGTGGGCCGGCGCAGCGGGGTGCGGGTTTCACAATTTGTGTGATTGGGCAATCCGGAAGATCACTCCGGGCCGAAATATATTCTATCAACGGTTGTCATGGCGTCGAGGGTAGATTGCACTGCCGCGTCGTCCTGCGGCTCGTTCAGGAGATCCTACATGACCGTGCACCACCTCGTGCCTAATCCGATGCCCAGCGCCAATCGCTTCGCAAAGACAAGGCGCCCATTGCTCGAGCCGATTTCAGATCCGAAAAACAACCCACATTTCGAAAAGCCCCCGATGACCAACAACGTGAATCTCGCGCTCCCGCTTCGCGTGATCGTGCCGGAGGTGGCCGCGCTGGCGCAGCAGAAGCAAAAGCTCGTATTCCATGTCATCGGCGATTCCGGCGGCGTTCACGGCGACGACATTCAAGTCGCCGTTGCCGAGGCGATGGAAAACCAGGTCAAAGCGGCACAAGGGGCGGACAAGCCGGCCTTTCTCTATCACGTCGGCGACGTGGTCTATTTCAACGGCCAGAGCGAGCTCTACGGCGCGCAGTTCTACGAGCCCTATCAATATTATCCCGCGCCGATTTTCGCCATTCCGGGAAATCATGACGGGGACACGCGCGTTCGCGCCGGCGATGCGCCTGATGGCGAGCCGTCGCTCTATGGCTTTACCGAGAACTTCTGCGCGCCTCAGCCGCATCAGATCAGCGCCTATCGCGCGACCATGACCCAGCCCTATGTCTATTGGACATTGGATGCGCCCCTGGTCAGCATCATCGGGCTTTATTCCAACGTCGAAGGCACGCTCGATGCACGCGGAACGTTCGAGCAGCAGCGTTGGCTGGAGCAGCAGCTCAGCGATGCCAAGGCCAAGGACGGATTCATCGTTGTCGCCATGCACCATCCGCCTTATTCCTTGGACAAGACGCATGGAGGCTATCTCGACATCGTCGTCGCGCTCGACCAGGCCATGAAGAGCACCGGCGTCATTCCGCATGCGGTGTTGTCGGGCCATGTGCACAACATGCAGCGCTTCACGCGGCGGTACGAGGGGCGGGAAATTCCGTACGTGATCGACGGCCGCGGCGGATACGCCAACACCGAGCGCCTGATCCATAAGCTGCAGAAGGATGCGCAGGGCCAATATCCGGCCGCGCCGGTGACGACCAAGTCGCAGCGCGATCCAAACCTCGATCTTGATCTCGAGTATTATGATCAGGAGAGCGCCGGGTTCTTGCGCGTCACCATAACCCCGGAAACCCTGACCATTGATTCCTTCAGCGTGCCGTTCACTGAAGACTTTGAGGACATCGTCCGCGACACGGTGACGGTGACACGCGCCGGCCGCCTCAACGCTCCCGCCGCCCGCCGGCGAGGCCGGCGCTGAACTCGCGGGGTTACGCGCGCATCGAGATATCACCGCGAGCGGAGAACGCCGCTCGCGGTGCCTGTGTCGCCCTGCAGGTCCGTTTTACTGGCCCAGCCTTCTGTCGGTTGACATTCGGTAACCCATGACTTACGGTTAGTCATGACTTACGGAAGCGCATTGGTCGTCCTGGCCGATCCGACGCGGCGGGAGGTGTTCGAACGCCTGCGCACCGGACCGCGCCCGGTGAATGCAATCGCGGCCGGCATGCCGGTGTCCCGGCCGGCGGTGTCGCAGCATCTGAAGGTCCTCAAAGAGGCGGGCCTTGTCGAAGAGCGCAGCGAAGGCGTGCGGCGAATCTATTCGGTGCGGCGGGAAGGGCTCGCCGAACTGCGCGCCTGGATCGACAGTTTCTGGGGCGATGCATTGGACGCGTTCAAGCTGGAAGCAGAAAGTTCCTACCAGGCGAAGAAGAGGCAGAGATGAGCGAGCGCGTTGCCATCGCCCCCGTGCGCAAGACGGTTCACATCAAGGCGCCGATCGAGCATGCCTTCGAGGTCTTCACCAGCGGATTGACGCGCTGGTGGCCGCATGATCACGGCGTCGGCAAGCAGCCGATCGCGAAAGTCATGATGGAGCCGCGGCTCGGCGGCCGCTGGCTGGAGGTCTCGCAAGACGGCACCGAGACGACGGTTGCGACCATCACACTATGGGAACCGCCGCATCGCGTCGTGCTGATCTGGCAGATCAACGCGCAGTGGAAGCCGGATCTGACCATGAAATCGGAGGTTGATGTGCGCTTTACCGCCATTGGGCCGCAGGCAACGACCGTCGAACTCGTGCATCATAAGTTCGAGACGATGGGCGCGGAAGCAGGCGCTTCGATGCGCAACGATGTCGACCGCGGTTGGCCGGGTCTGTTGGAGAAGTTCGTGCGCGAGGCCGAGAAGCAGCAAAGCTAAAAGGATTGTCAACATAAGCAGAGGAGACCATCATGGCGGAATTCACGGTGCATTCTCATCCGGGAAGCCCGTTCGGACGCGCGGTCATGGCGACTCTCGAAGAGAAGCGCGCGCCGTTCGTCCTGGCCCGGCTCGTGCCAAAGTCACCCGAGCATCTGGCGTTGCATCCGTTCGGCCGCATTCCCGTGTTCGAGCACGACGGTTTTCGCCTGTATGAAACCCAGGCCATCCTGCGCTATCTCGACCGCGTATTGCCGAACCCGCCGCTCACACCTGATGATCCGAAGCGGGCAGCGCGCATGGATCAGGTGATGAACATCAATGACTGGTACCTGTTTCAAGGCGTCGGCAACGTGATCATTTTCCATCGCGTGGTCGGCCCGCGCGTGATGGGCACGACGCCGGACGAGGAGGCAATCAAGGCGGCGATGCCGAAGGCGCACGTGGTGTTTGCCGAGCTTGCACGATTGCTTGGCCAGCAATCCTACTTTGCGGGTGATGCGCTCTCGCTGGCCGATCTCATGATCGCTCCGGCGATGGCGTTCTTCCGACAAACACCGGAATGGCCGGCGCTTGGTGCGCCGCATCCAAATCTCGTGTCCTGGCTCGATCGCATGGAAGCCCGACCGAGCATGCAGGCAACGACCTGGGAACGCCTCACCGAGCGCGTCGCGCAGGCGGCGTGATCGGAGGCCGCCTCAATCGATCGGCCGTCGACGGCGGCGACATCTAGCCGCTGGCATTTCAATGCTGCGGCGCCGCGCCGGCCGACGCGCTGTCGGATCGATAGCCGTCGGTCAGCGTGCCCAGGAACGCGATCACGTCGGCAATTTCCGCGTCGTTGAGCGCAGGCGCCTCGCCTTGCTTGCGGTCGTAAGGCGCGTCGACCACGTCGACATTGGCGCGGTATTGCACGGGCAGGTCGTCGTAGCGATCGATCTCGCCGTTCGGCAGTTTTGGGTACCACTTTGCCGGCTTGGTTTCGCGCTCGACATAGAAGTGCAGCACCTGGTCGAGCGAGTGAAAGACGCCGTTGTGGAAGAAGACTTTGCGCGTCGCCACATTGCGGAGCGTCGGCGTCTTGAACAGGCCGCAATAGGAGGGGGCGCTAGCGTAATCCTTGCGCATCGGGCCGCACAGACCAAGGTCGTGGAAGTCGGCGTCTCGGTTGGCCGGCAGATCGCGATTGCGCGGCACGCCGAGTGCCTCGAATTGGTAGTCCGTGAACGCCGGCCGGAAGATGCCGTCACGGGACGGCCGATCGATATGGCAGGATGCGCAGTTGCCTTTCAGCGGATCCTCGAACAGCCTCAAGCCCCGTTGCTCCGCCGGGCTCAGCTCAGCCCGACCTGCGAGATAAGCGTCGTATTTGCTGTCATAGGGGTGAAAGCTCGGCTCTTCCGCCTGGAAGCGTGCCAGGGCAAACATCGCCTCGTCCAAGGCAAGCCCCGGCTGGCTGAAGATGTTTGCGCCGAACAGCTTCTTGATATCGTCGGCATAGGCCGCGCGCTGCAGACGCTCGAGCACCTCCGGGGCGCTGCGATTGTCCATCTCGTTCGGATCGAGCAGGGGGCCGAGCGCTTGCGTCTGAAACGTGTCGGCGCGGCCATCCCGATCCAATCCGCCTTGCGGCACGTTCGCCTCGGCCGCCGCACGCGCCGCCGCGTCGGCGGTCGCCTTGGCGACCGAGGCGACCTTGACATTGCCTGCCGGCGTCGGCAGCGCGGGCGCGCTGGTGTCGAGCGGGACCGGATCGTTATCCGCCATCTCCTGGTTCGGGCCGATCGAAAAATTCGGCGTGTGCTCGAGATATCGCAACGAGGGCACCGCCCGAATGCCTGGACGCTTTAGATCGGGGCCGCCCAGTTGGACCGCGAGGTCGTTCGGTGGGCCGTAGGCGGCTGCGGGGCTGTGGCACGAGGCACAGGCGAGTTGGCCGGAACTCGACAAAGACGGGTCGAAGAACATCTTGCGCCCGAGTTGAGCGACGGCCGAAAGCTCGGTTGTCGCACCAGAGCTGCTTTGGGGCGGACTTGCCTGCGGGATGGGATCGGCGCTGGCGAGGCCTATGGCAAGCAGAACCGACAGCAGGATGGATGCGGGCCAGGCCCGGGATGCGATCGGCTGCAGTTTCGAGAAGCGTGTCACCAATCAATCCCTGGAGATCGAGGAGCGTGAAATTGTGATGGGGCGGGCGCAACCGGTCCGTCCGCCCCATCCTGCTTAGGCTTGTTCAGACATCATCCGCAGGGCCGCGTCCGCGCGAACTGTGCAGCGGTCTTCCGCAGAGATCATACTCAAACGAAAATTCAGAGCGCGATGGCGATTCGCATCGCGCTCTGGCGCCTAAATGCGCGACCCGCCGTGGTCACGATCGGCGCGATCGTGATCGTGGTCGTGGTCGTCGTGATCGGAGTTGACCACCGTGCCAAGATTCGGGTCGAGGAACAGCTTCCGATCCGACTTGTGATCGAAGTCGAACATGCTGTCGATCTTGCCCGCGATCGCGTCGAACGAGCCCTGGCCGATGCGCTCGCCGTTCAGCCAGTTGTCCTCGACGAAACGCAGGATCGAGGACTGGTCGGTCAAGGTGTGATCGACGAAATTGCGCTTGGCAAAGGGCGAGATGACCAGAAGCGGCTGACGCGGGCCATAGCCGCAGCGGCCCTGGACCGGCTGTCCGTTGAGGCCGGGCAGCGGCGTGGAGAGCGCGCCGTGGGTTCCTGGCAGCGGCGTGCAGTTTTGCGCGGCGGTGAAATCGTCTTGCGCGCTATGCGACGGATTGATGACCATGTGGGCATGGTCGTACCACCCGTCGGAGTCGTCATAGGCGATGATGACTGCGGTGCTCTTCCACTCAGGGCTCTTCTGCAACATGTTGATCATGTTGACGACGAAGACCTGCTCGTCGAGCGGGTCCGAGTTGCTCGGATGAGCGTCCTGGATCGCCGGCGCTTTGAGAAAGCTGACCGCCGGGAGATTGCCCGCCTGAACCGCGGCAATGAAGTCGTTGGTGTCGTATTGGTGATTGGCGCCGCCGTCGAAGGACGTGCCGATCGCAGCGACCGACGTCGGACGCGTGTGGCTGACATTGCGCGTCGACGCATAATACTGGAACGGCTGATGATGCGGGACGTAGTCCTTCACATTGCTTCCGACCACTGCGGACGTCGAGCTGCGATTGCAGCCGGTCGTGCCGTTGGGATTGGTGGCGGTGAGATCGAAGCCCCCTTCGAACCAGCCCCAGGAAATGTTGCGGGCGTTCAGGAGGTCGCCGATATTCTTGCCGGTCATCTCGGTCGTCGCGCTCGTGGTCGACGAGCACACATCGCCGAAAGGATCGCTGTCGCCGTACATCGTGAAGCCGCCCTGGCCATCGGCGACGATGTTGTTGATCGTGTTGGTGCTGGAGCCGTTGCTGGGAGCATGACCCACTGCGCCGTTGGTCTGGCCGGAGATCAGGTTGATGGCGCCGGGCGAGGACGGGCCGAAGGTCGAGCTGTAGGAATTGTCGCTCATCGCGAAATGCTGGGCGTAGTTCCACAACGCGGTGACGGTGTTGCCGTCATAATACCCCATCACCAGGCCCTTGGTGTTGAACACGCCGGTGCCGCCGGTGCCGGCCGCGCCGGTGTTCAGCGGAAAGAGGTCCATCTTGCCGTCGTCGAAGGCAGCTTGCTCGGGACCGTAAGCGTGATTCTGGCTGGACGTGTGAGCCTGCGAGCGATCGAGCCGGAACGGATTGGTCGCGCCGGTGCCGTTGGCCGGGTTGAGATTTGGGTTGTTGTTGAGGAGCTCTGCCGTGAAGCCGTTGACCGCAGGCGTATCCCGCTTCGCAGTGAAAGCCGGTTCGCCGGGCGGATTGGTAGCGTGCGGATACGTACCAAAATAATGGTCGAAGGATTCATTCTCTCCGAAGATAATGACGAGGTGCTTGATCGGAGTGGCGGTGCGGAGCGCCTCCTCCTGCGGTCCGGCGAGGGCCGAGAGTGGGCCGTTCGCGGCTAACATCATCGACAAGCAAAGGGTCGAGGCGGCCCTCTTAAACGAAGCGGCCCTCTTGAAGCTGTGTGGCATGGGTTTCTCTTGGTGTGGCGAGACCAAACGCCTCCGCGCGAAAGACGGAAGCGGCCTTTGGGGGGCCGCAGCCTTCTAGGTTCAGCGAGTGACACACAAATGACCGACGAAAGTCAGATTCTTATCGCTTCCGTGAAAAAATTGCATTTGAGGCGCGACCGAAGCGCGCAGGAGACGAAGCCGTGGATCAGCAGTTGATCCGCTTCGGGAGCTCCCAAACTACACCTTCGAGAGATCGGTCCGAATTATACAACCACAATTAACTCAACCTTAGAGCGCGTCGTCGCAGATCTTCAAGGGAAATGGCAGAAGATGGCGCGGCATGTTTATCCACGGCGAGCCGAATGAGGGCTGGCGACTTTACACGCTGAACTGGATCGTTCTGAGCATGATAGCGCTGCTGCTCAGTATCAGCATTGCGGTATCCCGCTTCTCCGTCGAGATCGAAAGCGGGTTGTTGAAGACCATTGCGATGGCCGCGGTGTTTACGCTTGCGGGCCGCTATTTGATCTCGCATCGCTGGGGGGCACGGCCGGCACTCGTTCTCCTCTCGCTCGCACAACTCGATATGCTGTTCCTGTTCGGAACGCCGCTCTCCTACGTCACGGCGTCCGCGGATCTGCCCTTGCAGGACGGAAATCTCGCTCACCTCGATCAACTGCTGGGGCTCGACTGGACAGCCTATTATCGCTTCATCGTGGATCGGCCGGCGCTGCTGCCCTACGCGGTCTTCTTCTATGCGATGATCGGGTGGCTAGGGCTAGGCGTGCCGTTGCTGCTGGGCCTGACCAAGAACCACGTTCGTCTGCATCAATTCACGATGGCGTGCATCCTGACGGTGTGTGTCACCGCTCTCATCTCGGCACTGCTTCCGGCCATCGGCACCTATCAGGAATACCGCGTGCCTGCGGAAACCCCGAATTTCAGGGCGACAGGCTACCTGATACAGTTCGATCGGCTGCCGCTCGTTCGAGACGGCTCTCTGCGCCTTCTCAATGTCTCTCAACTCGGAGGCATCATCACCTTTCCGAGCTTTCATGCCGCCGCGGCGATCCTCGCTGTTTGGGCATGTTGGGGCGTATGGTGGATTCGCCCGCTCGCCTTGATCACGAATGCCGGCATGTTGCTCGCTACTCCTCTGGTTGGCGGCCACTACTTCGTCGACGTGATCGCGGGATCTGCTCTCGCCGTGCTGGGAATCGCCGCAGCAAAATCGCTGGGAACACGCTGGGCTGCGGCCGGGCAGAGGAGGGAGATCGTCGCCCCTCTGGGGAGTGGGAACGTGGCGCTGATCGCGGGCCGGAGGCGCGAGACCGCACTTTAGGGCGCCCCGAGCGACTCTTGCTCGTCCTTACTGGTGCGGGCGGCCTGGTGCGGGCGGCGGGACTCGAACCCGCACGACGTTGCCATCGAGGGATTTTAAGTCCCTTGCGTCTACCAATTCCGCCACGTCCGCGCATTGATTTCATTAGCCTTTTCGCGTTTTTCCCGCAAATGTTTTCCAACCGATCCCTCGCGTTTTCCATTTCGGCTGCAAAACCTGTTCACGTCTTGTCTTTCATCACTCGATCGAACGCCCGGGTGATGTTCTGCTCGGCCTCGACATGCCGGGTATAGTGGCCGCCCATGGCCTCCGATGCGTCGCCAATAAGATCGGCCACCTCGGACTTGCTTGCGCCATTCCGGCGCCACCAGGCGGCGTAGGAGACGCGCAGCCCGTGGAGGGTGGTTCCGGCGCCAATGTTGCCTACTCGCTCCTGGTTGCGGAGCCAATGGCTGACCCGGGTCTGCATCTCCTTCTCGCTCGGCCAGAGCGAGCCGTCGTCGCGGACCGCGATCACGCCGTCGGCGCGCTGAACCTTGAGCTCAGCCAGGAAATTCTGCAACTCGAGCAGCACCGGCAGGAGCACATAGGGAACCTTCTTTTTGTTCTTGCGTGGAGTGTAGCGAACAGCTTTGCCTGTTGGCCCCTCCGGATGGTCCTCAAACTGCTTGCGGTTGATGCTTACGATCGTCTGCCCACGCAGACCGGCGTAGCGAGCGAGCATCATCGGAATCAGCACCTCGAGCGGTGCGTTCTCGCGAGCGAACTTCCATTCTTGAGGGTACCATTCCCGGTTGTAAGCGGGGTCAGCCTCGTGAGTCTTGTCCATACCGTTGCAAGGGTTGAACGGCATCTTGCCGCGCTTCACGGCTTGTTTAAACATTGACGACAGCGCCGAGATCAGTTTATCGGCGAAGCGGGGCCATTTCCTGTTCGCGCAATTGTCCCGCATCTCGTATAAGTCTGGCTGTTTGACGTCGGCCAGCAACATATCGAAATCTTCGCGCAGATAGTCGTAGGCAGCCAGATAGTCTTTGCGCGTGGCCTTGGCCAGTTGCCGCCACTTCGGGTAGCCGTCCGGCAATGAACCTGGCTCGTCCAGGTGCTTGGGGTTGCTAAGGCGATCGATGTCGCCATTGGTGTACCAGTGAGAGAAACCACCCAGCGTCTCCGACCCGAAATCACTGGCAGGCCGCCTTGCCAGGCGGGGGCGATTGTAAGCATGCATCAGGTCCGGGTCTTCCAGCCTGCGCATTAGGTCCTCGCGCGAGCCGAGAAAGCCCTTGATGATGATTTCGCCGGTCGCCCGCCTGTAGACGTAGTATTTGCCGCGGGCACGCGCGACTTTAAGTCCTCGGAGCCGCACCCTGACCACCATGTGTTCTTTCCCCGATCCGCCTGATGGGCCGGGATGGTGGCGTATTTTGCAGTGCCGAGGCAAGGCTTTGAGCAGAACGGTGTCGGCTCCTTCTCCACAGGTCGATGGCGTCAAGGTCGAACATGCCGGTGTCTGCGTCCGGCTCTGGGAAGCCCCGTTTGATCAGGTTCGGCAGCAACTCGTTAAAGCGAGTGAGTGTGAGGTGTAGCCGCCGCGCCGCCTTCTCGGGTGGCACGTCACCTGGATCGACGCGGTAGCGGATCTGTGCTTGTCGAAGGCCGGTCATCCGACCATCATGTCCTTAAGAGTGCCGTACAGTCGTCAATTGCGCCTCGTACGATCGGATACGAGAGCGAACAAAGAAAAACCACCGACACATTTGTGCTTGCCTCGTTTTAGTCTTGCCTCGCCTAGTTGTGTGGCTCAAGGCGTTGCCTGGGCGACACCGCTTAAATGGCGGGACGAACGTTTCCTCAAGTCGAGATTCAAGTCTTCGATCGAATCATTCAATCACAGCGCCAATGGTGTCTCTACTGAAAGCAGAGAAGGTTTGGAGCGTCTTGGGATAGCTGAAACGGCCGCAAGGCCACTATCCACCAGCAAAATCGAAGAAGGGGATAGTGATCATATTTTGTTGACGGCTGATCACTGGGCTATCCTCAACATTGCGGCAGCCTTCAAGGCGGGATTTGTCGGAAACGCCGTATTCCCGTCCCTGGTTGCGAGCGGTCCAGCGGAAGGCGAATTGACGGAGGAAGTTGTCCCTGGTTGATGCCACCGACGGTCCGCGAAGAAAATCAGCCGAGCCCCCACAAGTTAGGCGACGGATACCGAAAATTCGGGGAAAACCCGTCGGGAGATGTCACTTGATACGAGACTGAGCTTGCCGCCACTTTCGGTCGGCCTCCCGAACGGTTTGTCGCTCGACAAGTCTCCTCTTGTGTAAGTCAGAACGCGAGGTGCCTCGTTGGATGAACCCGTATTCGGCTGAGAAGAGCCTTCCCATGCTCATCACGGGAGTGTCCTTATCCATTATGTCCGTCACCGCGACCGCGGTCTGTTCGCCGAGATCGAAATAGAACGGTGCGTGGTGCGTCCGTGCGATCAGCTCCTTTAGTGCTGGTGGCTCTTGCAGGTAAGCAAGAAAGTCGGCTGGCTTGTGCGCTTCTCCAGGCCGGAGTGATGTGACTGATTTTCTAGGTTTGGTTGTCGCCGGTTCAAGCGAGCTATGGAAGAAACGCTTAAGAAGAGAAACGTCCGTCATGTAGACGCCATTCCGCGCTCCAGTCTCTGCGTACGGCAACGAATTCAAAATGCAGGGAACGATTATCTTGTCCTTTACCTCGATCCCCGACACGTTACGAGCCGCGTCGGCATGGTCGCGTAACGCGTTAGCCAAACGGATGACCTGATTTACGGCAGACTTCATCTCCAAGGCAAAATAGTAAGCTGCGGCCGGGCTATGGGCCGACAATGTTCGGTTCTTGCACTCGAAGACGAAAAGATGATCGTCCCAAGGCACGACGACGTCGTACTCGAATTCTTCTCCCTCGATCTTCAGCCTAAAGGCTGTCGCGGCTAGTCCTTGACTGGTGAAATAGCGCAGCACTTCCTTCTCGAACGCTTTGCCTTTGCGCGCCAACTGCTCACCCTGTCGTCCGATGGCAGAAAGCGTTACGCGACCAGCCTCGGAATATAGGATTGCTGGGCCGAAGATCATCAGCGAGCCATCCCGCATCCTCACGAGCGGTTGGTCGAAAAGATCACGGCTGGCTTTGCGCAGTGAAGTTTGGTCAATAAAGATGTCGGCAGTTCCGTTCTTCAGGCCGACTCGTTCCAAGAGTGAGCGCAGCTCGCCGCGGGAAACGATGTGGCGCAGTCCCTTCTTACCCAGCGTGCGGTAACGCTCGCCGACTAAGCTTTGCAGCGTAGAATATCCGCGTATCCATTCGACAAGTCTCAGGCCGCACGGACGCTCTTGGTCGTCAAGGATGAAATAGCCGAGCACCTCGCTGAGCGAAATACAGGAGTGGCCTTCCTCCGGCGACACGTATCCTTTCGGCGGAAGTTCAAGAGGGCCGTCTATCCCCGAAGCCCAAGTCTCAAGGTTGGTATTTTGCAGTAAGCCATGGTACGTCCGCGCGAGCTGATCGGTAAGCCGTTCATTCGCGTAGTAATCGTAGGCCTCTTCGGGGGTAACGAGTTCATACTTGATGGCTCGTGCGGCATCCTTCGGCACCCATTGCCGCGCGGGTGCACCCAGAGATATTAGCTCGCCGCCAAAGTATCGACAGCGCTGTTCCAAGCGCTGCCAAAGGCGCCAAGAAGCGGCCAACGCAAGTGTGGCCGTCATCTTTTCATTCTCATCGTCGGTGGGCTCCGGCGATGTTGGTAATACAAGGAAGCCCTCGTCATCGAACCAAGACTGCTGGTGGCCGAGCAGCAGCAACGTCATCGTCGTGATGTTGATCAAGTTCCCGAGCGCGCCGTCCGGATTGAACGATGTGCCATCCCGACGTCGTACGCGGAAATGGCTCAACTTTACGTGTCTTCGGCGCGCCAGATCGGCCTGAAAATCTCTCATCATTTCATCGAACGCATGAGCCGACCAGGCCAAACCAGAAGCAGCTTGGACCTCGGGTGCTAATTTGGCGGCCTCTGTCCGGGAAAGGCTACGAAGTATCTCCGCATAGCCCTCCTCGATATGATGACCAAGTACCTTGAGTTCGTCGACTTGGCATGCCCAATCGCGGCCAAGGTGTTTCAGGAAATGCGCTTCGAGGTTCGCTAGGAACGCATCGCGACCCCGACGCCGAACCGGATCAGGCCGCTTCAGTAGGAGGTCGCCGTTCCGGCGAAGAAGGTCG
Source organism: Bradyrhizobium sp. ARR65 (assembly GCF_000472385.1). Taxonomy (GTDB): domain Bacteria; phylum Pseudomonadota; class Alphaproteobacteria; order Rhizobiales; family Xanthobacteraceae; genus Bradyrhizobium. Next base: position 116,812 of record NZ_AWZU01000004.1, read on the forward strand.
AGAAGCTGTCTCGCGCAAGCTTGATCCAACATGAGCGTAGAAAGGTGCTGTTCAAGCTTGGGCCAGTCTAAGTGCTTCAACGTCTTCTTGACGATACTCTCACTCAGTGTTCGGGTAGACATTGCAGAAGCCGAATGCTCATCATTTTGTCGATCCCGACAGACTGCTGGGCGAGATCCATTGATTGACCAGACCTAATATCCGTGACCGCTTGAGGTCAACAAGCATCCGATAGCGAGGCCGGGCGTCGCGGGCCAAGCCGCCGGCCTCGCTCGCGCGCGGGCACCCCATTCGGAGACCGTGATCACAGCAGCCGCAGCGCCCCGGCCTGCCTCTGACCCGATGGCGTTCACCGACCTAGGCGGGCAGGCACGCAGTACTGCTTTGCCTCGCTAGTGTCATGTTCCCAGGTTGCCCCCCTGCCCGGGTGCATGGGAGCCAGTGCAAGCGCCTGAAAGGCTGTCCGGATGGTCGGGGGTCGCTGACGGATTGAGAACTGCGAACCGGAGCTTGTCTGATTGGCTGCAGAGGCTACAGGAATTCACTTCCGCGCAGCAAACGCCCCTCGAACCTATCCCAGAATTGCATCGCGTCTAGCTGCCATGTGAATTTATAAACGCGCCACAGGCCACTATCGCGAATCTTCTCGCCTGTATCGTTGAATGGAGTCAGTTGGCTGACTGATAAGGTTTGGCCGCAAATGGCGTCAGTTCGTCAACTGATAAGGTAACGAGAGTTTGCTTATCAGTCCTCAAATGGATGGACGCTCAAGACCAGCGGGTTCAACGACCAGTCGAGGCCAGCTCTGCCGAATTACCGGGAGGAAGTCTTCGGCCCGGCAAACGCCCTTTCGGCCAAAGCGCGATGTCTAGCAGGTCTGGACGCCGGTCTTGTAAATCCTGCTCAAGAGCCCACTTCCTACAGGTTCACCCACACCGATTTCGAGTGCGGCATTCGCATGACCGAACCCGATCCTTATGCCGATGACCCGTTTTTCAGGCGTGTTTTCGATGGCGACTGGAATGCCTGCATCGGCCGCCAGGGACACGAGGAGAACTATCTCGACGGCTATATCGAGGCCGCGATCGAGCTGGTCGATGCCATCATCGAAAAGAAGCTGTTCGCCAAGCGGGACACGCTTGTGCTGCCCATTCTCTACAACGCGCGGCACGCGATCGAGCTGGCGCTGAAGTTCACGACCGATCGTCTGCTTGAAGCCGGCCTATTAAAGAATGACGGGATCAAGCGGGATCACAACATCAGGGTATACTGGGAACGGCTGCATGGAGCGGATGTCGGCGACGAGAAACTGCGGGCGGTGATCGCTGCGCTGAAGCCGTTCGTCGACAGCGTTTCCCGCATCGATGCCGACGGTCAGGAGCTGCGGTACCACCGCAACCGTGACAATGATCCCAGCCTTTCGGAATATTCGACAGCCAATCTGAAGCTGATCCAGCATAGCCTTCGCGAACTGGAGAGGCTGCTCAGCGACCTTAAGTACCGCAGCGTGGATTTCGTTGGCGAATGGAGGACGGGAGCGTGCACCGCGCGTTGCTCGCGGCGCGACCTGTTCGAGATCGCGCGCCTGATGCCGCCGCGAAAAGATTGGTCAATGCAGGTTTTCGACGATCAGAAAGAGAAGGTGAAGGCGCGCTTCCAGCTCAGCAATAGGCAATTCTCGAACGCGCTGAATGCGATCCAAGGTAACCGTGAGATGGCCGCCATTCTCGGCATCGAGAACGGCCTGCTCCATCTTACGGACGATGACGTGGTCTGGGTCGTCGAACAGTGGCGCCGTATTCATCCAGTTCGCGACGAAAACGAACACGGGGGTGTCGGTCTAGATTATTTCGACACCGGCCGTATCGAAGGCATGAAGGAACACCTGGCTCTTTACGTCCAAGTCATTGAAGTGATCAAAAACCGGCTCTCGGCGGATGCGCTCGCCGATCTAGAGACGATCTTCTACCTGGAACGGGATCGTATTTTCACCGAATACTACGCTTGGCGCGTCGACCAGGCGCGCACTGAGCATGCTGCGACCAACGACCCGAAACAGGAAATCCGCCACCTCGTCGAGAAGACCAACCTTCTGCAGTGCTTGCAGCGGGGGACGGCGAAACTGGGCCGGCTGGCGCTCGCCGAGCGGCTGAAGGCGCTTTAGCGAGCCGCGCAACGCGTGGCATGGCAGCTTTCGCCGACGACTTTCTTGGGCGAAAGGCTCGGAGAGCTCGCCTGCCGAGCGAGACCTGCACCAGTTTTTCGATGGTGAGCGTTGATCGTAATGTGGTCAGCGGCTCAACTAATGAGGAAATTAAGAAAAGCTCGCCAGTTCAGGATGCAGCTGGCTGAAAGCGTCGTCAAAAAGAGAGGGGCTCAGGCCTTCACCATCAACTTGCGTTCTTTGTCGATATCTTCTCGCATGTCTTTGAAGCGCACGATGATGGCTTCGATTCGCTATTTGAACCGCGAACCAGTCAGATATTGATAGAATTGATCAGCCTTGGACTGCTGACTAGCGTGCGCTGGCGAGAGATAATGAGCGCTACGTCGGCTGTGGCCGCGCGCTCGTCGTCGCGGAGCTTCTGCAGCCAAGCATCAGACCAATTTTTCGTATTTTGAGCTCCCAGAGTATCACGCCCGCCGCCGTCGCCCCGATTTGCCATCGATGGAGGCTGAGTTATAGGTGCGCGATTTGCATGTCCCCGTTTTGGCTAACCGAACCGCGCTTGGAACGACCGTTGGTGCTTCAATAGGCGCGAATCGTCTGTGTCAGGTCCAATCCCGGTAAGCATAGTTAATGAGGTCTCGCACCAATTCCAGGAGGCCCGCCCACGGATATTCGTTGAGCGGTACGCCATGTGCGAGATCGTTACGAATGTCCCACAAGCTGGGACTGGTCTCGCCCGTAACCATCCCAAGTGCTTTTGACAAAGGACCACAGCGCCGATTCATTGGGATTTTGGCTTCGGTGAGGCCGTCGTGATCGACCGTGTATTTCAGGAGATCGGCAAATGATGGATTCTCTGCCCACCATTTCGCGCCTTTCGTGACGTTTCGCTTTTCTCCTTCTGCTTTCTTGTTGATGAGGTTGCGTCGGCGTTCGATTTCTTTGCCCGCGTATCTATCGGTCAGCGCCAACTCGAGGGGGCGGTCAAAGCCATGAGCTCGCCAGTCTTGATTAAATCGAAGTCAATCCATGTAAGAATGTAAAGCCTCTGTGCACGGTCAAATTTAGCCGACACAATGAGTGGGAGCGCCGGGTGTAGATTAAATTGCAGAATGAACGCACGCCATTCTGCGAATGTTGCGAAGGTTGGGAAACTGCCGGGGTTGCCGGGCATTGGCCATGGCACACGGAATGGCTCTGCACCCTGGCGAGCTGCGGCGATAGAGTCGAGGTAGTCAGGAGAAAGCACCGCGCCTTGATTCTGCTGTGGTAGAATGCCCTCGTGAAATGGTCGACGGCCCGGATTCCGAGCGCCCGAAACGCGATCAGCGTTTGGCCAAAAATGGCGAAAGAGCCCCGAGACCAAGCGCTCTTGATAGTGAATCGTCGTGCGTATTCAGCAAGCCGAGTGCGTCAAGACCCGATCCCGGCGCAAACGACGCTAAACCTGCGCCGAACCAGGTTTGCCCAGAGCCAATCGCACTCAGGGCGTCAAATTCCGGCGCCGCGGCCGGCGTCGGAATCTTCCGCGGCCAATCTGGAACTTTGACACGTCGTATTGTCCACTGATTGGCGTCGATATCTAACCTCATCGAGCCGTCCTTACGCGTAGTCGCCACATAGCGCCGTTCGAGAGCGTTATGTGCGAACACCGCTCCAGTGCAGCGGTTACGATACCAAGTGTTGGTATCCTGGCTCTCATACTGGTGTTCGTCATCCGAGATGATCACGAGCTGCGGCCGGATCAAATCGAACAGTTCGGTGCAGCATCCGTTTTCCCGGCCATGATGGGAGGCCACAAACACGGTCGTGCCGATCAGGTCGGCGCGGAACTCCGGTATAGTCAGCAACCGCCGCCAGCCCGCCACCTCGAGATCTCCGGTGAACACGATCTTGAAGGCGCCGAACTGCACAACTATGGCAAGGCTCAGATCGTTGGTCTTGTTCACAACGCCGGGGATAAAAGACCAAGAATACCATCGGATTTGAACTGGGCCAAAATCCGGCTGCGCGCCCGGCAGTCCTTTGGGACGAGCAAGCCATGCCGCTAGGGCTTTAGCTCCCGATCCCATTCCGTCTTCTTTAAGAACTGCGAATTCCCGCGTGCCGATGGTCGGATTTGTGAGGACCCAGGGCACGTTGCAATCTTCGGTCATCCCCTTGAAGTCGCTGAGGTGATCCTCATCCAGATTTGTCAGCGCAAGGAGGTCAACAGTCTGCCCGAAATAATGTAGCGAAGGAGTCCAGAATGTTTCCTCGCCCCAGCGGTCACCACAATCAATCATCATCCGCCGGCCGTTTGGAGCGGTGATCACGGCGCATTGACCATGGCCGACATCGAAGATTTCAACGCGCATGAAGCAAGGCTCCTTGCAACAATATTAACCGATTCTATCGGGCCACTTCAACGCGACGCGACAGCGAGCGAATTCTGAACCAGCCGCATATCGTAGGCTTTTGCAGCGAGACACATCAGCACGTAGGCCAAAACGAGGAAAACGCCGTAGATGGCGAGCGTCTTGCCATCTTGGGCGAACCAGGCCGCGATTGGCAGCAACAAGATCATCAGCAGGAAGTTAATCGTGCCTATATCGCGCGCCGCGAGATACGATTTGTGCGCGTCGAGGACACCGACGTCGTTGGCGTGCTTTTTGTATATCGAATAGAATAGCCGGTCTTGTTCGGCAGGATCGGCGGGCAGCGGACCGTACTTCTTCTCAAGTTTGCCCATGTTAACGCGTGGATCCGATGGGCCGATCTGCGTAAAGGCACGCGCACCAGGCAGAGGATTGGACCATCGCCAGTGGATCAGCCGATCCCGGAATAGGGGCGGTATCAGGCCAAGCAAGACGAGCCGGGTCAATGCAATGAGACCAAGAGAAATCGAGCCTGGCGCTAAAAAAGCTTGCAGCTTCCGTGTCAACTCTGGCTCAGCGAATTGAATGATCGGCAAGGGTTGGAAAACGACGTAAGCGAAGGCGACCGCATGCACGACCAGGGCTGTCCTAATAAGCCAAGCGTTTTGCTCTTTCAGAGATTTTGACGCGGTCATTCAGATGCCCTCTTGTGCATCAAACTGTAAAGCCGGGTTGGCGCTGCAATGAGCAGCACCGACGGCGGCGGCCGTTCCATTGCAAGTTTCTTCGCCGTCGCGCGATCGAGCTCGGATGGCCCCTGGTCGGCAAGGTGGGAATGCCAGGTGCCAACATCAAAAAGCGTGTTGCCGCTCGCGCGATGCCGAGCCTTGATCGCTGTTTTCAGGCCTTGTGTCCCTAGCACAAAGACGGATGCTGACCGAACGCTATCGGGAGGAGCATCGATCACGTCGACGACTGTTATCGCCTTGAGCCGGGCGCTGCACATTCCGATCAAAAGGCCGCCGGTTTCGACGGTCGGATAGCGCGCGACCTCGGCTCGAATTTTCGTCAACACCTTTTGGGACAACCGGATGGTCCAGCCTTCCGGACCGTCTATTTCAATCACCTCAAAAGGTGAGACATCCTGCCGTTGCCAGTTTGTATCCGAGGTTGCTTCCGCCTTGCTGCCGATGATAATCGAGCCCGCGGCAATCGTGTTTTGGGTGCAACCGACGAACTCTTCGGTCAATGCCGCGGTCATGGCCGACAAGCGCATATCGGTCATCGGCATGGTCAGTGCCCCACATCCTTGTCCGATCTGGATTTCGGTCAGCCCGAACGCCGGGTCAAAGAGCAGCTCGCGCAGGCGATCGTCGGTGATGCTGGCGTACAGTTCTGCGACAAGATCCGAAAGGGTCGGATTATGGGACGCGCCTTCAACAAGAAGAAAGCCGCCGTTCCCGCGGCCAAATAGCGCTGCCTCTGCAAGGCGGGGTTTGACTTCCCTTGCCGGAAGGGCAGACAAAGCCTCTCGAACACTGAGAGAGGCAGTTGTGTTGATCGCGTAGCCTGCTTCCTTTGGCAGGATCAATTTGCGCGTTTCTCTCACCGCGAGGTCCGTGACAGCGTCCCCCTGTTGCACCGAGGGCTTTTGGCCGAGCAGCTCAAGCTCCTTCGCAAGCTCCGTCGCCTTCGAGTTTGCGTATTCTGGGCGCGCAAGAGCATGACGTGCCATGTTGTGAGGGCGCAAGTGCCTGTTGTCGCTTACGACAGAAATCGTGACGCCCGATCGCGCGAGGTGCATCGCCATTTTCGATCCGACGCTACCGCAACCGATCATGGCAACCGGCGGGACAGCCGGCGCCCCGGAAACATTGCGCAGCAACGCCGGATTTGTTGCGTCGATCTGTGTCGTGGGCATGACCGGCTCGTCGTCGCCGGCTGCAAGCAACGACGATCGCTGTTTCATCGCTCGGATGTCGAATACATAGGGAAGCAATTCTATGTTCGATTGCGACCCAACCAGCGCGGCGGGACGGCGCGCGCACAGAACGATTCCGACTGGGATCGGTACCTCCAGATTAAAGCCCTGAAAGCACCGCTCGAGATTGTCGACAAAAATGCGTAGCGCCCGGCCGCAATTTAGTTCGTCGGCCCTCTCCAGCAGTCGACGGTAGATGTCAACTGTCTCAGGCATGTACGATCCGGCGACAAAATCGGCGCCAGTCGGCAATTTATCGGGCCAGATAAGACAACATACCGTGTCGCCGGACCACAAACCGTTCCGTTTGCCGCGCACGAACAGTTCTTTGTCGTCGCGTTTGAGAGGCACTTGTTCTTGCGTGACATTCAGCCATGTCCAGGCGTCACGTCCGATCAGGGATCCGTCCATGCTCGATCGCAAAAAGTCGGCTTTGAGCACGCGATACCCGCCATTGCGATCGACGGCCGCGCGGCAAGCCTCGGCGTCAATGACCAAGATATCAGATAGATCGCGGCGTAACGTCGGCTCCCATCCGCGTCCGTGGTGGATCAACGTGCGTTCCGCCGCGCGCTGCAGCCACAGAACCAACTGATGCACGAGGTGAAAAACGCCGAGTTCGACGAGCCCGAACTGAAAGAAATACTCGCGCTGGCTGCCATCCACGAGGCAGGGCCGCGGCAGTTGGGTTAAGGGCCCAGGTTGAAGGTGCGGAAGATCCCGAGGAAAATCAGAACGCAAGTAGAAGGAAGGCGACGACCAAGGATAATTTCGCCAAAGCTTTACAGTGACCGTCTCGGTCGTCCGTATGCCATTGGGGCTTGCGCCGTCGACCTTGTATTCGAGGGGCATTTCGACGTTGAGGTCAAGTTCGATCAGGCAGCTCTTGTCGCCCACCGTGATCAATCTTCCCGCGCGGCACTCCGCATGGGCTCGCGCCGCCAGCAGGAACTGCTCGCCGTGACTGCGAAGCTCTTCCTCGGCCATGTTGCGATTTACCCGCTATCTGCTCTGAGCTTTCCCTAACGATCCGTGGGGCCGGGCATGCGATGCGGTTGCACTGATGCCAAGTGCGGGTGCCGCGAGCGCCGCAGCCGTACCGATCTTACGGACGATGCCACTCGATTTTATCTCAAACGTAAGAGCCATTTCTTTTTCGGCCCAATATTCGTCGGTACAGAAAAAGCGATCTGCGTCGTCATCGACGATATCGACATATTCCCGCTTGGCGCGCTCGTGCGGCGGGTTATCGTCGTCGGCTTTGATTGGTTTGCAGCTCGCAACAATGATCGCGCCTTTGCGGGTCTGCGAAAGGGCGTTTCGCGCGTCGCTATCGACTTTGACTTTCTCGCCCAGTTCGCTCCAGCGGTCCGAACTCAAGCTGCGCCATGAGCAATGATGAGGCGGCAGCATGATATCGTAGGTGAGCCAGTCGGAATTGGCTTTCCCGTGAGACTTCCACAAGCGCTTCCAGATCTCGACTTCGGCATCACCGCCCGTTAGATATCGGCAACGATCGCTGATGCCGCCGCCGCGCAGTGAAAAGCGAAGGATAACCGAGGATTGGTTATGCCGAAGTGTTTCCTCGTCATCATCATTTTCAGGTGGTAGGGGACCAAGCAGCCTTGCTTCGAATGCTCCATCCGCCAGCCCGTTACAGGCACTGATCGTTTCGTTGAGCTTGACGACGATGTCAAGAATATCGTCGGTCTTGCCGTCAACGTCTTCGCCCAGGATCAGGATACGGTCACCTTCGGCAGGGATCGAGCCCTTTTCGCGGAACAGTTTGACTCGCCGGCGCGCCTCCTGCCGCCACGCTTTGGCATCATCGCACAGGGGTTGCTCGGCATCCGCTCGCCGGAACACCACAGGCGAGGACCACATTTCCCGGATCAGAATCTTGTCGTCTTTCTCTTTCCACTCATCCGGAGGTCCGAGATGAAAGTGATTGCGAAGGCCGGTGATGTGGTCGGAATGGGGATGGCTCGACAGGAAGCCATCGACATAAAGTCGGCCGGCGTCGTCTCGCCTGAGCCGCCCTCTCAAATCCTCGGCGACGTCCGGCATTTCGTGGTCTTCGTTGTCAGCATCGGCACGGATATTGATATCGATCAGTAGGTTTTGGCCGTTATCAAGACAGACGAGAGTCATGTCGCCGTTAGAGACGGGAAAGAAGGTGATGGAAGCAGTCACGTGATGCGTCCTTGCTCTGTAACTTGTTGATGTTCTTCAGATGTTCCCATCCAAACAGCGGCATTTCGGAAAGACGGGGTTGCCGACCCCCGTATCCATCCATAAGATATGGGAATATGCGGAAAGTTAGTCAAGTAATTTGACGCGTTTTCCTGTGAGGAGTCAGGTTTCTTGGAGGTCCGGGTATGGAGGACGGTGGCGAGCAACTGCGCTGGGGGGTTCGCCGACGTCTCGAGTTCATCGATTTCCGTCTCTTTTGGGACGGCCGCTTCAATCGGAGCGACCTGGCGAATACGTTCGGTATCTCCGCGCAGCAAGCGTCGGCCGACATTGCTCAATACGAAAAGTTCGCCGCCCGAAACCTCCACTATGACCGGGCAGAAAAGGCGTACATGCGCACGGAGGCGTTCTCGCCCGCCTTCATCGGCGAGACGATCGAGCGCTATCTGCTGCAGTTGGTCGCAATCGAGAACCGGTGGATGCGGGCTGAGGACACTTGGTTCGACACCATTCCGCCGGTCGAAGTGCTCACGCTAGGTCGGCGACCGACCGATCCGACCGTGCTCTTGCGTGTCCTCGACGCCATCCGCAACAAATCCGAGATCGATATCGAGTATGCTTCGCTGACAGGCTCAATGCAGCCGTCGCGGACGATTGCCCCTCACGCACTCTCACATAGCGCCGGCCGTTGGTACATCCGCGCCTGGTCACGCGATCACAACGATTTTCGAGACTACAATCTCAACAGAATCGCATCCGTGACCGACCATCGGCCGGCGTCGGTCGATTCGACCCTCGATTTCGAATGGGTTCACATAATCAATCTTGTCATCCTGCCAAACCCAGATCTGAGCGATGAGCGCCAAGCCGCCGTAGCCGCCGAGCACGGCATGACAGATGGCCGCCTCATACGACCCTGCCGCCTCAGTCTCAGCTTCTATCTCATGAGTGAATACAATTTGGACGTCGAACCCGGTCTCCTGAAGCCAGAAAAGCAGCAGATCATTTTGCAGAACCGAGACGAGGTGACTCAAGCTCGCGCGCTGTCGCGAAAGATGTCGATTGAAGCTCTCGCAAGAACTTCAGCATCCAGGTCTTCGACATGATCAGGAACGAGCGCCAACGTCTGCTGCTATCTCTCGAGGGTTGTCGGCCACCATGGTCGTAGTCGCAACTTTACTGTTCGGAAGCCTCGCACGTGCCGATCACGCGGAGGGCTCCGATACTGATCTTCTTATGGTGAGTCTCGACAAGGAGACCCGTCATGTTTCTGTCGGTCATCTTTCCCTATTTTTGTATCCATGGCATCAACTGCAGCAGGATGCGCGCGATGGTGACCTGTTCGTCTGCCACTTGGCGAGGGAGGCGAAGCCGCTCATCGATCCAGACAATTACCTCGAGAAGCTTCAGTCTGCGTTCCAATTCCGATCGAGCTATCAAGGTGAGATTGATCGAGCTACAGACTTTGGGATGTATCTCGCTCGGTTCGGTGACGAACTCAACGCGACCCTGCTGAATAAGCGTGCGCTGTGGTGCATCCGCACAATCCTCATCGCTCGAAGTGCTGAACGACGCGATCCAGTTTTCGCGCCCCAGCAGCTTGCTGAGAATACGCAATCGGCCGCGGCCCGCGACCTTCTGACTAACCGGCACATCCATCGCGATACTGCGGCGGTCCGACAACGTCTGCGTAGCTTTCTCGAAGACGAGACACAGTCGAACGGGGTCCTTGAGGCTGCGGACCGCGCGCATTTCATCGAGAGGTTTGATGCGACCTCAAACAGGGTAGCATTGCAGACGCTCCGGCAGGAGCAAGAAAGCCGAGCGGGCTATTTTGGGTGACGCGCCCTTTCAGGCCGCTTCGCAGGCCGAAGAAGGAAAAGCCTTGCTGAAGACTGTGTTGCGACGGTTGCGAGATTTGAGTTTCAAGGGGGTGCGGCCTGGGGCTGAAAACCTGATATGAGATCTCACCCAATCGTACAGGCTGCTCCGCGTCCCGTCCGAATGTATAAAAATACCTGATTGGACATCTATGGCGCGCCGCGGCCATCTACACCCTCCACGGCAAAGTTCAACGACATCGATCCACAGGCGTGGCTTGCCGACGTGCCTGCCTGCCGGATCACTCCGCCAAGCGCATTCACGAACTGCTGCCTTGGAATTGGCAGCCTCGAAGCGTCGCGCACGCCGCCTAAGCGCGATCAGCCCACCGCCAAAACGGCCTAGCCGGGGGGCGTGGCCGGATGCGTACACTTTTCATCGACCGACAGCACCAGTGCGTGTTCCAGCGGATCGACATAGAGGCCGACGATGTCTTGAACCTTGGCGCGAACTTCGGGTCGTTCGACAGCTTGAAGGTCTTCACCCAGTGCGGCTTGAGGCCGTGCGCCGCCCAGATGCGCTGCACGCTGCAGTGGCTAATCCCAGCTGTCCTGGCCATCGCCGGCGGGCTCAGTGCGTCATCTCGCCGGGCGGTTCGGCCAGCGTCATCGCCAGCGCCAGATCGTGGGCTTGCCTTTGCGGCTTGCATTTGCCGGTCTGCCGTTGGATCGCCATCCTGCCGACCCCGTCGCCGCTCAACGGCACAATCCGGGCCCGCCACACGTGCTTCTGCGGGCTGTTTCCCGATCCGATCACGGCTTCCAGCCGCTCTCGATCGCCCGGTCCGAGTCGGACATCAACTCCCTTCCTCATCCCAGCAGACTCGCACATCTGCGAGCCGAGTGGAACCATTCGTCAGCGTCAATCCACTCTGATGTCCCCAGTCAAGCACACAGCGCACGGTTTCCCATCTCCACGAGGACTCATCGTGAAGTTTTTGTGCCGATGGATCGTGCAGAGGAGAAGGCGGGACCCAAAGACGTCGGTGAACAGGCTCTGATGCGCGGGTTGGATACCGCATTTCCGTTTTTTCGTCTGGGGCTGTCCCTGGTCTAGCGTCGGGCGTCGATCGGATGATCGGCCACATAATGGATTTCAGGATTTCCCCTGCCGTGGTCCCACCTTCACCCCTGCACGATTGATGTCTGCGACTGCCCCCCTGATCTTGATTGCAACAAAGGGGGCTGTGGGCCGGTCGAGCGCACCTCACGACTCGAGCGGTCCACAGCCCCCAACGATGTCACGCCTGTCGAGGTGGCATGAGCTCGCGATTGATCGCCCAAATGAAGGCGGATAGCTCTCGGGCAATCGCCGTGACGATTACGGTTCGCCGCTTGCCCTTCCGCTCGAGTGAGCGGAAGCGTCCGCACAATCTGGTTTGCGCTTTCCACGCAATCTCGCGCGCGCCTCTCGGTGCGGCCTCCACCTTTGGCTGCTTGTCTCGGCTCACGCGCGGCGGATATCGATAGCTCCAGGCCGCCTCCACAAGAATACGTCGCGCCCGCCCGTTACCGGCTTTGGTGATGCCGCCTCGCTTGACCTGGTCGCCAGTCGAGTTTTCTGTGGGCACCAGACCCAGATAGCCCATCAGCTCGCGCGGATTTTGAAAGCGGGAGAGATCACCGATCTCGGCCAGCACCCCCACAGCCGCAATGAGATCAATCCCACGCACCGCCTGCAGGGCCGACACAACCTTGGCGAGCGACCACTCGGGTACTACCTCGCGGATGGCATCTTCCAAACGCTCCATCCGCTCACTTTCCTGGCGTATCCCCTCAAGTAACTCTTCGAATGCGATGCGCTGCTCGCGATGCTCGAGCTTCTGCGACATCAGCCATCTCATGTGGGTTGGTCCCCACGTTGTCTTGCCCGGATAGATGAGTCCCAGCCGCAGCATCAATGACGAGATCTGTTGACGCTTCCCCTGGAGGTCCTTCTTCACTGCCTGACGGGCGCGCGAGAGATCGCGCATAGCCTCATGGCGCTCGTCCGGCACCCACACCGCGGTGAGCTCGTCCGCGCGCAACAGCTTGGCGAGGCTTACCGCATCGCGCCGGTTCGTCTTCACTCGATCGCCGGCCTTCTTCGGAACGAGCGAGGGGGCCACCACCAGGCAGTCATGGCCGAGGCTCTTGAGCAGTCTGTAGAGGCCATATCCTGTCGGCCCTGCTTCGTAGCAAAACGTCAAATGACAGCATTTCGCTGCAAGCTTTGCCACCAGCTTTCGGATCGCTGCCTCCGTAGCAGGAAACTCCCCGAGATATCGTACCTCGCCGGCACGGCCGCCATCGGCAATGGCTATTGCATTGCGCGATTTTGACGTATCGATTCCGACAAAGACCTCGGTATGATGACCCACGACTCGCCCTCCTTGTTTGAGGCTCTGCCCGGTCCATCCGGGTAACCCTCGTCGCAACATCGAGGGTGAGTCGCCCCATTTTGTGGAGGGGACATACAGTCTAGCTGCTTCCAAACGCCTTTAAGACACTGCCGATCGCTGTGAGTGCGGCCGCCGCTGCCAATATGGGACCCTTGTCGTATTCGGCAAGCTTTAGCGCCACAAATTCAAAGATCTTGAATATCAGGATCAAGCAATACACCGCTAAAATGTAGAACGTGAGAAAGAGTATAGAGTACAGGACAAAAAACGTCAGATAAAACGCGGTCCAAAAGACTAAAAGCACTGGAACGGTAATGATCGACCAAGCCTTCACAAATTCAATATATCTGTTCCAAAGCAATATTAACGGCGCCATTGCGGCGACCATCGCCAGCAGGATCAGAACGTAGGCCGCCCAACCACGCAACAGCATCTTCCAAGCGGCATTGGGCCTTGTGATGATCCCGAATAGCTTTCGGAGTGAAATCCGCCCAATGGCATAGACAACGAGTGGGGCTGCAATGAATGCGAGAGGTACCAGCCACATCCAGAAGGATAATGCGCCGCGGTCTTTCACAAATTGAACAACCATAAATCCTACAAAAAACGTCGTAATGAATAGCGCTGCTACCCCGTAGAAAACGTCAAATGTTCGCTGCCTTTGAAGTGCTTGCACGTAGGGCCACGTGCGCTGATAGGATAGCCAATACCAAGTCCTCATGGATATGTCTTTAATGCGGTCTCTAACGGCCTGCGACAATGACCAGTCGAGTAAGGCGAGGGCGCCAGCAACGCCCCCACACACAATCGCAACCGTTCCCAAGGCAGGTGCGACCGTTGCTAAAACAGATTGAAGCTTGTCAAACATAGTCAGTGCCTGACAATCAGAGGATCAGGCGACGTATCGGATAGCCGCGTTCTTGCAGCTCACTGCTCGACCGAAGGTTGCCTGAGACCTTATGCTACGCCAGTTTTACAAAGGATCGCAACGGGCAGCTACGCCAATCAACGGCGGCAATATCGATTTCCGAAATTCTGTAAGGGGGCCTGCTCGCACAAGCATTGAGTTATCCCCCAGTGTCGTTAACGATTCAACCCGCGAAATTTCGCGGCGATCCTCAAGATACGCTTTTCACGTTAACTCGTCTTGTCGGCACGATTTGACGGAGCGAAAAATTTCTGCCACCGTTTCCGAAATTCGAGGTGGGACACATCCACTCGTTAGCCCGCCGCTAACCGCAGCGGGTTTTTTGATTCCGGACTTCTCGCATGGATCAGCACGCCGCCCTCACAGCCGGTCGCCGATCGCGCGAAGGTCATGACCCAAGAGTTTCCAGACGATGATCGTTTGAGAGATTGGGCCGCGCGCATGCTCGCCGTGGCCGAGAGTCTTTGCCGCGCGTGACGCTCACGGATGTTTTTGCATGGCTGAGGTCGTCAGGCTGTTCCCGGAGCCTTCGCGGTTGAGACGCCCGGCGCCTCCCGCGGCCATGCTCGATCCCGCGAACCTTGAGCGCCCACCTTCGTCCCCGCGCCGGAGCTCGAAACGTGGATGCGTTCGACCTTCACCGAGGAGGGCGCGCCGCTCCAGAACGATGACCACTTCCATTTGGCATGGCGCATGTCGGGGTGCTCTGGACATCGATCGAGAATTCGCGCCACGCGCGCCGCGTCGTCGGCCAGGCGGAGCGCGGAGAGCCCGCGGCGAAGGGGAAGTGGGCTCTAGCCAGCGCTGGATTGCAGATCTCGCAATTGTTCCGCGCAGTCCCGGATTTCATCCTGACGTTTGAGGCCGGCTATGCCGCGATCTGCTCCGATGCGCAGTGGTGCGCGCTGGTTGAGCATGAACTGAGCCATTGCGGCGTTGAGCGCGACATGTACGGCACACCGAAGTTCCGGAAGTCAACCGGCCTGCCGGCGTTTACGCTGGTCGGGCATGACGTTGAGGAATTCGTGGGCGTGGTCCACCGCTATCGCGCGGCAGCTGCCGGCGTCCAGGCCATGATTGATGCGGCCGCCGAGGGCCCGACGATCGCCGAGGCCGATATCGACTTCGCATGTGGCAACTGTCAAGGATAGCCTAGTTGGCCGTCGAACGCCGCATCGAGCAAAAAGGCAAGCCCGGCAAGCGTCAGCCCCAGCATGAAGACGACAAGCGCGACGCCGTATTTGTGATCAAAGAGCAAAGAGGCGGCCCCAATAACGGTCAAAGCATTGATCCCTAAAAACAAATAGTAGATGGCCTTGGCTGCGTTCCTCGCCATCCTATAGGCCAAGGATCTCTCGCGTGCCCCCCGCTTAATGATGACGGATGCTGCAGGAGGCGCGGAGCTCTCTTTGTCCGGCTCAGCTACTTTTTCCGGAGTTGGCCGCCCAGCAGAAGCGGCTTGCGAACTTGATAGCGTATCCGAAGCGGCTTGTGGAGCGAGGTCGCGCCGTTCGGCCGCTTTAGCGCGCAACGTAATAATTGCCGCAGTGATTGTGGCGATAGCGCTGATGACGGACGCAATGATGCTCGCTGTAGGCGCATCAATTGACATTCTAAATCTCCGATCTGCCCTGCAAATGGGCGCAGCCTACCCAAGTCTCGGCAAGAGTCGAGGGAGTTCCACAGCCACAACCGAGATGCACCACGTCCACATCGGCACGGGGTTTGCGCTCGTCGTCTGCTTCTTTGGCCTTGGCCTGTTCGCCATCCTCTTGGCGCTCATCGCCCCGATGCGTCGCGATCGGGTCGTTACCCGGAAGGCCGATGAGATTCCTCCCGATCATCGCAACTATGGGCTCAACCGTCGATCGGCTTCGCGGCCATCCTATTCCGGTTATGCCGGTTCACCTGGTTATGCCGCCGCTCCGATCGGGGCTGCTCCGGTGATCTGAACAGCGGGGCGAACACTGCCGACGTCATGCTCGGCACCATGGCAGGCGTCGCGAGCGGCGAGGCCTTGGTCGGGGGACATCGCGGCAACGTCTTCATCGAGGAGACCGTTGTGCGCGACGACTTCGGAAGCAGCGGCGGCTTCGTGTGCGACAGTAGCCCGGCCGATGACACCGTGCTTTGATATGACCTGGGGCGGCGACGATCAGAGCTAACCCCTCTGATCATTTCTTCACTTTCTCCTCGGCGACGTCGCACGCTCAACAATAGGGGCGGCCTTACTAACGCCAGGCCGGTTTGACGACACCTTTCTCCGCCAGGCGTTATCGAAGGTCGGCTGCAGGCGAAGAGCAATCGTGAGACCTGATGTCGGACCAGAAGGGCGTGGCACGACCTTCCTGCCCAGTCGGCTTCGGAAATCCAGGGCGCGTCTCTGCAACGCGACGGCGATCGAGTCGTCTACGTCAGCAAACGCGGCGAGGGGCCGCTTAGAAATATTAATGACTTCCTCGACTTTCTGGACGAGTAATCGCAGCCAACACAGAGTCCAAGTCAGATTTGATTCAACTGGCACAGAATCGGTTTGGAGCCGTTTATTCCCTTGCTGCGTTCCCTTTGTTGCGTGTGTAGTCTGCGCCAGTCCAACGCTTCCAGGAGCTCGCGGCGGAGTGTCCCTTTCAGGAAATCTCGATGATTTCAATCTCCTGACCCGATGTTTCGACCACATCCCCAAGTGCCTTGCCCATGAGAGCCCTCGCTACGGGTGAAACGTAGGAAATCGTACCCGCTTTCGGATCTGCTTCGTCCTCGCCGACAATACGGTATTTCTGGACACGTCCGTCGGCACGACTGAATGTCACGGTACTTCCGAAAGAAACGGCATCGATCGATGTAGGATCGGGAACGACCCGTGCGGTCCGAACTCTCGCCGCGAAATACCGCGCGTCCCGCAAAGGAACGGCTCCCTGCCGCCGCCGTTCGTTTACGTCCTCGATCTTCTGCGCCGCTTCGTACGCCTCCTGGGCCTGTTGGAGTTGGCGCTCTAGCGCTTGCAAACCTGCGGCAGTGACGAGATTGGGGTTAAGTGAGATGGGCCGGTCGGGCAGCAGGGTCTCAGATGCCGTTTCGGCACTTTCTTCCTTGGTGAATGCGACGCTCAACTTCGGAACTCCTGAACTGATCACATATCATGAGCAATGGCGGTAGGACGAGCATACTGCGAGGATGATCCTCCTCCTGTAGGATACAGAGGACCTATATTCGTGCTGAAAACCGAGTTAAAGCGTTGAGGATTTCCAGTCCTGGTGACGACGCGAGTGCGCATTATGGCATCGTGGAGATCGGATACCGAGAACGGGTGATCCCGCAGACCTCCCGATGATGACCGGGTCTTGTACAGGATGTGGATCGTTGGGCGCTGGCCTCTCTTTCTTCAAGCGGCTGACTTGACCAGCCTGAGTTCGGGCTTCTCCTCAGGCGCAGATTTCGGCTTACGCTTGGGCTTGATGTAATCCGCCCACGCTTGTAGCGCGATCCGGCGCCGTTCGATCATCTCTGCGGTCCAGTACGACAATTCACTCTCATCGCCGACGCGATGCGACAGGCAGTGCTCCAGCACTTCGCGGCGGAAGTTGTGCTTGACGCTTTCGCCGCCCCAGTTGCGGAAGGTCGAGCGCATGCCGTGCATCGTCGCCCTGAACCCGGCCCGCTTGATGCAGCCCGCCAGCGCGTTGGCATAAAACGGCTGGTGCTCCGCGACTTTATCGGACGGGAACACATAGCGACCAGTGCGCGGCATTGACCTGATGACCTCGATGGCCTGATCCGACAGCGGCACCAGATGATCTTTCGGGTCCGCCTCGCCCTTGACCTTCATCTTTGCGGCTGGAATCGTCCATTGCTTCTTGTGGAAGTCGATCTCGTCCCATTCCATCAGCCTGATTTCCTGCGAGCGGGCCACCGTCAGGATACCGACTTCGGTGCAGCGGGCCGACACGCCCGTATCATAGCTCAGCGCGGCCATCAGCGCCGGGGCTTTCTCATAAGGTATGGAGGCGTGACCCTTCTTGCCTCCCTTCTTCTTCCGGTTAAGCCTGCGCGGCGACGGCAGGAGCGGCTTGAGGTTGCCGCGCCAGACGGCCGGGTTGTCTCCGGTGCGCAGCTTGAGCGCCTTGGCGGCATCGAACAGCCGCTCCAGCCGCTGCCGGGTCCGATCCGCCGTGATCGGCTTGTCGAACCAGATGGTCTTGAGTGCGGCGAGGACGTGGTCGGTCTCGATCTCGTGCAGCTTCATGGCGTGCAGGAGGTTCATGTCAGCAATGGAGCGCTTCCATTGCTTCTCTTCCTCCGGGCTCTTGCCCTTGCACCAGTCCGGGTATTGGCTCTCGGCGAACTCCTTGAACGTGATCCCGGCCTTTCTTTCGACCCGCTTCTTGATGCGCGGGTCGATGCCTTTCTGCTTGAGGTCGACCCGGAACTCACGCACCCGGTCGCGTGCCCCGGAGAGGCACAGCACGTCTCTAAGATGACTGTCCTTGTCGCCGAGCTTGGCGAATTCCATGCGCTGGCGTTTGCCTTCGAGATCGGTGAAGCGGTAGGTCCAGATGCGCTCGATGGTGCCGCCCCGCTCGACCACCGACAGGAACAGGCCATGGCCGTCGCTGTGGTCGCCACATGGCAAAGATTTAAGTTTTGCCGGGTTTAACAAGACCTTACTCTCCAAATCGGCAATCTGGCCGTAGCGCGCCCAAAAACGATCCGTGACGGCCGAAACGAGAGTGAAATTCGGCCTCTAACCCGCAGGTGTTGGCGCGTTCTCGACCGCCTTACCAGTTGCCGTCACGGATCGATTGGGTTGCCCCCGAGTGAGACGTTTCGGCTCGATGAACCACATGATAGTATCGTCACGGATACTTTGGAAGAGGCGCGGCCCTGAACTTACCGATTTCTTACCGCGTCAGGTTCGCGCTCGGACGACAGCGGGTGATAGAGGATGATAACAAATGGAGCTAAGCCATTGGAAACGTTCACGTCACCCGATAGCGAGTGACAGGCCGTGATAGCGCGCAATCCCCTCCAAATCGGTACATGATCCGTGACGGCATTCGGTAAGCTGATCCGAACCACGGCGTTCCGGCTGACGCTGTTTTATCTTTTTCTGTTTGCCCTGTTTGCCGCCTCGCTCGTCGGCTATTTCGCCTGGAATACGCGCCGACTGATCACCGAGCAGATCACCAGCACGGTGAATGCCGAGACCGGCGAGATCACCGACATCTACAACCGCCGCGGCCTGCGCGGGCTGGTCTTCACCATAGAGAGCCGTGCGCTGCGACCCGGCTCCAATCTCTACCTCGTCACAACCCCGACGGGCCAGGCGATCGCCGGAAATGTCGGCTCGCTCGCGCCCGGCGTCATGGGGACCACCGGCTGGTCCGAGACGGCTTACCGGCGGCTCGAGGATCAGGACAGGACCGACCATCGTGCGCTGGTGCGCGTGACGGAGCTTTCCAGCGGCTTTCGCCTCTTGATTGGTCGCGATCTCGACGAACGACGGCGCATGTTTGTGATCGTCGCCAAGGCCGCCCAATGGTCGGTCCTGGTGGTCGTGGTGCTCGGCATCGCCGGCGGCATTTTCGTCGCACGGCGGGTGCTGCAGCGGATCGATGCGATGACCGGCACCACCCAGCAGATCATGGCGGGCGATCTCTCTGGCCGGCTGCCGGTCGGACGCAGCGGCGACGAACTCGATCGTCTGGCGGGGAACCTCAATGCCATGCTCGAGCGCATCGAAGCGCTGATGAAGGGATTGAAGGAAGTCTCTGACAACATCGCGCATGACCTGAAGACTCCGCTGACCCGCTTGCGCAACCGCGCCGAGGAGGCGCTGGCGAAATCAAGCTGCGAGGCCGATTACCGCGCAGCTCTCGAGCGCACCATCGAGGAGTCCGACGGGCTCATTCGCACCTTCAACGCGCTGTTGATGATCGCGCGCGCCGAGTCGGGGCAGGCGCGCGGCAACATGGATGATTTCGATGCCGCCGACGTCGCCAGCGGCATTCACGAGCTCTACGAGCCGCTGGCGGAGGAGGATGATATGAGCCTGCGGCTGAAAACCGCACCGGCGCCGCTGCACGGCAACCGCGAATTGATCAGCCAGGCGCTGGCCAACCTCGTCGAGAATGCGATCAAGTATGGCAAGCCGGTTCCCGCCAGCCAGCCGGGTACGGTGGTCAGCCTGGATGCCAAGCAAATTCTGATCGAAGCCAGGCGCGAGGGCGACCAGATCCTGCTCAGCGTCACCGATCGTGGCCCCGGAATCCCGCCCGGCGACCGCAAGCATGCTGTGGAGCGCTTTGTTCGGCTGGACTCCAGCCGCACCCAGCCTGGGTCTGGGCTCGGGCTGAGCCTTGCATCCGCGGTGGCGACGCTGCATGGCGGCGAGTTGCGCTTGGGTGATGCCCATCCCGGACTGATTGCCACGCTGGCGATACCCGCGCGCGCCGCTTTCAGTGACAGGCTTGCGGCTCAAACGCAGGATGTGCCACAGAAGGTGGCATGATCCTTACCGCGCCGGGCAATGCGGATCAGTTGAGTTTAGCCGCACGGTTCGTTGAAGGACCGTATATTGCCGCACCCGAAAAGGCCGAACAGAGACTGGCGGACTGGCTCGCCGAGCTCGAGCCGGAACAGTCGGCCGCGTTCGCGCCACTGCTCGACCACCCCTTTGCCAAACGCGTTTTACTCGGGATTGCCGAGTTTTCGCCCTATCTGTTCGACCTAGTTCGCAGCGATGCGGCGCGCCTGATCCGGCTCCTGCGTTGCAAGCCGGACCGGCATCTTGCTGCATTGATCGAGACGACTTCGGCCGAGGTCTTTGCCGCGCCCGGCGAGACCGAGGTGATGCGTTTGCTTCGCCGCATGAAGTCGGAAGCGGCGCTTCTGATTGCGCTTTGCGACATCGGCGGCGTCTGGCCGGTGATGCGGGTCACCGCAGCGCTGACCGAACTCGCGACCGTCTCGGTCCAGGCGGCGCTACGTTATCTGCTGCGGCAGGAAACCGTGCGCGGGCGCTTGTCGCCGCCCAATCCCGAACGGCCCGAGGAGGGCAGCGGCCTGTTCGTGCTGGCCATGGGTAAGATGGGGGCGGGTGAACTCAACTATTCCAGCGACATCGATCTGATCGTGTTCTTCGATCCCGCCGCACCGACCTTGGCGCGCGACATCGAGCCGCAGCCCTTCTTCGTCCGTATCACGCAGGCGATGGCGCGCCTGTTGCAGCAGCGCACCAGCGATGGCTACGTGTTCCGTGTCGATTTGCGGCTGCGGCCGGATCCCGCCTCCACGCAAGTGGCGATGTCGACGGAAGCGGCGCTGCATTATTACGAGCGGGAAGGGCGCACCTGGGAGCGTGCCGCGATGATCAAGGCGCGCGCCTGCGCCGGCGACCTTGCGGCGGGCGAAGCGATGATCGCGGAGCTTGCGCCCTTCGTTTGGCGCAAACACCTCGATTTCGCCGCGCTTGCCGACGTCCATGAAATGAAGCGGCAGATGCAGACCTACCGCCGCCAGAGCGAGATCGCCGTCGAAGGTCATAACGTCAAGGTCGGTCGCGGTGGCATCCGCGAGATCGAGTTTTTCGCGCAAACCCAGCAGTTGATCGCCGGCGGCCGTCATGGGGAGTTGCGCGTGCGTCCGACGCTGGATGCGCTGGAGGTGCTGGCCACCAGCAACTGGATCACCTTCCAGGCGCGCGACGAATTGAGCGTGGCCTACCAATTCCTGCGTCGCGTCGAGCACCGGCTGCAGATGGTCGCCGACGAGCAGACCCACAGCCTGCCGGAGGAGGTGGAAGCTGTCGAACGCTTTGCGCACTTCTTCGGCTATGACAGCCGCGAAGCCTTTGCCAAGGATCTGCTGGTTCAGCTCAATATCGTGCAGGGCCACTACGGCAAGCTGTTCGAGGCAGACGATCCCACCGGCACCGCAAAACTGCCGCCGATCGATTACGGCGCCGGGCCCGAAGACCCGCGCCTGCTCGAGCATCTGAGAACGCTCGGCTTCAAGGAGGCCGCCAAGGTGGCGGACACCGTGCGGCAATGGCTGGCAGGCGAGTATCGTGTGTTCCGAACGGAATCGACGCGAAGCGCCTTTGCCGAGTTCGTGCCGGCGCTGATGGATGGCCTGGCGCACGCGGAAGAGCCCGATCACGCGGTCGCCGCTTTCGACCGTTTCCTGCAGGCGCTGCAGCGGGGCGGCCGGCTGATTACGCTTTTGAGCCAGAACCGCGAACTGGTGGCGCTGGTCGCGCTCGTGCTCGGCGCCGCGCCTCGGCTCGGCGAGATGCTGGCCCGGCAGCCGCAATTGATGGACGGCCTGATCGATCCGCGCTTCTTCGGCGCCATGCCGGACAGGCGCGAATTGTCGATGCGGCTTGCGGCGACATTGACGGATGCGAATGCTTACGAGGAGTTTCTCGATCGCTTGCGGCTGTTCGGGCAGGAGAGCCTGTTTCTGATCGGCACACGCATTCTCTCCGGCACCGTGTCGGCGCAGCAGGCGAGCACGGCGTTTGCCGATGTTGCCGAAGGTATCGTTCATACCGTGCACGGATTGGTCACCGATCGCTTCGCGGCCCAGCACGGGCGCATCAAGGGGCAGGAGACGGCGATCCTCGCCATGGGCCGGCTCGGCAGCCGGGAAATGACTGCGTCTTCCGATCTCGACCTGATCCTGCTCTACGACTTCGACCCTGAATATCCGGATTCCGACGGCGCGAAGTCCCTGCACGGCGCGCATTACTTCGCGCGCTTCACCCAGCGGCTGATCAGCGCCTTCACCACGCGCACGAATTACGGCGTGTTGTACGAGATCGACATGCGGCTGCGTCCGTCAGGGCGCGCAGGCCCCTTGGCGTCCCACATCAAGTCGTTCGCCGAATATCAGGAACGCGAGGCCTGGACCTGGGAGCACATGGCGCTGACGCGGGCGCGGGTGATCTCGGCTTCGCCGGAGTTCCGGGCCCGGATCGAACAAGTCATTCGTACCGCGCTGACCCGGCCGCGCGACGCCGGCAGCATTGCCCATGACGTTGCCGACATGCGCCGTGCCATCGCTCAGGAGAAGGGCGAAGGCGATCATTGGGACCTGAAACATGCCGCCGGCGGCACGCTGGACATCGATTTCATCGCGCAGTACCTGCAGCTCGTGCATGCCAGCGAAAAACCCGACATTCTCGACGTCAGCACGCTGCAGGTCCTGGAGAACGCCGAACGGCTGGGCGTGTTGCCGCACGCCGAAGCGGAGGTGTTGCGCGCCGCGGCGCGGCTTTATCACGACCTGACGCAGATCCTCAGGCTGTGCGTGAGCGAGCGCTTCAGGCCTGAGACGGCCGGCGACGATCTGCTGCACGTGATGGCCCGCGCTGGCGACGCCCCGGATTTCTCCGCGCTGGAAGCGCGCGTCATGGAAACGCAGGCCGAGGTGCGACGGCTGTTCGGCGTGATCGTGGAGGGGCGATAGCGCCCACCAACCGCCACGAGCTCCCAACTATCACCGTCACCCCGCGCAAACGGCTTCGCCGTTTGCCGCTGGAGGCGCCGACGCGAAGTGGCGGCCTCGAAGGGCGACGGTTCAAGATAGGGGGTGCTTCAGTCGAAAACCGCCGCGCCAGTTACGTCTGCTTCAGCGTTGTAATCGCGTCGCGGACGTTGGCGTCGAGCCCCGCGCCGCCCTGGTCGAGATGGGCGAGAATGGCGGAGCGCATGCGCGGGTCCCAGAACTTCCTGATATGTTCGGCGATGCCCGGCACGGCCTTGTCGTGGCCCTGGCTCTGAAAGAACTTGCCGATCTGGTTGGCCATGTAGATCAGCCGGTCAGGCGACATTTTCGATCTCCCTTGCGCTGACGTCGGCGACAATTCGCTCCGGATGGGTGAAGACTTCGAAACCGTCAGCACGCGCAATACCGATGAGGGTTATTCCCGCGGCTTTCGCCATGCGTACCGCGAGCGCTGTGGGCGCGGAGACGGCGACCATGACAGGGGCGCCCAGCGCCGCCGTCTTCTGCACCATCTCGACCGAGACCCGGCTGGTCAGCAGCACCATGCCGTCGCCCGCGGAAACCTGCGCAAGCGTCAACGCGCCGCAAAGCTTGTCGAGCGCGTTGTGCCGCCCGACATCCTCGCGCAGGCTGACGATGCCGCGCGACGGCGTCCAGAACGCCGCGGCATGCACGGCGCGGGTCTCGATGTTGATCTGCTGCAGCGGGGCGATGCCTTGCATCGCCGTCATCACCTCCCGCTGTGAGAAGCGGCCGCCCTTGGCCACGACGGCGGGCGGACGCACGGCTTCCGCAATCGAATCGATGCCGCAGAGGCCGCAGCCGGTGGGGCCGGCGATCTGGCGCCGGCGTTCATTGATGAATTCGGCCCGCGCAGGGGAAAGCCACACGCGCAGCTCTATGCCATCGTCGAGTTCGATGATGTCGAGCGAAGCGATGTCTTGCGGCGACTGCACGATGCCTTCACTCAGGCTGAAGCCGATCGCAAAATCCTCAAGATCCTGCGGTGTCGCCATCATCACCGCGTAGGTGCCGCCGTTATAGGTCAGCGCGATCGCGGTCTCCTCGGGGATCGTGCGCCTGCCGCGGCAGGCGCCGTCCTCGCGCCAGACCTGTCGATCGACTGAGCGGACGGGAAGGTGCATGCGCTACTCCGCGGCTTCGACCACGGGCGCGATGCGGCGCGAGCGGCGTGCCTGTTCCTCGTACGACTTCTGCCATTCGCTCGGACCGTTCGATGGCGAGACCTGCACCGCCGTGACCTTGTATTCCGGACAGTTGGTCGCCCAGTCCGAATAGTCTGTGGTGATGACGTTGGCCTGGGTGTCCGGGTGGTGGAAGGTGGTGTAGACCACGCCCGGCGCGACGCGCTCGGTGATCAGCGCGCGCAGGGTCGTTTCGCCGGCGCGGCTCGCGAGCCTGACCCAGTCCCCGTCGCGGATGCCGCGCTGCTCGGCGTCGTGCGGATGGATTTCGAGCCGGTCCTCCTCGTGCCAGACGATGTTGTCGGTGCGCCGGGTCTGGGCGCCGACATTGTACTGGCTCAGAATGCGCCCGGTGGTCAAAAGCAGCGGGAAGCGCGGACCGGTGCGCTCGTCAGTTGCGACATATTCGGTGACGACGAACTTCCCCTTGCCGCGGACGAAGCCGCCGATATGCATCACCGGCGTTCCCTCCGGTGCCTTCTCGTTGCAGGGCCATTGCGCCGAGCCGAGCTCATCGAGCTTGGCATAGGACACGCCGGCGAACGTCGGGGTGAGCGCGGCGATCTCGTCCATGATCTCGGACGGATGGGTGTAATTCATCTCGATGCCCATCGCCTTTGCAAGCCCGATCGTGACTTCCCAGTCGGCAAGACCGTTGCGCGGGGACATCACCTTGCGCACGCGCTGAATGCGGCGCTCCGCATTGGTGAAGGTGCCGTCCTTCTCCAGGAAGGTCGATCCGGGCAGGAACACATGGGCATAGTTCGCGGTCTCGTTCAGGAAGAGGTCGTGCACGATGACGCATTCCATCGCCGACAGCGCAGCCACCGTGTGCGTCGTGTTGGGGTCGGACTGCAGAATGTCCTCGCCCTGCACATAGAGGCCCTTGAAGCTGCCCTCGATCGCGGCGTCGAACATGTTGGGAATGCGCAGGCCCGGCTCCTTGTTGAGCTTGACATTCCACATCGCCTCGAAGCTCTCGCGCACCGCATCGCCCGCGATGTGCCGGTAGCCCGGCAGTTCATGCGGGAACGAACCCATGTCGCAGGAGCCCTGCACATTGTTCTGGCCGCGCAGCGGATTCACGCCGACGCCGGGCCGGCCGATATTGCCGGTGGCCATCGCGAGATTGGCAATCGCGATCACGGTGGTCGAGCCCTGGCTGTGCTCGGTCACACCCAGGCCGTAATAGATCGCGGCATTGCCGCCGGTGGCGTAGAGCCGGGCCGCAGCGCGCAGCTCCGTCGGATCGACGCCGGTGTAAATCGCCGTGGCTTCCGGGCTGTTCTTTGGCAGCGAGACGAAAGCCGCCCAATCCTCGAACTCGCTCCAGTCGCAGCGCTCGCGCACGAAGGCCTCGTCGACGAGGCCCTTGGTGACGATCACATGCGCCATCGCGGTCAGCACGGCGACGTTGGTTCCGGGCATCAACGCCAGATGATGCTGCGCCTTGATGTGCGGCGACTGCACGAGGTCGATGCGGCGCGGATCGATGACGATGAGTTTTGCGCCTTCGCGCAGGCGCTTCTTCATCCGCGAACCGAATACCGGATGCGCGTCGGTCGGATTGGCGCCGATCACCAGGACGACGTCGGTGTGCTCGACCGAATCGAAATCCTGCGTGCCGGCCGAGGTGCCGAAGGTGGTGGCAAGGCCGTAGCCGGTCGGCGAATGGCAGACGCGGGCACAGGTATCGACATTGTTGTTGCCAAAGCCCGCGCGCACCAGCTTCTGCACCAGATAGGTCTCTTCATTGGTGCAGCGGGAGGAGGTGATGCCGCCGACGGCGTCGCGGCCGTATTTGCCCTGGATCGCCCTGAACTTGGCCGCGGCGAAGGCGAACGCCTCGTCCCAGGAGACCTCGCGCCAGGGCTCGCTGACGCTCTCGCGGATCATCGGCTTGAGGATGCGCTCCTTATGCGTGGTGTAGCCCCAGGCGAAGCGGCCCTTGACGCAGGAATGGCCGCGATTGGCCTTGCCGTCCTTGTAAGGCACCATGCGCACCACTTCTTCGCCGCGCATCTCCGCCTTGAAGGCACAACCCACGCCGCAATAGGCGCAGGTGGTGACGACGGAATGTTCGGGCTGGCCGATCTCGATGACCGATTTCTCCGTCAGCGTCGCGGTCGGGCAGGCCTGTACGCAGGCGCCGCAGGAGACGCATTCGGAGCCGAGAAAGCTTTCGCTCATACCCGGCGAGACCCGGCTGTCAAAGCCGCGCCCGGAGATCGTTAGGGCAAAGGTGCCTTGCACTTCCTCACAGGCGCGGACGCAGCGGGAGCAGACGATGCATTTGGCGGGATCGTAGGTGAAGTAGGGGTTGGATTCGTCCTTCGGCATCCAGGCCGCATTGGCCTTGCCGTGGGCTTCCGCGAAGACGTGGTTTTCGCCCTGATAGCCGTAGCGCACGTCGCGCAGGCCGACGGCGCCCGCCATATCCTGCAGCTCGCAATCGCCGTTGGCCGCACAGGTCAGGCAGTCCAGCGGGTGGTCGGAGATGTAGAGCTCCATCACGCCCTTGCGCAGCTTCTTCAGCCGCTCGCTCTGGGTGTGAATCACGAGGCCGGGCGCGACCGGGGTGGTGCAGGAGGCGGGCGTGCCCGCGCGTCCCTCGATCTCGACCAGGCAGAGCCGGCAGGAGCCGAAGGCGTCCACCATGTCGGTCGCGCAGAGTTTTGGGATCTGCGTGCCGGCCTCCATCGCCGCGCGCATGATCGAGGTGCCCTCCGGCACCGTGACGCTCTGGCCGTCGATGGTGAGCGTCACGAGGTTCTCGGATTTGGCGGGGGGCGTGCCGAAGTCGATTTCCTGGATCAGCGACATCATGATCCTCCTATTCCGCGGCCTGCAAGCGCGTGGGCGCAGGACCGAAATCTTCCCTGAAATGTTTCAGCGCGCTCATCACTGGGTAGGGCGTGAAGCCGCCGAGCGCGCAGAGCGAGCCAAATTTCATGGTGCTGCAGAGATCTTCAACCAGCGCGATATTCTCCGCGACACGCTCGCCACGGCGGATCTTCTCGATCGTCTCGGCGCCGCGGGTCGAGCCGATCCGGCAGGGCGTGCACTTGCCGCAGGATTCAATCGCGCAGAACTCCATCGCAAAGCGCGCCTGCTTGGCCATATCGACGCTGTCGTCGAACACGACGATGCCGCCGTGCCCGATCAGGCCGTCGCGGGCGGCGAACGCCTCGTAGTCGAATGGGGTGTCGAACAGCGCCCGCGGGAAATAGGCGCCGAGCGGTCCGCCGACCTGCACCGCGCGTACCGGGCGGCCGGTGAGGGTGCCGCCGCCGATGTCGTCGACCAGCTCGCCGAGGGTGATGCCGAAGGCAGTCTCGAACAGACCGCCGTGTTTGATGTTGCCGGCGAGCTGGATCGGCATCGTGCCGCGCGAGCGGCCCATGCCGAAATCGGCGTAAGCCTTGGCGCCCTGATCGAGAATGAACGGGATCGCCGCGAACGACAGCAGATTGTTGACCACCGTGGGCTTGCCGAACAGGCCGTGATGCGCAGGCAGCGGCGGCTTGGCGCGGACGATGCCGCGGCGCCCTTCCAGGCTCTCCAGCAGCGAGGTCTCTTCGCCGCAGACATAGGCGCCGCCGCCGACGCGGACTTCGAGGTCGAACGTGTAATTGGAGCCGGCGATCCGTTCTCCGAGCAGCCCGGCGCGCCGGGCAACCGCGATCGCCTCGTTCATCGCAGCGATGGCGTGCGGATATTCGGAACGGCTGTAGATATAGCCCTTGATCGCGCCGACCGCGATGGCCGCGATCGTCATGCCCTCGATCAGCACGAAGGGATCGCCTTCCATCAGCATGCGGTCGGCAAAGGTGCCGCTGTCGCCTTCGTCGGCGTTGCAGATGACGTATTTGCGGTCCCCGCTCGCCTGCGCCACGGTCTTCCACTTGATCCCGGTCGGGAAGCCGGCGCCGCCGCGGCCTCGCAGGCCGGACGCCGTCACCTCAGCGATGATGGCGTCAGGGGTGAGCGTCAGCGCCCGCTGCAATCCCTTGTAGCCGTGATGCGCGCGATAATCGTCCAGCGAGCGCGGATCGACGATGCCGCAACGTGCAAAGGTGAGGCGTGTTTGCCGTTTCAGCCAGAGGATTTCTTCCGCAAGGCCAAGCCGCAAGGCGTGAGGGCCGTCGCCGACCATCGCCTCAAGCACGGAGGCCGCATCTGCCGCCGTCACGGACCCAAACGCGACGCGTCCCGCCGCTGTCGCCACCTCGACCAACGGCTCCAGCCAATAGAGGCCGCGTGAGCCGGTGCGGACGATGTCGATCGCAACGCCACGCTTGTCGGCAGCTTGCTCAAGCGCCTGTGCGACCTCGTCGGCGCCGACGGCGAGCGCGCCGGCGTCGCGGGGGACGAAAATGCGGATCGTCATTGTTGTGCCTCCGCGATCAGAGCGTCGAGGCGGGTCTGATCGAGCCGTCCGACCAGGCGGCCGTCCAGCATGGCTGAGGGCGCCGTGGCGCACAGCCCAAGGCAATAGATCGGCTCCAGCGTCACGCGGTTATCGGCCGTCGTGTTGCCGCAGGCGATGCCGAGCTTGGCTTCGGCGCGCGCGGCCAGCGCGTCGCCGCCGGCGGCCTGACAGGCCTCGGCGCGGCAGAGTTTCAGCACGTGACGGCCGGCGGGCTCTTTGCGGAAATCGTGGTAGAACGTGAAGACGCCGTAAACCTCGGCTCGCGAAAGATTGAGTGCCGCTGCGACCATCGGAATGGCCGGCTCCGGCACGTAGCCGAAAGCTTCCTGCAGGGCATGCAGGATCAGCAGCGTGGCGCCTTCGCGATTGGCATGTTCGGTGATGATTTCGGCGCCTCGCGTTTCATCCCAGGGTTCGTAAACGGCCATTATTGGGCTCTCGATGACAAATTGTGCTTCACCCACAGAGACTGAATTTGTGGGAAATATCAATAAAGCCGTCCCATGCTGCGATAGTGCAAACCGATTAATCGGGAAGTGATATTGTGTCATACGAAACCTCGATGGAAGCCGATGCAGGCCGGTGCAGGCTGCTGCCGGGCATTTGGCGTGTTGGCCCGGAAAGCGGCGTGCTATTGGTGGCAAGCAATGGGCGAGTGAGTTGCAAAGGCGTTTTTCGTGATCGACAAGCTTGAACTTCTGCTGGCGTTGGCGCAGGAGCGGCACTTCGGCCGCGCCGCCGAGGCCTGCGGCGTGACCCAACCCACGATGTCGACCAGCATCAAGCAGCTCGAGGAGATCCTCGGCGTGATGCTGGTGCAGCGTGGCTCGCGCTTCCAGGGCTTCACGCCGGAGGGCGAGCGGGTGCTGGATTGGGCGCGGCGGATCGTCGGCGATGCCCGCGCCATGCGCCAGGAGATCAACGGGCTGAAGGACAAGCTGTCAGGCGAAATCAGGATCGCGGCGATCCCGACGGTGCTTGGCATGGTCGCCTCCCTGACGACGCCGTTTCGTGCGCGTCATCCGGACGTGCGCTTCCGCATCGTGTCCTGCACCTCGGCCGATGTTCTCGGGCTTCTTGAAAATCTCGAGGTCGATGCGGGACTGACCTATATCGAGAACGAACCGATCGGCAAGGTTCGCACCATTCCGCTCTACAACGAGAGCTATCGGCTGTTGACCTCGCCGGATGCGATGTTCGGCGATCGCGACCAGGTCACCTGGAAGGAAGTCGGGCAGGTGCCGCTCTGCCTGCTGACGGCGGACATGCAGAACCGCCGCATCATCGACCGCGCGCTGCGTTCGGTCGGCGCCGAAGCCACGCCGAGCCTGACGTCGAACTCGCTGCTGGTTCTCTTCACCCATGTAAAGACCGGGCGCTGGGCCAGCGTGATGCCGGCGAAGCTTGCGGAGACGCTTGGCCTTGCGGACACCGTCCGCAGCATTCCGATCGTCGACCCCGATGTCAATTACAGCATCGGCATGGTGCTGCCGCAGCGCGACCCGATGACCCCGCTGATCGCCGCGCTGGTGAACGTCGCGCGCGAAGTCGCGCCCAAGCTGCAGTCGTCCTAGGAGCACCATTGTTTGTAGTGACGCGCGGGTACCGCTCTTTTCCGTCACCCTGAGGCGCTCGCGAAAGCGAGCCTCGAAGGGCGACGGCCCGGCTGCTGCAGCCGGGGCCGTTCATCCTTCGAGGCCGTCGCTTTGCGACGGCACCTCAGGGGTGACGGAGCAATTGAGAAAGTTTCAGCAGCGCCGCAGGCCGGATTAGCGAATCGCAATCCGCCGTCTATCCGAGGGTGAGTTACGCTTTCGCTTACCCACGCTCCAATCTCCGTCAGGTCGGCTGCGCGCCGGCCGGCCAGGCTGTCCCTCCGACCGGTCGCGCCACCAGCCTTTGCCGCATCGGCTTCAGAACAAAGATGGCCATCAGCGCGGCAATGATGTTGAAGATCGAGGCGATGATAAAGGCGCCCCTCCAGCCGCCGGTCTCCATCACCAGCACGTTGGCGAGCGGCACGAGCAGCGAGGCCGTTCCTTTCGCCGTGTAGAGCAAGCCGGCATTGGTCGTGGCGTACTTGACGCCAAAGCAATCGGTGCAGGTAGTGGGAAAGAGGCTGTAAATTTCGCCCCAGGCGAAGAACACGACGCCGCTCAGGAGCACAAAGCCCAGCGGGTTTTGCCCATAGACATACAGAGCCCAAATCCCGATACCCTCCAACACGAAGGCAATCAACATGGTGTTCTCGCGGCCGAGAAAATCAGAGACCCAGCCAAAGAACGGTCGCGTCAGTCCGTTGAGAACTCGATCTATGGTCAATGCAAACGTCAACGCAGGCAGGGTAATACCGATGAGCGTGACCGGGATGGTGTCGAGATGGAAATCCTTGGCGATGGGCTTGAGTTGCGCCGTTGCCATCAGTCCACCCGCCGCCATCAGCACAAACATCACATACATGATCCAGAACGTCGGCTCTTTGAGCACCTGCAGCGGTTCGTATTGAATGCGACTTTGCTGCACGAGCGCGCTGGTCGAGGCTTCGGGGGCTTGGCCGGGCCGCGGGGCGAACAGCAACAAGGACAGCACGATCACGACCACGCCTTGGCCGATACCGAACGTGAGGAACGTATTTTCGTAGCCATGAGTTGAAATCATCTTTTGAATGGGAATGATCGTGAGCGCCGAGCCAATGCCGAAGCCTGCGGCGGTCAGCCCGGTCGCGAGCCCGCGGTGGTCGGGAAACCATTTGAGCGCGTTGCCGACGCAGGTGCCGTAAACAGCGCCCGCTCCAAGGCCCCCTAAGATCTGGGCGACGTACAGCATCGCAAGCGAGTTTGCGAAGGAGTTGAGAATCCAGGCGAGCCCGGTGAGACACCCACCCGCAAACACCATGATCCGCGGCCCGAAGCGATCGACGAGATAACCCTCGGCGGGCACCAGCCAGGTTTCAAACAGCACGAACAACGTGAACGCAACCTGGATCGATGCGAGGCTCCAACCGAATTTGTGGCTGATGGGAATCGTGAAAAGCGTCCATCCATATTGGAGGTTGGCGATCATCACCATGCAGATGATGCCGATGATCAATTGGCTCCAACGGGTCGCTTCGGAAACCCGCGCGGCAGGCCGATCGGTTTGTGACATCGCGATCATTGGGGTCACTCCTCGCCCTCGTGTCCGGTGCGGTACATGTTCGCGCAGCGTCCAAATGCTGTGTCGGAGTGCGGCGGACAGCTAAAGTGAGCTCCTCTCTTCGGACCCCAATGCCCGGAAGTTGTTCAAGTTCCGGGCATTAGCCTTTGTGCTAAATCCGTGCGGAATGTCGGGTCTGGGTGCAACCGCGTCGATTTTTCTGCGGCATCTAACCGGCGGCAGAGGTGAAGACAGGTGCTGCGGTAGGTCAGAACCGGACCTGCCCTCCGCAGGCGGGGACCGCGACCGACCACCGCCATGTCGACGGCAAGCGAGCAACGTGGTACTGCAACTTCTCTCGATACGTCAAAGCGACGCGAACTCGTCGGAGGCCCGTGATAACTCCGCGGTCTAGCCGTCGAGCCAGCCGAGGGGGCGTTCCCATGGTGCGTTGCTCGACCGCGAGTGAGCGCGGGTAGCGGTCCATTTGACGCGGCATACCGCGCGGACGCTTTCTTGGGGGTCATCATGCCCGAGACCCACGCCGACGGAAGTGAGCACGCCCACCAGCACTCTGATCATCACCTCTGCGCCAATCTCTTCGGCTGCGGCGACGAGAAGGGCACGGGCATCATCCGCGAGGACATCAAGGATGCTGCCTTTGGCGATCGCGCCTGCGATAGCCTCCTCCATATGGACGAAGTCGATCAGGAGACTCTCGACGGCTATTTGTCGGCACGCGGCCATTGGCGCCGCAAGTTCCTGCAAGCGAGCAGCTTCATGGGTGCGCTCGCCGCGGTCGAGCCATGGTTCGCGAGGCTGGCGCGGGCGCAGCAGCCCGGCGCGACGCCGAGGCGGCAATCCGACGCTGGAGGCCGCGTGCACGTGGTCCCCTCAACGCAGGAGACGGTGCGGCTCGGCGTGTTCGACGCCAACCTGGCGCCCATTCTCACCATCGACTCGGGCGATATCATCAGCTTTCCCGACACCTGGTCGCATTTCCTCAATGAAATGGAGCCGGGCGTGCCCATCGACACGCTGGCGAAGCTGCGCGTCGACAATCCGGGCAAAGGGCCGCACTCGATCATTGGGCCGATCGCCGTGAACAAGGCCGAGCCGGGCGACGTGTTGGAGATCCGCTACGAGCGAATCCGACCCTACGAATGGGGCGCCGTCTTCAACAACCCGGGCGCGCTGGGGACCGGACTCTTGCCGCAGGACTATGCTCAGGGGCAGGTCAAGTATGTCGATCTCGACCTGCGCGCCATGAAGAGTGAGTTCCTGCCCAACGTCACCATTCCGTTGAAACCGTTCCAGGGCACCTTGGGCGTTGCGCCACCCGACGGCTATTTCCCGCCGCTAAGTTCTGGTGTCACCAGCTCGGTACCGCCGGGCCCGCACGCGGGCAATCTCGATCTCAGCGACCTGTCCGAGGGCTCGATGCTCTACATCCCGGTGTGGAAGCCCGGCGCGCTGATCTATACGGGCGATAGCCATGCCGTGCAGGGCGACGGCGAGATCTCGCTTACCGCCCTTGAGACCCGCATGAAGGAGCTGCGTATCCAGGTTATTCTCCACAAGCAGAAAAACCTCGCTTGGCCGGTCGCCGAGACAGATTCACACTGGATCATCATGGGTCTCGACAAGGACTTGAACGCAGCGATGACTCTCGCAGCGCGCAACGCCATCAAGTTTTTGGCGACCCGGGCGAAGATCAGCGAGCTCGACGCCTACGCGCTGTGCAGCATCGCGGTGAGCTTTCGCGTGACCCAGGTGGTGGACATCGTGCGCGGCGTCCACGCGCTGATACCTAAGTCCATCTTCGCCCCCGAGCTCAGGCGCGAGATGACGATGGTGTGAGCGGCGTGTTCGAATGGGCTTTGGGCGCGCTTTGGCTCCTGCGCGTGTTCCTGGAGCAGAGCCGGGCGTCGAGTCCCGGCGCAAGACAAAACACGAAAGGCTGTTTCAATTCGCCTTCTCTAACCAGTCCTTGGCGCTCTTGAGATCAGTCGTGTCAAGACCCTCATCAAATTTGCAATAGATCGGCGCAAGTATCCCCTCGGCCTCCCTGCGCCGGCCTCGGGCTTGGAGGAGCTTTGCGAGGCTCGTCGCCGCTCGCAACTCGAGAAGGCGAGCCCCCTGGGCATGGGCTGCTTCAAGAGCCCGGTGCAGACAGCTTTCCGCTTCATCACCGTCGCCAATTTTGCAGAGCAGCTCACCCTTCAATCGATCCAGTTCGGGTGCGAACCAGACGTCGCCGCTGTTACCGTCCGCCTCATCGATGAGCCGCAATCCATCCTCCGTCCTACCCGCAATCAAATGCGCCTCCGCAGCGCGTGCGAGCCGATAGGGAACGTGAAATCTGGACCCTGTTTTAAGCCAGTTGGCTAGCCCTTCCTGCATCAGAGCGATGCCGTCCTCACTCTCTCCCTGCATAACACGCGCCCAGGCGCGCAGCATGGTCGCGTTCGCTATGCCAACGGCCGATCCGTGCATCGCGTGCATGGGCAAGCCCTCGCTCACGTAGTGCTCTACTTTCGCTGGCTCCCGGCGAATCTGGTGCAGCTCCGCTGCAAACCAGAGCGCCTGTGCAAGACTGGGCGGATGGTCGAGATCGCGCGCGAGCGCCAGGCCTTTCTGCATTTCGTCAACGGCCTGGTCCGGATATCCCATCGTCGCGGCGATGATAGCGTTCGACGCGTAGGCGCAAACAGCGGGATCGTGGCCTCCATATTGCAGGGCTTGCCGGCCATGTGCTTCGCGTCGATAGAGCGCAACGCCTCTTTCGATATGGTGACGCGCCGTTGCCAGGTGACCTGTCACCATGAATGACGGCCAGGCTGCGTGATGCGCCTGCAAGGCGAGTTCAGAATTTCCGCTGGCGTTGGCCATCCCGAATAGCTCGTCCACCAGGCGCGCGGCCGTCGCAAACTCGCCGCGTGAAAAGGCGATGAGCCAGGCTCCCCACACGGTCGGGAAAAGATCCGGGACCCGTTGCCCGGCACTGGCCAGCTCCCGGGCTCTCGCATACACCTGACCGATCTCAGGTGCCACCGACGACCGCGTCGTCATTAATGCGGGCCCCAGAGCGATCAGGAGCTGCAACTCCTGGTCCGCGTAGCTGGCTCTGTCCGGAAGCGTTTCGAGAAGCTGCAGCGCGTTTCGAAAATGAGCGATCGCCTCCTTGTTGGCCGAGCCCTTGGTTGCGCGGTCTCCTGCGCGTTGCCAGAAGGTGATGGCCTCTCGCGGCATTGCGGCGAGGGAATAGTGCCGCGCCAGAAGCTCGGGCTGGCCGTCGCCGACATCGAACTGTTGATCAAGAACGGTTGCGATGCGCGCATGCAGCTGCTGTCGTCTTTCGCGGAGCAGGGTGTCGTAGGCAACATCCTGCACGAGCGCATGCTTGAACAGGTAATGCGCGTCCGGAGGCAGGCCCTGCCGAAACAGCAAGCCGGCACCCACGAGACGATCGAGGGCCAGTGCCAGCTCGGCCTCGGTTCTTTGCGCGACGGCTGCCAGCAAGGCATGCGAAAATTCCCGCCCGACCGCCGCACCGATCTGCGCCACCTCCTTCGCCGGGCCAAGCCGATCAAGGCGCGCCAGCAACGATGCGTGCAGGCTCGCCGGAATTGCTTGAGCATGTGATGCAACCATCGAGGCGGTTCGTCGGGCCGCCCCCTCATTCTCGGCCTCCAGCACCGCCTTCGTCATCTCCTCGACAAACAAGGGAATGCCATCAGTGCGCTCCACGATCTCGGCGCTCACGTCCGCCGGCAACTCTTTTGTCCCGACCAGACCCGCAATGATCGCGGCCGCGTCGCGTGAAGGAAGCCGATTGAGCGTCATGCTTGTGACATGGGCCTGCCCTTCCCAAGCTGCCTGGAACTCGGGACGGAAGCTGATGAGAAGCAGCGCATGAAGGTCTTCTATTCGCTTTACGAGGAGGTCGAGCACCTCAAGGCTCGTCGGATCGATCCAATGCACGTCCTCGAAGATCATCAGAATCGGATTCCGGGACGCCAATCGGACGAGTTGTGACGTTAAGGCTTCGAGCGTCCTTTGTTTGCGCTGTTCGGGCGCGAGTTCGATGCTCGGATATCGTCCGTCGTTCGGAAGGGACAGCATCCCGGCCAGGAGCGCCGCGTCGTGGGGAGAGGTTGAGGTTTGCAGAAGAAGGGCATCGAGCTTGTCGAGCTTCGCTTGCGGCTTATCGTTGTACAGCAGTCCAGCGGCGCGTTCCATCTGCCGAGCAATGGGATAGAGCGCACTGTCGGTGTGCTGGGGCGAGCAGAAATAGCGCAAGCGGGTGTGCGGTTCGGTTGCGATGTGCTCCATGATCGCCACCGTAATCCGGGATTTTCCGATGCCGGCTTCGCCCGAGAGCAATACGACTTGCCCTTCGCCCATTTTGGCGCTGGACCAGCGGCGCAGAAGCAATTCGACTTCTTCCTTGCGTCCAACCACTCGGGTCAAGGCGGTTGTGTGTAGCGCATCAAATCGGCTTTCCGTGTAACTCGGTCTCAATGCCGCCCAGGCGCGCACCGGTCCCGAAATGCCCTTGAGCTCTCTTGAACCGAGATCCTGGAATTCGAAGAGATTGCCGAGAAGTGCTCGCGTAGTCTCTGCGACGACGACAGCATCCGGATCGGCAATCGCCTGCAGGCGGGCGGCAAGATTGGGTGTCTCACCCACGACGGCCTGCTCCTGAGCCGCACCCTTGCCGATGAGATCGCCGACGACCACGAGCCCTGTCGCGATGCCGATCCGCACCTGCAACGGTGAGCCGATTGCGGTCTTGAGGTTTGGCACGGCTTCGACGAGAGCGAGACCGGCGTGCACCGCGCGTTCCGCATCATGCTCGTGGGCCTGCGGATATCCAAAATAGGCCAGTACGCCGTCTCCCATGTACTTCGCGACGTACCCGCCATTGTGCTCGACAATGGTCGCGCAGCAGCGGTGATAAGCCTGGACGATTCCACGCAAGTCCTCGGGATCGAGTTGTGCTGAAAGGGCAGTCGAGCCGACAAGGTCGCAGAACATGACCGTGAGCTGACGGCGTTCCGGCTCGTCGCGCGTCTTCTCGGCTCGATCGGGATCATCAGCTGAACGGGGCACAGGGCGCGCAAGCTCGCGGATTGCGCGGAGCATCTTTCGACGATCTCCAAGCAGGACCCCGAGCTTCTCGAGGTCCTGGTCGGTCAGATCCGGCAGAACACTGACATCAATGCGGTTGGCTTCGAAGCGCTCCGCGTATTCGGACATGCCGAGCTTTTCCAGCCAGTCGGCAATCGGTTGCATGACTCACCGCCGGTCGCGAGGTACCCACCGCGAAGTTTGGAGCCAATGGCAACATTCTATTGTAGCGTTCGGCCGATTGCACGCAAATGATACTGCACCCAGCCGACTATGGCGTTAAGCACGCCGGCCGTCGGCATTGGGGTAGGGCGCTCCCTCATCGCGAATACTTCTGAACCGGCGGCCCGGCGTGATCGACAGATATAGGCGCGCTCAATGGAGGCCGATCATGAAAACAGGAACGGTTACCGTGGTATTGCTCCTCGTCGGCGCAACCGGTGCTTTCGCCGATGACATGAAGATGCCGATCAATGCCTCCCAACTCGAATGGGCGTCGGCACCGAACTTCGTGCCCGAGGGGGCGCAGATCGCCGTGCTGTCCGGCGATCCGTCAAAGGATGGGCTCTATGTGATCCGGTTGAAAATGCCTGCCGGATACAAGATCGCGGCCCACAATCACCCGACCACAGAGATGGTCACCGTCATTTCCGGCGATTTCCACCTCGGAATGGGCGACAAGCTCGATGAAGAGAAGAGCATGCTGCTGACTGCCGGTGGCTATGCGGAGGCGCCTGCCCGGATGAACCACTACGCCTGGGCGAGCAGTCCGACGATCGTGCAAGTCCACGGTCAGGGGCCGTTCGCGATCACCTACGTCAACCCTGCGGATGATCCGAGAAGCAAGCCGCAGGCGTCAAAGTAGCTGACCGCAGCTTGGAGAAGACCGGGACCGGCGGCATCCTCGCCGCCGTCTTCGGCGCGGCCAGCGCTATATTGAAGAGCTGAGCGATCCGCAGGGCTAGCGCCAGGTAGTAGGTGCCCTCAAACAGGCCCGTCATTGCGAGGAGCGAAAACGACGACCCGCCGTCGCTCGCTGCGCGAGCTATGGCGAGGCGTGAAGTCCCGCCGAAGCGCCTTTGCGCGTAGGCGGAAGCAATCCAGACTGTATCCGCGAACAAAATCTGGATTGCTTCGCGGAGCCTGTCATCGGGCCGCGCTTCGCGCGGACCCGTTGGCTCGCAATGACGGCGGAACGCGCGCGCCCTCCGATTCGCTCAGCTCGGCGACTGCCCTAGAGAAACATTTTTTCGATATCGAGCGTCGAGCGAGAGCCGATGTGTTCGAAATTTTGATCGAGCCACTTGCTTGCGGTCTCCCGTCCCGCATCGCGCAGTCTGCACAGCAGCTTCCATTCGGGGTGAAATTGCGTTGCCGTGCCAAGCTGCGACATCAGATAGTCGTTGCCGATCCAGTGCATGAACATGCGTCTGTGTTTGTCTCCGTCCAACTCGCCGCTGTCGATCAGTCTTGTGGCAAAAGCGACGGCGCGCATCTCTCGCATCAACGACGAGTTGAAGCTGATCTCGTTGATCCGATGCAGGACATCTGCCGCGCTGGCCGGCAATTCGTCTCGCGTGATCGCCGTCACCTGCACAATGATGACGTCTTTCGCGCCCTTACGGTAGATCAGCGGGAAGATCGCCGGGTTTCCAAGGTAGCCACCGTCCCAGTAGTGCTCGCCGTCGACTTCGACCGCCTGGAAATAGGGAGGAAGGCAAGCGGAGGCGAGCACTGCGTCGACGGTAATAGCGGGTGTCTCGAAGACCTTGATCTTCCCTGTGCGGACATTCGTGGCGTTGAGGAAAAGCTTCGGCGCCTGCGGCGAGTGATTGAGCTGTTCAAAATTCACCACTCTCAAAAGCAGATCCCTGAGCGGATTGAAATTGAATGGATTGAGCAGCGT
Organism: Bradyrhizobium sp. ARR65; assembly: GCF_000472385.1. GTDB lineage: Bacteria > Pseudomonadota > Alphaproteobacteria > Rhizobiales > Xanthobacteraceae > Bradyrhizobium. Next base: position 156,020 of record NZ_AWZU01000004.1, read on the forward strand.
CGGCGGAAGCGTGTGAGTCAAAAAATGAATCAGTGCGTGGAATGGATGGTATTCAGGCGGCAGCCTGAACGCTTGAATCCACTGATTCCAACGCGAGAAAAGGTCGAACATCAAATCCATACGTGAGACTTCGGCCCAAAATATTTCCAAGTTTTGCCGGGCCGCCCTGGGCCCGCCGGCCACCATGCCGGAAGCAAGGACCACCGCGTTCATGGCGCCCGCGCTTGTGGCGCTGATCGCCTCGATTCCCAGCCTGCCGTCCTCGAGCATTCGGTCGATCACGCCCCAGACAAAGGCGCCGTGGGCTCCGCCGCCCTGGAGCGCCAGGGTCACGTATTTCAACCGATGAGTTGTCACCTTTTCACGCCCGTCGCCATGGTCCGCGCTGATGATCGGGGAGTAGCGCCGCTTGTAGCGCGACCAACCTATGATCTTTTTGTGCTGATGGACAACTGGTTGGCGCGTTGGGACGGCTCAACCGATTGGCCCGCGCGGGCACAAATCAGTTCGATTTTGTCCCGCCGCTTCGTTCGCCTGCGTCCTGCGCTGCCCAAAATCGCGTGCGCGCAAAATCCAATTTCGCGAGCCGATTCAAGCTGATCAGGCCTGTCCAGTCGCGCCGTTAAAAATATTGCGCTTTCGCTTTTTCAGAAATTATGATTACTCATGCGCATCCCGCTTCGGCATGAGGGGCGTACGCGTCGTCACGAACGTGGAGCGGAATGCGGTGGACGCGGATGTGTCGAAGACGAACGATACGGAAGCGGACGGCGAAGTCGTGTGGTCCTGGCGCCCCAAGGCTGGCGCTAAGCTTCGCGAAGATGCTTCACGCATCTCGCGCGCGACGGTGACAACAAGGTCTGGTTCACCGAGGAGAGCGCGGAGTAAGCCGTAAACCACTGCGCAGGGAAGGCCGGTGTGATGCCGCCTGTACCTGTGGTCTTCGCGCGCCTCGCGCAAGTTTTTTGCGCGGCGGCCGTGGGTGCAAGCGGGCACCCGGTCTTCCCTGCGCCCTCTGTACCTGAGGAGGGACAAGGTTGATGCAAAACTCGGGCGAATTTCGTCGCGAGAGTGCGAAGTCGTGCGCTCAGGGTTTGACAATCAAATCCGGGTCCGTCAGGCGAGCCCCGCTCGGCGCGAGTCCGATCGCCTCTCCCCGCAAGCGGGGCGAGGTAACTTGACCAAGGAGGGCGCGATGATAACTCAAGCCGCCACTTGCATCCTCGGATTCGCCTTGCGCGCGTCGCGCGGCAAGATCACGCGGACCACGGTGCCGGCGCCGAGTTTGGAACGCAGCTTCATCGAGCCACCGTGCAGATGGGCGAGCGATCGTGCGATCGCAAGCCCAAGTCCCGAGCCGTGGTAGGTCTTGGTGAGCTGGCTTTCGACCTGCTCGAAGGGGCGGCCGAGCCGCGCCAGCGATTGCGGCGCGATGCCGATGCCGGTGTCGGCTATCAGGAGCACGATCCGATCGGTCATGACGTGGCTGCGCATCACCACGCGGCCGCCTTCGGGCGTGAATTTCACCGCATTGGAGAGCAAGTTGACCACGATCTGCTTGGTCGCCCGACGGTCCGCGACCACAGGAATGGAGCCCTGGATATCGGCGTCGATCACCAGATCCTTGTCCTGTGCACGACCCGACACCACCCGCAGCGATTCAGCGAGCGTCTTGGACAGATCGAGCGTTTCCAGATCGAGCCTCATCCGTCCCGCCTCGATCTTCGACATATCGAGGATGTCGTTGATCACGTCGAGCAGGTACTGACCGCTGGTCAGGATGTCGTGGCAATATTCGCGGTATTTCTCCGACCCGAGATCGCCGAACATGCCGCTGCCCATGATCTCGGAGAAGCCGATGATGGCGTTGAGGGGCGTGCGCAGCTCGTGGCTCATATTGGCCAGGAATTTCGACTTGGTCTGGTTGGCTTCCTCCGCGCGGTTCTTTTCGCGCGCATATTTTTCGGCGAGATCGGCGAGCTCGATGGCCTGGCGCTCAAGCTCGGCCTGCGAGCGCTTCAGGTCGTTGACGGTGGCGCGCAGGCGAAGGTCGTTCTCGACCAGCTTCTGCTCGTGCGCCTTGATGCGGGTGATGTCGGTGCCAACAGAGACATAGCCGCCATCCTTGGTGCGGCGCTCACTGATGTGCAGCCAACTCCCGTCTTCGAGTTGGGCCTCGAAGGTGCGCGCGCCCGGCGTCGGGCTGACCACATCATGCTGGCGCGTGCGGACCTCCGGCATGCTGCCGACCTCGATGATGGTCTCATAGGACGTGCCCGGGATCACCGCGGAATCCGGGAGCTTGTGCAACCGCTGGAAATGCGAATTGCAGAGCACCAGGCGATCGCTCGCATCCCACAGCACGAAGGCCTCGGGGATGGTTTCGATCGCGTCGCGCAGCCGCAAATCTGCCTCGACAGTTTTTTCCGCAAGACTCTTCTGCTCGGTGATGTCAACCGCGATGCCGATCAGGTGCAGGCTGTCGTCGCCATGGATGAGCTCGCAGCGCACACGCAGCCAGATCCAGTGTCCGCCGGTGTGCTGCATGCGGAAGCTCTGGTCGATGTGGCTGATCTCCCCGGAGATGAGCTGTTCGGCGATCGCGAACAGGTTGATGTCGTCGGATTTGACCAGCGCGTTGACCTCGCCGAAGGTCAGGAGATCGCTGCGGCTGTCCAGCCCGAGCATGGTGAACATCGATTGCGACCAGAAGATACGGCCGCGCGACAGGTCCCAATCCCACAGGCCGCAGCGGCCGCGGTTGAGCGCGGTATCGATGCGCCCGCGCACTGCATCATTGATGAGGTCGCCTTCGCGGGCGCGGGTCGATTGCCAGTGGAAGGCAAAGCCAAGGATCAGCACCACGAAACCCGTGGTGGCGGAGAGCGTCACCGACAGCGCCGCGTCCGAGCCCCAGATGGGCTCGTTCTTCTCCTGAATCACCATGATCTGGCCGGGCAGCGATTTGATCAGGCGAGAGACCGCCAGAGCACCGCCGCCATTAGGCAGCACCATGTCGCTGGCATCGTCCTGCCGGCCGGGCGCCGTCAAGAGCTGCGCGGTGCTGATGACGTCGAGCAGGCGATCGGCCTCGCCGAGCGAGGCGTCGATGGGCAGCCGGGCGAGGACACGATGGTCGGCACTGCTGACGATGAAATGCCGTCCCGGAGCAATGCCCCAGAGCGGGATGAGGTCGGGCAGGATCTCCTGCAGATGCGCGATGTTGCCGAGCCGCTGCATGCGCGGCGAGGCGAGGCGGTCGATCCGCTCGGCCAGCAGGTCGGCGAGCGCGGCGAGATCGCGCTTTGTGGCCGCACGCTTTTGCCGGTTCTGATCGAGCACCTGCACGAAGGCGCCGAGGCAGATCGTGATCAGAAAGGCGATAATGAGGGTCGGCACAGCGCGGCGGAGCGTCGGCTCCGCAATCAGGAGCCGGTGGTAGGCTGGTTTCGCGATCGACTGCGCCAATCCCTTGATCGAATCGGATTGGACGCACGCATCCGCCGCGTGCGCGCGCGCCATGCCCTAGACCCCCACGGAAGTATTTCTTGCACCAGTCCGGAAGGTCCCCAGCACCTCCCGAATCATGATGATTTGAATCCAGTTTTTGCGGACTGTCGAGAGTCAACGATTCCTTAACGCAAATAAATCTTGTCCAACGAAGAATCGCGCAGGCGGAAATTTGCAGCCCACTGAGTCCGAAACGGGAACGCTATGCGACAAAACGTCAGACGTGAGGCGGCTCGGCGTGACTAATGACACGTTTCACGCTGGGAAAAGCGCGGCGCAGCGCGCGCTCGATCGCATCCACATTCTCGTGAACCTTGATCACGCTCATCGAGGGAGCGGCGCGACAATGGAAGTTGACGATTTCGCCCGCCGCGGTGTCGCGCACGCGGACGTTATGAATGTCGCTGATCGCGGTATCCGCGGCAAAGCGCGACAGCGCCTGCGCGATTGCTTCCACCCGCTCGGGCGCGGCGTCGCTGCCGAAAGGCAATTCCGGCTCCAGGGGTTCGATGTGGGTGTCGACCTCGACGTCCTCGCCGAATTCCTCGCGGATGTTGCGCTCGAGCCGGTTGGCGATGGCGTGCGCATCGACCAGCGGCATCTCGGCGTCGACCTCGAGATCGATGCTGACGATCAGCTTGTCGCCGAGGTCGTGCACGGTGACGTGGTGGATAGCGAGGCCCGAATTGCGCGCGATCACCATGATGCGTTCGCGCACGCTTTCATTGCTCAGCGCGACGGGGACGGCGGTGAAGGTCAGATCTGCATCGCCCAGTGCCTTGGCAACCCCGGCCTGCGATCTCTGCTTGATCTCCTCGACGCGGTCGATCGGCAACGTACGTGGCACCTGCACGACCGCGTCGATAAAATGGGTCGCGCCGACCATGCGCGCGCGCAGGCGCTCGACGTCAACGACGCCCGGCACCATCCTGATCGCCGCCGTGGCGCGCTCCGCGACGCCCTCCGGCGCCCGGTCGACCAGCGTTTCCACCGTGGAGCGCGCCAGCCGCAAGCCGAGCGCCGAGATCATCACCGCGACCGCGATCGCCGCCGCGGCGTCGCCCCAGCCGACGCCGAATGCAGAGAGCGCAAGCCCGATAATGACAGCGACCGATCCCGCGACGTCGGAGGAAAAATGCAGCGCATCGGCGGCGAGCGCCTGGCTCTGGGTCTCGTGCGCCGCGCGATGCAGCGCCCGCGCGCGCCAGAGGTTGACCGCGATATCGACCAGCAGCACGAGGAAGGGAATCAAGGAAACCGTGGGCGGCGGCGCGCCTTCATGCAGGCGGCTATAGGCCTCGACCAGGATGCCGCCGGCCAGCACATAGAGCAGGGCGATCACGCCCAGCGCCGAGATGCTCTCAAGCTTGCCGTGGCCGTAATGATGTTCCGCATCCGCAGGACGGTCGGACACGCGTACCACCATCCAGGTGATGATGGTGGCAACGACGTCGACCGAGGAGTGGAGGGCTTCGGAAATCAGCGCGAGCGAACCGATGATGATCCCGACCGCGAGTTTCGCCACTGCCATCCCGGCGCTAGCAAATACCGAGATCGCCGCGACGCGGGATTTTGATGGGAGATTGGCCTCGCTCATGGCGTGCGGGTTTAGCAGCCCGCCTTGCGACATGAAAGCGCGGATCAGGCGCCGCGCGGCGCCCGCTCACAGCTTCGCTTGTTGCAAATTGTTCCGATTTGAAACCGCACTATCAAAGCGTCACGACGATCTTGCCGAGATGCTTGTTGGCGTGCATATGGGCGAAGGCCGCGCCGATGTCGTCGAACTTGAACACCTTGTCGATCGGCAGTTGGAGCTTGCGGCTTTCCACCGCAGCCCAGATGTCCTTCTTGACCGCGTCGAAGATCTCGCGGATTTCCTCGATGGTGCGGGTGCGGAACGTGACGCCGATATAGTTGATGCGGCGCGCCGCATGCAGGTCGAAGTTGAAATCCGCATGCGTGCCGCCGAGCCGGCCGACATTGACGATGCGGCCCTTGATCCTGGTCGCGGCCAGATTTTGGTTTGCGACCTTGCCCGAGACCTGGTCGACGATCAGGTCAACGCCTTCCCCGTTCGTCGCCTTGAGCACCTCATCGACCCAGCCGGGATCGGCGGAATCGATCGCAAGATCGGCGCCAAACTCCTTCAGTCGCGCTCGGCGCGTGGCGTCAGTCGAGGATCCCACCACGAGGCTGGCGCCCTTGAGCTTGGCGATTTGCATTGCCATCAGTCCGACGCCGGAGCTCGCGCCCTGGATCAGCACGGATTGTCCAGCCTGCAATCCGCCGACGGTGACGACGGCGTTATGCATGGTTGCGAGCGCGACGGGGAGGGTGGCCGCCTCCTCGAAGTTCATGTTCGAGGGCGTGCGGAACAGCCTGCCGTGATCGGCAAGCGTATATTCGGCAAAGGCCGCGGCGCCCGAGCCCATGATCCGGTCGCCGACCTTGACGCCCATCGCGTCCGGTCCGAGCGCGGCGACTTCGCCGGCCCATTCCATGCCGAGCACCGTGCCGACGCCGCCGGCGCTGCCATGGGCGTGGCCCTTGGCCATGCCAAGATCGGCGCGATTGAGGCTGCAGGCGTGCACCTTGACCAGCACCTGCGTGCCTTTTGGTGCGGGCTTAGCAATATCGGCGATGGCGGCGCCGTCTGCGCCGTAGATGTAGGCTTTCATGGGATCAACTCTCGCTTTGGATCTTCGACATCGCTGCTATGCCGCGACTTCGCGCTGCGCCGGCGACATGATGCCTTCCAATCGGCTGCGGATGATGGTTTCCGCTTCCCGCACGATGCGGGAGACGAGTTCGGCGCAGCTTGGAATGTCGTGGATCAGGCCCTGCGCCTGGCCGGCGGACCAGATGCCTTCGTCCGCATTGCCGGTTGCATAGACCATCTTGCCGCGTGCGCCGGCCACGAGTTCGCGCACCTGTTCGAAATTTGCGCCTTCCTTCTCCATCGCCACGACTTTGGTCGAGACGGCATTCCTGGCGACGCGCGAGGTATTTCGCATGGTGCGGAAGATCAGCTCGGTCTCGCGCTCGTCATTGGCGACAATCCGCTCCTTGATGAGCTGATGGATCGGGCTCTCCTTGGTGCACATGAAGCGCGTGCCCATGTTGATGGCCTCCGCGCCCAGAGCCAGCGCCGCGACCAGGCCGCGGCCGTCGGCAAAGCCGCCGGATGCTATCAGCGGTATCTTCACCTTGTCGGCGGCGGCGGGAATCAGGATCAGGCCGGGCGTGTCGTCCTCGCCAGGGTGGCCGGCGCATTCGAAGCCGTCGATGGAGATCGCATCCACGCCCATGCGTTCCGCGGAAAGCGCGTGGCGCACGCTGGTGCACTTATGCAGCACCTTGATGCCGTGCTTTTTGAATTCGTCGACATGCTCCTGCGGCTTGTTGCCGGCGGTCTCGACGATCCTGATGCCGCTTTCGATGATGGCGGCGCGGTATTCCGCGTAAGGCGGCGGCTTGATCGTGGGCAGGATGGTCAGATTGACGCCGAATGGCTTGTCCGTCATCTCGCGGCAGCGCGCGATTTCGTTGGCAAGATCCTCTGGCGTCGGCTGGGTCAGCGCGGTGATGAAGCCGAGCGCGCCGGCGTTGGCAACGGCCGCGACCAGTTCGGCGCGGCCGACCCATTGCATGCCGCCTTGGACGATCGGGTGCTCAACGCCGGCGAGCTCCGTGAACCGTGTTTTCAGCATGTCTTGCCCAGCGCTCCCTTCGCGTTTTCGGCGCGCAGGATGGCGTCGGGGCAGACAAAAGTCTACGGCCAAGGGTGCGGCCCAGGCAGTCGGGTCATGCAGCGACAAGCGCCTTCGTTTCCGCGAGACGGACGATTCCGTCATAGAGGCCTGCGATCCTGGCGCGGTGCGCAAACAACGGCGGAACCGACTCCGACGCCGACGTCGGGGTATGGGTCACGGCCCCGGCTGAAGCGAAGCGGGCCTCGAAGCGGAGCAGGGCGGCCTTCAGGCCGCGCGCGGCTCGCTAGTCGTCATCTCATCGACGGCCGACGCGATATCGCGCATGCTGATCACGCCCGCGAGCGCAAAATTGTCGATCACCGGCAGATGCCGGATGTGATTGACATTCATCAGATGGCGGACGTGTTCCAGCGTGTCGTTGGAGCTGCAGGCGACCAGCTTCTGTACCGAGATGAGCTGGGACACCTTCACATTCACACCGGCGGCGCCGTGCTCGGCGATCGCGCGCACCACATCGCGTTCGGTGAACATGCCGACCGCCGTGTTGCCTTCGGAGCGGACGACATCTTTGACCACGAGCGCGCTGATGTTGTTGGCGCGCATGAGGCGCGCCGCAACGCCGACAGTCTCGTTCATTCTGATGGTGACGACGCGGGCGGTTTTCTTACGCAGGATGTCTCCGACTTGCATTGCAACCTCCTGTGGCGGTGGTCAACTCCCTAGTAACGCAATTCTGGTATACATTATGCCAACTGTCAATTGCGGATTGGCAGGGAACTCCCAAAAAAGCATGGCGGCCCGCGCTCCGGAAGGCCACGGTCGCGCTAAGCTGCCGAAGGTCTTCGCCAACACGTCATCCGGACCGCCCATGGAATCAAGTGCGACAAGAAGTTGCGGCGACTGCACGGCCTGCTGTGATGGTTGGCTGCAGATCAAGGTGCGGGGCCATCGGATTCATCCGGGAAGCCCGTGCCCGTTCCGTGCCGCGCACGGATGCTCGATTTACCAAGAGCGCCCTTCCAATCCTTGTCGCGAGTTCGTTTGCGGATGGCTGATCGGCTCGAGCCCATTGCCCGACTGGATGCGCCCAGACCGGTCCGACATGATTATGCTCGCGGCAAACTTCACCTGGCGCGGATTGCCGGTTGACGTGGTCGTGCCAGTGGGCGAGCGCCCGAAAAGAAAGGCGTTGGACTGGTTGAAAGAGTTTAGTTCGGCGCGCAAACGGCCGCTGCTTTATCAGACCCAGGGCGAATGGTTCGCGTTTGGCCCGCCGGCTTTCCAAGCTGAAATCTCCGAACGTATCCGGCGGGGCGAGAAGCTCTGGGACGAGTGAGGCCTCTGGAGGCCTTTCTACAACCAGAAGTCGTGAAAATTCGTCGCCATCAATTGTTAGTGCCATAGGAATTTCATTGCCGATCATCACGCATCGCAGCAATTTTGCTGCGGCACGGTGCGACATTTTGTAGCATTTTTACGACAGATTACCGAAATTTCATTTATGCACGGCTGCGCGCCTTCCTTTTGGTATTTGGTATACCTTAAGCTTCCTCGCCTCGGAGTTGAATCCGACAAAAACAGGTGGGGACACGCTATGAAAGGGAAGTTTCTATCCGGTACGGCCTGTGCTGCGCTTTGTTTGCTCTCATTTGGCGGGACGGCGCGCTCTGCGACACTCGACGACGTGATGGCGCGTCTCGACAAAATTGAAAAAGAAAATGCCGAGCTGCGAGCCAAGGTGCGTACCTTGTCCGCGGCAAAGCCCGCGGCGCCGGCTGCTCCTGCCGCTACAGAAAAACCAAAAAGCAATCCGGTGGTTCACGCCGCCGTCGCAAGTTCGCCGGCCCCAGTGCCGCCTCCGGGTCCGAGAATTGGCGGCATTCCGGTTAAAGCCGGTCCTTTGGCGCCGCTGATCGATAACACGACCGTCACCCTGTACGGATCGATCGATCTCTCCGCCGACGTCTTCAATAATTCCGTTTTCGATCAAGGCACGAAGTGGGGTGTCGCCAGCAACATCTCCAGCTTCGGCGTGCGCGTGAGGCACAATCTGGCGCCCTATGGCTGGGACGGCATGGCGGTCGTGGCGCAGTTGGAATCCCAGGTGGATTTCGCCGCAGCGCCGAACGAGCGGGCGGCATTCGGCACGCGCGACAGTTATCTCGGCGTAGAGGGGCCATGGGGTGCGGTTAAGGCCGGTAAGACCGACACGCCCTATAAGAGAGCCACCAACGCCTGGGATCCGTTCTCCCGAACGCTGGGCGACTACAACTCGATCATGGGGAATACGGGCGGCGATAACCGCGCCGAGTTCGATTGGCGCATGAATCACGCGATCTGGTACGAATCTCCGATCTGGAATGGCCTCCAGTTCAGCGCACTGATCTCGCCGGGTCAGAACTATGCCCGGGACAATAGCGACTACGCCTATGGCGACTATTTTCAGTGTAATGGGGCTTCGACGCGCGGAAGCGGCAGCAACTTTCCAGGCACGGGCGGAGCCGTTCCGGGTAATATCGGCGGCAACGGTTGCACCGACGGTTCCTATGGCAACGCTTATAGCGCTGCGTTGAACTATAAGAATGGTCCGTTTACGGCGATGGCCGCGTACGAGCTTCACGAGGGCGTCAACCGACACGGCGACGACGGGCTCCAGCCGGGTCTGATCGCTCCCGTTTTCCTCGCCGACGGTTCTCAGGTCTTCACCGGGATCCACAACGAATGGGCAGCGAAGGTCGGCGGTGGCTATCGCTTCAATGACGGCATCGGTGATCTTCAATTTTACTCGTACTATGAGTGGATCCGGCGCGAAGTGACTCCGATTGAGCAACCGTTCAATGAACGCTCGCGCGACGGCGTCTATGCAAGCGTGACGCAATTTATCGGCAAGCAGTGGTCTGTCAGCGCGGCATATACCCACGCCTTCAGAACGCCCGGCAACCCCGCAATGCTGAGCGTCAACGATCCGGTGCTTGCGCCGGCAGCGACGCTGCAGGCAAACCTGTTCGACGATTCCGCGAACCAGTACACAATCGGCGCGCGCTACTACTTCAATGATTGGGCGAGCTGGTACATCGTCGCGACGGAGCTCACGCAGGGGCCAGGCGCCCACTACTGCCTCGGCGCAAGCGGGCACGGTTACCAGGTCTGCGGCCGTGATGCGGCCAACGACACGATCGGCGGCGCCACGATTAAGGCTGCGACGACAGGCATGACGTTCAACTTCTAGAGGATCAACGAACTCGATGAGGGGGGACTCGCATACGAGCCCCCCTTGTTGAGGGAATGATTGGGCACGATTGGAGTTGTCTGGTCTCCAAAGAAAATCCATATCCTCAAATCAGCTGGGCGGGTCGACTTTTTCAGGTCTTCGCCAAGATCAAGCTGATAGAGTTGACGGCTAGGAGGACCACGCGATGGATATGCAACCGCCGCCGACCATTATGCAGTTCGCGCAGTCCGAACAGCCGCCAGAGGCTCCCGCAGAGCCCGCTCCCATCAAGGTCGACGTATCAAAATACATCCCAGAATCGGCAACCGCAGTGACCATGATCGTGACGCTCAACACGCCGACAGGTCAGGCCCTTATCTATGCCGAAGGCCATGAGAAAGATGCCACGCTGTTCAAGGGGCCCCGCTCGATCGAGGAGGTCAAACTTGACGGTCCCGTCGTCTACGTGAAGCTTTATGGAGCGACGTCCTTCGATATCCAATACACCAATTACCGGCAGCCTTATTGAAGGCGGTCCAGTTCGGAACGAACGGCACTGTGGGATATCAGACACCGCAACAGCTATTGGAAGGCGCCCTGGCGGCGCAACGAAGGGGTTCGTTTGCGGACGCCAAGCGTCTTTATGCGTCGCTGTTGGAAATTGATCCCGGCAACCCGGTTGCCTGCGGTAATCTTGCAATCATTGCCGCCCAGCAGGGCGATCTCGATGGCGCAGAACGACTGCTTCGGCGCGCGACTTCGCTGCGCCCAGACGATGCCTTGAGCTTCAATAATCTCGGGCTAGTGCTGTTACAGCAGGACAGAATATCGGAGGCGATCGTTGCGCATCGTCGTGCTATCGAGCTGAGGCCGGCCTACGCTGAAGCTCATTTCGCGCTGGGCAACGCATTCAAGCAACAGGGCGCACTTGCGGACGCGATCGCATCCTATGGCAATGCCATTGCAGCACGGGCGGGATATGCCGACGCCTACAACAATATTGGCGTCGTGTTGCAGAGACAGGGCAGGCGCGCCGAAGCAATCTCCGCCTATCGAAAGGCAATCGAGTTGCGGCCGGCTTACGCGGAGGCCCAGTTCAATCTGGCCGCGATCCTGCACGAGAGCGGCGAGTGCGCGGCCGCCGAGGCGGCGTATCGGCAGCTCATCGGGCTTGGAAACAATGTTCCCCTGATACACAACAACCTCGGAGCTGTCCTGCAGGACCAAGGCCGCCTCGATGAGGCAATCGCGGCCTTTGACAAAGCGATTGCGCTCGCTCCGGATTTCGCCGAAGCGCACTACAATCGCGGCTTTGCGTTGCAACTGCAAACCCGGCTCGACGAAGCCCTGGCTGCCTATGGCCAGGCCATCAAGCTCCGGCCCAATTACGTCGATGCCATCAACAGAGGCGGCATCGTGCTTCAGGAAACAGGCCGCGCGCGCGAAGCCGTCCTCATTTACCGGCGGCTGCTCCAATCGATTGGCGACCAAGCCGACGTCCTCAACAACCTGGCCGCAGCGCTGTTGGCCGATGGGCGCCCGCACGAAGCGCTCGAGGCGCTGCGGCAGGCGTTAGCGATCAAACCTGATTTTCCGGAGGCCCACTATAATGCGGGAAATGCCCGGCGAGAGTTGGGCAATCTCGAGGAGGCCGTCGCCGCGTACGGAGATGCTTGGCGGCTCCGAGCCGATTACAGCGATGCCTTTAGCCAGCTCGTTTATCATCGTTGGCGCGCTTGCGACTGGGAAGACCACAAGGGCATCTCGGGTAAAATCGTCGACATGGTGGGACGGGGAATTCGAGTCCCGCCATTTTACTTGCTCTCGAGCGGGGCATCCGCGGCCGATCAATTGAGCTGTGCAAAGCGCTGGATCCAGCCGATGTTGCCGCCTGATCGAGATGTCTTTTCTCGCCACGAGGTGACGAATGGCGCGCGCATCCGTCTTGGTTACTTGTCCGGCGACTTTCACCAGCACGCCACGGCCCATCTGATGGCCGAACTATTTGAACACCACGATCGCAACCGGTTCGAAGTGATAGCTTACTCTTACGGTCAGCACGACAACAGTGCAATGCGAGCACGGCTTGAGCGTGCATTCGATCGCTTCGTGGATATCAGCCATCTGTCACACCGCGAGGCTGCCGGGCGAATTCAGGCCGACCGAATTGGAATTATGGTCGATCTCAAGGGGTATACGCATAGGGCGCGGCCGCAGATCGCGTCGTATCGCCCGGCGCCGGTACAGGTGAGCTATCTCGGATATCCCGCGACCACCGGAGCAGATTTCATCGACTACATCATTGCCGACAAGTTTGTCGTGCCAATTGATCAACAAGAGTTCTTTTCGGAGAAGGTGGTCTATCTTCCAGGCTGCTATCAGGCGAATGACAGGAAGCGTGAAATCGCGCCGAGTGCAGCTTCCCGACAGGACTGTGGGCTGCCCGCCCGAGGTTTTGTATTTTGCAGTTTCAACAACACATACAAGATCACGCCTGTCTTCTTCGATATCTGGATGCGTCTGCTCAAGGCGGTACCCGGCAGCGTGCTTTGGCTTCTTGAAACAAATCAATTGGTCAAACGCAACCTGCGCCTCGAAGCGGAGAAGCGCGGCGTCGATCCCGATCGGCTGGTGTTTGCGCCGATGGTGTCGCCGGCTGCGCATCTCGCGCGTCACGGCAATGCCGACCTGTTTCTGGACACGTTGCCCTGCAGCGCGCATACGACCGCAAGCGATGCACTTTGGGCGGGTCTACCGCTGGTGACATGTGCTGGAAAGACGTTCGCCGGCCGGGTGGCGGGTAGCCTGCTGACCGCGGTCGGTTTGCCGGAATTAATTGCGACCTCGCTCGAAGATTACGAACGCAAGGCGCTCGCGCTGGCAACGGATCCGTGCCTTCTGTCGGAACTTCGCGCCAAGCTGCAGAGAAATCGCGATTTGTCGCCGCTGTTTGATCTGCCCAGACTGACCAGAAACATTGAGGCGGCGTATGTCCGTATATGGGAGACCTGGCGCAATGGCGGAGCACCCGTCAGTTTTTCGGTTGAAGATCAGACCGAGCCTTGACGCCGACGCCCGGTCTTGCGCCGCGCACGCGCTCGAGATCGGGTAATCTAGCGTTTGATGCGCGACATTGGTGGTGTAGGCTGTCCAAACTGCGCGCAGTGAGATCATCAATGGGGGAATTCGCGTCATGTGGATACGGACGACCATCGCGCTGATCACCGCCGTGGCATTTGGTTGTGCTTCGACCGGGGTTGCCAACGCCCACAAGCCCAGAAAACATCGCGGCCTCTATATCGTTGGATACGATAACTCGCCCGTGGCGCCGGCGCCGTATTACGGGCCGCGGCTCGTCCTGCACCCCGCGTTAAATATTGCCTGCATGACGAACTATCAGTCGACGCGTGCTCTGCCATGTGATCAGCCCGTCTGGGTTTACGGGAGTCCCTGCGAGGTCGATCTCGGCCTCGGACGGTCTCGTCCATGCGAGTGACCGCACCGCAGAGCTGTTGCGTCTGAGCGTTGCCATGAACGCCGGCAGCCGTTCCGAACAAGTATTAGTGGCTGCGATAGCCCATCATCGCTCGGGTCGTCTGGTTGATGCCGAACGCCTTTGTCGGCAGGCTTGCGATATCGATCCGAACAACGCGCGGGCGTGGCACTTGTTGGGCGTAGTGTCGCATCGGCTTCGCCGAGATGACGCTCCGGCGCATCTCGCTCGCGCGGTGACGCTGGCACCCGATTTCGCGGAGGCGCACAACGATAGAGGCGTCGTGCTCGCAGCCAGTGGCCGATTGCCGGAAGCAATGCCTTGCTTCGAAAGGGCGCTCGCTCTCAATCCCGCTTACGCCGAGGCTCGCGGCAACCTGGCGCGCACGCTCCGATCTCTCGGGCGCCTCGATGCGGCCGTGACGCATTTCGAACGGCTTGTGGAGACCGTGCCGGGATCTGCGGGGCCGCACTTCGAGTTGGCCGCCATCCTGGAAATGATGGGGCAGGTAAGGCGTGCGGAGCAACATTGTCGGCAGGCGATCATGCTGCATCCGGGCTTCTTCGAGGCCTGCGTCCATCTTGCGCGCATGCTGCAGATCCAAGACCGTCCCTTGGAGGCCTTAGGTTACGCAGAGCAGGCGCTGGCATTGCGCCCGGATAGTGCCGGCGCGCACAACAACATGGGCAACGTTTTGCGCGCCTTGGGGCGGCTGCAGCCCGCGATCGAGCAATATGAAGCGGCGTTGCGGCTCGATCCGAACTTCGTCATGGCGCACTACAATTGCGGTCTGACCTTGCGCAGTCAGGCGCGGATTGCCGAGGCGCGCGAGCATTTTGCGCGCGCATTCGCGCTTCGGCCGGCGGCGCTCGAAGCCGAACTGGCTTTGTGCATGGCCGAGCTTCCTGCACTTTACGAGTCTTCGGCCGAGATCGGCAAGCGGCGCTCCGCCTATGCCGATCGCCTTGAGCATCTTGCCGCAGATGTGAAGCAGGCAGGGGTTCCGGCGCGGCTGGCCGACGAGATCGGGTCGCATCAGCCCTTCTATCTGCCGTATCAGGGCCGCAATGATCGCGAGCTTCAGTCCATCTATGGCGCGCTCGTCTGCAAGGTCATGGCGGCGAGGTACGGCGCGCCGCCAATGCCCAAAGCGCCCGCGCCGCACGAGCCGATCCGGATCGGCATCGTCAGCGGTTTCTTCAGACAGCACTCCAATTGGAAGGTTCCGATCAAGGGCTGGTTGAAGATGCTCGATCGCGATCGGTTTCAACTCTTCGGCTATCACACTTCGTCGGATCGGGACGCCGAAACCGAGCTGGCGGCGGGATTGTGCAGCCGCTTCGTTCAGGGGCCGTTGTCGCTCGATGCGTGGCGGCAAACCGTTCTGGACGACGCGCCCCACGTCCTGCTGTATCCGGAGATCGGCATGGACAAGGTCTCGGCGCAGCTCGCCGCGCAGCGGCTGGCGCCGGTGCAATGCTGCTCCTGGGGACATCCGGTCACGTCGGGTTTTCCGAGCATGGATTATTTCATCAGCAGCGACCTGATGGAGCCGGCTGACGCGGCCGACCATTATTCAGAGCGGCTGGTGCGCTTGCCGAATCTTTCGATCTACTATGAGCCCGCTGACATTGCGTTGCTCGAAGTTGATCGTGCACAATTGGGGCTGCGTCCCGATGCGGTGGTCTATTGGTGCTGCCAGTCGCTCCCGAAATATTTGCCGCAATTCGACGCTGTGTTTGCCCGCATCGCCCGTGAGGTTTCCGGTTGCCAGTTCACCTTCATCGAGTCCGGCGCGGGCGAGGCCGTCACCCAGATGTTCCGGCAACGGCTGGACAAGGCATTTGCCGCGCTCGGGCTCAGCGCAAGCGACCATTGCGTGTTCCTGCCGAGACTAGCGCCGGAGCGTTTTGCGGCGGCTATCGGTCAATGCGACGCCGTGTTGGACAGTATCGGCTGGTCCGGCTGCAACTCGATTCTTGAGAGTCTCGCACACGATCTGCCCATCGTCACCTTCGAAGGCGACTTGATGCGCGGCCGCCACAGCGCGGCGATCCTCAAGATGATGGGCATCCGCGAAACCATCGCGCGAAACGTGGACGATTATGTTGCGATTGCCGTCAGCCTAGGGCAGGACCAGTCAAGGCGCGCAGCGCTGTCCTCACAGATCGCCGGCAGCAAGCATCGGCTTTACCGCGACCGAGAATGCATCGCGGCGCTCGAGGTTTTCCTCGAGCATGCAGTTCGTGGCCGCTTTGATACCGCTTAGGCCAACGAGGCGCACCCAAAGTGCGCCTCGGCCTAGCGTGCTATTGGCGACCATCGGCCCGGCCGCTTACTCCGCCGCTTGCACCACTGGATTCTTCTTTTCCGACGCATTGAGCCGGATCGGTCGCACCACGAACAATGCGAGCGCGACCACGATGAAATTCATGATCGCCGCGACGGCAAACACGGAATGCCAACTGCCCGAATACGTCTTCAGCACGTTCGCCAAGGGGACGACAAAGGCCGAAAGTCCTTTGGCTGTGTACAACAGGCTGGTGTTGGTGGTGGCGTATTTCGCGCCGAACATGTCGGTGCAGGTCGAGGGAAACAGGCTGAAGATCTCACCCCATGTGAAGAAGACGATCGCCGCGCAGATCACGAAAGTCCATGGAGTCGTGCCTGCGGTCCCAAGCAGCCAATAGGCGAGGCCGCCGGCGGTAAAGGCGATGGCCATGGTGTATTCGCGGCCGATCTGGTCCGACACCCAACCGAAGAAGGGCCGGGCGCTGCCATTCGCCACATTGTCGATGATGCCCGCGACCGTCAGTGTGGTCGCACCGAACAGGAGCACCGTCTGCGACACGCCGTAATCCTTGGCGATGATCGCGAGCTGGGCTGCCACCATGAGACCGCTCGCGGACACCAGGACGAACATCAAATAGAGCAGCCAGAACATTGGAGAAGCCAGCATCTGGCCCGGGGTGCTGCTGGTCTTGGATTGCAGCACCTTCACGGCCGATGCAGGGGGAACTTCACCCGACAGCGGCGGGCGGAGGAACCAGGCCAACACAAAAATGACGCCACCCTGAACCAGCGCGAACCAGAAGAAGGTGTCGGCATAGCCGACCGAGGCAATCATCATCTGAATGGGGATGACGGTGACGGCGGCACCCGCACCGAAACCGGCAGCGGTGCAGCCGACCGCCAGGCCCCGACGGTCAGGAAACCATTTCACGGCGTTGCCGACGCACGTGGCATAGATGCCTCCGGCGCCTATGCCCGACACAATGGCGCCGAGATAGAGCATCTCCAGCGACGTTGCCTTGGCGTTGATGAGCCAGCCGAGCGCGACGAAGATACCGCCGGCAGCGACCATCAATCTGGGGCCGCGCTGGCCGAGCGAGTCGACGATCCATCCTTCAAGCGGCGTCAGCCAGGTCTCGAGTGCGACGAAGATGCTGAATGCGACCTGGATGCTCGCGACGTCCCAGGAATGCGCTTTCGCCATCGGGCTGACGAAGAACGTCCAGCCGTATTGCAGGTTGGCGATCATCGCCATGCACACGACGCCGATGATCAATTGAAGCCAACGGAAGCCGCCGGAAGGCGGAGCTGAAGCGTTCGTGCTGTAAGCCATGTTTCCTCCCAATGCGCGTTTTTTCAGTTGCGACTGAGTGCCGCGGAACTTGTGGCTTATCGTCGCAAGCGCTGGGGCGCGATCGTGGTATATTATATTCCAGTATGCAAGGCCCATCTTGTGATGCGTTGCAGCATTCTTGCGGGCGGTTCGAAGGAGCCGTGGCGCGACACGAGCACGGTTCTCAATCTTTTCTAGCGCTCCCAATGCGTTAGGGCCAAGGCCTCGAGGAGTAGGCGGGCGAGCGGCTTGCAATCTCAGCGTCGCAAAAAAAGCGCCCGGCCCGCAAGGGCCGAGCGCGCGGTGCGATGATCCGAAGGTATATTAGGCGTTGGCCTGCGCGACCACCGCCTTGCGCCAAGGTTTGAGCACCGCGATCGCCAGGACCGAAGCCAGAATATTGGCGCCAGCGGCAATGATGAAAACCGTGTCCCAGTGTCCGGACGACTGCTGCATGTAATTGGCGAACGGCACCAGCAGCGCCGCCGTTCCCTTGGCCGTGTAGAGCAGGCCCGCATTGGTGGTCGCGAATTTCGGGCCGAAGGTGTCGGTGCAGGTCGAAGGGAAGAGGGAATAAATTTCGCCCCAGGCAAAGAACACCAGGCCCGACAGGATCACGAACCATACCGGGTCACGTCCGAGCACGTAGAGCGCCCAGATGCCGACGCCCTCGAGGCCGAACGCGATGAACATCGTGTTCTCGCGGCCGATCACGTCGGAGACCCAGCCGAAGAACGGCCGTGTCAGACCGTTGAGAATGCGATCGATCGTCGCCGCGAAGGTCACGGCCGTCATGGTCATGCCGACAAGGGTGACGGGAACGGCATCGACTTTCCAATCGACACCGATCGGCTTGAGGTTCGCCGTCACCATCAATCCGCCGGCGCCGACAATGACGAACATGACATACATCAACCAGAAGATCGGATGCCGGATCACTTCGGTCGGCGCATAATTGCGACGACTCTGCACCAGGTTTGCGCTTTGCACTGCGATCGGTACCTGTCCCGTCTTCGGCGCAAGCAGGAAGAACGACAGGATGATAATGACGATGCCTTGTCCGAGCCCGAAGTAGAGAAACGTGGTTTGAAACCCCGAATCCTTGATCATCGCCTGGATCGGCGCAACGGTCAGGGCCGATCCCGCGCCAAAACCTGCGGCCGTAATTCCGGCAGCCAAGCCGCGTTTGTCGGGAAACCATTTCAGCGCGTTGCCGACGCACGTGCCGTAGACGCCGCCGGCGCCGATGCCGGCGATAATCATGCCGAGATAGTAGCCGTTGAGCGAAGTTGCGTGCGCGTTGATGATCCAGCCGATCGCGCAAAGCACGCCGCCGACGAATACCACGATCCGTGGTCCGTATTTATCGACAAACCAGCCCTCGACCGGTACGAGCCAGGTCTCGAACAGCACGAACAGGGTGAACGCCCACTGGATCGATGCGCGATTCCAACCGAATGTCGTCTGGATATCCGGAACGAAGAACGTCCAGCCATACTGATAATTCGCAATCATCACCATTGCGGCGACGCCGATCGCAAGTTGCGTCCAGCGAAAGGTGTCGCTGACTCGCGCCGCCGCAGGCGCGGTCCCCTGAACAATATCTGTCATATACCCTCCCAAGCGCGCTCTTATCTGAAGGCGAGCGCTGCGCGGGCATTGTGTATCCAATATGCCAAGGTCACCGCGCGACACGCGGTCGCGGGCGCGCAAATGCCGCAGCAAGCGGCGGGTCCGTTGAAGCAAGGGCGAAAAAAAGTGGCTCCGAAAAACTCGGAGCCATCAGTCGGGAGGATGCCTTGCGGCGGGAAAACTGGTTGCCAGCTCAGGCGCTGGCCCGGGGCGTCTGCTCGAAGCTCAGAGGCCGACGCGGGGAACGTCGCCGTTGCGGATCTGAATCTCAGCATAGGCCAGGAGCAGGCGGTCGATCGTGGCGAACAGGCGACCGAACAAGCTGGTCGAGGGGATAAGGCCGATAGTTGCAGTCTTGGACATCGTCTTTCTCTGGTTGCAGCTAGGCGCTGCGCGTTTCTGTTATGGGCAATCTAGGTATACCAGATGCCAGGCGCAACGCTTGTGTTTGCATGGCAGCATAACGCCGTTTGCAATGCAGCATCCAATGTCGCGGAAAGCAAAAAGGCCGCCCGTGGGCGGCCTTAGCAAAGGTTTCGAAAGTGAAACCAGATCTATTCCGCAGCCTGCTTGCGCGGCGGATCAAGGGCGCCGGAGTCATGGATCTCGGCGACCTGATGATCGGAAAAGCCGAGCACCTGGCGCAAAATCTCGTCCGTATGCTCGCCGAGCAGAGGCGAGCGCTTGACCTCGCTCGGGCTGTCCGAAAGCTTGATCGGATTGCCGACCGACAGATACTTGCCACGGGTGGGATGATCGACCTCGACCACGGTGCCGGTGGCGCGCAGTGATTGATCCTCGGCGAGCTCCTTCATGGACAGGATCGGTCCGCAGGGGATGTCGTATTTGTTCAGGATTTCCATGGCCTCGAACTTGGTCTTGCTCATGGTCCACTGCTCGATGCGGGCGAAGATCTGGTTCAGGCGCGGCAGCCGGGCCAGCGGCTTGGCGTAGTCCGGATGGGTCTTCCACCCCGGCTCGCCGATGACGTCGCAGATCTTCTCCCAGACCGGCGCCTGGGTGATGAAGTAGATGTAGGCGTTGGGATCGGTCTCCCAGCCCTTGCACTTCAGGATGCGGCCGGGCTGGCCACCGCCGGAATCGTTGCCGGCGCGTGGCACGGCGTCGCCGAACGGGATGCCTTCACCGTATTGGCTGTATTCTTTGAGGGGGCCATGGGCGAGGCGCTGCTGGTCGCGCAGCTTGACGCGGCAGAGGTTGAGCACACCATCCTGCATCGCCGCGGTGACGCGCTGGCCCTTGCCGGTGTGTGTACGCTGGTAGAGCGCGGTGACGATGCCGAGCGCGAGATGCAACCCGGTGCCGCTGTCGCCGATCTGCGCACCAGTGACGAGTGGGACGTCGTCGCGGAAGCCAGTGGTGGAGGCGGCACCGCCGGTACATTGCGCGACGTTCTCATAGACCTTGCAATCTTCGTAAGGTCCGGGCCCGAAACCCTTGATCGAGGCCACGATCATCTTCGGGTTGATGCTCTGGATCTTCTCCCAGGAGAAGCCCATGCGGTCGAGCACGCCGGGGCCGAAATTTTCCACCAGCACGTCGCATTTCTTGATCAACTCGGTGAGCACCTCCTTGCCCTTGGGGTTCTTGGTGTCGAGCGTGATCGAACGCTTGTTATGGTTGAGCATGGTGAAATACAGGCTGTCCACATTCGGGATGTCCTGCAATTGCCCGCGCGTGATGTCGCCGACGCCGGGACGTTCAACCTTGATCACGTCGGCGCCGAACCAGGCGAGCAACTGTGTGCAGGTCGGTCCCGACTGGACGTGGGTGAAATCCAGAATACGAACGCCCGTCAGCGCCTTGGTCATGATGTCGTGTCTCCTCAAATAATTTCGTTTGCGTCCTTCCGCCTGTCGCGCGGAATGACGGGTTTGGGGTTCACTTCTTCTTCAGCACGCTCTGCGGATTGAGGTTGCCGATACGGCCGCTCTCCGACCCGGCTGCTGGATCGATCACCGCGTTGATCAGCGTCGGCTTGCCGGAATCCATCGCCGCATTCACCGCGCGCTTCAATTCGTCAGGCGTCGTTGCATTGATGCCGACCCCGCCGAACGCCTCGATCATCTTGTCGTAGCGCGCACCCTTGACGAATACGGTGGTGGCGGGATCGCGACCTGCCGAATTGACATCGGTACCGCGATAGATGCCGTCATTGTTGAAGATGACGACGCAGACGGGAAGGTTGTAGCGGCAGATGGTTTCGATCTCCATGCCGGAGAAGCCGAAGGCGCTGTCGCCTTCCACCGCGAGCACCGGCTTGCCGGTCTCGACCGCGGCGGCAATCGCATAGCCCATGCCGATGCCCATGACGCCCCAGGTGCCGACGTCGAGCCGCTTGCGCGGCTGGTACATGTCGATGACGCCGCGCGCGAGATCAAGCGTGTTGGCGCCTTCATTGACCAGGAACGCGTCGGGACGTTCCTTGATGATGGTGCGCAGCGCACCGAGTGCGCCGTGATAGTCCATCGGCGACTTGTTGTTCATCAGCCGCGGCGCCATCTTGGCGACGTTCTCCTCGCGCTTGGTCTTCACCGCATTGACCCAATCGGCCGGTGCTGCCGGCCAGTTGCCGCCCATGGCCTCGACCAGCGCGGTGACGCAGGAGCCGACATCGCCGACCAGCGGCGCTGCGATTTCGACATTGGAGTCCATCTCCTTGGGCTCAATGTCGATCTGGATGAATTTCTTCGGCGCTTCGCCCCAGGTTTTGCCCTTGCCGTGCGACAGCAGCCAGTTGAGGCGCGCGCCGATCAGCATCACGACGTCGGAATCCTTCAGCACGGTGGAGCGCGCGGCACCGGCGCATTGCGGATGGGTGTCAGGCAATAGGCCCTTGGCCATGCTCATCGGCAGGAAGGGAATGCCGCTCTTCTCAACGAGGGTGCGGATGGCGTCATCGGCTTGCGCGTAGGCCGCGCCCTTGCCGAGAATGATCAGCGGGCGCTTGGCGCTCTTGAGCACATCGAGCGCGCGCTTGACCGCGGGGGGGGCGGGGAGCTGCGCCGGGGCGGCATCGATCACCTTCACCAGCGATTTCGCGCCCGCATCCGCATCGATCACCTGCGCGAACAATTTTGCCGGCAGGTCGAGATAGACGCCGCCCGGCCGGCCCGACACCGCGGCGCGGATCGCGCGGGCAAGACCAATGCCGATGTCTTGGGCATGCAGCACGCGATAGGCCGCCTTGCAGAGCGGCTTGGCGATCGCGAGCTGATCCATCTCTTCATAGTCGCCCTGCTGCAGGTCGACGATCTCGCGCTCGGAGGAGCCGGAGATCAGGATCATCGGGAAGCAGTTGGTGGTGGCATGCGCGAGGGCGGTGAGGCCATTGAGGAAGCCGGGCGCGGACACGGTCAGGCAAACGCCGGGCTTCTTGGTGAGGAAACCGGCGATCGATGCCGCATAACCGGCGTTCTGCTCGTGGCGAAAGGAGAGCACGCGAATCCCAGCGGCCTGTGCCATGCGGCCGAGATCGGTGATCGGAATGCCCGGCACGCCGTAGATGGTGTCGATGCCGTTGAGCTTGAGCGCGTCGATGACGAGATGGAAACCATCCGTCAGCTCCTGCTCGGTGCCCGATGCCTCGGTTTTTTGTGCGGTGTTCAGCATGGGCTCGTCTCCCTGTTGGTCGTGCCTGGACGATCTGTTGATCGTCTTCTGGTTGAAGATTCAGTGGTGGTTAGGGCAATTCCTGGCCATGCTCTTCGACGAAGGATGCAAGGCTCAGCGTGTGGTCGCGCGCGCGCTTTTCCGCGAGCTCGGTGTCGCGTGCTTCCAGCGCCTCGATGATCGCGAGATGCTCCGGCAGCGAGGCAGCGATGCGTTCGGTCCGGCCGATGGTGAGTTGGCGGTAGCCGCGCACGTGCAGCAGGATGTCGTTGGTCATGTCGACCAGCACCGGCGATTCCGACAGCGAGATCAGCGCCTGGTGGAAGGCGATGTTCGCCCTGGAATATTCCTCGATGTGATCCTGCGGCAGCCGATCCTTGCCGAAATCCCTGAAGAAGTCGCGCAGCGCCGAAATGTCCTTTTTGCTGGCGGTGGTCGTGATCAGCCGCGCGGCCATGCTCTCCAGCGCCGCCCAGGCGCGGATCATGTCGACGATTTCGCTCTTGGTCCGGCGCACCACCATGATTCCGCGGCGCGGCACCGTTTTCACGAAGCCGTCCTGCTCGAGCATCGCGATCGCCTCGCGAATCGGTGTCCGGCTGACGCCCAGCCGCTCCGATAGCGCACGCTCGTCCAGCATCACGGGGTCGGGCGTCGCATAGATGTCCATCTTGAGGATCGCCTCCTTCAGCGCCTCATAGGCCTTGTTCTTGAAGCTGGTCTCCGGAGCAATCCTGACGATTGCGATGTCTGCTTCGGCCATGGTCAGCGCCACCTTGGTTTGTTTCCTGATGGACACGACAAATCTTCTCCCGGGGGAGATGTCTATAGTGATATAACGATAATGGTTTTGGCATGCCAGATGCCAGAATGTCAAGTTGTCAGCTTTTTCGGCGTTTTCGTCCAGCGCCTTGTCTTGACAAATCCGCAGGCTGGCATACCAAATGCCATGAAACAAGTCGCAGGAGGAAGCGAATGTCCAGTGCCAAAGAAGCCGTCCGTAAAATTCTCGACCAGGTCAAATCGGACAAGCGCACCAGCCTGACCGCCCCCGAGGGCAAAGTGGTGTGCGATGCCTATGGCATCCCTGTTCCGAAGGAGGGCGTGGCCAAATCCGCGGGAGAGGCGGCGAAGATCGCGAGCGGCATGGGCTTCCCAGTGGTGATGAAAATCGTCTCGCCGGACATCCTGCACAAGACCGAGGCCGGCGGTGTCGTGGTCGGCGTGAAGAGCGCCGCCGAGGCCGAAAAGGCCTACGACACCATTCTCGGCAACGCCAAGAAATACAAGGCCGACGCGAAGATCGAGGGCATCCAGGTCCAGCAGATGCTCGCCGGCGGTACCGAGGTTATCATCGGCTCCATCACGGACGGTTCGTTCGGCAAGCTGGTTGCCTTCGGCCTTGGCGGCGTCCTGGTCGAAGTCCTCAAGGACATCACCTTCCGCCTGGCGCCGGCAACCAAGGAAGACGCGCTGTCGATGCTCGACGGCATCCAGGCGCATGAAATGCTAAAGGGCGTGCGCGGCGGTGATCCGGTCAATCGCGAGGCGCTCGCCGACGTCATCGTCAAGGTCTCCCAGCTCGTCAGCGACTTCCCCGAGATCGTCGAGCTCGACCTCAATCCCGTCTTCGCCACCAAGAAGGACGCCATCGCCGCCGACGTTCGCATCGTCGTCGATTTCGACTACAAGCCGCGCCCGGCGCCGCGCTCGAACGACGAAATCGTGGCGGCCATGGACCGCATCATGCAGCCGAAGGCGGTGGCCGTGATCGGCGCCTCCGCCGAGGACGGCAAGATCGGCAACTCCGTGATGAAGAACCTGATCAATGGCGGCTACAAGGGCGAGATCTATCCGATCCACCCGAAGTCGCCCGAGATCCTCGGCTACAAGGCTTATAAGAGCGTCAAGGACGTGCCCGGCGTCATCGACGTCGCGGTGTTCGCGATCCCCGCGAAATTCGTCGCCGCGGCGCTCGCCGAATGCGGTGAGAAGAAGATCCCCGGCGCGGTTCTGATTCCTTCCGGCTTTGCCGAAGCAGGTCATCCCGAATTGCAGGCGGAAATCGTCGAAGTCGGCAAGAAATACAATGTTCGCCTGATGGGCCCGAACATCTATGGCTTCTACTACACGCCGGCCAATCTCTGCGCCACGTTCTGCACGGCTTACGACGTGAAGGGCCACGCGGCGCTGTCGTCGCAGTCCGGCGGCATCGGCATGGCGATCATCGGCTTCTCGCGCTCAGCCAAGATGGGCGTTTCGGCGATCGTCGGTCTCGGCAACAAGGCCGATATCGACGAGGACGATCTGCTCGCCTTCTTCGAGCAGGATCCGAACACCAACCTCATCGCGCAGCACTGCGAAGATCTGAAGGACGGTCGCGCCTTCGCCGAAGCCGCCAAGCGCGTTTCCAAGAAGAAGCCGGTGGTGGTCTTGAAGGCGGGGCGCACCTCTGCCGGCGCGAAGGCGGCGTCGTCACATACCGGCGCGCTCGCCGGTAACGACAAAATCTATGAAGACGTATTCAAGCAGTCCGGCGTGATCCGCGCCCGCTCGCTGCGGCAACTTCTGGAATTCGCGCGCGGCGTGCCGGTTTTGCCGACGCCGAAGGGCGAGAACGTGCTGATCATCACCGGCGCGGGCGGTTCGGGCGTGCTGCTGTCGGATGCCGTGGTCGACAACGGGCTCTCGCTGATGACGATGCCGCCGGATCTGGATGCTGCGTTCCGAAAGTTCATTCCGCCGTTCGGCGCCGCCGGCAACCCTGTCGACATCACCGGCGGCGAGCCGCCGATCACCTATGTCAACACGGTCAAGCTCGGCCTCTCCGATGATCGCATCCATGCGCTGATCCTCGGCTATTGGCACACGATCGTGACGCCGCCGATGGTGTTCGCCCGCAATATGGTCGAGGTGAAGAAGGAGATGGAGTCCAAGGGCTTCGTCAAGCCGATTGTTGCCTCGCTCGCCGGCGACGTCGAGGTCGAGGAAGCCGCCGAATATCTCTACGAGAACGGCATCCCGGCCTATGCCTATTCAACCGAATTGCCGGTCGAGGTGCTCGGCGCCAAGTACAAATGGGCGCGCGGCGCAGGCCTGCTCTAAAGCGCAAACAAACTGATCGCGCAGTATGCCGCCCGGGATCCCCGGGCGGCATTTTTCTAGAGCGTGATCCGGAGACGCCTGCAGCGGTCTTCCGAAAAGATCATGATCAAACAAACGTTGGAGGAGATGACGATCTAACCTGATTTCATCGCGCTCTAGGATGCTTCCCGGCGCCGCTGCATCGCCCAATCCAGCGCGGCGGCGAGTGCAAAACCCGCGATCGCGGCCAGCGCATCGACCGCAAAATCCTCCAACCGCGCATGCCGTCCCGGGACGACGAGCTGCAAGAGCTCGAGCACGCCGATCGCCGGCAACGAGATCATCGCCGCGAGCAGCCGCTGTTGCGGATAGGCGAAGGCGAAAGCAAGGCCCACCAGCACGAAGGCGAGGGTATGCTCGCCATCCTGGCCAAGAGAGGAATGCGGGCGGTAGCTCGGCGGGCCGAGGGTTGCGAAAGTTACGGCAGCCGCGAGCAGCCAAGCGAACAGGCGGAGGAAAATGGTCATCACTCCCGCATAGCACAAATCAAAGCCTCTGGGGCTTCGTCGGCGCTCCAATAACTTGGGTAGTTAATGTGAAAATCGGCGGCTAGAGCGGCTCCCGCACGCCGAGCCCGAGCATGAAGCGCTCGCGGATCTGCACGGGATCTCGCCGTGTCGTGCCGACCCCGGGCTTATCGTCGATGCGCACGCCGATCAGCGTAGGCCCGGTCGCCGACAGCGCCTCCTCGACCAGCCGCTCGAAATCCTCTTCGTCGTGAGCCCATGCGCTGTTGGGAAGGCCGCTGGCGGCGGCAATCGCCACGATGTCGCCCACCTCGGCCGCCGGCGTTGGCTGTGCGCCGGTAATCTGGTAGATGCCGTTGTCCATCACGACCATGGTGAGGTTTGCCGGCGCGAGTGTTGCGATGGTCGTGAGCGAGCCCAGTTGCATCAGCAGTGAACCATCGCCCTCGAGCGCGAAGACGCGCCGCTCCGGCTGCGCCAGCGCCACCCCCAGCGCGATCGGGAAGGCGAGCCCCATGCTGCCCAGCATATAAAAATTCTGCGGGCGATGGCCGGCGGCCCACAGGTCGAAATTGGTGTTGCCGATGCCGCCGATCACGGCCTCCTCGTTCTGCAGTTTCGCGAGAAGGCGCGAGGTGAGATCAAAGCGGTTCATCACCTTGGTGTTGCGCATTGCGGTATCCATTCGATCGCTCACTTGTCGAACACTTTGCCGCCGGTGAGCAGCGGCGAGAGGATCAGCGCCACCGGCGCCTGCGTAGTGACGGCCTGCTTGATCGAACGATCGACGATGAACTCCAATTCATCAAGCCGGGTGATGGTGTGATGCTCCATGGCGAGCGAATCCAGCACCGGGCGCATGGTGCGACACACCAGCGACTGCCCATAATTGAACTCTCCGAGCGTGCCGCGCTCGGAGACGAACATGATCAGCGGGATCTGATAGGGGATCGCAAGCGAAGCCAGCACATTGGCGAGTGTCGCAAAGCCCGAGGTCTGCATCAGCACCGCGCCGCGCACCCCACCCATCCAGGCGCCAGAAACGATGCCCACCGCTTCTTCCTCGCGGGCGGTGGGAAAGGTGGTGAAAAAGGGATCGGCGTGCAGGCCCTTGATCAGACCCGTCAGCACGCGATCGGGAACGTAGGGAATGATTCTGACGTCGTTGCGCTTGAGCGTCTCCAGCACAATGCCGTGCCAGCTCCGTGGTTGCGCGGCGTGATTGGAAGATTGCGGCGCGGCGTTTCCCTCGGCGGCTGCCATCATTTTCTCCTCGGCTCCCTGTTCGTGGCTCGCGGCAATTTTTTTCAGGCCGTCTTGTCAAGCCGTCTTGGGTCGAACTTGACGCGACCGGCGCGATTGTCAACATGCCGCAATCGCAACGCGACCTGCGCCGCGCGCCGATACAGCGGAGCCGTCCAGCGTGCCATAACAACGATAACGATAAGAGCGGGAGGAACAGCCATGGGCAGGTGGTTTGGGGCGGTCGCGACCGCGCTCGCTCTGCTGGCGGCAAATGGCGTCGCAGCCGCGCAAACGGCTTTTCCGTCAAAACCGGTTCATATTTTTGTGCCCTATGCCGCGGGTGGCGCCGTCGACATACTCGCGCGCACGCTGGGCGATGTGGTGTCACGGCAATGGGGCCAGACCGTCGTGGTGGAGAACCGCCCCGGAGCCGGCGGCGTGGTGGCGTCGCAAGCGCTCATTGCCTCGCCGCCTGATGGTTACACCCTGATCGTGGTCGCGAGCGGCCACGCCACCAATCCGTTCCTTTATCCAAAACTGCCTTATGACACATTCAAGGACTTCACGCCGATCTCGCTGCTCGCCTCGTCGCCCAATTTTCTGCTGGTACGGGCCGATTCCCCGTTCAAGACGCTTGGCGATGTGATCGCCCAGGCCAAGGCCAAGCCCGGGAGCCTGTCGTTTGCGCATGCGGGGCTTGGAACCTCCACTCATCTTGCCGGCGAGCTCCTGAAGAATCTTGCCCAGATCGATCTCGAGGCCATTCCGTACAAAGGCGGCGCGCCCGCGATCAACGATCTGCTCGGTGGGCAAATCCCGCTGTCCTTTAACAACGGGCCGGAGTCGGTCGGCCAGATCCAGGCCGGGACGGTGAGGGCGCTTGCGGCGACCACCGCGAACCGCGCGCCTTTCCTGCCTGATGTGCCCAGCATCGGCGAAACCGTGCCCGGCTACGACACCGAGGTGTGGTGGGGATTGCTCGGACGCGGTGGCATGCCGCGCGATCTCGTCGAGAAACTCAATAAGGATTTTGTGGCCGCCCTGAACACCGAGGCCGTGAAGGAGCGCCTGAACAAGCTCGGAGCTTATGCCATCGGCAGCTCGCCAAAAGCTTTCGATACCAAGATCCGTGCGGATTACGAGAAATGGGGGCCGATCATTCGGGCCGCCGGTATCAGGGCTGAATGATGTCGAGCGCGCCACCCTGTCTGCCGCCACGCGAGGTCACGCGTCCCCGAAACCCGCCGCCAGCGGGTGCGTGCGACACGCATGCGCATGTGTTCGGTCCGGCGGGTCAGTTCGCCTACGCCGACGACCGCAGCTACACCCCGCCGGACGCGCCACTCGCAAAATATCTCTCCATGCTCGATACGCTCGGCTTTGCCCGCGGCGTGCTGGTGCAGGGCAGCGCGCACGGCCGCGACAATTCCGCGATGCTGGACGCGCTGACGCGACGCCCGGACCGTCTGCGCGGCGTCGCGGTGGCGGATGCCGATGTCGCGCCGGCCAAATTGCGTGAATGGAACCGCTGCGGCGTGCGCGGACTGCGCTTCAATCATTTCTTTCGCGGTGGACAGTTGCACTATCGCGGCGGCGTGCCGCTCGAGGCGGCAAAAACTCTCGCCCCGGCGATGGCGGAACTCGGCTGGCATCTGCAGCTCTGGATCGATGTGAAGGACCTGCCCGACACGATACCGCTGCTGAAGTCGTTAGGCCTGCCGGTCGTGATCGATCACATGGGCCGCACCGACGCCCGGGCGGGGACGCAGACGGCCGGTTTCCAGAGCCTCTTGCGCGCGGTCGGCGAAGGCTGGTGCTTTGCCAAACTGTCCGGCGCCCACCGCCTCAGCCAACAGGCGCCGGACTATCCCGACGCGCGGCCGTTTCATCAAGCGCTGGTCGCCGCCAATCCGGAGCGGCTGGTCTGGGGCAGCGACTGGCCGCATCCGCGCGTCGAGGGTGAAATGCCCGATGCCGGCCATCTGTTCGAGCTATTCCAGCAATGGACGCCGGATCTGAGCGTCCAGCGGCGCATCCTCGTCACCAATCCCGCAACGCTCTATGGGTTTTTCGAACCGAAAGCCGATCGATGACTGCCAACAACAAGCGCGTCTTCTACGTTAAATATCTCGCCCATCCGATCTATGCCGATATGCTGCGCGCGCGGCCAGACGTTCGGCTGGACAAGCTCGAAAATGAAAGCCCCGAGGAGGTCTTCGCGCCGATTCTGCGGGAGGCACATGCCTACCAGATCGGTGCCGCGCGTGACGAGCTTGCGCCGCATTTTCATGTCCAAGCAGACCTCTTGCGGCGGGCGCCGAACCTTCTGATCGTCTCGTCCAACGGCGCGGGCTTCGATCCTGTCGACGTGGAGGCCTGCACGGCCGCCGGCGTCCTCGTGGTGAACCAGTCCGGAGGCAACGCGCATTCGGTGGCCGAGCATGCGCTCGGCATGATGCTCACGCTGTCCAAGCGCATCATCGAGGCCGACCGCACGTTGCGGCGGCAGTCGGGCGTCAACCGCAACGATCTCATGGGCACCGAGGTGCAGACCCGGACCATTGGCATCATCGGCATCGGGAATGTCGGCCGCCGCATCGCCGAGCTCTGCAGCGGCCTGCTTGGCATGAAGGTGCTGGCCTATGATCCCTATCTCTCACGCGAGGAGATCGCCGCGCGCGGTGCGGAGAAGGTGGAACTTGATGAGCTCCTGCGCCGCTCGGACTACGTCTCGGTCAATTGCCCGCTGACCAGGGAAAGCCGCGGCATGATCGGCGCGCGTGAATTCGCGCTGATGCAGCCGCACGCCTATTTCATCACCACCGCGCGCGGGTTCATTCATGATGAGGCGGCACTGGAGGAGGCGCTGCGCAATAAGCGCATCGCCGGCGCCGGGCTCGACGTGTGGGCCAAGGAACCGCCGCCCCCGGAGCATCCATTGCTGCAATTCGACAACGTGCTGGCGAGCCCGCATACCGCAGGCGTCACCAGAGAGGCGCGGGAAAACATGGGGCGGATCGCCGCCGAGCAGATTCTCGATGCGCTGGATGGCAAGCGGCCGCCGCGCATCATCAATCCCGAAGTCTGGCCCCGCTACAGCGAACGTTTTGCCCGCGCCTTCGGGCTCAGGCCGCAATAGGCCGACGCCGTTAAGGCGGCGGAGAAGATTTTCTTCGCCGTGAGGGGGCTGAAAGCAACAAATGGGCTGCCGTCGGCACGGTCGACGACGGGGCCATTGCTATTTGCGCCGGCGCCTCGACAGCACGCTCGCGCCGGATCATTTTGCCCACCGCGCCGTGATTTTCGCGGGCTTTTCCGCCGGGCGCGAGGGTTCCTCTCGATGCAACGGATTGGTTCATTGCTGCGCTCCGCGTCGTCCCGCCTCTGGCGGCGCCTTGCGCTGATCGCCGCGATCGCGGCGGCGAGCCTGCCGGTCGCCGGGGTCTAAGATTGCTCGCCGACAAATTTCTTGCGCAATCTTGACGGTTGATCCTTGTCAACAGGCTCACGTTGGAGGAGCTTAAGCAGGGAGTTGAGTAATGTCGCAGGAGAGGCTCATGTCGCGCTACGTCGTCAGCTTCATGAAAGATGTGCTCGGCGGTAACGGCCGGCAAATCGAGGTGTGCCAGAAGACCCTCGAAATCGACGCTTCGAGCGAGGGCGAGGCCACGGAACTCGCCAAGCAGAAGTTCTGCAAGGTCGAGCACCTTTGCGAGTGGTCCCTGCACGCCGATCGGATCCAGATCAAGTCCGCGGATTTTACGTCATAACAGACAAGACCGACCGCTCATTGCATTAGATTACATCGCCGGCGAAAGCCGCCTTACTTCAACGGCACGAATTTCAGCGAAAAGCATGCGCCATGGGGGCGGCGGTTTTCGACCGTGATCGTCGCCGAATGCAGTTCAGCGATCCGCTGCACGATCGAAAGGCCAAGCCCCGTGCTGCCCGCCTTTCGGCGATCGCGACGCCAGAAGCGGCGGAAAATGAGCTTGCGCTCGTCCTCGGGAATGCCGGGTCCGTGGTCGAGAACGCTTACTGTCCCGCCGTTCTCGACGAGAAATTCGACGGTCGATCCCGGCGGGGTATGATTGATGGCATTCTCGGCCAGGTTGCGGATGGCGCGGCTTAGCATCTCCGGATTGCCCTTCACCCAGACCGGCTCGGTCGTCCCGTAGAGAGCGACATCCTTGCCTTGCGCGAGCGCGAGCGGCGCCACGAACTCCGCCACCTCGGCCGCGACCGACTGCAGGTCGGCCTTTTCCGAAGGCTCGATCGCCAGAGCATCCAGTTCGGCGATATCGAGCAGTTGGCCGATGATGTGCGCCATGCCCTCGGCGTTTTGCCGCAGCGCCTGGCGTGTCTCCTGGTCCTCGAGAAAATCGATGCGCGTGCGCAGGATGCTGAGCGGCGTGCGCAGCTCATGTGCGGCATCGGCGGTAAAATCACGCTGGACCTTGAAAGCCTCCTCGAGCCGATCGAGCCCCTGGTTCACCGCCGAGACCAGCGGGCGAACTTCGCGCGGGATCTCTTCGGTCGGCAGCCGCAATCCCGGACGCGCAGGGCCGATTTCGGCGGCGATCTCCGACGCCTGCCGTAGCGGCCGCAGCGCGCGACGGAAGATTGCGATGTCCGTGATCAGGAGCACCAGCAGGATCGGCAGCGTGATCCAGCCGACGTTTTTGTAGAAGTCGGCCACGATGTCGTCGGTCAGCACGTCGCGGTTGGTCAGATCCTCGCCAGCCTGCACCCAGATGTTCCGGTCGCCGACGGTTTTGCGGACGCTGGCGCCGGAGACGGTGGCATTACCGCGGCGCTGCTGCAGGAAGCCGACATCGGCAGAGCGGCGGTCGGCTGGAAACAGCGCCGCACGATCCTTGAGCGAGGAAAACAGCACCCGGCCCTGATCATCGATCACCGCATAGGAATAGCGTCCATATTCCTGCGAGTAGAGCCCGCGCAGATCGGAGGGAAGATTCAGCTCCAGGTGCCCCTCGGGCGAAAGGCTCAAATGCTCGGCCACCGCGTTGGCCTGCTCCTGCATCGCCTTGTCGTGAATGTTGTTGGTTGCGTAGCTGAGCAGCCAGGACAGTCCGACCGACATCAGGATCGAGGTGATGACGACGGCAACGACGTGCAGGATCACGATGCGCGAGATGATGGACTCAAATCTCGGCACGCTATTTCTCCTCCGCAATCAGATAGCCGACGCCGCGAATGGTGTGGACCTGAACCCTGGCGCCGCGATCCGATAGCTGCTTGCGCAGGCGGTGGACGTAGACCTCGATGGCGTTGGAGGCGACGTCACCGGAATGACCGTAGAGGTGGTCTTCGACCTGTTTCTTGGAGACCACGCGTCCCTTGCTGCGCATCAGCAATTCCAGCACCGCCGTCTCGCGCGCCGACAGTGCCTGCGGCTGCTCGTCGATCGAGACCTGGCGGCTTTGCGTGTCGAATTCGAGATTGGCGATGCGCAGGCAATTGCCGAGCAGTTGTCCAGGACGCCGCAATTGCGCCTCCAGCCGCGCGATCAGTTCCTCCAGCGCGAACGGCTTCACCAGGTAGTCGTCGGCCCCGCTGCGCAAGCCCTGGACGCGGTCGTGCAGCCCGCCGCGTGCGGTCAGCACCAGGACCGGGATCGGATTATGGCGGTGCCTGATCTCCCGCAAAAGCTGCAGGCCGTCGCGGTCGGGCAGGCCAAGGTCGAGGATGAGAGCGGCGTAGTGCGTCGTCTGCAATACGCTTTGCGCCTGTTCGGCGGTCGAGAGGATGTCCGCCCCATAGCCCGCCGCCCGCAGGCCCTTGGCCAACAGCTCGGCGAGCTCCTCATTGTCTTCGACGATCAACAATCGCATGCGAGGTCACCTGCGCACTCGGCGCCGACATCAGCCTTGAGCCGGAGGATCGGGGCCAACCTGGCCAAGCGAATCGAGCCCTCCTCGTTCGGATCGACGTCCGCCGCCGGGAAGCGGATCGCGCGCTCCGTGTCCGCAAAGCCTGTAAGGCTGGTGTAAGCCTTTGCGGGCT
This sequence comes from Bradyrhizobium sp. ARR65, assembly GCF_000472385.1. Taxonomy (GTDB): domain Bacteria; phylum Pseudomonadota; class Alphaproteobacteria; order Rhizobiales; family Xanthobacteraceae; genus Bradyrhizobium. Next base: position 189,720 of record NZ_AWZU01000004.1, read on the forward strand.
TTCGTGGTGTAGAGTGCGGTCGCATCGCATCATTTCACGGTCACAAAAGCAAGATTCTTACGGTCTATTCATGTGCCGGAAGACATTTATCGAATTGGCCAGGATCTGTTGGAGCGCGCTATTGCAGCAGTCCGAAATCACCAATATGACGAGGCGGCAGAACGCAGGACCCGCAGGAAATACGCATGTGTCGCTGGAACGAACGATAGGTGCGTAGGTCCATGGACATATTTGCAGCATGAAGACGGGCGCGAATTGGAGTAGGCGAGGGCTAGCGGTCGCGCTGATTCTCATCGTGGTGGCTGGCGTGGCGGTCGTCGGCGCCAACAGGATATTCGTCCAGCACGTCAAGTCCGACACGGCGGGCGCCTCGAAGCGGGATCCCGCGCGTTTCGTGCCGACCCCGGCTGAATGGGCGAGCCTGTCAATCGAGCCCGCCTCGGAACAGGTCTTTCGTACCGAGCACATCACGGAGGGCAAGATCGCGGTCGACGAAGATAGTTCGACGCCAATCTTTTCGCCTTATGCCGGCCGCGTCACCAAGCTTCTGGTGAAGCCGAGCGACGTCGTGAAACCCGGCCAGCCGCTGTTCATCATCGAGGCGACCGATACCGTTCAGGCGCTCAACGATTTTGCCACCGCGCTCAGCACGCTCAACACCGCGCGCTCCAAGCTCAACCTGGCGCAGATCGTCGAGAAGCGTCAGAACGATCTCTACGCGGGAAAGGCGGTGCCGCTGAAAGACTGGCAGCAGTCGGAGGCCGATCTCACCGCTGCACAAAACGACATGCGCGCCGCAGAGACGGCAGTCGAGGCGGCACACAATCGCCTGCGCATTCTCGGCCGCTCCGAAGAGCAGATTTCGACCTTCCAGCAGAGCCGGCAAATCAGCGCCGATACGCCGATCTATTCGCCGATCGGCGGCACCGTCGTGCAGCGCAAGGTCGGTCCCGGCCAATTCATCTCGAGCGGCGCCAGCGATCCGGTGTTCGTGATCGGCGATCTCTCCACGGTCTGGCTGACAGCCTTCGTGCGCGAGAGCGAGGCGGCGGACGTGAAGCTCGGCCAACAGGTCGACTTTACCGTGCTGGCACTGCCCGGCCGCGTATTTCACGCGAAGATCGATTACGTCTCGGCCGCAATCGATCCGACTACGAGAAGGCTGATGGTCCGCGCCACGATCGACAACAAGGAAGGCCTGTTCAAGCCCGAGATGTTTGCCAATGTCACGATCTACGCGGGTAAGGACCAGACCTCGGTCGGTGTACCAAGGCAGGCTCTGATCTATGAAGGGGAGCACGTGCGGCTCTGGGTGGCGCATGACGACAAGTCGATCGAGCTCCGCGAAATCGAGACCGGGCTGACCAATGGCGACCTCGTCGAGGTCGCGAAGAACTTGAAGCCCGGTGAGAAGGTCGTCACCAGGGGGAGCCTGTTCATCGACCGGGCAGCGTCCGGCACTTAACCCGCAGCAGACCGAATGGACCGTCTCGTCTCCCTCGCAGTCAGCCGCCGATTTCTGATGGTCGGCCTGTTCGCCGCCGTCATCATCGGTGGTCTGATCGCCTTTCAGCAATTGAACATCGAGGCCTATCCGGATCCGACGCCGCCGATGGTCGACGTGGTCACCCAGAGCGCCGGGCTGTCGGCCGAGGAGATCGAGCGCTACATCACCATTCCGCTCGAGACCCAGCTCTCCGGCATCAAGAACCTGAATGTGATCCGGACGATTTCGCTCTACGGCCTGTCCGACGTCAAGCTGCAGTTCACCTTCGACTATACCTACGACCAGGCCCTGCAGCAGGTTTTGAACCGGCTCTCGCAGCTTGCGCCGCTCCTCAACAATGCGCAGCCGCAGATTTCCCCGCTCAGCCCGATCGGAGAGATCTACCGCTACCGGCTGGTCGGGCCGCCCAATTACTCGGTGCTGGATCTGAAGACCTTGCAGGACTGGGTGCTGCAGCGCCGCTTCCGCACTGTCCCGGGTGTGATCGACGTCACGGGGTGGGGTGGCAAGACCAAGACCTATGAGCTTCAGGTCGACTTCAACAAGCTGGTCGCCAACGGGCTGACGCTGCCGCAGCTTCTGCAGGCGGTGAGCAATTCCAACATCAATGTCGGCGGCAACACCGTCAATATCGGCTCGCAATCGGCCGTCGTGCGCGGCGTCGGCCTGATACGCTCGATCGATGCTCTCGCCAACACCATGATCGCGTCCAATAACGGCACGCCCGTCCTGGTCAAGGACGTCGCTACCGTCGAGGTCGGCTCGCAGCCGCGGCTCGGCATTGCCGGCATGAATGATGACGACGACATCGTGCAGGGCATCGTCTTGATGCGGCGGGGCGAGCAGAGCTCGCCGACGATCGAGCGGGTCGAGAAGCTCGTCGACCAGATCAATCATTCCACCATCCTGCCGCCGGGCGTGCATATCGAGCGCATTTACGACCGCAAGGATCTGATCCAGACCACCACGCGAACGGTGATCGAGAACATGACGTTCGGCATTCTGCTGATCGTGCTGTTGCAATGGATCTTTCTCGGGGACCTGCGCAGCGCGCTCATCGTCGGCGCGACGATTCCCTTCGCGCTGTTCTTTGCAGTCGGCATCCTGGTGCTGCGCGGTGAATCCGCCAACCTGCTGTCGGTCGGCGCGATCGATTTCGGCCTGATCGTCGACGCCACCGTGATCATGGTGGAGGCGATCTTCCGCCGCCTGTCGCATACGGAGGAGCTGTCGGAAAGCGAGCAGGCGGAGATTTCGCCGCGAACGGTGACGGCGATGAAGCATCACGCCATTCTCACCGCGGCCGCCGACGTCTCGCGATCGATCTTCTTCGCCGCCGCCATCATCATCGCGGCCTTCCTTCCGCTGTTCACCTTGAGCGGCGTCGAAGGCAACATCTTCAGCCCGATGGCGCGGACCTATGCCTACGCGCTGGCCGGCGGTCTTTTGGCGACCTTCACCGTCACCCCGGCGCTGAGCGCCATCATCCTGCCGGCGCATGTCGAGGAGACCGAGACATTCATCATGCGCTTTCTGCACCGGCTTTACGCGCCGGTGCTGGGGCGCTCGCTGCAGAACCGTCGCCTGGTGTTGATCAGCGGTGCGGCGCTGATCGTCATGGCGAGCTTCGCCATCCGCCTGCTGGGGCTGGAGTTCCTGCCGAAGCTGGAAGAGGGCAATCTCTGGATTCGCGCCACCTTGCCGCCGACGATCTCGCTGCAGGAAGGCAATTCCTACGTCAACGAGATGCGCCGGCTGATCGCAAGCCGGCCCGAAGTGGAGGCGGTCGTCTCCCAGCATGGCCGACCCGACGATGGCACCGACGCCGCCGGCTTTTTCAACGCCGAATTTTTTGCGCCGCTAAAGCCCGCAAAGGAATGGCCGGCCGGGGAGGACAAGGATGAGCTCACGGCCAGGCTGCTCGCCCAGTTGCAGGAGAAGTTTCCGGGCGTCGAGTTCAATTTCTCGCAATATCTGCAGGACAACGTCTCCGAAGCCGTCTCCGGCGTGAAGGGCGAGAACTCGATCAAGCTGTTCGGCAACGACCTGCAGGCGCTCACCACCACCGCCAACAAGATCAAAGACGTGCTGTCGACGGTGCAGGGGATCACCGACCTCGCCGTGTTTACCTCGCTCGGCCAACCCACGATCCAGATCGAGATCGATCGCGCGCGGGCCGCGCGTTACGGGCTGACGCCGGGCGACATCAACACGACGATCCGCACCGCGATCGGCGGCGACAGTGCCGGCGATCTCTATGAGCCCGGCAGCGACCGCCATTTCCCGATCATCGTCCGTCTCGCGCCGGAATATCGCAAGAGCGCGGAAGCGATCCAGAACTTGCGGATCGGCGCACAGGGGCCGAACGGCATCACCCAGGTACCCCTGAGCGAGGTCGCTTCGATCAAGCTGGTCTCGGGCGCCGCCTACATCTATCGGGAACAGCAGGAGCGCTACCTGCCGATCAAATTCTCGGTGCGCGAGCGCGATCTCGGCGGCGCCATCCGGGAGGCGCAGCAAAAGATCTCGGAGCAGGTGCAGCTACCGCCGGGGTCGCGGCTGGAATGGGTCGGCGAATACGGCAATCTGCAGGACGCGATCAGACGGCTGTCGATCGTCGTTCCCATCAGCCTTGCGCTGATTGCGATGCTGATCTGGTTCAACTTCGGCTCTGTGGTCGATACCATCCTGACCCTGAGCGTCATTCCGATGGCGGTATTCGGCGGTATTGTCGGGCTGCTCGTGACCGGGATCCCGTTCAGCGTCTCGGCTGCGATCGGCTTCATCGCCTTGTTTGGCATTTCGGTCATGGATGGCATTATCATTCTCTCGCAATACAACCAGCTCATCGACCAGGGCATGGAGCGGGGCGCCGCCATCCTGCGAACGGGCGAACTGCAGCTTCGCCCGGTGCTGATGACCTGCGTGGTGGCAGGCGTAGGGTTGCTGCCGGCCGCGTTGTCCACCGGCATTGGGTCACAGGTGCAAAAACCTCTGGCAGTTGTGGTGGTTGCGGGCATGATGGTGGCGCCGGCCGTGATCCTGATCACGTTGCCTGCGCTGATCTCAACGTTCTCGCGGCGGAGCCGGAACGGGGGCAGGGGTGAGGGTCCGCTGGCGCCGGCGGAATGATGGGCCAGGCCGTGGGTCGAGGTGGGGTGTGAGTAGAGCCGCTTTCCGATGCTCTCGTTATGTCCGAGCGGCGGCAACGCCGTCCGCCTGCCTCGGGCTTGGGCTGATTACGCTGTTCAATGTCCTGATGATGGCCGCGGCGCTCGCCGAAACGCTGCCCGACGCGCTGGCCAAGGCTTACCGGAACAATCCCCAGCTCAATGCCGAGCGGGCCAAGCTGCGGGGAACCGACGAGAATGTGCCCCAGGCCTTGGCCGGTTATCGGCCGCAGCTCGTCGCGACCCTGAGCGCCGGACTGCAGGCGGTGCGTAACCTGCTGCCGGGCAATACGGTCCAGGGCGCGACTTTGCATCCCTGGACCATCGGCCTGACGGTCTCCCAAGTCCTCTTCAACGGCAACAAGACCGCCAACAGCGTTCGTGTGGCGGAGTTTCAGGTGCGGTCGGGCCGCGAGGCCTTGCGAAATGTCGGCCAGGGCGTGTTGCTCGATGCCGTGACGGCTTACATGAACGTCATGGCCAACTATGCCCTCTACGAGGCCCAGCGCACCAACGTCCAGGTGCTGAGGGAAATCCAGGCGACGACCCAACGGCGCCTGAATGCCGGAGACGTGACCCCGACCGACACGGCGCAAGCGGAGGCCCGCCTCAACCGGGGATTGGCCGATTTGAACGCCGCCGAAGTGCAGTTGAAGATCAGCAAGGAGGTCTATGCGCAGGTCATTGGCGAGCCGCCGCCGCAACTGGTGCCGGCGAGCCCGGTCGATCGCCTGATGCCTTCCACGCAAATCGCGGCCGTCGAACTTGCCGTCCACGAAAATCCGGCAGTGCTCGGCGCCAGCTACGACCTGGACGTGGCGCAGACCTCGATAAAGCTCGCGGAAAGCGCCCTGCTGCCGACCCTGTCCGCCCAGGCGAATGCCAGCCACTCCGTCGATTCGGACCCGACCCTGAGCACGTTCAGAACCGACCAGGTCTCGGTCACCGGCCAACTCACCGTGCCCATTTACGACGGCGGTACCGCGGCCTCGCAGACAAGGCAGGCGAAGGAGCTGGCGTCGCAGAGCCGCCTGGTGCTCGAGCAGGTCAGGAATCAGTCGCGGACCGCGGTTGTCAGCGCCTGGGTGTCCAACGAAGGAACCAAGGTCGCCCTCAAGGCGGCGGAATCCGAGGTGCATGCAGCCGAAGTCGCGCTGCAGGGTGTCCAGCGCGAAGCCGCCGGCGGCCAGCGCACCACGATCGACGTGCTCAACGCTCAGCAGGACCTCACCAATGCCAGGACCAGGTTGATCACGGCGCAACGCGATCGGGTTATCGCCTCCTACACGATGCTGAGCGCGGTGGGGCGGCTGGATGTCCACAACCTCAACCTGGACACGCCCGACTATCTGCCGGAAGTTCATTACCATCAGGTGCGCGATGCCTGGCATGGCCTGCGCACGCCGTCCGGCCAATGAAACGGGGGCGGCTCGTCGAGGGAATCCCATGGCCAGCCACATCATAGTGACGGACGACGGAGCCACCCGCACCATCGTGATGCGGCGTCCCGAGAAAAGAAATGCGATCACGCACGAGATGTTCGTCGCGATGAGCGAGGCGATTGACTCGGCGCAATCCAACCAGGCGATCCGCTGCCTGATCCTGACCGGCCGTTCCGGCGTTTTCAGCGCGGGCGACGATATCGCCGACGTGCTGGAGGATGCAACGACTGAACACGATCCCGGCAAGCCGAGAAAGGCCGTCATTTTTCTGCGATCGCTGATCAACAACAAGAAGCCGATCATTGCCGCGGTCGACGGCGCAGCCATCGGCATGGGCGCGACGATGGTGTTTCACTGCGACTATGTGATCGCCAGCACCACCTCGTCGTTTTCGTCGCCGCTGATCAAGTATGGGCTCGTTCCCGAAGGAGCCTCCAGCCTGCTGCTGCCGCGCATGGCCGGCCACCAGCACGCCTTCTCCATGCTGGTGCTGGGCCGCTCGATGAGCGCGGAGGACGCGCGGCAGGCTGGCTTCGTCAATGTTGTCGTGCCACCCGGGCATGCGCTCAGCGAAGCGCACAAGGTCGCGCGCGAGGTCTGTGAATTGCCGCCTGACGCGGTCGCCATGTCCCGCAAGCTCCTGAAGCTGCCGACGGAGGACCTGCTGCGCAGGATGGAGCAGGAGGAACATCTCTTCGGCGACCGCTTGCGCCTGCCTCCCATGGTTGCCGCGTTCAAGAGATTCCTGACTCGCAACGAGGAATGAGGAGCGGAGTTGCGGACGCGCCGGTCAGCCTACCAGATCAGCACCGCGCACAGCAGCGACAACGGCAGCAGCGCAAGGCCGAGATAGAGCCAGGTGCGGTAGCCGCCGGGATCCTTGGGCAGGATGAAGAGGTGGACCGCCAGCCACAGGCACACCGCAATGCCGAGCACCACTCGCACAAGGTCGCCTGGCGTATCCAGCAATGTCCAGTACTGTTCGATCTGGGGACTGGCGACGCGCGCGGTGATGACAATCAAAATGGCAATGAAAATCGTTCGCGACACCAATCCGGCAAACCAGACGGCTCTCGATACATCGGTGTCCGAAGCCTTTTTTCTCGCCGTTGGCACCAGCAACCCGCTCGCAGGAAATTGCAGAGGAATCGACGAAGACAGCGAGAAAATAGCCCTCGCATTCCATCTGGGCAAGCTGGCTGGTCACAGGTCAGGTGAAAGTGACGCACATGGGTGGCGTGCAATCGGCTATCCGGCACTGGAACGGTTCATCTGCCGAGACTGAGCAAGGGCGGCGGCTCGGTCGAGCCGGCGCCGAGCGAGCGCTGCACCATGACCGTGTCGGCCCAGTGGCCGTAGCGATAGGCGATGCCCGGCAACAATCCGACACGAGCAAAGCCGAATTTTTCGTGGATGGCGAGGGAAGCCGCGTTATCGGCATCGATATAGCCGATCATCTGCCGGAAACCGGCGGCGGCGCAGGCGTCGATCAGTTCCTGCAACAATGATCCGCCGATGCCGCGGCCGAGATGCTCATGATGGACGTAGATCGAATGCTTGACCGCGAAGCGGTAAGCCGGACGCTTGCGGAACAGCACCACATAGGCATAGCCGACGACCTCGCCGCCGCGCGTGGCCACCAGATGCGGCAGGCGGTGATTGCGGAAGTTCTTGCGCCGGTCGCGCAAGTCATCGGGTTCGGGCGTGCCGCTGTCCTCGACGCCTTCCTCGATCCCGCGTCTGATATGGCGGCGGTAGATCGCCAACATCGCTCCAATGTCGCTGTCGCGCGATGGCCTGATGATCACGGGTTGCGGCGCCGTTTCAGGCACGGTCTGCTTGTCGGCCTCAAAGCTCATTCGGAAACCACGTAAGTGTGCAAGCGGATGCGGCCGGATGGATCGACCTCTTTGTAGACTCCCTGAATTTCAACTTCGAAACCGGGGAAAATGTTGAAGCATCGCTCGAACATTTTGAGATAGTCGATCATGGGCTGCGCCCGCTCATTCAGCCGCTCGCCCGGAACGATGGTGGCAATGCCCGGCGGGTAGACCACGAAGGGCGTGGTCGCGATCCGGCCGCCGATTTCGTCAATCGGCAGATAATCGACATCGTTGCGCACCAGGCAGCGCGCGGCATCGTGCGGTGACAGCGCGATCTCCGGCAGATGCTCAGGGAGGAACTGCTTGGCCTGCAGGGCGCTGACGTCGGCCTCGCGGAAGAAGCGGTGCATCTCGGCGCAAAGATCGCGCAGGCGCACGCCGGCATAGCGCGCGGCGCGTCGGCGATAGAATTCGGGAATGGCCTCTTCCAGCAGCGCATTGTCATCGTGCAGCTTCTTGAAGGCGACGAGCCCGCTGATCAACGTGCCGGCCTTGCTTGCTTCGACACCCGGCGTCAGCAGGAAGAGCAGGGAATTGAGATCGTTCTTCTCCGCGACGATACGGTTCTCGCGCAGATATTGCGCCACGATCGGAGCGGGAATGCCGTGCTCGGCATAGGCGCCCGTGGCAGGGTCGAAACCCGGCGTCAGCAGCGTCAGCTTGTTTGGGTCGGTCATGGCGAAACCGGCCGCCATGCCCGGGAAGCCATGCCAGCCCGTTTCAGGCGAAAGCTGCCAATAAGAGGGATCGCTGGCGAGCAGGTCGGTGCTGATCGTCTCCCAGGCGACATTGTGCGTGCCGCCTTCGCGTGCGACATCGCGGATCGCGACGCGGTCCGGCACGAAGGGCTCGAAGAACCAGCGCCGCTCGGGCCGCACCTCCTTCTCCTCGAATTCGCGGCGAACGGCCCGGATCTTCTTGCGCAGTTCGATGCCGAGCCGGATGGTGTCGTCCCACAACACCTCGCCGGAGCGTCCCTTCATCATCTGTGCGCCGACATCGAGCGAGGCGAACAGCGGATAGAACGGCGAGGTCGAGGCGTGCTGCATGAAACTCTCGTTGAAGCGGCGGTGCTCGATGCGGCGTTTCTGGCCGCGGATATGACGGTCCTTGACGTGGATCTGCGAGGCCTGCGAGAAGCTCGCGAGCTGTTTGTGGGTCGATTGGGTCGCGATGATCCCCGGCGCGTCCTCGTTGAGGCCCGAAAGACCCATGGCGAAGTGGCCGGCATACAGCGGATGAAACTTCATGAAGCCGGCCCAGGCTTCGTCGAACAGGATGTAATCGCAGAGATGGCCGATGCGCTTGAGGATCAACTCGGCGCTGTGGATCGTGCCGTCATAGGTGCACTGTTCGACGATGGCAACCCGGAACGGGCGCGGCTTGCGCCAGGCTTCCTTGTCCTTGACCAGAGGATGGGTGCGGATGCGCTCGCGCAGAGCGGATTCATCCAGCGCGTCCCAGCGCATCGGGCCGATAAGACCCCAGGCGTTACGGACCGTCGGAATATAGACCGGGATGCCGCCCGCCATCATCAGGGCGCCGTGATGCGCGGCCTTGTGATTGTTGCGGTCGAACAGCACGAGGTCGCCGTCGGTGACGAGCGCGCCCAGCGCCACCTTGTTGGAGGTCGAGGTGCCGTTGAGGACGAAATAGGTCTTCTCCGCGCCAAAGATCTGGGCGGCTTCCTTTTGTGCCCGCAGCGCCGGGCCCTCATGAGTGAGAAGATCGCCAAGCTCGAGCACGGAATTGTCGAGGTCGTCGCGAAAGATTGATTCGCCGAGATGCTCGACGAACACCCGCCCGATCGGGCTGCGGCTGTAAAACACGCCGCCATTGTGACCCGGACAGGTCCAGAGCTGGTTGCCGACCTCCGCATAATCGACCAGCGCGCCGAAGAACGGGGTTTTCAGGGTCTCCGCATATTGCTTCAGGCGGCTGATCAGGTTCTTGGCGATGAATGGCGGCGTTTCCTCGGAGAGGAAGACATAGCCATCGATGAAGTCGAGCACTTCGACCGGGACATCCTCGAACCTTTTGCGGCGGATCAAGAGGATGATGGGGAAGTCGAGGCCGCGGCGACGCATCAGGTTGATCAGCGCCGCGGTCTTGCCCTCCAGCCCTTTCTTGCCCCAATCGACCACCATGCAGCCGATCGCGGCATCCGTCTGCACCGCGATCTCGGCGTCCTCAAGCTTGCGGGCGCGAACGACTTCGAAGCCGGAGCGTTCGATCTCGGTGACGATCTGGTTGAAGCGGAGGCCTTCGAGATCGTCAGCGTCGAATACCGGCGCCGCGAACAGGAAGGTGAAGCGTCTGAAATAGTCCATGGGCTTGCCTATCGAATGCGTGCCACAGAAGCTGTGGCGCACATTCGGTGACAGTTCGATGACGCTTGAGGTTGCCGGTGAGCGAGCGCGTCTGGGCCGGCGCAAAGTGTCCAAAATGGGGCACCTCATCGCCATCAGGCGCAAGCGGGAATAGGAACCGCCGGGTCTGCCGGTGCGTTCAACCGGTCGCGGCAAAAAGCAACAAGCGGTGGAAGCGGAAATGGTTCACGGATGTTTGCCTTTCGGCCGGACTTTTGGGCCGGTATTGGGCGGCACGATCGGGTGCGCGCTCATGCTGATTGGGAATGGCACGCTGGCGCAGCCCGTTGCCGGCTCTTCGGAGGGGCTCTCGGCCTTGACGATGCGGGTTTCGGATCAGACTGTCCGTGCACCCAACAGTTTCGCTGATCTCGCCGAAAAGGTTGAGCCGGCGGTGATTGCCGTCATCTCCAAGGACGCTGCGGGTGACAAGTCGTCGTCGGACCAGCCCTTCCAATTCGATACGCCTGATCGGGCTGATCCGGGACAAACCGATCCAGGACAAGATCCGGGGCAAGACGAGCTTCCTCTGCCGCATATGCCCGATCTGGGCAAGGCGCCGAAGCGAACTCAGTCGATCACGCTGGGATCAGGCTTCTTCATCTCCGCGGATGGCTATGCGGTGACCAACAGCCATGTCGTGGAAAACGGGGATACGGCCGAGGTCCGCACCAATGACGGCAAGACCTACTCGGCGAAGGTCGTGGGAAGGGACGCGTTGAGCGACCTCGCTCTGATCAAGGTCGACGGACGCAAGGATTTCAGCTACGTGAAATTCGCCGCTCAATCGCCGCGCATCGGCGAGTGGGTGCTTACTGTCGGTAATCCCTTCGGGCTCGGAGGCACGGTAACGGCCGGCATCGTCTCGGCGCGCGATCGCAATATCGACGTCGGCGCAGGCGAGGATTTCATCCAGATCGATGCGCCGATCAACAACGGCGATTCCGGCGGTCCAAGCTTTAATGTCGACGGCGACGTCATCGGCGTCAACAGCATGATTTTTTCCCCTTCGGGAGGTTCGGTCGGCGTCGCATTCGCGATCCCCGCCGAAACGGTCAAGCTGGTCATACCTCAGCTCAAGGACAAGGGCACGGTGACGCGCGGATGGATCGGGGCCGAAGTGCAGTCGATTACGCCGGAGATAGCCGATAGTCTCGGCAAGAACGACCTGCGCGGCGCCATCGTCGCGAACGTCAAGCGCAACGGTCCCGCCGCGCAGTCAGGACTGACAAGCGGCGATGTCATCACCTCGGTCAGCGGCCAGGCGATCAAGAACGCGAATGAGTTGACCAAGAAGATTCATGCGGCGGCGCCGGGATCGTCCGTGCAACTCGGCATGCTCAGAGGCGGAAAAGAGAGCTCGGTCAATGTAACTTTGGGGCGGCTGCCGGATCAGTCCACCGTCGGCGCTGCGCAGAAGTGAATGATACTCGCTCGAAGGATGAACGGCCCGCTGGGAGAGCCGGGCCGTTCCTCTTCGAGGCTCGCTTCGCGAGCACCTCAGGGGTGACGGTGAGAGGGGGAGCACGCTTCGATCCGAGACGATTATGTTTTAGTTCGTAAAGTCAGGATCGGCTCGCTCCAGCATCCGCTTAAACGCGGCCCATGCGGCGTCAGGCTTTTCCGGCACTTCGATGCTGTCGTAGAAATTGGCGTATTGCTGCGCGATGTGGCGCGCGACGGCGTCGGAGAGCGGCGCGATCCCAGCGCCTGACGCTGGGATCACGAGCTGCGCGCGGCAGGAGCGCTCCAGATTGTGCATCAGCTTGAAAGGCTTCGGCGACCGAGCGGCCGTAGGTGGGCATGCCATGGTTGCGCAGCATGGCATGGATCGATTATCACATCGGCCATGCTTGGCGCGAAGTGGGCAGGCTCGTGCACGAGACTCCAGTCGGACCGTCCATCACCAGCGAATGAATTGACGCCGGCGCGCACGACACCAGCGCGGCGCGCAACAGGAATCGTTTTTGCACAGGAGCAATCGCGTGAAGGCAGTCTACACTGAACGGCATCGCAGCCATGATCCGCAATTCTTTCTGGTGCGTGGCGTGGTGAAGCGAACCACCGAGCAGCCCGAGCGCGCCGACAGGCTCCTTGCGGGCCTGAAGGCGGGCAAGCACCAGCTCATCGAGCCTGTTGCGTTCGGGCAGGGGCCGCGCCTGCGGGTGCACAGTCCGGAATATCTGAATTTTCTCGCTGAGGCCTGGGAGGCTTGGTCTGCGCTCGGCGATGCGGGCCCCGAGATGATCGCCAACATGCATCCCGTCCGCAACGCCGCCACGTACCCCACCCACATCGTCGGCCGGCTCGGCTGGCACACGGTCGACACGGCCTGTCCGATAGGCCCGGGCACCTGGGCCGGCGCCTGCGCCGCCAGCGATGTCGCAGCGACGGCGGCGCAAATGCTCATGGACGGCGAAGATGCGGCCTACGCGCTCTGTCGTCCACCTGGCCATCACGCCTATCGCGATCTCGCCGGCGGCTTCTGTTTCCTCAATAACAGCGCCATCGCAACGGCGCATCTGCGGCAGAAACATGAGCGCGTGGCGATCCTCGATGTCGATGTGCATCATGGCAACGGCACCCAAGGCATTTTCTACGAGCGCTCGGACGTGCTCACCGTTTCGATCCATGCCGATCCGACCGCGTTCTATCCTTTCGTCTGGGGCTTTGCGCATGAGCGCGGCGCAGGCGCAGGGCTTGGTGCCAACCTCAACATCCCCCTGGCGATCGGCACCAGGGACGACGGCTATCTGCAGGCGCTCGACGTCGCAGCCAAGGCGATCAGGAACTTCGCGCCGGGCGCATTGGTGATCGCGCTCGGGCTGGACGCCTCCGAGCACGATCCGCTGGCCGGCCTTGCGGTGACCACCGAAGGGTTCCGCCGCATCGGCGCCGCGATCGCGCGGATGGGGCTGCCGACGGTGTTCGTCCAGGAAGGAGGGTATCTCTCGGACATTCTCGGCGCCAATCTCACCGCGGTGCTCGGTGGATTCGAAGCGGCGCGCTAGGCGCGGTCGTCCTCAACGGTCTCCCCGACGAGAATTTTTCAAGCTGCGGATTATCGATGGCATGACAGCTTCGAGCGGCGAACGCTCGAAGCCGACAGAGCATACGGAGCGTCGTCTCACTCTTTCGCGCGATATTGCTGCGGCATCACGAGCACCTCGTCGGCGCGGCCATAGCCGCCGTCCGGCACCTCTTCGATCAGCACCATCGTGTGCGGCCGCGCGACCTCGCTGAAATAGTCGACGAACATCGCGGTGATGCGATGCACGATCTCCTCCTTCTGAGCCTTGGTCAGTGCCGCTTGGGGGACCTTGATGTTGGCAAATGGCATGATGATGCTCCTCGTGATGTGCCGCAGCAGGCGGTGGAATGAAGAAGATCGGAACGGCCGGTCCGCTCGACCAAGTGTGAACCCGATCGGCGACGCCGTGACGATCTCCCTTTGCGAGGGCAACGTTATCTGGTCGCCCATTCCGGTTAATCTGCCGGAACTTGACATCACCTGTCGGACTAGGCGAACAATCGTGGATGGATCGGTTTGAGGCCATGCGTCTGTTCGTCCGTCTTGTCGAGCGGCGCAGCTTTACGCTGGCGGCCACCGACCTCGGTCTGCCGCGGTCGACAGCCAGCGAAGTCATCAAGAACCTGGAATCCCATCTCGGCGTGCGGCTGCTCGATCGGACCACCCGCCACGTTACGCCGACGCTGGACGGCGACGAGTATTACCGGCGCTCCGCTGCCATTCTGTCCGAGTTGGAGGAAGCGGAAGCCGCGCTGCGCGACGCCCGGCCGCGTGGTCTTTTGCGTATTGATGCGCACCCGTTGCTCACAAGGACTTTTCTGCTGCCCCATCTCCCCGACTTCCTCGCCCGTTACCCGCTGCTCGATCTGCGCATCGGCCAGGGCGATCGTTGGGTGGACCTCGTGCGCGAAGGCATCGATTGCGTGATCCGCGCAGGCGAGCCCGAGGACAGTGGAATGATCCGGCGGCGGCTCGGCAGCATCGAGGAGATCACTGTCGCTAGCCCCGGCTACCTGGCCAGGTTCGGCGTGCCCAACACGCCCGATGAGCTCGACGGGCATCAAATGATCGGATTCATCTCGTCGAGAACAGGCGAGGTGATGCCGCTTGAATTCAGCGAAGGTGGAAGGCTGCGACACGTGGTGCTGCCGAGCCGCGTCACGGTGAACAATTCGGACACGATGGCCGATCTCGCCCGGCTCGGGCTTGGGCTGGTCCAAGCGCCGCGCTATCGCTTCGCGCGGGACCTGGCCGATGGCGCGCTGGTGGAGGTGTTGCCGGAATATCCGCCGTCGCCGACGCCGCTGACAGCGCTTTACCCGCAAAACCGTCAACTAACATTGCGGCTGCGCGTGTTTCTGGACTGGATCGTCGACATCCTCGGCAGCGCCAAGCTTTCCGCTGTTTGACCCAGGGCGGCGCGAGCGCGGAGCTGCACGCCGTCTGAGCCACACTTGCCTCTGCCGCGTAACTCAGAACGGATACCAGCGCAGCGAGGTCATGACGATGTTGTCATCGGTCGAAGGTGCACCGCCGAGGCCGGCAAAGGCCTGGCGCCTGATATATTCGTATTGGGCGCCGGCGGCCACGCGGCCGAAGTCGCCCTTGTAGAGGTTCTGCCAGAAGCCCACCGTCACGTCTTCCAGTCGGCGGTTGTTCGCGATGCAGTTCGTCGGTGTCGTGCCCGCAAACGAACTCGGCGTCGTGATGGTACAGCCGACATTGCTGAAGCCGGGATTGCCATAGCCGAGCAGGGTCGTGCCGGAATTGAAGTACTTCGGCTCGACCTGCTCGAGGCCAGCGTAAGCGTAGACGTCCAGCCCCTCGGTCGGATGACCGATCAGGCCGATCATGGTCTGCAATCCCGTCAGCGGTGTGAGCGAACCGTCGGCTCCGATGGTCACGTCCGGCAACTGGCCGGCGCCGTAACGGCCGATGCCTTGCCCGTACAAGACGCTGCCAGTGAACTCGAGATACTTGGGAATGACCGGCAACAGCACCGAGCCGCCGATACCCCAGCCGAACGCCGACCTGTCGGAGGTCGTGCCCGCCTGTCCGACCGAGCCGGCGATACATGGTCCGAGCGCGCAAGTGAGCGTGCTGTCGTTGAAGAACCGCTGCAGCGCGACGGCTTCGTAGTGACCCCAGCCAGGGTCGAACGCGGCCTTTTCGATGATGTCCGGCGCCTGATCCGTCGTGATCGGCACGGTGCTTAGGAAGCTGCTGCCGGTATTGCTGAAATTGGTGACGACGCCGTTGACGATGCCGCCGCTCGCGAACGTACCGCCGGTGCCGGCGGGCGCGGTGGCCGTCGAGGCGCCGACGATGCTCGCGGGGTTCTCGACCGATATGCCGAACGAAAGCTCCGGCCCAAAGTCCTTCACGAAGCGGATCTGCCAGTTGCGCGTATAGTTGAAGCCGACGACGTAACTCGCATCGATGGTGAGCGGGATGTTCTCCTTGCGCGGGGTGATGCCGGTCTGGTTTTGCGTGAGCAGGCTCCATGACTGGCCCGCAAGGACGTGGAAGCCCCAATCGGCGTCGTCATAGGTGCCATAGGCCTGGCGCAGGCGCGGCGCCCAGCTATTGCTCTGATTGTAGTTCGACGTCGTGCCCACGCCGAGAAAATCCGTCTCGAAATAGCCCGACAGCTTTTGCTGCGGATCGATCGCGCCCTCGATGAGGAGGGAAATTCTGCTCTGTCGCGCCGAACCATGAAACTCGTTCTCGTGATAGAGCGGGGAGAACGGATAAGGGATGCCGGCGAAACTCGATCCCATGTCGGCAGCCTCATTGCGCTGCCGCCAGACCGACTCCGCCGCGATGAAGCCGCCCAGCGTCACCTTGACCTTGTCCGATATCGCGAGCGTCGGAGCCTTGAGGATCGGGCCCTTGTCGGCCGGCGGAGGTGGCGCGGCTCGAGGTGCCGTGGCCTGTGCGGCTTCGACCTTTGCGGTTCTCTGGCGCGTCTGCGCGATTTCGTTTTGAAGCGCCTTGAGCTGCTTCTGCAGCGCCTCCGTCTGACGCTCCAGCCGCTCGATCTTCTCGGCGTCCGACATCGCTTGCGCTGCTGCAACAGATGGAATCGACAGCCAGGCGACGCACAGAGCCGTGGACGCCATTAAATGATACCTGCAATGCATCGTCATCTCCCGCATGAAATCTGCAAAGGAAAAGCGCTTGGCAGTGCCGATTAGAAATGTCGGATCGGACTGTCGGGGCAGCTCGTGAAGACGCGATGACACCGGGGAGACTGGCAGCGATATCGCGGATCGGTGTGACCCAAAGGCCGCAGTTGGGCGCTATCAAAGCTGTGATGCGTGAGCATGGCATCAGCGGAGCTGACGGGCGCGTGATGGTGTTCCGTACGCTGCTCCTCGACGTGGTCAGCGAGGGCTCTGATCTTGAGACAGACAATGGGGTTTTGAAACAGCCGCGTCGCGCTCACTTGCGCGCCATCCGAAGTGCCTTGCCCGACAAGCTAAAGAGCTCAATTGCCATCGCCACCGCCGGCTTGCACGCGTCTTCCGCGCGCAAAACACCATGCGCCAAACGCGAAATTTTCCGAGCGCAATCAAGCTGCTTGGGGCGTTCAAGATCCGCGCGCAAAAATTTTCCGCTTTCCTTTTTTCCGAAATCTGTGACTCTTGTCGCTGTCCCGCCTCGGCAAGAGGGGCGTATCGCGATCGTCACGGACGTGGAGTGCGGGATGCGGTGGACGCGCATGTGCCGACTGACGAGCGGCGGAGGCGCGGACGGCGAAGCCGTGTGGTCCTGGCGCCCCGAGGCTGGCGCTAAGTTTCGCGACGATGCATTCGCATCGCGCAGGCGACGGTGACAACGACGTCTGGCTCACCGAGGAGAGCACGGAGTAAGCCGTAAACCACTGTGCAGGGAATGCCGGCGTGATCTGGCTGAACCTGTGGTCAACGCCCCGCGCACTTCTTTCGCGCGGGGGCCATGGGTGCAGTCGGCACCCGGCATTCCCTGCGCCCTCATTGTTTCAAAGAGGGCGATCGTGAGCCAAAACCGGGGCGCTATTTGTGCCGCGGGAACGCGGGCGCCTGCTCATGTGTTCGCGTGCGATCAGGCCGGAAGTCGGCCTTGGAAGCCGCGCAATGGGAACCTATTTTTGTGCTTCCTGGTTCTTGCTCCAGCCGGCTTCCCGCCCACAAAAGTCAAAGCCATGACCAAAACGCGCCTGCTCATCTCCAGCCTGATCGCCGTAATCCTCGTCGTTCCCCTGATCTCCGCGTTCAGGACGGAAGGGGAGGAAGGGCCGGCCCCGGACCTTGCCCTGCTCGCGGGCGTGATCCAGCTCGTGCGGCACGATTATGTCCACCCTGTCAGTTCGAATGAGCTGACCGAGGATGCGCTGAAGGGAATGTTGAACAAGCTGGATCCGCATTCCGACTACATGGACGAGGAGGAGTTCAAGCAATCTCAGGCGGACACAGCCGGCCGGTTCGGCGGCCTCGGCATGCAGATCTCCGAACAGGACGGGCTGCCCAAGATCATTTCTCCCATTGATGGCACGCCGGCAGCGCATGCCGGCATCGAGCCTGGCGACGAGATCGTGCTGATCGATCACACGACCACGCGCGGCATGGCCTTGCGCAAGGTCGTGACCCTGCTGCGCGGCGAGCCCGGCACGGCCGTGACATTGACCATTCTGCGGGGCAAGCAGGCGCCCTTCGACATCACTTTGACGCGCCAGATCATCCGCGTCGACTCGGTGAAGTCGAAACTCGAGCCGAATGATATCGGCTATATCAGGATCAGCCAGTTCGGCAGCGACACGTCCGATGCGTTCAAGCAGGCGATCACGGATCTCCAGCGCAATGCGAACGGGCACATGAAGGGGCTGGTGATCGACCTGCGTAACGATCCGGGCGGGCTATTGACCGCGGCGGTCGACGTCGCCGGCGATCTGCTGGAGGGCGGAACCGTGGTCAGCATCCGCGGCCGGCGCTCCAGCGAGACCAAGAATTTCGATGCGCCCGCGCATGGCGACATGCTCGCCGGTGTTCCCGTGGTGGTCCTGATCAACGGTGCTTCCGCCTCCGCCTCGGAGATCGTGGCCGGCGCGCTGCAGGACCGCCACCGCGCGGTGGTGATGGGAACGCAGAGCTTCGGCAAGGGCTCGGTGCAGACCATTATTCCGCTCAACGGCAAGGGCGCGGTCCGGCTCACCACCGCGCTCTATTACACACCCTCGGGGCGCTCGATTCAGGACGAAGGGATCGCGCCCGATGTCGTCGCCGAGGCGCCGAAGGATCAGCAGATCAGTGGCGGCGCGCTCGTGCGCGAAAGCGCCTTGCACGGCGCGTTCGCAAATCCGGGCCCGCTGCAGCAGAGCCAGAAGCCCGAGGAGGCGCGCTCGGCGGCGGAGAAGAGCCAGTCCGTCTATTCGGCGCCGATCAAGGTGGAACTGATCGGCAAGCCCGATGATGCCCAGCTCAAGACGGCGCTGTCCTATCTCGACCATGCGGGGGACACGGCGAGCCAGCCGCACTGAGGCCGGAGAAGAATCCTGGCGCGCAAACCACGCATATTGGGAATCGGAAGAGGAGAAATGAGGGGCTCGGAGCATGGATGAGAGGTCGACGCTCCCCGACGTGGAATCCTATTTCAGACATCGGCCAAACTATGAAGTTTATTCTCGGCCAAAGCGTCTATCATGTCGTTGAAACGCAAACGATTTGCGCAGACCCGCTGCTAGCATCCTCGCGAACACGAAAGATGTCGCAAGGAGCGAGCAGCCGGACATGCGGATGATTGGCTTGATCGGTGGAATGAGTTGGGAAAGTACTGCCGTCTACTACAGGCGGCTGAACGAGCAGGTCCGCAGTCGTCTGGGAGGTCTTCATTCCGCTGAAATCCTGATGCGGTCAGTCGACTTCGAGGCCATCGTCAATCTGCAAAAGCAGGGGCGTTGGGACGAGGCGGGCGAAATTCTTGCCAAGATTGCGCGCGATCTGGAAGACGGCGGTGCGGACTGCCTGCTGATCTGCACCAATACGATGCACAAATTGGCCGACGACGTGCAGCAGGCGGTCTCGATCCCGCTGCTCCACATCGCCGACATCACGGCAGCCGCGATCAAGGCGGCCGGGTGCGATCAGCCTCTGCTGCTGGCCACGCGCTACACGATGGAGCACGCCTTCTATGTGCAGCGCCTGCGCGATCACTTTGCGCTGGATCCGATTGTTCCTGATGACGATGACCGTGCCGTCGTACACGACATCATCTTCGACGAGCTATGTCAGGGCATCGTCAGCGATCGTTCGCGCGCGCTCTATCTCGACGTTATCGCACGCGGCAAGTCGCGCGGCGCCGACAGCGTGATCCTCGGCTGCACGGAGATCTGCCTGTTGGTCGGCCCCGAGCACATCGACCTGCCGGTCTTCGACTCCACCGCTTTGCACGTCGATGCTGCGATCGAATTCTCCATGACCAAACAGACGCCGCATCCGCGCGCAGCGCAAAGCGTCGCGTCGTAAAATGGCATTGATCTTGCTACGTAAACGGACGCAACGCGCGGGTTTGTGACGACATGAGTGACTTGCCTCCAACGATCGATCCAGTGCGGCCGGTGCTCGATCACGCCGTCATCAACGTGATGGACGGGCTGGATGAGGCCGCCGCGCAATATGAACGGCTCGGTTTTCATCTCACCGAACGCGGTCATCACTCGCTCGGCTCGAGCAATCATCTGGCGATTTTCGGCGAGAATTATCTCGAGCTGCTCGGCTATCTGCCCGGCCGTGAAACCAGCCGCGCCGATCTGTGGAAGCATCCGCCCGGTCTGTCCGCACTGGTGTTCAAGTCGGTCGACCCGGATGCCGTCTTCGCTGCGTTAAGAAGCCGCGGGGTCCCGGCCGAACAGCCGTTGAGCTTCTCGCGTCCCGTGCCGCTTGCCACGGGGGCGGAGGATGCGCGCTTCCGCGTGGTGCGGGTGAGTGCGGAGCAGGTGCAGAACGGTCGCACCTTCTTCTGCCATCATGACACGCCGCAGCTCGTCTATCGCCCGGAATGGCGTGCGCATCCCAATGGTGCTCTGGATATTGTCGAATTCGTCATCGCCTCCACTGCGCCGCAGCGGACCGCTGCGCTTTACGAGCGGATGTTCGGCGCGCCTCTGCTCATATCTCGCTCCGGCGGCGTCGCCTTCCGAGCCGGCGTGGCGACCGTGCTGGTGCTGGAGCCGTCAGCGGTCGCCGAGCGCTACGCAAGCGCGGCTGTCGTGAGCGAGGACGGATCGGACCGGATGGTTGCGCTGACCTTCAAGGTGGCTTCGCTGGATCAGCCGCGCGCGCTGTTCGACGTCGCGGGCGTGAGCTACCGCCCATACGCCGATGGCATCGTCGTGGGGCATGCGGACGCCGCCAATGTCGCGCTGGGGTTCACCGCGCGATGAGGAGCGATTTCACAACCGGCTTTGCTTCAGCGCTCCCGAGCTGGCGCAAGTGCGGCTCGTTGCGAGCGATGTCGAGACTTCAACGGGTGATCGACGGGCGGGCGCGAAACTCGCTCGTCGTGGTCGCCGAACAACGGAGCTGAGCAGGAACATGAGAGCCGTAGTGCTTCGCGAGCATGGCGACAACGACAAACTGGAATTCGTCGCCGATTATCCGACGCCGAGGGCCGGCGAGGGCGATGTCATTGTGCGGGTCAAGGCCTCCTCGATCAATTACCATGACGTGTTTACCCGTCGCGGCATGCCGGGAATCAAGGTGCCATTGCCGGTCATCATTGGCTTGGACGTGGTGGGCGAGATCGCCGAACTCGGCGCCGGCGTGACCGGTTGGAAGCTGGGCGATCGCGTACTGATCGATCCGGTCAACCGCGTCGAGGGCGGCTTGATGGGCGAGACCCAGGACGGCGGGCTCGCCGAATACTGCCGCGCCAAGGCGCATCAACTGGTCAAGATTCCCGATAATGTCAGCTTCGAGCAGGCGGCCGCGCTGCCGGTGGCTTACGGCACCGCGATCCGCATGATGAACACCATCGGCAAGATCAGGCCCGGCGAAAAGGTCTTGATCCTGGGCGCGAGCGGCGGTGTCGGCGTTTGCTGCGTCCAGCTTGCCAAGCTCGCCGGTGCCTATGTCATTGCCTGCGCGGGCAGCGAGGAGAAGGGGCGGCGGCTCACCGAGCTCGGGGCCGACGAGATCATTCTCTACACCGAAACTGATTTCATGAAGGCCGTATTCGAGCGGCATGGCAAGCCGCATCGCCGGCGCTTTGTCCAGGGCGGCGGCGTCGATGTCGTGGTCAATTTCACGGGCGGCGATACCTGGGTGAAGTCGCTGCGCTGCCTGAAGCTCGGCGGCCGGCTTTTGACCTGCGGCGCCACGGCAGGCTTCGCCCCGACCGAGGATATCCGCTTCATCTGGACGTTCGAATTGCAGATTCTCGGCTCCAACGGCTGGGAACGTGAGGACATCGAGAAGCTCTTCGATCTCGTGCAGAGCGGCAAGCTGAAGGTGCTGATCGACAAAAGCTACCCGCTCGAACAGGCCAAGGAGGCGGTGCGCGTGATCGAGGATCGCGCGGTGTTCGGCAAGGTCGTGGTGACTCCATGAGCAAGCCGCAAGTTGTCGCGCTGAGCGCGGCCGATATCCAGAAGATGCTGGATGCATCGCCGTTCAACCTATTCCTCGGCCTCACTGTTGTGAGCGCCGATTCGGTCAAGCAGGAGGTCACCATGCGCTCGGCGATGCGGCCCGAATTCGAGCGCCGCCCCGGTTCGAAGCAATGGCATGGCGGCGTCATCGCCTCGCTGATCGATACCGCTGGCGACTTCGCTGTCGGCATGATGGTCGGCAGGGGGCTTCCGACCGTTAATTTCCGTGTCGATTATTTGCGACCCGCGATCGATACCGCGTTGATCGCCGTGGCGCGGGTGCGCCGCGCGGGGAAAAGCGTCGGCGTCGCCGATGTCGACGTGTTCGACGAAAAGGGAT
Source organism: Bradyrhizobium sp. ARR65 (assembly GCF_000472385.1). Classification (GTDB taxonomy): domain Bacteria; phylum Pseudomonadota; class Alphaproteobacteria; order Rhizobiales; family Xanthobacteraceae; genus Bradyrhizobium. The sequence goes on from NZ_AWZU01000004.1 coordinate 212,088, forward strand.
CATTGCTGGCGGTTGGAAGAGGCACCTATTCGACGTTGGAGTCCTGATAACGACATTGGGGATGGACGACGCCACGACGAGGAACCGGTTCAAACAATCAAGAGGTAAGGCGATGAGCAGGTTTTCGCGACGTGACTTTCTGATGACGACGGCAGGCGCCGCGCTTGCTTCCCGCTTGTCCGGCCCCGCTTTCGCCGCGACCGAGGCGCCGAAGCGCGGCGGTACGCTGCTTGCGACCTGGGGCGGCTTCGAGCCGCAATCCCTGTTCGTGCCGCCCGGCGGCGGCTCGAGCCCGTATTTCACCTCGACCAAGGTGATCGAGCGCCTCGTCCGGCTTACGGTCGACCTGAAATTCGAGCCGGTCCTGGCCGTCGATATCAAGCCTGCGGAGGATTTCCGCAGCTACCTCATCAAGCTCCGCGAAGGGGTCACCTGGCATGACGGCCAGCCTTTCACGGCGGATGACGTCGTCTTCAACGTGCTTGAATATTGGAAGCCGATCTCGGCCGGGGTCTCGCTGGATGCGCTGGACAGTGCGGAAGCCGTCGATCCCCTGACTGTACTCTTGAAGTTCAAGGCGCCCGTGCCGGAATTCTTCCTGAAGTCGGTGCTTGCCGGCAAGTCGGGTCTCGTCATCCCCAAGCATATCTACGCCGGCAGCAACATCATTACCAATCCGATCAACAACACGCCGATCGGCACCGGACCCTTCAAGGTCAAGGAATGGGTGCGCGGCAGCCATGTCGAATATCTGCGCAACGAGAAATATTGGAATCCGTCGTTGCCGTATCTCGATCGCCTGGTGATCCGCTGGTGGCAGGATCCGGCATCGCGTTCGGCGGCGTTCGAGGCGAACCAGCTCGATATTGGCGTCTTTAATCCCGTTCCGATGCCGGATGTTCCGCGGCTCACCTCAGGTGGCAAGTTCATCGCGGAGACCAAGGGCTACTCGAATTCGGCCTGGATCACGACCATCGAATTCAACCAACGCCGCGACATCTTCAAAAAGCGGGAAGTGCGGCAGGCATTGATGCAGGCGATCGATCGCCAGTTCATCTCGGACACGATCTTCTTTGGCCGAGCCCATCCCTCGATCGGCGCTATTCCTTCTTCGAACGCGATCTTCTTCACTAAGGACGTCCAGGACTACCCGTTCGATCCCAAGAAGGCCGCGAAGATGCTCGATGGCGCCGGCTATCCGGTGAAAAGCGGCTCGCGCTTCGGCCTCAACCTCGTTTCGGCGGGATGGTTCGAGGAGAACGTCAAGATTGGCCAATATCTCAAGCAGGCGTTCGAGGACATCGACATCACGGTCGACCTCGCGGTGCCGGATCGCGCCACCTCGCTCAAGCGCATCTACAGCGACTACGACTATGACGTCGCGGTCTCCAACAATTCCGGCAGCATCGAGCTGATTCCAAGCACGACGCAATACTACACCACGGACGGCATCGTGAAGGGCGCTGCCTTCCGCAACGCCACCGGCTATTCCAATCCCAAACTCGACGAGATCGTCGCGAAAATGGCGGTGGAAACCGACGAGCCGAAACGCATCGCGCTGGGGAAGGATTTTGACCGCCTTGTCGCGCTCGAGGCACCCTTGCTGCCGATGGTCGATCTGGAGCCGGTGACGATCGCCCGCTCCGATGTTCGCAACCACTCCACTACCGCCGACTTCATGGGAGAGAGCTGGGCGGAGCTCTGGCTGGACCGCTAGGGAAGGGAGGTCGTCTTGCGCCGCATCGTCCTTCGCCGATTGGCTCAGATCATTCCGCTGGTCCTTGCGGTGATCGTGCTCAATTTCGTGCTGATCCATCTCGCTCCGGGCAGTCTGTTCGACGTCATGACATCCGAGCAGCAGATCACGGACCCGGCGATGCTGGATCAATTGCGTCACACCTACGGGGTGGATCAGCCGACCGGGGTGCAGCTTGCCAAGTACATCTGGTCGGTGATGCGGCTCGATCTCGGCTTTTCCTATCGCCAGAACGCGCCGGTGCTCGACGTGATCATGGATCAACTGCCGGCCACGTTGATACTGATGCTCGCGGCGATCGCCGTGGCGCTGGTGATCGGCATGACGGCCGGCGTGCTGGCGTCGGTCCGGGTCAATACGATCTGGGACAATTTGATCTCGCTTGCGGCAGTCTTCTTCTTCGCCGCGCCGAGCTTCTGGCTCGGCATCATGATGGTGGTGCTGTTTTCCGTCAAACTCGGCTGGTTTCCGGTCGGAGGCATGCGCACGATCGGCGTTAACAACGGTGTGATCGGTGACGCGCTGGACGTAATGCATCATCTCGTGCTGCCCGCGACCGCGCTCGGCTTGTTCTACGCCGCGACCTATGCGCGGGTGATGCGGGCCTCCATGCTTGAGGTATTCCGGCTCGATTTCGTGCGCACCGCCCGCGCCAAGGGCTTGTCGCGGGCGCGGGTTGTCCTCGTGCACGTCATGCGCAACGCGCTGCTGCCGATCGTCACGCTGCTTGGGCTGCAGCTCGGCACCATACTCGGCGGCAGCGTGGTCATCGAGTCCGTCTTTAGCTGGCCGGGCATTGGAAGCCTGTTGTTCGACAGCGTCATGAGCCGCAACTTCCCGATGGTCCTGGGAGTGCTTGTTCTCGGTTCGCTGCTGGTCGCCGTCGCCAACGCCGCGGTCGATTTGGCTTACCTGCGGCTCGATCCGCGCATCAGGGCGAGATAAGCGATGTTGCCGCGCACCATCGACTTTGCCCGGCGCTTCGCCCGCAACCGCGCGGCCGTGGTCGGTCTTCTCCTGGTGATCCTCGTGATTGGCATCGCGTTGGCCGCACCATGGATCTATCCGCGCAATCCCCTGCGGATCGTCGGCCGTCCCGAGATCTGGCCCTTCGTCAACTCACGCTTTCCCTTGGGTACGGATTCGCTCGGCCGGGACATCGCGGCGATGATCGCTTACGGCGCGCGCACCACGCTTCTGATCGGCCTTTGCGCCAGCATCACGGCGACGCTGATCGGCATCACCGTCGGGGCGGCCGCCGCCTATTTCGGCGGATGGATTGATGAGATGCTGATGCGCTTCACCGAGTTGTTTCAGACCATCCCCAATCTGATCTTCGTGCTGACCATCGTCGCGATTCTCGGCCAGAAACTCGAATATGTGACGATTGCGGTTGGCGTCGTCACGTGGACGCCGATCGCGCGGCTGACGCGCGCGGAGTTCCTGTCGCTGCGTGATCGCGAATTTGTCCAGGCCTGCCGCGCCATGGGGATGAGCAATCTCCGCATCATGTTCGGCGAAATCCTTCCCAATGCCTTGCCGCCGGTGATCGTGCTGTCGTCGCTGGTGATTGCCGGCGCCGTGTTGTTCGAATCTGCGGTCTCCTTTCTCGGTCTCGGCGACCCCAACGTGTCGAGCTGGGGCCGGCTGATTGGCGACGGCCGGACCCTGATCCGCACCTCCTGGTACATCTGCGCGGTGCCTGGGCTTGCGATCATGCTCACCGTCCTGGCACTCAACCTGGTCGGCGACGGTCTCAATGATGCGCTCAACCCCAAGCTCAGGGATCGCTGAGATGGTGGTGAGCATGTCGAAGCGGCCCGTGATCCTCGACATCGATAGCCTTCGGGTGTCCCTGTTCACGCGCCGCGGCGTGTTGCCCGCGGTCGATGGGCTGTCGCTCACGGTTGCAGCCGGCGAGACGGTCGCGATCGTCGGTGAATCCGGCTGTGGCAAGTCGCTCACGGCGTTGGCCGTGATGCGCTTATTGCCCGATCCGCCAGCCAGAGTCGTCGGTGGCGCCGTACGCTTTATGGGACGTGACCTTGCCGCTCTATCCGAGCGCGAGATGCAGCGCGTGCGCGGCAAGGACATCTCGATGGTCTTCCAGGATCCGATGACCTCGCTCAATCCGGTCGCGACCGTCGGCGATCAGCTCATCGAGGCGATCCGCTGGCACGACAAGGTCTCGCGTCAGGAGGCACGCACGCGTGCGGTGGAACTGCTGCGGCGGGTGCGCATTCCCGACGCCGAGCGGCGGCTGAACGATTTCCCGCATCAGATGTCGGGCGGAATGAGTCAGCGGGTGATGATCGCGATGGCGATCGCCTGCGGGCCCAAGCTCCTGATTGCGGACGAACCCACGACGGCCCTCGACGTCACCATCCAGGCGCAGATCCTCGAGCTGATGAAGGAGTTGCAGGCCAATTCAGGTATGGGGCTGATCATCATCACCCATGATCTTGGCGTCGTCGCCGAGACGGCCGACCGCGTCGTGGTGATGTATGCTGGCCGTAAGGTTGAGGACGCGCCGGTCGAAGCATTGTTCGAGCGGCCGCTGCACCGCTACACCCGCGGCCTGCTTGGAGCCACGCCATCGGCGAATCGGCGGCGTGGCAACAGATTGGCCGAAATAGCCGGCAGCGTTCCGGCCCTTTCGGAGCTGCCGCGCGGCTGCACTTTCCAGAACCGCTGCGCTGATGCGTCCGATCGCTGCCGCGCGGAGAAGCCTGCCTTGACGCCGTTGCTGCCGGGCCGAACGGCGGCCTGTTTCGCTGCCGAAGAGGAGTTGTCGCGACATGGCATTGCTGTCGGTCCTTAGCCTGTGCGTCCAGTACCAAACCGCGCAGGGCACTGTGCGCGCGGTCGATGATGTCAGCCTGGAACTGGAGGCCGGAGAGACGGTCGGGCTCGTCGGCGAGTCCGGATGCGGCAAGTCGACCTTGGGCAAAGCGATCATGCGGCTTGTGCCGGCGACCGACGGCAAGGTCGTGCTCGACGGCGAGGACATCACCCGCCTGGAAGGCGCGGGGTTGAAGGCGGCGCGCAGGACCATGCAGATGATCTTCCAGGATCCTTACGGCTCGCTCAATCCCCGCCATGACATCGGCACGAGCATCGGCCAGCCGCTCAGCGTTGCCGGATGGTCACGCCACGACATCCGCGAGCGCGTCGCCGAGCTGATCGCGCAGGTTGGCCTGCCGGCGGACGCAGCGCGCCGCTATCCGCATGAGTTCTCGGGCGGTCAGCGCCAACGCGTCGGCATCGCTCGCGCGCTGGCGCTGCGGCCCAAGGTCATCATTTGCGACGAGCCGGTATCAGCGCTGGACGTCTCTGTCCGTGCCCAGGTCATCAACCTGCTGCAGGACCTGCAGGAACGGACGGGCGTAGCCTATCTGTTCATTTCCCACGACCTGTCGGTGGTTGAACACGTCTCCGACCGGCTGATCGTGATGTATCTCGGACGCATCGTTGAAAGCGGTCGCAGCGAGGATATCTGGCAACAGCCGGCCCACCCTTACACGCTCGCGCTGTTGGCTGCCGCACCGGTCGCCGATCCGAAATTGGCGCGCAGCCGCCGGAAGACTGTGCTGCAGGGTGAATTGCCGAGCCCGCTCAATCCGCCGCAAGGCTGCAGTTTTCACGCGCGCTGCCCAATGGCGCAAGAGCGGTGCCGCACGGAACGGCCGATGCTGGGCCAACTCTCCGGTGGGCGGGCGGTGGCGTGCCACTACGACCTGCTCGCGCAGCCTGCCGAGTTGCCGCGCGCGCTCAGCGCGGCGAGATAGATGTTTTGAAGGGGAGCCCCACCGATGCGTTGGCATAATCTCGGCGACCTCGTCGACCGTAACGGCAATCTCGACAAGGAAGCGGTGATTGACCTCGCCTTGCCGACGGGACCGCGGATCTATTCGCACTGGCATATCGATCGGCTCGCGAACGGTGTCGCGCGCTACCTGACCGAGCGGGGCCTTGAGCGCGGCACTCACGTTGCGATCGTATCGCTCAATCGCGCTGAATACGTCATCGCCTATTTCGGTATCATGCGCGCTGGCTGCGTCGCTGTGCCGGTCAACATCAAAATGGCGCGCGATACCATCGACTATGTGATGGATGATGCCAACATCGCATTGGCCTTTGCCGACGCAGGTAATCGCGTGCTGGTCCGCGACGACATTCCCGTGATTGATTTCGATGATGCTGGTTCCAATGGTTTTGCCGCCCTCATCAAGCCTGCCGATTTCGAGAGCGTGGTCGCCGGCACAGACGAGGTCGGCCAGATGCTCTACACGTCAGGGTCGACCGGCCGGCCCAAGGGCGTGCCGCTGTCGCACCGCGGGCAGCTTTGGGCATTGTCCACGCGGACGAGCGGCGCGCTCAACGAAAGCGAACGCTACATCATCGCGCAGCCTTTATTTCATATGAACGGGCTGTTTGCGACCAAGACGATCTTCGCCACCAACGCGTCGGTCGTGCTGCTGCCGGCGTTCGAAACCCGGAGCTATATCGAGGCGATCGCCAAATACAAGGCGACAGCGGCGACCGCAGTGCCGACCATGTGGGCGAGGGTGGTCAAGGAGACTGGTCTTCTCGCCGAGAACGACATCTCCTCGATTCGGCGGCTGATGCTGGGCTCGGCGCCGATGACGATGGCGCTGTGGGACAAGATCAAGCAGGCGCTGCCGAACGTAACGCTCACGATCGGCTACGGCACCACTGAGGCGGGGCCTGCGGTGTTCGGACCGCACCCGAAGGGCCTGCCGACCCCGCCGCTGGCGCTCGGCTATCCGATCAGCCTCGAGAACGTCAGACTCGTGAACGGCAGCGAGAACGAGGGCGTGCTATTGATGCGCAATCCTGCGCTGATGGACCACTACCACAATTTGCCGCAGCAAACGGCGAAGGCAATCGTCGACGGCTGGTACTATAGCGGCGACGTGATGCGCCGCGACGAAAACGGCTTCTATTACTTCGTTGGGCGAGCCGACGATATGTTCGTGTGTTCGGGCGAGAACATCTATCCGGGCGAGGTCGAGAAGCTGCTTGAGCGGCATCCAAACGTGCAGCAGGCGGTGGTGGTGCCGCTGGCGGACGAGGAACGCAGTCAGGTGCCGGTCGCCTTCATCGTACCGCGCACCGGGGCAAGACCGAGTGTCGAGGAGATCCGTAAGTTCGCCATTGCGAACGGTCCGGCCTACCAGCATCCGCGCCGGGTCGAGTTCGTCAGCGAGTTGCCTTGGGCCGGTACCAACAAGATCGACCGCAAATCCTTGATCGAGCGGGCGCGGCAGTTGGAGGCCGCTCAAGGGTGGTCGGCGTGAGGGCGCTGGCAGGGAAGGTTGCGCTGGTCACCGGTGCGAGCCGCGGTATCGGAGCGGCGATCGCACAAAGGCTCGCTGCCGACGGCGCGATCGTCGCGGTCCATTACAATTCTGCGGCGGAGGCCGCGCATCGCGTGGTTGCCGATATCGTCGGGTCGGGCGGAACCGCCTTCGCACTGCAAGCCGATTTGTCGGAGCCGAGCGGAGCGAAGAACCTTGTCGGGACATTCACGGCGGAACTGACACGCAGATGCCCGAAGGCGGAATTCGACGTTCTCGTTAACAACGCCGGCGTAAGCAAACGCGCCACCATTGAAGACATCACGGAAGAGGATTTCGACCGGTTACTTCAAATCAATCTCAAATCGCCGTTTTTCCTGATCAAGGCCCTGTTGCCGCATCTGAGCAATGGCGGCCGCATCATCAATATTTCCTCCATGGGAACTCGCGCAGCCTATCCGGCGATGGCGGCTTACGCGCCGGCCAAAGCCGGCCTCGAAGCGCTGAGCCGGCTGCTGGCGGTTCACCTGGGCGGGCGGCGGATCACTGTCAATGCAGTCATGCCGGGCGCGACGGCCACCGACATGAATGCGAATGCGCGCGATCCCGTCGCGAGCCGCGCAATTGCGGAGACGATCGCGCTGGGCCGCGTCGGAACACCCGACGACATCGCCAAGGTGGTTGCCTTTCTGGCTTCGGAGGACGGAGCGTGGATTACCGGCCAATCCATCGACGCCAGCGGCGGCCAGCGGCTGTAAAGAGCAGGGAACCGCGACGTCCGCACGTCGCACGATGCAGTTGTTTGCACGTGGAACCGATATTTCAGTGCAGGACCGCGTTCGCAATATTGAAGCAAGGGGATTCGCGACACTACGATTGCGCATGAGTCGAAGGCGGCCAACCGCCTCGTACGCGACCGCAACGTCGGTCATTTGGGGACGACTATGCTGACCGATCGGAATATAGTTCGCAAGTTGAGGCTGGCGTCGGCTCTGGCCTTCTGCCTGGCGCTGTTGCCGCTGACGGCCAGCGCATTCACCTATGAGGATCAGCGCAGGCTCTGTATGGGCGATGCCTTTCGACTGTGTTCCTCGGAAATTCCCAATGTGGCCCGGATCACCGCTTGTATGCAGCGGCAGCGGGCGCACCTCAGCGAAGGCTGTCGCCGGGTTTTCGGCAAGCCGACCGAGCAATCCGCTTCCGCCAGATGAAGCTTCTGTATGCCGATGCAATGGCGATCGCGCGCTGACGCGATGGTGTGAGCGTTCATGGCGCGGCGCACAATAGCGCCTGCTTCACGCGACGTCACGCAGAGCGTAAAGTGGAGTCGCTGCTCGCCTTCTTTTTGGCGGAGTCGCAGCGCTCAACTTGCGCCATGTCTGAAACCAATCTGAACGTTGATCGCACAGCCGAGCGGATCGAGACGGGCGCGTTGTGTCCAAAGCTCGCACGACGTGCGTTGCTGCTGACGGCATTGGCCGCCGGAGCTTGTTTGGCGACCAGACCGGTGGCCGCCGATGAAGATCAGCCCGGCAGCGATGAGCGGCCGCAAAAGGGTGATCTTCTGGTTTTTTCCGAAGGGGAGCACGAGGGCCAGATCATCAAGCCCGACGATCTGAAGCTGGGTGGGCCCCCGGTTCACGCTTGGCCGAAGGATCCGAAGACCTCAGTGGTCCGTAGCGGTTCGCGGCTCAACGAAATCCTGATCGTCAAGCTGGACGCAAGCGAACTCGACGACGACACGCGGTCCCGCTCGGCCGATGGCATTGTGGCCTACTCGGCGGTTTGTTCTCACGCGGGCTGTCCCGTGAGCGAGTGGGTCAAGGGAGAAGGCACCGACAAGGTCGTGCTCAAATGCCCTTGTCATAATTCGGAATACGACCCCCGTCAGGCCGCGCAGGTCGTGTTCGGCCCAGCGCCTCGCCGTTTGGCGGCGCTTCCGTTGGCGCTCGTCGACGGGTCGCTCACCGTCGCCGCGCCTTTTGTCGGAAAGGTAGGTGCCCAGCAAGCAGGATGACGTTTGCACCGTCGTATCGCAGTGATCGCGCTACTGAATGAAGCGTTACCGACCGCAGAGTGGGTGACCAGAAGAAGATGACAGGGAGATAGCGTCCATGACCCGAAAACAATGGCTATTGTCAAGCTGTGTTGCGTTCACTTGTCTTGTTTCAACCGTTGCCCTTGCCGGACCGATCGAAAACTACAGTCCGGTTACACCTGCACGTCTGGAAAATCCCGAACCCGGCAACTGGATGCTTTATCGCCGGACCTATGATGGTCAGGGCTTTAGCCCGCTCAATCAGATCAATACGTCCAATGTGAAGAATCTGACGCCGGTATGGACCTTCTCCACCGGGGTGGTCGAAGGGCACGAGGCGCCGCCGATCGTCAATAATGGCGTGATGTTTGTTGCAACGCCGATGGGACAGGTGATTGCGCTGAATGCAAAGACCGGTGAGGAATACTGGCGCTACAAGCGTCAGTTACCCGAGGATCTCTTTCAGTTGCATCCCACCAGCCGCGGCGTGGGCTTGTGGCAGGACAAGCTTTATCTCGCCACCACTGACGATCACCTCGTTGCGCTGGATGCCAAGACCGGCAAGGTGGTGTGGGATAAGAAGGTTCAGGACTACAAGAAGGGCCAGTACATGACCCTGATGCCGCTGGTCGTTGATGGCAAAGTCATCGTCGGCGGCTCCGGTGGCGAGTTCGGCGTGCGTGGCTATGTTGTTGCGTTTGACGCCAACGATGGCAAGGAGTTGTGGCGTACCTTTACCATCCCGGGCGAGGGCGAGCCTGGTCACGACACCTGGCGGGGCGACGACTGGAAATCGGGCGGCGGTTCGGCCTGGATGACCGGAACCTACGACAAGGACACCAAAACCATCTACTGGGGCGTCGGCAATGCCGCGCCCTGGCCGGGTGAAGCGCATCCAGGCGATAATCTCTACACGAGTTCCGTGATCGCGCTTGATCCCGAGAGCGGCAAGATCAAGACCTACCACCAATACCATCAGAATGATTCGTGGGATTGGGATGAGGTCGACGCGCCGATGCTGGTGAATCTGGAAAGGGACGGTCGCCCGCTCAAAGCCCTGATTCACCCCGGACGTGACGCCATCTTCTGGATCTTGGAGGCGAAGCCCGATCGCATCAATTACGTGGCCGGCTGGCCCTTCGTCCATACCGACGTCTGGAAGGGAATCGACAAAGAGACCGGCAGGCCGATCGTCGATCCCGAGCATAAGCCGGTACTCGGAAAGCGCGTCACGTTCTGTCCGTCGCTGTGGGGTGGCAAGGATTGGCCATCAGCGGCCTATAATCCGAATACCAAGCTCGTCTACGTGCCGGCCAACGAGAACTTCTGCGGCGGCTTCACCGGCGAGAAGGTGCCGCTCAAACCCGGCGAGCTCTGGCTTGGGACCAAGGCTGAAGATATCGGTCTGACGGTGCGTCCTGGTGCCGATCACTTCGGCGAATTGCAAGCCTGGGATCCGGCCACGGGCAAGAAGGTTTGGTCGCACAACTTCCCGAAGTCGCAGTTGTTTGCGTCGGTGACGACGACGGCGGGCGACCTCATCTTCGCCGGCGGCACCAATGACCGTGACTTTCGGGCCTTCGACGCCAAGACGGGCGAGGTGCTCTGGCAGCAAAAGACCAATTCCGGCATCGTCGGAATGCCAATCGCCTATGAAGTGGACGGTACGGAGTACATCGCCGTCCAGTCCGGCTGGGGTGTAGACGCCCAACGCATCCAAGATGCGCTGGTCGGCAACAACATTGGTCTTGAGAACAATGTTCCTCAAGGCGGCGTCGTCTGGGTCTTCGCCGTCAAGAAGTAGGCGGCCAGTCAACGCGCCGAGTGAGACAAACGGCAGGCAAAAAGCGGCGGATCGAAAGGTCCGCCGCTTTTCATTTCGGGGCTACTTGCCCTCTCTCTCGACTTTGCTCTTCGCGTCCTGGTTCATCTGCTTGGTCGTCGGATCTTGACTGCCTTGACCGGTCGTCTGACTCGGGGTGGCAGCGGGCGCGTTGTTGGGCGTTGACATCTGATCCGGCGACTTTGCCGGCCGCGTTGCGGTCGCAGGCGGCGGGTTGCCCTGAGCGCTCAATGCGTGGGCGTTCAGAAGAAAGGCGCTCGTCAGCAGCGATACCGCGAGCGCCTTGGGCTTGAAATTCATCGATCCGGCTCCTGTCAGTCAGATCGACGAAAACGGTCTGCAGGGACGAACGTTCCCTTTAGGTCTCTAGCTGCTTGCCGATCGGCAGCGCGCGGATGCGCTTACCGGTCGCGGCAAAGATGGCGTTGACCAGGGCCGGCGCGAACGGCGGCACGCCGGGTTCGCCGACACCGCTGGGTGGCGTGTCCGGCCCTGGAGGCACGATGTGAACATTCGTCACCGACGGCGACTCGTCGATGCGGAGCACCGGGAAGTCGTCGAAGTTCTTCTGCTGGACCTTGCCATCCTTGAAGGTGATCTCACCATATTTGGCAAGGCTCAGCCCCATGATGGCGGCGCCTTCGATCTGCGACTGGATTCGCTCCGGGTTAACATATGTGCCGCAATCGATGGCAGTGTCGACCCTCGGCACCGTCAGCTTGCCCTTGTCGTCGATGGCCACCTCGACGATGGTCGCGATATAGCTGACGAAGCTGCGATGAGCGGCGATTCCGAGCCCGTGGCCTTTGGGCAGTGATCGTCCCCATTCGCCCTTTTCGGCAACCAGCTCGACCACGCGCCGCAATCGCGCCGTGTCGATCGGATAGCTCGAGTAGGGCTCGCCGTAGTTCCAGGGATCCTTCACCGAAGACAGGTTGACGATCCGCGGCGAGCCGATGAGCTCGAGCAGCATCTCCTTCTGATCGCGATTGGTGGCATGGGCGAGTTCGCCCACCATCGACTGCACCGCAAAGGCGCGCGGGATATTGGAGACCGAGCGGAACCAGCCGATGCGGGTGTGCGCGGCGGCTTCCGGATTCTCGCACTGAATGTTGGCGATCTCGAATGGCATGTCGATCAGTCCCATGCCGAGCTCGAACGGCGCCTGATGCACCGTATTCGCCGCGAAGGTCGAGGCGATGCTCGGCGCGACACTGCGGTGACGCCAGGCGATGACTTTGCCGTTCTTGTCGAGCCCGGCCTCGATCCGCTCCACCGAGACGGTATGGAGGAAGTCGTGGTGAACGTCATCTTCCCGCGTCCATTGCACCTTCACAGGCGCGGCGAGCTCCTTTGAGAGCAGGGCTGCTTCCAGCACGTAATCGCATTTCGACTTGCGGCCAAAACCGCCGCCGAGCAGCGTTACGTGAACGGTGACGTTCCCCTCGGGAATGCCGAGCGTCTTCGCGACGTCTTCGCGCGTTCCCCCCGGGCTCTGCACCGGCGCCCAAATTTCGGCCTTGTCGCCCTTGACGTCCGCGACGGCGACCGGCGGCTCCATGCTGACATGGGCGAGATGCGGCAGGTAGTATTCGCCGACGATCACCTTGTCGGCGGTCTTCAAGGCGGCGTCCACGTCACCTTCCTTGCGCACGACCAGTCCGGGTTTTCGCGCGGCTTCTTCGAGCTCGGCCCGATAGGCGACCGAGTCGTATTTGGCGTTGGCGCCGTCGTCCCAGACGATCTTCAGCGCGTCGCGGCCCTTAATCGCGGCGCCGGTATTGCGCGCGATCACGGCGACACCACCGAGCGGCTGGAACTTGGACGGCCACGGCCATCCCTTGACCTGCGTGACCTTTTCGACGCCCGAGACTTTCAAGGCGTCGGCAGGGTCGAAGGACACCAGCGTTCCGCCCGTCACCGGGGGGCGGGCAATGACGGCGTATTTCATGCCGGGCAGGCGGACGTCGGCACCATAGCCCGCCTTGCCAGTGGTGATGTCGTGCAGATCGACGATGCTGACCTCGCCTTTGCCGAGATAGCGGAAGTTCTTCGGGTCCTTCAGCTTCAGGCCTTCGATGCTTGGCACCGGCTCTTTCGCGGCATCGGCCGCGAGGTCGCCGAAACCGAGTTTCCGCCCGGTTGCGTCATGGACCACCTCGTGGTTGGCAGCCTTCACTTCGGTGGCGGGCACGCCCCAGCGCTTCGCCGCCGCCGACTCCAGCATGGTGCGCGCGGAGGCGCCGATCTGGCGCATCGGCATCAAATAGTGCCGGGTGCTGCGTGATCCGTCCGTATCCTGGTTGCCATACCTGACCTCATCGCCAGGGGCTTGCTGGACGCGGACGCGCGACCAGTCGGCGTCCATCTCCTCGGCAACGATCAGGGGCAGGCTCGTGCGGACGCCGGTGCCCATCTCGGCGCGATGCGCAATGATGGTCACGATGCCGTCCGGCGCGATGGCAACGAACACACGCGGGTCGACAACGGTACCGTGCGGCATCTTGCCGGCGCCGGTCTCGTAGGCGGCGAAGGCAGGCCGACTCAGAATAGGCGCGGCAAGCACGAAGCTTCCAGCGATCCCAAGTCCCTTCAGCACGCTGCGGCGCGAGACGTTCTCGACCCTGCAGGCTTTCTCAAAGCCACGAAGCTTTTTCGGATTCGTGATGATGTTCATGATTACACCCCCGTCGATGCGAGATGGACGGCGTTTTCAATGCGCTGATAGCAGCCGCAGCGGCAAATGTTGCCCGACAGGGCCTCACGTATCTGGGCGTGCGATGGTTTCGGATTGTCCATCAGCAATGCCGCGGCCTGCATGATCTGACCGGCTTGGCAAAAGCCGCATTGCGGTACGTTGATCTGACGCCAGGCCTTCTGCACTGGATGATCGCCGGTTGGATGAAGGCCTTCGATCGTGGTGACCTGGCGGTCGGCCACATCCGAAACTGATGTGATGCAGGCGCGTACGGCTTCCTTGTCGACGATGACGGTGCAGGCGCCGCACAGCGCCTGGCCGCAGCCAAATTTGGTGCCCGTCAAGCCGACCTCATCACGGAGAAACCAAAGCAGGGAAAGATCCGGGTCGCCATCCCAAGTTCGTTCCTGGCCATTAATCTTCAACTTGATCATGATCGTTCTCGCTCTTTTTAAGCTGCTGATGTCCGGTTCAATGCAGGCCGGAACATGTTTCCACTCGCCCGCATCAACCGCCGCGACTTCCCCACGAGCCAATCGTGTCAGGAAGGCTGACAGACCTCATTGCACGACCTGTTTGGTTTTCCGTGTCTGGGCGCTCCTCCCGTTTTCTTAATGTTTTGGTTCTTAATTGTTCTTTTGATTGTTCTTTTGGTTTTGGTTCTTGTGCAGTCGGCCCGTTATCGCGAAGTCGTAATGCTATCAGAAACTGACGCCGAACGGACTTCACAGAGAGTTGTTTTGCAACTGCATTTGTCAAAAGCAGGGCGGTTGCCGGGAGCGGTTCGACCTGCAGCGAACGAGGCGTGCGCGTGGGTGCGACGCCAAAAACAAAATGCCTCGCTCACTAAAGTGAGGCGAGGCCGGGACTCCAAATCAAGAGAGTAACATCGGAATGATCGATCGCGCCTGAGGGCAGATGGACGGTCGATCCAAACAGACCTTTGCGTCGGGCCAGAGCTCCGATTCGCGTTGGCTGTTCGCCAACGCGAATCGGCGCCGTTGCCGCTGGCGAGGATCAAATCATCAGGCCGCTTTTGCTTTGGCCTTCGCTGTGTGCGTTGCAATCGCATCCATCAGCGGCGGAGACAGGCAATCATAGGGCTCAAGGCCGAGCTCCTTGAGGCGTGCGCGTATGCCCTCCATCTCTTCCGGTTTGACACCAGACTCGATGACGGACGACACGAAGGCCGCGAATCCCGGCGCCGCCCAGCCGCCTTCCTGGAATAATTCGGGATGGATGAAGTCGAGGCCGTAGAACGGATGGCCCGTATTCTCGATGCGGCCATACATATGCGTGCCGCAGACCTTGCAGGCGTAGCGCTGGATCACGGCCGACGGATCCACGATCTGGAGCTTGTCGCCGTTCTCGAGCACCGTCACATTTTGACGCGGTACGACCGCGACGATGGAGAAGGTTGCGCCTTCCGGCTTCCAGCACTTGGTGCAACCGCAGGCGTGATTGTGCGCAACGTCGCCCTTGATGCCGATCTTGACCGGCCGGTCCGTGCATTTACAGACCAGGGTGCCCCCGGCGAAGGTCCCGGAGCCCTGTTTTACGCCGTTGTCAACCGCCGGGTGGATGTGAACAGTCATAGGTCAATCCTCCTTGTGTGGGACATTCTTGCTTCAGTAAACGACGACCGAACGTATCGACTTGCCTTCGTGCATAAGATCGAAGCCCTTGTTGATGTCCTCGAGCTTGAGGACATGCGTGATCATCGGATCGATCTGGATCTTTCCATTCATGTACCAGTCGACGATCTTCGGCACGTCGGTGCGGCCGCGTGCGCCTCCGAATGCGGTGCCTTTCCAGACACGTCCGGTGACCAACTGGAATGGCCGGGTGGAGATCTCCTTGCCCGCTTCCGCAACGCCGATGATCACGGAGACACCCCAGCCGCGATGGCAGCATTCGAGCGCCTGGCGCATGACGGTGGTGTTGCCGGTGCAGTCAAAGCTGTAATCGGCGCCACCGTCGGTCAGCGTCACCAGGTGCTGCACGACGTCGCCGCCCACCTTCTGCGGGTTGACGAAGTGGGTCATGCCGAACTTGCGGCCCCATTCCTCCTTGGAGTCGTTAACATCGACGCCAACGATTTTGTCGGCGCCAACCATCTTGGCGCCCTGGATGACATTGAGGCCGATGCCACCGAGGCCGAATACCACGACGTTCGAACCTGGCGTGACTTTCGCGGTATTGACCACCGCACCGACGCCGGTCGTTACGCCGCAGCCGATGTAGCAGCTCTTGTCGAAGGGGGCGTCCTCGCGAATCTTCGCCACCGCGATTTCCGGAAGCACGGTGAAGTTCGAAAAGGTCGAGCAGCCCATGTAGTGATAGATCGGCTTGCCCTTGTAGCTGAAGCGCGATGTGCCATCAGGCATCAGGCCCTTGCCTTGGGTGGCGCGAATCGCGGTGCAGAGATTGGTCTTCTGGCTGAGACAGCTCTTACACTGGCGGCATTCCGGCGTGTAGAGCGGAATGACGTGGTCGCCGGGCTTGACCGAGATCACGCCCGGGCCGACCTCACGAACGATGCCGGCGCCTTCATGACCGAGAATCGACGGAAAGATCCCTTCGCTGTCGAAACCGTCCAGGGTGTAGGCGTCGGTGTGACAGATACCCGTTGCCTTGATCTCAACGAGGACCTCGCCGACCTTCGGGCCTTCCAGATCGAGTTCGACGATTTCGAGTGGTTTCTTCGCCTCGAAAGCGACGGCTGCGCGCGTCTTCATTGCTTAACTCCTTTCTCGCTCTTCAAGGCCATACCATGGTTCGTGCAGTTGAAATTCTCTCGTCATGTTCAATGATTGCCCATGCACGCGTTTTCCGCCTCGGTATAGGCCTCCGGTTTGTCCTCGTGTTTGGACGGTCGCACGCGACCCCATGCGTCATTGGCGCGGGCGCGCAGATAAACGTAGATGTCGTCCATGTAGCAGGCCACGTTCGGGTTGGTGCCGAAGGCCGGCATCACGTTCTCCGACGCAGTACTGACGTTCTTGCGGCCGCTCGCGACGACAGAGAGAAAGTCCGCATAGCTCATGGTTTTTAGCGATTCTTTCAGCGCCGGCGCGTAAGTCGACCCCATGCCATCAGGCCCATGGCAAACGTGGCATTCGGAATGATAGCGGCGGTACCCGGAATAGGTGTACCAGTCCACGGTGCCGTCGGACGAAATTTTGTACGTTGGATTTCCTTCCTTGTCGAAATACTTGCCGTCCTCGGACTTCACCGCGGTGGGATCCCCCGAACCATCAGCGAAGGCAACTCCTCCTGCAGCCACGAGCAGTGCCGCGGCGACCACTAAGCGGGTGATGCGCAATATAGCTAATCCTTGACTCTTGGTGGCAGATCGACCGGCGCGTGGAACGGGTCCACGCGCCGGAAGCGAGATGGCTTCGCCTGGGTTAGGGCAGAGCGAACACTGTGAGCGTGCCGCCAAGGGCCGTGTAGTTGCTCAGTGCTGCATAACCGCCGACGGCGCCAAGGCCCGCGGTCGGATCGGTCAGGCCAGCCGCGAGACCAATGCCCGCCCAGCCGCCGACACCGGACAGCACCGCAACGTACTGCTTGCCATTGTGCTCATAGGTCGTGACGTTGCCGATGATGCCGGACGGAGTCTTGAACTTGTAGAGCTCCTTGCCAGTCTTGGCGTCGACAGCCTTGAGGTATCCCTCAAGCGTTCCATAGAACACAACGTTGCCTGCAGTCGCGAGAGCGCCCGACCAGACCGAGAACTGCTCGGGGTTCGACCAGGCGATCTTGCCGGTCTTGCCGTCCCAGGCGATGAAGTTACCCATGTTGTGGTCGCCGGGAGGCGGATACATCGAGAGCGTCGCACCCACATAGGGCTGACCCGCGGTGTAGCTCACCTTGAACGGCTCATAATCCATGCAGACATGGTTGGTCGGGACGTAGAAGAGCTGCGTCTCGGGGGAGTAGGCCGCCGGCTGCTCATCCTTGCTGCCCAGCGCGGCGGGACAGATTCCCTTAGTGTTGTGGTCTTCGCCGCCGTGCTCGGTCGAGTACTCCGCAACCACTTTCGGGCGGCCGAAGGTCGGCGAATTCTTGTTCATGTCGACGCCGGTCGTCCAGTTGACCTTCGGATCGTACTTTTCCGCGACCAGCAATTCGCCGGTTGCGCGGTCGAGCGTGTAGCCGATCCCGTTACGGTCGAAGTGGGTCAGAAGCTTGCGAGACTGACCTCCGACCTGTTCGTCGGTAAGGATCATCTCGTTGACGCCGTCATAGTCCCATTCATCGTGGGGCGTCATCTGATAGACCCATTTCGCCATGCCGTTGTCCGGGTTGCGCGCGAAAATGGTCATGGACCATTTGTTGTCACCCGGACGTTGTTTCGGATTCCAGGTCGAGGGATTGCCCGAGCCATAATAGACGAGGTCGAGCTGCGGATCGTAAGCGAGCCAACCCCAGGTGCAGCCGCCGCCGATCTTCCACTGATCGCCTTGCCAGGTTTTCAAGCTGGAGTCCTTGCCGATTGGCTTGCCAAGCGCGGTGGTCTTCTCTGGATCGACCAGGAGTTGGTCATCTGGCCCTTCGGAATAGGCCTTCCATACCTGCTTGCCGGACTTGATGTCGTAGGCAGTCATACTGCACTGCACGCCGAACTCGCCGCCGGACGTACCGACAAGCACCTTGTCTTTGACCACGAGAGGCGCCGAGGTGCCGGTCTGTCCCTTGGAGGGATCACCATTCGTCGCGCTCCAAACGAGATTGCCGGTCTTGGCATCCAGCGCGATCAGCTTGTCATCCGCCTGGTGCAGGAAGATCTTGCCATCGCCGTAGGACAGGCCGCGGTTAACGGTGTCACAGCACATCACCGGGATGACGTTTGGGTCCTGCTTGGGCTCGTACCTCCAGACGATCTTGTTGTCCTGCGAGAGGTCAAGAGCATAGACCTTGTTGGGGAAAGGTGTGTGGACGTACATTATGTTGCCAATGATGAGCGGTCCGCCTTCGTGGCCGCGCAGCACGCCGGTCGAGAAGGTCCACGCGACCTGCAGCTTGCCGACGTTCGACGCGTTGATCTGATTGAGCTTGGAATAGCGGGTATTGGCATAGTCGCCCGTCGGCATCACCCAATCCTTTGGGTTCTGCGACATCTTAACTAGCTCTTCATTGGCTGAAGCGCCGCCTACGGTGAGTGCCGCTGCGGAGCCAAGAAAGGTAGCCAAAAGCACCTTGCGCATACTTAAGTCCTCCCTGGTTTCGTTGTTTGGCTCGTCACGTCGCTTGCCCGCCGGCCTTCCTCCGGCCAGTGGGCGCATGCTGTGGGATGTTTCGAGTGTCTCCTCCTGAGGTGAGATCGGGTGCCGTGGCAACGGCCCGCTTTGCTTCGATTTCGGGCGTCGTTCCTAGCCGGTTCACCAATGGGAAACTTGCCCAAAAGCGAAACGGGTTTGCTCGAAAGCGAAACCGGATGAACTTTTTTGCCTCGAGCAAGGCGTTTTGTGGGCGCCGCATTTATGCTGCGGAGCATCAATTCACGAGGTCGTCCAAATCGCTTGGCCAGTTCGCCAGCACATTGCGCCCGATGTTCTTCTTGACGACGCAGCCAGTAAGGCGGAGGATCATCAAAGGGATGTCAGGAGGAATACAGCTTAAACTCTAACATTGCTTCAAGTTGAGGTAATCTGTTTCTATCATGGCCGGGTCCTTCGCAGCGATATGCGCTGCTTTCAAATCGGTGGCTGGAAATGTCCGATACAGTCCATTCGCTCAGCACTTCCGGATTGTCGCCGAGGCAGCAGGTCCAATGTTGGTCAGATACCCTGACCGATCTGTGTGGTCGATTTGATATCGATCCACTGGAGGCCTCATCCCTGGATGGTCGGGTCAACTACACCACGGTCTCCCGCCTGAAGCTCTGCCAGATCGAGGCGAGTCAGCACCGCGTTGGCCACACCGATTGGCGGATAAGATCGACCGAACATCCCTACATCAAGATCCATTTCCAGACTTACGGCATATCTTATTTCGAGCAGGACGGTCGTCGGATGGAAATCGTTCCGGGCGATATTCTCGCTTACGACGTATCCTGTCCGCATACGATCACCAGCCCGATGCTGACGCGGCATGATGTTGTCATCGTGCCGAAAGAGCTGCTGCGGGAGCGCGGCTTCCATACGGAACGCATGTCGGCGTGCAAACTCTCCTCACGCGCGGGAACTGGCAGGATCGCGCACGAATTCGTGCATGCCGCGTTTGACGAGGCCACCAAGCTCTCGCCGAACAGCGCAGCCGGCGTGGCCGAATCGCTCATCGACCTATTGCTGTTGCCGCTTCGTGAAGCTGACAGGACGTTCGATCGCGTTGGGCCGGAGGCGATGTACATACGGGCTCAAGCCTTCATCCGCGAGCATTTGCGCGATCCTGATCTCTGCATCGATCAGATTTCGGCGGCATTGGGCTGTACCAAGCGTTATCTGCACATGCTGTTCAGCGAAAGGGGCATGACCGTCAGCGATTATATCTGGCGGGCGAGGCTGCAGAACTGCCGCCAGGAACTGGAAACGCATGCCGGAAAAACCATAACCGACGTCGCGTTTTCCTGGGGTTTCTCAAGCTCCTCGCACTTCAGCCGCGTGTTCCGGAAGTATTTTGGCGTTGTGCCGTCGTCCATCCACAGGGCCCAACACGCGGGCTCTGCAGCTCAGACATAAGGTGCGGCCAAGCGGCGTTTTCGGCCCGTCCGCGCCGGCGCTGCTCCGCGAGCGCAGTTTCTAGAAGCCTGGTGCCGCCCGGGCGCAAGCGCTTGGGCGCGGCTTGGTCCCGCGCTTGTCGGTCGGTACATTGCAATTGTCGATCCGTTGCTCGTCCGTCCACTTTCGGCCGAGGCGCTCCTTGCCGGTCAGGGTGGCTGGTGTGTCGGATGATTCGACGTGCGGCCTGACCGCGTCAGGCAGCCCGTCTTTGGCAGACGCCGACAATGCAGCGCCTATCGCGAGTACTGAAGCGAGCAGGAATTGGCAACATGGTCGCATGATTTGCTCCGCAACCCACATCTTGCTGCGGCGCATGCCGCGCATCTGCGATTAAACAGGTTCGAAATCCGCGCCGCCACCCGGAACCCGCAATGTGCAGGCTCTCGGTCCGGTCCTGTCGGCTATCGTGTTCTGCTGTCCCAAGGACAAGGGCCGCGCGACTCTGGCGGCGAGGACCCGTGCGCGTTACCTTGGTCTCACGGATTTGGCCCAACCAGGAAGGAGAGTGAATCATGATATCGCGCCGGTCTGTGCTTCTGACATTGGCCGCGACCGCGTTCGCGACCGGGGATTCGCAGGTTTTCGCGGCAGGGCGTCGCGCCGATCCAATCAAGATGTTCGACTCCGACAATGATGGGACGCTGGACCTTGCCGAGACGAAGAAGGCGGCATCGGCGCTGTTCGCCAAGCTCGATCGCGACCATGACGGCACGCTCGACAGGCGCGAACTGGCAGGACGGCTAACTGCGCGCGAACTCGCGGCCGCCGATCCCGATCACGATGGCACGTTGACTTTGGACGAGTATCTCGCCGTCGTAGAGCAACGGTTCAACGCGGCCGATCCGGACAAGGATGGAACGCTCGAGGCCAAGGAGCTGAAATCCAGGGCCGGGCGAGCGCTGTTGCGCTTGCTGCAATAGTGCAGGAGGGCAGTTAACGAGACATCGGACTGCGCCGGGCAAAGGCGAGCGAGCTCCGCACCGACGCCAGCCAACCACTTGCGTTAAGCTCAAGGCGGCCCTACCCTTAATGTTGGCGCAAGTATCGCGCCAAAAGTTGGCCAATATACTTGGGAGGACCCCCCGAATGACTTGGAAGACTCCGAAAATTGTCGAAGTGCCGGTGGGCATGGAAATCAACATGTACGCCTGCGCAGCGCGCAAGTAAGACAGCCAAGCGATCTGCCCGGCTCGATCGCATCGAGCCGTGGCAGACGTTCTCAAGATTTCGGGCGTAAGTATTTCGGACGTAAATCCAATCCCTTAATTCTCACGCTTGTCGTGAGCCATCTAAGTGCCGCCGGCTGGTTCCCAGCAGCGGAGCAGGCTGTTTAGGCCAATTGCGGGCCAATCCGGTTGGGAATTTTCACGCCGTATTGAAACTTGCCGAGCGGATTGGCGTAGTTCATCGTGGTATTCCTCCGATGAGCCAAAGCAGGAATGTTAGGCATGAATCCGATGGCCCTGGTCATAACGGTGTGCGCGGTATTATCGCCCAACACCTGCCAAGAGACGCGTATGGTATTTTCGAGCGGCGGCTCCTTGGCGCAGTGCGCCATGGCTGCACCGCCTTACATCGCCCAGTGGGTCGGAGAGCACCCCAAGTGGACGGCGGTGAAGTGGCGCTGCGAATATCCGCACAGCGACGATAAGGCCGACACAGCCAACACGATTCCCGCCGGCTGACAAATCGGCCCGGCAAGGATTATTTGCTGCAGTCCTTCAGGTCATTGTCGGCAATTGAAAACACCGCATCTGCCTTGATTTCGATATCCCGAACAAAGCATTGTCGTGAATCCGGATAGGTGACTTTGGCGTCATAGCGCCCCGGTTCCACGCCTGTGATCCTCAGGCGTTCGTCGTGATCGACTTCCTTGTCTTTGTCGTTCAGCGTCTGGTTCGGTCCCCACTCGTCCTTTCCGGCAGGCGAGAGCTGAAATCCGGAAATGGTCGAAGCGGTCAGATTCCACAACCGGACGCCCTTGCCTTGCGCGGACAATGCGGCCGTGCCGGCGAGCAAGAGCGCAATCGCAGCTAAAATCCATCGCATGAGCCAAATCCTTTCCTAAGGTACCGCTTGCGCCGTCATTCTCTGATCAGACGTTCGCGATTTCTCGCATGATCGAAATTCTTGGCGCGCTCAAGCCCAATTGGATCGATGAGCTTCGCGGATGTCAGATCGGCGCCGTCGAAATCGGTGTCGATGACGGTAACCCTGGTCAGATTGGCGCCCCCAAGCTGGGCGCCCTTGAGGGACGCGCCTGTTAAGTCGGCTTGCTTGAGTGATGCAAATTCCAGATCGACACGAGACAGGTCCGCGCCCCGTGCGTTCAGTCGCTCGAGCTTGGCGGATTTCAACACCGCGCGCATCAGGCCCATCGACTGATTACGCATGTCGGCTCCCAGCTGCGCGCCCTCGATCGACGCGCCGACGAGGCTCGCGCCAGACAGGTCGGCGGCGACGCGCGCTCCCGACAGGTCTGCGCCATCGAGACGCGCGCGAGGCATTTGCGAGGCAAAGAGAGTGGCGCCCTTCAGGCTTGCGCCTGTCAGGTCTGCCTCGGCCAGCCATGCCTGGTCGAGGACCGCGCGATCGAGTTTTGCGCTCGCAAGTTTCGTTCTGTTGAGCCGGGCCGCGCGAAAGATCGCACCGGAAAGGTCGAGGCCGGAGAGATCGAGGCCGGACAGTTTCTTTCCGGTGAAATCGGCGGGCGTCGCAGCAGTTGAGGTGCGAAGCGCAGCCTCGACATCACCGCGGGTCATTTCCGCCGAGACCATATCGGGCGATGACATATCAATATAGCGCATCATATCCTGCGCCAGCGTCGCGGTCGCCGGAATAGCAAGGTAGAGCAGTGCGGTTGCGATCACCCGTTTCATGGCCAACCCCGCCGCTGGCGCATTTTAGCACATGCTGCAGTCACTGCCCATGTGGCCTCTGCTCGGCGCGACCGCCATTGGTCCACTGCGCGATCTCTGCCTTTATTGCGGCGATCTCGGCTTCGCCACGCACGCTGCGCGGTGCAGGGACGGATATATTTGCGATGATCCGCGCGGGTCTTGCCGACAACAAGAACAGGCGATCACCGAGGCGAACGGCGTCGTCGAGGTCATGGGTGACCAGGATCGTCAGCACCGAGCGATTTGCCACCAGGGTAACGATCTCATCTTGCATACGCACGGCGAGAGCCTTGTCGAGCGATGCAAATGGTTCATCAAGGATAAGAAAGTCCGGCTCGACCGCGAACGCACGGGCCAGAGCCACACGCCGGGCGAGGCCGAGCGACAATTCGCCCGGAAAATGGTTGCGATGCGCGCTCAGTTCCAGAACTGAGAACAGTTCGGAAAGCCTGGCGTCATCGATCAGTGGCGCTGCAAGTCGCACATTATCTTCGACCGATCGCCAGGGTAGAAGCCGTGGCTCCTGGAATACCATGCCGATCCGCGCGTCTTGTGCACGCGAGATCGTGCCCTCGTAATCCTGATCGAGGCCGGTCAGGATGCGAAGCAGCGTGCTCTTGCCGCAGCCGGAAGGGCCGACGAACACTCCGACCTCACCCGAGCTCAGCGAGAACTTAATGCCGGCCAGCACGTCGTGCCGCTTGCCGGACGCACTCTTATACGCTTTCCCCGCGATATCGACCTCAAGCCGCACGGAGTCGCCACCGTGTTAGCCTGGTTTCAAAGGGCTGCACCAAGGCCGTTTCGATGACGAGCACGACGGCTGCGAAGCTCAACGAATAGGCGAGCAGGCGAGGGGTGTCGAAGAGCTGGAAAGCCACGCCGATTTCAAAGCCAACGCCGTTTGGACGGCCGAGCAACTCCGCGACCAGCACGATCTTCCAGACCAACGATAGCCCGGATCGCGATGCCGCGGCGATATAGGGCGCCAGTTGCGGCAATATAATGTGCCGGAACGCCCTCCAGCGCGGGATGGCAAATACGGTCGCCATTTCGTCAAACGAATAATCGAGCGCGCGCGTCCCCTCGCGCAGCGTGACCACGGTCGCAGGTAGCTTGTTGATGGCGATCGCCGCGATCGCGGCGACCTCCGTCAATCCGGCCCAGATATAGGCCAGCACAATGACGACGAGCGCCGGAAGGTTGAGGAGCAGGATCAGCCAAGGATCGCCAAGCCGGTTGGCCAATCTGACCCGTCCCATCAAGTATCCGATGGCAACGCCGAGCGTGATCGCGAGCGTGAAGGCCAGGGCAACCCGTGCCAATGTCACGCCGACATTCAGGAACAA
This sequence comes from Bradyrhizobium sp. ARR65, assembly GCF_000472385.1. GTDB lineage: Bacteria > Pseudomonadota > Alphaproteobacteria > Rhizobiales > Xanthobacteraceae > Bradyrhizobium. The sequence goes on from NZ_AWZU01000004.1 coordinate 236,721, forward strand.
TGCCCCGGAAGCAGCCTCGGTCATTGCCACGTTCAATACCGCCGGAGGAGTTGGAAGCTTCGTGCTGCCGGCGAGCACGGCCGCGATCCACCAGCAGCCAAGAAACACGGCAAATGACAGTAAACGCAACACCTCAATCTCCGGGGATCAAGTGGTAGAATGTGCCCGGGGCGAGCTCTGATCCGGGCCCCACGAGTTCGCGGCCGCCAATCGTCGCCAGCACGCGATAGAGAACACGCGCATCTTTCTCCTCGTCATCGATCGAACGCCGCGGAATGCCTTCCCGGTACCGCTCGCGATAGGCCCTCAAGGTGGGCGCGTCGGGAGCCCCCGTCAGCCCTGAAATGCTGTCCCACTCGGTATCCGAATTCGCCAGGATCTCCTTTGCCTTTCGCGTCATTTCGATGAAGCGCGTCAGCGCGTCCCGATTTGTGCTGCCCCAGCCTTCATCGAACACATAGCCCAGCATGGCGACGGGGCCCTCGGCGCCCAGTTTGGTCACCAAGTCCTGGGTCGTGGCGATCCGGCGGAAGCCCTTTTCCTCGAGCGCGGCGCAGAAATTCCAGTAGTTCAGCGTGGCGTCCGCATCGCCGTTGAGCATTGAGGCCGTCAGAAGCGGTGGCGCGCCGTAAACGATGGTCGACTCGGATTTCAGGTCAATGCCGTCCCGTTGCAGCGAGGCCTGCATCAGCAGCCAGTTCTTGTCGAGGGGGCCGCCGGCGATCGCCAACTTGTGCCCTTTCAGGTCGGCCAAGGTCTTGATGGGAGAGGAGTTCGGCACCATCACGCCGCCGAGCGCGCTGGAATAGGGATAGAAAGTCAGCTTGGCCCCAAGCGCGCGCTCGCGGGACACCCACAACCAGTCGGAGATGATAATGTCGGCCTGGCCGGCGCGAAGCGCGATCTTGCCAGCCTCCGGACTTGCGAGTTCTTGAACCTGGAGTGAGATATCCGCCTGTTTATCGAGCCCATGCGCGCGGATGACCGCAAGTTCCCAGGAAAATGTTCCGGTCTTCTGCACCGCAACGCGTATGGTTTCCGCACCCCTGCAGACATTAGCCTGTGCTGCGGCAAAGGCGGCCGCAGCAATGAGTATGCAAAGCAAGCGTTTCATTGGCTTGTGAGCGCTTCCTCGAACGTCTTCTTTTCAGCGTGGTAGGAATAGCATAGCGTCAATTTCGAGCGGAGGAAGGCCAATGACGCATAGCGGACGGGTACGACTTATTGTCACGGCAGGCGCCCTTTTTGCGGCGACGGCGGCGTTGGCATACGCGAAGGACATCAACGATTATCCGACCTCAGCGCGCGCCGAGTATGTCTACGGCTGCATGAAGGCGAACGGCGAAGCGCGGCAGGCCATAGAGCAATGTTCTTGTTCGATCGACGTTATTGCTTCGCTTTTGCCTTACGACCGGTATGTCACCGCCGAAACCGTCTTGAGTATGTCGCAGGTGCGGGGAAATCTCGGCGGCGAGTTTCGCTCTTCCGAACAGGCGGCAAGCGCAGTTGGCGACCTAAGACGCGCCCAGGCCGAGGCGGAAGTCAGATGTTTCTAAGCTGTGTCCCCGCCGTATCAGCTTCCGGACGCGTCGACCTTCCATTCGCTCTGGAACACATGACCGGCCGTATCCTTGGCCTCCGCCCGGAAGCGCTTCGCGCCGTTTGAAACATAGGTGAAGCGCAGGTTGGGATCTTCCGAAATCGAAATTCCGCCTTCCATCGCCAGCACGGGGCTGTCATCCTGCCAAAGCCGCAACTCGTTGACGAAGAAAGCCGGAATATAAAGTTGCGTCAGTTGATCCATCTGCAATCCGGAATTGTTGGGATGGCGGATCATGATCTGCGCTTCGCGCGTGCCATCTGCGGGCACCTGGTCTGACCGGCTGAATTGCCGGTATTTCATCCGGCCAAGCTGATTTTGGGCCTCATCGGCGTTCTTCGCGGCCGGCGCCGAGCAGCCCCCGGATGCTTTGACGAAAGTCTTGCTCGCGTAGAGTTTGCCATCGCTGAGCTCGGCCACCGCATGGACGTCGGTATAGTTGTTCACCCGAACGCGCGTTGAAATCTCGGAGACATGCGCGTCGGGTCCGAGCTTGAACTTGGCGGCCATGGGGGCAGGATTTTGGTCGATGACCAGCGTAATCGCCACCACGCGGCGGCTGTCAGTGGGCGCAAGCTTGGTGCGCAGAGTGACCGGCACAATTGCCGCATCCTCGGCGCGATAGGGCATTTCGATGGCGATCACATCGCTGCCATCGTTCATCGGACGGTTATCGAAAATGTCCTGCACCAGGCCGGGCCAAGGATCATAGGCCTCAGTGCTCAGCACCGGGGCGGGCCAGGCTCCAACTAGCCCGCTCACGAGGGCAGCCATACCAAGCACACGGAAATGATGTCCGAGCATGATTGCAGCCCTCGCGAAGACGGAAGCAACACGTTCAATATAGGTCATTGCGGTTACTATTCCCATTCCATTTCGGCAAATGCTGCAGTTGCGTTGCGGGCATTATAGTCGTCGAAGAGTGCCCATCGCGGCCGCTCCGAGGCCGCGGCCTTAGTGGCGGCAGTATTTATGGGCTCGCCGCGCGCGAGGGACGCGCGAACATCCGAAGCCAATGTTTCGAAATAGCGGCGCTCGTCGGCAAGCGCAGCAGGCCATGCGCTCACCGGGCCATGACCGGGGACGACGCGTTGCGCCGGCATGGCACCAAGTGCGTCGATCGCGCCCAGGAAGCCGCGAAGATTGCCGTCGAGGACAGGAATGTGGTCGACAAAGACCAGGTCGCCCGCGAACAGAGTTCCCGACTTCTCGTCAAAGACGGTGATGTCGTTGTCAGTATGCGCTGCCGACCAGGCCCGCAAGGTGAGGGGGCGTGCCCCCAGATCGAGCTTAAGACTGTCCTCGACAAGCAGGGTCGGAGGTATCAGCGGTACGTCGTCGATCAGTTCGGAGCCCATGATCCGGCGAAAGGCGTCGATGTAAAACTGGCCGTGCGTCGCCAGGGCCCTTGGCAGGTTTCTGTGGCCGACGAAAGTCGTATCGCGGTCCCGGAAAGCGGCATTCCCAAAGAGGTGGTCCGGGTGGGCGTGGGTGTTGATGACATACCGGATCGGCTTGTCGGTGCGGCTGCGGATCGAAGCGAGCAACTGCCGGCCCTCGCGGACGCTGCCGCCGGTATCGATCACCGCCACCGCACTCTCGCCAATGATGAATCCGACATTGGCGATCGCGCCGTCGTTGTCCTGTGACATCAGGGCGGTCGCGCCTTGATGCACGTAGACTCCGGGCGCGATTTGGGTCACGGGCAACTCCCGTTGCTCTGCCCGCGAAACTGTCGAGGCACAGAGCAGGGGCAGTAAGGCGAGCGTCCAAAGCCTACGGATCATATCGTTGCCTCCGTTTCACCACGAAGGGAGGCCGACAATATCTGTTCCATGATGCCGGTTTGCGCTGCAGCACGCATGGCAACGTCGTCGTGCCGATTATGCCGTTGCACGCCTGAAGTGAGCAGCATAGCATTTTGATGGGCTTTTATCGCTTTCAACGTATCGCCTCTGATTGAAGAGATCTGCTGGAGGTTTGCAACGATGCCGATGCTGGAACCGCAACTGTGTGCGACGACGCGTGGCCCGCTGCAGCGCTGGCTGGGAGTTTCGTTGCTCGCGATCTTTGCTGCCTTGGGCGGCTTGGCGGCGTCGCGAGCCCAGGTAAATGAGAGCGGCGATCTCTCCATCGAGCTGGTCGATCCGAAGGTATTGAGGGTGTGCGCCGACCCGCGCAACATGCCGTTTTCGAACGAGCAGGGCGAGGGCTTCGAAAACAAGCTCGCCGAACTGTTTGCCGAGAAGCTTCAGAAGAAGCTGGATTACGCCTACTATCCCGGGGCCAGCGGCTTCGTACGCAATACGCTCGGCTCCCATCGCTGCGACGTCATCATGGGCTTTCCGCAAGGTGACGACCTCGCGCAAGGCACGAACCCCTATTATCGCACGGCTTATGCGCTGATTACCAAACAGGGGAGCGGCCTCGAGGAGGTGACGACGCTTGAAGACGAGCATCTGAAAGACAAGCATATCGGCATCGTCGCCGGTACGCCGCCCGCGACCTACATGGCCGTCGATGGACTGATGGCGAACGCAAAGCCTTACCCGCTGATGATCGATACGCGTGTCGATTCCTCGGCGGAAGCCATGATCAAGGATCTCACCTCGGGCGCGATCGATGCCGGCGTGCTCTGGGGGCCGATGGCCGGCTATTATGCCAAGAAGGCGGGAGCGGCGCTGCACGTCACACCTTTGGTCAAGGAAACCGCGGGGCCGAAACTGGTCTATCGAGTAGGTATGGGCGTTCGGCCTTCCGACCAGAACTGGAAGCGGCAGCTCAACCGCTTGATCGAAGAGAACCAGCCGGCGATCAACAAGATATTGCTCGACTTCGGCGTGCCCTTGCTCGACGAGAACGACCAGCCGATCACGTTGGAGACGGCATCAAAGTCGCCATGACGCCAAAACTGGCCGGCGTGGTCCTGCTGGGCATCGCATCAGCAGCCTTCGCGCAGCCGAATGTTACAGAACCCGAGGATTACCGAACCGAGAACTACCGCGCGCCGGTGCCCGCGACGCTCACCGGAGCACGGGTGTTGACGACCGCCGAGGCTGCGGCGATCTGGCGCGCGAAGAGCGGGGTTTTCATCGACGTGCTGCCGCGGCCGCCAAAACCGAAAGGTCTGCCTGAAGGCACGGTCTGGCGCAACAAGCCGCGGTTCGATATTCCCGGCAGCATCTGGTTGCCTGACACCGGCTACGGAAGACTGGCGCCGGTGACCGAGCACTATCTGCAGCGCGGCGTTGCGGGCGCATCCCACGGCGATAAGGCCGCGCTGCTCGTGGTCTATTGTCAGGCCGATTGCTGGATGTCGTGGAACGCCGCCAAGCGAATCCTCTCCTACGGCTATTCCAACATCGCCTGGTATCCGGAAGGCACGGACGGCTGGGAGCGCGCCAACCTGCCGTTGACGGAGGCGCAGCCCGAGCTTCGCCCCGATGAGGATACGCCGCCTTCCCACTAGCACAGCGCGGGGCGGGCACCGACCGTCGACGCGATGCCGTTGCGCGATCAGGATTTATTGCGGAATGTCACCGTTTTTGAAGCTTGGTGATGGTCTTGGAGCCATTTCCGGCAAGCGAATAGGTCACTCTGTCGCCCGCATGGACGGCATCGAGCAGTTTGCCGTCTTGCACCTTGAACTCCTCGGTCGGGCCGCCGGTGCTTGCGCCGACAGTGTTGTCTTGAATCTGCTGGATCGCAACCGTGCCGTTGAGGCGGTTAATCTGCGTAATCATTCCCGCAACGTCGTTCTGGGCCAGCGCTCCATTTGCCAGGACATTGGTGGCTATAACGCTCGCCAGAATGCTCTTTGCTGCTTTCATCAACGCCTCCGATTTTGCGGTCCTGCAACAAGAGGTCAGCATCGGATTTGGTTCCCGCGCGGCAGGCTCCAGTTCCCTGCAGCCGGGCCGATCGATGCGGAGGCTTGCGTAACGGCACACCGTCCGCGCTATTCCAATTCCTGCTGGATCTCGCGGCCAAGCGCGAATAGTCGTTGATCGATGGTGGTCGGCACCTCACAGACATATTTGACGACGCGCCGACGGTCTTCGAAGATTCGCGTCTCCCAAAGGAGTTGATTGCTGAGCTCGTCGATCTTGGTTTGATCGGGTGACGAGGAGCTTTGCATATTTTGCAGGTTGATGGTGTCGGACCGGATCTTTTCCGCCGCATCGCGCTGCTTGCGCATCACCCGTTCGAGCCCGTTCATCACGGACGAGCGCTCGGCATTGAGCGTCTCGAACAGGCCTGCGAAGACAAGCTTGCCGGCCATGACCTTGTCGCCGGCCGAACTCGCCAGAAAGTCCTTGATGTCTTTCTCTGCTTCTTCAAGGGGAGTGCGCCTTGCGGCAACCTTCGCCACCAATGCGCTCACCTTGGGATCATCCTTCCATTTGTTCTGCACATCGTCGATCGGCGGACCGGCCCACACTGCAGCCAGCGAAATCTCCGGTACCTTGGCCTGGGCGCAAGGCCAATCGGGGTAGCGTGGATCGGCGGCGTGGCAGAGTTGGTTCGATGCTGCCAGCGCGACCAGCGCACCCGTGATGATCGGCCACTTCATGTCTCACCTCCGGCAGGGCCGCGGCGGCTGAAGCCGCGCGATGGATCGTAGGCCAGGATCGCACCAATCATGAAGACGGCCGTGCAGCCGGCAACGACGCCCAAGGAGATCCAGTTTATCTTTCCGTAAAGGGCGAAGCGGATCAGTTCGACCGCATGGGTGAACGGATTGGCCTGGCACACATAATAGAGCATCGGGCTTCCTTCCTGAACCCGCCAGAGCGGGTAAAGCGCCGATGAAGCGAAGAACATCGGGAAGATCACGAAGTTCATCACGCCGGCAAAGTTCTCGAGCTGCTTGATGCCGGAGGAGATCAGCATGCCGAGCGCACCCAGCATCAGCCCGGACAGGACCAGCGCCGGCAGCACCGTCAGATATCCGATCGGCGGCGGTTCGATATCCCAGAACCAGGCAATCAGCAGGAAGGCATAGACCTGCAGCAGTGAAACCGCGGTGCCGGCCAGGAGCTTGCTGAACAGGAGATACCAGCGGGGTATCGGGCTCACCAGCAAGGTGCGCATATTGCCCATCTCGCGGTCGTAGACCATTGAAAGCGACGATTGCATGCCGTTGAAGAGCTGGATCATCGCCATCAATCCGGGCGCGATATAAACCTCGTAGAGGATGTAGGTTTCGTAGGGCGGGATAATGGAGATGCCGAGCACCTGGCGGAAGCCGGCCGCGAAGATGAATAGCCACACCAGCGGCCTCACCAAAGCGGAGATGAAGCGTTCGCGTTGATGCAGGAAGCGAAGGCCCTCGCGCCAGACGATACCGGTCAGACACGTGATATATTCGCCAAAAGTAAAGCCCCTTGGCCTGTCGTTCATCGTCGTTGTTGTCACGGCTCAGATCCTCCGAGGCCCGTAGCCTGGGTCAGGCGCATGAATGCGGAATGGACGTCCTGACCTCCGGCCGTGGCAACGACGTCCGAGACCCGACCGCGCGCGAGCATTTTTCCCTGGTGCAGGACGACGAGATCATCGCTCGCGACGATCTCGTCGAACAAATGGGTGGCCCACAGCACGCCGATGCCCTGTTCCGCCACGAGCTGCCTGACATGACCGAGAATGTCGGCGCGAGCCTTGACGTCGAGCCCCACGGTCGGTTCGTCGAGCAGAAGCAGACGCGGCCGATGCAGCAGGGCACGGGCGATTTCCACGCGCCGCATCTGACCGCCGGAGAGGTCGCGCACCTTGCTGCCGGCGCGGTCGGCAAGACCGATACGCGAAAGCAGTTCGAGGCTGCGCCGGCTCGCTTCGCCTCGGCCAATGCCATGGAGGGCGGCGTGATAAAGCAGGTTCTGTTTGACCGACAGGTCGAGATCGAGCGTGCGTGGCTGGAATACCACGCCCATGAGCCGCAGCGCCTCGCTGGGCTCGCGGCCGATGTCATGGCCGAAAATGCTGATCTGTCCGGTTTGAATGCCGAACAGACGCGTAACCAGGGAGAACAGCGTGCTTTTGCCGGCACCGTTGAGGCCGAGCAGGGCTGTGAAGCTCGCCGGCGCGACGGTAAAGCTGATCCCGGCCAATGCGCGCCTTGGGCCATAGGAATGGCTGACGCTGACGATCGACAACGCCGGTATGTCGGCGAGCATCTGTCTCGGATTTGCGGCCAACTGCGGCTGCATGCCGCCGGGCGAGTCAGCCATCGTCATCGCGGCGACATCGTGATGCCCCATGGCAACTCTCCGACCTGGATTGTCTTGATCACTTTTTGCGCGGCCACATCGATTACCGAGACGTCGTTGGAAACGCCGTTGGTTGTCAGCAGGTATTTTTCATCAGGCGTGAACGCCATGTGCCAGACCCGCTGGCCGACCAGTAGATATTTGGTCACCTTATGGCTCGTCGCATCGACCACGGCGATGCGATTGGCAGGACCTAGCGCGACAAAGGCCGTTTTGTCGTCCTTCGTGATGCCGATGCCGACCGCCTGGATCGCTTCGCGTCGCAAACCAGGAATACTGAATTCGATCTTGCCGGTCACAGCATGCTTGACCGGATCGATGATCGACACCGTGCCTCCGATCTCGGACGACACCCACAATTCGGAGCCGTCAGACTTGAATGCGGCAAATCGCGGCCGGGAATCCACGAGTACGCTGGCAACGACCTGGCGCTTCGCCGTGTCGATGAAATGCGCCATATTGGTGGTTTCGGAGGTGTTGATCAGGATCTTGCCATCCGGACTAATCGCCATGCCCTCGGGCTCGACACCGACCTGAATGTCACCGAGCCGGGCGCGCTTTTCGAGATCGATGACCGTGACGGTGTTATCGTTCTCGTTCGCGACATAGAGGATCTTGCCGGCGGCATCCTGGGTGAATAATTCAGGATCTGGTCCCGAGGGCAGGGTGTCGACGACCTGCTTTTTCGCGGTATCGATCACGTCGATGGTGTCGTCATCTCCGACTGCGACCATCACGAACTTTCCGTCCCGCGAGAACTCGATGCCGCGCGGCCGCTGGCCAACTTTGATAGTGTCAGTGACGGCCCAACTGTCAGTATCGATCACCGAGACAGTATTGCCCTTCTCATTCGATACATAGGCAATGAAGGCCTGCGCGGGCGACATCGCCGCGAGCCACACGGCCAGTCCGGGAAGCAGGCAGTAGCGCCACATGCGCGTTTCACTCCATCCTCAACGCAGCTTGCACTTGGTTTCGGGTCGATCGACGCCGAGCGTGTCGAGTTCCGAGACCTGATGTAGAAAGCCCTCCTGGGGCGAGACCGAAACCACCATGCGCCCATCGGCCAACAGGATGGGCTGGCGGAGCTGCAGGTTCCAGTCCCGCAGGGTCAGCGGCTGGCCCTTGAAGGCCGCAAGGGCAAAGTCCGGCCCTCTGATGAAGTCGACCAGCTTCTTGAGGTCGCTGGAGTTGGTGCGTGACGCTGCTTCGCCGACCATGCGCGCCGCGGTCCAGGCCTGCATGTCCAGCGCCGTCATGTGTCGCGAAGTCAGTTTCACGAACCGGTTCTGCAATTGGATTGCGCCCCATTGATCGTGCGCGGCGTCCCAACTGGTCGGTACCAGGCCCGCAGAGCCCGCGACCGGCCGCGGGTCCCAGGTCCGGTAGGGTAGATAGGAGGCAAAGACTTCGCTTTCGTCGGCCGCGACCAGGACGTCATAGGCGGGGGCCTGCTGCGTGAACACAGGCATCTGGCGTTGGATCAGCGTCACCCCGCTGTCGGTGCGGCGCGCTCCGCCGGTATCCTCGAAGGTGCGCTCCTGGACAATCTTGGCGCCAAAACGCGTGGCCGCGCGGCGGAATGCGTCGGCATAGAGCTTGTCTTTCTCGTGTGAGCCGACCACGAGCAGCCAGCGCTTCCATTGCTTCCACACCAAATATTGGGCGAGCGCATCCGCCAGCATCGAACGCGTCGGGGCGACATGGATGACGTTGGCGCGGCAGTCTTCCTCGCGTAAGCGATCGTCGATCGCCCCGGCATTCAGCAGCACGGTGCCGCGGTCGCGCAGCGCGTCGGCCGCCTTGAGCAGGTCGTCCGGGGGGAGATCGGCGATGATGAAACCATCGTGGCCGGCCAGCGTCTTGGCCGCCGTGACCACGTCATCGCCATCCTTGAGCCTGATTTCGTCGAGCTTAAAACGCTGATTGAGGAATTTCCCGGTCGTGTTGTTGTCTTCGATGGCGAGGCGCGCGCCAGCCACGCCGTTGTTTTCCGTCGGCTGCTCAACCAGGGATAATGTCGATTGGATGGCGGCGCGGTGGAGATAGCCAATGTCGATCTCGATCGGGTCCGCTGCAAGCACGGGCGTCGCAAGCAAGCCCAAGCCAACCGCCCCGACCAACCACCGGACCATAATTCCTCCCGAAAACTCATCCTTCGCCTGAACCGACGATAGGCCTCTTGGCTTGAAACAAGACCGAATTATGCTGGTGTTGCAAGCCCGCATTTTGTCGTTATGCCATCAGGGGATCACCATCATGAGAGCATGGCTCGCTGCTATCGTGCTGGCGCTCGCCATTTCAGCGCCCGCACGCGCCGATCCGCCCAAACTCGCGGTGTTCGATTTCGAACTGCTCGATACCAGCCTGCAGGGGCAGATGAGCGGACCGCGAAAGGACGAGCAGGAGCGGCTCGTCCGGGCCGGCGATCAGCTGCGCAAGGAACTTGCGGAATCCGGCAAGTTCCAACTGCTTGACGTTGCGCCGGTCAATGCTGCGGCGCATGCCAGCAATCTGCAGGCCTGCGGCGGCTGCGACGTCAAGCTGGCGCAGCAGCTCGGCGCCGATCTCTATATCATCGGCGTCGTGCAGAAGGTGTCCGACCTCATCCTGATCATGAGCATCTACGTGCATGACGCGCACACGGGAAATCTGGTTACCGCGATGAACGCCGACCTTCGCGGCAACAATGACGAATCCTGGTCGCGTGCGACGGCCTACCTCGTGCGCAACCGGTTGCTTGCCCCGCATTACGGTGCGCCGCAGCCGCAATAGAGTGCGTGGTCAAGCCTTCAGGCGAGCAGCGTGCCAGCGCAGATGATCGCTCATGAAGGTCGAGATGAAGTAGTAGCTGTGGTCGTAACCTTCTTGGCGGCGCAGGGTGAGGGGAATCTTGGCCTTCTCGCTGGCGGCCTTCAGCAATTCCGGGCGAAGCTGCTCGGTCAGGAATTGATCGGCATCGCCGTAATCGACCAGAAATTCAGAGAACCGCGCCCCGTCTTCGATCAAGGCGACGGTGTCGTGCTTTCGCCAGGTTTCCTTGTCGGCACCGAGATAGCCTCCGAGCGCCTTGATGCCCCAGGGTACTTGTGACGGCGCCACGATCGGCGCAAAGGCGCTTGCCGCCCGGTAGCGCTCGGGGTAGCGCAACGCAATCGTGAGCGCCCCGTGTCCGCCCATGGAGTGCCCGAGGATGGACTGCCGTTTCGGATCAACCGGGAAATTTTCGGCGATCAGCTCCGGCAATTCTTCGGTGACGTAGCTCCACATACGGTAGTTGCGCGCAAAAGGCTCTTGGGTCGCGTCGACATAAAAACCCGCGCCGAGCCCGAAGTCATAGGCATTTGCGGGATCGCCGGGCACATCGGCGCCGCGTGGGCTGGTGTCGGGAGCAACAAAGATCATGCCCAGCTCCGCGCAAGCGCTGCGAAACTCGCCCTTCTCGGTCACATTGGCATGCGTGCAGGTGAGCCCGGAGAGATAGAACACGACCGGCAGTTTTGTGCCGTCCTGGTGCGGCGGGACATAGACCGAGAAGGTCATGTCGGTCTTGGTCTGCTGGCTGGCATGCCTATAGACGCCCTGAATGCCGCCGTATGATTTGTTCCGGGAAACCGTCTGTATCGTCATGAGATTCAATCCTGCGCGAATGCGATGGCGGGAGCCTTGGATTAGCGAGGCTACGGATGCTATCTGGTCCCTTTAGGCCACGCCGCTCTCGATTGCCAGGCGGACCAGCTCGACGGACGTACGCACGCCAAGCTTCTGGCGCATGATTGAGGCCGTGTTGGCGACCGTCTTGTACGAGGCTTGGACCAGCCAGGCGATCTCCGAGAGGCTCTTGCCGGCGCTGAGCAGACGCAAAATTTCCATTTCGCGCGAAGTCAGCTTTGACAGCGGGCTCTGGGCGAATGCCGGTCCGGCAAAGGCGATGCTCCGCGCCATCGCGCTCGGCAGATAAGTTCCGCCGCTTCCGACTTGCCGGATTGCTTCGACCAGGTCGCAAGGATCGCCGGATTTTGAGACATATCCTTTCGCGCCAACTTCGATCGCGCGCGCTGCGAAGATCGGATCATCGTTCATGCTGAACATGATGATACGGGCCAAGGCGTCGCGCGCAAGGATGCGTCGCGCCAGCTCAAATCCCGACACCGTCGGCAGGTTGATGTCGATGACGCTGACATCGGGATGTTCGGCGGTAAAGACACGTTCGCCGCTTTCCGCGTCGGCGGCTTCCAAAATCATCATCTCGCCTTCGTCGGCGAGCACGGCCCGACAGCCCGAAGCGACAATGGGATGATCATCAACGATCAAAACACGCATCGGCCTTGGTCCCGAACAGCCGCGCCGGTCCGCTTTGTTGCAGCGCACCGAACCGAACGCAGGCCAAAATCCCTCCGCGACGCATGTCCACACCGGACGATGCATCGCGAGCGATGTTGCTATACGGTGGATTAGATAGTCGGCTCATTTATCTGTCAACGCTTCTCAAGAGAAGCGAAATGCGGCGGTCGGGGGCGAATGGCATGTGGCAGAGACTTTCCTTGTGCGCGCGCATCACTTTGCTGCTGGCACTGGTTTTGGCGCTGGGCCTTGCCATCAACATCGCGCGGCTGGTCGTGGAGGCAGGGCCGCGCGTCCAGGCCGAGGATCAAAGCGTCATCCGATTGACGCGCGCGTTTATCGAAACGGTCGCGGCGGACTTGAACGAGGCTCCGGATCCCGATGCGAAGTTGAGGCAGATTGCAGGCGATCTCAGCCGGCTTCGTCATGTCAGCGTCACGCGCCGGGGCGAGGCGGGAGCAGCTCCGCGCCTTGATCGCGTCGCGGAAAGCGACGATCCGCACGCGCCGCCCGCCTGGTTTGTCAGCCTCGTTCACCCGGAGACGACGGCGGTTGATGTTCCGGTTTCGATCCACGGAAAACCGGAATGGCTCGTGATCACCTCGCACCCGAACGACGAGATCGCCGAAATCTGGGACGGCATCGTCACCCAGCTCGAGGTGGGCTCCGCGACCGCGGTAGCTTTCTTCCTGGTCACGATGCTGGTCATCGGTCGCGCTCTTGCGCCGCTCGAGGCGCTGTCGCAGGCCATGACTCGCATCGAGTGCGGGTCTTACGATGTGCGGGTCAAGCCGGGCGGAGCACCCGAACTGGCCGCGATCTGTGCCAAGCTGAACCATCTGGCGGCCGTTTTGGGCGAAGCGGTCGAGGAGAAGCGCAGGCTGGCCGAGCGAGCGGTCTCGTTGCAGGACCTGGAACGCAAGCAGATTGCCCGCGAACTTCACGACGAGTTCGGGCCCTATCTGTTTTCGCTTCGGGCCCATGGGAGCGCGTTGATGCGGCTGTCGCAAAATCCCGAGCCGAGCTGGGAAGCGGTGGGGAAACACAGCAGCGCCATTCTCGAGCAGGTCAATGCCCTGCAGCAGTTCAATCGCCGGGTTCTGGAGAAGCTGCGACCGGTGGGGCTTGCCGAACTCGGACTGCACGGGGCGCTTCAGGCGCTGCTCCGCCTGTGGGGCGAGTCGCATCCCGATGTGTCCATAGAAACCAACATTTCGCGTGCGCTCGGCGAAACCGGCGACACGACAGATTTGACGATCTATCGCGTGGTCCAGGAAGCGCTGACCAACGTCTTTCGCCACGCCGACGCGACCTCGGTCAACGTCACCATCGAGCCTGCCGAGCAGCAGCAGGGAACACAGGACGGGCGAAGCGGTGCTCTGGTGCGCGTGCGCGACAATGGGCGCGGCTTGCGGCCCGATCATAGGCTCGGCCTTGGATTGACCGGCATGCGCGAACGGATATTGGCGCTGGGAGGCACACTCTCGGTGGCCTCGAGCGAGGGCGGCGTCACGGTGGAGGCGATCATCCCCAAAGCCGCGCATTAGAGCATCAGAGCAGGCATCGGGAATTCTTCCCGACACAGGCGGGAAAAAGTCGCGATCGGAAACGCGACCTTTTGCGGTGGCGCGTTTCTCGCGGTTCACTAGTATCGCTCCCATTGAACGGCGAAGACAGCCGGACGGGGTGGGGCGAAAGGAATGCGCGTTCGTGTTCTGTTGATGGCGTCGATTTCGACGAGCTTCATAGTTGCGAGCGATGCCGGGCTTGCCCAGGAAGAACCGTCGGAAGGCCATGTGCTGCCGACCTTGCGGGTCACGATGCCGACACACCGCGCCAAGCCCGCTCGCCCGAAGATCACAGCACCTGTCGCAAGTCCCGTGACGCGGCTGCGCGTCTATCCGATCACGCCTGGTTCAGCCGGCGGTATTGATGTCGACAAGGTGCCAGCCAGTGTCAATGTGGTCGGCGCCAGCCAAATTGAGCGCACGGACTCGCCCAATGTCACGGATGCCCTGAAGCAAAATATTCCGGGCGTCAGCATCAACGATGTTGCTGGAAATCCCTTTCGGCCGAACGTGGAGTTCCGCGGTTTTGTCGCGTCTCCAGTAGAAGGCACGCCGCAGGGACTTGCGGTCTACCAGAACGGGGTTCGGATCAACGAAGCCTTCGGTGACACGGTCAACTGGGACCTGATCCCGACCGCCGCGATCCAGTCGGTGACGCTGGTCACCAACAATCCCGCGTTCGGTTTGAATGCGCTCGGCGGTGCTGTCGATATCCGGATGAAGAACGGCTTCAATTATCATGGAGCCGAGATCAACACCATGGGCGGCTCGTACGGCCGTATCCAAAGCTCGCTGCAATGGGGCAAGCAGGTCGGCGATTTTGGCGTCTACGCTGCGCTCGAAGGCGTGCATGACGATGGTTTCCGCAACTTCTCGCCCTCGGACATCAGACGCTTCTATGGCGATATCGGCTACAGGAGCGAAGGCAGCGAATTCCACGTGAACATGGGCGTTGCTGACAACAAGTTCGGCGCCACGGCAACTGCGCCGGTCGAACTGCTCGACCAATTTTGGGGCGCGACCTACACCACGCCGCAAACAACGGAGAACCGTGTCGGCTATCTCAATTTCACCGGAAAAGTCGAGGCGACGCCGACCTGGACCCTTGAAGGGACGGCTCATCTGCGCGTGTTCGAGCAGCAGGCCGTTGATGGAAACCCGACCCGAACCCAACCCTGTGATGCCGACCCGACGCTGCTGTGTTTTGGCAACGGCGTCACTCCGGCCAACGGCTTGAATGGCGCCCAGCTCGCCAACCCTTTCGCCCCCGATGCGGTGCTGGGTGAGATCGACCGGACCTTGACACGATCGACCACCACCGGCGCATCCGTGCAGGCAACCAATACCGACGAGTTGTTCGGGCACGCCAACCGTTTCGTTGTCGGCACCAGCTTCGACTACAGCACGACGCGCTTCAACGCCAGCGCCGAGCTCGGTACGATGGGTCCGAACTTCGTTGTGACAGGCAGCGGAACTTTCTTGGGTCAATCCGGCGCGCCGGTATCGATAGGCCCCGTCGCCCTCCGAGCGACCAATCAATATACGGGATTGTATGCGCTCGATACCTTTGACGTGACGAAGGCATTTTCGATCACGGCGGGCGGCCGCTACAACGATGCTCGCATTGCGCTTGAGGACCAGATCGGGACTGCCCTGAATGGCAATCAAACGTTCGACCGTTTCAATCCCATCATCGGGGGCACCTATAAGATCACGCCGGAGCTGACCGCCTATGCCAGTTATTCCGAAGCCAATCGGGCCCCGACGCCGCTGGAATTGGGATGCGCAGACCCCGCGCATCCCTGCTTGATCGCCACCTTCCTTGTCTCCGATCCGCCGCTGAAGCAGGTCGTCTCGCGAACAGTCGAAGCCGGCTTTCGCGGCAGCGAAGAATTGGGCATCGGAACGCTGAGCTGGAAGTTCGGCGGTTTCCGCACAAGGAATGTCGACGACATTCTCGCGATTCCGAGTCCAGTCTTGCAAGGGTTCGGCTATTTCCAGAATGTTGGCGATACGCGCCGGCAAGGCATTGAGGCGGAAGTCACCTTGAAATCGTCAACGCTGCAGCTCAGTGCAAGCTACGCGCTCGTGGACGCGCGCTTTCTTGACGCGTTGAAGGTGGGCTCCAACAGTCCGTTTGCCGATGCCGAAGGCAACGTGCAGATTCTACCCGGTAACCAGATTCCGGCGGTCCCGCGCCATCGCATCAAGGCCAGTGTCGATTATTCGATCACAGACGCCTTCAAAATTGGCGGCGATGCGCTGTTCGTCAGCAGCCAGTATTTTGTCGGCGATGAATCCAACCAGGCGGCAAAGCTGCCCGGATATGCCGTCTTCAATCTTCGCTCCTCCTATCAGATCGACAAGACGTTCCAGATCTACGCACGAGTCGACAATCTCTTCGATAACCGCTACGCGACCTACGGAACGTTCTTCGACACCGGTGCCATCCCGAACTTTGCCAATGGCGGGGCGCCATTCACGGATGCGCGCTCGCTCAGTCCCGCACGCCCGCGATCCTTTTATGTGGGCTTGAAAGCGACCTTCTGAGGCGACACTCAGGACAAGCGACCGAACCGGCAATGTCGCGCGCACCGCACCTTACCGGGGATCCAGCCACTCGCGCGACCGCCGCACCCTTGGCACCAGAGGGATCGGGGTCCAGTTCAGCGCCAGCCGTTGCCCCACGAGGATCTCGTTCGTTGACATCTTCGACGCCACTGCGTCCCGGAATCGCGTGTAGGCATCGCGCTCGTGACCGCGTGTGTGCGCCGCGGCGAGATTGAGCCACATGTAAGCGAGCACAAAATCCTGCGGAACGCCGTGCCCCTTGTCGTACATCAGGCCCAGCATGGCCTGTGCGAACGGATTGCCGAGGGCTGCTCCCTGCGAATAGAAATCAACGGCGGCGTCATAAGCCTGCGGGGCACCGAAGCCGTGTTCATACATGAAGCCCAGCATGCCGAGCGCCCTTGCGTTTCCGCGATAGGCCAGCGGCGCGAGGTCATGGAACGCACGAACATAGTCGCCGCGGTCGAAGGCTGCCGTCCCACGCGACAGCGCGTCGGCATGGGCGCCCGGAGCGACGCCGGCGCAGAGCAGGCCGGCGAGCAGCAACGCCGGTACGCGTCGCCTCGCATGTTCGCTCAGAACGCGGCGAAAGCGTTCAATGGAAGCTGGTGGTGATGGGGGCATTGGTCGAGGTGGTGGCGATACTTCCGCGCAGTTTCGAGCGAAGCTCTTCCGCAATGATGTGCGCGTCCGAGCCATCGCGGATGATTTGCGGCCGGATGAAGATGATCAGTTCGGTGCGTGCGGTGGCGTTGCTCTGATGGCCGAAGGCATCGCCGAGCCCGGGAATTTGGTCGAGCACCGGGATGGCATTGCGGGTGCCGTTCTGCTGCTCGCTGATCAGGCCGGCCAGCAACACCGTTTGACCGTTCGCCACGGAGATCTGGCTCTTGACCCGGCGCTCCGACACGGTCGGCGTCAGGCTGTTGGCGCTGCTTGGCGGCACATTGCTTATCTCCTGCTCGACGTCGAGCCTGACATTGCCATTGACGCTGATGCGCGGCGACACCCGCAAGATGACGCCGGTGTTGCGGTAGTCGATCGTGTTGACGACGGTATTGCTCGTCGTCAGCACCGTGGCGCTGCCGGTGGAGACAGGCACCACGTCGCCGACCTGCAGTGTCGCCACCTGGTTGTTGATGACGACCAGTGATGGATTGGACAGCACCTTGACGCTGGTGACCGCATGTAGCGCATCAAGGATGAGACTGGGCTGCGTCGCCGAACCGACCAGGAAATTGAAGCCGGGGAAAGCCTGGTTGACGAAGGCGTTGGTGAGCGATCCCGCGACGCTGACCGCGCCGGTCGTTGAATCGGTCGTGGTGGCCGGCGCCGTCGTTGCCTGGGTGTTGAGAATGGAGCCGGTGTTCGGCTTCAAGCCGAGGTTCTGGCTGGTGATGTAGGCTTGAACCCCATAGGCCAGGGTGTTGTTCAGCGTGACCTCGGCGATCGTGGCATCGATCGCGACCTGCTGCTGCGGCTGATCGACCTGCAGCAGGGTGGATTCGATGATCTGGTAGTTGGCCTGGTCGGCATAGATCAACAGGGTGTTGTTGACGGTATCCGGCGTGATTCTGACGTCCTGCATGACCGGCTGGCCGTTGCCGCCGCTATGGCCGCTGTCCAAGGCGCCGGGGCCGTTTTGGTTGTTGCTGTTGGCGCCTTGGCCGCCAAACGCCTGGCTGCTTCCGCTCCCCGAACCCATTCCACCCAGTCCAGCGCGCCCGCCGAAGCTATTCGCCGTCGGCGAGGAGTTGGAGTTGGCATTGAGCGACAAACGATCGGCACTTGAACTCGCCGTGGTCCCGGAGCCCGGCGCGACCTGATTATCGGCGCTGTCCAGCAGACTGGAGGAAGACGATCCGCCCAGGAACATATCGGTGAGCACGCGCGCGATCTGGCGGGCTTCCCCATATTTGACCCTGTAGACATGGACCGTGGTCCGGGCCATGTCGTTGCGGTCGAGGCGCTTGATCCAGGTGGCCGCGGTATGCAGCATCTCCGGCTTCCTGCTGACGACCAGCACCGCGTTGAGGCGGGCGATCGGCATGAATTTGATCACGTTCTGGCTGAGGCCATTCTCACCGGAATCAACGATCTTTTCCAATTCGGCAATGACCGGGGCGGGTGAGCCGCTTGAGATCGGGAAGATGCCGACCGATTGGCCGCGCATCCAGTCGACATCGAAGCTCAGCACGGTGTCGACCGCGGTGCGACGCTCGGGGCCTGTCCCTTGAACCAGAATGAGATTTCGCCCGACATCGGCGCGAACCGCGCCGGCCTTGGTGGCAAAGCTGTCCATCAGCTTCAACAGCGTCTGCGCGGACACATATTGTAAGGGCACGACCGAGACGCCAAAGCCGGGTTCGGGGCTGGCGGCCGCGGTATCGACCCGGCCCGCGCCGACCGCGTCGCCCAGTGGCGTCAGCCGATAGCCGCTCGTATCGCGCAGCAGCACGACCCCGCTCAGCCGCAACGCGTTTTCCAGCACGAAGACGATGTCGGACTTGGGTACCGGCCGGACCGACACCAGACTGACGGTGCCCTGTACCCGCGGATCGATCGTGTAGCCGACATGCAGGATATCGCCGAGCACCACCTTCGCGACGGTGGCGACCGGTGTGTTCTCGAAATTCAGATCGAAGCCACCGCCACTCGCCGCCATTTGCGGGCGATCGTCCGAAACGCCAGTGACTTCAGTACCTTCGTACATGGCCGCGCGAACGCTGCCGCTGCCTTGGCCGGCCGCAATTGCCGGGGAATTCATCGGCCGCGGCTGCCGCGGCAGGAGGTCGATTGAACGTACCTTGTCGACAATATCGAGCTGTGACGCATCCACACTTTCGCCGACGGTGGCGGAGTTGCACGAGGCCAATAAAGCCAGCGAGATCAGAGCAAACACAGCACCAGCGCTGCGATGAACCACTGGGTACCGGCCAAGGCTGCCGACGCGTACCATAATTCTTTTCGCCATTCCGTCCGGGTGGGTGACCGCAGAGCGTTTGCGACGATCCATCCCTGCAGGTGAAAGTACTTAGCGAGGGAAGATGACAGAATTAAATTGCCTGCATGATCGGCCGCGCGAGGATGGTGCGTGTTGATCGCGGAACACACACCATCCGCGCCACTCTCACTGAACATTCCCTGTTGAAATCTTTTTGAGTCTTCAACGGACCGGCGGCTTCGTACGGCTGTCACACTTCGGATCAATAACCGCACGGCCCGGCCAAGCGTCGCGCCTTCCGCGACCTCGCCTGATCCGCCGATCGATCCTTGAAAGCCATGTGACAGGAATGATGAATGGCCAGCGAGCTGTCCTCGCAATTCCTGGATTACCTTCGCCAGAAAAACTATTTGGCGGCGGTCGACGACGATGCGGCTGGGCAGGCTGGTCCCGATCGCGCTCGCGACAAGCTTTGGGAGCGCACTGAGCTCTCGGCTGTCGAGTTCGCCGATGAAGCGGCGCGCTTCTTCGGAGTCGGGCGTGTCTCTCTACAAGACATGATGTCGGCGGAGCCGCTGGTCGCCGCGTTCTCGCAGCGCTTTCTGCGCGAGACCGTCGTATTTCCCTATAGAATTGCCGGCGAGGGGGAGACGGTCCTCGCCGTTGCCGATCCGACCGACGAGGCGGCGCAGCGTGCGGCGCAAATCGTGCTTGGGGCCGGTGTCGTCATCAAGATTGCGACGTCGGAGGATCTGGCGGTCGTCCTCAACCAACGGTTGGACGAAAGTCAGGCCGATGCAACCGCCGATGTGGTGGCGCAGCCGCGCGAAGACGATATTGAAAGCCTGCGTGACCTTGCGAGCGGTGCGCCCGTGGTTCGCGCAGTCAACGACCTTCTTGAAAAGGCTGTCGAGCTTCGCGCGAGCGACATCCATATCGAGCCGTTTCCCGCCGGGCTTGCGGTCCGTTTGCGCATCGATGGCCTGCTCCGGCCGGTAGCGGCGCCAGCCGGCGTGCTGCCGCAGGCCGTGATTTCCCGCATCAAGATCATCGCCAACCTCAACATCGCCGAACGCAGGTTGCCTCAGGATGGCGCGGCGCGGTTGCGGGCAGGGCGAACCGACATCGACATCCGTGTCGCGATCATGCCGACGCAGCACGGGGAGTCTGCGGTGATCCGCATCCTCCCCAAGGATCGCGGGCTGCTGGTCGTCGAAAAGCTCGGGTTCTCGCAGCCGGATGAGATCAAGCTGCGGCGGCTTTTGAAATTGCCGCACGGCATGATCGTGATCACCGGGCCGACCGGCAGCGGCAAGACGACAACGCTGGCCACGATTCTCTCGATCCTCAATGAGCCCGTTCGCAAGATTCTGACAATCGAGGATCCGGTCGAATACGAAATTCCGGGCGTCAATCAATCGCAGATCAAGCCAGCGATCGGCTTGACCTTCGCTGCGGCGCTGCGCTCGTTCGTGCGGCAGGATCCCGACGTGATCATGGTCGGCGAAATCCGCGATTCCGAAACCGCGCACGTTGCCGTTCACGCGGCACTGACCGGGCATCTGGTGCTGACGACGCTGCACACCGAGACGGCGGCGGCCGCGGTGCCGCGAATGCTCGATCTCGGTGTCGAGGGCTATCTGCTGCGGTCGGTGTTGCGCGCCGTGATCGCGCAGCGCCTGGTGCGCCAATTGTGCGAGCGGTGCAAGTCGCCGCGCTCCCTCGGCGAGGCGGATTTCGTCGAGGACCCGCGCCTTGCCGCCTTTGGCTTCCGTCCAGGCGAAACTCTCCACGAGCCGTGCGGCTGCGAGCGCTGCGGCGGTACCGGCTATCGCGGTCGGCTGGGCGTGTTCGAGCTGCTCGAGCTGAGCAATGATCTTCGCGAGCTGATTGGGGAGAAAACGGACGGGCTCAAGATCGACGAGGCAGCCATCCGTGCCGGGATGACGACGATGCTCGACGACGGCATCGCAAAATGCCGGGCGGGCCTGACCTCGCCCGCCGAAATCCTCCGTGTCACGACCATGCGGTGAAGGCGTGCCCAATTATCGCTACCGAGCCTTGACCCAGAACGGCGAAATCGTGAATGGCACGATCAGCGCGCCGACACCGGCCGAGGTCACCCGCCGCATCGAATATCTGCGGCTGTTGCCGATCGAGACCGTCGAGGACAAGCGTGCCTCGACCACCTCGGGCGGCTACGGCCTGTTTGGACGGCCGAGCGCCGCCGAAATTACGACATTCACGCGCGATCTCGCATTGTTGCTCAAGTCAGGTGCGCGCCTTGACGATGCGCTCGAATTGCTGGCCGGTGATGCGGACGTCGGGCGGTTGCGGCCGGTCGTCGGCAAGCTGCGCGCGGCACTTCTCGCGGGCGAGAGCTTTGCCGATGCGGTTGCGGATCATCCGGCATTATTTCCGCCCATGTATGGCGCGCTGGTACGCGTCGGCGAAGTCTCGGGCACGCTCGACCAGGTGCTGGACGCGCTGGGAGCGGAGCGCGCGCGGTCCGAGTTGATGCGGCGGAAGCTCACCGATGCCATGCAATATCCGGCCTTCGTCCTGTTTGCCGCCGGCGCCGTGATGCTGTTCTTCATCCTTTTCGTCCTGCCGCAGTTCTCGACCGTGCTCGGCGATTTCGGGGCGAAATCGGATACGACCCTCGGGACCTTCATCAGCCTGTCCGATTTCCTGCGGGCCAACGCGACCGCCACGCTGTCCATCACGGCTACAACGATCGCCGGAGCCTGGTGGATGCTGCGTCGGCCGGGCGCGCGCGGTGCAATCATGACGGGGCTTTCGCGCCTGCCCGGTATCGGCCTCATCTTCCAATTTTATCGAACCAGCCTGTTTTGCCGCAATCTCAGCGTCCTGCTTGGAAGCGGCGTCAATCTGACCGCGACGCTGCGTATCCTCGTCGACATCATGGCGGTGACCGGCAACGAGGAAAGCTGGACGGCGGCAGCCGATCGCGTTCGCCACGGCGGCAAATTGTCGGATGCGCTCGCTGTCGCAAGCAGCCTGCCGCCGATGGCGGTTCGCATGCTGCGGCTGGGGGAGGAGACCGGACAATTGCCGGTGCTGGCCGGGCGGGTTGCGGAATTCTATGAAGCGAAATTGCAGCGCAGCCTCGACCGCGTCGTCGGCATCATCGGGCCGCTTGCCATTGTAACCATCAGCACTGTCGTTGGCGGATTGATCGTATCCGTCATGACGGCATTGCTTTCCGTGACACAACTCGTCGGCTAGAGCAGAGGTTGCCTGATCATGAAATCGCTCAGAACAAATGGCGCATCGTTCGGGGCGCGCCGGCAGGAGACGGCGCGGGACAGGGGCGCAGAGGATGTCGGTCAGCAGGGCTTCACGCTGGTCGAAATGCTCGTGGTGATCGCCATTATCGGTCTCATCATGGGGCTTATCGGTCCACGCGTCCTGAACTATCTCAGCGAGTCCAAGGTCAAGGCTGCCAAGATTCAGCTCCAGAGCTTTGCGAGCGCGCTGGACCTGTACTATCTCGATGCCGGTCGCTATCCGTCGAGTGCGGAAGGTCTCGCCGCGCTGGTCCGGCAGACTCCCGGCGTTGCCGCCTGGAACGGACCCTATCTGAAAGGCGGCAACGTTCCCAACGACCCCTGGAATCACCCCTACATCTATCGCGCGCCCGGCGAACACGGGCCCTACGACATCATGTCCTACGGCTCGGACGGGCAGGAAGGCGGTAGCGGGCTCGCCGCCGACATTTCGCTCGAGAACACGACCGCCAAGAATGAATGACGAAGAATGAATGACGTCGCCCAGCGCGGTTTTACGCTGCTCGAGATGGTGTGCGTGCTTGCCATCATCGCGCTGCTGGCCGCCGTGCTGTTGCCGTTCATCCCGCGAGAGACAACGCGGTCGCGATTGCAGGCCTATGCGCTGGAGACTGCAACCCTTCTGAAAGCCGATCGCAACGCGGCGATCAGCCGAAACGCCAGCATTGCGACGCTGATTGATGCGCCTGGCCGCGTGATCCACTCCGGTGCGTCGCGAATGACCATCCGGATCCCAGGCGATGTCCGTTTCGACGCGCTGCTGCCGGAGACCTGTCAACGGCAGGCCGCGCTTTCGAGCATCCGCTTTTTCGCAAATGGCAGCTCTTGCGGCGGCACGATCGCGCTGACGCGCTTCGATACGGGCTATGAGATCCGCGTCAATTGGCTGACTGGAAGGATCGAAATTGTCTCGCACGCTACCAATTGAGCGCGGCGATGCCGGCTTCACCATCATCGAAGTGCTGGTCGCGCTCGCGATCGTGGCCGTGTCGATTGTCGCGATCGGCTCGGTGATGGCGGGCAATGCGCGCGGTGTGCGATCGCTGGAGCGGCACGTCGGGCTGATGCAGGCCGCGCGCACATTGATGGCGGTCGGCATTCCGCCGCGCGCACAGCTTCGTCCGGGTACGTTGACTGGACAGCTCGAAGGGCACTCCTGGACGATCGATGTCACGCCGCTTGGCGGAGGCTGGACGGTCGATTCCGCCGATGTCCCCTGGACTCCCGAACTCGTGAGGATGCGGGTCAAATCGGCCGCTGGCGCACTATCCGATATTCGCACTGTTCGTCTCATGCCAAGGCCATCCGAATGAGCATCGGGGCGGGCGGACACCGCGAAGGAGAGCGCGGCTTTACGTTGATCGAGACCATCGTCGCCCTGGCGTTGATGGGGCTCCTTCTGTCCGCCCTTGCCGCCATCACCGCGCAATGGCTCCCGAATTGGAATCGAGGCTTCGGCCGCATTCAGCGCAGCGAATTGATCGGGGTCGCGCTGCAGCGGATCAGCGCCGACCTCGCCGCGGCGGAATATGTTCCGCCCAACCGGGACACACGCCACCCGCTGTTCGATGGAACGGAATTGTCGGTCATGTTCGTGCGAACGGCGCTGGGGCCGAACGCAGGCCCGGGGCTCGACATTGTGCGGCTCGGTGAAGCCCGCGACCAAGGTGAATTCGTGACGGTGCGTTCGCGGGCGCGCTTCACTCCGCTGGCGGCCGGAGTGTCATTGTCCGAACAGACTCATTTCGGTGATCCCGTGGTGCTCTTGCGCGCGCCGTATCGTCTGTCGTTTGCCTATGCTGGCCCTGATCGCATCTGGAAAGGCAGCTGGCGGGACGCCGACAAGCTGCCGGCAATGATCAAATTGACGATTCGCGATGCGGCGAGCGAGCGCGTCCTGTCGGTTTCGACCATCGCGGCCCTCCATGTCCAGGTGCCCTTTGATTGCACGAAGGCCGACGGCAAGTGCGATGGCGACAAGCCGGACACGGGCGATAGCGCGGGAGCCGCGGGGCAGGGAGCAAAACGATGAGCGGAGGCGACGCCGGCAGATCCCCTTCGCAGCGCGGCTTTGTCATCGTCGCGGTGCTTTGGATCTTGCTGGCGCTCTCGGCTTTGGCGATGGTTTTCGCCGCCTATCTGTCCGCATCAACGCGCGAACTCGCCATCAGCGATAGCGCACTGAAGACCGAGGCGCTGGTCTCCGCGAGCCTCGAACTCACGGCATATCAGTTGGCACTGGCGGGGGACAAAGCGCGGCCGCCGCAAGGATCATTCCATTTCGGTATGGATGACGCGAATGTGCTCGTCACTTTCACATCCGAAGCGGCTCGCGTTGACCTCAACTTCGCGCCGAAGGAGGTGCTGGCCGGCCTGTTCGCCGTGCTTGGTGCCAGCAAAGACGCGGCAAATGAAGACGCCGACCGGATCGTCGGCTGGCGCACCCGCCCCATTTCAGGCGGCACCAACGAGGAAGAAGCGCTCTATAACGCCGTAGGCTATTCTCCGCGACAATCATTATTCGCGCATGCCGATGAACTTGCGCTTGTGGTCGGCCTGCCTCCGGCGCTGGTCGAACGCGCGCTGCCGTTCGTGACGGTGTTCAACGGATCACCTGATGTCGATCCCACAATCGCGGCTCCAGAAGTTCTCGCCGCGCTGCCGGACACCGGAGCGGGAAAACCTCAGGATCCGTTCAATACAGGAACGGCGGCGGGACCCGCGCAGGCCAAGAGCAACGCGCCGGCCGCAAAGAGCCCGTGCTATCGGATCGAGACAGCAATCAGTTTCAGAGACGGCCGTCGCACCGCCTCGGAAGTCGTGATAGCGCTCGGCGACCAGGTTGAGCCCTATCGCGTCCTGTCCTGGCAAGACGATGTGCAGCCCCTGCGTAGTCAGCCCCGGCGGGGGAGTTCGTGATGTCGATGATTTCCGAGACGAGGCAGTTATTCGATCAATGGACGATGTCGGTCGCGCGCGGTATCGATGCCGTGGTGGGCCGGTTTGTGCGTTCGCCGCGGATCCTGCTCGACGAAAATGCCGACGGGACGTTCACGGCCAGAACCACCTCGGTGAAGAATGGCGAGAGCTTGACGGCTATCGAGTTCCGGCTGGAGGGCGGCGAGCCGCAGCCGCCGCTGCCCGCCGATTGGAAGGCTGCATTTCGCGGCAGCCGCGTCGAAGTGGGATTGCGAGTCGATCAGGTGATGATCCGCCTGCTCGATTTCCCGAGCAGGGCGGGCGATTTTCTTGATGGCATGATCCGGTCGCAGATCGATCGCCTGACACCATGGAGCGCGGGCGAGGCCGTCTTCGGCTGGAGCCCGCCGGCGCCGACAGCGAACGACCGGATCGAGGTGGCGTTCGCCGCGACATCGAAGTTGAAAGTGACCCCGCTGGTGCAGTTCGTGCAGGCGCTAGAGGCGGCCGCGGTCGCGGTCTACGTTGGGGCAGAGGCGGGGAGGGGGGGGCCGGCGCGGATTCCGCTTCTCGATCAATCGCTGCGCAGCGTGGTCGGCCTAACCGTGAACGTGCCACGTTTGTTGCGGGTGACCTTGCTTTCGGCCGGCGTCGCTGCTGCTGCATCGCTTTTTGTCGACACCTATGTCGGCGGCTCGCTGCAATCCAAGCTGGAGGACCTGCAGCACCGGATCTCGCAGCGTCGCGCCGCGTTGCGCCTGGATGCCAACGGCGCAACGTCCGGCTTTGGCCTCCTGGCCAAGCGCAAGCAGACCACGCCATCAAGCGTCATGGTGCTCGACGCGTTATCACGGGTATTGCCGGATTCCACGTATGTGACGGAGCTGCGGATCGAAGGCGACAAGGTGCAGGTTATGGGCATGACCCAGGATGCGCCATCCCTCATCCGCCTGATGGAGCAGTCGCCGCAATTCACTCGGGCTACGTTCTTTGCGCCGACCACTCGCGCGGCCAACGAAGCCGGCGAGCGCTTTCATATTGAGGCCCACATCACTCCCTACTTCGGATCCGGCTCGTGAACATATTGTCTGCATCGGGCAAAGCCGTCACTTCATCACCGCCGCTGGCGGCAGCGACCTATGTCGTCCTCATCTTTGCGCTGCTGTTTACGCTAGTGACATCCATTGCCGACCTCATCGATCAGCGCAGCGACGTTGCGGCATCGGCCGCGATGCTGGAGCAGCTAGAAGGCCGTAAGCCGGCCGTCAGCGGCGCAGCCGGCGACACCACGGCGCCCTCTGGTTCGCCCTATCTCGAGGGCGCGACGGTGACGGTTGCGGGAGCCACGCTGTTGCAGCGCGTGGCCGGCTCGGTGATGAAATTCGGCGGCAATGTGCTGTCGACCCAACTCGACGTGCCCAACACGCCCGCGAAGGCCGGATTCATCAGCATGATCGCAAGCTGCGAGATCGAGCAGCCGCAATTGCAGCAGGTGCTATACGACCTCGAGGCAGGCATGCCATTTCTGTTCATTGACCAACTGGTGGTGCAGACACCCGTGAATGGCTCTGAAGCCGACAAGGGGAAGTTGCGCGTGTTGCTGGGCGTCTCCGGACAATGGCGGGGGGCAAAATGATCAGGATGAAGCGGAATTGTGCTGCCGTTGCATTGCTGGTGTTGTCGACCCATTCTGTCACTGCGGCGACATCAGCGATATCCGCCGATAGCCTCGATGCCGGCCTTCTCGACGAGACCCGGCTCGCCAGGCCAGCCGGCGCGTCGTCGGTGCCGGATGAGCCGGTCACGACAGTGCGCGTTACGCCGCCGCGCGCACCGGAGCGGCCTTCTCTGAGCGCCAACCCGCTGTGGGGCATTCCGCTTTCGCAATTGTCTGCCACGCGCGAGCGTCCGATCTTCTCACCTTCGCGGCGGCCGCCACCCCCAGTTGCCGCTGCCGAACCCGTCGTCGTCAAGGCTCCGGCGCCGCGGAGAAAAGAGATCACGCCGCCTCCACTTTCGCTGGTCGGCACTATCGCCAGCGAGGACGAAGGTTTCGGCATCTTCCTCGATCAGTCGAGCAAGACTGCGTTGCGGCTGAAGCTCGGCGACGATTACCAGGGCTGGAAGCTGCGTTCGATCCGAGGTCGCGAGGTGACCATGGAAAAGGACGAACAGGCGGCCGTGCTGAGCTTGCCGGAGCCGGGCGGAGCGGGCAGCGGCGAGGTCCATCTGGTGCCGGTCAGCGCGGTCAATGTGCCGATCGCGCGGCAGCGCTAACCTATTCCGATCCAGCGCTGCGCGGCCAGCGTCAGCAACAGGCCCGCTACCAGAAACGGGCCAAAGGGCAGGGAGGTCTGGCGCGTCATTTGCTGTCCGGCGAGTTGGAGGCCGCCGGCGGCAGCGAGAGCCGTGAGAGCGGCGATCACAAGTAGGGTGGGAATGCCGGCAATCCCGACCCACATCGCCGCTGCCGCGAGGAATTTGACGTCGCCGAGCCCGAGGCCGTCGGTTTTTCGCCACAAGAAATATAGCCGCCGCAAGCACCAGAAAATCGCGCCCGCAGCGATGCCTTCGCCGATTGTCTCGATGCCATCGGCCGGGCTGCCCGCAAAGACCGCTTGGGCAAGACCGAGCCCGGCAATCGAGAGATTCAGGCCGTCCGGAATGATGCCGCGGCGGAAATCGATGAGCGCGATCGCGCCGCAAAGCACGCAGAGCAGCATGTAAAGGCCGAGAAACCAGAGAGCTTCGCTGTTTGCCAGCATGACAACCGAGTTGATCCGCGAGCGACACTCATCTTTGGAAGATGAGCCTCATCCCTTCAATAAATTGTTTTTGCGCGGGTGAGGAGCTGCGGATTTAGGCATTGTGTTTTCCAGAAGAACGTTGCGGCAGAAGACCTCTCTTTGTTGGGCAGAAATGCGTGACGTGAAATGGTCTCGTCACAAAACGGCATACTAACCCAACAATATTATCCGCCGCTTCAAGTGATGCGTACCCCGCCTTGGGGGGCGGACAATGATGATCAGTGTAAGAGCAGCGGCGTATCTCGCCTTGCTGGCGCTTTTGCTCGGCGCAAATCCGTCGAGCGCCGGAGCGCTTGACGATGCAATTGAACGTTATCGACCCTACATGGTCGATGGCATTGGCGATGCGCTCGCAGGCGTGCGGGCGCTGCGGGAGCGTGCCGCCGCCAAGGATCTCGCTGGCGCGAAGAGAGCGTGGATCTCCGCACGTGCGGGTTGGGAACGCTCCGAAGTATTCACCGCAGGGTTCGTTCCCGAGCTCGACGCGCTGATCGACGCCTGGCCTAACGCGAACAGCGGCTTCCATGCCGTTGAGGCACGACTGTTCGGCGCAGGTAAAACCGACGTTGACAATGATGCCGCCGCATTGGTCGGTCATCTCGACGATCTCTATGGAAAGCTTCGCGATATGCCACTCACGCCGCAGGGCCTGCTGGATGGCATCGTTCGCCTCGCGTACGAGGTCGGTGAAAGCAAGGCTGACGGCGGAGAATCTCGGATCAGCGGCACGTCGCTCGACGACATGCGCAACAACGTGGCCGGCATCGAGTTCGCCCATCGCACGATCTTCGCGGATGCGTTGCGGGCGGCCGACGGCGGGCTCGCCGATACGGCGTCGGCCAAGATCGAACAACTCAAGACGATCGTGGCGGCGCCAGATCTGCCACATGTCGACATACCCAAGCTGCGTCGCGTCAGCGAGGAACTCGTGATCGTGTTGCAGGCTGGATCGGCCAAATTGGGCTTGCAGCGGCCCACGCTGGAGGCTCAGTCGCGATGATCGGTCGTCAAGCTATCGGCGTGATCCTATCCAGCCTACTGATCGCCGGACTGCTTGGCCGGGCAGTGGCCTTTCCGGTCGACGGTGACCAGACTGTCTTGCCGGCAAAGACCGAACTCAACGAAGACGCGCTGGATAAGCCGCGCGAAGTGTTTCGGTCCGAGCTCGCCGGCGGCAAGTCCTATCTCATCAGTCTCGGCAATTTGGCGTTCAATTCCCCCGCAATACTCGGCGGTGTTGCGCGGCAAGCGAGCGTGAGCTGCGGGACATGCCATGTCAACGGCGCCGGTAACGCCAAGTTCTTCATGCCCAAAATGTCGACGCGGCCGGGCAATTTCGATACGACCGGCCCGTTGTTCAATCCGAAGGCCAACAACTTTGTGCTCGATCCTGTGAGGATCCCGAGCCTGCGCGGCGCACGCTATCTTGCGCCTTACGGACAGGACGGGCGCATGGCATCCCTGCGGGATTTCGTTCGCAATGTCATCGTCAACGAGTTCGCAGGGCCAGAGCCGTCGCCTGCCATTGTGGATGCCATTGTCGCTTATATCCAGGACATTGATTTTCTGCCAAATCCGAGTCTCGGTCCGGGCGGACACCTGGTCGGCAATATCAGCGATTCGGAGCGCCGCGGAGAGCTGCTGTTCTCCAAGCCGTTTCCGCATGATCCTGGCATGAGCTGCGCCGGCTGCCATGTTCCATCGGGAGCATTTGTCGATCACCAGCAGCATGACGTCGGCTCCGGCGGTCTCTTCAAGACGCCGACGTTGCGCAATGCCGACTTCAACGCACCGTATTTCCACGACGGCCGCTACGACACTTATGATCAGGTGGTTGCACATTTCGATCGTGTCTTCGATCTCGGCTTGTCGGCTCAAGATCGCAAGGATTTGGTCGCCTATCTCACCGCCGTTGGCGATGGCGTTCAGCCTTACGAACATGAGGGCGCCGGTGCGACGTTGACGGAAATCAATGACTTCAATAACGTGCTGGCAAGTGCGATCCCCGCCCAGGACAAGGACATCGTTGCGCTCGCCGTCGACACGATTGGCAATGAGCTGCGTGAATTGACCGAGCAATATCCCGATCGGAAGAATACCAGCGTATCCGGCGGCGAACAGGAGCGCGTGCTTGCGCGTAACGCGCTCAAAGAGCTCGTGCTTATATTGCGCCGCATCGACGTGGAAGTCGGCGATGGCCGAAGCTCCGATGCTGCAGCGGATTACAAGAACTATCGCTACTTGATGGCTGCGGCTGTTCCGGCGCTGCTCGCGGGTGCGGAGCGCTGGTCGTTGTTCAATCCGGAAGTGCACGATGCACACTACG
Organism: Bradyrhizobium sp. ARR65; assembly: GCF_000472385.1. Lineage (GTDB taxonomy): Bacteria > Pseudomonadota > Alphaproteobacteria > Rhizobiales > Xanthobacteraceae > Bradyrhizobium. The sequence continues at coordinate 267,377 of NZ_AWZU01000004.1, forward strand.
CTGCCCTGCGTCAGGTCCTGCAGTCGAAGCATACGTCGCGCTAGAGCATTCCGGCGTCCGGTCAATCACAACTGATCTCGAAGAGCATCGCGTGAACGAGCCAGCGCTCACGCGCGCTCCGCGGCGGGGATTGTGGAGCCGTCCGTCCGCGAAAAGCGATGCGCGGACCGAAACACCTATTGCGCGGCGTTATTCCTCTGCCGCGGGAGAAATCGTCGGAGCGCCATGCGCACAGGGACTCAGGTCGTAAGCGCATCGGGTCGCGAGCAGCCGGACACGATCAGCGTTGTTGCTACTCCGCAGTAAGTTGTGAGCGCTGTTGATTGCAGCGACTTTCTTTCGCGCTTTCACAACAACGATAAGCCTGCGTCATGTTGACACACTACACACGCGACGCTAACCGCAAACTCTCTGGGGTCGACAATGACTTTCAATTTGAAGAAGAGGTGGCGAACCACCACCGCGCTGTGTGCTGTCTCGACGCTGGCGATCGTGACGGCAGCCTATGCGGGCTCCTATCCGAATGGCCGCAGCAGTTGGGACACGCGTGCGCATCCTAACCGCTATACCGTGATCCAGAATATCTTCTCGAAGATCCAGGCCGATACCGACAAGGCCAACAAGAGCAAGGATCCGACGGAGACGATCAAGACGGCGTCGCCGATCAAGCACGTCATCATCCTCATCGGCGAAAACCGCGGGCTGGATCACACCTTCGGTGCCTACAAGCCGAAGGGGAAGGGGCAGACCATCTCCAACCTGCTTTCGAAGGGTATCGTCAACGAGGATGGCTCGCCTGGTCCGAACTACGCTCAAGCGCAGCAGTTCTCAGTCGCGGCGCAGCCGTCGTACTACATCGGCGCTCCGGCCATCGGCAAGTCGCCCTATAATGCCACCAACGCGATGCCGCAGCCCAACACCAACGGGGCTCCGAGCGCGCAGAGCGATACTGGTGCTCCGTTCAAGACGATCGCTGAAGCGAGCGTCGAGAAGGACATGGATCCGAGCGACCTCGACATCTTGACCACTGGCGCGACCGGCCTTGCGACCGGCGTAACCGATACCCGCGTGCCGGGCGCGGGCGGCCTGACCGGGCCGTATCCGCTGCAGGGCCCGCAGATCAGCGACGACGATTACACTGGCGACACCACCCATCGGTTCTATCAGGATTGGCAGCAAGATGATTGCAGCGCCGCCAATGTCACGAAGTCCAACAACTCCGGCTGCTTGAACGATCTGTTCCCGTTCGTGATGGCGACCTACTCGTCGTCCAACAAGAGCATGGGCAACTCGATGGGGTTCTATAACGCCGAGCAGGAGCAGGCGCCGATCTTGAAGATGCTGGCGGACCGGTTCACGCTTGATGACAACTTCCATCAGTCGTTCCATGGCGGCACCGGCGCCAACCACTTCATGCTCGGCACTGGCGATGCGGCCTACTGGAGCGATGGCCAGGGAAATCCGACCACCCCGCCCGCGAACGCGATCGCGAACCCGAATCCGGTTTCTGGCACCGTCAACCGCTACACAGTTGACGGCAACTTCAGCAATTGCGCTGACGTGTTCCAGCCGGGCGTGAAGCCGATCGTGAGCTATCTGGAGAATCTGCCCTACGCGGCCGAGCCGAACTGCAAGCCCAACCACTACTACATGCTCAACAACGTCAATCCCGGCTACCTGCCGAACGGTGCGTTGTCGGGCGGCAGCAATCTGCCACCGTCGTCGGTGCGCAACATCGGCGACGCTCTGAACGAGAAGAAGATCGCCTGGGCCTATTACGGCGGCGCTTATAACGACGCTGTGGCGCTCTCGAACGCTGCCGTCGCAGCGAACCCGGGCAACCCGAACCTGTCGGCCGCGGCGCTCGCCGATCCGGCTCACGCGCTCGGCGTGGCCTACTGCCAGATCTGCAACCCGTTCCAGTATGCGACCTCCATCATGGCCGATCCCACCGTGCGGCAGGCGCATATCAAGGATACTGCCGATCTGATCACGGCAATCCAGAACAACACCCTCCCTGCGGTGTCGTTCGGCAAGCCGGACGGTCTGCTCGACGGCCATCCGCAGAGCTCGAAGGTTGACCTGTTCGAGGCCTATGTGCTGAATGTTCTGGGCGCCCTCGACGCCAATCCGCAGTTGAAGGCGGAAACTGCGGTGTTCGTCACCTGGGATGAAGCTGGCGGTTATTGGGACTCGGGTTACATCCAGTCGATCGACTTCTTCGGCGACGGCCCGCGCATCCCGATGCTGATCCTTTCGCCGTATTCGACCGGCGGCAAGGTCTACCACAATTACGGCGATCATGTTTCGCTGCTGAAGTTCATCGAGCGCAACTGGGGCTTGCAGCCGCTCACAAACCGCAGCCGCGACAACCTGCCGAACCCGACCTTCACGAAGAACAACCAGTATGTACCGACGAACAGCCCGGCGCTGACTGACTTGTTCGACGCGTTCGACTTCAGCAAACCGGTCAACATTTCCTACACGGAGTGATCGGCGCTGATCGTCACGACGTGATCGTGATTTGATTGACTTGGCGCCGATCGGGCCGAATCGCCCGGTCGGCGCGCTAACCATGCAGGCCGAGGGTGCGGCCGCGTGTTGCGTAGTGAGTATCGAATATGAAGGTGCCCAGAAGTTGGATATCCGTGGTGCGATGCTGGGCACGGTGGTGCATGCTCGCCCTGATAAGTCTTTTGCCGAGCGCAGGGGTTTTTGCCGAGGGCCAGCAACCGACATTCTCCGACAAGCTCGTCATCAAACAGGGCAACGCCTCGCCCGCGCCCGCGGGCCAATTGCTCGTCTCCGCTGAGAAGGTGCGGATCGAGACGCCGGATTTGCCGGACGGTTTCTTCCTGATCGACGCAGCCAGGCCGAGCGCTTATTTCGTCCGGCCCGCCATGCGCGTGTACATGGAAGCGCGCCAAACCAGCCGGCTTACGAGCCTCTTCGTGCCTGTCGATCCCGATGATCCCTGCCGGCGATGGCAAATGATGGCGCACCTCGCAGGTGTGACAGAGCACAACGACTGGCATTGTGAGCGCCTCGGCGAGGAGACGATCGGTGGACGAAGCGCGATTGCCTATCGCGCCGTCTCCGGCTCGGACGATCAATTTCTCGGCTGGATTGACCCGCTGCTCAAGTTTCCGGTGCGGGTCCAGACGAAGGACGGCACCGTCATCGCCACCGATGACGTCCGGGAGGAGATGCAGCCCGCATCGCTTCTGGAGCTGCCCTCTGACTTTCGGAAGTTCGATCCCGCGATGCTCGTTAAGCAGATCAAACAGAGCGACGTTTGGGTCGAGCCGCGCTAGAGCCAAGGCGTTGAGTGTCGCGATTGCCCTTGCTGTGCGAAAAGCTTTGATGCGGTAGCTCTACGCTTGGACGCGAGAGTGCGCCTTCAACGATAACGTCTTTATCGCGCCGAAACGGGCCGATCAGTGTGCGCGCACTTCCTGTAATGTGCCCGTCATACTCGTGAGGGAAGAGACAGATTGGTACGTGCCGGCCGGGCATGTAACGCGCGCAATGGCTTTGGGTGATGGACCGATACGGCTATTCGATTTTTTGTGACGATATTCGCAACGAGCCAGGAGGCAAGCTCAGCTTCATCGGCTGCTACAATGGCGTGATCTTCATCGCGGGCCAGTTTCCCCTGGTGCTTCCAAAACTCTGCGTGCACACGCATATCTTCTCGCCGGCGTCGCGGCCGTTCAAGTCGATTGCCGTGCGCTGCTATCTCCCCGGCGGTGACAGGCCCTTTGCCGAGGAGCCAATCGAGACCCCAAAATCGAGCGAACAGGCCGAATTGGTCGCTAATCTTAGAACCGATACAGGCGCGCCACTCTATATCGTCGCGGCGACGAGCCTGATTTTCACGCCGCTGGAAGTGCGCTGTCCCGGCCTCATGCGCATAAGGGGCTTCATCGATGCCGAACAGGGAGTTCGGCTCGGCTCGCTGCGCATTGAGCACGCGCCCTGATCTAACCCTCAGGTCTGTCGTAGTAGCGCGTTTGTTGCCCGGTGCGCATGAGATCAGCGCATGTCCGATCGCGGCTGTCATTCGGCCGTTAGGTTAACAATGATTTAACGCGCGGTGAGGGCGGCGATCCCCGCCGGCCCCGCTTTGGAAAACAAGGGACTACGTTCCATGAAAACGACGATGACTGCCCTGGCGCTCATCCTGGTGAGCGTGCCGGCGGCCTACGCCGCGGGTTCGCTCACCAATGAATCCTTCGTCGAGCAGATCGGCAGCGGGAATGACGCGACGATCACGCAAAAGAATGGCAACAACGGCCAGGCCACCTTTCAGGCAGGCAAGAAGAATTCGGTCATTACCGATCAGGTGAGCAAGCTTGCCGGGGGCAAGAACACCTCCGGCAACGTTCAGGTCGGCAAAGGCAACACTGCTTCAACCGGGCAAACCAACACGCCTCCAAACTCACAGTTCACGACGGCGACGTTCACCAACAACTCGTTCAGCGCACAGTATGGTATTAAGAACGACGTCATCGTCGACCAGTCTGGCGGCAAGAACAGCCAGGGCGCCTTGCAGGTCGGCAAGAAGAACGTGGCGGGTGTAGCGCAGTCGGACACCAGTGTCACGGCCGCTTCCGCCTCTCCGGTTGGCGGTGCCAACACCTCGTTCACAGGTCAGTTCGGCAACAAGAATACGGCCGCCGCAATCCAGACGAGCGCGGATGGCACCAGCGGCGCCGGGCAGTTCGAGACCGGCCACAGCAACGCATCTGCCACCATGCAGATTGGCGACAAGAATGAAGCCGGCACACAGCAGACCTCGGTCGGCGGTACGGCGCAAGGCCCAAGGAACGTTGCGGCGACAGTTCAGGTCGGCCACGGCAATTTGGAGACCACGACCCAGGGCGGCAGCGTTGCCGGTGCATTCGGCGCTACGACTGAAGATCAGGTGGCGAACTATACGAACGCTTCGTTCTTGAGCCAGGTCGGTACCAAGAACGTCGCGCAGGTCGATCAGGAGAATGGGGCGAACACTCAGGCCACGTTCCAGGTAGGCTCCAAGAACAGCGCTACGATCAATCAGCAGACGCAGACCTTCGGCACCGGAAATGGCGCCAACAACGCCGTGACGACCCAGATTGGCACACGGAACATGGCCAATGTCGGTCAGTCGATGGCCGTTCCGCTGGCGCTCGGTAACAACAACTCGCTGATCACTCAGATCGGCGGCTCCAACGTCGTGAACGCTGCGCAAAGCGTCGGTCAGCAGGCCTCTGCCGGCAACAACACGCAGGTTGCGCTGCAAGTCGGCGTTGGCAATTCGCTCTCGCTGGTGCAGGCGACCGGGGCGAACGTCACGAACACCTCATTCACTGCGCAGTACGGTTCGCACAATAGCGCATCGGTGTCGCAGAGGTGATGAAAGCAGGCGGCGGACCCAACGTCCGCCGCCTGTCTCTTCAATCCTGGAATAGCCGAACCTCCTCGCGGTCAGTCGTTCGGGAGTTTGGGTGCGATGATCCTGACCGGCTGATAGCCGATGGTCGACGTCGTTGGCGCGATGTTCTGTCCCACCGCCGTTTCGGAGCGGCGGAGTTCGAGCGTGATCTCCCGGTCCAGAGCCCAGGCGATGTCTGCAAGGGAGCGCAAGGTTATTTCAGCTTCGCCCGATAATTGACGATTGATGTTCGATCGGGCGGTCTGCAGTCGTCGCGCGAGCTCATGCTGCGTCAGGCCAGCGCGCTTCTCTTCCATGACCGCCTTAAGGAGCTCCCGGCGCACCCGTCCCATGAATCTGGCAGCCTTTCGGGATCGTGCATCGATGTCAAACCGAAACAACGTCATCAGGTGCAACCCCCTTTACGCAAAGCGTCGCATCGATGCCGAGTTCGCGACGCAGCCGTCGGATAGCGATGCGGTAACCCCGATAGAGATCATGGTCCTTTATTGTGTCAGTCCAATTTCCGAACGCGGCAACGAAGCAGTCCTTCGCCATGAACCATCCAAAAATCCGGACGTCCGGCGTCTTCAGCTCCCAAACGGCATTGTCCTCAGCGCGGATGGCACGGAATTGCCTTGTAAAGATGAGCTGCGCGCCGCTCAAGAACGAATAGAAGAGGTCGTCGATCTGTTCGGCCGCGGACATGTGCCCGATGCGGTGAGGAGGCTCGGCGCCGTCAAGCACGTGCCGGAGCCACTCGACGAACTGTGGCGTCGCGTACAGCAAACGAAGCGGCTGATCGCGTGGCGCAAGATCGAGCTCGATCCTTATGATCGCCCCGCTGTTCACGAGATCTGAGATGGTCGTCATGAACCTAACGATCAACGCTCGAGCCAGATGTAGATCCGCTCAGTTGCCATTGCCGGATTTCATCCGACTATTGCGCCGCATTTATGGATATCAGCTGCGCGTAAGTGATGGGCGATCATCGTGTCGACGGCTTGACTGTCAAAAAAGGGCAAAGAACGGTCGATAGTTTCGCCGCAAAGTTACCGCACCTGCGGTCCTTTGATGAGGTGGAGTCCGATGCAGATGGCGGCGACTGCTGCGATAGAGTGTACGATTCGCGCCGAGCCGGACAACAAATTCCTGCGGCTCGCGGCTATCGCGCGCTCCGCTACGGCAGCCAGCGGCCGCTACGACTTCCTGATCATCAAGCGCAGCGAGACTGGAAGCAGCAAGAACGTGCAGAGCGGTACCTTCATTCTGCAGGGCTGCCGGGAACAGGTTCTGACGACGGTCGCCCTGGACCGCTCCGCCATCGGCAATTATCGCGCCGAGCTCGCTCTTCAATCGGATCATGAGAGGTTCACGTGCACTTCACCTTAAGACCGCAGGCGTCGCTTCGAGCCGGGCTGGCTGCCATTCTGATGATCGCCGGTTCGCCCGCGTTCGCCGAGTCGGCTTACATCACGCAGGTGAATCCGAGGGCGGCGAGCACGACGTCAGGAATGGCGTCGCAACCGGTTCAGATGATCCCGGCCGCTGGCTACGCGCCGCATCAGGCGGCTTTCGTTCCAACGCCTGAGACGACACGTCCTGCGCGGAGCGGAAACTTTGCCGAGACGATCCAGATCGGAAGTTTCAACCGTGTATCGCAGTTGCAGTCGGGCGGAAACAATTTTTCCAATGTCGGCGTGATCGGCGGAAAGGACAATAATGTCGGTGTGTGGCAGGCAGGCCGCGATTTCTCGAACCTGAATTTGATCAACACGCAGGGCCTTTCCGTTGCCGTCATCCAGCCGCCTGGCGCCGCGCCGCTGAACATGCTGATCGCGCGGCTCCCCAATGGAGGCCTGTTGGTCAAACGATGACAAATTAAGATCAGAGCCAGAGTATCAGTCGAGGTATGTTGTAATGCGTAAGATTTATTGGATCATTCCGGCCATCATGGTGCTGGGCTTCGCCGGTCAGTCGGCGGCTTTCGCATCGGAGATGGTTTATCACCCCGTCAATCCGACGTTCGGCGGCAACCCGCTGAACGGAAGTTCTTTGCTCTCTCAGGCTCAGGCGCAAGGCGAGGGCGTCAAGTCCGGCTCGCAAGGTCCGGATCTCTCCGGTCTCAGCAGTGCCCTGAGCAATCTTGGTTCTGGCGCGGTGATTATCGGCGGGAGCGGAACGGGAACGACAAGCAGCGGGAGCAGCAGCACCAGCGGTACGACGACCACCAACGCTGCCCGCGGTCTCGTTCCTTAGCGGAAGCTGCGCCGGATCTCGCGCTGGATTTCAACACATGAGCAGACATTCTTGGAGCATCGCCGCGGTTGCGATGCTCTCCTTGAGTCTGGCCGGCTGCATGAGCGGCTCGGCCAAGGATCCCATGGCAAAGCCCGCCACGCTCGTGCCGGACACGAAGACGGGGCTGGTCCTTGAGAACCTGCCGCCGCCGCGGCGAAAGCTGGATGTATCGGTCTACAACTTTCCCGACCTGACCGGGCAGAACAAGCCGAACGACAACTTTGCCGAATTCTCCCGCGCGCTCACCCAGGGCGCGAGCGCGGTCCTGATCGACGTGCTCACCAAAGCCGGAGGAGGAGCGTGGTTCAACGTGGTCGAACGGAACGATCTGCAGCCGCTGTTGCAGGAGCGTCAGATCATCCAGAACACGCGGACCGCTGCCGAAGGCGACAAGGCACCAACGCTTCCGCCGCTGCGTTTCGCGGGCGTGCTGTTGGAGGGCGGCATCATCGGCTATGACAGCGACGAAACGACGGGGGGCATCGGGGCCAACTATCTCGGGATCGGCGCCGACACCCAGTACAGGCAGGACATCATCACGGTCGCGCTGCGTGCGGTCAGCGTGCAGACCGGGCGTGTGCTGGCCTCCGTCACCACCACCAAGACGATCTATTCGGTACAGGTTCACAGTGCTGCGTTTCAGTTTGCGGCGGTCGATCAGCTCCTGCAGGCCGAGCTCGGATTCACCAAGAACTCTCCAGCGACTCTGGGTGTGCGGGAGGGCGTGCAACTCGCGGTCTATGCCCTGATCTTTGAAGGCGTGAAGAACCACCTTTGGGAGTTCAGGGATCGCGGGGCCGGCGAAGCGTTCATGCGCGAACTCGACAAGCAGCAGCAGGCCGCCTTCGTTCACCCCACCGCGATGGATACGCCGAAGAGCTAGCAACGAGCGGGCACGACCCTTGGCCCATCATTTACCGCGCCGGGGATCGTGTCTGCTGGGTGGCGGTGTAGCAGGCTTGTGACGAGGCGGCGTTCTGGGCATTGCAGGTCTCGGGCGTCGCCGGCGGTGAGGCTCCTCCGGCCGGGCTGACTGCCGGAGCCCCGACCTCAGGCGGCGGCTTGGTCTGAATGACGTTGCCCGGCGCCACATGGCCGCGCGATTGCTGGATATAGGCTTCAGAGGCTGCCATCGTCGGGAAGGGCGAGGATCGCGGCTCGGCGTGACCCAATAGGGCAGCGGAGAGCGTCGCCACGGCCGCCCATACTGCTGGCTGATTTGGTACCATCCGATTGCTCCTGGCGCATTTCATTTCACTGCCGTACGGCGGTGAAATAGGGCGCGTTTGTCTTCGTTTGATGACGTGTGATGAGAAGAACGCATGGCGTGATCCTGCCTCCACACCTTAAGCTTGTGGGCTCAAGCCTATCGCTACCGGGCAAACAGCCAAATGCCTACCCCGGCACCGGGTCGCCCGCTTAATTCGTCTAATTGCCGGGTCATGCTCCGTCCGTTGGGAGGAAATTATTCCGCGCAGGCGGGGCGGCAGAGCCGTCGGCTGCTAGGAACCCTGTGCGTTGCATCATCGTAGGACGATTTCGGCGAAGCCGCCCGCAATGGCTGGCTAGGCGCGCGGCGCTCGCCAACAAGTCTACACAAGTGCCTATATATTGATGCCGGCGTCTCAAGCCATGCTGGCACAAGCCAGCCAACCGGGAGGCAGTACCATGACGATAAGGCCAGACCCAACCCTCCACGCATCGCCGAAGCTTGCGATGGAAGCTCCGACGGAGAACTTCGCCTACACCGTCTTGCTGAGTCCGGATTTCTCCAAGCCCGACGCGCTCGCCGTCATCGACGTGAAGCCGGGTTCGCCGCACTACAGCCAGATCGTTCACACCGTGACGATGCCGAACAAGGGCGACGAATTTCATCACTTCGGCTGGAATGCGTGCTCGTCGGCATTGTCGCCGCTGTTTGGGCACGCCTTCATCGAACGACGTTACCTCATCGTTCCCGGTCTGCGGTCCTCGCGCATTTATATCATCGACACCAAGCCCGATCCCACGCAGGCCCGGATTCACAAGATCATCGAGCCCGAGGAGGTGTTCAAGAAAACAGGCTACTCGCGGCCGCACACCATCCACTGCGGGCCGGAAGGCATTTACGTGAGCACGCTGGGCGGCAGGGGCAAAGACGGTACTGACGGGCCTCCGGGCGTTTTCCTCATGGACTGCGAGACGTTTGAGGTACTCGGGCGCTGGGAGCTCGATCGCGGTCCGCAGAAGCTGCACTATGACTTCTGGTGGAATCTGCCGCGCGACTACATGGTGACGAGCGAATGGGCGCTCCCGCCGCAGTTCGAGAACGGCATCGTTCCGGAAGATTTGCTGTCGAACAAGTACGGCCACCGGCTCCACTTCTGGGATCTCAGGGAGCGGCGTCACGTTCAAACCCTCGACCTCGGTGCCAACCATCAGATGGCGCTCGAAGTGCGGCCCGCCCATGATCCCGCGCGCGAATATGGCTTCGTTGGTGTCGTGGTCGATACGACCAATCTTGAGGGTTCGATCTGGACCTGGTGGCGCGAGAATGGAAAATTCCATGTCGAGAAGACGGCGACGATTCCCGCCGAGCCCGCGCCGAAGGAGAAGCTTCCGCCGCTGCTCCAGGGCTTCGGCGCCGTGCCGCCGCTGGTGACCGACATCGATCTGTCGATGGACGATCGCTTCCTCTATGTCTCCTGCTGGGGGACCGGAGAAATGCGACAGTACGACGTGAGCGATCCCCACAAGCCGAAGCTTGCGGGCTCCGTACGCATCGGAGGCATCGCGCATCGCGCGCCGCATCCGAACGGCAAGCCGTTTGCGGGCGGCCCGCAGATGGTGGAAATCAGCCGAGACGGCAAGCGGGTCTATTGGACAAACTCGCTGTACTCGACGTGGGACGACCAGTTCTATCCAGACGGCGTTCCGGGCGTCGAAGTGATGGCGAACGCTGGCCCAAGCGGTGGCCTCGAACTTGCCGCGGATTATTTTGTCAGCTTCCCTGAAGGATATCGGGCCCATCAAATCCGGCTTGAAGGCGGCGACTGTTCGACCGATTCCTTCTGCTATCCCTCGGCCTGACAGTTGAGCGGGGCGGATTGGACGCCGGCCTGGCTTTGGCTGGCTGTCATAGCGAGCGGCCTCTATCATGGCATCAGTCCGGGAATGGGCTGGCCGCTCGCTGTTTCGGCCGGGCTGATGGAGCGAAGTCCGCGCGCGCTGTTCGCCGCACTCGGACCGCTGTCGGTCGGCCATCTGCTCGCAACGCTGTTGATGTTGCTGCCGTTTGCGCTGTTGCTGGTGCTCGCGAAATGGCAGCATCAGATCAGCACCTTTGCGAGTCTGCTGCTCATCGCGTTCGGCATGTTTCGGCTCTTGAACCGGCGCCACCCGCGCGCGCTGGCGCGAATACCGCCGGCGCAGCTCGGCCTCTGGTCGTTTGCGATCGCGCTCGCGCATGGTGCCGCGTTGATGCTCGTGCCGATCTATCTCGGTCTGTGCCAGGCATTCGCGCTGGATACCGGCCACGAGGCGGCCGGCGCGCTTATGGGGGCAAATCTCGGCATGGCGGTGCTGGTTGCGATTATCCACGTCGTAGCGATGATCGCCGCCGGCGGCAGCATGGCCTGGGCGGTTTACCGCTATCTCGGGCTGAAATTCGTTTCGCGTAGCTGGTTCAATCTCGAAGCAGGTTGGGCCGCCAGCCTCATCCTGGTCGGCGTTGCGGCGCTCGCGTTCAACCTCGCGGACTAGCGCCGAAACCGGCTCGATCAGCGAGCGATTGAGTGTCGCTCCACAATAGGCTTCGGACGCCAGCCTCAAGCCGCATTGGCGTCTTCCGGCGCTGCAACAAAAGGCGATGGCGGACGCTGACGATGTGCTCGAGGCCACCGCCCGGATCGAGGGCGGGGCCAAGCAGAATGCGCCGCTCTGCCCGCAGGGCGTGCCGCGACAGCCGGCTGGCGTTGCGGTCAGCGGCGTCACGCTTAGATAAACTCCGGTGCTGGCCTGCAGATCGAGTGTTCGCCGCGACAGCGGGCGGAGCGTGGAAAATCGGGACAGGGAAGTCGCACCGGTTTCTTGAACTTGTTGACGCGGTCGCTGTGCCGAACGCTATGGCCGGTCGGAACCTTGGAAGCTTGATGCCAGTCAATAATTACGTTTGGCGGGGCCGATAGTCTCACCCCAGCTCGCGAAAGGATGGCTTCGCCATGCTGTTTCAGAACCGAACCGATGCGGGCCGGCGGCTCGCGCAGGCGTTGCTCAAATACAAGGACCGGCATCCGGTCGTCCTGGCGCTGCCGCGCGGGGGTGTGCCGGTCGCAGCCGAGGTCGCGGCGGCGCTCGAGGCTTCGCTCGATCTGCTGCTGGTCCGCAAGATTGGCCTGCCGGATCAGCCGGAGCTTGCGATGGGGGCGGTCGCGGATGGTGAGGAGCCGATCATTATCCGCAACAGCGACGTCATCGAATTGTCCGGCATCAGCGCGAAGAGGTTCGATGCCGTCTGCAAAGAGGAGCTTGCCGAGATCGCGCGTCGGCGCAAACACTATCTGGGCGATCGGCCGCGGTCGGAGGTGAAGGATCATGTAACCATCGTCATTGATGACGGCGTCGCCACGGGTGCGACAACACTCGCGGCGATCAGGACGGTTCGGGTGCGGCAACCGAAGGAACTGGTGCTTGCGGTCCCCGTGGCGCCGCTCGACACCGTCGAGAAACTGCATGCCGAGGTCGACGCGCTGGTCTGTCTGGACACGCCCGAAGATTTTGGCGCAATCGGTTATTTCTATCGCGATTTTCATCAAGTCAGCGACGACGAGGTGATTGCTACGCTCAAGCGATTTCCCGCGAACAGGACGCAGGCGCCGTAGGGTCAGTGCACTTTTGGATTCGGGGTCCCGTGGTTCAAGACGGCGCGTTGCGCCTCCTCACCACGAGGATGTGAGAGCGCGCCACACGCGATGACCTCATCCTCTGAGGAGCTTGCGAAGCAGGCGTCTCGAAGGATGGGCCACAGCAGGAGCGCTTCCGCACTTCCTCGTTCTCGCGACGCTATCCGCATCCGAGTCTTGCAACATCCTTGTCCCTCCAGAAAATCGAGGGCGCAGGGAAGGCCGGGTGGCCGCATGCACCCGGGGCCCCCGCGCGAAAAAGCTGCGCGAGGTGCGCGTTGACCACAGGTACAGGCGGTAATCACACCGGCCTTCCCCGCGCAGTGGTTTACGGCTTACTTCGAGCTCTCCCCGGTGAGCCAGACTTTGTTGTCACCGTCATTGGCGAGATGCGCAAGCGATCTTCGCCAACTTAGCGCTAGCCTCGGGGCGCCAGGACCACACGACTTCGCCGTCCGCGTTGTCGCTGCTCGTCAGTTAGCACCAACGCGTCCACCGCATCCGCAAGCCCAACGTTCGTGACGATCGCGAAACGCCCCTCTTATTGGGCCGGGACATGCTAAGTAATCACATATTTCGGAAAAAAAGAAAGAGGAATATTTTTCGCGTCGTATCTGGACGACCCGAATCGGCTTGAAATGTTTCACAAAATCGGGTTTTTCGCGCCGTCGAATATGCGCATCGTGGGCAGCCCCATTCATGGGCAGCGAGTTCATGGTGCACGTCTTGAGGCTTCGGTGCTCGTTGTGCGATCAATCGCGTCAGGAACCAATTGAAACTATGATATGTTGGTAAGCATCACCGGCGAAGGCTCGAGTCCGTAGGCGTCGGTGGCTGAGAGACCGATCGCGCTCCCGCCTGCACAGAGAGGGAGAGCGTGTCAATGCAGGATCAGCACCGCGCAAAGGCCAATCTCGCACTGAACCAACTCATCGCCCAGACACGCGAACTGGTCAGAGAGGCGGCGCATCTGCTCCGCGAGCCGATACCGGACACGTTTTTGGGACGCAAAACTCAAGAGCCGTTTCCGATTGAGAATGGCAACAGAGATAACCTACGGTACTATGCGCGGACGTCGCGACGTCACGCCGAATGAAGAACTCGTCGGTCGAACTTGCAATCGCAGAGAGCAGTACGAAGCGGATATTGAGCCGCGCTCACCAGGCAGCTTTGCGAGCGGCGTCCTGGCCTAATGGGCGTTGTACAGCGGCATCCAATGCTCGCCGACTTTCGCGTAGGATCGTTTGACCGCCGCCCAAGCGGTGCGGTGGGCGATCTCTTCCTGCCGCGTGTCTCCTGCGTGCGAAGCGTAGGCGTGATTGAAAGCTTCGCGGTAAATGTCCTGCGCGTGTGCCGGCAGATGGTTGCGAACGGGCGGGGGCAGGTCGTCGTTGGAGCGATAGGGCATGATCGTCGCCTCGCGAGACTAAACCGGCTGCTCGAACTCTTCCTGCGAGTGGCCGAAGGTTGAAAGACTCTCTTCAAGATAATCACCGAGGAGCGGGATACCCAAAAGATACTCGGCCGTCCGTCTGTTGTGCGCGCGCGAGGCCTCGGCGCGCAGGTCCGGCCAATCGTCGAGACTGCCATCGCCCCGGCCGAGCCAGGTCAAGGCCACGAGGTCGACCTGCTCGTCCTCGTTCAGGGAGCGAATGATGGCGGTGAGTTCGGTCCGGACGGGATCGTCGGCGTGATCCTCCAGGACCGACAGCATGGCATCGTCGCTTGCGTTCGAGCCGGAGTCGGGATCGGTGACCACGTCCTTGACGTCGAACTGCCGGGCTTTGGCGAGGATCGCGGCGACTTTCGCCGGCGATATCGCAAGATCCGGGATTTCCTTCATGTACGACTCCCAAAGGCATCTATTTGGCGCATCATAGCCCCGGGCCAGGGCAGCGCTTGTTGATGAAGGTCAAATGGCGGCTTCGCAAAGTTCCGACAAGATGAACCGATCGGCCGGCTGGCGCTTGATCCGGGACAACGCCGAGGATTGCGGATGGAACCCGTACCGAGCGCCCTACTGACCGACCTGTACCACTTGGCCATGATCCAGGCCTACCTTGAGGCCGGCCAGACCGATGTCGCCGTGTTCGAATTCTTTGTTCGCAAGCTGCCGCCACAGCGCAGCTTCCTTATGGCGGCGGGGCTGGAGCAGGCGCTCGAGCGCATCGAAAACCTGAGGTTCTCGACCGACGACCTCACCTGGCTTGAGCGAACCGATAAATTCAGCGCAAAGCTGATCGATTATCTCGCCAATTTCCGCTTCACCGGTGAGGTGCATGCGATGCGGGAAGGCAGCCTTTTCTTCGGCAACGAGCCGATCCTGCGGGTCACAGCACCGTTGCCCCAGGCGCAGCTCCTTGAAACCCACCTCATCAACATCCTGCATTTTCAGACGCTGATCGCCTCCAAGGCCGCGCGGATGGTGTTGCTCGCGCCGGACAAGCTGCTGGTCGATTTCGGGCTGCGTCGGGCCCATGGGGCGGATGCCGGCCTGATGGCTGCGCGCGCCAGCTACATCGCGGGTTTCGCCGGGTCAGCGACCGTTCTCGCCGAGAAGGTGTTCGGCATTCCGAGCTACGGCACGATGGCGCATTCGTTCGTTCAATCGTTCGATGACGAGACCGCCGCCTTTGAGGCCTTTGCTCGCGCCCGGCCGGACAATCTGGTGCTGCTGATCGACACCTACGATACCGAGGCTGCTGCGCGCAAAGTGGTCGCGCTGGCGCCGCGCCTCAAGGAAATGGGGATTACCGTGCGTGCGGTGCGGATCGACAGCGGCGACCTCGTGGGACTGGCGAAAAGCGTGCGCAGAATTCTGGATACCGGCGGGCTGAGGGAGACCACCATCTTCGCAAGCGGCGGGATCGAGGAGAGCACGCTCATTGCCTTTGCGCGGGAAAAAGCGCCGATCGGCGGCATCGGCATCGGTAGCAGCCTGACGACCTCCTCCGATGCGCCTGCGCTCGACTGTGCCTACAAACTGCAGGAATATGCCGGCTTGCCGCGCCGCAAGCGTTCGACGGGAAAGGCGACTTGGCCCGGCCGCAAACAGGTCTGGCGGCGCTATGATGGGGATGGGCGGATGGTCGCGGACATGCTCTCCACCGAGGAGCATAAGCAGGAGGGCGAACCGCTGATCCGCCCCGTGATGGCCCGTGGCCGGCGTATCGCTGCGCAGCCCTCGCTTGAGGACATTCGCGCGCATGCGCGTCGAGGGCTGGAGCGGCTGCCGGCGGAACTGCGCGGTTTCAGGCCGCTGGTATCTTACCAGGTGCAGGTGTCAACCGCGCTGGAGCAGCTCGCCGCCGTCGCCGATTGGAGAATGAGCTTACCGGAGTGGCCGCCATGAAGATCTCGAACAAGGATGCGCTGATCGTGGTCGACGTGCAGAACGATTTCTGCAGCGGCGGCGCGCTTGCCGTGCCGGGCGGCGAGAAGGTCATTCCGGCCATCAATCGCGTCGCGGCAAAATTCGAGAACGTCATCTTGACGCAGGACTGGCATCCGGAGGATCACGTCTCCTTCGCCTCCAACCACACGCACAAGCGCCCGTTTGATACGATCGAGCTGAACTATGGCAACCAGGTGCTGTGGCCCGATCACTGTATTCAGGACAGCGTCGGCGCCGAGTTTCACAGGGCGCTCGCGGTTCCTCACGCCAGCCTCGTGCTGCGCAAGGGCATCCACCGCGACATCGATTCCTATTCGGCCTTTTACGAGAATGATCACAAGACGCCGACGGGGCTCGCCGGCTATCTCCGCGAGCGCGGCTGGCAGACGCTGTTCTTCGCTGGACTGGCGTTCGATTTCTGCGTTCGCTACTCGGCGGAGGATGCCCGCCGTGCCGGCTTTGACGCGGTCGTGATCGAAGAGGCGTGTCGCGGCATTGACATCGATGGTTCAATTGCTGCAACCCATCACAGCTTGAAATCGCAGGGCATTCCGGTTGTCGGCATCGAGGCCTTCTTTTGACAGGCAGCCTTGATGCCGCGGATGCATCGGCGAGATGAGCCCCACAGGAGCAAGACCGTGGGAGAGAAGCGAACAACGCCCGGACAAGATGGACCCGCGACGGCTTGGCCGCAGGACCTGATGCTGTGGCCCTATACCGCCGCAAAATTTGCCCTGGATGCCTGTTCGTGGTGGATCGAACAGGGGGTGGGCGCAACCGAAAAGCGCGACGACACCGAACTGGCCTGGACGACGCCGAACAAGGTCGCGCTCGACCTCGCTACCTTGCGCCTGCGCGACTTTTCGCGAGCGCAAGGTAGCAATCCCGTTCTCATCTGCGCGCCGTATGCGCTGCACGGCGCCTTGGTCGCCGATCTTGCACCTAGCCACAGCCTTGTGGAGGCGCTGCAACGCGGCGGGCTCAACCGTTTGTATGCGACGGATTGGCGCTCGGCTTCCTCCGACATGCGCTATCTGTCGATCGACAATTACCTTGCCGATCTGAATGTTGCGATCGACGAGATCGGCTGGCCGGTCGATCTGGTCGGTCTGTGCCAGGGTGGCTGGCTGTCGCTGGTCTATGCCGCGCGCTTCCCGGAGAAGGTGCGTCGGTTGGTGCTCGTCGGCTCGCCCGTCGATATGTCGGTCGAGTCCGATCTTTCGCTGATGGTTGCCAATGCCTCGCTGGGTGCATTCGAAGGATTGGTGAATAGCGGCGGCGGGATCGTGAGGGGCGATGACATCCTCCGCTTCTGGAGTCCTTCGGCTGACGCCGAAGTGGTGCTGCAAAGAAGCCTGTCGCCAGATAGTGCTGCCGACAAGGCGTTGCAGGAGCGGTTCGATCGCTGGCACAATCAAACCGTGGATCTGCCGGGCACGTATTATCTCCAGGTGGTCAACTGGATCTTCAGGGAGAATCGACTGGCAAAAGGCGGCTTCGTCGCGTTGGGGCGCGAAGTTCACCTTGATCGGCTGAAGGTGCCGATCTTCCTGCTGGCCGGCACTGAGGATGAGGTGGTGCCGGCGGCGCAGGCGCTGGCGACCGCTTCGTTGCTGGGAACGCAGGCGGCGTTCATCGAGCGCGCGATCGCACCTTCCACTCATCTCGGCTTGTTCATGGGTGCGAGGACGCTCACGACGTCGTGGCGGCGCGTTGCCGCCTGGCTGCAAAGCGGCGAGGCGGCTTTGCGCGCTCGCGAAATCGCATAAGCCTGAGCGCGGATTTCCGATCCGCATCGAGAGGTGACTACCGGGCGTGCGCCGAACCCGCCGCCGCGGCTGGCCCTGGCCGTTCACATCATCAACACCCCGCCGCTGTCGCGGCTCAAGAAATTGTTGAAACGATAGGCATGGCCGGTTGTTGATGTTCCGCAGTGCGGGACCTACTTGCGTTGTACACCCTTACGTCATCCTGACAGGGAGGACCTGACCATGAGAATGGCGGAACGGCTCGGTGCTGTTGCGGTCGCGGGATTGCTCGCCGTGATGACACCTGTTCGCGCGGATGGGGGAGGCGGCCGTATCGCCCTCGCTCACAGCCATGCGGCGATTGGCATCGGCTATCCGATGCAGGGCTACGACGAGCCGCGGCCAGGTCCTTATAGGGATGCCGCCCAGTTCTGGAAGAACTATCAATTCTACTATGACGAATGCCGACGTCCCCCCGTTCGGCCTGAGCTGGATTGGGATTACGTGCTGTCGTGCTATTTTGGCTATTGAACTTCGGCGTCTCGTCGTCTGATCTGTTGCCTGGCCTGATATGTATCAACGCCCGTGATGCCTAGTCACATCGGCGTTGATGCATGTCATAAGCGGCAGGACAACATGCAGATCTTTCCGATCGCGCAGGCGCTTGCGCTTCTGATGCTTGCGAACGGAACGCCGGTCATCGTCAAGAAGATCTGCGGATCCCGACTGGCGGTCCCGCTGGATGGCGGGATGCGCTTTCTCGATGGCCAGCCGCTGTTTGGTGCATCGAAGACGATTCGCGGCGTGATCTCTTCGATCGCCGCCACGGCGGCGGTGGCGCCGTTGCTTGCGGTGTCCGTCGGTGTGGGCGCGCTGATGGCGGCCTTCGCCATGATCGGCGACCTGTTCTCGAGCTTCATCAAGCGGCGCTTGAAGCTGAGGCCGAGCAGCCAGGCGATTGGCCTGGATCAGATCCCGGAATCCCTGTTTCCGTTGCTGGTGTGCCAAGCCATGCTGGCGCTGACCTTCGCTGACATTGTCGTCTGCGTCGGCATCTTCGTGGTGGGCGAACTGATCGTCTCGCGCATTCTGTACAGCCTGCGCATTCGCGATCAGCCCTATTGACGATCAGGCGCGCGTCAGGCGGTGCAGGGTGATTTCCGGCGGGCAGTTGTAGCGCACCGCGACGACGCTGGACCCGGCGCCGACCGAGGTGTAGCCGGTCATATTGCCATAGTGCCAGGCGCCGGCGCCCATCCGGCGCGGCAGCACCGAATCCAGCGTGATCGGGATCGCGCCGGGCAGGCAGATCTGCCCGCCATGGGTGTGACCGGAGAGCAGCAGGTCGAAGCCGGCATGTGCGGCCTGCCGATAGATTTCCGGCGTGTGCGACAACAGGATCGCGAATGCGCCTTCAGGTATGGGCGCGGCGGCCTTCTCGATATTGTCGACCCGGAAATAATGGGCATCGTCGATTCCGGCCAGATAGATCGACTGTTCGCCGCGTGTGATGACCCCGCATTCGTTCTGCAACATTCGAATGCCCATCGCCTCCAGCTCGGGCAGCATCTGGATGGTATCGTGATTGCCGAGCACGCCGAAGATCGGCGGCTTCAAATGCGCGACCAGCCGTTCTATGCCCTTCAAGGCCGCATCAAAGGGACCGAACGTCGCGCCGCGGAAGTCACCGGTCAAGACGCAGACGTCATATTGCAGTCCCGTAACGAGTTCGGCCAGCCGCTGCATGGCGCGCTGATTCATGTCGACATGGGTATCGCTGATATGAAGGATGGTGAAACCATCGAATTGCGCGGGCAGCCTCGTTGAGGGGACGTGGTTTGTCTTCAGGACGATGCGCTCGGCGTTCTTGCGCCCGCGCCAATAAAGCCCGCACAACTTCAGCGTGTTGCGTATGACGGAGTGAACCGAATACCAGTTCTCGATATGAAAGAAGTTCAGGCCCTGGCCGAACACCTGCGCCTCGTGATCGGCCTCGATGCCCAGCCGCTGGCGGGCGTGCAGCCGTCCGAGCCGTTGCTCCAGCGCGGCGAGGAGTTCGTTTTTCTTCAGCAAGCGAGACCCCTACAGACGGAACTTGGTTCTCCGACGGCAAGAATAGTACAAACTTGAGGGCGGTGGAGGCCTCATCGCGCTGGGGAGCGACCCGATTTCATCGCGCACAAATCCAGGGACAGCAAGCTTGATCGAGCTCGGGCTGTGGTCGGGCCGTGGCTTGCGCTCGGGACGCCATTTCGTGCGGATGCGGGGCGGAAAAGCCTCGCTTGACCTGTTCCGCGCGACGGCCGATGTCCTATAAGCGGGAATAAGGAGGTATCCGGCGAAATGAGTTTCCACTCGATCTATCGGCATGGCTTTGCCCGCGTGGCAGCCTGCGTCACGGTCGCCAGCGTGGCCGATCCGACCGCCAATGCGGCGGCGATTCTCAATGCGGCGCGGGCCTGTCATCAGAATGCCGCTGCGCTCGCCGTATTTCCCGAGCTTTGTCTCTCGGGCTATGCGATCGAAGATCTCGTCATGCAGGATCCGCTGCTCGATTCCGTGGAGCGGGGGCTTGCCACGCTTGCCGAGGCCTCGGCCGAGCTGATGACGGTTCTCGTGATCGGCGCGCCGCTGCGGTTCGGGGCGCGGATCTACAATTGCGCCGTGGTGATCCATCGCGGGCGCATCCTCGGCGTCGTGCCCAAGACCTATCTGCCGACCTACCGGGAATTCTATGAAGGCCGCCACTTCGCCTCCGGCGCGGGCATGGCGGGACTGGAGATCGCGATCGCGCAGACGAGGGCGCCGTTTGGCGTCGATCTTCTGTTCGAGGCTGAGGACATCCCAGGCCTCACCGTCGGGGTGGAAGTCTGCGAGGACATGTGGATCCCCGTGACGCCGGCCTCGGAGCTCGCGCTGGCTGGCGCCACCGTGCTCGCCAATCTCTCGGGAAGTCCGATCACCATCGGCAGGGCGCGGGCGCGCGCCCTTCTCTGTCAATCCTGCTCCGCGCGGTGCCTTGCGGCCTATGTCTATGCCGCGGCGGGCGACGGCGAGTCGACGACCGATCTTGCCTGGGACGGCCAGACCGCGATTTTCGAGAACGGCGTGCTGCTTGCGGAAGGCGAGCGTTTCCGCCGGGGCGGACAGATCACTTTCGCCGACGTCGATCTCGACCTGCTCCGGCAGGAGCGCGTGTCGATGGGCACCTTCGACGACAACAGGCGCGAGATCGGGACGCGCGGCGGCAGCTTTCGCCGCACCGCCTTTTCGCTGCGGCCGCCTACGGCCGATATCGGATTGATTCGAAGCGTCGAACGCTTCCCCTTCGTGCCGAGCGACGAGACTCGGCTCGCGCAGGATTGCTACGAGGCCTACAACATCCAGGTCGCCGGTCTCGTGCAGCGGCTGCAGGCGACCGGCACCAAGCGCGTCGTCATCGGCGTCTCGGGCGGCTTGGACTCGACGCACGCGTTGATCGTCGCCGCCAAGGCGATCGACCTGCTCGGCCTTCCCCGCTCGAACGTGCTTGCCTACACGTTGCCGGGCTTTGCGACGGGGAGCCAGAGCAAGAGCTACGCGCTCGCGCTCATGAAGGCGCTGCACGTGAGCGCGCACGAGCTCGACATCCGTCCCACCGCGACCCAGATGCTCAAGGAGCTCGGCCACCCCTTTGGCCGCGGCGAGCCGGTGTACGATATCACCTTCGAGAACGTGCAGGCCGGGCTGCGCACCGATTACCTGTTTCGGCTGGCCAATTATCACGGCGGCATCGTCATCGGCACCGGCGATCTGTCGGAACTGGCGCTCGGCTGGTGCACCTATGGGGTCGGCGACCAGATGTCGCACTACAACGTCAATGCCGGCGTGCCGAAGACCCTCATCCAGCACCTGATCCGTTGGGTCATCGTTTCGCAGCAGTTTGCCCCGGAGGTGGGAGATACACTCGGCGCCATTCTGGCGGCGGAGATCTCCCCGGAACTCGTGCCCGCGGCCGCAGGCGAGAAGCCGCAAAGCACCGAGGCCGCGATCGGCCCGTATGAATTGCAGGACTTCAACCTGTTCTACACACTGCGCTACGGATTTCGTCCTTCCAAGATCGCCTTTCTGGCATGGCACGCCTGGAAGGACGGCGCGGCCGGCCAGTGGCCGCCCGGCTTCCCGGCCGACCAGCGCCGTGCCTACGGCCTGGCGGAGATTCGCCATTGGCTGGAGGTGTTCCTGCGCCGGTTCTTTGCCTTCAGCCAATTCAAGCGGTCGGCGTTGCCGAATGGTCCGAAAGTGTCGGCAGGCGGGTCGCTGTCGCCGCGAGGCGATTGGCGCGCGCCGTCCGATGGCAACGCAGCGGCGTGGCTGGAGGATCTGCAGCGCAACGTTCCGCCGCCTTAGCGAATAGCGCAGTCAATAGGGCGGATAGTAGTATCGCGGACCGTAATAGGATCCCGGCCCGTAATGTCCGGGGCCGTAGTAATAGCCGTAGTTCTCATAATATTCGCGTCGTTGCTGGGCAGCGATAGCGCCGGCGGCCAGTCCAAGCGCCATCCCCATGAAGGCCGCGCCGGCGGCGCTCGGCCCGCGATGGTAACGACGGTGACGGCGGGCTGCGCTGAAATCCGTCGCATCGCTCGATGTCGGCATGGCAGAGACGCCGTTCGAGACCGCCGCGGGGGCTGCGACGAGCGGCGAAGCCGATGTGGTGAGAGCCAGTGCCGAGATGGTGGCAAAGACAATGCCTCGGCCGGTTGGAGAGATCACTCGTTCGCGCGCCACCGTCTGAATCTCCTCTGCTCAACTCTGCAGAGGTAAGTTGAACACGGCTCATGTCAATTGATCAAGATCAAGGCGTCGGTTCGCGTGAAGCGTAGGCCGCCTCCGCGGCGAGAGCATCCTGGTGGTGAAAGGAACCTCTCTCCGGCTTTGCGCAAGCGAAGCGGATGTTGAACGTTCGTCGGTCGTAATCGGGTCACAAGGATGTGTTGCGGCCGTTGCGCTCCCGTGCTGCGCGTTCGGGAACGGCGCGGCCCGGCGACGGATTAGTGAACGACGTCTCGCAAAGCGCTGGAGTGTCAGATGCAGCACGGAGCGCTTCGCAGATTGCGAAGTGCACCTTACGTCATTGTCGTCGGTAACGGGAAGGGCGGCTCGGGCAAGACGACGCTGGCGATGCACGTGGCCATCGGCCTGTTGAAGGCCGGGCAAAAGGTCGCAGCGCTTGACCTCGACCCCGATCAGCGCAGCCTGACCTGCTATATCGAAAACCGCCGTATATGGGCGAACCACCAGCGCATCGAGCTCGAAGTTCCGCTGCACCGGCATATCGCCGCCGCCCAGGGCATCAGGGCCGACGAGAACGAAGCCAAGGAACTCGAGTGGCTGCAAGAGGCGATCGCGAGCTTTGAGGCGTCCTGCGACTTCCTCGTGATCGATACGCCTTCGCACGACAGCTACCTCATGCGCGTGGCCCATTTGGCTGCCGATACGATTTTGACGCCCTTGCAGGACAGCTTTCTTGACCTTTGCTCGCTGGGCCTGATCGATCCTGTCACGCATGAAATCATCCGAACCGGTCATTACGCGGCGATGGTTTGCGCGGCGCGAGCGAGGAGGCGGCAACTTGATCCCGGCTTCATCGATTGGGTGGTGATCCGTAACCGCATGTGCGAAGGCGCGCTGGTCAAGCACAGTCTCGCCGAACTCGGCCTGCGCGTTGGCTTCAGGGACGCCGAGGGCTCCGCCGAGCGGGCGGTTTATCGGCAGTTCTTCCCCTTGGGAGTGACCGCGTTCGATCCGCCGGACGAGATCACGCTCGGGGCCGGTCCGAACGAGTCGCATCTTGCGGCGCAAGCGGAGATGCAGGCGCTGTTCGAGCGTCTACAACTGCCGATCAGCGAGCGCGCTCTGCGCCGTGCCGCTGCCCGCTCCGAATGGTCGATGCGGAAGGAGACGCCGCTTGCACTGGACGAGATTCTTGCCGACGAGCCGCTGATGCGGGAGCGGTTATAACCGGAGGTCCGCTCGCGCCGGGGCTGGGGGCCGAGCCTCTGCCCAGCACCAATCCGATCAGACGACATGGAAGTTGGATACTGAATCATTGGCGAGTTGCGCGACGAGCTGCAGCTCCCAGTCGATATAGGCCTGCATTGCGGCGGTGGCATTATCCGTGCCCTCATAGGGGCGCTTGTAGACGTCATCGGGTTGCGACACCCAGGAGTGATGATCCCGCTCCAGCGCGAGATTGCTTTCGGCCCAGGCACGCGTTCCACCCTTGAGCACGGTGACCTTGCGTGGCGTCGCCGCCGCTGCGTCTGCAAGCGCGAACAGCGCTTCATCGCCGTCGGCGCTGGTCAGGACGATCGGTCCGTCGCCGGGCAGGCGGGACAGATCCTCGGCGAAACGCGAGGCCAGAACGAAGTGCGCACCCGGAATATGGCCCGCCGCGTAGGCGGGACTGCGCGCGAGATCGACAACCGTCCGGTCCTTCGCATGGGCGGCGAGTTCTGCGATCGAAATTTGCGTCACCGCCGGGATCGGGGAGAGCGGGGCGGCGCGGCGCGGGCGTTCCGGCACTCGTCGCCGCGATCACGTCCGGTCCCACGACATGGGCTTCCCAGCCCATCTGGACCAGCCAGGAAGCGGTCATTCGCGCGCGGATTCCATCGTCATCGAATAATACCAGCCGCGCGCCGCGGACCGCGACCCACTCGTCGATCGCCTGCACGAGCTGGCCGCCCGGCGCCGAGGCGAAACCCGCCGGATGTCCACGCTCATATTCCTCCGGCGTCCGCACATCCAGAAGGTGGAGCGTGCGTTCATTCGCCTGCGCCTGGAAAAGGTCGAACGTGGCGCGATCCAGGACGGAAACGCCGACGCGGTCGGCCCAGGC
The DNA here is from genome assembly GCF_000472385.1 of Bradyrhizobium sp. ARR65. Lineage (GTDB taxonomy): Bacteria > Pseudomonadota > Alphaproteobacteria > Rhizobiales > Xanthobacteraceae > Bradyrhizobium. Next base: position 291,999 of record NZ_AWZU01000004.1, read on the forward strand.
TTTCGCGTCGGTAAGGGCGGTGGGATAGGTCGCCTCGGGCCGCTGCAGGAAGCGGTCGGTCCTGCCGCGCTCGACCGTGTGCCCGGCCAGCGTCCAGCCGATGGTGCCGTTGCGGAGCGCAAAGACCTTGTTGGGGAGGCCGGCATTGATCAGCGATTGGGTGCCGATGATGCTGCGGGTCCGGCCTGCGCAATTGACGATGATGGTGGTATCGGGCGAAGGCGCGATTTCGCGCGCACGAAACGCAAGCTCGCCGCCGGGAACGCTGATGCCCCGGGGAATGCTCATGGTGCGGTATTCCTCGAACCGCCGCGCGTCGAGCACGACGAGGTCGGGCTCACTCTCGATCAGCTCCCTGGCCTCGCGTGCGGAAAGAGAAGGGGTGTGGCGAATCGCTTCGACCAGCTCTCCGAACGCCTTGCTCGGCACATTGACATCGCGAAAGACCTCGCCGACCTCTGCGTAACCGGCAAGACCGCCGCGGAGGATGGAGACGTCCGTAAACCCAAGCCTCGAAATGCGGGCCACGGCGCGCGCCGCATATCCCTCGCCATTGTCGTAAACGACGATCGGCGCGGTCAGCCGCGGGATCAGATCGAGAATGCGCAGTTCGATTTGCGAGAGCGGCAGCGAGACCGCAAAGAACGGATGGGCAAGGGAATAGGGCCCTTCCTCGCGCACGTCGAGCAGGGCGACCTCTTCGCCGGCACGCCAGCGGCGGCGCAGCTCGCGCGGCGTCGTTTCGGGTATCCCGTCGGGCCGCAGTGTGCCAGGGATTTGGGATTGTGAGATGCTGGTCATCGCGATCAGCCTCGGAAGCGTTCGGGAAACAGGCCTCGTGCCACGAAGGCGCCAACCGCGGAGCGGCTGCTCGGTTGCTCGCGTTGCAGGAGCGCGGGCGGCAAATGTGCGCCATCGCCTTTGCGGCCGACCGCGATTGCGATCTCGACCGCAAAGCCGTCGGGCACTCCGAGCACGGCCTTTGCCTTCTCGACGTCAAAGCCGCTCATGCCGTGCGCGGCCCAGCCCGCGGCCGTCGCCTGGTTGGCAAAATTGGCCCAGGCAGCGCCACTGTCGAAGGAATGGGTGCGCGAGAATTGCGGCTCGGATTTGCCCGGTGCCGTAAACTCCTTCTTCGACAGCAAATAGATCAGGGCCGCGGCGTGGCGCGCCCAGTCCTGGTTGAACGCAATCAGGGGCGCCAGAAAGGTCTCGAATTCCGGCTGGCCGCGCAAAGCGTAAAGAAAGCGCCACGGTTGGGAGTTGAAAGCGGATGGTGCCCAGCGCGCGGCCTCGAAGAAGCCGTGGAGAACCGTTTCCGGGATTTCCTCCCGGCTAAACCCGCGCGGCGACCAGCGGTCAACGAAGATGCGGTCGGCCTGATATTCGGGGGCACGGCTGGTCGAAACCTGCTTCTCGATGGTCACCTTCTTCTCCTCGTTCGCAGCGCGGCGCGCCAGCATTAATCGAAATAGTCGGGCAGTGTGAAGCCGTCATCGAACCGGTGCGAGCGGATCGCGGTCTTGAACGCCTGTGGCATGTGGGAGAGGGGGGCACAATGGCCTGTCGTGTCCGATCCCGAGACAAGACCTATATTGCCTGACCACAAAAATCTTCTTTTGGTACGACGGCCAGGGAAAGCTTGGCCTACTTTGACGCCGATATCTGAAATTGCCACGGACGCGGCTGCAGGCCATGTTGTTGTGCGCTGCGGCACCGGGCGCGGGTGGTCCATCAAAATCGCAACAAATCGGTCGGCGGGCCAAGACCGTCGGACGGCGATCGGAAGCGCCGCGACGGGTGCACCGGCCGCGCCGCTCGCCATCGTCGATAGCGATCTCCAGCTATTCGGCCACTGAGCTATTGCTTTCTTGATCCGCGAAGGGCTGTGGCGCGGCCGCGTCATGAGAGTTGGAATTGTCGAATGAATGCACATCAATCGCTGGCGGTCGCGCGGGCTATCCCATCAGTTCCGACCATTTCCGCAAGTCCCGTCGAACAGGACGCCATGGTCCGGTTCGAGGCCGTCTCGAAAGTCTATCCCGCCTATCGCGACAAGCCGGGCGTCCAGGCGCTGCAGCACATCGATTTTGCCATTCCGCGCGGATCGATCACCGGCGTGATCGGCCGTTCGGGCGCGGGAAAGTCGAGCCTCGTCCGGCTGATCAACGGGCTGGAAAAACCGACCACCGGGCGGGTCGTTGTCGACGGCCGCGACATCTCCAGCCTGGTGGGTCGGGAGCTGCGCCTGGCGCAGCGCTCTATTGGCATGATCTTCCAGCATTTCAACCTGTTGTCGTCGCGGACGGCGGCGGACAATATCGCCCTGCCGCTCGAAATTGCCGGTTGGTCGAAGGCCGATGTCGCGGTGCGCGTTTCCGAACTGCTGGACCTCGTTGGCATTGCCGATAAGCATGATCGCTATCCCTCCGAGCTGTCCGGCGGCCAGAAGCAGCGCGTCGGCATCGCCCGTGCGCTCGCCACCAGACCGAATGTCCTCTTGTCGGATGAGGCAACCTCAGCGCTCGACCCGCAGACGACGCGCGCGATCCTCGATCTGCTCGCCAACATCAATCGCGAGCTCGGCGTCACCGTCGTCCTGATCACCCATGAGATTTCCGTCGTCCGTCAGCTCGCCAAGGAAGTCGTCGTGATCGATGCCGGCAATATCGTCGAGCGGGGACATGTCGCGGACATCTTTACCCGCCCGAAGCATCCGATCACCCAGAGCTTTCTGGCCGAGGTGCTTGGCGACAATATTCCGGTCTCGCTGACGAGCCGGCTCGCGCCTCAGCCGATTCCGGGTGGCCGGGCCGTCATTCGCGTGCAGGTGCGGGGAACGGATGCGGGCGACACCATCGTCGCTCGCCTCGCACGCGAGCTTGCGGTCGACGTCGCGCTGCTCTCGGCCCGTATCGACGAGATCGGCGGCCAGCATGTCGGCTCGCTGATCATCGGCATTCCCGGTGGCGAGGTTACGGCGCGGCAGGTGCTGACCTATCTTTCGCAGCAGCAATTCCCGGTGGAGCGTCTTGGCTATGTCGCGTGAGCTCATCAATCTGATCATCGAGGCGACCGGCGAAAGCCTGTTCATGGTCTCCGTCGCCGCGCTCTTGGCGACGTTGTTCGGCCTGCCGATCGGGATTTTCCTGGCGACCAGCCGCAAGGGCGAGTTGTTCGCCGCGCCGGCCGTCAATGCGGTGCTGGGCATCATCGTCAACGCGACGCGGTCGACGCCATTCATCATCCTGGTCGTTGCCATCATTCCCTTCACGCGGCTGGTTGCGGGCACCTCGATCGGCTCCGGGGCCGCAATCGTGCCGCTCACGATCGCCGCGGCACCGTTCATCGCGCGCCTGGTGGAAGCTGCGATCCGCGAGGTGGATGCCGGGCTGATCGAGACGGCGTCCTCGTTCGGTGCGAGCCCGCTGCAGATCGTGTTCAAGGTGCTGATCCCGGAAGCGCTGCCGGGACTCGTCATGGCCTTGACGCTGGCTGTCGTTAGCCTGCTCGGCTATTCCGCAATGGTTGGCGCCGTCGGTGGGGGTGGCCTGGGCGATCTTGGCATCCGCTATGGCTATCAGCGCTTCATGCCGGAAATGATGCTGGCGGTCGTGCTGGTTCTGATCGTGCTGGTACAGACGGTGCAAACCGCAGGCGATTATCTGGCACGCCGTGTCAATCGGCGCCTGCGACATCGCTGAGACCGCCGCTCGAATATTGCCCATCAACCTGTTTGGAGAGATGAATGCGTAGCTTTGCCGCGATTGTCGCCGTTGCCCTAGCTCTGTCGATGCCTGCGAAGGCCGAGACAATCCGCGTCGGCGTGACGGCCGGTCCTCATGCCGAGATCATGGACGTGGTCAAGAAGGTCGCCGCCGAGCGCGGCCTCGACATCAAGGTCGTCGAGTTTACCGACTATGTCATCCCCAATCAGGCCCTCGCGCTCAAGGACATCGAGGCGAATTCGTTTCAGCACGAGCCTTACCTGAAGAACCAGATATCGAAAACCGGCTGGAAGATCGTGAAGGTGGCCAACACCATCGCCTCGCCGCAGGGCGTCTATTCGCTGAAGTACAAGAAGCTGAGCGATCTGCCCGAGGGCGCGCGCGTTGCGATTGCCAATGATCCCTCGAACGGCGCACGCGGCTTGATGATCCTCGCCTTGCACGGCGTGATCAAATTGAAGGATCCGAACAACGTTGCATCGACGGTCGCCGACATAACTGACAATCCGAAGAAATTGCGGTTCGTCGAGCTGGATGCGGCACAGCTTCCGCGCGCGCTGCAGGATGTCGACCTGGTGGCGATCAACAACAACTACGCCGTGCAGGCAGGGCTCAATCCGGCCGTCGACGCGATCGCCCACGAGAATGTCGAGGGCCCCTGGGTCAATATTCTCGCCGTTCGTGAGGAGGACGAGGACAAGCCGTGGGTGCAGCAGCTCATCGCGGCGTATCATTCGGACCCGGTGAGGGAGTTTCTCGATAAGCGCTTCAAGGGGACCTATCTCGCGGCATGGTAGGAAGGCAGTCTCTCCGGCGCGGATCCCCGCCGGCTCGACGCCGAGATTCGCGCCGGCGGACGCTCGCGACGCAAAATTGTGAATGGTTCACTACAGCCGAAAATTCGCCCGTTGGTTCGACCGGGCCCACGGCTGGTTTTCGCTTGCTCCGGCATCGAGACTCACCTTAGAGCGGAAACGGCCCGAGAGGACCGAAGAAGCTAATTCCAAATCTGGTTTTGCTGATGCTTAGGTTGAACCGAGAGCTGCCGACCAGCGGCTACGCGCTTGTGATTGACGGTCGAGTCAAGACGGAGTTCAAGACCAAGGAAGGTGCCGAGACCGGCGCGCGGGACCTGAAGCGACGCTTTCCGATGCTGCAGATCAAGATCTACGACGCGCAGGCGCGATCGGACCAGGAGGTACGGCTCGCCTGAATGAATTCAGGCGCGGCCGCGGCCTCAAACATTAGGCGTGAGGGATCATCCAGAAGGAACCGGCTGGCGCGGTCTCGCGACTGGTTGCGCTTGCCGGCTTGGCGAAACCCAGTAGCTCTGGCCTTGCGAACGTGTTTAAGCTGACGGGGAGGTCAAGCGTTCTTGCTCGGCCACGGCTTTGCAAAGGTCTAAAGGCGTGTCCCGACTTACAGTTTCCAAGCCGGAATTGATGCCGGACGGCACCGACATCCGCTTTCGGCAATTCATTCACGATTTTCTTGCGTTCAGCGCCCGCGTCGATGAGTGCCGCGCCTATTTCGGCCGACGGCTCGGTATCTCAGGAATTGCCTATACGACGCTGATCTCGATCGCGCATCTGGAGGGCGAGGAGGGGGTCGGCGTCAGCCGAATCGCCGAGCACCTGCATCTGTCGGGCGCTTTTGTCACGATCGAGGTCGCCAAGCTGGTCAAGGCAGGCCTGGTGAAGAAGCGCACCAATGACGTCGACCGCCGGCGTGTGCTGCTGACCGTGACGGCGAAGGGGCGCAAGATGCTTGACGATCTCGTTTCGATCCAGGCGCCCGTCAACGATGCCCTGTTCGATTGCCTCAGCGCCGACGATTTCACGCGGCTGTCGGCGATCATGGCGCGTCTGGTTGGATGCGGTGATCATGCGGTGGCGATGCTCACCTATATGGACGCCGCCCCACCGGACAGCCGCAGGGCGACTGCGTCCGAACGCCCGGCGCGCAGGAAGGCCGCGCGCGCACGGTAGAGCGTTTTGCCGAGCTGAGGGAAGCGGGGGACGCACCGACCTCCGCCGTCATTGCTGTGCATGTTCACTAATTCGCTGATCGGATCCAGCCCAGCAGGGGGATTCGATGCGCGACAACAGCTTCGACCGGACGATTGAACGGAATTACATTCAGAAGTGGCGGTTCTTGATCGCAGAATATGAGGA
>NZ_AWZU01000005.1 GCF_000472385.1 Bradyrhizobium sp. ARR65
GAACCCGTTCCAGGACCCGGTGCGCGAGATCAAGGTCCGCACCGAAACCGGCAAGATCTTACGTATCCTCACCAACGATCTCGACGCCCCGGCGGACGAGATCGCGGAGCTCTATAGACGCCGCTGGCAGATCGAGCTGTTCTTCCGCTGGATAAAGCACACCCTCAAAATCCGCCACTTCTTTGGCACTTCCGAGAACGCCGTGCGCATTCAGATCGCCGTCGCACTCATCGCCTTTCTNCTCCTGCGCNTGGCCCATGCCACCCAGAACGGCGTCACAAGTCTTTTGACCTTCACTCGTCTGATCGTTCAAAACCTCATGCTCGGCGGATCGACCATCTGCTCGATCCACCCCGCCAATCCTTAGAGATCACCGACAGATGAGCCTCGACCTATGCCAAACCTAAACCGGACAGCCGTGGGACAAGCCCGGCCATGACGGTGAAGCTATCGATCGATTCCGCGATATCGCGATGAGCGCAAACGCTCGCGAGGACCGGCTTGCGCTTCCTCCTTCCCTCTTGAGCTACGACGGACAGGTCGCTTGGCCGGAACGACAGAAAGTTATGCCGCCGCCTTGTGGCGCGCGATCTCGGCCTTGTAGAGCTCGAACTCCTCCGCAATCGCCTTCGCCACCGAAGGCCGCGCGCGCAAGCGCTCGTAATAGGACTTCACGGCCGGCCATTTCGCGAGTTCAACCGGCGGCGTCGCCATGGTCCAGTTGATCACGGTGACGAGATAGGCGTCGGCCACGCTGAAATGGTCGAGCAGATAGTCACGGCCGCTCAGATAGTTCTCGAGATAATCGAGCCGCGACAGGTTTTTGTCGAGTACCCAACCCTTCACCTCCGGCGCCGCCTTCTTGTCGAGCAGCGGCACGAACAAGCCCTTGTGCAGCTCCGTGCCGATGAAGCAGAGCCATTGATGCAGCCGGCTGCGCTCCATGCCCGGCGCAGTCCCGAGGCCGGCCTGCGGCAAGCGGTCGGCGACATATTGCAGGATCGCGGCATTCTCGGTCAGCACGGCGCCATCGTCGGTGCGCAGCGTCGGGACCAGCCCGAGCGGATTCACCTTGCGGAAATCGGAGCCGTCTTTCAGCACCACCTTGGTCTTGGGATCGACCTCCAGATAATTGGCCTCAGCGCCCGCCTCGTAGAGTGCGATCCGTGTCGCCATCGAGCAGGCAAGCGGCGAGAAATACAGGTCCATCGGAATCCTCCTTCGAGCGTTGGGCCAGCGCAGCGGGCCGTTGTTGATTTTTATACTGTTCCGCATAATATATTCGCCGTCAAGGAATTTATTGCGAAATGGTACAAAAAACAGGGAAGCCGGGAAGCGAGCCGAAGCGGCGCGGGCGTCCGCGCGCCTATGAGCCCGACGTTGCGCTCGGCAAGGCGCTCGACCTGTTTCGGAAGGGCGGCTTTGCCGCGACGTCATTGGATGATCTCTCCGCCGCGACCGGCATGAACCGGCCGAGCCTCTATGGCGCCTTCGGCGACAAGCGCGAGCTCTACATCAAGAGCTATCAACGCTACCGCGACGATGCGCGCGCGGCGTTAAGCGAAGTGTTCAGGAGCGAGCTGAGCTTGCGCAAACGGCTGGAGCGAATCTATGCGGTCGCGCTCGACATGTATCTTTCCGGCGAGGACGGACCGAAGGGCTGCTTCACGGTGCTGACCGCAGCATCCGACGCCGTGCACGATCCCGCCATTCGCGCGATGGTGATTGACGCATTGTCCGAGCTCGACAAGGCCTTCGCCAGATGCTTCCGCCTGGCCAAGGACAAAGGCGAGCTGCCGGAAGCTGCCGATCCGGTCGCGCTGGGGCAGCTCGGCTCTGCCACCATCCACACCATCGCCCTCCGCGCCCGCGCGCACGTGCCGCGCAAGGAGCTGGAAGCAATCGTGAGGAATGCAGTTGGGGTGATGTGCGGGACAGCCGCGAAATAAAGCGCTCCGTCGTCCCCGGCCAGCCGAAGCGCAGAGCCGGGACCCCGTAACCCCAGTCGTTTGCTGTTGCGAAGGGAGACGCCCACCGACGAAGACAGATAGATTCCGCGGTATGGGCCCCGGCTTTCGCCGGAGCGACGACTAATATCCCCGCCTGCGATCCACCACGTTCTCCAGCTTGCCGCCAGCTTCGAACCGCGCGATCTGGTCCGCCACATAGCGGGAGATCGCGTCGGGGTCGGTATCGGCGGCATTATGTGGCGTCAGCACGATCTTGGGATGGCTCCAGAACGTGCTGTCGGCGGGCAGGGGTTCCTGGCTGAAGACATCCAGAGATGCGGCGCCGAGCGTGCCGTCGTCGAGACAGGCCAGGATATCCGCTTCGTTCTGTAGGCCGCCGCGGCCGGCATTGATGAGCACGGGCGCGCCGAGCGGGCTTGTCCGGTTGAGCTTTGCAAAGAGGTCGCGGTTGAGGATGCCGCGCGTATCCGCCGTCAGCGGCAGCAGGCAGACCAGAATGTCCGTGCGGCGCAGGAATGCCTCGAGCTGCGCGCTGCCCGCAAAGCATGTGATGCCCTCGATCTCCTTGCGGCTGCGGCTCCAGCCCGTCACGCCAAAGCCGATCTGCTTCAAGATCTGCGCCGCATGCGCGCCGAGCGTCCCGAGCCCCATGATGCCGACCGAAATCGCGCTGGCCGGCCACTGGTATTTTGGCGCCCAGCGCCTGGCGCGCTGCGAATCCCGCAAGTAAAGCTCCTGCCGATGATGCATCAGCACGTGCAGGACGACATATTCCATCATCCGCTTGGTGAGGTCGTCGACCGCGACCCGCACCAAGGGCACCTCGGGCAGCGAGTTGTCGGCCATCAGCGCATCGACGCCGGCGCCCAGGTTGAAGATCACCCTCAGGTTCGGAAGGGCCGCGAGCTCGCCGGGAACCGGCTTCCACACCGCCGCATAATGCACCTCGGCCGGATCGCAGCCGGTCGCGGGCAGCAGGACGACGCGCCGGTCGCCGCACACCTGCTCGAAGCGGGCTTTCCACCGCTCCGGCGACCAGTTGTCGGTGCCGCCATGGATCAGAAGCGCGAGCGCGCCTTTCGTCATTTGCAATTTAGCCTCATCTTTTGGGGGATCAGCCAGCGACATTAACGTACGCATCCGGCCGCGCAAAATATTTCCGCGCGCTGTCGGGTCAGGGCATAATGCAGCGTCTTTCAGAGGAAACGAGGGAATCGATAGCCCATGCTCTATGCCATCCTTTGCTACCATGACGAGGATTTTGTCGGCTCCTGGAGCAAGGAGCAGGATGCCGCCGTGATGAAGAAGCTGGCCGTGGTACAGGAGAAGCTGGCAAAGCAGGGCCGGTTGGGTCCGGTGGCGCGGCTGCTGCCGACCACGGCCGCCACCACGCTGCGCAAGGACGAGCCGCCGCTCGTGCTCGACGGCCCCTATGCCGAGACCAAGGAGCAACTGCTCGGCTTTTACCTGATCGACTGCAAGAATCTCGACGAGGCGCTCGATGTCGCCAAGGAACTCGGCGCCGCCAATCCCGGCGGAGCCTATGAGATCCGCCCGGTCGGGATGTTCGCACCCGGAGGTGCTTTGAAGTGACCGAGACCGACACCGCCTGGATCGATGCCGCGCTGAGCTCGGCGCGCCCGCAGGCGGTCGGCGCCTTGTTGCGCTATTTCCGCAACCTCGACACCGCGGAGGAGGCGTTTCAGAACGCGTGCCTGCGCGCGCTGAAAACCTGGCCGCAGAACGGTCCGCCGCGCGACCCCGCAGCCTGGCTGATCATGGTCGGCCGCAATGTCGCGATCGACGAGGTGCGCCGTGCCCGCAGGCAGGAGCCGTTGCCGGACGACGATCACGCGATCTCCGATCTCGGTGATGCCGAGGATGAAATCGCCGAACGGCTCGACGGCTCGCATTATCGCGACGACATCTTGCGGCTGATGTTCATCTGTTGCCATCCCGAGCTGCCGCCGACCCAGCAGATCGCGCTGGCGCTACGCATCGTCTCGGGCCTGTCGGTAAAGCAGATCGCGCGGGCGTTTCTGGTCAGCGAAGCGGCGATGGAGCAGCGCATCACCCGCGCCAAGGCGCGCGTGGCGGATGCCAATGTGCCGTTCGAGACGCCGGGCGCGGTCGAGCGCTCGGAGCGTCTCGCCGCGGTGGCCGCGATGATCTATCTGATCTTCAACGAAGGCTATTCCGCAAGCGGTGATACCGCGGAAATTCGTAAACCGCTTTGCGAAGAGGCGATCCGCCTCGCGCGGCTGCTGTTGCGGCTGTTCCCGAGCGAACCCGAGATCATGGGCCTGACGGCGCTGCTCCTGCTGCAGCATGCGCGCACGGAGGCACGGTTCGATGCGGACGGCAGCTTGATCCTGCTCGAGGACCAGGATCGCTCGCTCTGGAATCAAAAGTTGATCGCCGAGGGCCTTGCGCTGATCGACAAGGCGATGCGTCACCGCCGTAGCGGGCCCTATCAGATCCAGGCCGCGATCGCCGCGCTGCATGCGCGCGCTGCAAAGCCCGAGGATACCGACTGGAAGCAGATCGACCTGCTCTACGGCGCGTTGGAAGTCATCCAGCCGTCACCCGTGGTCACGCTCAATCGCGCGGTCGCGGTCTCCAAGGTGCGCGGGGCCGAAGCCGCGCTTGAGATGATCGAGCCGTTGGCGCCGCGGCTTGCCAACTATTTCCATTTCTTCGGCGTGCGCGGCGCTTTCCTGATGCAGCTCGGCCGCGCCGAGGAGGCCCGCGTCGCCTTCGACCGTGCCATCGCGCTCGCCAACACCTCCGCCGAAGCCGCGCATATCCGCATGCATCTCGACCGCCTGATGCGCGACAGCGAGCCGAAAGGCAAGAAGGCGGGGAAGTAGATTTCTCTCGATTCATGCACTGTCATTCCGGGGCGCCTCCACCGGGTCCGCGTGAAGCGCGGCCCGATGACAGGCTCCGAGGCGAACCCGGAATCTCGAGATTCTCAGGTGCGCAATTGCGCACCATAGTTCGATGCCTTTCGCATCGCCCCGGAATGACGGCGCCAAATTTTTCTCGAGCAACTGTCGGCCGCTGCTTCCCCCGTTCGTCTATTGGTCGAAGCATCACCAATGGAGCGAGCCATGCCGACCCATATGCAACACGAGCTGAAGGACTCTCGGGTCTCAAGGCCCGCGCTGTGGCTGGGCCGGCTGTTGTCGGGGTCGGCGATCCTGTTTCTGCTGTTCGACGGAGCCATCAAGCTGCTGCCGCTCCCCGTCGTCACGGAAACGATGGACAGGATAGGCTATGGTTCCAGCGAGACGCTGGCGCGCACGCTGGGGGCCATTACCATGATTTGCACGGTTCTCTATGCAGTTCCCCCGACGTCGTTCGTCGGCGCCATCCTCCTGACCGGCTATCTCGGCGGGGCGATCGCGTCTCACCTTCGCATCGGCAGTCCGCTGTTCACGCACATTCTGTTCGGGCTCTATCTCGGTCTGATGGTGTGGGGTGGATTGTGGCTGCGCGATGCGAAGCTGCGCCAGCTCCTGCCATTCCGAACTTGATGTTCGCCCCTTGCACAGAGCGACCACATTTCGGCGGAATGCTGTTGCAGCCATTGGCCTAAACAACTCGCACGCGTAACCCAAGGAGCAGACCATGCAAGTGACCCCTTACGTACATTATGACGGCAACTGCGAAGCAGCGTTCAAGTTCTACGAAAAGGAGCTCGGTGCGAAGATAGAGGTGATCATGCGCTACGAGCAGGCGCCGCCGGAGATGCCCTCATCTCCTGAGTACAAGAACAAGATCATGCATGGCATGATCTCGATCGACGGTGCCCCCATCATGGGCTCCGACGCCCCGCCGCAGCATTTTCAAAAGCCGCAGGGCTTCTCGCTGTCGTTGAGTGTGGAGGATCCTGCGGAAGCCGAGCGCAAGTTCAACGCGCTCTGCAAGGGCGGCACTGTGACCATGGCGTGGTCGAAAACCTTCTTTGCCAAAGGCTTTGGCATGGCCGTCGACCAGTTCGGCATTCCCTGGATGGTGATCTCGCCGATGGAGCAGTAGAGCGCTGCGCGCCGCAGCCCACCTCTCCCCGCGAAGAGCGGGAGGGGACTCCCGCTCCTACCTACACGGCCGGTAGATCGCCGCGAGCTCCCTGCCGCGCAACAACAAGAGCCGCGACGTCAATCCGCCGCGGCGAATGATCCAGTCTCTCACCGGGGCGGGGTAGGCCTCCAGCACTATTTCGGAGGCCTCCGGCTCGGCATAGAAGCGGCCGCGCCGGTCGACGGAGCGCGCCGCGTGGAAGCCGAGGACGGCGCGGCGGGTCACGCAAATGCGATCGTTTGGCACGATGCTCAGCACCAGCGTGCAGGCCGAGAAACAGGGCCCGTCGATGATCACGCGCTCCCCGGAATTGCGCAACGCCTCGAACAGGTCGAGAAACGGACCCACCTCGCCGCCGGGGCTTGCGAGAATGCGGACCGAGGCGCGCAGCGGCGTCGCGCAAAGCGCAAGCACCGCAATGGTCGCAACCAGGGTTCGCAGCGCGCGCAAGCTCTCACCCGTTTCGTCTCTGGCCGCGCAGCGTCGGCAATCCGATGCCCGCGGCATCAAACCCGCCATCGACCGCCAGGATCTGCCCGGTAACATAACTGGCGCGGTCGGAGCCGAGAAAGTAGATGGCCTCGGCCAATTCTTCTTCAAGGCCGTACCGGTTGAGCGGAATAGCATCGTGATAATCGGCGCGGATTTGTGGCGTATGCACGGCCTTGGCCATCGCGGTGTCGACCGGTCCCGGGGCGACGGCGTTGACGCGGATACCGAGCGAGGCCAGTTCCACCGCGAGCTGTTTGGTCAGATGCGCGAGGGCGGCCTTGCTGGTGCCGTAGGCCGAGCGCAGCGTGGAGGCGCGCACCGCCGAAATCGAGGTGATGTTGACCACCGCGCCGCCGCCGGCCTCCCGCATCAGCGGTACGGCCGCCTTGGTGCAGAGGAAGGGGCCGGTGAGGTTAACGGCGAGAATCCGGTTCCAGTCGGTCTCGGAGGTTTCCAGGAGCGGCGCAAAGGTCGCAATTCCCGCATTGTTGATCAGCGCGTCGAGCCGGCCGAAGCGCTTTGCCACCTGATCCAGGGCTTGAGCCACCTGCGCCGCATCGGAAACGTCGCAATGCAGTGCCAGCGTATCGGGGCTGGCGAGCGCGGCGACCGCGCCGTCCAGGAGCTCGCGCTCGATGTCGAGCAGCGCGACGTGCCAGCCATCGGCGAGGAAGCGTTTGGCGGTGGCAAGGCCGATGCCGCGCGCGGCTCCCGTCACCAGTGCGACTTTTTGCGCAGAAGAGGTCATTCCATCATCCATGATCAAATTCGGAAGTGCCTCGGCTTGCAGCCAGGCACCCGCTTTTAATGGCGAGCGCGCCCGCCGTCCCAAAATAATTTGCCGGAGGTGTCTGCAAGCTGTCTGCGGGACGGGGCGCCGTTCGTCTTATGGGGGAAAGCCGGCCAGATCGCGCCGGCAATTACCGGCAATTAAGGGAATCTCATGTCGCTCACGCTGCATTACCATCCGTTGTCGTCCTTCTGCTGGAAGGTCCTGATCGCGCTCTACGAAAACGGCACGCCGTTCACGCCCAAGCTGGTCAATCTTGGCGATCCGGACGAGCGCGCCGCGCTGTTGAAATTGTCGCCCATCGGGAGATTTCCGGTGCTGCGCGACGACGCGCGGGAGCGGACGGTGCCGGAATCGAGCATCATCATCGAATACCTCGACCGCCATTATCGCGGTCCTGTCCGGTTCGTCCCCGATGATCCCGGAACCGCATTGCAGACGCGGCTGCGCGACCGCTTTTTCGATCTCTATGTCCACTTGCCGATGCAGAAGATCATCGGCGACCGGCTTCGCACCGCAGACAAGAAGGATCCGCATGGTGTCGCAGAGGCCAGGACACAGCTTCGGGCCTCCTATGACATCATCGAGCAGCAGATGGCGTCCGGTCCCTGGGCCATGGGCAAGGACTTTACGCTCGCCGACTGCTCGGCGCTGCCGCCCCTGTTCTACGGCAACAAGGTCGAGCCGTTTGGTCCGGCGCGCAAGAATGTCACGGCCTATTTCGAACGGTTGCAGGCGCGGCCCTCGGTGGCCCGGGCGCTTAAAGAGGCCGAGCCCTATTTCCACCTGGTGCCGAAGGAGAGCTGAATGACGGCCCGCGACAAGGCGGACACCATCCGCGCACTGTTCGCCGCTTATCTCGCGAATGACCGCAAGCGCGTCGAAAATTCCTTTACCGCGGACTTTCGCTTCACCAGCCCTTATGACGATGCGCTCGACAAGGCGACGTATTTCGCGCGCTGCTGGAAAAACAGCGACTGGATCGCGCGGCATGAGCTCGAACGGATATTCGTTCAGGGCAGTGAGGCATTTGCGACGTATCTGTGTGTCGCGAAGGACGGCAAGAGCTTTCGCAACACCGAGTTCTTCACCTTCTGGGGCGACAAGATCAGCGGCATCGACGTCTATTTCGGCGCGGCTTACCAGAACGGCCGCCTGCTCCAACAGGCGCGATAGCCGGAGGGAAGGACAATTACCTCCGAAATAATTTCGTCAAACCTGTCGGCGGCGCACAACCTGGTTCCTCCTACGAGCATGATCCGCACCGGAGGCCCGCGTAGCGCAAAGTGAATACCGGCCTCAGAATTGATCATGCGCAAACGAAACGGCGCCGGCAACGACGCTTCGGCGCAGACATCGCAATGTAAATCGCACGGAGAAGAGCAATGCGTTTCATGATGCTGATGATCCCGAGAGGCTACGAGGCGGCGGCGCCCGGCACGATGCCGCCAGTCGAGGCCGTCGAGAAGATGATGAAATACAACGAGGCGCTGAAGGAGGCCGGCGTCCTGGTCACGCTGGACGGGCTGCACCCGCCGTCAATGGGCGCGCGGGTCTCGTTCGAAGGCGGCAAGCCGCTCGTCACCGACGGCCCCTTCATCGAGACCAAGGAAGTGATCGGCGGCTACTGGATGATCGAGGTGAGCTCGAAGGAGGAGGCGATCGCCTGGGCCAAGCGCTGCCCGGCCTCGAATAACGAGATCATCGAAATCCGCCAGGTGCAGGAGATGGCGGATTTCCCCGCTGAGATCCAGGAAGCAGCCGCCGGCTTTGCGGAGCTGCAGCGGTCATCCGCGCGCTAAGCAGCAGCCGCATCCCCACTTCGAGTACTTCAAACCTGCGAAAGCCAAAGGAGACAACATCCCATGAGCGCCAACGACACCTATCTTGCAATCTTCCTGGGTAGCAAGACCAGTCCGCAAATGACCGCCTGGATGGCGCTGCCCGAAGGGGAGCGGCGCGCCAAGGAGCAGCAGGGCATGGCCGCCTGGAAAGCCTGGGCCGAGCAGCACCAGGGCGCCATAGTTTACATGGGCGGGCCGCTCGGCAAGACCAAGAAGGCGGATGCAAAGGGCATCACCGACATCAGCAACCATCTCGGCGCCTTCACGGTGGTCCGCGCGGCCTCCCACGAGGCCGCCGCAAAGCTCTTCGAAAACCACCCGCACTTCACCATTTTCCCGGGCGAATCCATCGAGATCATGCCGGTTCTGCCGATCCCGGGCGGCTAGTCTGTCAACCGGGCGGGCTCTCAAGCCACTCACGGTTTGAGATCTTGCCCGGTCCGACCAGCGTAGTGACCTTTGCATCCGCCTCATGTAAAAGCCATTTACATGAGTTGGCGCAAGGATCAGCGCCGCGCGGAGCGCGGCTATCACCACGGCAATCTGAAGGAAGCGCTGCTGCAGGCGGCGCTCGACCTGATCGCGCAGAAGGGCGCGGCCGGGTTTACCTTTGCCGACGCGGCGCGCATGGCGGGCGTGAGCCCGGCGGCGCCGTACCGGCATTTTCGCGATCGCGACGAGCTGTTGTCCTCGATCGCGCAACGCGGCTTTGAGCAGTTCGAGGCGGCGCTGACGGGTGCTTGGGACGACGGGCGTCCTGACACCATCACCGCCTTCGAGCGGGTGGGGCGCGCCTATCTCGCCTTCGCGCGCGAGGAGCCGGCCTTCTATTCCGCGATGTTCGAATCGGGCCTGCCGGCCGATTCCAATCCTGCACTGATGGCCGCGAGCGAACGCGCCTTCGGCGTGCTGCGCGCCGCAGCCGAACGGCTCGCGGCCCTTGCGCCGCCCGGGGTGCCACGCCCGCCCGCGATGATGATGGCGCTGCATATCTGGGCAATGTCGCATGGCATTGCTTCGCTGTTTGGGCGCGGCGACGGCGCACGGCGCAAGCTGCCGATGTCGCCGGAGGAATTGCTCGAAGCCGAAGTGCTGATCTACCTGCGCGGCCTCGGCTTCCCGACGGATCGCCGGGCCGAGGAGGGCAATGCGCAGGACAAGCCGGCGGGGCCCTGGGGCAAGCCGAAATAAGGTTCCAAAAATAACCGCCGAAAATAATTCTGAAGGCGCGACCGGTGGTCGCCTTGACAAAAATCCGGGATAGGATAGCTATGTAAATGTTATTTACATTCACACCGGCGTGATGCCGTGGTGCCGCAATGGAGAGCGAAATGGCCTACACCGCAGACGTCAATCGCTGGCGCGGTCCGGGGCAAGAGCCCTATGACCGGCCCTATTATCGGCCGCGTATGCTCGATACGCCCTGGCATCCCGGGTGGATCGTCGTCACCATCCTCGGCTTCATCGTCTGGTGGCCGATTGGACTTGCCCTTCTCTTTTTCACTCTCGGGAGCAGAAAAATGGCGTGTTGGAGTCACCACGACAGCGATCGCTGGCAGAACAAGATGGAGCGCATGCAGTACAAGATGGAGCGCATGCGCGACCGCATGGAGCGCCGCGGTTTCGGGTGGGGCTTTGGCCCGCCCTCGAGCGGCAACCGCGCCTTCGACGAGTACCGCGAGGAGACGTTGCGGCGTCTTGAAGAGGAGCAGCGCGAGTTCAAGGAATTCCTGAGCCGCCTGCGTCACGCCAAGGACAAGGAAGAGTTCGACGCCTTCATGGCCCAGCATCGCAGCCGCCCCACGCAGGGCCCCGATCAACAGCCGCCGCAGGGCTGACCGCACGAGCCAAAGCCTTTAGGCGAGTGCCCCCATGATACCTAGAGGCTGAATGCCGCCCGTTTGCGCAAGCAGACGGGCGGTTTTGTTTTTGAGGCGCTGGATAGAGCAGTTGCCGAGCTGAGCGAATTCGGGGAGACGCGCGCCCAACCTCGAGCGTCATTGCGAGCCACCAGGTGCGCGCGAAGTGCGAGGCCGGATGACAGCTCCAGCGAAGGAGTTCAGGCTTTCTCCGCGGATGCAGTCTGGATTGCGACAGGCTTGGTTGAAGGCGCATCGTCCGGCGCTGCACCTCGACCGGCGCACGCGCTAACGCGCCATGATGCCCTAGGGCTTGTCCTGGGTTTCGCGCTGCGGTTGGTCGAGCAGGTTCAACGCCGTGTTGACCTTTTCCAGGAGGCGTTCGACCTCGTCGCGCTTCTCGGGTTCGCACTCCTGCTGCAGGCGCTGGATCAGCTCTTGCTTTCGCGCAAGAAGTGCTGCCACCGTTGTCATCACGACCTCTTGACGAGTCCGTGCAGCCACGAAGTGACCGGCTCAACCCTGGACCTCGCGGCAAGCCGTGCACGCTTGCTCGGCACTGAGTCCATCTCATCCAGCCGGCGGAGAAGCTGCAGCAACCGCGGCGGCGTGCCTGATGGCTCGTGAGACAGCAGCGTGCGCAGCCGGTCCGCGACCTCGTCGCGGATCGCCCGATTGTGTTTAGCGTCAAGGTCCATCGCTCGCCTCACGGCCTCACAAAAATGCCCGAAAGGCAATGTGGAAGCCGGCCCTGAGGTTCCGGGAAAGTACGATTTTGTACATTTCATCCGCTGCGGCCCAGGTTCCGTGCCTTGCCTCACGGTTCCCGCGCGCGGCGTTCCAAAGCCGAGAATGTCGTGGCTAAGCTGTCATTGCGCGCGAGCATATCGTCCGGTAACGCTGGAAAGGATGGCGGCTCGGCCTGGCCGCGACAGCCTCCGGCCCGGAGGCGCTGACGAGAGCGAGCAGGATCAGGTGAAAGCCATCCTGCTTTAGCTCGGCGAAGCAGTCATTGCGCCCGCAGTTGAATCAGGATTTTCCCGATCGCGACCACCGCGAGCAGCGGCGCCAGCACCCGGAGCAAGCGTCCCCATCTTTGGTGCCAGGCTTCCCACTCGGCTTGCTTGGGTCCCGGCGGTGTGGATCGGTACGCATACCAACAGCCGATGAGTGCGCCGGTCAGTGTGATCCAGGAATCGATCGTTTGCGCGAAAAACATCTGGCCCATCTCGCGCCGTTATTTCCATGGTCCAGCATGCGGCAACGCCGGTTCTCCCATAATGTCGCTACCCATGCGATCCACGATGCTGAAAAGAGCGTCGAGCGGCGGGCCGACGGTCAATTGATCTCCCCATCGCCGCGTGGCGCAACGCCATGCTAGCCTGCCGCTACGATCGGCGGCAACTGTCGGAGCGACCTTCATGAGCAGGCGGATCAATCGCTGCATTGAGCTGTTGGAGCAGGATCAGGCGATCTATTATGACGGTCCGCACAGCGGCCATGTGCTGACCTATGCGCAAGGTGGCATCGATGCTGCGACCTGGGCCGACTACATGAATGTCGGCATGGAGCACGGCTGCTTCGACATGACAGGCCTTGCCGCGTACATGCGCGGCATGGTCGAGGCCGGACCGACACGGTCCGGGCATTTCACGCCGACCGTGATCGTCGAGGCGCCGGTGAATGGAATTGACGCCGCGCATGTGCGTTACAACGCCTGGCAGTTCCGCCAGATCCTCGGCCGCGGCGTGCATGGCGTCCTGCTCTGTCAAGCCGAAAGCGCCGATGCGGTGCGGGCATTCGTGGAGTCCTGCCGTTATCCGCACAACACGATTGGCGTCGATCCTTCTCTTCCCTCGCCGATGGCGCGGATGGAGGGAGCGATACGCGCGAAGGACGGCGGGACCGACGCCGCCGGTCGCAAGCTGCTCGGCATCGGCACGCGCGGGCGCGGATCGGAAGCGACGGCCGCGCCGATGTGGGGCCTGTCGATCGAAGACTACATGGACCGCTGTGATCCCTGGCCGCTCAATCCGAAAGGTGAGCTGCTGCTGGGCGTGAAGCTGGAAAGTCCGGAAGGCGTTGCCAACTGCGAGGAGATTCTCGCGGTCCCGGGGCTGGGCTTTGCCGAGATCGGCCCGGGTGACTTAAGTCTTGCGCTCGGCTACCGCACGATCCCGCGCGAGCCTTATCCAGCGGAGATGCAGATCGCCCGCGACCGCGTCCTCGCGGCCTGCCGCAAGAACGGTGTCGCTTTCCTGCAGTCCTGCACCGCGGATAACGTGATCGTCCGCATCGAGGAAGGCGTGCGCATCGTCGCAGGCCATAGCGAGGCATGCGCAATCAAGGGCCGCGCACACCAGAAGCGGAAATTGCCGGTGTGAACGCGTCGCGTTGCATCTAGCGCATACGCGGATCAAGTTGCAGAGCCGGACGAGCGCCTTCGACGCAGCTCGGCAATGACGGCGGAGGTTGGGCGCGCGTTTTCTCCGCTCAGCGCAACACAGTTGAGGGTTTTCGATGCAATTGATTTGCCCGACGAGCGCGCTTGCAAAACTCCTGTCCAGCCCCCGCGCGAAAAATATTTCTGTTTTTCCGAAGCTAGAATCAGGCGTATCGTCCGACCCGTCCCACCCGGCAAGAGGGGCGGATCGCGAGTCGTCACGAACGCGGTGTGGGATGCGATGGACGCGGCTTGCGTCGGCGCGCAGGGCAATCGCAGGGCGGGTTCATCATTTGAGGACTCGTGAGCGATCAGGCGGTGCGAGACGAACGGCGCAGATCGCGTACGGCGAAGTCGTGTGGTCCTGGCGCCCCGACGCTGGCGTCAAGTCTTGTGGAAGCGCGCTTGAGTCCAACCGGGCGCGGATAGCGCGATCATCCGCAAGGCGATGGTGGCAAGAAAGCCCGGCTCACCAAGGAGAGCGCGAAGTAAGCCGTAAGCCATTCGCGCAGGGAAGGCCGGAGTGATTCCGCCTGTACCTGTGGTCTTCGCGCCTTTGCGCAAACTTTTTGCGCGAAGGCCCACGGGTGCATGCGAGCACCCGGCCTTCCCTGCGCCCTCTCCACTCGAAAGGGCAAGGACTGCCGCAAAACTCGGGCAGTTGCTGCCGCGAGAACGTGGACGTGTATCCAAAAGCTGTTTGAAAAAGTTGATGCGGTGATCGCATCGGGTAACTCATCTCACCCCGTTATCGCCCCGCAAACGGCTTCGCCGTTTGTCGCTCGAGGTGCTGGCGAAAGCGAGCCTCGAAGGATGAACGGCCCCGCTGCGAAGGCCGGGCCGTCGCGCTTCGAGGCTCCCACTGCGCTGACGGGGAGGGCTGGGAGCCCGGCACGGCCGCGAATTCTCCGCCTTTAGTCGCGGAAATGGGCCTCAAGGCCATGTAACCGCTTGGCCCGCCTTCATTTCGCCGCACCAAATTCTTCTTTGGTAACCGCATTTTAACCAAGTTTCGCGCTTGGTTAGGGGCGTAAAGCCGCGCAAGCAGCCCTCGTTTTGACATGTTGGCAGGCAAATGACGCTCGAAGGCTTCGGCGGGCCTCCCATGCGACCAAACCAGGTATTTCAGCGCAGGCTTGACGGACCGCGCGGGACAAGCGCGGCCACCGAAACCGGCAGCCATTTTGCTCCCGGAGGATTTTGGGACCTTGCGTTGAGAGGATACTGCTTATGAATCCAGCCGACGTGGCTCAGGCAGCGCTGCCGCTGCCGTCAGCCGACGTATCGCTGATCGCGCTGTTTCTGCAGGCGCACTGGATCGTGAAATGCGTCATGCTCGGGCTGTTGTCCTGCTCGGTCTGGGTCTGGGCGATCGCGATCGACAAGACGCTGCTGTACTCGCGCACCCGCCGCTCGATGGATCGGTTCGAGCAGGCGTTCTGGTCCGGCGAGTCGATCGAGGAACTCTACCGCTCGCTCTCGGCCAAGCCGACCCATTCCATGGCGGCCTGCTTCGTGGCGGCGATGCGCGAGTGGAAGCGCTCCTTCGAAAGCCATGCGCGGTCGTTTGCGGGCCTGCAGATGCGGATCGAAAAGGTGATGAACGTCTCGATCGCGCGCGAGATCGAGCGGCTGGAACGGCGGCTTCTGGTGCTCGCAACCGTCGGCTCGGCGGGCCCCTTTGTCGGCCTGTTCGGAACCGTCTGGGGCATCATGTCGAGCTTTCAGTCGATCGCCGCCTCGAAAAATACCTCTCTGGCGGTGGTCGCGCCCGGCATCGCGGAGGCGCTGTTCGCCACGGCGATCGGCCTGATCGCCGCAATTCCGGCGACTATTTTCTACAATAAGTTCACCTCCGAGGTGAACCGGCAGGCCCAGCGCCTGGAGGGCTTTGCGGATGAATTCGCCGCCATTCTGTCGCGCCAGATCGACGAGCGGGCATGAGAATGGCCAGGGTGGTCAACAGGGGTTGAGCAGCAGAACATGGCGATGAACGTGGCAAGTTCGTCGGCGGGGCGTGGTGGTCGCCGCGGCCGCAAGCCGGTGATGGCGGAGATCAACGTCACGCCGATGGTCGACGTTATGCTGGTGCTGCTGATCATCTTCATGGTCTCGGCGCCGCTGCTCACGGTCGGCGTGCCGCTGGACCTGCCGCAGACCCAGGCGAAAAGCCTCGACAACGACAAGAATCCGCTGACGCTCTCGGTCAATCTGAAGGGACAGGTTTTCTTGAACAACACCCAAATCGCGCTCGACGACCTGGTGCCGAAACTGAAGGCGATCACCGATGCCCGTGGCGGAGCCGATGAGCGTATCTTCGTTCGCGGCGACAAGAAGGTCGATTACGGCGCGGTGATGCAGGTGATGGGGCGGCTGTCCGCCGCCGGCTTCCGCCGCGTGGCGCTGGTGACGGAAGTGGATCAGGGTAGCTGACGACGGTGAAGATCAAGGTCGACAAGTCTCTGGCTGCGTCGATAACGCTCCACGTCCTTGTACTCGGATGGGGATTGGTCTCCTTTTCCGCGCGCTCCTACGAGGTGCCGCAGGACTCACTGGTGGTCGACGTCATCTCCGCCGATCAGCTTGCAAAGGTCACCGCCGGCACGAGAAACGGCGAGAAGGATAAGCCGAAGCCGCTGGTCGAAAAGGTCGCCGACGCCAAGCCGATCGATGAAGCCGTCGGCAAAGTCACCGAGAAGCAGGAAATCATCACCTCCTCGGCACCGCAGCCGCCGCCCAAACCGGTCGAAAAGCCGGTCGAGAAGAAGCCGGATCCACCGAAGCCTGTTGCCGAGGACAAGCCGAAGGACGAGCCGAAGCAGGTGGAGAAGAAACCGGATCCGCCGAAGGTCGATCCGATCGCGGAAGCCTTGAAGTCGGACGAGAACAAAAAGCCGAAACCGAAGCAGGAGGCCAAGGCCGCTCCGCCGAAGCCGCCGAAACCGAAGCAGGAGCGTGTGTTCGACGAGAGCAAGATCGCGGCGCTGCTCGACAAGCGCGATCCGACTCATCAGGCCATCACGGGTGCGGCGCTCAACGCATCCGCTTCACTCGGCTTGCACAGCGGAAATGCCGAGTCGAACGTCGCGACCTGGAAGGGAGCGTTTGTCGCGGCTGTCAGGCGCTGTTTCAATTTCCCGTACAATGGGCAGGATGCCGATCGATTCGAAGCCGACATCGACATTCAAATGAGGCCCGACGGAACGCTCGCCTCGGAGCCCACGATCGTAGCGGTCCGCGGACCTTCAACGTCGATCGGCAACGCGATGGCCGAGAGCGCCAAGCGAGCGATCGTGCAATGCCAGGCCTATGCGTTCCTGCCCAAGGAGCAATATAACACCTGGAAGTACATACCGATGACATTTGGCCTCAAAGACATGATGTGAGCGCGAACTGGAAAGCAAGAACTGCAATGAATAACCCCCAATCCTTTACCCGGCGCCGCTTCATGATGGCGACTGGATCAGCTTTTGCCATGTTGGGTGCGCGATCCGCATTCGCGCAGCGACTGCAAATCAACCCGGACAATTTCCAGCCCATTCCGATCGCGATCCCGAACTTCGTGCCGGGCTCGCCGGCGGACGGCCAGGTCGGCGCCGACGTGACCGGCGTCATCACCAACAATCTCAAGCGCAGCGGTCTGTTCGCGCCGATCGACCAGGCGGCCTTCATCGAGAAGATCACCAACATCGATGTGGCGCCGCAGTTCCAGAACTGGAAGAGCATCAACGCACAGGCGCTTGCCACCGGCCGCGTGACAAGGCAGCCCGATGGGCGCCTCAAGGCCGAATTCCGTCTTTGGGACGTCGTCTCCGGCCAGCAGCTCGCCGGTCAGCAATATGTCACCGCCCCGGAATATTGGCGGCGCATCGCGCACATCATCTCCGATCAGATCTATTCGCGGCTGACCGGCGAGAAGGGCTATTTCGACAGCCGCGTCGTCTTCGTCGACGAGAGCGGCCCGTCGGAGCGGCGCATCAAGAAGCTCGCGATCATGGACCAGGACGGCGCCAATGTGCGCTATCTTACGCGAGGCTCCGATCTCGTGCTGACGCCGCGCTTCTCGCCGTCGAGCCAGGAAATCACCTATATGGAATTCGGCCAGGGTGATCCGCGGGTCTATCTGTTCAATATCGAAACCGGGCAGCGCGAGATCGTCGGCAATTTCCCGGGCATGTCGTTCTCGCCGCGCTTCTCGCCGGATGGCCAGCGCATCATCATGAGCCTGCAGCAGGGTGGCAATTCCAATCTGTTCGTGATGGATCTGCGCTCGAAGGCGACCACGCGGCTCACCGACACGCCCGCGATCGACACCTCGCCGTGCTATTCGCCCGACGGCAGCCAGATCTGCTTTGAGTCCGATCGCGGCGGCAAGCCGCAGATCTATGTGATGCCGGCGCAGGGCGGGGCGGCACAGCGCATCTCCTTCGCCAAGGACGACGTCAACGCCAGCTACTCCACGCCCGTATGGTCGCCGCGCGGCGACTATATTGCGTTCACGCGGCAGGGCGGCGGACAGTTCTCGATCGGCATCATCAAGCCTGATGGCACCGGCGAGCGCCTGCTTACCTCCGGCTTCCACAATGAGGGGCCGACCTTCGCGCCGAACGGGCGGGTGTTGATGTTCTTCCGCGATCCCGGCGGCAACAGCGGGCCGTCGCTGTACACGATCGACATTTCCGGACGCAATGAGCTGAAGGTGCCGACGCCGGGTTACGCCTCCGATCCGGCCTGGTCGCCGCTGCTTTCGTGAAAGGTGAGGGACACGGACTCGGCAAGCTTTGCCTAGCTCGTTGATTTCGTAGGCATATATCGCTTCGGTGAAAGCGGAAACAACCACTCACTAACGATGTTCCCTCAGAAAGGCTTCATCAGGGAGAAGTAGAACTGCACATTCCGGAACAGGATGTGCGCGTCCCCGATGCAGCTTGCGACCGAAATCAAAGAGGCCGATCAGCAGATGTCGCGATCCATCCACGCGGCACTGATTGATTCGTTGTTCCAGGATCCCGGCTCGCTGTTTGCCGGCGCGCTTTGCGCTGCCATCGCCGCCTTCATGACTGCGCTGAAGACCGGCAATCCATGGCTATGGCTCTGCGTGGCTGTTCTCATCGTCGTCGGCGCCGCGCGCGTACTCGACATGCGCCAATACAAGCGTCTCAAGTCGACCATTACGCCGGCCGAAACCGCGCGTTGGGAGATGCGCTACCAGGTCGGCGCGATTGTGTACGCGGCCGCGCTCGGCCTGTGGTGTGCGATCGCGATCCTGGGCAGTGATGACGCCGTCGCCCATATGATCTGCACATCCGTCACGCTCTGCTATTTCGCGGCGGGCGGCGGCCGCACCTACGGCCGCCCCTGGATCTTCCATGTGCAGATGCTGCTCGCCTGCGGCGCGCTGACGGTGGCTCTGCTGCTGTATGGCAGCCCCTATTATGCCGGCATGGCGGTGCTGAACGTGCTGTTCTTCTTTGCCCTCAAGCACATCTCGACCCGCCTGCAGGACATCTTCGTGCGTGCACTGGTCGCGCGGGAGCGTGAAGCTGCGCTCGCCGGTCAGTTCGATACCGCGCTCAACAACATGCCGCACGGCCTCTGCATGTTCCGGGCGGACGGGCGGCTTGCCGTCATGAACCATCGTTTCAGCGAAATGATGCAGCTCTCGGACGACCTGGTGCGTGGCGGCGCGACCGCTACCGACATCGTCCAGGCCTGCGTCCACACCGGATCGATTTCGGCGGCGAGCGGCAATGTCATTCTGGCGGAGATCGAAAATTCGCAGGCGCATGGCATCGTCACCGCCGACCCGGACATCCTGCGCGGCCGTTCGCTGTCATGGACGTTCCAGCCGATGTCCGGCGGCGGCGCGGTGGTGCTGGTCGAGGACATCACCGAGCGACGCAATGCCGAGGCCCGGATCAGCCATCTGGCGCGCTATGACGAGCTGACGGGATTGCCCAACCGCGTCAGTTTCCGCGACGAGATCGAACGGCTGCTGAAGACACCGCATGAGCCCGGCAAGGTTTCGGCGCTGCTGTTCGTGGATCTGGACCAGTTCAAGCAGGTCAACGATACGCTCGGTCACCCCTGCGGTGACCAGCTCTTGTGCGCGGTCGCCGACCGTCTGCGTGCAATGCTCCGCCCGGAGGATTTCGTCGCGCGTTTCGGCGGGGACGAATTCGTGGTGTTCCAGCAGAATATCGCGTCCGCCGAGGACGCCGCAGCGCTGGCGCGGCGCATCGTCGATCATTTGAGCGAACGTTACAAGATCGACAATCATCTCGTCGAGATCGGCGCGAGCGTCGGCATTGCCTTGACCGCCGCGGAAGTCAGCGCCGATACCCTGTTGAAGAACGCCGACATGGCGCTCTATCGCGCCAAAGCCGACGGCCGCGGTACCTATTGCTTCTTTCACGACGAGATGGCGCAAACCGTCGAGGCGCGCCGCATTCTCGAACTCGACCTGCGCAAGGCACTGGTCAATGAAGAATTCGAGCTGTTCTTCCAGCCCCTGGTCAATCTCAAATCCGGCAAGATCGCCGTCTGCGAGGCGCTGCTGCGCTGGAATCACCCGGTGCGCGGCACCGTGTCGCCAGTCGATATCGTCCCGGTTGCGGAGGACATGGGCCTGATCGTCGATCTCGGCCGCTGGATCCTGCGCAAGGCTTGCATGGAATGCATGAAGTGGCCGGAAAACGTCAGCGTTGCCGTCAATTTTTCCCCGCAACAATTCCACCAGCGCGACGTGCTGAACGAGATCCGTTACGCGCTGGAGGTGTCGGGCCTGCCGGCGGAGCGCCTCGAGATCGAGATCACCGAATCCTCCCTGCTGCGCAACACGCAGCTCACCCACGATGTGCTGTCGCAGCTACGCAATATCGGGGTCCGAATCTCCCTGGATGATTTCGGCACCGGCTATTCGAGCCTTAGCTATCTGCACAACTTCCCGCTGCAGAAGGTGAAGATCGACCGCTCGTTCCTCGAGGGTATAGATGCCGATCGCCCGCTGACGCTGCTCCGCGGCGTGGCGCGGCTGTCGGCCGATCTCGGCATGCAGGTGGTGGTCGAAGGCATCGAGACCAACGAGCAGCTCGAGCTGATCAGTGCCGACGGCAGCGTCACCGAGGCGCAAGGCTATTTGTTCAGCCGTCCCGTACCCGCAGTGCGGATCCGCCAATTATTGAAGGCCTCGTATGGCCGCCCGGCTGCGGAAGCGGAGCTGCACGTCGTGCCCTCGCGCTCGATCGCCTAAAGCCTCACGGGCATCTGCGGCCAGGTGGCGGCAATTCATCGCGGGCCGACATTAACCCTAATAGCTCGACTGCTTTGCGTCTTAGTTAAGGAGCTGTTAACGTTCGAAGGCTCGCCTGCTGGTTGTTGTTGCGTTTGCGTATCTGGAGTGCCCCATGAGGTCTGCGGCCAAAGCCGTCGCCGTGATTCCCGAACGCAGTTCATTTCCTCTCGAGAACATCGACTACCGGCTCGCCGAAACTCCCGAAGAAAAGGATCAGATCTATCGTCTGCGCTATCGCGCCTATTTGCGCGAGGGAGCAATCCTGCCCTCGGAAACGGGGCGGGTCGTCGACCGGTATGACGACCTGCCAAACACCTATGTTTTCGGGGTGTACATTCATGGCGAACTCTACAGCTCGATTCGGGTCAGCGTTCTGACGCCTGAGTGGCGCGAATCCCCCTCAGCCGCCATGTTCTCGGACCTGCTGCAACCGGAGTTGGAGCGCGGGAAAATCCTCATCGATCCAACGCGCTTCGTGGCGGACCCCGAGAAGGCCAAACGGTTTCCCGAACTGCCCTACGTCACTGTTCGCCTCGGTTACGTAGCTTGTGGTCACTTCAACGCCGATATCGGGCTCGCCAATGTCCGTCCGGAGCACCGCGCCTTCTACCGCAGGGTCTTTTTGCAGGAGCCGTGGGGCGAGCCGAGATTGCATCCGGGCCTGATTAAGCCCGTCGGGCTGATGGCGGCCCATTATCCCAGCATCCGGGAAAAGGTGTTCCAGCGGTTCCCCTTCATGCGCTCAAGCGCCTTCGAGCGACGAAAATTGTTCGAACGTCGCAATGACGCATTTTCGGTCGCGCAGATGCCCACGCACGGGACGGAGCGCGCCCCGATCGCGGCACAGCACTCAAATTCGATCGTCAGTCCCGCATAAAGCGCCGGCTGCCCCATTCAGGTAGATGAAGGCCCGCCTAAAATCCGGGTGGGTAAAAGGCCGCCGATCCGCTTGCCTTCACCCTCGCGCCACATTTACAAATCATTAACCATCACGGTTGCTTTTCGCCGTCTGGGGGCATTTGAGTGGGGTTGGCAACATCCCATCAAGGTTGACGGAACGTTCGCTTAACCAAGCCTCTGTAGATCGGATAGCAGTTGAGATGCGTGAGCGTGGAGGCTCCCGAATGAAACACCCTATGCGTATCCTCCAGGGACTGAAATTGGCCGCAGTGCTCGCGGTGGCCCTGTCGATGGGCGCTTGTGCCAACAAGAACCTTGGTGCTGACGCGATGGCGAGCGCCGCGGCCCCGGGCAGCCAGCAGGATTTCGTGGTTAATGTCGGCGATCGCGTGTTTTTCGAGAGCGATCAGAGCGATTTGAGCCCGCAAGCGATCGTTACCCTGGAAAAGCAGGCGCAGTGGCTGCAGACCTATCCGCGCTATACCTTCACGATCGAAGGTCATGCGGATGAACGCGGCACGCGCGAATATAACATCGCGCTCGGCGCGCGCCGCGCGCAGTCCGTACGCAACTTCCTGGTTTCGCGCGGAATCGACGCCAGCCGGATGCGGACGATCTCCTACGGCAAGGAGCGCCCGGTTGCAGTCTGCAATGATATATCCTGTTGGTCGCAGAACCGCCGCGCAGTGACGGTCCTGAACGCCAGTTCTTGATTGTCAGGCAGTTGACCGAAAATGCCAAAAACCGGCGCCCGCAGCGCCGGTTTTGTTTTCGCGCAAGGCCGTGCGAACCCATTTGAATCAGTCACATTTTTGGCGTACTCCGTCGGCCTAGGTGCGGTCGTTTCCGCTTCCGCCGATTTCGTCGTCAGGGCCACATGCGATCCAGATTTCACAAGTTGAGCTGCGCAGCGGCGCTGGCCGCGCTGGCCGCGCTGTCATCCCAGGCATTGGCTCAGTCGGATGATGGAGATCCGGAACTCCGTATCCAGCGGCTTGAGGAACAGTTGCGGCAACTCACGGGCCAGAACGAGGAACTGCAGTACCGCAACCGACAGTTGGAACAGCAGCTCCGCCAGTTGCAGGGGGGCGTGCCGGCTGCACCCGGCCAGTCGGGCGTCGCCGCGGCGTCTCCGACGCAGCCTCCGCCCGGATACGGTCAACCGCAGGCCCAGCCGGGCTATTCGCTGCCGCAGGTCCAGCCCGGTTACGCCCAGTCGCAAATTCCGGCCCCCGCGCCGATCATGCAGGAATCTTCGGCACCGATTGGCGGCGCGCCTCGCCGCGGCGATGCCTTCGACCCAAGCCAGAATCCCAATGCGCCAGGCGCGCCACGGGCACTCGGCGGCGGCCAGCTTCCGATCCAGGCGGGTGCGTCGGTCGGCTCGCCCGGCGGCCGCGCACCCGGCGAGCCGCTCGATCTAGGTGCAACGCGCTATCAACAGGGCAACGTGGCCGCAGCGCCTCCCGTGGGCCCGAGCGGCACGGGGCTTGCGACGGCGCCGCCATCGAACTCGCCGCGCGACGAATACGACCTCGGTATCGGCTATATGCAGCGCAGGGATTATGCGCTCGCTGAGCAGACCATGCGCAACTTCGCGCAGAGGTTCCCCACTGATCCGCTGGTCGGGGATTCGCAATATTGGCTGGGCGAAAGCTACTTTCAGCGCCAGCAATACCGCGACGCGGCGGAAGCGTTTCTCGCAGTGACCACCAAATACGAAAAGTCGTCGAAAGCCCCGGATGCGCTGTTGCGGCTCGGGCAGTCGCTGGCCGCATTGAAGGAGAAGGAGGCGGCTTGCGCCGCTTTCGGCGAAGTGATGCGGAAATATCCGCGCGCTTCCACGGGGGTCAAAGCAGCCGTCGATCGCGAGCAGAAAAAGGAAAAATGCTGACGCGCTGCTTTGCGATCTTGCCGGCACGTGCCTGCCTCGCTCGCCTTTTCACTGTACAGGCGCAACCAAGAGAACAGCGTTGACGCAATTGCCGGCCGGCCATCTTTCGTGAGGTCTCGAGGGCGTTCGCCCGCCGGTTCCGCGGGGTTGCCCTGCGGCGCATCTTGAGATTCGGCATCAGCTTGCGGTTCTTGATACAACCGTCGCAACACAAGCGAACATTTCCGAGCCTGGCGACGTCATGGCAGAGGACGACAACTCCCCGATCTCGGCGCAGGATGCCAAGCGCCTGTTTGCCGACTGGAAGACCGCGCCGGCGCTCGTGCTGGCCGTCTCCGGCGGGCCAGATTCGGTCGCGCTGATGTGGCTGATGGCGCGCTGGCGCCGCTCTCTGTCACGCGGACCGCGCCTGATCGCCGTCACCGTGGATCACGGCCTGCGGCCCGAGGCGGCGCGCGAAGCGCGCGAGGTAAAGCGCCTCGCGCGTGAACTTGATCTGCCGCACCGGACGCTGCGCTGGAGCGGTGAGAAGCCGAACACCGGCGTGCCGGCCGCCGCGCGCGAAGCGCGCTATCGTCTGTTGGCGCAAGCAGCCAAGGCCGTCGGGGCGAGCCACGTTGTCACCGCGCATACCCGCGACGACCAGGCCGAAACGGTGTTGATGCGGTTGTTGCGCGGCAGCGGCATCACCGGTCTTGCTGCGATGGCGCGCGTCACCGAGCGCAACGGCATTGAGCTGGCGCGCCCACTGCTCGATGTCGCGAAGTCGCGGCTGATTGCAACCCTGGACAAAGCGAAAATCGCCTATGTCGACGATCCCACCAACCGTGACATGGCGTTCACGCGGCCGCGGCTGCGTGCGCTCTTGCCGGCGCTTGCCGCCGAGGGCGGCGATGCGCGTTCCCTGGCGCGGCTGGCCATACGGCTGTCCCGGGCCAATGCCGCCGTCGAGGTGCTGGCCGATGGCGCCGAACGCTATCTCGCCTTGAAGGGGCAGGGCGCATTGCAGGCTGCCCGCAACGGTGTCGTGTTCGATGCGCAAGCCTTTGCGGGCCTGCCCGAGGAGATCCGGCTGCGGCTTCTCATGCGCGCCATCAATCGCTTCGGGCATGAGGGGCCGGCTGAACTCGGTAAGCTCGAGACCTTGATGGCGCAGCTTGACCGTAAGCTTACGGAGAAGCCAGCGAAGGCGGGGCGCGGGGCGGGCGGGATGCACCTCAAGCAAACCCTTGCTGGTGCGCTGGTAAGTCTCAAGGCGGGCCAGATCCGCATCGAGCCGGCGCCGGCCCGGCGCCGGCGGGCGGGCTGAGGCGGCCCGGCAACAAGGTCCTTCAAAGAGCCTTGGCAAAGGGGCACGGCAAATGGCAAACGAGGTATCTCGGGTGCCGCTTTAATTCCGCTGCCAGGTCTTAACCACCTCGCAAAACGCGGTGCTGGACGCCATTTTTTGAACCGGAATCGCGTTAGGATGCGCTAAATAGTCCTGCGTGGTTCCCTTGGCAGCAAGACGAGTGGTACCTAAATTGTGATACGGTCGACCGGGGGATTCCCTCGTGGCTTCCCAGGGATAGGTCCAAAGGACATGAAGGCCGCGATCCGCGCGACCACGAAGGAAGATCAATGAACGCCAATTTGCGCAATTTCGCCCTCTGGGTCATCATTGTCCTATTGCTGTTGGCGCTGTTCACGCTGTTTCAGAATCCCGGTCAACGTACGTCGTCGCAGGACATCTCGTTCTCGCAGCTCTTGACCGAAGTCGACCAGGGCCATGTCCGTGACGTCGTCATCCAGGGGCCGGAGATCCACGGCACCTTCACCAATGGCTCGTCGTTCCAGACCTATGCGCCGAACGATCCGACGCTGGTCCAGCGCCTCTACAACAGCAAGGTACAGATTACCGCGAAGCCGCCCGGCGATAACGTGCCGTGGTTCGTCTCGCTGCTCGTCTCCTGGCTGCCCTTTATCGCTCTGATCGGCGTCTGGATCTTCCTGTCGCGCCAGATGCAGGGCGGCGCCGGCAAGGCGATGGGCTTCGGCAAGTCGCGCGCGAAAATGCTCACCGAGGCGCACGGCCGCGTCACCTTCGAAGACGTCGCAGGCGTCGACGAGGCCAAGCAGGACCTGCAGGAGATCGTCGAGTTCTTGCGCGATCCCGGCAAATTCCAGCGGCTCGGCGGACGTATTCCGCGCGGCGTGCTGTTGGTCGGTCCGCCCGGCACCGGCAAGACGCTGATCGCGCGCGCGGTTGCGGGCGAAGCCAATGTGCCGTTCTTCACCATCTCCGGTTCCGACTTCGTTGAGATGTTCGTCGGCGTCGGCGCGTCACGTGTGCGTGACATGTTCGAGCAGGCCAAGAAGAACGCGCCTTGCATCATCTTCATCGACGAAATCGACGCGGTCGGCCGCCATCGCGGCGCAGGCCTTGGCGGCGGCAATGACGAGCGCGAACAGACGCTCAACCAGTTGCTGGTCGAGATGGACGGCTTCGAAGCCAATGAGGGCGTGATCCTGATCGCGGCCACCAACCGGCCCGACGTGCTCGATCCCGCGCTGCTGCGTCCCGGTCGCTTCGACCGCCAGGTCGTGGTGCCGAATCCGGACGTGGTCGGCCGCGAGCAGATCCTCAAAGTTCACGTGCGCAAGGTCCCGCTCGCGCCCGATATCAATCTGAAGACGATCGCGCGCGGAACACCGGGCTTCTCCGGCGCCGATCTGATGAACCTCGTCAACGAGGCGGCGCTGACTGCTGCGCGGCGCAACAAGCGCATGGTCACGCAGGCCGAGTTCGAAGAGGCCAAGGACAAGGTGATGATGGGCGCCGAACGCAAGTCGCTCGTGATGACCGAGGAGGAAAAGCTCCTCACCGCTTATCACGAGGGTGGCCATGCCATCGTCGGTCTCAACGTCATTGCGGCCGACCCGATCCACAAGGCCACCATCATCCCGCGCGGTCGCGCGCTGGGCATGGTGATGCAGTTGCCCGAACGCGACAAGCTGTCGATGTCGCTGGAGCAGATGACCTCGCGGCTCGCCATCATGATGGGCGGCCGCGTCGCCGAAGAGCTGGTGTTCGGCCGCGAGAAGGTGACCTCCGGTGCGGCCTCCGACATCGAGCAGGCGACCAGGCTCGCGCGCATGATGGTGACGCGCTGGGGCCTGTCGGAAGAGCTCGGCACCGTGTCCTATGGCGAGAACCAGGACGAGGTGTTCTTGGGAATGTCGGTGTCGCGGACTCAGAACGCGTCTGAAGCCACGGTCCAGAAGATCGACTCCGAGATCAAGCGCTTGGTCGAGGAGGGATACAACGAGGCCAAGCGGATTCTCACGGAGAAGCGCGGCGATCTCGAAACCCTGGCCAAGGGCTTGCTCGAGTTCGAGACGCTGACCGGCGAGGAGATCACTGATCTCCTAAAGGGCAAGAAGCCGAACCGCGAGTCGGTACTGGAGCCGGCTGCGCCACGCGCCTCCGCCGTGCCGCCGGCCGGCAAGCCGCGGCCGCGCCCCGATCCGGACCCGGGTCTGGAGCCGCAGCCGCAGGCATAAACCCGTCTCGATATGGCCGGTTATTCCGGCAAACCGCTCACGCAGAAGCTCGGCATCAAGCCGGGCTTTTGCATTTTTGTGAGCGGCGCACCCGCAGCCTATGAGGATATTGTTGGCCCGCTGCCCGCCGGCGTGCGGTTGGCCGCGCAGCTCAAGGCGCCGCTCGACATGGTCCATGTTTTTGCGACCGACGCGGCAGGGCTGGCCAAGATGCTGCCTGTCTGCCGCGATGCGATTCTGTCGGACGGAATGGTCTGGGTCTCGTGGCCGAAGAAGACGTCGGGACTCGCGACCGATCTCAGCGATATCGTGGTCCGCGGCACCGCGTTGCCATTCGGTCTGGTTGACGTAAAGGTCTGCGCGATCGACGCGACCTGGTCAGGGCTGAAGTTCATGACTCCGAAGCACCGACGCGGCTCGGTCTGAAGCGCTGGCGCTCCTACCGAGCCCCCCTGTCGTCGCCGGCTCCAATCGATGTATGCTCGCAAGGCGAATCAGGAGAGTTCCAGGATGGTTGCCGATAGCGACAGCAAAATCGCCTGGCACCGGGTCCAGCTCAGGAAGAATCGTGAAGCTGTGAAGGACTTGGAAAGGGCCAGGTTTACGACCGGAGACATGGGCACAAACGCCGCCGGCTCCACGCAAGCGAGGATCGCCGAGCTCACGCAGAAGATTGCGGAGTCCGAGCGATGCATCGCCGAATACGAACGGCGGACCAGGCGTCCTCTCGGCACTGATCTACGCAGCCTCGCAAGCGTAAGCTGGAGCAATTGGAATGCCGCCCAACCCCGCAAGACCGTGCTACGTTAGACTAGCGCAGTCGCCGGAGATGAGCGAGCACCTTCAACCAAGCCCGTCATTGCGAGGAGCGAAAGCGGCGACCTGCCGTCGCTCGCTGCGCGAGCTATCGCGAGGCGTGAAGTCCCGCCGAAGCGCCTTTGCGCGTAGGCCGAAGCAATCCACACTGCATCCGCGGAGAAAGTCTGGATTGCTTCGCTTGCGCTCATAATGACGCCCGGCGGGTTGGACGCGTCCTCTCAATTCGCTCAGCTCAGGACTGCTTTCGTCTCCCCGGCGGAGTGCCATCGCTGGCGCGACCGAACGTCCGCTTAGTGCGCCGGCACATGCTCCAGAAAATGCAGCACGTCGTCGGTGAACTGCTGGGGATCCTGCAGGAAAGAGAAATGGCTGACCTCGGGCTGGATCAGTAGCCCGGCGCCGCCGATATGAGCCGCCATGAACTCGGTGTTTTCGCGCTTGATCGCCTCGTCATGATCGGCGTCCACGATCCAGGTTGGAACATGGATATTGGCGAGATCCGCCTCCGTCCAATGCGGCTGGCTCTCCCACATCTTGGTGATCTGATCGACAAAGGCTTTGTACTCGGTCGGGGTCGAGGAGAGCCGCTTGTATTCTTCTCCGGCTCTCGCGATGAACGCATTGAAAACGTCGCTCTTGGCAATGTCGGCGACTCCTGACGGATCCGAGTTCGCGGCAAAGGCGAACAGCTTTGAGACGCGTTCGGGGTGATGCATGGCGATGTCGAGGCCAATGATGGCGCCGTCGCTCCAGCCCACGATGGCCGCCTTCTTGATCCCGAGGTGATCCATCAGCGCGAGCACATCTGAGGCCATCAAGTCGTAGCCGTAGGGTTGGGCGTCGCGGCTGCTGCGGCCGTGACCGCGGCTGTCCATCACGATCACCTGATAGTGCTGCTGCAGCGCGCGAACCTGATGGCCCCAGTAATCGGCATTGGCAAGACCGCCGTGCAGCAGCAGCACGGGCTCGCCGCGGCCAAACACGGCGTACCAGATTTTGATGCCATTGACCGGCGCGAAGCCGCTCTTCACCGCCTTGGGCAGTGTCGGCGTGGGCGGCAGGTTCAGCCATTGTGGCGCCGAATAAGCCGGTGTGCCGAAGGTCAGCAGAACAAGTGCGAGGAGACAAAATCGAAGCCGAGGCATTTCGCCCTCCTTATCCGAACTCTCATCCTACAGGAATCTTCGCACGACCTGCAGCGCGTCTCGGTACGGATGCCGTGATCTGCGGCCGGTATTCCATGATCGGATGCTGCCATGCGGTTTGCGGGAGATGCTGGCTTGTTCGATTGCTGTCATAGTTCCTGCTGAAGAATAAAAAACCACGGAGGAAACATGACCGAGGTCGTCGCCGGCGTTACGGCCGCGCCTGTCGCCAAGGCGGGAGGCGTCTCACCCGCAAAAGTGTTCTGGGCCACCTGGCTCGGGTGGATGCTCGACGGCTTCGACGCTGCCATCTACGGTTACATCCTCGTGGCTGCGCTGAGCGAGCTCTTGCCGGCGAGCGGCATCGAGGCGAGCCGCGCCAATATCGGCATCTATGGCGGCCTCCTGTTTTCCATCTTCATGCTGGGCTGGGCCTGTTCGATGGTCTGGGGCTGGGCAGCGGACCGTTACGGCCGCGTCCGGATGATGTGCTGGACCGTGCTGGTCTATTCGGTGTTCACCGCGCTGTGCGGTCTGTCGACCGGCATCGTCACGTTCGCCGTCTTCCGCTTCCTGGCCGGTTTCGGTATCGGCGGCGAGTGGGCCGCGGGCACGCCACTGCTGCATGAATCCGTGCCAGAGACCACGCGCGTGCGATTGGCCGGCTGGCTGCACACGGCAACGCCGACCGGATTGTTCCTGGCGGCTTTCGTCACGCTTGTCGGCGGCAATTTGCTTGGCTGGCGCGGCATGTTCTTTCTCGGCATCCTGCCGGCGCTTTTGACGGTCTACCTGCGTATCAACATTCCGGAGCCGGCGCGCACACGCCCGACTGAGGCGACGAGGTCGTCCTTTGCAGAGCTGTTCGCGCGCGGGCAGGCGCAAACGACGTGGGCGGCGGCACTGCTGATGGCCTGCATCATCTTCGGCCTGTGGTCATCGAATTTTTGGGCGCCGACGGTGATCATCACCAAGCTCACGGCGGCAGGCAGCACGCCGGCGCATGCGCAGCAGATGGGCGCAATCGCGGGTCTCATCACCAATGTCGGCACGTTGGCTGGGTGCCTGCTGATGCCGTGGGTGACAGGAGCGCTCGGCAGCCGGCGCTGGACGGCGGTGCTGTTCTTCCTGGGCTCACTCGTCTCCGTCGTGGCGAGTTACGAGGTCGCGATAGCGCATTTGGATAGTCTGACGCTGTTCCTGATCCTGCTGCCGATCCTTGGTTTCTTCACCAATGGCGTGTTCGGCCTGTTCACGATCTGGCTGCCGGAAATGTTTCCCTCGGCCTTGCGCGGCGCAGGCTCCGGCTTTGCGTTCAGCCTGGGGCGAGTGCTGGGGGCGGCTGGTCCGACCTTGATCGGCGCGCTCGCCGCAGCGACGGGAAGCTATCCGCTCGCGATCTCCCTGCTGTCGCTGATCTATGTCGTCGGCCTGCCGTTCATTGCGTTGGCGCCTGAGACGGCCAACCGGCCGCTGGCCAAGTAGCAATGTAGATCAGAGCATGATCCGGAAAAGTGTGTAGCGGTTTTCCGAAAAGATCATGCTCAACCAAAGAGCTAAAGCGCGATGACGATTCGACTCAATCTCATCGCGCTTTAGACGAAGGAAATCGCCTCGGCGCTTTCCAGAATCTGCCGTAGCGCCGAAAGCGCATGCTCCAGCATCTCGTCGGTCGCGGGATGGCCGAGGCAGATTCGGACGCCGAGTGTGCCGCGATCAACCTGCTGCAGCGCTCCGGGCGGCGCGACGGTGATACCGGCCTGGGCCGCTTGCGTAACGAGCGCGATCAGCGTGCGACCGGCCGGGATCGGCAGCCAGCGATGAAAGCCGGGACTGCCCGCCATCGGCGCGAGCCAGTTGCCGAGCACGCGGTCGGCGATCGCGTTGCGACGCGCGGCGGCGGCCCGCTTGGCATGCACTTGCCGCGACAGGTCGCCGCTGTGGATCAGCCGGGTCACGAGCTCAGCCATAATGGGGGAGGCCATCCAGCCCGTCGCGCGCACCGCGTTGATGGCGCGGTCGCGAAACGGCTCCGGCGCAATCATGGCGCCGATCCGCAAGCCCGGCGCGAGACATTTGGCGAAGCTCGTGACGTAGAAGCTCCGCTCCGGAATGAGCGCGGAAAGCGGGGTGGGCGGCGTCACAAACAGGAACGCGTAGACATCGTCCTCCAGCACGTAGGCGTCGCGTTTGCGGATGATCTCGGCGATCTCGCCTCGCCGCGCCATGCCCATCACGGTCCCGGTCGGGGTTTGCAGCGTCGGGCTCGCGAACAGCACGCGGGCGCCGGTCTCGGCAAAGGCGCGATCGAGCGCGTCCGGCAGGACGCCGTCGGCGTCGCCGTCGACCCCATGCAGTCGGTAGCCGTTTTGCGCCGAAAGCGCGATCATGCCGGAATAGGTGAACCGCTCCGTGAGTACCACCTCGTTCGGCGCGGCGACCATGTTGAGGGCGATCGAAATCGCGTGCTGCCCGCCATGGGTGATGAAGAGGTTGGAGACATCCGCCTTCATGCCCAAAGCGGCAAGCCAGCCGTTCATGACCTCGCGATGCATCGGCAAGCCCTGATGCGGCAGATAGCTGAGCAAGGGTTTCAGCGCGCCATCGGACAGGATCTCCGACAGCACGGCCTCGATCAATTCGTCCTCTCCGGTCGAAGGCGGCACGTTGAGCGCGAGATTGATCATGGCCTGCGCGCCGTTCCCGGCGCTGGCGGGCGGACGCCGCCGCTGAACAAAGGTGCCGCGGCCGACCTCGCCAGAGATCAGCCCGCGCGCTTCGGCTTCGGCATAGGCGCGTGAAACGGTCCCGACACTTAACCCCAGCAGGTTCGCCATGTCCCGTTGCGGCAGCAAACGCGTGCCGGGCTTGAGCACGCCCTTGTCAACGTCGCTCTCCAGCGCGCGCGCGAAGGCGAGATAAAACGGTCCCTCGGCATCCGAGAGTTTGGGCACCCAATCTTCGGACCCTTCAGTCTGCGACACGGCGATTGTCCTTCCTCCGTGTCTCGGATAGTACAATTATAGAATTGGCGCAATATTGGATGTCAGCATCCACCAAAATCTCCAGGAGAGCCGACGACTTTCCTCTAAGTAGTGACAAACTCAGGACCTTTCTGTGTCGGATCGGCGCCTTGTTACGGTTCATTCTGTCATTTCTGACAAATTGAACTAGAATAAGTTTGACATCCCGACGGTATTGGCATTTAGCTGTCCGAAGGGAGGTGAGACTGTGATCTACGAAATCAGAGTGTATGAAGCCGCCGAGGGCAAAGCCGAGGCGATGAAGGCGCGGTTCAAGAACGAAGTCGTCAAACGATTTCCGAACCACGGCATCGAGTTGTTGGGTGTGTTCGAATCGGAATCCGACAACACGCGCCTGACCTATCTCACCCGCTTCAAATCGGAGGACGACCGCAGCAAGGCCTGGGCGGCCTTCGGCGCCGATCCGGAATGGCGCGCGGTCAAGGCCGCGACCGAGGTCGACGGGCCGCTTCTGAAGAATCAATCCGTCACGGTGCTGTCGCCGGCCGTCACCGGCCTGCTGCTCGCGTGAGCCGGGCCTTCGAGGAGCACGCATGAAACCCGCGCCCTTCGCCTATGTCAGGCCGGACTCGGTTGCCGAGGCCTGCGAGATCCTGGCGGCGGACGAGGACGCGCGGATCATCGCCGGCGGTCAGACGCTCATTCCAATGTTGGCGATGCGCTTGGCGCGCCCGACCAAGCTCGTCGACATTGTCCGCTTGAAGGAGTTGCGCGGCATTCGTTCCGAGGCCGGCGCGATCGTGGTTGGCGCGGTGACGCGGCAGGTCGAAGTCGAGCGCAGCGAGTTGGCGCGAGGTGCGTTGCCCTTGCTGATGAAAGCGCTTCCTTATGTAGGCCATCCGCCGACGCGCAATCGCGGCACCGTTGGCGGCTCGATCGCCAATGCCGATCCGTCCGCCGAAATTCCGCTTGTGGCGGTGACGCTGGGAGCAGAAATCGAGATCGAGAACAGCGGCGGCCGCACCTCGATGCCGGCCGACGAGTTCTTCATCGGCGCGATGGTCACATCGGTGATGCCGGGCGATTGCGTCGCGGCGGTGCGCTTTCCGGTGTGGTCGCAGCCGCGGCTCGGCACGGGCTTCCATGAGGTTTCCGCGCGGCAATCCGACTTCGCCTTTGTCGCCGCCGCGGCGCAGGTCGCGCTCGATGAAGACGGGCGCTGCATCGATGCGGTGGTCGGGCTTGGCGGCGTCGGCGATCGCGCGCAGCGCATCGACGTTTCAGCCCTGGTTGGCCAAGACGTCGCGCGCTTTCCGGTTTCCGAGCTTATTCGCTCCGCGACAGAACACCTCGAAGCGAATTCCGATCTGCACGTGAGCGCGGATTACCGTCGGCGCGCGGCCGCCGCGCTCGGCGCCCGCGCGCTCGAGGATGCCATCGCCGAGGCGCGCGCGGCGGGTGGAGTAGTGCAATGAAGGTGACACTGAAGGTCAATGGACGCTTGCGTACCGCCGACGTCGAGCCGCGCAAAACGCTGCTCGATACGCTGCGCGAGGATTTCTTGCTGACCGGCAGCCATGCCGGATGCGAGCACGGCGTTTGCGGCGCCTGCACGGTGCTGATCGACGGCGAGCCGTCGCGTGCCTGCCTGATGTTTGCGGTGCAGGCCGACGGCTATGAGATCACCACGATCGAGGGGCTCGCGCCTGCGCCCGGCGAATTGAGCGTCGTCCAGGATGCGTTCTGCGAAACCCACGGTCTGCAGTGCGGCTATTGCACGCCCGGCATGATCCTGTCGGCGCACGCGCTGCTCGAGCACAACGATGCGCCGACCCGCGAGGACATCGTTGAGGCGATCTCCGGCAACATCTGCCGCTGTACCGGCTATGGCCAGATCGTGGAGGCGGTCGAATTTGCGGCCGAGCGTCTGCGCAAGACGAACGCGCCGCGCAACGTGACCGGCGGGAGTGACGACGAGCCCTCGATCGATCCCGCCGCCGAGGCCGGCGCGCGGGAGGGGGGTGTTCTCGAAGCCGCCGCTACGCGGCAGGGAGGCCGCCAGTGAACCCCGCTGCGCCCTTGAAATTCGTTTCCTCCAATCGCCGTGTCCGGGAGGATCGCCGCTTCGTCGCAGGTCAAGGCCGGTATGTCGCCGACATCGCGCTCGAGGGGCTGTTGCATGTCGCGGTGGTGCCCTCGCCGCACCCGGCCGCGCGCATCGTCTCGATCAATGCGGCCGAGGCAATGAAGATGCCGGGCGTGCATTACGTGCTGACCGGGGAAGAGCTCGCCAAGGCGACCGAGCCCTTGATGAACGGCCTGGATACGCCGAACGTCCGGCGCTATCCGCTCGCCGTCGGCCAAGCGCGATATGCCGGCGAGTGGGTCGTCGCGGTCGTCGCGGAAACGCGCGCGCAGGCCGAGGACGCCGCGGAAAAAGTGCGGATCGAATATGAGCAGCTAGCCTATGTGATCGACTCCGAGGACGCGTTCGACCCCAAAAGTCCGCCGGTTCACGCCGGCCATGGCAGCAATGTGCTGCTCGACAAGACCTTCGTCTGGGGCGAGGTGGAGAAGCATTTCGCTGAAAGCGAGCGGCATCTTTCGTTCCGTGTGGTCTGGGGCCGCAACTCCACGGTGCCGATCGAGACCTTCGGCGTCGCCGCCAAATGGGATCCGTGGCGGGAAATGCTCGACGTCTGGGCCTCGATCCAGATGCCGAAATATCCCGACCAGATCGCGCGCGCCCTCCGCATTCCACTCAACAATGTCCGGGTGCATTTCGATGTCGACGTCGGCGGCAGCTATGGCGTGAAACGCGGTATCAAGCAGACGGTGCTGGTTTCGCATCTCGCACGGGTGCTGGGCCGTCCGGTTCGCCTGATCGAGGATCGGCTCGACAATATGCGTGCGGGCGATGCGCATGGGCCGGACCGCATCTTCGACGTCGAGATTGCCTTCAACGATGACGGTATCGTCAATTCGATGAAGATGCGCGCGCTCGACAATGTCGGTGCTTATGCGGGACGCTCGCCGTTTCAGCTCGGCAAGCCGATCGGCGCTATCGTCGGTCCGTACAAGATCAAGAGCGTACAGTACCGCGCGATATCGGTCACGTCGAACAAGGCTGCCCAGGAAGCGGTGCGCGGCTTCGGGCAGTCGCCGACGAACTACGCCATCGAAACCGCAATCGACAAAGTCGCCGTCGCGCTCGGGCTCGACCGCATCGAGGTTCGTCGCCGCAACTTCATCCGCAGCGACGAATTCCCCTATCTCATTCCCAGCGGTACGCGTTACGACAGCGGCGACTATCACACGGTGGTCGCCAAGGTGCGCGCGCATGCCGACTACGAGGGCTTGATCCGCGAGCGCGATACTCTGCGCGCGGCCGGTCAATGCGCCGGCATCGGCATCGCCGCGTGCCTGGAGCCGAGCGGCGGCAACTCGTCCTTCGAGCCGCTTCTGAACGAAAAGAACACGACCACGACCTGGATGGATTCCTGTCGTATTGTCGTCGACGGGCTCGGCTTTGTGACCGCGACCATCCATACGACCTCCTCCGGCCAGGGTCATGAGACGCTGGTGGCCACCGTGATCGGTGAAGTGCTGGAAATCGATCCCGATCTGATCCGCATCGTGCGGCCGGATTCGCTGAACAGCCTGCCGTCCAACACGCCGGTCGGCAGCCGCATGGCGATCATGCTCGGCGGCGCCGCCTTCCACGCGGCGCAGAAGCTTAAAGCCAAGATCATCAAGCTCGCCGCGCACCAGTTCGGCTGCGCCGAGCAGGAGGTGATCTATGCGGGCGGCGCCGTTTCGCACGGCGCCTCCGGCAAGAAACTGGCATGGGCCGAGCACGTCAACATCGCCCATCGCAATTTCCACCTGCTGCCCGAAGGGATGGAGCCAGGGCTCGAGACCACCCATGTGATGCAGGTGCCGACGGGCACGAAACTGCCGGAGAACGGCCGGGTGCAGATGTATCCCTGCCATTCCTTCGAATTCCACCTCGTGCTGATCGTCTTCGATCCCGTGATCGG
Source organism: Bradyrhizobium sp. ARR65 (assembly GCF_000472385.1). Classification (GTDB taxonomy): domain Bacteria; phylum Pseudomonadota; class Alphaproteobacteria; order Rhizobiales; family Xanthobacteraceae; genus Bradyrhizobium. The sequence goes on from NZ_AWZU01000005.1 coordinate 36,104, forward strand.
CAAGCCGGAGATCCGCCGCTACGTGATCGGTCATGACTGCGGCACCGTCATCAATCCGCATATCGTCAAGGGCATGACGCTCGGGGGCATTGCCCACGGCATCGGTGCTTCGCTCCTGGAAGAGTTCGTCTATGACAGCGAAGGCCAGATGCTGACCCAGAGCTTCATGGACTATCTGCTGCCATCTTCGCACGAGGTGCCCAAGGTCGAGATCGTGCATCACTGCACGCCGTCTCCGTTCACGGTATTCGGGCAAAAGGGATCTGGCGAGAGCGGTTATCTGGGATCGCCCGCGGCCATCTCCAGCGCCATCAACGATGCGGTCGCGCCGTTCGGAATCTCGCTCGCGAAACTGCCGATCCGGATCGCCGCCATCAGCGATGCCATCGCCGCTGCGCGTGAGGCAAAAGCAAAGGTAAAAGCATGATCGTCGACTGTCACGCACATCTCGTTCCGCCGTCCTTGCTGGACGCCATCCGTGCCGAGAAGGGCAATTTCCCCTCCGTCCGCGTCATCGAGGAAGGCGGCAGCCTGGGTTTTGCGTTCGCCGGCAACAAGCCGACGCGGCCGGTCTCCAAGCCGCTCAGCGATATCGCCGCCCGGCTGCAATGGATGGATGCCAACAAGATCGAGCGACAAGTCGTTGGCGGCTGGCTCGACATGTTCGGCAATGAGCTGCCGGCCGAGGAGGGTACGCGCTGGGCGCGGCTGATCAACACGCATCTAGCGCAAGCCGCCAAGGACCAGCCACGCTTCATCCCGCTCTGCACCGTGCCGCTGCAGGATGGTGCCCGCGCAGCCGAGGTGCTGAACGAGGCGCACGCTCAAGGCTTCAGGGGCGCGATGATCGGCACCCAGCCGAAGGGCCGGGGCGGCGTGCTGGATGATCCGAGCCTCTTGCCGTTCTGGGAGGCTGCGAACAGCCTTGGCTCCATCATCTTCATCCACCCGGTTTTTGAAAGCGGGGATGACCGCGTCCACGATTACGGCATGGCGAACGCGGTCGGCCGCATCACCGACACGCTGATTGCGATGTCGCGGCTGATCTATGCCGGCCACGTGACACGCTTTAGCAAGATGAAGATCGTCGCCGGCATCGGCGGCGCGGCGCTGCCTTACGTGATCGGACGGCTGCGCCGCAACTACAGCCTCGACAAGGACAAGCTCGGAGACCCCGATGCCGCGCTGGGTGCGATGTACTACGACACCATCGTGCAGGATATCCGCGCGCTGCGCTATCTCGCCGATATCGTCGGCGCGGATCGCATCATGATGGGCTCCGACATGCCGTTCCCCATCGGCGATCTCGCGCCGATCAAGATCGTGCAGGAGACCTCCTTCACCGATGCCGAACGCGCCAGCATCAATGGTGGGTTGGCGCAAAGGCTGTTTGGCTTGTGAGGTCGTATCGTGAAGCTCGACATTGGCGGCAGTGAAACGATCCCGGGTTCGGCCGACGCGCTGTGGGTTGCGCTCAACGATCCGAAAGTGCTGACGCGCTGCATTCCCGGCTGCAAGAGCATGGTCGAGATCGGACCCGACGCCTACAAGGTCGATATGCAGCTCCGCGTCGCTGCCGTCGGCGGTTCGTTCGAAGGCGAGATCTCGCTGTTCGACAAGGAGGCGCCGCGGGCTTGCAGCATCAAGGTCTCCGGTGCCGGGTCACTCGGGCACGGCAACGGCACGGCGCGGTTCGAGATCGAGCCCGATGGTGATCACAGTTGTCGACTGATCTACAAAGGCACCGGCGAGATCGGCGGATTGGTGGCGGGGGTCGGCCAGCGCATTCTATCCAGCGTCTCGAAGCATCTGATCGGGCGGTTCTTCGCGGCGCTGCGCAAGGAGTTCGAAGCGCCGGTCAGCGGAGCGGCGGAGTAAAGACAAAAAAGCGAGCGGGAGGAGTTGCGGTGAAGCCATTGAAGATCGGTCTCGGCTTATTGCTGGCAGCGGCATTGTCGACCTCGGCCGCATCTGCGCAGGAGCTCGCGAAGCTATCGATCGTGATTTTTGGGCAGCCCTCGCTTGGCGCGTTCCTGCCGCCGGTCATCAAGGCCCAGAAGCTCGACGAAAAGAACGGGCTTTCCATCGACTTCCAGGAGCGCACGCCGGACGCCTACACGGCGCAATTCAACTCAGGTGAATTCCAACTCGGCGGCAGCGCCGCGCTCCTGACCGTCGGCCTTGCCGATCTCAGGGGCGTCAAGGTGACCTACCTGTTCAACCTGTTCGATTTCTGGGGAACGGTTGTCACCTCTCGTCCCGAGATCAAGTCGATCAAGGATCTCGAAGGCAAGGATCTCGCCGCGGCGAAGGGCACGACCAACTACGTCATGTTCGACTGGTTCGCGCGTCAGCTCGGCGTGGACACCAGCAAATTCTCCGTGGTCAACACCGCAACCCCGGGCCTCGTCGGCTATGCACTGGCCGACCGCGCCAGTGCCGTCCAGCTTTGGGAGCCGGCTTACACGGCACTGCATGCCAAGAAGCCGGACATCAGGATGCTCGATCTCAAGATCCAGGAGAGCTGGCAGAAGGCGGCCGGCAGCCACAGCATTCCTTATCTCGGCGTTGCCGCGCATGTCGACTGGGCCGAGAAGAACAAGAATCTCATTCCGAAGCTCTACGCCGCCTATAGGGAAGCGGGCCAATGGACGGCCGCGCATCCCGATGAGGCCGCAAAGCTGATCATGCCGAAGGGCACGGATGCGGACCGCAAGGCAATTGCCGATCTCATCCGCGCCAACGAACGTTTGGGCATGAACATCCGCACCGCGGCCGATGTCGGCAAGGAGATCAAGTCGGTTTACGAGGCCGGCAAGTCGATTGCGTTCCTGCCGTCGATACCGTCCGACGCCACGATCTACAATGGGCCGATGCAATGACGATGTTGCAGGAGAGTTCGCCAAGCTGGGGCGTGGTGGCGAGCCGGCGCACCTTGACTCGGGTCCTGCCGTTTCTCGTGGTCGCCGCACTCTGGCAACTCGCCTCGTTGTTCTTTCCGCCGTTCCTGTTTCCTTCGCTCGTCGACGTCTTCAAGCGCTGCTTTGAGATTCTCGTCACCTGGAGCGAGTTCTCCGACGTGCTGGCGACCGTCGGACGGATCCTGGCCGGCCTGGCCGGCGCCTTCGTGATCGGCGCCGCGCTGGCCGTGCTGATGGTCCGCTCGCGCAGTGTAAACGAGTTTCTCTCGCCGATCCTGACCCTGTTCCAGGGCATTCCGGCCCTGTCCTGGGTTGTCTTTGCGATCATCTGGTTCCACGGCATCGAGCCGCGCATCTTCTTCATCATGGTGATGACCACGCTGCCGGCCTTTACGTTTCAGGTGCTGGCCGCGCTGCAGGCGATGTCGCGCGACCTTGTCGAAATGGTCATGAGCTTCCGCCCGACACGGACCAAGCTGTTTCGCGTCATGATCATCCCGGCGATTCTGCCGGACATTCTCACGGCGTGGAAAGTCAATCTCGGCAACGCATCGCGTGTGGTGGTCGTGGCCGAACTGGTCGGCGCCACCGGCGGCGTCGGCTATGAACTCCTCCAGCAGCAACAGGTCTTCGATATGGCCGGCGCGCTGGCCTGGACGCTGCAGCTTGTTTTCTTTGTGTTGATCGCCCAGGGCGTGCTGACGCTGATCGAGAGCGTCGCTTTCCGCTACCGGGCCGTTTCGGAGCGAACGCTGTGAACGCCGCTGCTGTCCCCATCATCAGCCTGCAGGACGTCTCCAAGACCTTCGTGAAGGCCGGCGCGGCCTCCTACGTCGCGGTGGATCGGCTCGATCTGCAGGTCGCCGAGGGCCAGATGCTGGCCTTGCTCGGCAAGACCGGCTGCGGCAAGTCGACGATCTTCAACATGATCGCGGGGCTCACCGAGCCGACCTCCGGCGTCGTGACCGTGAATGGCCGCAATCCGTTCCGCGAGTTCGACTGGTTTCGCGGCCACATGGCCATCGTGTTCCAGAGCGACCGCCTGTTGCCGTGGCGGACCGCGGTGCAGAACGTCGAGCTTGGCCTGGAGATGCTCGACGTTCCCCTGGAAAAGCGCCGTGCGACCGCCATGGCGTGGCTGAGCAAGCTCGGCTTGCGCGGCCACGAAAATGACTATCCGCACGCGCTGTCAGGCGGCATGCGGCAGCGCGTATCGATTGCGCGTGCTTTCGCAACTGACGCCAACATCCTGCTCTGCGACGAGCCGTTCTCCGCGCTGGACGAAATGACGGGCCGCACGCTGCGTGCCGAGTTCGTCAGGCTAGTGAAGGAGAACGGCAAGACGGCGGTGTTCATCACCCATTCCATCAACGAAGCGCTGGAAATCGGCGACCGCATCGTGGTTCTCAAACGGCCGGCAAACATAGCCCTAGATGTGGCGCTTTCGCCGGATACGACGATCGAGCAGAAGGAGACGATCCGTCACCGCATTCAGGGCGTACTGGCGGCTTGAACTCCGCACTGGACAGCCAAGGCGTCTCTCTTATTGCAATAGGCTTCCAACTATCACCGTCACCCTGAGGTGCTCGCCAACGGGTCCGCGCGAAGCGCGGCCCGATGACAGGCTGCGCGAGCCTCGAAGGGCGACGCCCTGGATGGTCGCAGCAGGGCCGTTCATGCTTCGGGGCTCGCTCCGCTCGCGCCTCAGGATGACGGTGGGCGCAGGTGCTCGCTCTAGTAGTCTCCAAAGCGATCTCGATCTAAATCCGCATGTGGGCTTCGATCCGCTCTGTTGCTTGCGCATCGACGCCGCCGCTGTCGACGATCTCTCCCCGCTTGAAAACCAGGTAGCGGCCGGCGATGCCGAGCGCGAAGGGCAGATGCTGTTCGATCACCACCATCGATGTGCCCATGTCCCGGCTGAACCGTGTCAGCACGTCGGCGAGGCGGTCCACCAGCGAGGGCTGCAGGCCCTCGGTGACCTCGTCCAGCAGCAAGACTTGGGGCCGCGCCATCAGCGCGCGGGCGACGATCAGCATCTTCTGCTCGCCACCGGAGAGCGTACCGGCGCGTTGCTGCAGGCGCCGCGTCAATACCGGAAACCATTGACCCACGTGGTCCAGCGCCGCCTTGAAATCCCGGTCCGACAGCAGGCCAAGCCGCAGATTGTCGCGGATCGTCAGGTCCTGGAATAGCGCATGTTCCTGCGGCACATAGACGAGGCCCAGCCGTCGTTTGAGATGCGGCGGCATATGCGTGACGTCTTTGCCGGCGAATTTGACGCTGCCGCGCCAGGCGGGGAGCAAACCCAGCACGGTCTTCAGCAGCGAGGTCTTGCCCATGCCGTTCTTGCCGACCACGGCAAGCACTTCCGATTTCGCCAGTGTGAAGCTGACCTCGGTGATCACCTCTGACGTACCATAGCCGCTCGAAAGACTCTCGACCTGGAGTGCGCTGGTCATGACACGGCCTCGGAGGCGGCCGCCTGTTGGCCGGTATAGATCTCGCGGACGAGGGCGCTGTTCACGATGTCATGGACCGATCCGTCCAAGGCGATCTTGCCCTGGTGCAGCACGATGATGCGCGAGGAGATTTCGCGAACGAAGTCGAGGTCGTGCTCGACCAGCAGGATGCAGAGCCGGTCGCGCGAAGCCAGTGCGGTCAGGATATCCGCAAAGGCCTGGCGCTCGGCGCGGGTCAGGCCGGCGGTCGGCTCGTCCAGCAGCAAGACCTCGGGTTCGAGCGAGAGCACCATGGCGAGCTCGAGTGCCTGCTTCAGCCCGTGGCTGAGATTGCGGGCTTCCTCGCCGAGCCGATCCGCGAGTCCGGACCGCTCGACCACGGAGATCGCGGCAGCCGGCAGTTCGAGAACCGTTGATGTCGTGATCAGTGAGGGCCGGGCGCGATGCGTGCGGGCAACCCGCAGGCACTCGGCGACCGTGAGCGTCTCGAAAACCGAGGCGGCCTGAAATTTGCGGCCAAGGCCAAACTGCACAACGCGGTCCGGCGGCAGCCGGTCGATTGAATGCCCGGCGATCGCAACGAATCCCGTTGAGCGCTCGCGCCCGTCGGACAGGCAGCGGATCAGCGTCGTCTTGCCGGCCCCGTTCGGTCCGACGAGACTCAAGAGCTCGGCGCGCCGGGCCGCAAACTGCACGCCGTCCAGCACCGACAGGCTTCCGAAGTGCTTGCCAAGGCCGCGGACCTCGATCGCGACCGCATTCTCTTCGGCGTTGGCGGCTGCTTTCGCGACTGGACGCAGGCGCGTCGTTGGGCCCCTTTGCTTCTTCTGAACGCCACGCATCAGCCGCTTGACAATGCCGACGAGGCCGTCGGGGAAGGCGAGGATGACGGCAATCAGTGCGATGCCTATGATCAGCTCCCACACATAGGGCAAGCTGCCGGAGAGGTAGGCGCTCGCGACCTCGATGCTGAGCGCGCCGACAATGGCGCCAATGATGGTGCCGCGGCCGCCGAGCGCGACCATGATGATCAATCGGGTTCCGAAGGTGAAGCTGGCATTCTCGGGCGCGGCGACGCCGCCAAACGCCGCGTAGCCGAAGCCGGCCAGCGCGGCGACGATCGCCGTGACCACGAGCACGACGATGCGGTAACGCGACGTATTGATGCCAAGATAGGTGCAGCGTTCGTCATTATCGCGCAGCGCCTTGAGCACGCGGCCGCTGTCGCTCCGCGTTGCAATCAGCGCCACGACGGCGACAGCGGCAAGACACAGCCCTGCCAAACGGAACCAGTTCTCGAATTCCAGATCGAACGTCTCGAATCCCACCAGGCCGCTGGATGATCCGGTGAAGGTGCCGCCCGAATAGAGCACCTGCACGAGCACGATGGGCACGACCAGCGACACGATGGAGGCATAAAGCGGCGTCGAGCCCGGATAGAAGGAGAGCCATCCGGTAACGGTCGCGACCGCCGCTGCGGCTATCACGGCCGTCGCGAGGGCAAGGAGGATCTGCCACGATCCGAAGCCGTATTCGGTGAAGATGATCGCCAGCGCGTAAACGCCGATGCCGAAAAAGGCCGACTGACCGAATGTCAGCGTACCACAATAGCCCCACACGATATCGACGGTGATCGCGGCGATCGCCACGAAGAACGCGCGGATCAGAATATTGATCATGTATGTATCGAGCAGCAGAGGCGCGAGCGTGATACCCGCGGCGACGAGAATGGCGAGGAGCACCGCCGACCATCGTCTCGAAACGCCGAACTGTGTCGCTGCGGCCGGGCTGAGCGGGCGGGCATCAGGCACGAGCAAAGCCCTCCGGACGGATGCGAAGCACGATGGCCGCGCAAATGGCGATCGTCAGTCCGCCAAGAATTGGATTGACGAAGGTCGAGACGATCACCTGAAGGCCGCCAAGCAAGATGCAGGAGACGGCAAGCGTCAAGAGCGAGCCGCCGGAGACCATCACCAGCATGAAGGCGCTCACCAGCCAGGGAACACCCATGTTCGGATCGACGCTCGAAAGCGGGGTGATCAGCGCGCCCGACAGCGCGGCCAGCCCGCTTCCGATCGCGAAGGTGATGAGACGTACGCGCGAGCTGTCAACGCCTAAGCCTTGCGCGAGCATTTCGTTCATGATGACCGCGCGCGTGGAGAGGCCGAGGCGTGTTCCATTCAGAAGCATCGTAAACACCACCGCGACGATGACGGCAGCGGCGATCAGGACGATGCGATAGGCCGAATAGTCGATCCCGAACAGATCGACCGTGCCGGTGATCGGCGCTTGCACGAATTGCACCTCGCGTCCGAATATCAAGGTGATCAATTGTCCGATCACGGTGCCGAGTCCCCAGGTCGCGAGAATGGCATCCAATGGACGCTGATAGAGCCGGCGCACGATGGTCGCTTCCGTCAGCGCGCCGCAAAGGGCGCCGGTGGCGAAGGCCAGCGGCACGACCAGCACCCAGGGCAGTCCAAGCTGCGAGCCGACCAGCGCGGCATAGGCGCCGACGGTCACGAACGCGGCATGGGCGAAATTGATGATCTTCATCACCCCGAACACGATCAGAAGCCCGGACGAGATGATGAAGAGGAGAGCCGCCGTGGTGACGGCATCAAGGGTAACGGTCAACATGCTCCCTCCGCAGGGACGAGCGCGAAACGGAGCTTCGTCCGTTCCGCGCGCTTCGTCACCTTACGATTTCGGCGGGCACTGCGCGCCGGGATCGACATTCGGGAAGCTCTGGATGACCTTCACCCTGCCGTCCGCCTGCACCTGGCCCAAATACATCGTGAGCGGCGCATGGCGCTGCTTGTTCATGCGGATGGTGCCGCGCGGTCCGTCAACGGACACGTCTGATAGCGCCGCCAGCACCTTCTGGGCATCGGTCCCTCCGGCCTTCTCCACTGCGGCCTTGTAGGCATAGACCGCCTCATATTCCGGGACGGACAGGTCGTTCGGGGTCTTGAGGTCGGCGCCGAACTTCTTGCTCATCGCCGCGAGGAAGGTCTTGTTGGCTGGGCTGTCGATGCCGGTCACGTAGGACGCCGATATGTAGATGTCCGCCGCGTCAGCCCCCATACTCTTGGCGGTGCCTTCGTCGACGGCGAGATTGCCGTAGGGCAGCGAGATGCCGGCGGCGCGGAGCTGCTTGGTGAGCGTCACATTCGGCGCGCCGCCGGCCGTCGAAGTGATGATGGCGTCCGCGCCCGACGCCTTCAGCTTGGAGATGATCGGCGTCCAATCGGAGCCGTCCATCGGAAGATATTCCTCGCCGACGATCTTGCCGCCGGTCTTTTCGACATAGGATTTGGTGAAGGACAGCATGCCTCGGCCGAAGGCATAGTCGGAGCCGATCAGGAAGTAGTTCTTGGCCTTCTTCTCCCTGTTGAAGTAGTCGACGATCGGCGGCACCTGTTGCTCGGGCACCCATGCGTTGACGTAGAGATACGGGCTGCACGACTTTCCCTCGTAGAACGAGGTATAAATAAAGGGCGTCTTGCCGCGGGCGACGATCGGCAGGCCCGCATTACGCGCCGCGCTTGTCTCCATCGAGATCAGCACATTCACCTTCTTCTGGAAGACCAGCGCATCGAACGCCTTTTGCGCGCCGGCCGCACCCGAACCGTCGTCGGCAACTTCAAGCGCGAGCGGCCGGCCGAGCACACCGCCCTTGGCATTGATCTCCTCGACCGCGAGCTCCGCGGACTGCACGACAGACGGCGCAACGACCGAGTTTGCCCCGGAGAGGCCGACCGGTACCCCGATCTTGATCGGATCGGCCGCCATGGCCGGGATGATCGCCGCGGTGAGGGCAGCAGATGCCAGAAAGAAACGTGAAATCATCGAATATCCTCCATCCTGTTTGCCAATTCTCACGTGCTTCAGTACCAACCGCGCTTGATGTGGCTGCCCAGCATCTCGTCGTAGAGATCGGAGCGGCGGTCGCGCAGAACCTGATTGAATGCGTTCCAATTGCGGGCGCGCCGGGCTTCGCCGAGCGCAACCTCGGCGAGCAAAAGCTCCTCCCTGTCGCGGCTTGCCGGCCCCGCAACCGGCCAGCCGGTGTAGTTGACGATCAGACTCTGGCCTTCGAAAGGCTGGCCGCGCTCCGTCCCCACCCGGTCGGCGCAGGCGATGTAGATCGAGTTCGAATGCGCCGCGGCCATCGCAAGAATGTTCGCCATCGCCTCGCGGCCTTTCGCCTGGCCCGGGATAGGCACCCAATTGGTCGGCACGCAGACGATATCCGCACCCTGCAATGCTGCAAGGCGATAGGTCTCGGGAAACCAACCGTCGTAACAGATCGCGATCCCGATGCGACCGATGGCGGTGTGAAAGACCGGAAAGCCGAGATCACCCGGCTCGAAATACAGATTCTCCTCGTTCCAGAGATGAACCTTGCGGAATGTGCCGATGTAACCATCCGGCCCGATCAGCACGGCACTGTTGAACAGCTTGGCACCGTCGCGCTCGCAGATGCCGGCGACGAGATGCAGCCTATGCTTGGCCGCGATCTCGCTCCACGCCTTGACCGTTGGTCCAGCCGGGACCGGCTCCGACGCGGCAAACGCTTCCTCGCGCGACTTGAAGACGTAGCCGCTGTTGCAGAGCTCCGGCAGCACCACCAGCTTGGCGCCGAGCGCGGCCGCGCGATTGATCAGCTCGATGCTGTGCGCGACGTTCGCTTCGACCTCGCCGATGGCCGGCTGCATCTGGATGCAGGCAATCTTGACCTTCGTTTCGTCCGTCGTCGTCGAACCAGCTGAATCCATTACCCTCCGCTCCTTTTGCATCGCGCAAAACAAAAAGCCCCCGAATGCGCCGAATGACGCATCTCGAGGGCTACACAGCCTGATTTCAAAATGGCCGACCGGCCATGCTGGCGGGCGACAATTGCCGCGCTCCGGGCAAGTAATTCTCAATATGCAGTTTAAGTCAACGACCAAGCCTGCAAAAAATTGAGGCTGTTATTGCTTAACCGGTGAGCTGGAGCGGGCCTGCGCGGGCGCGCCGAGAACGCCGAGCCCACCAAGCGTCTCCTGCGCATTGATGATCGAGGCGGCGATCTCCGCCATGGTCAGTCGCTTCTGTGTCGCCTGCTGGCGGATCAGCTCGTACGCCTCGAACTCACTGATCTGCTTGAGGCCGACGAGGATCTTGACCGCCTTGTCGACATCGCGGCGCGCTTTCAGCGTTTCCTCGAGTTTCTGGACCTTGCCCTCGAGCCGCCGCGTATAGCCGCGGAGCGATCGCGCAAGCACCAGCGAAGAGAGAATGCCGAACGAGCGGATCGGCTTGTTGACGACGCCATGGGCGTTGCTGTCGAGCAGGCGCTTCAAGATTGTTGGGTTTTCATAGTCGACGATCGCAACGAGGGTCAGCGGATGGTCGTTCGAACTGGTGGGGAAGACCGTGTCCTCGGAGCTGTCGACCATTTGGAATACGGTATCGATGTCATGCGGTATGGTTGCCGGCGGCGGCCACACGCCGCGCACATTGCATCCGATGCGCTTGAGCTGGTCGATCAGGGCCTCGCTTTCGGCGTCGCGGGGGTGAATGACCAGAACGCGCGCGCCCCGGAGATCTTCGATCAGACGGCGGACGCCCGGTTTCATACGACCGCTTCCTCGGGCAGCCAGCGCCCGCCGATGGGAGAAACCGAGAGATAGGGATCCGGCTTGATCGGACCCTTGCCTTCCCAGACGACATCGAACGCGCCATCGGCACGCGCGCGGCCGATGCGCGGTGTCAGCCATAGATGATTATTGTCCGGATCGATCTGGATGGGCCCTTCCGGCGCATCCAGGCTCAGCCCCAGCGCAGCATCCACGAGCCGCTGGGTATCGAGGCTGCCGGCCTGAGCGAGCGCCATCGCAAACAGCTTGACCTGCGCATAAGCGCCGGCGCTCCACATGCTGACCGGCTTGTCCTTTCCGTACGCGTTGGCAAAGGCGGCCTTGAATCGGTTGCTGCTCTCACGCTGCAGCGAACCGAAGTAACTTGCTGCGGTGAGGTGGCCTGCACAGAGCTCCGGTCCGATCTCGCGCAGCTCACCCTCCGCCATGGTCAGGCTTGCGATCGGCAGGTGAGCGGGATCGAAACCCTTTTCGGCATAGAGTCGATAGAAGCGCCGTGCCGTGCGACCCACGATGGTCGAGAACACGACATCGGGCGCGCGCATGCGGATCATGTCGAGTGCACGTGTAAGCTCGGTATCGCTGGCCTCCATGGCGACATACTGCTCGCCTGCGACCTGTCCGGCGTAGGACTCGACCAGATCGCGCATGATCCGATTGGATTCGCGCGGGTAAATGTAGTCGGAACCGATCAGGTAAACGCGCGGTCCGCACTTACGGACGATGTACTCGGCGAGAGGGAAGCTGTTTTGATTGGGGCAGGCGCCCGTGTAGATGACATTCGGCGAATACTCGAATCCCTCGTAGAGCGAAGGATACCACAACAGCCCGTTGCGCCGCTCGATCGCCGGAAGGATGGCCTTGCGTTCGGCCGATGTCGAGCAGCCGAAGATGACGGAGGCGCCATCCTCTGTCAGCAGACGATCGGCCAGCTTGCGGAAGGCTTCCGGATTGGACGCAGGATCGTACGCGACGACCTCGATCTCGCGTCCGAGAATGCCGCCCGCTTTGTTGATCTCCTCGATCGCGAGCGCGGTTCCGAAGAAGTGTTCGGATTCCGTAACCGCCATTAATCCGCTGCGCGAAAACAGCACGCCGACACGCCACACGTCCCGGTCGGACTGTTTTGCGCGCGGCGCTGTCTTAGTCATCGATCCGTCTCCGGCAGCATCGAGCGCTGCAAAGGTCTGCATTCCAGAGCAGTATTGCGGTTCGCCGGGGTATTGGCAACTTTCGGATTTGGGCTCGACGAAAGGGCGAGCGCTTGGCAAGCGGCGAGGGTTGATTGGTCGTTGCTCGTTCGCTCGCCTAAGACCTTAAGGTTTCCTCAAGCCTGTCCGGGCTATGGCTTTGTGGCGTGCGTCTGTCGCAAGGGCGCGCGCAGAAGGACCTCCGGCATGGCCATGCGCATTGCTGCTCCAACGATTCCGCCTGGCCACAGCACGGTTCCAGCGTCGCTCCTCAATGCGTGCTTTGTGTTCTCCGTGGTCATCGTGTCGTTCTTCCCGGCGGCGTATTTTGCGGGAGGCTGGATCTACGATGCCAACGGGCTCGGAATTCCAACCGATTTCGTCAATGTCTGGGCGGCGGGCCGGCTGGTGCTGGAAGGCCATCCGGCTCTGGCCTACGATTGGGACGTGCAGAAGCACGTTGAACTGGCGCTGTTGAAGCAGGATTTTCCCGGCTATTTCGCCTGGCATTATCCGCCGCCCTTTTTGTTCGTCGCAGCGCTGCTGGCGCATCTCCCTTATTCCGCCGCTTTCATTGGCTGGGTCTCGGTCAGCCTCATTGCCTATCTCGCGGTGATGCGCGCCATCATCGGCCGTCCCTTCGGTCTCCTGCTCGCGCTCGCGTTGCCGATGGTGCTGAGCAATGCACTGGTCGGTCAGAACGGCTTTCTCACGGCGGCGCTGATCGGCGGCACGCTTTATTTGCTGCCCACGCGGCCCATGCTGTCTGGTGTGTGCCTGGGGCTCTTAACTTACAAGCCGCAATATGGCTTGCTGTTTCCGATCGTGCTGATTGCAGCCGCGCAATGGCGCGTGTTTTTCAGTGCCGCCGTCACCGCCGTTGCGCTCGCCTTCGTCTCCTGGCTCGCGTTCGGCACGGAAAGCTGGCAGGCTTTCTTTCATTGGATGCCGATGTTCTCGCAAGCCTTCCTCAGCGAAGGCAAGGCTCCCTGGTGGAAGCTGCAAAGCCTGTTCTCGCTGGTGCGCTATTTCGGTGGCAGCGAGCCGCTTGCCTGGACCTTCCAATGGATTTTGACGGCCGCCGTTGCGGTCACGCTGGCAACAATCTGGCGCAGTTCGGTGCGCTATTCATTGAAAGCGGCCGCTCTCGCCGTCGGCGCGCTGCTCACAACGCCCTATCTCTTCATGTACGACATGGTGGTGCTGGCGATCCCTGTTGCCTGGCTGGTCCGCCTTGGGCTTGCGCACGGCTTTCGCGCTTACGAATTGTCAGCGCTGGCCGTTGCCATGGCGTTCGTGGTGATCTTCATCTTCTCCGGCCTGCCGCTTGGCTTTGCCGCCAATGCGATTGTAGGCACTCTCGTCCTGCGGCGCGCAGGTCCGTGGTGGCGGCAGGCACAGCAAACACAGTTTACCGCGCCGGCCACCGCCTGAGCTGGCCATCTTTACGGTTAGGAGACGGTGGCAAAAGCCTGAGACTGCCCGTCGCCGACTCCCGCCAGGCAATATTGAGCCCTGGTTAACGAAGCCGTGCAGTCCGTACCCGTCAGACGGGCCACAATAACCCTTGTCAGTCGGTCTGAATAGTTGTTCACTTCTTCAAGGCGATTTGCATCCAAATCGCCCCAGAGCCTTGAAACAGTGAAGGCGTGTTCGGCCGCCGGGCCGCGTGCGCCAGGGTAGGGGAAACGCGCCATGGTGTATCGGCGAACCCATCAGGTGGTGAAGCGGCTTGCTGCCCGGCGCAGCGCCATTCTGGCGGCGGCGCGGGAGACGGCTGCGGAAGCCGGCATGGCGGCGGTCCAGATCGCCCCGGTTGCGGTTCGCGCCAATGTCGCGGCCGGCACAGTCTATCGCTATTTTCCTTCCAAGGCCGATTTGATTTCGGAGCTGATCGCCGACGTCTCGCGCGACGAGCTTGCCGCGATCCGCCGCGCGGCCGATGCCGCGCCCGGACCGTCCTCGGCGCTGGCGGCGGCGGTGTCCACCGTTGCTCTGCATGTGCTCTCGCAGCGCAAGCTCGCCTGGGGAATCCTGGCCGAGCCGGTCGACGTGGATGTGACCGCCTCGCGGCTCGCCAGCCGTCGCGAGATCACAAGCGAAATCGCGAGCCGGATCGATGCCGCCGTGCGCGCCGGACATCTACCGGCACAGGACACCCAGCTCGCCGCGACCGCATTGCTCGGCGCGTTGCACGAAGCGTTGGTCGGGCCGCTGGCGCCGGACAATCTCGATGATCCCGCAAAGCTGCGCGATACCGTGCAGAGCGTTACCCTGCTCGCCTTGCGCGCGGTCGGCGTGATGGATGCGCGCGCCCGCGGTCTCGTGGTGCAGGCGGTGCTCCCGGCCAAGACGCTGATTGGCGCCTGAGCGCAACCGCTCGCAGCGGCCACATCGGGAAAGAATCCCTTAAGGGAGGATTTACGCCTGTTGAGCCATTTTCGGATGGCTCTGGGATCGCTGCCTGCCTGCGATCGGTCCGATGCGGAAAACGCTTGATCCATGACCATCGCGCGCAAACATCTTGTGACGCCCGCCGTGATCCTCGGCGCACTGCTCGCAGGCGCGCTCTACACCTATTTTGCGGGTGAAGACATCAATTGGGACTGGCGAAATTACCATGAGTACGGCGCTTATGCGCTGTTGAACGGACGCTTCGATCTCGACGTTGCGCCGGGCGGCTTTCAGACCTTCCTCAATCCGCTCGCCTATGTGCCGCCTTATCTCCTGCGCCACTTTGTCGGCGCGCCGTACTGGGGCTTGTTGCTCGGCGCCATTCACGGACTGAATCTGGCGCTGATCTACTGGGTCTCGCGCGGCGTCTTGGGACATGCCGCGAGCGCTCTCGCGCTGGTCGCCTCTCTCGTCATTGCCGCCTTCGGACCGATGACGCTGTCCGAAGTCGGCACGAGCTTCGCCGATGTCCTGACGGCGCTGCTGATCATCGCCGGCGTTGGTCTGATCCTGTCCGACGGCGAACGGCAGCAAACACGCCTCATCGCCGCCGGTCTCCTGATCGGCGCGGCCGTCGGGTTGAAGCTGACGAACATGATCTTCGTGATCGGTGCCGGCGTTTCTCTTTTACTCCTTGCGCGTCCTTTGCCGGCGATGTTGGCGTACGGCGTCGGCAGCGCCGCAGGTGCGCTCGCCACCGGCGGCATCTGGGCCTACAAGTTGTGGGCGGAGTTCGGCAGTCCCGTCTTTCCCTTTTACAACGCGATCTTTGGCTCTCCGGAAGCGCCGGCAGAGTCGATCGTCGATGTGCGCTTCATGCCGCACGACCTCATGGATGCGCTCGCCTATCCCTTTTACTGGCTGATCGGAGATCATCGCTCCTCGGAATGGGCATTTCGCGACCCTCGCTTTGCGGTCGTGATCATCTTGCACGCGCTCGCGATCGGCGTCGGCTTCTTCCGCAAGGTCGAGGTATTAAGGCCGAGGGACAAGCAGTTCCTGCTGCTGTTCTGGGTCAGCTACGTGCTGTGGCTGCGGGCGTTTTCGATCCATCGTTACGCGATCGCGCTTGAACTCCTGACCGCGCCCTTGATTGTGCTGCTGCTGTCGCGCCTTGTGGAGGCGCTTCAGCCGGTGGTCGTCAAGTCGAGCTTGTCGCGCGTGACGGACGGCGTCACCGCAGTCGTCGCATTGGCGATCACGATCTGGTCGCAGCCTGCCGATTGGTCGCGTCGTCCCTGGTCCGATCCTTACCGACCGCAACTCGCCGGCGCGTTGTTGACGCCGGCAACCTACCTGATGCTGCAAAAACCGCTGGGCTATATCGTGCCGGTGTTGCCGACCGGTTCGCGAGTCTACCAACTCTCCGACATCGTCATGCCGATTGTGCCGGACGGATCGCTGGACCACCGTATTCGGGCAGGGCTGGCGCATCCGCTGCCCGGCGGCGTATGGGCGCTGCACCTGAAGGGCAGCGCGGCGCGGGTGGATTTGCTTGACCCTTACGATCTCGAGGTCGATGCGGCCCGCACCTGCGAATACATCCCTGGTGCGGATGGGGTCGATATCGAAGCCTGTCCGCTGGCGCGAGGTTCAAAATCTTCGTCGACCGCGGCCGTACCTTCCGATTATTGGCGCCGCCGCAGATTGATCGAGCGCTCGGCCGGCGCGGACCGAGCGAGCTTCCGCTCAGATATCGGCGTCGCCGCTGGGGCCGACCGAGGCGATGCGCACCATGTTGGTGGTGCCGGGAATGCCGAGCGGCACGCCGGCGACGATGATCACGCGCTGGCCGGCGCGGACGAAGCCGTCGCGAAAGGCGATCGAGCCGGCGCGGTCGACCATGTCGTCCTGGTCGCGCGCATCTTCGGCGACCACGCAGTGCACGCCCCACACCACCGACAATTTGCGACCGGTCGCGATGTTCGGTGTAATGGCGACGATGGGCGGCTTGGGCCGCTCGCGAGCCACGCGGATCGCGGTCGAACCGGAAGAGGTCCAGCAGATGAGCGCGGGCAGATCGAGCGTCTCGGCGATCACGCGCGCCGCATCGGCGATGGCATCGCCCGCGGTCGCCTCCGGGTCGGGCCGCTGCGCGGTGACCACCGAGCGGTAAGTGGGATCGCGCTCCACCTCCTCGCCGATGCGGTTCATCGTCGACACCGCTTCGACCGGATATTTGCCGGCCGCCGATTCCGCCGACAGCATGATCGCGTCTGCGCCTTCATAGACAGCAGTCGCAACGTCGGACACCTCGGCCCGTGTCGGCACCGGTGCCTGGATCATCGATTCCAGCATCTGGGTCGCGATCACCACGGGCTTGCCCGCGCGCCGCGCCATGCGGATCATCTGCTTCTGCAGGCTTGGTACCCGCTCCAGCGGCAATTCGACGCCGAGATCGCCGCGGGCCACCATCAACGCATCGGATGCCTCGATGATATCGGAAAGGCGGTCGATCGCCTGCGGCTTCTCGATCTTCGCCATCACCGCGGCGCGGCCGCGGATCATCTTTTTTGCTTCGATCACGTCTTCAGCGCGTTGCACGAAGGAGAGCGCAATCCAGTCGATCCCGGTGCTCAGCGCCGCATCCAGGTCGGCACGATCCTTCGGCGTCATCGCCGAGACCGGAAGATCGGTGTCCGGCAGACTCACGCCCTTGCGGTCGGACATCTTGCCGCCGATCACGACGCGGGTGATTGCGCGCTCGGGCGAGGTCTCTTCCGCAATCAGGCGCACCTTGCCGTCATCGAGCAGCAGCGCGTGTCCGGGCCTGAGTGCTGCGAGAATTTCCGGATGCGGCAGATGCACGCGCGTGTTGTCGCCGGGCGCCTTGTCGGAATCCAGCACAAAGCTCTGCCCGTTCTGCAACTGGACCGAACCTTCGGCGAACGAGCCGAGCCTCAGCTTCGGCCCCTGCAGATCGACCAGAATGCCGATCGGGCGGCCGTAGCTTGATTCGACATTGCGGATGGTCGCCACCAGTTCGCGCATCTTGTCATGCGGCGTGTGGCTCATATTGATGCGGAAGATGTCGGCGCCAGCCTCGAACAGACGGCGGATCATCGCGCTGTCCGAAGATGCCGGCCCCAACGTCGCGAGGATCTTGATACGGCGCAGTCGCCTCATGGCTTGCTTCCGGGCGCTGCGGCTGGCGGCAGGCCAGACGCGCCCGGAGCAGGCGCCGCACCCGGCGAATTGGGCAGGCCCGGAACGTTGCCGCCGGGTCCTACCGGTCCCGGCAGACCCGGTACCCGCGGCTGCGCCGGCTGCTCATTGGCATCGGTTAGCTGCACGGTCCAGGCGCGCTGTTCGCCGGTATCCACCTCGAAAAACCCGGTGCGATCGAAGCCGCGGGCGAGGCAATTCTCGGTGCCCTTGATGGTGAACTCCTTGTCGCGGGAGCACATAAAGGCCTGCCCCGACCACTCGCCGCCGCGGTCGTAGTCGAGAGCGTAAATGTAATAGTAGCGCGCCACCAATGCCCCCTTCAGCAAGGTCTCGCAGCTGCGCGACGAGATGTTCCACCAGCCCTCGGTGGTCCATCCTTCGGCATCCTTGTAGCCGAGCGCGATCCCGACCCGGCTGGAGGTGTTGTTACAGAGACGAAAATCGGCCGCCGCCTTTCCGCTCCACAGGCAAAGAATAGCCAGGATCAAGGCCAAGCCGATGCCCTTGCGACGCAACATCGACCGACGTGGGGGAGAACTTTCTGGGATCATTTGCGCGAAGCGAGATAGTTCCTCTAGCGGATTTCGCGTAGCCGGGAGGCGACTGTCAACGGCGTTTTTTTACGGGACCGGATGTGGGATTTGCTACCACCCTGCCTGTTTGCGTTGCGATATGGCAAAATCTATGACGGGGTCCACATAATACCAGGAATCTGCAACGGCGGGATAACGATCATGGCCATTGACGACAAAACCAGAACGGAGCTCGAAGCCGCCGCTTTCCGGCGCCTCCTCGAGCATCTGCGCAACCGGACCGACGTCCAGAACATCGATTTGATGAACCTGGCAGGCTTCTGCCGCAACTGCCTGTCCAATTGGTTAAAGGAGGAAGCCGATGCGCGCGGCCTCCCCATGAGCAAGGACGAAAGCCGCGAGGCCGTTTACGGCATGCCCTACGAGATATGGAAGGAGAAGTATCAGACGCCCGCGAGCGCGCAGCAGCTCGAGGCGATGAAGAAGACCCATGCGGGCCATTGAGTAGCTTCTGCACTAGCGCCGTCATGGCCGGATATATCAGGCCATGACGAGAAGGCAGGCCGCAGACCCCGGGCACTCGCTCGAGCCGATTCGCAAAGGCGGCGTACCGCTTTCGTCGGCTCAAAAGCAACTCATTAATTTTCTTACAGCACAAAAAATCTCCGCGCCAACAAGGTGTGGGCCGCGCTGTGGATGAGCGCGATGCTGCCTTGACCCCAGCGACTTGAAATTCAAGTGTCATTTGTGAGAAGCGCGCGAGCAATGGCGCGCAAAGCATGTATGCAGTTCCATTGAGGAGTAGCAGATGGCCACCTCCGCCGCCGTCAAGGAAGAAGAAGCGCCCGCGACACGATTTGCCAAGGAGCAGCTCAAGGCCATCATCGAGCGGATCGAGCGCCTGGAGGAGGAGAAAAAGGCGATCTCGGACGACATCCGCGATGTCTATGCCGAAGGCAAGGGCAACGGCTTTGACGTCAAGGCGCTGCGCGCCATCGTTCGCCTGCGTAAGCAGGATCCCAACGAACGCCAGGAGCAGGAGACGATCCTGGAGACCTATATGCAGGCGCTAGGGATGCTCTGAGGGCACCCTCCCGGCGAGTGCCGTCGTGCCGGCCAAGCGAGAGAAACGGGCACAGAGCCGAGACCCATAACCACATGGAGACGTTGTAGCTGACGCTGCACCCACGACGGCGTCTAACAATCACGTTCTGTGGTTATGAGTCCTGACTTTCGCCGGGACGGCTCGGCATATCTGTAAGCGGTGAAGCTCACTGCAGCGACGCGGTGTGCAGCATGAACGAAGTGGTGTCGAGCTTCGGGGTTGCTGATCCCGTGAAATGGTCGCAAGCCATTCCCATCATCGGATCGTCGGTGAAGCCCATATTGATGGTAATCTGCGGCTTCACGAAGAAGGCGCGCATCAGCGTCAAATCGGTGTCGCCCAGCACCGTCACCGACAGCGAGCCGCCGACGCTCGGCGTCAGCATGACAATGCGCAGCCAGGCGCTGTCGGTAGTGGCCGCGGCAATTCGCGCGGAGTTGGTGATCGGGCCGCTCGCACCTTGTGCGCCCTTGGACGCCACCGTGCCGGCGCCGGTTGCTGGGGCCGAGTTGCGGGCGAGCAGCAACGGACGCGCGCTGCGCGGCATCGGCGCCGAGGCAGCGGCGATGTTGTCGCGATCGACCGGGGAGGAGGGGCGCGGCATGTAGGCGAGCGCCTGATAGGCGGCGGGAACGGCCGCGGTGGCTTGCGGATCGGCGGAATCGAGCGCTTGACGGCCGCTGATCGCCGCGACCGCCTGAGCCGGCGTCGCCCGCTGTGGCGTCGCAGCATCGTCCCAGAATCCACGGGCATTGATGATGTCGGCCGGCGTCTGGGGCTTCGCCTCGGCCTTGTCGTCTGCGGCCTTGTCGTCTGCAGCTTGCGGCTTCGGCTTGGCAGCTTGCGCGATCTGCGCATCGGCCGCGGCAAACTGAAGCGTGGCGGCGATTGGCGGCCTGGCCCGTGGCGTGGGCACGGGCTCGGCGGGCTTCGCTGCGGCAACGATAGTTGCGGCCGGCTTGTCGTTCACGACAGGCGCGGTTGCGGCCTCATCGTCCTCCTCGCTCGACTTGCTTCCGAACAAAGCGGCGAACAAGGAGGGCTTAGCGACCGTTGCGGCATCGTCGCCGCTGCCGCGTCTCTCGATCTCTGCCTTGGCGAGTTCATAGCCTTTCAGCGGAACGCCATCGGAGGGAATGTGCACCGTGCGGCCGTCCGGAAACACCTTGACGAGCTGGTCATGGGTCATCCGCGGCCAGTGGCGGATGTTGCCGGTATCGAGGTGAACGAATGGCGAGCCTGAGGTCGGATAGAAGCCGACGCCGCCGCGTTGCAGCCTAAGACCCGCATAGCGGATCTGTTCAAGCGGCACGCCGGGAATGTAGAAGTCCATCGCATGCCCCAGCATGTGCTGGGAGAAGCGGGCCACGCCGGAATGCGCGGAGCGGCGGCGGAGCATGGCGTTGGTGGCTGGGCTGCGGTAGGCGGAGACGATCTGGATCGGCTGTTTGCCGTCGACGTCGCGATAGACTTCCCAGATGATATCGAAGAGGTGGCGGTCCATCACGATCTGGTCCTGGGTGCGCCAGTCGCGCAGAAAGTGATTGAGCTGTTTCAGCGCGTCTTCGTCATAGCGCCCGTCGCGCTTGAAAGTGACGGTGAGATCTTCGCCGGAATGGGTGTGATGGAAAGACAGCGTGCGGGTCTCGTTCAACGCACTTGCGTCGTGAACCGATCCCGCCCCGATCAGGAGCAATAGTGAAGCCAAGCCGAGCTGGCATCCGGCCTTCTGCAGGGACAGCATGTTGAATTGGCGTGCGAGACCCGTCAGCACGTATGAGCCCACCCACTCGACCCGCGTTCAGTGGACTCTTCCGCTAACCCCGTGGGCGAAAGAGAATGAACGCTTTTTCTAAAGCGGGATGGTTAACCAACCTCTATCATCCCGCCCCCAAGTTAGCTTTAACCTAACCGGTCGAGTGTGGCGAAAAAGAGCCGCCGCTGGAGAAGGGCCAAGAATGGTTAACGTTAGGCGATCCAGCTTCGCGCCGAGATCGTTGATTCTGCAGGGATAAAATCGACTCTAGGGCTGAAACGGCCGCCTGGTCGGGCGGCCGCTATCGCGTCTCTTGGCTTCAGCGGGTGAAGAAGCCCCGCGGCTGCATCTGCGCTGGCCGGCGGCCGATCGGAGCCGGCGGCGTCGGCGGGCCGCCGAACAGTCGCTCGAAGAAGTTGGGCCCCGACGACCAGCTGTTGTCGCTCGCATAGTTGACGCGGGAGGGCAGGGTGCTGCCCGGCGGACGCGTATAGGTCGGCTGCGCATGCGCAACGACAGCCTCGAGGTCCTTGCCGCGCGTGTTCTTGAGCATCGCGATCATGGTGGCGTCGCGGCCGTAGATGTCCTTGCGGAATTGCAGCTTGCCGGCGTCGTCGACGAAGGCCGTCTGGTAGGTGATGTTAACCGGGATCGGGGTGGGGAATTTCAGGTCGATCTCGTCATGACCGTACATCGCACGGATCTTCTCCGGCGTGTAATGCTCGTTGGGCATTGTGATGTTGAGCAGGATCGAGGCGTATTGATCCGGATACTGCACGCGCATGCAGCCATGGCTAAAGGCGCGCTCGCTCTTCTCGAACAGGTACTTGTCCGGCGTGTCGTGCTGATAGACCAGGAATTTGTTCGGGAAGTTGAAGCGGATGCGGCCGAGCGCGTTGCCGTCGCCAGGCGGCTGCGAAATGTGCGGCGAGCCGTCGCGATTGTACTCCAGCCGCAATCCCATCCGCTCCAGCACGGTCGGATCCTGCTGCAGCGCCGGCAGATATTCGTTGTAGACGATCGACGGCGGCACGTTCCAGGTCGGGTTGACCGTGATGTACTTCATCGTCTCCGTCAGCAGCGGCGTCGCGTGAATGCCCGGCTTTCCCGTCACGACCCGCGTGGTCCAGACCGTCTTGCCATTCTGCATCACCTTCAGCGTGTAATCGGGAATGTTGAGGATGACATAGGCATCGCCAAGCGAAGGCGCGCCCAAGTCGCGCGGCAGCCAGCGCCAGCGCTCCATGTTGGCGATCACGGTGTCGATCTGCTTGTCGCGCTTGGGGCTGTTCAGCGCCTTCACGGTGGCGGCATCGAGAATGCCGGTTTCCTTCAGCTCGGCGCTCTCCTGGAATCGGCGCACGGCTTCGGCGACCTTGGCGTCGTAATGCGTATCGTCGGGATTTTCGACGCCGAGTTTCGCGCGCAATTGCGGGACACGCGGGTCCTCCATCACCGCCTCGGGCTGCTTCTTGCGCGCAGGCGTGTATTTCAGCGTCGGACCTTCGGCGATCTCGATCGCGGGGCCGCTACCTACACCGCGCAGTTCGGCGAGCTTGGCCTTCAGCTCCTTGTAGAGCTTCTGCGGTGGGTTGTAGCTGTCCAGCGCCGCGGATGCATCCTTTGCCGTGGTGACGTGGCTCAGCACCTCGTTCGGATCGGTCGGATGCTCCGGATAGGAAATATCGCCGCTGACCTGCGACCAGTGCATGCGGCCGCTCTGCGCCTGGCGCGCATAATCGAGCATGCTGGCGGTCAGCTTCAACTCGGCTTCCGCAAGCGCATCCGGCGTGGTCGCGGCGGTGAAATCCGGAACAGGATAATCGCCGGGATTAAGTCCGTCGGATGCGGCATCCTTCAGGCGTGCGATCACGCCCTTGGCGGTGTCGGTCAGATTGCCCGCTTGCGTCCAGACCGGCGCATAGTCGCGCGCGCCGTAAAACTTCTCCACCGCGGTGCGTTCAGCCTTGCGGTCGAAATAGCGCAGCGACTTGGCCGCGAGCATGTCCTTCAGCTTGTCGGCCACGGGTTGATCGGCCGCAGGCACATTGCTTGCGGCCTTGGCGGGCTCGGAGGTCGGCGCGACCGAGGCCGCCGGAGCGGGCGCCGTCGGCGGCGTAGCGGACGCTGCGGCAGGGATGGCGGGGGCAGCGGTTGGCGCAGTCGCCGTATCGGCCTTCGCAGCCTCGTCCTTCTTGGGCTCGACGGGCGGTGTCGTCGCAACATCGGCGGGCTTGGGTTCGGTTGTATCCGCAGGCTTGGCCGCTTCGGTCGTCGGCTTTGCGGCCTCCGTTACGGCTTTGGCCGCGGCGTCCGCCTTGCCCGGTTCAGGGACCGAGGCCGTGGTGTCCATCTTGAAATCGTTGACGGTCGGGGGCGGGACGTTGGCCGGCTCGGGGCGCGGGATTGCCGCCTCGATCGCCAATTCTGCGGCGCTGCTGCGCTGCGGATCGCTCTGCGCCATTGCCGAAGTTGCGGACACCGCGAGGAAGCTTGCCGCGACAGCCATCAGCACGCGGTCAAATCCGCCACGGTTATTCAGACAATTTCGCATTTCACGTCCCTTTGGATGAACTGTCCCGGCAATCGGACAGTTCCGGTTATCGTCCCGTCAGCTTCCGCTAAAAGCGCCGGCCGTGAGATCTTCGCACGCCTGCACGCAACGATTCATACGCAGACGATACATAGGCCCCACTTGTGCGGCCAAGGCCGCACGGAGCCACTCACGACAAACTGACTTCAAGGAAAGCCCTTTGCAACGGATTGTGCGCTTTTGCCACGCGGTTTTTCATTAGTCTGTCACCGGCAAGCAACGGTTCACACATTGTGTATTGACCGAGACTTGTAGGCATTTTCACGTCTTGCGGGTGCGTCATTCCGCGCTGCCGTTTGTGGGGTCGGTGGCGGCGACGTCGTCAAGCTTCCGATAAAGCGTGGAGCGGCCGATCTTCAACCGTCGCGCGACTTCCGACATCTGTCCGCGATAATGCCCGATGGCAAAGCGGATGATCTCGTGCTCCATCTCGTCCAAAGGCCGCACATCGCCGGCCGCATTGAGCAGCGCGAGCGTGCCATTGGTCGCCAACGGTGCAATGGGTATTTCACTACCTGAAATCGTGACCGGCTGGGCGGGATTGATCGGTGGCGAGACCACCAGCGGTTCGGCGGGCGCGTCCGGGACGATCGGGGATTGCGCATTGATCAGCGGAAAATCTGCAATGCCGAGCTGTTCGCCCTCGCTGAGCACGACAGCGCGGTACACGACGTTCTCGAGCTGGCGGATGTTGCCGGGCCAATCGGCTTGCGACAGATACGCCATCGCTTCGCCGCTGATGCCCGTGATGATGCGGTTTTCCTCCGCGGCAAAGCGCGCCAGAAAATGCCGCAGCAGATGCGGAACGTCTTCGCGCCGCGCGCGCAAAGGCGGGATCGTCAGCGGCAGGACGTGCAAGCGATAGAACAGATCCTCGCGGAAATGCCCGGCCTTCACATGGTCCAGCAATTTGCGGTTTGTCGCGGAGATGATGCGGACGTCGACCTTGACCGGCCTGCGCCCGCCGACCACCTCCACCGTCCCTTCCTGCAGCGCGCGCAACAGCTTGACCTGCGCGCTCAACGGCAGCTCGCTGACCTCGTCGAGAAACAGCGTGCCGCCATGGGCCTCGACGAATTTGCCGGCGTGGCGCTCGGTGGCGCCGGTGAAGGCGCCTTTCTCATGACCGAACAGAATCGATTCCACCAGATTGTCCGGGATTGCGCCGCAATTGACGGCCACGAAAGGTCTGGACTTGCGCTCACCGCTGCCGTGGATGGCGCGCGCGAACAATTCCTTGCCGACGCCAGATTCGCCTTCGATCAGCACGGGAATCGAGGAGGCGGCCGCCTTCTGCGCGGTGCGCAGCACAGGGGCCATCGCCTCGCTGCGGGTGATGATGTCGGCAAAGCTCAGGCGGCCTTCGCGGCTGTGCTTGATGCGCTGCAACTCGCCTTTCAACGCCGACGTATTGAGCGCGTTGCGCAAGGAAACCTGCAGCCGCTCGAGGCCGACCGGCTTGACCACGAAATCGTGAGCGCCGGCGCGCATCGCGGACACGACATTGTCGATGCCGCCATGAGCGGTCTGCACGATGACGGGCAAAGTGAGGCCGGCTTCGCGCATCTTTGCCAAGACTCCCATGCCGTCGAGACCGGGCATGACGAGATCGAGGACGACGGCGTCGATTGAGGGCGATTCCAGGCTGGTCAGCATGGCCATGACGGCATCGCCGGAATCGACGACGACCGCCTCATAGCCGCATTTTTGCACCATAGCCTCGACGAGGCGGCGCTGTACGGCGTCATCGTCGGCGATCAAAATGGTAGCGGCCATGGCTTTCCCCCCGCATTACGACTATCTGTCTCGAATCGGGGCACTCTCGCCGATGCCACTTAACGCACACTTAAACCTTGTCCTTTGCTCCGGCTGAACACAGGTTTCGAACAAGATGACCTCGCGCTCCACATCTACTCTCCGCAAACCGAACTCCAGCAAGCCCGCCGCCAAAGCCAAGAGTCTCAAAAACAGTCTCAAAAGCCAGGCCAAGAACCAGGTTAAGAGCCCGGCAAAGACCGCCCCCGCCAAGACCGGCAAGTTACCGGAATGGAACCTGACCGATCTCTATGGCGGGATCGACGCCCCCGAAGTGGCGCGTGACCTTGCGAAGATGGACGCCGATTGCGTCGCGTTTGAGACCGACTACAAGGGCAAGCTCGCGGGAGGCACCGCGCGCGAGGATGGTGGCAAATGGCTGGCCGAAGCGGTGAAGCGTTACGAGGCGATCGATGATCTCGCCGGAAGGCTTGGCTCCTTTGCCGGGCTCGTTCATGCCGGCGACAGCGTCGACCCTGCGATTTCCAAGTTCTACGGCGACGTCTCGGAACGGCTGACCGCGGCCTCAACGCATCTGTTGTTCTTTCCGCTTGAACTTAATCGCCTCGACGATGCGGTGCTCGAGAAGGCAATACAGGCGGAAGAGCTTGCGCATTATCGGCCGTGGATCGAGGATCTACGCAAGGACAAGCCGTATCAGCTCGATGACCGCAGCGAGCAGTTGTTTCACGAAAAGTCGCAGACTGGCTTTTCCGCCTGGAATCGGCTCTTTGATCAGACCATCTCGGCGCTGCGCTTCAAGGTCGCAGGAAAAGAGCTCGCGATCGAGCCGACATTGAACCTGCTGCAGGACCGCGATGGGCAAAAGCGCAAGGCCGCGGCCGAAGCATTGGCCAAGACGTTCAAGGCCAATGAACGAACCTTCGCCCTCGTCACCAACACGCTCGCCAAGGACAAGGAGATTTCCGACCGCTGGCGGGGCTTTCAGGACGTCGCCGACTCGCGTCATCTCAGCAACCGCGTCGAGCGCGAGGTGGTCGACGCGCTGGTGGCGTCAGTGCGCGCTGCCTATCCGAAACTGTCGCACCGCTACTATCGGTTGAAAGCGGGCTGGTTCAAAAGGAAGAAGTTGCCGCATTGGGATCGCAATGCACCGCTGCCGTTCGCGCCGAGCGGGGTGATCGCCTGGCCGGAAGCAAAGCAGATGGTGCTGACGGCCTATCGCGGCTTCTCGCCGAAGATGGCCGAGATCGCCGAGCGCTTTTTCACCGACCGCTGGATCGACGCGCCGGTGCGGCCCGGCAAGGCGCCGGGCGCGTTCTCGCATCCCACCACGCCGTCCGCGCACCCCTACGTGCTGATGAATTATCAGGGTAAGCCGCGCGATGTGATGACGCTCGCCCATGAACTCGGCCATGGCGTGCATCAAGTCCTGGCAGCGAGGAACGGCGCGCTGATGGCGCCGACGCCGCTGACGCTCGCCGAGACCGCAAGCGTGTTCGGCGAGATGCTGACGTTCAAGCGGTTGCTGTCGCAGACCAAGAGCTCAAAGCAGCGTCAGGCGCTGCTTGCCGGCAAGGTCGAGGACATGATCAACACCGTAGTGCGGCAAATCGCGTTCTATTCCTTCGAGCGCGCAGTTCATACCGAGCGCAAGAATGGCGAATTGACTGCTGAGCGGATCGGCCAGATCTGGCTATCCGTGCAAGGCGAAAGCTTGGGTCCGGCGATCGAGATCAGGCCGGGTTATGAGAATTTCTGGATGTACATTCCGCATTTCATCCATTCGCCGTTCTATGTCTACGCCTATGCGTTCGGCGACTGCCTGGTGAACTCGCTCTACGCGGTCTACGAGCATGCCGCTGAAGGCTTTGCCGAGCGCTACCTCGACATGCTCGCGGCCGGCGGCACCAAGCATTATTCCGAGCTTCTGGCGCCCTTCGGGCTCGACGCCAAGGACCCGAAATTCTGGGACGGCGGGCTGTCGGTAATTTCCGGCATGATTGATGAGCTGGAGGCGATGGACTGAGGGTTGCGCTTTCCTGCTCAAAAATTAGGTGCGGTTTGCGCCCGATCCCGCCGATGGAACGAATATTATTCTATTTCCTGGTGCCGGCGGGGCCGATGAGCAGAGTTTGACCCGCTGCTTCCAGGATATTGCTCCTGTTTGCCTGTACCTTGGGCAAAGTGGCGCATAGGCGCGCAGTCGGCCGCCGTTGCCCTGGAAATGGGATTGCGCTAATTGCACGGCGGAAACGCATAAGACTGGGGACCCCAATGGCAGACCATGGCGAAGTGGCCTACTCCACGGCGGACGGCAATGATTACGCGGCACATGAGGCGACCTATGAGGGCTTCATCAAGCTGGTGAAATACGGCACCGCGGCGGTTGTCTGCATTCTCGCCTTGATGGCAATTTTCCTGACCTGATCGGTCGACGTTGCGCGCAACGGCGCGCTGCAACGAAGGATTGTCCATAAGCGCCGGTCGCAAAACCGGCACTCGTTCCACCAGATTAGCGCTAATCTGATCGCGCGCGCATGCCTTGCGCCGCCGGAGGCCTTATGAAGATTGCCGTTGCCAAGGAAATCGATCCGGCCGAGCCGCGGGTCGCGGCCTCGCCAGATACTGTGAAGAAGTTCAAGGCGTTAGGGCTGGAGGTCGCGGTCGAGCCCGGCGCCGGCGTCAAGTCGGGCCTGCCGGATACCGAATTTACCGCGGCGGGGGCGACCGTCACCGCGGATGCCGTCAAGGACGCCGACGTCGTCATCAAGGTAAAGCGGCCGGAAGCCTCCGAGCTCGCCCAGTACAAGCGGGGTACGCTGGTCATCGCCATCATGGACCCTTACGGCAATGATGCTGCGCTGAAGGCGATGGCAGAGGCCGGGATCTCGGCCTTCGCCATGGAATTGATGCCGCGCATCACCCGCGCCCAGGTGATGGACGTGTTGTCGTCACAGGCGAACCTCGCGGGTTATCGCGCCGTGATCGAGGCGGCCGAGGCGTTTGGCCGCGCTTTTCCGATGATGATGACCGCGGCGGGTACCGTCCCGGCCGCCAAGGTGTTCGTGATGGGCGTCGGCGTGGCTGGTCTGCAGGCGATTGCGACCGCGCGCCGCCTTGGTGCGGTGGTCACGGCGACCGACGTGCGGCCCGCGGTGAAGGAGCAGGTGGAAAGTCTCGGCGCCAAATTCATCGCGGTTGAGGACGAAGAGTTCAAGCAGGCCGAGACTGCCGGCGGCTACGCCAAGGAAATGTCCAGGGAGTACCAGGCCAAGCAGGCCGCGCTGACGGCCGAACACATCAAGAAGCAGGACGTCGTCATCACCACCGCGCTGATTCCGGGCCGGCCGGCGCCGCGGCTGGTGAGCCTTGAGATGGTCAAGTCCATGAAACCAGGCTCGGTGCTGGTCGATCTCGCCGTCGAGCGCGGCGGCAATGTCGAGGGGGTGAAAAGCGGCGAGACCATCGATGTCGAGGGCATCAAGATCGTCGGCTTTCCCAATCTCGCCGGCCGCGTCGCCGCCTCGGCCTCCGGCCTCTATGCGCGCAATCTCTTGTCCTTCATCGAGACCCTGGTCGACAAATCGAGCAAGGCGCTCGCGGTGAATTGGGACGACGAGCTGGTGAAGGCCACCGCGTTGACCAAGGACGGCAAGGTCATTCACCCGAACTTCCAGCCGAAGGCGTAAAGGAGAGAAGCCAATGGAGCATGTCGCCCAAGCCGTCGATCCCTTTGTATTCCGGCTGTCGATTTTCGTGCTGGCCGTGTTCGTCGGCTATTTCGTGGTGTGGTCGGTGACGCCCGCGCTGCATACGCCGCTGATGTCGGTGACGAATGCAATTTCGTCGGTGATCGTGGTCGGCGCGCTGCTCGCGGTCGGCGTCGGACTGGTGTCGAGCGGGTCGGGCTGGGCGCGCGGTTTCGGCTTTGTCGCGCTGGTCTTTGCCTGTGTGAATATTTTCGGGGGCTTTCTTGTCACCCAGCGCATGCTGGCGATGTACAAGAAGAAGGCGAGGTGACCGCGATGGTGAGCATCTTGCAAAAAGTACCATCGCCATTGCCGGGCGTGACCCGCCTGCGGGGCCGAAGCTTTCGCGGGTGCGGCCAAGGCCGGTTACCGATCGGCGAGGCGAAGACCCGGCAATCCATCCCTCTTCAAACAGTTTGTTTTTCTCTGACGGATGCGCGGATCAAGCCCGCGCATGACGGAGTGCGCGCGCTATGAACGCCAACCTGTCTGCACTGCTCTATCTCGTCGCAGGCGTGCTGTTCATCCTGTCGCTGCGCGGGCTGTCGAGCCCGGCTTCCAGCCGCAGAGGCAATTTCCTCGGCATGGCCGGCATGGCAATCGCGGTTGCGACCACGCTCGCAAGCCATCCGCCGGCCGATGGGATCGCCTGGCTCTTGGTCATCATCGCCGTTGCGATCGGTGGCGGTATCGGCGCCGTGATCGCCCGTCGCGTGCCGATGACTTCGATGCCGGAGCTTGTTGCCGCCTTCCACTCGCTGGTCGGCATGGCCGCGGTGCTGGTCGCGGCCGGCGCCTTTTACGCGCCCGAAGCCTTCGACATCGGCACGCCCGGTAATATCCACACGCAGAGCCTGGTCGAAATGTCGCTCGGCGTTGCCATCGGTGCGCTGACCTTCACTGGCTCGGTGATCGCGTTCCTGAAATTGTCAGCGCGGATGAGCGGCGCGCCGATCATTCTGCCCGCCCGGCATCTCATCAACATTGCGCTCGGCATCGCCTTGATCGTCTGCGTCGTCGGTCTCGTTTTGACCGGCAATGCGGTCTATTTCTGGCTCAACACCGCCATCGCGCTGGCCTTGGGCGTGCTGATCATCATCCCGATCGGCGGCGCCGACATGCCGGTCGTGATCTCGATGCTCAATTCCTATTCGGGGTGGGCCGCCGCCGGTATCGGTTTCACGCTGGGCAATTCGGCGCTGATCATCACCGGCGCGCTGGTCGGCTCATCCGGCGCCATCCTGTCCTACATCATGTGCCATGCGATGAATCGCTCGTTCATCTCGGTGATCCTGGGCGGCTTTGGCGGCGAGACGGTAGCCGCTGGCGGCGCCACGGCCGAGGCGCGACCGGTGAAGCTCGGCTCGGCTGATGATGCGGCCTTCATCATGAAGAATGCGCAGAAGGTGATCATCGTGCCCGGCTACGGCATGGCGGTGGCGCAGGCGCAGCACGCCCTGCGCGAAATGGCCGATACGCTCAAGAAGGAAGGGGTGGAGGTGAAATATGCCATTCATCCGGTCGCGGGCCGTATGCCCGGCCACATGAACGTGCTGCTCGCGGAAGCCAATGTGCCCTATGACGAGGTGTTCGAACTCGAGGACATCAATTCCGAGTTCGCGCAAGCCGATGTCGCCTTCGTGATCGGCGCCAACGACGTCACCAACCCGGCGGCGGAAGAAGATCCGAAGTCGCCGATCTACGGCATGCCGGTGCTGCAGGTGTGGAAGGCGGGCACGGTGATGTTCATCAAGCGCTCGCTGGCCTCGGGCTATGCCGGCATTGATAACCCGCTGTTCTACCGCGACAACACCATGATGCTGCTCGGCGACGCCAAGAAGATGACGGAGAGCATCGTCAAGGCGATGTGATATCTTCTATCGAGCCATGACCATCCTAAAATGGCTCGTCATCCTCGCTGTCCTCGGCTATCTCGGCGCGGTGGCCGTGCTGTTCTTCAACCAGCGCTCGCTCATCTATCCGATTCCGGAGGCGAGGCGAACTGCGCCTGAGGCGGCTGGATTTGGGCAAGCCGAAGAACATCTGCTCACCACGTCCGACGGGGAACAAATCATCGTTTGGCACGTCCCGGCGAAGGCGGGTCACCGGGTCGTGCTCTATTTCCACGGCAACGGCGACATTCTTGCAGGACTGGTCGGCCGCTTTCGCGAGATCACGTCTGACGGCACCGGCCTCATCGCGGTGTCCTATCGCGGCTATGCCGGCTCGAGCGGCAGCCCGAGCGAGCTTGGGCTGCTGCAAGATGCCGCGGCCGCTTACAATTTTGCGCTCGCGCGGTATGCTGCGAGGCGCATTGTGCCCTGGGGCTTTTCGCTGGGCAGCGGAGTCGCGGTGGCACTTGCGGCCGATCATCCGGTCGGCGGGCTGATCCTGGAAGCGCCCTACACCTCGATCGCGGACGTCGCCGCCACGCTGTTTCGTTGGGCGCCGGTACGCTATCTGCTCAAGGACCGTTTTCGCTCCGATGAGTGGATCGCCCGCGTGAACGCGCCGCTGCTCGTCATGCACGGAGACAGGGACCTCACGATTTCGATCTCGTTCGGGGAACGATTGTTCGCTCTTGCGCATGAGCCCAAGCAATTCGTGCGATTTCCCGGAGGCGGGCACAACGATCTCGACCAATTCGGCGCCATCGAAGCAGCAAGGAAGTTCATTGCGGGTTTGCGGACTTAACTGGACGAGCAAGTCAGGCCTCGCACTGGCTCTCTCGATCTTCATGCTGCTGCTGCCGAGGAATGCCTATGCTGGAACGGAGCTTGATGGCGCGGCGATGCCGTGGCCGTTTGCGCTTCCCTTCGCCGGGCTGCTGCTGTCGATCGCGGTGGGGCCGCTGCTGGTTCCTAAGTTCTGGCATCGTCAGTATGGCAAGATCGCTGCGGCCTGGTCGGTGCTGACGCTTGGCTTGCTGGTCTGGTTCGCCGGCGCTGCCTCCGCGCTCGCCGCCTTTGTGCATGCGCTGCTCGGCGAGTATCTCAGCTTCATCGTACTTCTGTTCGCGCTCTACACGGTGGCGGGCGGAATCCTGGTGAGCGGTGATCTCAGAGGCACGCCGTGGATCAACACCGGCATTCTCGCGCTGGGCACAGCCATCGCAAGCATCGTTGGGACGACGGGCGCAGCGATGATCCTGGTCCGGCCTTTGATCCGCGTCAACCTGTCACGGCCGCACAACGCGCATGTCGTGGTCTTCTTCATCATCCTTGCCGGCAATGTCGGCGGCGCGCTGAGCCCGCTTGGCGATCCGCCGCTTTTCGTCGGCTTCCTGCATGGCATCGATTTCTTCTGGACCGCGCGGAACATCTGGCTGCAGACCGCAATCGTATCGGGCTTGCTGCTCGCCGTCTTCGCAATACTCGATGTTTGGCGTTTCCAGGCCGAACCGCGGGTCACCAAAATCGGTGTACGGCGGCCGATCAGAATTCGAGGTCTCGTCAACATTGCGTTGATCGCGGCGATCATCGCAAACGCGCTGATATCGGCAATATGGCGCCCGGGGATCGCCATCGACATCCTTGGCACCAGGCTGGAGTTGCAGAACGTGGTCCGGGATGCGGTCTTGCTCGCGATCGCGGGCTTGTCCCTTTGGCTCACGCCCGACGAGCACCGCGAAGCCAATGATTTCAATTGGGAGCCCATCCGCGAGGTGGCCAAGCTGTTCGCCGCGATTTTCACGGCGATCATGCCGGTGATTGCCATGCTCCATGCGGGCCGCGACGGTGCTTTTGCCTGGCTATTCTCGGCGGTCACCGCGAGCAGCGGCGCTCCCCAGGAGGTTGCCTATTTCTGGTTCACGGGATTGATGTCGGCGTTTCTCGACAATGCCCCGACCTATCTCCTGTTCTTCGAACTCGCCGGCGGAGATCCCAAAGTCCTCATGGGGAAGCTCTCGGGCACGCTCGCCGCGATCTCGATGGGGGCTGTCTACATGGGCGCCCTGACCTATATCGGCAACGCGCCGAATTTGATGGTGGCCGCGATCGCCACCGAGCGCGGGATCAGGATGCCGGGATTCTTCGGCTACATGCTGTGGACAGGCGCCGTGCTGATTCCCTTGTTCTTGCTGCTCACCTTCCTGCCCATCGCGCCGGTCCTCAGCCTGGAATGAGAAAATTCGACTGACCTTCCGTGCTTGGCTGCAATGCCAGATTGAGCGGGTCTCCGTCTACCTCACCGTGGCGGCCATAGTCGGGATGACTGCCGCCCTGCTTTCGCGCATAGTCGGGCTTCAGTTGCAAGGATCCCGTTGCGATGAGCGCACATGCGGCGATGCCGAGATCGGCATGGATTTTCCCGGCGCTGGCCGTCCTGCTGTTCGCGGCCGTGACCGCCACGCATTATGATTTCACGCCGTCGGCAGTTGGGCTGTTATTCGCAGCGGTGCTGCTGGTGATCTTGTTCGGCACGGTATTCGCCGCCGTGCATCACGCCGAGGTGATCGCTCACCGGATCGGCGAGCCCTACGGCACGCTGCTGCTGACGCTGTCCGTGACCATCATCGAGGTGGCGCTGATCGCAACCATCATGCTGGGCGAGAAAGAGGTGCCGACCCTCGCCCGTGACACCGTGTTTGCGGTCGTCATGATCGTCTGCAACGGCCTGGTCGGGGTTTGCATCTTCATCGGCGGCTTGCAGTACCGCGAGCAGGATTTTCAGGTCCCCGGCGCCAATCTCTATCTCAGTGTTCTTTTCACTCTGGCGACCATCACCCTGGTGCTCCCCAATTACACCCTGACCACGCCGGGGCCGATGTTCTCCGAGGCGCAGCTCGAATTCGTCAGCGTCGCCACCATCCTGCTCTATGGCGTGTTCCTCTACACGCAGACCAGCCGTCACCGCGACTATTTCATCAAGGAGAACGCCGATTCCGCGGAGGGTGGCGCGCCGGTTTCCAGTGCCATGCTGGGCTTGAGCGTCGTGCTGCTTCTGGTCTCGCTGCTGTCAGTGGTGTTGCTCTCGAAGAAATTCTCCCTCGTCGTCGATGCGGCGACCGCCGCAATCGGTGCGCCGCCGGCCTTTGCCGGGGTCGTGGTGGCGTCGTTGATTCTATTGCCGGAAAGCGTGGCCGCGGTGTCCGCCGCGCGCAAGAACGATCTGCAAAAAAGCATCAACCTCGCGCTGGGTTCCTCGCTCGCCACCATCGGGCTCACCGTCCCGGCGGTCTCGGTGGCGGCGTTCACGCTGGACAAGCAGCTCGTACTCGGGCTGAACGGTCAGAATATGGTGGAGCTCTTGCTCACCTTCATCCTGAGCATGCTGACCTTCGGAACCGGGCGCACCAACATTCTGTTCGGGCTGGTCCACATGGTGGTATTTGCGATATTCATTTTCCTGGTATTCGTGCCGTAACTGGAGACACCCCCGATGCTTGCCGCCACGTCAGAAGTTCAGGTCGATACTCCGGAGGTCCGGGTGACCCAATGGCGGCTCGCGCCTGGAAGCTCCACCGGCCATCACACCCACGGCATGGACTATGTGATCGTGCCGGTGACCACAGGCGAAATGACCATCGTCGCTCCCAATGGGGAGCGCTCCAAGGCGCAACTTGGGATCGGCAAATCCTATTTCCGGAAGGCTGGGGTTGAGCATGATGTGCTCAACGAAACAGCATCCGAAATCGTGTTTTTGGAAGTAGAATTGAAGCGTTAATCCAGCGTTTACGGAATTAATCCAACGTTTACGGAATTGCCATCGATCCGACGCAGTTGATCCCTGAATGTGCCTCAAAGTTCCCCCATCACTGCCGCTCGGGGAGTGGCCGGAATGCTGAAATACCTCACCAAACTCGCGATGGACATTCTCCCGTCGGTCGTCGCGACCGTGCTCGGGGCGTATATCGTCAATCACTACATTTCGAATAAGCCAGCGGCCGACACGCCAGCCGCGGCTGTCTCGTCTGCGCAACAATCAAAGCAGGCTGACACCGGCGCCACGCCTCAGCCGGGTGTCAAGGCCAAGGGCATTTCCGAAAAGGCGATGATGGAGAAGGCGGCGGCCGAGCGGCCCGCCGAGGCCAAGCCTGCGGAAGCGAAAGCGGCTGAGACAAAGGCGACTGAGACAAAGGCGACCGAAACAAAGGCGACCGAAACGAAGGCAGCCGAGACGAAGTCCGGCGAGAGCAAGCCGACCGAGACGGCAAGCGCTCCCACGGAGTCGCGCCGTCACCTGTTGTTCTCGCGCGAGAAGGAAAAGGCGGTGGCCAAGGCCGCGCCCGCTCCGACGCCTGCGGCTGTTGCCAGCGCTCCCGCCGCGACGCCGGCGAACCCCGCCGCGGCATCTGGCCCGACTCCGACGGTTGAGGCGTCCGTGGCTCCTACCGAAGAGCACCACGATGCTGCGGAGCTTGCGCGCGCGGCCATCGAGCGGCTGCGTGGGATGAACGAGAGCGCATCGCGCTCCCCGGAAGCTGCGCGTGCTGTGGAGGCGCCCAAGGTTCAGGAGGCGCCGCGCACGGTTGCGGTCGCGCCGGTGCGGCCGCTGCCGCCGCCGATCACGGTTTCCACGCCGCCGGTTGATCCGGTCGCCTCGGTGCCTCCGCCAGCCTATCCGCCTTATACGGCCTCGGTCGGCAACGATGATCCCAACCGGCCGGTCCCGCCGGCGGACATTCCGCAGCCGCCGGCCCAGGCACCGCTCGACCTGCGGGCAGACGCTGCCGTTGCCCCCAGTCCGCGCGACCACGCCCGTAATGTCGCCGAAGATATGCTGTCGGCGGCGAAGTCGATGTTCCACGCGGTCATACCGGGCTCGAACTCGCAGAAGTTTACGGAATAGGGGACGCGTCGCCGTTGTTGCGGCGGGCCGGATGTGTCCCTGAAACTTCTTCCGTTTTACTCTATGGCGTGTGGCTAGCGCTCTTCGTCACGAGCGCCGTGTGAGCCGATACCCGTCGTCCATCAGCGACGAACGGATTTCGCAGAGCCGGCCGCGAGACATCCCGAATTGAGAGACACTGGAATCGCGGCTGCGCAAGGTGAGGGCGTGCTTGCTTTCACCGGCGGGACGCTGCGTAAGAAAAAGCAGTTTGCAAAAATAATAACGCGGACCCGTTCGGCCCGCGTCACCGCATAGCAGATCCGAGAAAGTTCGTATCAGCGCATGCCGCGCGGGGGAGCGCCCGCACCGCCACGGCCCGCGCCGCCACGGTCAGCACTAGCGCCGAACGCCGGCTTTGGCTTCATCGGCAGCAGGCCTTCGCGCTGCAGCTTCTTGCGCGCGAGCTTGCGCGCACGGCGCACGGCTTCGGCCTTTTCGCGGGCCTTCTTCTCGGATGGCTTTTCGTAATGGCCGCGGAGCTTCATCTCGCGGAAAATGCCTTCGCGCTGCATCTTCTTCTTCAGCGCCTTGAGGGCTTGATCAACATTGTTATCGCGAACGAGTACCTGCACCCGGCATCCTCTTTTCAGTAAATCGGAATGGAATTGGCTAACGTAAGGGGCTGGCGAAAGGCCTCGCCCATTACCTCGAGCGGGCGGATGTATCAGACAAAAGCGAAATTGTCCACCGTCGCGGGCCGCCCTGGCTGCGTTTAAGCGGAAAAATCGCTTCTTTTTGACCGCGATCAGCCCGATTTTGATGCGTGAGCCATCACCTGCGTCACATGGCCCATTTTGCGTCCTGGCCGCGGCTCTCCCTTACCGTAGATGTGAACGGTCGCGCCGGGAACGGTGAGCCATTGCGGGTAGGAGTGAATCTCGTCCCCGATCAGGTTGATCATGGTGACCTCGCCGTGACGCACGGGTTTTCCGAGCGGCCAGCCGGCAATTGCGCGGATGTGCTGCTCGAATTGCGAGATCGAGGCCCCGTCAAGCGTCCAATGGCCGGAATTGTGCACCCGCGGCGCAATTTCATTGACCAGAACCTTATGACCGGTCGCATCCGCGAGCACGAACATCTCCACGGCCAGCACGCCCACGTAATTGAGGGCGTTGGCAATCCGTCCGGCGATGTCGCGCGCTTGCGCCGCGAGGCTATCGGGGATTGCGGCTGGTGCGCGCGAGACTTTCAGAATGTGGTCGCGGTGTTCGTTCTCGGTGACATCGAAGCATTCGACATTGCCGTCCGCCGCGCGCGCCGCGATCACGGAAATCTCCCGCTCGAATGGGACGAAGGCCTCGAGGATCGCGGCTTTGGTCCCAAGCTCTTCCCAGATCCGGTCCAGCTCATCATCACGGTCGCGGATGAGGGCTTGGCCTTTGCCGTCATAGCCGAAGCGTCGGGTCTTCAGCACCGCGGGGACGCCGATGCGCGCGACGGCTTCGCGCAGCGAGGCGGCCGAGGTGACATCGGCGTAAGGGGCCGTGCCGATACCCAGTCGCGTCACAAAATCCTTCTCGGCAAGGCGGTCCTGGGTGGTCTCCAGGATCTTCCGGTCCGGCAGCACTGGCCGGCGCGCGGAGAGGATCAGCGCGGCCGCAGCCGGAACGTTCTCGAACTCATAAGTGATGACGTCAACGTCGTTGGCGAACAACTCGAGCGCCTCGACATCGGCATATTCCGCGCAGACCGCGTTCGCCACCACGTCGAAGGCCGGCGAGTCCGGATCTGGCGAAAACACCTGACAGCGCAGGCCCAGCCGGGCTGCCGCCATGGCCAGCATCCTGCCCAATTGTCCGCCCCCGAGGATTCCGATCGTGTCGCCGGGTTTGAGCTTCACCTGAGAGAGAGATGTCACGCCTTGTCCTCCGGCCGCTCGGCGACCGCGTCAGTCTGCTGCTGGCGCCACGCGGCAAGCCGTGCCGCCAGCGCGCTATCCTCAAGCGCCAGCACGCTCGCAGCGAGCAGCGCCGCATTGATCGCACCCGACTTGCCGATCGCGAGCGTTCCCACCGGCACGCCGGCCGGCATCTGCACGATCGAATAAAGCGAATCCAGGCCCGAAAGCGTCTTGCTCTCGATGGGGACGCCGAGGACCGGAAGTTCGGTAAGCGAGGCCGTCATGCCCGGCAGATGGGCCGCGCCGCCTGCGCCGGCGATGATGACCTTGAAGCCAGCCGCCTTGGCGCCCTTGGCGAAAGCAAACAGCCGGTCCGGGGTGCGATGCGCGGATACGATCCTTGTATCGCAGGCAATGCCGAGCGCGGCGAGCGTGTCGGCGGCGTGGCGCATGGTTTCCCAATCCGACTGGCTTCCCATGATGATGGCTATTGGCGCGGGCATGAGGTCAATTCTTCTCGGGAATCCAGAAACATAGGCCTAAGTATAGGTTCAGGCCCGACAGCGGCAAGGCGTGGCAAAGGAAGGGGAATGCACTATCCTGTCTCGGCTCATCCCGGCAAGCCTCATCGGCGTGCCGCAGTTAAGGATATGTATGAAAAAAAGGACCAGGGCACGGGCGCGCCCGTCTGCCGTAAAGAAGCGCCGCAAAGGAACCGGAACCGGGTCCAAGAGGCCACCGCGCAAAATCCCCCCGAAGGGCCG
Source organism: Bradyrhizobium sp. ARR65 (assembly GCF_000472385.1). GTDB lineage: Bacteria > Pseudomonadota > Alphaproteobacteria > Rhizobiales > Xanthobacteraceae > Bradyrhizobium. The sequence continues at coordinate 74,897 of NZ_AWZU01000005.1, forward strand.
TTCACCTGCAACCACCGACCGTGCCAAACAGACCATCCGACAGCTCAAGGCCCAGCTTGCGCAGGCCCACAGGCGGATCGAGGAGCTGCAGGCCTCGGCCGAAACCGATTTCCTGCTGAACATTCTCAATCGGCGCGGCTTCGAGCGCGAGCTCAACCGTTCCATCGCCTATATCAAGCGCTACCAAGCCACCGGCGCGGTGATCATCCTCGATGTCGATCGCCTCAAGCCGATCAACGATGCGTTCGGGCACGCCGCAGGCGATGAGGTGCTCAAGGCGGTGGCGACGGCGCTTGGCCGGCAGGTTCGGGCATCCGACGTTGTCGGGCGGCTTGGCGGCGACGAGTTCGCAGTGCTGCTATGGAATCTGAGCGAAACCGATGCGCGGGCCAAGGCTGCCTCGCTGGAGCAGTCCATCGATGAGCTGAGCTTCGTGTTTCAGGGACGCACCGTCACGGCCGGCGCATCGGCAGGTGTTGCCATCCTGGGGCCGCACACGGATGCAGCGCGCGCGCTCGAAGCAGCGGACGCTGCGATGTACCTGCGCAAGGCGCAACGGCGCCGCGAGGAGGAAAAGGCTGCGCTTTAGAGCATGATCCGGACCCGGAGGGTCGCGGTAGCGCAAAGTGTGCAGCGGCTTTCCGAAAACATGCCCTCGGGCTCGACCCGGGGAATCATCTCTAACGAAAGCTAGGAGCGCGATGACGATTCAACATGATCTCATCGCGCTCTAAAGCTCGCCCAGATCATCTGGGACGCGGCCGAACTTTTGTAGAAGCCGCGCGTCGCTGAACTCGCCGAGCATCGGGTCGCCGCTGCGGCTGAACGCCACCGCGCCGATATTGCCGGGCAGCCGCGACAACAGCTCGGCACGCCGCAGCGCGGTTGCGGGGCTCTGGCATTCCTCGGCGGCGCCCGCGATCGGCGCGCCGCCGTCGTCCTGTGCGAAAGGCATTGCGACATAGTAGGTGACATCAGCCATCGCTTCGCTCCCGTCTTGAAGGATCACGCGGCACTGCTTGTGGAGCCCGTCAGCTTTTTCGGCATACAGCCGGACGAGATCGCAGCCTGCAATTCCGCAAGCTCAGCTTCCAGATATTCGTTCGCCATGATCAGCGCCTTGATGGTGCTACGCATGTTGCCGTCGCACATGGCAATCGCCTGATCGCAGGCCTCTTCGTAATGGCTGTTGTCGAAAGGTGATACGGACATGCTGATGATCCTTGCTCGACCTCCTGTAATGTTCTCTTTTTGTTCTTTCGGAGTCAAGCGAGAAAAACCTGCCGACGAACGCGGCGACGAGAAAATCTTTGGCCCAATAATCGAGCTGAAGGCTTTAAGGATCAGGCGCCGGTGCGATCCGCCGCGCGGGCCTACGCGATGATGTCGGGAGTGATCTGGTCTTCGATGAAGGCGATACGGTCGCGCAACAGCAGCTTGCGCTTCTTCATGCGTTGCAGTCGCAACAAGTCCGGCGCGGGCGATTGATGCAGGGCATCGATGGCCGCATCGAGATCGCGATGCTCTTGCTGCAATCGGGCGAGCTCGGCCTGGAGTTCGCGCTCATCTTCGTTGGTCATGTTGCACGATAGCCGAAAAACGCGATGAGGTTGCGAAAGGCTGTGGAAAGCCTGTGGGAAATATCAACCCTGCAGCCGTCTTCCGCAAGCCGCCAAACGTGGTGCCGCGCATGAGAACAAGCCAAGCCTGTGATTCCGAAAGCGGAAGGAGCATCCGGTTCCTTGCTCACGCTTCGTTACGCATGACAGTCAAAAATGACGGCACTGATTCGGATCCCCATCGACAGATACCGGGACTGGTGTAGACTTCGCCGTCCCGATCGAATCTTGAGGTTCATCCTACCGAGGAGGTTTCGAATGGCAATTCAGGCACATCTCGTTGAACTGGAGCGGAAACACAAAATCCTTGAAAACGAGTTGCACGAAGCCCTTCTACACCTTTCAACGGACGACCTGGAAATAGCCGAACTGAAGCGCCGGAAACTGATGGTGAAAGACCAGATCGAGCGCTTGAAGAATCAAAGCGACGAGACCTTACACTAACTCTGCACTGTAAAATCCGCGGATCGGCCCGGAGAGGCGGTTCGCTATCCGGGCGGATCGCGGCGACTTCTTCCCTTCACCACTCATCAACCATAGCTCCGCGCCGACGCGTGTGGGGCTATTTGCTTGCGAGTTCGCCGACATGGTCGGCGATCGCGAGCGATGATGTGAGCCCCGGCGATTCGATTCCGAACAGGTTGATCAATCCGCCAACGCCGTGATCGCGCGGCCCTTGAATCACAAAATCCTGCACGGCGACTGATGGGGGCACGATCTTCGGACGCATCCCGGAATAGCTCGGCATCAGTGCCCCATCCGGCAGCGTCGGCCAGTACTTTCGAATTGCCGGATAAAACCGTTCCGCACGTGCCGGATTCACTGCGTAGTCGATATGGTCGACCCACTCGACGTCAGGACCGAAACGCGCCTGCCCCGCCATATCGAGCGTGAGATGCACGCCAAGCCCGCCGGGCTCGGGCACCGGATAGATGAGACGCGAGAACGGCGCCCTCGCGCTGCAACTGAAGTAATTGCCTTTGGCCAGATAGGGCGTCGGGACCAGCTCCTGCGGCATGCCCTCGATCCTGCGTGCTATCTCCGGCGCGGAAAGGCCGGCCGAATTGATCAGCAGCGAACATTCCAGCGTCATCGGCGCGTCGCCGCCGGCGTCGATTTCGATGCGATCGCCTTTCACGCGCGCACGAAGCAGCGGGGTATGAAAGGCGAAGGCCGCGCCCGCGTCCTCGGCGTCGCCGCGCAAGGCCAGCATATAGGCATGGCTGTCGATGATGCCGGTGGAGGGCGAGAGCAGCGCCGCCTCGCAAGCGAGCGCCGGCTCCAGCGCCCGCGCCGCCGCGCCGGACAGAAGTTGCAGGTCGTCGACGCCGTTGGCCTCGGCATGGGCGCGGATCGACTGCAACCTGTCGGTTTCCTTGCCGCTTGTCGCGACGATCAGCTTGCCGCAATTGCGGTGAGGCACGCCGTGGTCGGCGCAGTAGCGGTAGAGCGCGCGTTTGCCGCTCACGCAGAACCGCGCCATCAGGCTTCCCGCCTTGTAATAGATGCCGGCGTGGATCACTTCACTGTTGCGGGAGGAGGTGACGGTGCCGATTCCCTCGGCGGCCTCCAGCACGATGACTTCGCGGCCGGAAAGGGCAAGGCGTCTCGCAATGGCAAGGCCGATGACGCCCGCGCCGACAACGACGCACTCAACCCTGTCCATGGATCGTCCGGGGTCCCGTGGGCTGATTGTATCCGCTGGCGCTGGGGCGATTGCGCGGAACCGGTGACAGCACGCCATCCATCAGAGCTGCTGTTAAGGGACTGGTAATCATGTCAGGGCAATTGCCGTAATTTGAGTCACATTTGGAGGTTATGCGGGTACGCGTTTACCCGATCCAAACCGGTCAAGCCAGACACTCCGTGGTTGAATCCGCGGGTGAATAATGGCTGACAAGAACTGCCAGGTTAGCGGCAGAGTTGTGATCGCTGCGCAGGTCCTTTTGTGCCTGGCCGCCGCTGTCGCGCCGTGTGCGTCGGCATGGGCATTCTCCGAAGAGCCGATCCCGGCCGCGCGGTTAGGCGTCTCGCCCGACGTTGCCTGGGAAATCGCGATCGGAGCGATCGTGCTCAGCGCCTTTCTTGCGGCGGTCGCGCTCTGGACGCATTCGGCGCTGCGGCGGGTCAAGCGCGCGCAGGCGCGGCGCACGGCCTATATCAGCTCGGCGCTGAACAGCCTCAGCCACGGCGTTGTCATGACCGACCCGAAGGGGCGGATCGTTTACCTGAACGACCGCTATCTCGAGCTCTATGGCATGCCGCGATCCGAGCTCAAGGCGGGGATGACCGCACGGGATCTGCTGGCGATCCGCCGCGAACTCGGGCTGCTCGACGTCAGTATCGATGATTTCTACCGCTATGCGGCACGGCCGGAAGGCCTCGTCACCCAACTGCCCGGCGGGCGCAGCGTGCTCGCCAGATATTTTGCGCTCCCGAACGGAGGGTCGATCGCAACCCATGAGGATTGCAGCGAGCAGCGCAAGCTGTCGCGCCAGCTTGCCTCGACCAAGCAGTTCCTGGAATCGGTTCTCGACAACGTGCCGGTCTGCGTGGCCGCCAAGAGCATCGAGGACGGCCGCTACATTTTCGCCAACCGCGCCTTCGAGCGCTTTTCGCGTTTCCCTCGCGATCACATCGTCGGCAAGCGTGCCGAGGAGATCTTCACGCCCAATACCGCGGCGGGCATCGAGGCTGCGGATCGCGCCGCGCTCGAGGCGCAGACCGGCCATTACAGCAGCGAGCTGCTGGTCGAGCGCGGCAAGCAGAAGCGTGTGCTTGCTTCCAACCGGGTAATCGCACGCAACGAGAAGAACGAGCCGGAATTCCTGATCGCGCTGTTCGAGGACGTCACCGACCGCCGTTCGCTGTCGCGCGAATTGGAGGACGCGAAGAAGTTCCTGGAGCTCGTGGTCGACAACATTCCGGTCTCGCTGATCGTCGAGCGTGTCAGCGACGGGCGCTATCTGCTGGCCAACCGCAGCGCCGAAATCATCCTGAACCGCCGGCGCGAAGAGGCCATGGGGCTGACCGCTGCCGATATTTTCAACGCCAAGGAAGCCAAGCTGATCATCGCGCGTGACGAGGCCGCGATCAGGAAACGCGGGCTGATCACCGAGGAGCATCCGATCTCGACCAAGGACGGTCTGCGCCTGTTCCTGACCCGCCGCGCAACCGTCTTGGACGAGGCGGGGCACCCGCAATATCTGATCAAGACCCATGAGGACGTCACCGACCGCCGGCAGACCGAATCCCGCATGGCCCATATGGCCTATCACGATGGCCTCACCGATCTGCCCAACCGCGCCGCTTTCCTGCAGGCCTTGACGCAGATGATCGAGGCCTGCGCCGGCACCGGCGAGGAGTTCGCCGTGCTCTGCGTCGACCTCGACGGACTGAAGGAAGTCAACGACGTGTTCGGCCACGCCACCGGAGACAAGCTCCTGATCGAGGTGGCGCACCGGATCCAGGCGGTCGCACGCGGCGGCGTGGTGGCGCGGCTGTCCGGCGACGAATTCGGCCTGATCATCGACGGCCAGCAGCCCGCTTCCGGCATGCTGCTCGCCGAACAGCTCGCCGAAGTGCTGGGCAAGGAGTTCGTCATCGACGGCAAGATGGTCCGAACCGGCGTGACCACGGGCATCTCCGTGTTTCCCCATAACGGCAACGACGCCGCCTCGCTGCTCGCAAATTCCGGCGCCGCCCTGTTCAGAGCTAAAGCGAAGTCGCGCGGCTCGATCAGCCTCTATGAACCGGAAATGGACCAGCAGATACGCGACCGCCGTGTGCTGCACCAAGATCTGTCGGTCGCGGTGAAAAACGGCGAGCTGACCCTGTATTTCCAGCCGCTCGCATCGGCCGCCGGCAGCGTTGCCGAGAGCAGGATTATCGGCTTCGAGGCGCTCGTGCGCTGGATGCATCCCGCGCGTGGCTTCATCTCCCCTGGCGATTTCATTCCGCTGGCGGAAGAGAGCGGGCTGATCGTCGAGATGGGGGAATGGATTCTGCGTGAGGCCTGCCGAGAGGCCGCTTCATGGCCGACGCCGCTGCAGATCGCCGTCAACCTGTCTCCGGCGCAGTTCATGCACGGCGACCTCGTCGGACTCGTGCATTCGATTTTGATCGAGACGGGGCTGGCGCCCGGCCGGCTCGAGCTCGAGATCACCGAGGGCGTGCTGATCGAGGATTTCGACCGCGGCTTGGCGCTGCTCCGGCGGTTGAAGGCGCTCGGCGTGCGCGTCTCGATGGACGATTTCGGCAGCGGCTATTCGTCCTTGAGCTATCTGCAGGCGTTCCCCTTCGACAAGATCAAGATCGACCGCGCCTTTGTCATCAATCTCGGCCGCAACCCGCAATCGGCGGCGATCGTGCGTGCGGTCATCGACCTCGGCCATGGCATGGAGATGTCGCTGGTCGCCGAGGGCGTGGAGACATCCGAACAGCTCGGTTTCCTGGCCAGCGAAGGTTGCGACGCCGTGCAGGGCTACCTGATCGGCAAGCCATTGCCGATCGCGCAATATGCAACCCTCGTTGGCCGCGAGAATGCCAATGTCATGGAGCCAGTGCGCAAGACCGGCTAGTGGTGGCCTGATTCCTCACACCACCCCAACAGGCGCATGGCGGATTACGATCTGGCGATCATCGGCGGCGGGCTCAACGGCGTCAGCATGGCGCGCGACGCGGCCGGCCGCGGCTTGCGGGTGATTCTTCTCGAGCAGGGGGACCTGGCATCCGGCGCATCCGGCGCGAGCACGCGGCTGGTCCACGGCGATCTCTCGCTGCTGGAAGCTGGTCGCCTCTGGCGTGTCCGCACGCAACTGGCGGAGCGGGCCCTCTGGCTGAAAAACGCGCCGCATCTGGTACGCCCGACGCGATTCGCGATTCCCTTCCATCCCGACGCCCGACCGCCATGGCTATTGCGCGCCGGGCTTTTGCTCTACGACCGCCTCGGCGCCGCAACCGCGTCGCCAGGGTCATGCACCGTCGACGTCACTCATCATCCGATCGGCAACCCCTTGAAGCGGCCGTTCGGCATCGCATTCGAATATTCGGATTGCCTGGTAGACGATAGCCGCCTCGTCGTTCTGACCGCGCTCGATGCTGCCGAACGCGGCGCCGCGATCCGGACCGGCGCACGCTGCGTTCGCGCCGAGCGCACCGATATCTGGCGCCTGGTGGTGATCGATCGCGGCCACCGCCAGGTGATCACGGCGAGGGCGCTCGCCAACACGGCGGGCGCATGGACACCGTCGGTGACCGAAACGACCCTGCGCCAGCCGCCGCCGCGGCAGGTGAGCGCGACACAGGTGAGCCAGATCATCGTCCGCCGTCTGTTCGACACCGACCATGTCTATGTGTTCCAGCACAGCGACGGCCGGCTGATTTTCGCAAGTCCCCTTGAGCGCGATTTCACCCTGGTCGGCACGGTTGCCCACGCCTTCGCGGGCGATCCAGCCATCGTGGCCATGCCGGCCGCCGACGTCGCCTATCTGTGCGATGCCGTCAGCCGCTATCTCCGCGAGCCACTCCATCCGGCCGATGTGGTCAGGGCCGTCTCTGGCGTCACTCTGATCGCCGCGCAAGGCGCCGGAGGCGTGCCGCCGGATGGCATGCTGCTGTTGGACAGCCGCCGGCGCTGGGCGCCCCTGGTCACGATGTTCGGCGGCGAGATCACCACCTCGCGGCGGCGCGCCGAGCGGGCGGTCTCGCTACTCACGCCGTTCTACCCGATGTCGCCGCGCTGGACCGCAAGGGCGAGCCTGCCGGGCGGCGATTTCGTCTGGGACCGCTTCGACCTGGAAGTGGATGCAGCACGTGAGCGCTGGCCCTTTCTCAGCGAAGCCCAGGCGCAGCGCCTGGTCGGCGCCTACGGCTCGCGCTTGCCGGCCGTATTGGTTGGCGCCAAACGGCGCGACGATCTTGGGCAGGCCTTTGGGCCGGAGTTGACGGCAGCCGAAGTGCGCTATCTCATGACCAAGGAATGGGCTCGCTTCCCCGATGACGTCCTGTGGCGGCGTTCCAAGCTCGGCCTGACCATGGAGGCGAGGGATCGCGAGGCGCTTGCCGCGTTCATGGCGGCAGCCTGAATCGGGGCGCGACATTACTCCTCCGTTCAAAGTGCGAGGAAACCGGTTCGTCATGGTTGAGCCGCGGCCCATGCGCCGCTAGCGTGCGGACGAGAGTGGGGTCGAAAGGGATGATGGCTGAGGAACTCGCAAGAACCCATGACGAAACGGAGCCGGGCGCGCCCGCGGCGGAGCTGGGCAAGCCGGAATCGTCCCTGCCTGACGCGGTCGGCATGCCGCTCTTGCGCATCGAAGGTGTGGTCAAGGCATTCGGCGGCGTCCGCGCGGTGGACGGCGTCTCGCTCGATATCCGCGCCGGCGAATTCCTCGCGCTTCTCGGCCCGAGCGGCTGCGGCAAGACCACGCTGCTCCGCATGTTGGCCGGATTCGAGACGCCGGATGAAGGCAGGATGCTGCTGAACGGCCGCGACATCGCGCAAGTGCTGCCGCATGAGCGTCCGGTCAACATGATGTTCCAGAACTATGCCCTGTTTCCGCATCTCTCCGTGCGCGACAACATCGCCTTCGGCTTGAAGCGCGCTGGCCTGTCGCGCGCCGAGATCAAGGACCGGGTGGCGGAGATGGTGGCGCTGGTCAAGCTCAAGGGGCTGGAGAAGCGCAGGCCCGACCAGCTCTCCGGTGGTCAGCGGCAGCGCGTGGCGCTCGCCCGCTCGCTCGCGCGCTGTCCGCAATTGCTGCTGCTCGACGAGCCGCTCGCCGCGCTCGACAAGAAGCTGCGCGAAAGCACGCAAGCCGAATTGATGGAAGTGCAGCGGCGGCTCGGGATGACGTTCATCATCGTCACCCATGACCAGGACGAGGCGATGACGGTCGCGGACCGGATCGGTGTGATGAATGCCGGCCGACTCGCTCAGCTCGCAACGCCACGGCAGCTTTATGAGGCGCCCAGGTCGCGCTGGATCGCCGAGTTCGTCGGCGACATCAACGTCTTCGAAGGAAAGATCGAAGCGCGCGAAACCAGCCGGCTGACGGTTGCGACGCGCGATGCCGGAACGCTCGCGGTCGTCGAGCCGCGCGATGCGATCGGCAAGGCGAATGTTGCGGTCGCGATCCGCCCGGAAAAACTCAAACTGTCGCGCCAGGGACCGGCGGTGGATGTCGCCAGCGCGCATGCAGTCAACCGCCTGGAGGGTGTCATTTCCGATGTCAGCTATCTCGGCGGCACCACGAGCTACAAAGTGAAGCTGGATTCCGGCGCCGTGGTCCGGGCCTCGATGTCGAATACGACACGGCTCGACGTGGATGCCTATGGCTTGGGCCAACGCGTGGTGGTTTGGTTCACGCCGGATGATTGCGTGATGCTGGACCAATGAGCGCGCGCGCCATTTTCACCCGTCCGGCCCGGCTTGCGGCGATCGTGCCTTATCTCTGGATGGTGTTGTTCTTCTTGGTGCCATTCGGCTTTGTGATGAAGATCAGCCTGTCGCAGACCGCGATCGCGCAGCCGCCTTACACGCCGGCGTTCGACCTGACCGCAGGCCTGGCGGCGATCGGCGATGCGCTCGCGGCGCTGTCGCTCGACAATTTCCGCCTGCTGATCTCCGATGATCTCTATTTGCTATCCTATCTGCGCAGCCTGTTCGTCGCCGTCGTCTCCACCGGGATTTTGCTCCTGATCGGCTATCCCATCGCCTATGGCATGGCGCGGCTGCCGCGGCGCTGGCAGGGGATCGCGATGATGCTCGTCATCGTACCGTTCTGGACCTCGTTTCTGATTCGCATCTATGCCTGGATCAACATCCTGCAGCACGATGGCCTGCTTAACCGCGTGCTGCTCGCGTTGCATCTGGTGTCGCAGCCGGTGGTCTGGCTCTCGACCGAAAGCGCGATGTATCTCGGTATTATCTATTCCTATCTGCCCTTCATGATCCTGCCGCTCTACGCGACGCTTGCGAAGATGGATCGGGCGCTGGAGGAGGCAGCCGCCGACCTCGGCGCTTCGCCATTCAAGGTGTTCTGGCTGGTGACGTTCCCGCTGTCATTGCCCGGCGTTGCCGCGGGCGTGCTGCTCTGCTTCATCCCGATCGTTGGCGAGTTCGTCATTCCCGACCTCCTGGCCGGTTCCAATGCGCTGATGATTGGACAGACGCTGTGGCTGGAGTTCTTCACCAACAAGGACTGGCCCGTGGCTTCCGCCGCGGCGGTATTCCTGCTGGTACTTCTGCTCATCCCCTTGTTGGTCTACGACCGCCTGCAGCGGCGGCAATTTGAGGAGGTCAAGTAATGGCGGCCGCGGCAGTGACCGCCGGCAAGGCGGGGCAGCTCTCGCGCTTCAACATCGCCTCGCTTGCGCTGGGGCTGGCCTTTCTCTATCTGCCGATCGTCATTCTGGTGATCTATTCCTTCAACGCTTCGCGCCTGGTGACGGTGTGGGGCGGCTGGTCGCTCAAATGGTACCGGGAACTTTTCAACGACGCCGCCATGATCGAGGCAGCGTGGATGAGTTTTCGGGTGGCTGCGACCTCGGCCACGATTGCAACGATGCTCGGTACGCTTGCCGCGGTCGCACTGTCGCGCGGGGACGGTTTTAAGGGGCGCACGCTGTTTTCCGGCATGCTGTATGCGCCGCTGGTGATGCCGGAAGTGATCACCGGGCTGTCGCTCTTGCTGCTGTTCGTGGCACTCAACGCCGAGCGCGGCTTTTGGACCGTGAGCATTGCTCACACGACGCTGACCATGTGCTTCGTTGCGGTCGTGGTGCAGTCGCGCCTAGCCTCGATCGACAGGAGCCTGGAGGAAGCGGCAATGGACCTCGGCTGCGACCCGCCGCGCGCGTTCCTCGCCGTGACGCTGCCATTGATCGTGCCGGCGATTGTCGCCGGCTGGATGCTCGCCTTCACGCTGTCGCTCGACGATCTCGTGATCGCGAGCTTCACGACCGGACCGGGCTCGACGACGCTGCCGATCCGGATCTATTCGGAAGTGCGCTTGGGGGTGAAGCCCGAGATCAACGCCATCTGCACGCTCGTGATCGCGCTGATCGCGGTGCTCATCATAGTCGCGTCGTTGGCCGCGAAGGTGTCGAGCGCGAAAGGCGAGAGCGCTGCGCCGCTGTAAGCCCGTCATTCCGGGGCGCGTCCCCCGGGTCCGCGGGACGCGCGGCCCGATAACACGCTGCGACGCGAACCTCGAGATTCTCTGATGTGCAATTGCACATCAGCGTTAGATGATCACATCGCCCCGGATTGACGCGCCCAAAGTTCAGGACTTCACCGCACCCGCGGTGAGCCCGCCGACCATGTAGCGGCGGAAGGCGTAATAGATCGCGGCCGGCGGCAGGGCGTAGATGAAGCCGGTGGTCATCAACAATTCCCAAGGCGAGTCGTCGGCGGCGAGGAAATTGCCGAGCGCCACTGGCAGGGTGATGTCACGGTCGTTCGACAACAACAGGAACGCATAGAGATATTCGTTCCAGGCGAGCAGCACCGCATAGGTGCCGATCGCGACCAGCGAGGGCATCATCAGAGGAAGATAGACCAGGCGGAAGATCTGCAGCGTGGTGGCGCCGTCCATCACCGCGGCCTCATCCAGTTCGACCGGCAGCTTGTCGGAAGACTGTTTCAAAACCCAGATCGCATAGGGCGAGGCGATGGTGACCATCGCGAGGATCAGCGACCAATGATTGTTGAGCAGGCCGTAAGTCGCCATCGTGCGGTACATCGGCACGGCCAAGAACGCCGCCGGAATGAAATAGGTGAACAGCGCGAGATTCATCAGCATGCGCCCGCCGGGCACGCGCAGCCGCGAGATCGAGAAGGCGGCGGCCGTGGCGATGAACAGCGTCAGCGCGCCGACCGCGACCGCAATCACCAGGGAATTCCAGAACTGGATGTAGAAGTCGCGGAGGAAATAATGCTGCTCGCGGAATACGATCTCGAAATTGTGCAGCGTCGGATGGTCCGGCCACAGCTTGCCGGAGAACGCGTCCTCCTTCGGCGAGATTGCGAACAGGAACATGTGATAGATCGGCACCATGGTCCAGATGAAGACGGGAATGCCGATCAGCAACAGCCGCGCCTCGGTCGTGACCTCGCGCCAAGTGGGGAGCTTCATCGCGGGGAGCTTCATCGCGACAACCGTTTCATCATGAAATAGACCAGCGGCAACACCAGCGGCATCGCGCAGACGATCGAGGCCATCGCCAGATTGAGCTGGTCGAGGCGGAGATAGCGGATGCCGAGCGTCGACAGCACGTGGGTAAGGTCGGCAGGTCCGCCGCCGGTCAAGAGGTAGACGCTGTTGAAATCTCCGAGCGTCCAGATCATCGAGAGCAGCGTGCAGGTGACATAAAGCGTCTGCATCGATGGCCAGGTGATGTAGCGGAACTTCTGCCACCAGGTCGCGCCGTCGACCGCGGCTGCCTCGAACAGATCGTGCGGGATCGCAAGCCGTCCGGTGATCAGGATCAGCGTCCAGAACGGCAGCGATTTCCAGATGTGAACCCCGATCGCCATCGCGAGCGCGACGGCGGGATCGTTCAGCCAGTTCGGTCCGTCATCGCCGGTGAACTTGAAGATGAGCTGGTTGATCACGCCCCATTCGGGATTGAGCATGAATCGCACCGACAGGATGGTTGGAATCGACGGCACCGCCCAGGGCAGGATGAACAGGACCGAGAGCCATCTGATCCAGCGGCGCTCCTGCACGAAGAAGCCGGACAGGAACAGAGCGATCAGCATTTTGATGTTGATGCCGATCACCAGGAAGATCAGCGTGTTGACCGCGGCGCGCGCGAAGATCGGATCCTGAAACAGTGCGACATAGCTCGCCGGCTGGCGTGCGAGCCAGAGCCCGTAACCGACGGGATACAGCACGAAGGCCAGGAACACCAACAGGTAGGGTGCAAGCAGAACGATGCCCCAGACCTGCGGCGGCGTCAGGCGCGCCGACAGTGGTGCGCCTGCTGTCGCGGAATCGGAAGCTGAAAAGGTGATCGCCATGCCGCAATTCGCCTGTCGTCTCGCCGAATGGAGGCCGGCCGCGCGGCCGGCCTCTTGACCAATTTAGCCCGCGACTTCCTTGATGCGGGCGATCAGTTCGTCGACCGCCTTGTCCACCGGGACCTTCTCGCTCACCACGCGGTTCATTGCCTTCGCCCAGACGTTCTCGTTGTTGAGAATGGTGAACTTGTAGTTCTTGGTGAAGTCGAACGGAGTGGTACCGCCGGTGAACTGCGCATACACCGCCTTGCGATGACGGTCGGCCTGCCAGAACGGGCTCTTCTGGCCGGCGACCGTCACCGGGAACCAGCGTCCCAACGCGCCTTCGACGTAGGGGCCGAGGTTTTCCTCCTGCATCAGGAACTTGATGAACTCCTTGGCCTGCGCCTTGTGCTGTGCGTTGGTGAAAATCAGGCCGGTCTTGACGTCGGAGCGGTACTTGATCGGCGTGCCGTCGGGCTTGTTGGGGAAGGACGCGGTGATGATGTCCTCCTCATAGGCCTTCTTGCCGGCCGCGCGCTGCTCGGGCGTCAGCGCCGGGTTGGTGGAGTCCTCGTACCACTTCGCCGCGATCGAGATCGTGAAATTATGGGTCATCACGATCGTCTTGTTGTGGAAGGCGACGTTGTTGTCCGGATCCTTCCAGGTGGTGGAGGAGGGTGGCGTGCAGCCCTTGACATAGGTGTCGGTGTAGTCCTTCAGCGCATGGATCAGGCCGTCCCTGACTTTGGGATCGTCGACCAGAAGCTTGCCGTCGTCGTCGACCAGCTTGACGTTGTAGGCGTCCATGAAGGTGTAGAACGACTGGAAGGAATCGGTGGATTCGACGCCCATCGGCTGGCCGATGCCATAGATGCGCTGGCCGGTCGCCTTACGCACCGCGGGCTGCACCTTGTTGCACCAGAACGACCAGTAATCCTCCCACTTGGTCGGGATGTCGCTCTGCTTGTAGCCGGCCTTTTCCAGCAGATCCTTCCAGATCTGGACGTGCATGCTCTGCTGTTTCAGCGGGAAGCCATAATAGGCCTTCTTCTTGGTCTGGTTGTTGTAGAGATAGGTGGTCTCCAGCGTGTTGGGCGCGAACTCGGATTTCATCGGCAACAGGATGTCCGAGAGATCCTCGAGCTTGCCCTCGTAGGCCCATTTGCCCTGCGCCTGCACGTCATATGTGTCGGAATAGGCGACATCAGGCACGGTGCCGGAATCGAGCGCGGCCACCGTCTTGGGGATCATGTCCTGGATGGCATATTGCGACAGCTCGACCTTGATGCCGGTCTTCGCCTCGAATTTCTTCACGACATTGATGAGCGCATCGTCTTCGGACTTGTAGAAGCCCTTGCCCCACCAGACCGTGATCGTGTCCTGAGCGCTCGCGGGTGCCGCGGCGAACAGACCCAGTGCCGCAAACACAATCGAAAGCCCTAATTTACCCCTGGATGTCACGTCGTTCTCCCTCTCATCGCCGATTTATTTTAACCGGTTGGATGAAACACTAGCTCAGGGCGGCGGACCGATCTAGCGGCAATCGCGTCAGACCTTGGGTCTATGAGCCCGCGGATGGGTGCGACGTATTGGGGTTTGTGCGTCAGTTCGTCTTGCCGGGGTCGGCAGAGGCGGAAGCATCGGGGGCTGCGGCTTTTTGTCCACCCGTGAAGCGCTCGATCACCGAGCGGACCGCGTCACGGGTCTTGTGGTCCTTGACGGCATCGAGCAGCGGTGCCGCTGCCGGCGCGCGACGGATCAGGCTTTCCGGATCGGGGAAGATCAGCGGATCATCCCACGGTCCCTGCACCACGAAGGGCAGATCGAAGGCGGATGCGCCGCCTGCGCCGGAGGTGAGGCTGGCAACGCCCTTGAGATCATATTCGCGCGCGGGCACCGAGGCCGTGCCGCTCAGCGTGACGCGCGAGCCCGGCCCCTCGATGCGCACATCCTCTGCGGTGGCGGTGCCGTCGCTGAATTTCACCGAGACCGTGAGATTGTCGTAAGGCGTCGTGCCGCTGCGGAAATTGCCGCCGCCTGACAGCGGCCGGCGCTCCAGTCGCTTCAGGAGCTGCTCGACGTTGAATCCCGAGATCGCGCCATCATGACCGGTCAGCGTCGCGGTGCCGTCGAGCGATTGCGCAAGGCCGAACGGACTCGAGCCGGAGGCCGTCAAAGAGACATTGAGATTGCCGTGACCGGACAGCTTGTTGATGCCGAACAATTCGCCGACGCAAGATTGCAGGTCGACGTCGGTGAACTGGAACTGCGCGCGCACATCCGCAACCGTATCGGCGCGAGAGACCGCGAAGGACCCCCTGGCGATGCCGCCATACACCTGCGCCTCGCCGACGCTCAGCGCCAGCGCGCCGCCGCGCAAATTGGCTCCGAAAGCCGTGTGGCCGAGCTTGGACGGGCCCACGGTGACGCGCGCCGCCGACAGGCGCATGTCGAGATCGGTGGCGGAGAGCGCGTTCAGATCGAACAACTGCCGATTCCAGTCGCGCGCGCCGCTGGCGAGCAGGCGGAAGGTGGAAATGTAAGGCGTGAAATCCAGGGCATCGGCGGCAAGCGTCGCCTGCAGCGTCTGCCGTCCGTTGTCGGAATAGGTCATCACGCCCTCGGCGACATTGCCGTCGAGCTCGACGTTGACATTGGTGAGCGCGATCGATCCGCCGACCACATTGGCGCGCGCCTTCAGCGCGAAACGGCCGAAGCCGCCGCCCGCGGGCGGCACCTGTCCGGTCCATTGCAGGGCGTTGCGCAAGGAAGGACTGTCGATGGTGAGCGTGCCCTCCATCATCGCGCTGGTGCGATTGGCTGCCGTGCCGTCGAAGGCAAGTTTCAGCGGCGCGCTCGAGAGCCGCGCCTTCACCCCGGAGCGATCGCCGGACAGCGCCGCGACGAAGTCGCCGATGCCGATCGAGCCGTCGACCCGTTCGCCGCGCCAGTCGAACTGACCGGTTGCGGCAAAGGAACGTGAGATCGATGGCCAGGCCAGCGAGAGATCGATGTCGTCGAGCTTTTCGGAAGCGTGGTTGCCGGCATCCTCGTAGTTGAGCACGCCGTCCTGCACGCGGATTTCCGAGAACGACACCTGATTCTCCGCGCCCGGTTTCATGGCCCGCGCAATGCTCTGGATGAAGGGGGTCCAATTGCTCTCGCCATCGGCGAAGCGGAGCACATGGATATGCGGACGCAGCAGCATCAGATCAGCGATCTCGAACCGCTGCAGCAACAACGGCAGCAGACGCAAATTGGCGGTGAGCACGTCGACCTGCAGCGCCGGACCGCTGCTGCCGCCATCTTTCAGGCCAACGTCGTGGAAGGACACGTAGCTGCCGGGAAAGACCGAGATGTCGATCGGTCCGTTGACCACGAGATCGAGCCCGGTGACGGACCGGATCTGCATCTCCACGGCCTGCCGCAGGGTATCCCGGTTGATCAACCAGGAACTGGCCGTCAGGGCAAGCAAAGCGAGAGCGAGCAACGCCACGATTGGCGTCCCCAGGCGCCTCATTCCTTGGGCCATCGTCAATGCCATGTTCTGATCGGGTAGATCGCGCGGATCGCTGGTTGAACCGGGAGGGCAGGGCGCGCCGAGACCCTGCCAATATCGGCAACTTGATTGGTTTTCTTGACGCTTTCAAGGCCGATGCGCCCGCTGTGGAGGACGCCGGCGGCGGCCCTCTTTGCAGCCTGCTTTGCCCGGATCCGACAGCGCGCCGCTGTGCCGAGCATCGCGTTCCGCCTTCGCCTTAAGCATGAGCACCGGATATGCCGGGCAAGGCCTCCCGTCATTGACGCACTGCGAAGATTTCGCCTAATAATCCTGCCAATGCGGGCCGTTCGTGCCGCTCTTTATCGGGTCTTTATTCAATGAACAAGGTTTACCCCGACGCCAAGTCCGCCCTCGAGGGCCTCCTCAAGGACGGAATGATGATCATGTCCGGCGGCTTCGGCCTCTGCGGCATCGCCGAAACCCTCTCCGATGCCATCCGCGATTCCGGCGTGAAGAACCTTACGGTGGTCTCCAACAATGCGGGTGTCGACGGTATCGGACTGAGCCGGCTCCTGGAGACACGCCAGATCAAGAAGATGATCTCCTCCTATGTCGGCGAGAACAAGCTGTTCGCGCAGCAATATCTCGCGGGCGAATTGGAGCTCGAATTCAACCCGCAAGGCACGTTGGCCGAGCGCATTCGCGCCGGCGGCGCCGGCATTCCGGCTTTCTTCACCAAGACCGGCGTCGGCACCCTGATCGCCGAAGGCAAGGAAGTGCGGGAATTCGACGGCGAGAAGTATCTGATGGAACGCGGCCTGTTTGCCGATCTCGCCATCGTTCACGCCTGGATGGGCGATACCGCAGGCAATCTCGTCTATCGCAAGACCGCGCGGAACTTCAATCCGATGATGGCGACTGCGGCGAAGGTCACCGTTGCAGAAGTCGAGCATCTGGTGCCTGCCGGCCAGATCAATCCGGACCATGTCCACACGCCGGGCATCTTCGTGAAGCGCATCGTCGAAGTCGGCACCGCCAAGAAACGCATCGAATTCCGCAACACTCGGCCACGCCCCGCACAGGCCGCCGCAACGGGAGTAGAAATCTGATGGCCTGGACCCGCGAACAGATGGCCGCGCGTGCGGCGAAGGAATTGCGCGACGGCTATTACGTCAATCTCGGCATCGGCATTCCGACGCTGGTGTCCAACTACATCCCCGAAGGCGTGGACGTCAGCCTGCAGAGCGAGAACGGCATGCTCGGCATGGGGCCGTTCCCCTATGAGGGCGAGGAGGATCCTGACCTCATCAACGCCGGCAAGCAGACGGTCACTGAGCTGCCCTCGACCAGTTATTTCTCGAGCGCGGACTCCTTCGGCATGATCCGCGGCGGTCACATGGACCTCTCGATCCTCGGCGCCATGCAGGTGGCCCAGAACGGCGATCTCGCCAACTGGATGATCCCCGGCAAGATGGTGAAGGGCATGGGCGGCGCCATGGACCTCGTCGCCGGCGTCAAGCGCGTCGTCGTGGTGATGGAGCACTCCGCCAAGGACGGCCCGAAGCTTTTGAAGAAGTGCACCCTGCCGCTCACCGGCGAGCGCGTGGTTGACATGGTCGTGACGGATCTTGCGGTGTTCACTATCGACAAGCACGGCGATGGTGGCATGGCCCTGATCGAACTCGCCGACGGCGTCACCCTCGACGAAGTGAAGGCCAAGACCGAAGCCGAATTCCGCGTCGCGCTGAAGAACGCGTAGGGAAGCGATCGGCCGTGCTGCGGCGGGAGCAGTCGGTGGCGCGCTTGTCGGGGACGACAAGTCGTTATTTTCCGATTCAGTTTTCAAACAGCCAGTAGCTCCCTCATCGCCCGGTTCGACCGGGCGATCCAGTAACCCGCGGCGCGCATTGTCTGGCAACAACGAGCGGCATGAGCTACTGGATGCCCCGCTGGAGCCTGTCATCGGGCGGCGTCTCGTGCCGACCCGGTGGCGGGCCGTGACCACCGTAAGCACGTAAGCCCACGTTCTCGCGGCGCTGTTCGCGTCCGAGTCTTGCATCAGCATTACCCTCTTGAACCAGAGGGCGCAGGGAAGGCCGGGTGACCGCTGCACCCGGGGCCCCCGCGCAGAAAAGGTGCGCGAGGCGCGCGTTGACCACAGGTACAGACGGAGACACTCCGGCCTTCCCTGCGCAGTGGTTTACGGCTTACTTCGCGCTCTCCTCGGTGAACCAGCTTGTTTGCCACCGTCGCCGGCGCGATGCGCAAGCATCATCGCCAACTTGGCGCCTGCATGGGCGCGCCAGGACCACACGACTTGACCGTACGCGAAGGTGCCGCTCGTCTGTCGGCACAATCAGCGTCCACCGCAACCCGCCTCGCGTTTCGTGACGATCGCGATACGCCCCTCCTGCAATCGAAGCGGGATATATCGACAATACGGCAAATCCGAATTTCGGAAAAGAAGAAAATTTCCGCATCAAGGGCTTGACGGGAATTCGCGCAAACGGCTCGTCGGGCAAATCAGTTGGCTCGCCTGCATGCACGGCCAAGCGTCGCGCCGCTACGGCGGCGAGCCGCCAGGCCGATGCCTATGTCCGCTCTACTCACAAAGCGGCCGAGGTCGTGGGGCATGTAATATGTCGCGATGGGCCAATGCCGGACGTGGCGCTCTAATCGCTCAAGCTTTATAGAGGCTGTTCAGATGCTCCTTAACCCCTTGGGGCTAGGTAGTCGGCAAAACAAGCGAGACCGAAGAACGAAGGCGGCTTTGGGACCTGGGTAGATGGGTGAGCGGTCGAGAGCGCCAGAGACCGAACAAGACGCCGCGAAACTCAGCTTAAACGAGCTTAACGGCTGGATCAGTATTGCCGAATTTCGTGCGAGCAAATTGAGGCTGTCGGCGTCACTCAAGAAGTCCGCAACGAAGCGCCTCGTCTGGCTCGAAGGTCAGCGCGAAAAGCTCCACGGCGTGCCAGCACCGAAACGCAATCGCTTTTGATCGACCGGCAGGTAATTTTCATGGGCACGTTCTATACCGACGAGCAGATCCAGGAAGCAATCGGGGCCTTGGAGAGTAACTCTCCCGGCATCTTCGAGAGAATGAAGAAGATGGCGTTGATCACGGATCCTCTCAACGAGGAACAAGAAATAGAACAAGGAGCCATCTTACGCGTACTTACCATTGTCTTGCCTGCGGTCTCATTCGTTGCACAAGCCGAAGACAAAAACGAGGCAAGAGCGCGTCTCAGCATAGATGTGGGCAATGCTGTTCGCGCCGCAATCGCATCCGCTAAGGACGTTTCCTAGTCAGCACCGCTCTTAAAAAAGGTTGATCTCGGGGGCGCAACCAATGTCCGCGTTGGGGTCACAAGCGGCGATCGAGCCAACACAGATCGACTGTCCGGTCTACCTCGATAAGCAGACTACTTTAGAGCCTTGCCGGGCTTCGCATTCGGGCCACATCCCGACTCATGCAGCGCAGCAATACCGGTGGGACGCGCGTTTCATCGTGCGCCCCCGCACAGAACGGCACGGATCAATCACCGCCGCTCGTAAAAACCCATGCAGACGCAGGAACCGCGAGATCAGCGGACGGGCAGCATCAAGTGCTCGTACTGCGTGCCGGGCCACATCACATAGGGCCTCGTTGGGTCTGCCTTCGCGTCGCGTGGATAACCATCCAACATCTTAGCGCCAGAGCCGACGATCATCACGTGCGCGCCGGTTTTGATCCAATTGTTGCCGGGCTCTTCTTTTGTTGCATACGGGTCGGTGTTGCTTGCACCGCCGTCCCCTCGGAGCATGTACATGAACCCTACCTTATTCGCCGGTGGCTCCTTGTGATTCATCCAGGCCGTCGCCCACTCCATCGCATTCTTATCCCCGCACATCGGGTCCGGATTGGCCGGATCGGCGTGACCTGGCATGCACGTCCACTGCCCGGTTCCTTGGCGCAATGTCCGCATCTTGCCGTCGTGATCTATAGCGATGATCGTTGCGTCTTTGACGATGGCCTCAGGCGCGGCCGACAGCGACAGTTTAATCAGCTCTTCGTCGGTCATCTGGTGGCCGGTTGACGCTTGAGCGAAGCCGTAGCTCGGGGCAAGCGCGAACGCAAATAGAGTTGCATAGGCCAGCGACTTCATCGCGAAATCCTCCCATGACTTTTGCTGATGCCAGCCGCGGAGTGGCCGAAGGCTGGCGTCCGCATTGAGGTGCTTGCACACGGTTATTCTAGCCTCCTTTTGGCCACCTGAAACGCGCCATTTGGCCGCTGCAGAGCGATCAGCTCCCCCTGGCCGGGCTTCCGCTCAGGGCCACAACCGGACCAAGTGCGGCGCCGCAAGAGCATCATGTGGGATTAGCTCGTCGGGATCGGCATGCGATAATCAGCATCTTTCCTATCCGTGGATTGTTTCGCCACGCTCGAGCATGGCTACAAATTCCGCAATCTTGCGCGCCCTCGTCTCGGCTTTTTTGACGTTGCCGATTCGGTACAGGATTGCGTAGCGATTTCGACTGTTCAATGTTGCAAAGAATGCGGACGCCTTCGGGTTGTTGTCCAGGGCCTTCTGGAGGTCGATGGGTACTTCGGCCCGACTCGCCGGGGCGTAGGCGCCCTCCCACCGACCATCTGCCTTAGCGGCTTCGATTTGCGCGAAGCCCGCAGGTCTCATGCGGCCCTCCTTGATGAGCGTCAGCGCTCTGTTGCGGTTCAGCGCCGACCACTTGCTCCGCGCTTTCCGTGGCGTGAAGCGAACAAGCCAGTGTTGGTTGTCATACTTTTCCAGCTTTCCGTCGATCCATCCGTAACAGAGCGCAGCGTCAATCGCTTCTGCTTTCGTGAGTTTCGCTCTTGTCGCCGCCTTCTTGGCGAACTTAATCCAAACGCCAGCCGCATCAGCTGGTTGGACCGCGAGCCATCTTTCGAACGACCTTTGATCCGCGAAGCCAAGAACCGGCAAGCCTGATCGCTTTTCCGTCATAAAGAGCCCTGCTTCTCTGTCGACCGGGACCGATACTGCCCGAATCCGTGTTGAGGTCCACACGGGCAATTGTCGTCCCCGCCGCTAAACGGTTCCATGACCGCTTTGGGTCATTTTCGACCGAGGCGACCGCCTTGGCTTACGTCTGATGTCCGCTCCAAAAAAGCAACGGGTTGTTGCGCGTGGGCGGAGCATCAGGTTCGGCCAGGCTGTGGGCTTGTTCACCGCGCGCGGCGATGGCAGAATTGCCTTGTACAGGCAATATCGGACATGGGCCATGCCGCAGATCAGGCTGTGGGTGTACGACGACATTCTGGCGTCCAGCGTCGCGGGCATCGTCGATGTCTTCATGGCCGCCAATTCCGTCTGGAGCGAGCGGAACGGCCGCACCGGCAAGCCGCCCCTGCAATGGCGGATCGAATCCCTTGACGGAAAGCCGGTGCGGACGGCATCCGGCCAATTCGTGAGCGCGGATGGACCGATCAATGCAAGAGCGGTTGCGGATGCGATCGTCGTGCCGGGGCCGTTCGTCGCGGACATCGAGCGGTTTTTCGCACGGACGGATATTCTGACGCCCCTCTGCGCCGCGCTGTGCCGCCAGCACGAGCGCGGCGCGCTGCTTGCGTCCTACTGCACCGGCAGCTTTATCCTGGCCGAGGCCGGCCTGCTCGATGGCGGGGTGGCCACCACGCATTGGGCGAGGGCGAGAATCTTCGCAAAGCGCTATCCGCAAGTCGACCTGCGGGTCGCCGAGATCCTGACCGAGCAGAACAACATTCTCTGCAGCGCCGCGGTCACCACTTCGCTCAATCTCGCCTTGCGCATCGTCGAGAAGTTCGTCGGGCCGCAGGTCGCAGCCGAGACCGGGCGGCTGATGCTGATCGAGGCCAATCCGGCCTCGCAAGCCTCCTATGCTCTGATGGAGAGCGGGCCGCAGCATTCGGATGCGCTGGTGGCTCGGGCGCGGCGCGTCATGGAAAAGTCGCTGCGTGAGGGCTTCGATCTCGGCGAGCTGGCCCGTCATCTCGCAGTGAGCGAGCGCACCCTCAACCGCCGCTTCAAGCTCGCGACCGGGGCGGCGCCGCTGCAGTACCTGCAGAGCCTGCGTGTCGACGTCGCCAAGCGGCTGTTGCAGAAGGGCGGATTGACGGTGGACGCGGTCGGCGAGCGCGTCGGCTATCGCGACCTTTCGACCTTTCGTCGCCTGTTCAGGCGCGAGACTGGACTCTCGCCGCGTGAGTACCAGCGCCGGTTTTCGCACCACGACCGCAGCCGCGCCTCATCAGGCGCAAGCGCGGCCGTCCGCTGACCCCGGGCCGGCGGGCGTTTGTCCGATTTTGCTCGGAAAGTGGCGATACTGCCTCTGTGTCCGGAGAGGAGCGGCGCTTAGATCTCTCGCACCGAAGCAACGAAGAGGTCAGCCATGCCGATGATCGACGTCACCATTCCCGAAGGTGCCCTGAAGCCGGAGGCCGAGGAGCGGCTGCTCAAGGAGCTTGGCGACATCCTGATCGGCCATGAAGGGTTCAGCCCCGACAACAAGGTGGCGCAAAGCGTCACGGTGATATTCCTGCACCGGCCGGCCGCGGTCTTCGTCGCCGGCGCGCGCTCGCCAAGCCCGCGCTATCGTATCGTTCCGACGGTGCCGGAAGGCCAGTATACCGAGGCATCGCGGGCGGCTCTGGTGAAGGACGTCACGCTAGCCGTCGTGCGGGCCGAGGGCGGCACGTACGAAGATGTGGCGCCGCGGGTGTGGGTATTCCCGACGGAAATTCCCGACGGCGAGTGGGGCAGTCGCGGCCTCATCCGGCCGCTGCCGGATATCCAGGCCTTCATTGCCGGCGAGCACGAACGCAAGATCGGAGTCGAACGTCTCGCCAGGCGGCGGCGCGTCAAGGCGCTTCAAATGCTGGAAGGGGCGCTCGACGCCGCCCGTAATGGCTTGGCCGCGGATTAGAGCATGATCTGGAAAAGTGTGAAGCGGTTTCCCGAAAAGATCATGCTCAAACAAGAATCTAAAGCGCGATGGCGATTCGACCTAATCCCATCGCGCTTTAGAAACGATCCGGTGCGAGCGCAATCATGACAGACAATGATCGCTTCAGGCTCGCCGCCATCCAGGAGGCGGCCGTCCCCTTCGATCGCGAGGCATCGACCAGGAAGGCCTGTCGCCTGATTGGCGAGGCGGGGCGATGGGAGCCTCGATTGCGGCGTTCGGTGAAACGTGGCTTCCGGGCTATCCCTTCTTCTGCAATGCCCCGACCATGCCCAGACGTGGTGGGCCATGGCGGAATATCTCGCCAACGCCGTTGAAGTTCCGAGCCCAACGACCGACCAAGCGCGACTTGCCCAACTTGGCGGCAATCCTGTCAGCCAAGGACGGTTCGTCGCGCACCAGGCGGAAACCGAGATTGCTCGGCGGCGTGCCGGCCGCGCAGCCGCCGGCACGGGCGTCGCGGACGAAATCGGTGACATAGGCGCGGTGCGCGCCTTCGGCGATGCGGACGCCGCAATTGGCATTTGTCTTCACCGCGTGGCCTTGCTCGTCAAGCGCGGTCCGGTCGAAGCAGGTCGTAGTCCATTCCCACACATTTCCCGCGAGATCGGAGAGCCCGTTCTCATTGACGCCGAAGGTGCCGAAGGGGCGTGTCGCGGAGTCGGCATCGCGCGCGGTCTCGCGCTCATATCTGGCGATCCAGCGCTTGGCCGGATCGTCGAGGTCGACCGGCACTCCGTCATCGACGAATTTGCTGCCCGCCGCGAAGGCCCATTCCTCGTCCGTCGGCAACCGATAGTGTTCTCCGGTCTTGCGCGACAGCCACGCGGCATAGGCGTTGGCGTCGTGCCAGTTCACTTCGACCGCGGGACGGTCGATCGCAACGATAACGTCTCGGTCGAGCGCAGGACAGGCGCCATCGTCGACGCAAGCCTGATAGTCGGCCGAAGAGACCTGGTGCTTCATGATCGACAGCGGCTTTGGGAAATGCAGGCGCAGCAGCGGCGCTTCCGCCACTTGCCCAGAACGGGTGAAATCACCGGCCGCGCGATAGGATGTCGTGCCGGCGGCCACTTCGACCATTTCGATGACGATCGGCCGGCCGGCGGCGAGATTGTGCCTTGAGCTGTCTGATAGCAGCGGCACCATGGCGAGTGGTCCGGCGAGCCCCGCCGCGCAGGCAAGCGCCAGCTTGAGTTTGAACGCGATCAACATGGCTCGTCCCCAAAGAAAAAGGGGCCGGCTGGTGGCCGGCCCCTTGCGATCAATTCGTATCGGCGGGCGGAATTTCGGCCGGCGCCTTCACCTGGGTCATCAGATCGTCGTTCCACTTGCCTTCGACCTTGAAGTGCGCAGTGGCGCCGAGATCGGCGGCTTCGATCAGATTATGCGTGACATAGGCGTAGATGCCGGGCTGCAGGAACTTGTACAGCGCAGCTCCCGCCGAGCCGCCGCGGATGAACCAGGTCTCAAGGCCCGTTTCCGGCGCGTTTCCGAACTTGCCGGTCTCCCAGACATAATCGCCATGGCCGCCGATCAGGTGCGGACGGCTGTCGCGATTGGCTTGCGAATGCACGATCAGCACGTTGTCGCCGACCTTGGCCGTCAGCGCGTTCTTGCCGGTCAACGCGCCGACCTTGCCGTTGAACACGACATGCGTCGGGATCAGCTTGCGCATCACCTCCTCGGTGTCGTTATAGGCTTCGCCGGGCGAGTCGTAGGACTTGAAGTTGCCCTTCTCGTCGCGCGGGATATAGAGGTCCTGCTCGCCGATATAGTAGATGCGGTCGTAGCGCAGCGGATGGCCGTGACCGTCATTCAGCCCATCGCGCGGCAGCACCATCACTGCGCCGTTCATGCCGGACACGACATGCCAGGGCGTCATCGGACCGCCGGGGGCGCAGTGATAGACGAAGACGCCGGTCCGCGTCGCCTTCCACCGCAGCACGACCTGTTCGCCGGGATTGATCAGCGTCAGTCCGGCGCCGCCGAGCGCGCCGGTGGCGGAGTGGAAGTCGATGTCGTGCGGCATCGAGTTGCTGGCGGGGTTGACCAGCGTCACCTCGACATAGTCGCCTTCATGCACCACCATCAGCGGGCCTGGAATGGAGCCGTTGAAGGTCATCGCCTGCAAGGTGGTGCCCTTGTCGTCGATCACCATCTTCTTCTCTTCGATCACGAGCTTGAACTCCATGATCTTGGGGCCCTGCTTGGTGGCCTGTTCGTGCGGATGCACGAAGGGCGGCGCGACGAGGTCAACCTTCTGGCGCGGCAAATTCGGCTCTAAAGCGATGGCCGGCGTCGCCAGCATCAGGACTGCGGCGGCGGCGCTGAACAAAGCAGCTCTGCGGGTGAACATCGGAATTGTCCTTGCTTGTTCTGACCGCGAGATTCTGCGCCGATCGCCGCAAACCTGTTTGTGCTGCGACAACGTTCTGCTGCTCTGCAGCATCAGGAAAAATACGTAAGAAAAATACTTTAGGAAGGATACTTGGCGCGCCGGACGAGATGATGCTCATCATCTCGTCTGACATTGCATGATAGTTCCGTGAAAGCGGTCAACGCAGCAGGATTGGCAAGACCACGTCAACCATGTCGGAGGCGGAGAGCCTGATTCCGAGTCCGAGCGAGCAGCGGCCGGCCAGCGGCGCCGACATGTTCGAAATCGAGCGTCACCGGCACCTGGCCGCCCTGCCTGAACGCCGCGCTAAGGCTCTCGAACATCAGATGTGTCCCGCCTGGCGCCAGGATCACGCTGTGGCCCAGCATGGCGAACAGCACGTCCAGAACGTAAAAAGCCATGATACCGGCTCCGGCTGATCTTTCTGTTGACTATGCCGGCCCAAAATGGGTTATGCCTGTTTGCGCGAACGCAAATTTGGGCTTGGAAAGTTTGGGTTTGGAAAGCCAACATTTTCCGGCTTGGTTCCGGAAATCTGCTCCGGCTTTGAGCGAGCGCAAGGTTACTTTCTCGTCTTGAGCTATCCGCGGTTTCAGGCAGGCTCAGGCTGCCTGCGGTTCGATTCGAAATGACGGGTTGGAAATGAAGGCAGATCTTGCGGCTTGCTACGGACAGGAGCGATTGCCGAGATACACGAGCTACCCGACGGCTCCCCATTTCTCCGATACAGTCGGGCCAGAAGAGTACGCGCGCTGGCTCGCGGCCATCCCACAACACGCCACCGCCTCGCTCTATCTGCATGTGCCGTTCTGCCGCTCCATGTGCTGGTACTGCGGCTGTCACACCACGGTCGCCCGCCGCGCGGAACCGATCGCCGTTTACGAGGCTGCGCTTCGCTGCGAAGTCGAGTTGATCGCGCGGCGGCTCGACCGCCGCATGAAGGTCAGTCACATCCATTTCGGTGGCGGCACGCCGACCATCATGGCGCCGGAATCCTTCACCGACCTGATCGGGGCCATCAGGCAGTCTTTCTTCGTGCTGTCCTCGGCCGAGATCGCCATCGAGATCGATCCGCGCACGCTCACGGGCGCCGTGATCGATGCGCTCGCGCTCGGCGGCGTCAACCGGGCGAGCCTGGGCGTTCAGAGCTTTGATCCCGTCGTGCAATACGCGATCAACCGCGTGCAGAGCTTTGACGAGACCGCCGCCGCCGCCGACAATCTGCGGCGTGCCGGCATCTCTGCTCTCAACTTCGATCTGATCTACGGCTTGCCGCACCAGACCATCGCCTCCTGCCTGGACACGGTGCGGCGCTGCCTGGAACTGCGTCCGGAGCGTTTCGCCGTGTTCGGCTATGCGCATGTGCCGACATTCAAGAAACATCAGCGCAAGATCCAGGACGACTGGTTGCCCGACAGCGTCGAGCGCTACAATCAGGCTTGCGCGATCGCCAACGCACTGAAGGAAGCGGGCTACATCCAGATCGGGCTGGATCACTTCGCGCTGCCATCCGACGATATGGCGATCGCGCTGCGCGAAGGCAGCCTGCACCGGAACTTCCAGGGATATACCACGGACGACAGCACCGTCCTGCTTGGCTTCGGCGCCAGCGCCATCGGACAATTGCCGCAAGGCTATGTGCAGAACGAGGTCCGGATCAGCGCCTATTCCGACGCGATCGCGTCGGGCAAGCTCGCCACCGCCAAGGGCTACGCCCTCACCGAGGACGACCGGCTGCGGGCCGAGATCATCGAGCGTATCATGTGCGACTTCAGCGTCGATCTCGGCGCCATCTGCGCGCGCCATGGATCAGGTGCGAACGCGATGTTGGACTCCACGCCGCGGCTGAAGGAGCTGGTTTCCGACGGCGTCGTGAAACTCGACGGCACTTCGCTGAAGGTGGCGGAGAACTCACGCTTTCTGGTGCGCAGCGTGGCCGCGGCCTTCGACGCGCATCTCGATCAGTCCAAGCGGCTGCACAGCCGCGCGGTTTAGCGCCGATCAAGTCCCGGCGCCGGACGGGCGCGTCCGATCACGCTCGTCGCAATGACGCCGGAGGTTGGTCGCGCGTCGCCTTCGATTTGCTCAGCTCGGCGACTGCTCACAAGCTTGCGCCCGGACAAACAGGCCGGAGCGCAGTGGCGGTAGCGTTCGCTTCCGAACGGAGGCGATCATGGCTTTCTCGCTCTACGATCTCGTCGAGGACGTGATGCGTGCCTCGCCGCAGACGATCCGGGTGTTCCTGCAGTTCAAGATGGGCTGCGTCGGCTGCCCGATCGCGAGCTTCCACACGGTCCAAGATGCCTGCGGGGAGCACGGCGTCGACCCAGATGCCTTCCTGCGGGCGCTCTGCGGTGCCAGCGTCGCGGCTTAGAGCATGATCCGGAGAAGTGTGAAGCGGTTTTTCCGAAAAGATCATGCTCAAACGAGAATCTAAAGCGCGATGGCGATTCGACCTAATCCCATCGCGCTTCAGGAGCTGCCGTTGTCGCCGGCGGCCTGCTCGGCGAGCAGAAAGATCTTGTGCGGCTCGCGCAGCACGATGCGCTGACGTCCACCCTCGACGAGCCCTGCCTGCTCCCATCCCGACAGGATGCGGCTGACCGTGTGCAGCGTGGTTCCGGTCATCTGCGCAATGTCCTGGCGGCTGATCGGAAAATCGATCTCGACGCCATGCTCGAGCTTGCGCCCGGATTGCTTGGCAAGCCGCAGCAGCGCATGCGCGATGCGTTGCTCGACCTGCTGGGTCGACATTTCAATGACGCGCGTATGCGTCTCCTGCAGCCGATTCCCGACGGTCTGCAGCGTATTGGCGGCGAGCTGCGGAAACCTCGCCACCAGCCTCGGCCAGGCCGCCGAGGGCCAGGCCAGCACGACACTGTCGTCCACGGCGGTCGCGGTCGCCGGATAGTGCTGCAGGCCGATCGCAGGCGCCACGCCAAAGATCTCGCCGGGTCCGACATAACGCACCACGATCTGCTCCCCGGTCGGCGTGGTCTTACTGGCGCGGACATGTCCGTGCAGCAGCAGGAAGAAAGAGGTCGCGTCCGCGCCCTGCTCGAACACCGCGCTGTTCTTCGGGTAGCGGGTGGAACGGGCCTCGCGCAGCACCTCCGCGAGATCCTCGCTTCCCAAGCCGGCAAACAGCGGCAAATGCGCGACCAGCGAACTGTTGACTGTGGCCATGTCCTCGCTCCGCGGGGCGGTGTCGGTGGGATGTAGACCGCGTCGCCGTCCCCCGATCAAGCAGAAGTTTGACCGGGCACAACGATTGCCCCCATCTGTTCTGCATAAATTAGACCGAATGGCCCCACGAGGGGGCGCACTTTGGAGCAAGCTTACATGGCGGTTCCACGCTATCGCGATTATCGGGGCTGGCCCGTGCTGGCGGCCGGCTTTCGCCCGTTCTTCCTGCTTGGCGCGGCCCAGGCCGGCCTCGCGATCCTGATCTGGTTGCCGGTGTTTTATGGCGAATTGCGGCTGACGAGCGCCTTTGCGCCGCGCGACTGGCATGTGCACGAAATGCTCTACGGCTATCTGCCCGCCGTGATCACCGGCTTTCTGTTCACGGCCATCCCGAACTGGACCGGGCGGCTGCCGATCCAGGGCCTGGCGCTCTTGACCCTCGTCCTGGTCTGGATCGCCGGGCGCATCTTCGTGAGCTTCTCCGCCGGGACAAGCTGGTGGCTTGCAATGCTCGTGGATGCGGGCTTCCTGGCTCTGGTGGCTGCGGCCGCGGCGCGGGAAATCGTCGCGGGCAAGAACTGGCGCAACTTGACCGTGGTTGCGCTGGTGTCGGTGCTATTGGCCGGCAACGTCGCGTTTCATCTGGAGGCGCATTTCGCCGGCAGCGCCGATTACGCCATCCGCATCGGGATCGCGGTCGTGGTGCTGCTGATCTCGCTGATCGGCGGGCGCATCATCCCGAGCTTTACGCGCAACTGGCTGGTGCGCGAAAATCCCGGCCGGCTGCCCGCGCCGTTTGGCCGCTTCGACAGGGTCACGCTGGCGCTGAGCGCGCTCGCGCTGCTCGCCTGGATCATCGCTCCGGATCATCCTGTTGCAGGCGTCGTACTGGGCGTGGCCGGCGTGTTGCACTTGCTGCGGCTGGCCCGCTGGGCAGGCGGGCGTACCCTTCGCGAGCGGCTGCTGCTGATCCTCCACGTCGGCTATGCCTTCATCCCGCTCGGCTTCCTGCTCAATGCGGCGGCCGCGTTCGACATCGTTCCGATCAGTGCCGGGATCCACGCCTGGATGGCGGGCGGAGCGGGCGTGATGACGCTTGCGGTGATGACGCGCGCGAGCCTCGGCCAT
The DNA here is from genome assembly GCF_000472385.1 of Bradyrhizobium sp. ARR65. Lineage (GTDB taxonomy): Bacteria > Pseudomonadota > Alphaproteobacteria > Rhizobiales > Xanthobacteraceae > Bradyrhizobium. Next base: position 104,725 of record NZ_AWZU01000005.1, read on the forward strand.
ACGGGCCAGGAACTCACGGCCTCCCGCAGCACGCAGGCGATCTATCTCGCCATCATCATCGCGGCGCTTGCGCGCATCTGCGCGGTGCTTCACCCGGCGCAGAGCGACGTGCTGCTGCACATCGCGGGCTTTGCCTGGGCGGCGGCATTCTTCGGTTTTGCCCTTGCTTACGGGCTGCTCCTGCTCGCCAGCCGGCGCCGCGCGGCAGAGCGCAGGGCGCCGGCCTGAGCCTCGTGCTATTGCGCATGATGGCTTTTCGGTAAAACCGGTGCGCTTTGCGCTAACGCCGGGTCGGGATCATCCGCTAGGCCCGCGCCAGCGCGCGGGCGAACACCACTTCGACCAGGGTGCCGGAACGCCCGCCGGTCTTGATGTGGAATTGCGCGCGATTGGCCTCGACCAGCGCTTTGGTCAGCGACAGGCTCACCGGCGAAGTGTCGCTCGCCTTGTCCGATGGTGGCGGCGTGCGGAACGGCTCGAGCGCGGCGGCGACCTCGTTGTCGTTGAGCCCGTTGCCGGTGTCGCGCACGCGCAGGACCACTTCGCCGTAGTCCGATAGCGCGGTGGAGACGATCACCTGGCCGCCGGGATTGGCCAGGTGCATCGAATTGCCGATCAGGTTCATGGTGATCTGCTTGAGCGAGCGCGCGTCCGCCACCACCGGCGGCAACAGATGCGCAAGCGAGGTGCGGATGATGATCCGCTCGCGGTTGGCCTGCGGCTGCATCACCGAGACGCAGCTTTCGACCAGCTCGTTGAGGTTCTGGCTGGTGAAGGCGAGGTCGAGCTTGCCGGTCTCGATGCGCGAGAGCTCGGTGAGATCGTTGATGATGGCGATCACGCGCTCGCCGGAGGCGCGGATGTCCTTCAGGTATTCGAGATAGCGCTCGTTGCCGAGCGGCCCGAAGCGCTCGCCGATCATCACCTCGGCAAAGCCGATGATGGCATTGAGCGGCGTGCGGACCTCGTGGCTGATCCGTGCCAGCATGTCCGCCTTGGCGCTCGCCGCGCGCTCGGCCATTCGCCGCGCCTCGCGCAATTCGCCGTCGCTCTTGCTGTGCGGCTGATCACGGAACACCGCGAAGAAGTTCGGCCCCTCCGGGCGGGTCCGTCCCATTGTCATCGACAGCGGGATGATGCCGCCTCGGCTGACGCGGCCGAGCACGTCGCGGCCGGCATCGAGCACGATGGCGGCGCCGGCATCCGCGATGCTCTGCAGATAGTCCAGCACCTCGCGCTGGCTTTCCGGCGCGAACAGATCGGCGAGATTGCGTTTGATGAGGTCGTCGCCGTCATAGCCGAACAGCGCCTCCGCGCTGCGGTTGCAGGCATGGATATTGCCGGCCGCATCGAACATCAGGATGCCTTCGGCGGTGGTGTCGAGAATGGCAGCCAAATCCTCGGCGCTGGCATGGCCGATTTCGGCCGGCGGGTTTGCGGCAGCGGGTGGGGGCGCCGGCGGTCCAGTATCAGGCTGCATGCTCGGTCCCGGGGTGAACATCAGGGCGAGTGCGGACTCGCCATCCCAGGAAATCGTGAACAGCCGCGCGGTCGTGGCGGCGGTGTGCTCGCCCGTGGGCTGGTTGGCCGCAATCGTGACCGGGGTGCCGGCTTGCGATGTGCTGCTGGGAGCGGACACGACCGGCTCGACATAGAGCGCATCAAGCCCGCCGGCCTGTTCGAGCTCATGCAGACTGGCATAGCCCATCCGCTCGAGGAACGCCGGGTTGGCGTAGAGCAGGCGGTCCAGCCGGTAGATCAAGACACCGGTTGGCAGGAGATCGAGCAGCGTGCGGTCGCGTCCAGTCTCGCCCTGCGCCGGCGGCTCGGGCGTGCTCAGCCATTCCGCCTGGGGCGGTGCCGGTAATTCGTGCACCGGTTCGGGCGCCTCCGCCACGACGTTCGCCACCCCGCTGCTTGTGATCTCGCCGCCATGCGGCTCCGGCTCGGCGGCCGTGTCACGCTCCAGACGCGCCGACAATTGCCGGGCCAACTCGTTGAACGCGCTGTTCTCGACCGGAGAGAGCGCCGGCGACTTCGGCTCGCCTCCCAAGGGGCGGAACGGCACGACGTTTGGCGGGGTTTCCACAGGCTCATCCAAATCGGTTGGTGGTGAAGTCTTGTCGGTGGCGGCCGTCGCGGATTCGATCGATGATTCGGACATCACATCGCTTTCGGCGGGCGGAACTGCGGCGCTGGCGTGCTCTGAATTGGTCGGTACGATGTCGGCCGAAAGCGGCTTGGCGGTTTGCGCGGGATGCTCGCGTTCGTAGCGGCGAAACGCCGCCAGCCGCGCGAGCGCATCGAGATCGCGGCACACGCCAAAGCCGCGGAAGCCGGCAAAATCCCTGTTGCGATTGAACGTGGCAAGACCTGCGAGCTCGACCGGCAGGCTGCCGCCGCCCTCGACCGGCCAGCTCAAGGTGATGCCGCTCCAGGTGTCGCGGGTCGCAAATGCCGCCATGACCCGGTCGTCCGGATCGAGGCCCAGCGTGCGTGCGATCTCCGGCCAGCTCTGGCCGAGGACGGCCGCAGTCGGGGCACCCGCGAGCTCGAGAAATTCCTCCGAGGTGATCGTGAAGTGGGCAGCGGCATCCGTCTGCCAGACGAAGCGCAGCGGATGCGCGCGGGGCTCCGGCGCGGGGTGATCGAGCCATGCGGCCGCCGCCTCGGGCTCATTCGGCGCAGCCGCGGCTTGGCCTGGCACGGGCGCATCGCTTTCGTTCGCCGGCTCGTCGGCAACGGCTGCGACGTAAGGCGAAGGCTCGGGATCCGTTCCCGCGGGCTCCGTCGCCGGCTTTGGCGCGGGAGCGGTCTCCGCGGCTTGGGTTTCTGCGGCGGCCTCGATCAAGGCAAATTCTGCGGGCGCTTCGCCGGATAGGGCCGGCTGTTCATAGGGCGGTGTCTGCATTGGCGGCTCGACCGGTTCGCTTGGCTCGGCTGGCGCGGCTACACGTGGCGGCATCATCAACGCCACAAGGGCGGCATCGGTGCCGAAGCCGACTCGCTGCAGCACAATATGGCCGATCGCGGTCACTGTCTCAAAGCGGCCCGTGGCGAGTGCGGCGCTGCCGGCCTGCTCGAGCCCGGCCTCGGCAAGATTGCGGAAAATGCTCAGCGCATGCGCCGCCTCGCTCGCCGCAACCAGCATGCCGTCGCGCGCGAACACGGCGATCGGCATGTCGATACCCCCGATCAGACGCTGTAGCCGATCGAGCAGCGGCATTGTGCGCTGCTGCGACTCGACGGGCGCGATCAGCACGCCATGGCTGCCATCGGAGAAATCGATCCGCATACAGGCGCAAGTGACGAGCAGGCCCGGGCGCGCGCCAAAACCGCGCAACCGCTGCAGCCGCGTCGCGCCGCTCGGCGGCAGCTTGCCCACGAGTTGGACGACCTGGCGGCGGTGCAAATTCGCCGGTCCAAATGGCTTCTTTGCAAGTTCAACCCCGTTGGCTGCTCCGAACAGTTGTGCGCCGACGGGATTGGCCCAGAGAACCCGCGTGCCGTCCGTCGACCAGAGCCAGGCCGGCAGCGGGCTGGTCGCATGCACAGCGAGCCGGGGATCGCTGAGGCCCTGCAACTGGAATTCCGTATTGTTCATCGTGACGACTGGACCGGCTGATCTGCGGCTATGGCCTTGGTGGGAGCAATGGTGAATCGGCCGCGAGCGTGACAGCCTTAACGCAAGGTTAGTATCGCCCGGCGGGAATGTCAGGTCCACGGCCGGTCGCCTCTGCCCCCTGCGCCAAGCGGCGATAACCTTAATTCATCGGTCTCGTCGAACCCCGGCTGCGCCTCTGGCGTTGAGCCTGTTGCAGAACACAATCAAAAGTCCGCGCGAGAAGGCGGGCGGGCCGTGTTCTTGCGTCACATCGCGGAAGTGTTTCGCCGATACTGGATTGCCGCCGGGGCAATGGGCGGAAAATACAAGTTCTTAGAGCGCAAAGGAGAGGGTTCATGGACGAACAGGTACGCGAGCGATTCGAAATCCCCAAGGAAATGCGAGCCATGGCCGAAGCCAGCGTCGAGCAGGCGCGTAAGACCTTTGAGAGATTTCTGGAAAGCGCGCAGGCGACCGCGGGTTCCCTGGAAGAGCGGGGCGCCACGGTGCGCGCCGGGGCCAAGGACATCGGCGCCAAGGCCATCGCCTATGCGGAAAAGAATATGCAGGCCTCGCTCGACTACGCGCAGTCGCTCCTGCACGCCAAGGATCTCGCCGAGGTGATGCGGCTGCACAGCGAATATGTTCAGGCTCAGATGCGGGCGCTGACCGAGCAGGCGAGCGAGATGGGCCAGACCGTCAGCCGCGCCGCGATGAATGCCGCTAAACCTAAAGTCTGAGGCCCGCGATATCTCGCGCGGTTCCCACGTCAATAAAAAAAACGAGTGTTTTCAAAGACCCGGCGCATCACCGCCGGGTCTTAAAATTTGGCGCCGCACCTTAAATTGCATTGCGATGCACAAAATTGACATTATATGGCTGTTCATTGTGCAAGCCCGTTGAGGGATCTCCACCGCGTGATCCAATTCGACGTACCCGGCCTCTTGGCCGCCGGGCGCGCTTAAGAGGGTCACTCGCTTCATCTCCGCCGCGAAGGAAGCATGACATGACCAACGCCACCGATCCGTTTTCCGCCTCAGTCATTCCGTTTGAAGTTCCCGAGCAGGTACGTGCGTTCGCCGAAAAGGGCGTCTCGCAGGCCCGCGACAATTACGCCAAGTTCAAGGATGCAGCCGAGACCCACAACAGCACGATCGAGGCTGTATTCACCAGCGCCAGCAAGGGCATGAGCGCCTACACCGCCAAGCTCATGGAGTTCGTGAAGGCCAATACCACCGCCAACCTGGACTTCGCTCAGGATCTGCTCGCCATCAAGTCGCCCTCGGAGGCGATGGAGCTCTGGACCTCCCACGCCCGCAAGGCGTTCGAGACCCTGTCGGCCCAAACCAAGGAGCTCGTCGAGCTGACGCAGAAGGTTGCGGCAGAAACCGCTGAGCCCATCAAGCAGAACGCCGCGAAATATTATAAGCCCGCCGCCTGATTCCCGGGCGGGCTGCTGGCCTCGGACTTGAATTGTTTAGGGTGTGCGTAATCCGAGACCGGCGATGGCTTTTGATTTGGAGAAAAACCCGGGCAAGCCGCCCGGGTTTTGCTTTCGATGCGGCAAGTGCCGGCAGGTCGAATCTGCCCTCGTTACGGCCTTGCCAAAATAAGCCGTTGCACCTAGTTTCCGCCCCGTCCGGCCCCCGGGGGCCAGGGCAAGGATGCAGTTGTAGCTCAGTTGGTTAGAGCGCCTGACTGTGGATCAGGAGGTCGGTGGTTCGAATCCACCCAACTGTACCAATTTCTCCCGCTTCAGCCATCCTGACACGCCCGGCTTTGAGCCGTTCCTATTCTCCGCCGCACGCGGCAGAATATGCAAATGTCCGCCATCATCGTGACGGCATGCCCCTGAGAGTGAAAGCGGACAGGGCGTTCCGCCAACTGTGGCGGCATCCGGGCAAAGGCTCATGGGCGCCTTGTCGGCCGCATGTGTTGCGTGATTGCTCGAGCCGACCTGCTCTGCTTGAGGGCATTTCATTTCACGCCGCCTCGCTTGCAGTGTTTATGGCAGGAATGGCGCGTCCGATCGTTTCGCGCTTGATGCATCGACGCGCAAGCGTGCAAGCCATGCCGAGTGTGAGCGGCGCGAGTTCCGTCGGTTGTTGTAGCAAAGTCACGAACGTTGAAGTTCGCGCGAGGAACCTGCGGGCGCGCTTGCGAAGCATTCGGGCTTCACCCACAATTTCCGCTGCGCGCTCTCAGGGGAAATTCCATGTCCGTTATTTCGCACCCGAGGCTTCAACTCGCCATGCTGCTTGCCGCCGGGCTTGCGGCTTCGATGGCACCGACGAGCGGCTACGCTTACTCGCCGGAGCAGCAGCAGGCCTGCACCCCTGACGCGTTTCGTTTGTGCAGCTCCGAAATTCCCGATGTCGAGCGCATCACGGCCTGCATGATCCGCAACAGGTCGCAGCTTTCACCGGAATGCCGGGTGTTCTTCAGGCACGGTCGCGAAGCCGGCGAAGCCGATCCTCCCAGCAGGCCAAGGTTACACAGGATCAAGAGGTCAAGGGCCGACGCGACCTAAGCCCGCCCAGCGCGATCGATGATCGATCCTGCGCGGGCGCGAGATAGCTCCCGGCACCGTGCTGCCCCTTGTCACGCCACTTCTCGCAAGAGCGCGGACTCGTTTTGTTCGAAAGAGTGGCGCCTGCCGTTTTTGCAAGACCGCGACATCGCTTGCGAAATCCTGTGCGGGCGGTGCAGTAGCCGCGCTTCGGTCCGCAACAACCCGTGCGTGCGCGAATGGCCTGTTGATCGCTGCTTTCAGCCGGTGTGACTCAAAAGCCAATCGTTTCGGCAATCAGTGGTTTCGCCTTAAATGGTGCCATATTTTCCTTTCGCGAATCAACGCACTGATTCATTTTTGGCTTCTGGGGTCAATCTGGAGGCAAGGGTATGAACGTTATTGTTTTTGCATCACGTAAAGGCGGCTCGGGAAAGAGTACCCTGGCCGCGCATCTCGCCGCGCAAATTAAGGCGACGAAGCCCTGTCTATTGATCGATGCGGATCCGCAAGGCTCTTTGACGTTATGGCACAAGCTGCGCGGCACCAACGAGCCGCCGATCAAGGCGGCTATTAATTCTGTGACCGGTATCGTTGCTGCCGCAAGGCGCGACGGAGTCGAATGGGTTCTCATCGACACGCCGCCGAACACCTCGGCCGTTGTCGAAGATGCCATCAAGAACGCCACCATGGTGATCATCCCGGCGCGGCCGGGCGTGTTCGACGTCAACGCGGTGCAGGAAACGATCCAGACCTGCCGCGCCGCGCGCAAGCCCTACGCCGTGGTGCTGAACGGCGCGCCGGCACGCCGCGACGATGCCGAAAGCCCGATCGTGACCATCGCACGCGAAGCGCTCGCCAAATTTCGCGCGCCGGTGTGGGGCGGCCAGATCACCAACCGCGCCGACTTGCTGATGGCGCTCGGCCACGGGGAAGGCGTGCGCGAATATTATGCGGAAGGGCGTGCAGCGGCGGAGATCGCGCGGCTCTGGGCTGCGATCGAGCGCTCGGTGAAGGCCATCCGCGGCAGCGCGTCGGCCAACGGCACCATGCACAAGCAGGCGGCGTAATTTCGCCGCCTCGCCCGGACGAGTTACTGAGAACGCGCGGTCCCCGCGCGTTTAGCTTGTTGAATGCCGGTTCGCATTCCCAAAACTGAGCAGGCCTACGCCACCATCAGCATGTAGAAAAGGATCACCGGCGAGAGAGAAATGATCGCCGACCAGATCCCAAGCGCCCAAAGAATGTCTTCGGTCGTGAAAGCCCTCGGCTCACGAACCGGGTTGTCCTGCCTGTTCACAACGCCCCCGCGTTCTTGTCTTTATGGGTTCGTCATATGCGACAGGCGTTAAAAAACGGATGCGCCTTCGTTTTCGATTTCGGCGCAGTTGCTACCGCGGTTTAACCAACTGCACGCGGTGCGAGTTCACGACCCGAGCAGGGTGGCAAGCGCAAGCACGGGCGCGAGGCCGAGCAGCAGCGCCCAGAAGCCGAACGTTGCCACCACCAGAAGGTCCCGAACCGTTTCCCGGCGCGCGATGAATTTTCGCGAGAACGTGTCAGTGCTCATGTTTCGCCCGGCCTTGGTTTTTGTTGCGGCCGGGAGATTCATACGCGCGAGATTTTAAGGGCGCCGCAGCGCGCTCGATCGCTTTGCCGCCGTGCTGCTCACCTCACGTTAACCAGATCCTTCGCGTCTGCGCCTGCGAGCGCGCCGCGGCAGGCGATTTCGCGTTCGAGGCGCGCGGCGAGTTCGCCGCTGACCTCCACGATCGGCGAACGCACCTCCGCGCTGTCGATCAGTCCCGTTCGCCACAGCCAATACTTGGCAGGCGCGGGACTAGGCTCTGCAAACAGCAGTCGGGTCAAGCCGGCCACATGCTCCCAGGCCGCGTTCGCCGCCTCGTGCCGGCCCGCCTTCAGTTCCGTACGCACGGCTGCAAAGCCTTCTGTCTCGACATGGGCAGAGAGCAGGATCGCGCCATCGGCGCCATCGCATAGCGCGTCGTGATATTGCGCATCCTCGCCGGTCAGCACCCGAAATCCGGCGGGCCTGTCGCGCAGCAGTGCGATCGATTGCGCGCGGTCGGCGCAACAGTCCTTGCACCCGACGATGTTGGGGTGTTCGGCAAGCGCGAGCAGCGTCTCGTTGGCAAGGCCGACTGCGGTCCGGTAGGGAATGTTGTAAAGCACGACGGGCCACGACGCGTGGTCGGCGAGCGCGGCAAAATGCTGCTGCAGCCCGCGCTGCGACGGCCGCAGGTAATAGGGGCTCGAGATCAGATAACCGTCGATCGGCCATGCTGCCGTCTCGTCGAGCCTGTCCAGCATCTCGGCTGTCGACGCGCCGGCGAGGCCGAGGCAGATGGGGAGATAGCGTCCCGTCTGCTCCAGAGCCGTCCGCACCTGATGCACGAGTTGCTCGAGTTCGCTTGGCGAGAGCAGCAGGCCTTCGCCCGAGGTCGCCGCCAGGATAAGTCCGTCCACCGGACCTGCAGCATAGTGCCGCACTATCCGGAAGAGCGAAGGCTGGTCGATCCCGCCATCGCGGAACGGCGTGATCAGGGGCAGCCAAAGGCCCTGCAAGCGGCTTCCCAGGTCGTTCATGGTCCATCTCCTTGAGGTTGAGTGCCGGAGACGGAGCAATAAAAAACCCCGCAGCTCGCGGCGGGGTTGTCGGATCGGTTTGGCGTTACGGTCTAGCGCGCGCGTCGATCAGAGCTCCCCGGACGGGAGAGCTTTTTTCGACTGCATATTTCTGCACGAATTTGCGACCATGCACGAATGATGAAGGCGACGTGTCCAACTGTCAACGGCGGCCAATTGCGTCACTGACATTGTCGTGTCAGTGAAATCGCCTCTCACGAAATCTTGTGCAAACGAAAAGAAGCCGGGCTCGAGCGAGCCCGGCTTGAGGTATTGGCCACGTGAGGCCGACACAATCACCTTCCAAGAGGGATTACTGAACGTTCGCGCCACTGGAGGAGGGGGACAAATGCGCAACGCGAATGCTCAGCGTAGAAACATTATGGTCCTCGCCACCGCCTCGCAGCAAGCATCCAGGTCGCATGTCAGACATGCGCAAAATCAGGACGGCCAGCGCTGCGCTTTGCTCACGACAAAGTCACGGAACACCTGCACCCGCGCCACCGTCTTCAGCTCTTCCGGATAGACAAAATAGGTGTCGAGCTGGATGGAATCGGACTCGCCGAACAGTTGTACGAGCCGATTGTTGTCTTCGACCAGATAATCTGGCAGCGCAGCGATCCCGAGCCCCTGCTGACAGGCGCGAACCAGACCGAGAATGTTGTTGACCTTGAAGAAGGCCTCGCGCGGCCCGCTTCCGTTGCGACCTGCTTCCACAAGCCAGTTGCGGTTTTGCAGATGCGGCGCGACCTGGCCGTCGGAGAGCGTGATGATCCGATGCGAGTCGAGATCATCGAGCGTGCGCGGCGTGCCGAACCGCTTCACATATTCCGGCGAGCAATAGGCATGGAAGCCGATCGAGAACAGCTTGCGCTGGATCAGGTCCGGCTGCGTCGGCTTGCGCGTGCGGATCGCGACATCCGCCTCGCGCATGGAGAGGTCCAGCTCCTCGTCGGTCACGATGAGCTGGATCCTGATCTCCGGATAGAGCGCGGTGAATTCGCCGAGCCGCGGTATCAGCCAGTTGATGCCGACGCCCGGCGTGGTCGTGATCTTCAGATCGCCGCTCGGGCGCTCGCGGCTGTCGGTGAGCTTGGCGCGCGCCGCCTGCAACTGCATGAAAACGTCATGCGCGGTGCGGAACAGAAGATCGCCCTGCTCGGTTAGAATGAGGCCGCGAGCATGACGATGGAACAGTGAGACCGAGAGCTCCTGTTCCAGCGCACTCACTTGTCGTGATACAGCCGACTGCGACAGTCCGAGCTGTTCGCCGGCATGCGTGAAGCTGCCCGCTTCCGCTGCTGCGTGAAACACCTTCAGCTTATCCCAGTCCATATCGCTAAATCCGTCTCGTGTCTTAGCCATGTTCGTCTTCATTCCGCCGCGGCGCGCTCGCTGGCCCGCAAGGCTAGAAAGCGTTCGGCTTCAAGGGCGGCCATACAGCCGAGGCCGGCGGCAGTGACCGCCTGCCGATAGGTTTCGTCGGCCACGTCGCCGGCGGCGAACAGGCCGGGCACGGACGTGGCGGTCGAGTTCGGCGCCACTTCAACGTAACCTGAGGGTTTCAGCTTGACCTGGCCCTGGACAAGTTCAGTCGCGGGCGCGTGGCCGATGGCGATGAACACGCCATCCGCGCGCAATTCGTTGTGCGCCCCGGTTTTCACGTTTTTCAACCTGATATGCGTGACCTTGGCGGGGTTTTCCTCGCCGCAGATCTCGTCGACGACGCTATCCCAGACCACCTTGATCTTGGGATGCTTGAACAACCGCTCCTGCAGGATGCGTTCGGCGCGGAAGTGATCGCGCCGGTGCACGATCGTGACCGTGGAGGCGAAATTGGTGAGGAACAGCGCCTCTTCGACCGCGGTGTTGCCGCCGCCGACCACCACCACGTCCTTGCCGCGATAGAAGAAACCGTCGCAGGTCGCACACGCCGAGACGCCAAAGCCCTTGAACTTCTCCTCCGACCGCAGGCCGAGCCAGCGGGCTTGCGCGCCGGTGGCCAGCACCACGGTCTCGGCGAGATAGACGTCGCCGCTGTCGCAGGTCAGGCGGAACGGCCGCCGTGCCGTCTCGAGCTTGGTGACGAGGTCGGTGACGATCTTGGTGCCGACATGGCGCGCCTGCTTCTCCATCTGCTCCATCAGCCAGGGGCCCTGGATGACGTCGGCGAAGCCCGGATAATTCTCGACATCGGTGGTGATGGTGAGCTGCCCGCCCGGCTGAATGCCCTGGATCAGCACCGGTTCCAGCATGGCGCGCGCCGCGTAGATCGCCGCCGTGTAGCCGGCCGGACCGGAGCCGATGATGACGACCTTGGCATGGATGGGCGCGGACATGAGGCGGATATCTCTTGCGATGCGGGGTTGATCAGCACTCGAGCGGAAGAGCGCCAGGAACGGCGTCGCGGCAGCGCCGAAAGTGTCAAATCCAAGTCTAGGACATCTGGCAAGCTATGCAAGAATTGCAATCCAACTCGGCGAATTTTCCCTTCACGAGGCCGAGATTGCGCAGTGCACGCGCAATAAAATTGCGCAAAGGGGCGAAGCTGCGCTACAGAGTGTTGCCGCCGGCGATGCCGGCTTTGCGAGTTCCAGGAACCCTAAATCCCGTGTCGAAGAACTTAGACGAGATCGACCTCAAAATCCTGAGCGAGATCCAGGCCGATGGCCGAATCACCAATGTCGAACTGGCCAAGCGCGTAGGCATTTCGCCGCCGCCCTGCTTGCGCCGTGTGCGCACGCTCGAGGAGGAGGGCTATATCCAAGGCTATCGCGGGCTGTTGGATCCGCGCAAGCTCGGCTTCGACGTCACCGTGTTTGCATCGGTGCACCTGTCGAGCCAGGCCGATGCCGATCTGAGGGCGTTCGAGGAGTTCGTGCGCGCCGAGCCCCTGGTTCGGGAATGCTGGATGCTGTCAGGCGAGGTCGATTTCATCCTGAAATGCGTCGCCCCCGACATGGCGACGTTTCAGAATTTCGTCACGCACCTGACGGCGGCACCGCATGTCCGCAACGTCAGGACCTCCTTGGTGCTGCACAATTCCAAGTACGACGCCGCTGTGCCGTTGGAGCTCAAGACGCGCGGCTGATGCCGCGCCGCCTGGAGGGCCGGCACGCGCTAGCATCGGCCCGGGGCGAGTGCGTCAGCTCTTCCTGCCCATCATCGCGTCGACGCTGATCGGGCCGCCACCCGCCGTCGCGAGATAAAGACAGCCGAAGCAGAGCGCTATCGCAAGACTCCCGCCGTTGATAATCGGATGGAGAACCGGCGAGCCGGTCTTGAACACGTGCCCGATGAAATAAGCGAAGGCCATTTCGCCGGACAGGATGAATGCGACGATCCGGGTGAACAGGCCGATTACCAGCAGGCCGCCAAGAATGAGCTCGATCCAGCCGGCGGTCTGGATCAGCGGCGGAATGTTCGCGAAGTAGGGGACGACGGGAAATTTGAAGATTTTGGCGACCCCGAATTGGAAGAGCAGCAGGCCGCTGATGAAGCGAAACAGGCTGAGCGCCTGCGGCTGCCACTTTGAAAAGATCTGGTCCATGTCAGTCATCCCCTGTTCGACACGCGCGAACTAAGCACTAGCGCAATCGCCGCCAGCGGTCATCGGGGTGCACATCGCGGCCCGCAAATTCGAGGCATGTGCCAAGTGCGGCGCAGCAAAAAAAGCCGCGTGCGGGACGCGGCTTTGTAGGCAAGCGTGGCGACGAGGCGATGACGCCCGGTCTAACGCCACTCGACTTTGGTGATCTCATAGGCCTTGGCGCCGCCAGGCGTGTTCACCTCGACGGAAGCACCTTTCGTCTTGCCGATCAGCGCGCGCGCGAGCGGCGAGGTGATGGAGATCTTGCCCTTCTTGGCGTCGGCTTCGACTTCGCCGACGATCTGCCACACCTGCTTCTTCTCGGTATCCTCGTCCACCAAGGTGACCGTGGCGCCGAATTTGATGGTGTCGCCGGAGAGTTTTGAAATGTCGATCACGTCGGCGCGCGCAAGCTTGTCCTCGAGCTCGGCGATGCGGCCCTCGTTGTGCGACTGCTCTTCCTTCGCGGCGTGATACTCCGCATTCTCCGACAAGTCGCCATGCGAACGGGCTTCGGCGATATGCTGGATGATGCGCGGACGGTCCACCGACTGGCGTTGCTTCAACTCGTTCGACAGCGCGGCATAGCCGACCGAAGTCATTGGAACCTTTTCCATCGTCTTTTCTGTCCTTCAGTCATGCGGGAACCATCGCAGGCCCGCATGAGACGCATTTTCATCAGAATGGCCCGTACCTGCGACGCGGCGCCGGACCCTTCCCCACTCCGAGCCGAAACAAAACAGCCGCATGGCCGGGAGGTTCCGGCCAAGTTCGCCTTTGCTACCAATTACTTAGCGGGACGCCCGACCCGGCCAGCAATCAGGTTTCGGAAAAATAGCTCTGCAGCGTGCGGACCTCAAGGTCCCCGTCGCGGTAGGCACGGACGCCCTGGGCCGCCGCTACGGCGCCTGAGAGAGTGGTGTAATAAGGCACTTTATGCAAGAGGGCAGCGCGCCGCAGCGAACGGCTGTCGGCCAGCGCTTGCGGCCCCTCCGTGGTGTTGAAGACGAGTTGGATGTCCCCATTGGTAATGGCGTCCACGATATGCGGCCGCCCCTCCAGCACCTTGTTCACCTTCTCGGCCGGAACGCCGCGGTCCGAAAGGTAGCGCTGGGTTCCGGAGGTCGCCATCACCTTAAAGCCGAGCGAGTGCAGCAGCCCCACCGCGTCCGTAATTCGGTGCTTGTCGCTGTCGCGCACCGAGACGAACACGGTGCCTTTGCGCGGCACGCGGGTTCCGCCGCCGAGCTGGCTCTTCGCGAACGCCACCTCGAAGGAGCGATCAAGGCCCATCACTTCGCCGGTGGAGCGCATCTCCGGCCCGAGCACGGTATCGACGCCGGGGAAGCGGGCGAAGGGGAAGACGGATTCCTTGACGCCGACATGCTTGAGCTCGCGCTTCTTCAGTTTGAAATCGGCGAGCTTCTCGCCGGCCATGATTCGGGCTGCGATCTTCGCCACCGGCGTGCCGATCACCTTGGCGACGAAGGGGACCGTGCGCGAGGCGCGCGGGTTGACCTCCAGCACATAGATCTCGCCGTCCTTGATCGCATATTGCACGTTCATCAGGCCGACCACGTCCAACCCAAGCGCGAGTTCGCGAGTTTGCCGCTCGAGCTCGGCGAGGGTCTTGGCATCGAGCGAGTGCGGCGGCAGCGAGCAGGCGGAATCGCCGGAGTGAATGCCAGCCTCCTCGATATGCTCCATGATGCCGACAACAAAGGTATCCTTGCCGTCGCTCAAGCAATCGACGTCGATCTCGGTGGCGTCGGACAGATAGCGGTCGAACAGCAGCGGGTTCTTGCCGAGGACGGTGTTGATTTGTCCGGTCTTGTCGTTCGGATAGCGCGCCTGAACATCGGCCGGCACGAGTTCCGGCAGCGTGCCGAGCAGATAATCGGAGAGCTGGCCCTCGTCGCGGATGATCTGCATGGCGCGGCCGCCGAGCACGTAGGAGGGGCGCACCACCAGCGGAAAGCCGAGATCGGCGGCGACGAGGCGGGCCTGCTCGACCGAATAGGCGATGCCGTTCTTCGGCTGTTTCAGATGCAGCTTGTCGAGCACGCGCTTGAAGCGGTCGCGGTCTTCGGCCAGGTCGATCGCATCCGGCGAGGTGCCGAGGATCGGCACTTCGGCGGCTTCGAGCGCCCGCGCCAGCTTGAGCGGCGTCTGGCCGCCGAACTGCACGATCACGCCGGCAAGCGTGCCGTTCTTGCGCTCGGTCGCGATGATCTCGAGCACGTCTTCCGAGGTCAGAGGCTCGAAATACAGGCGGTCCGCGGTATCGTAGTCGGTCGAGACCGTTTCCGGATTGCAGTTGATCATGATCGACTCGAAGCCAACATCATGCAGCGCGAAGCAGGCATGGCAGCAGCAATAGTCGAACTCGATGCCCTGGCCGATCCGGTTCGGACCGCCGCCGAGAATAACGACCTTCTTCTTGTCCGATGGCGCGCTTTCGTCCGTCGGCTGGCCCGCGAAAGGCGCCTCATAGGTCGAATACATATAGGCGGTAGGCGAGGCGAACTCGGCCGCGCAGGTGTCGATGCGCTTGAAAACGGGACGAACGTGAAGCGCATGACGTTTTGCTCTCACCTCGGCCTCGGTGGTCTCGCTCAAGACCGCAAGGCGCGCATCGGAAAAGCCCATCGACTTCAGCATGCGCATGGCATGGGCGTTATCAGGCAGGCCGTGCTTGCGGATCTTCTGCTCCATCTCGACGATGCCGCGCATCTCCGAGAGGAACCACGGGTCGATCTTGCAGGAATTGAAGATGTCCTCGTTGGACCATCCGAGCCGCATCGCCTGCGCCACCTGCAGGATGCGGTTCGGCGTCGGCGTGCCGAGCGCGGCGCGGATCGCGTTCTTGTCGTCGCCGCGGCCCAAGCCGCCGATCTCGATCTCGTCGAGGCCGGTGAGGCCGGTCTCGAGGCCGCGGAGCGCCTTCTGCAGACTCTCCTGAAAGGTGCGGCCGATCGCCATCACCTCGCCGACCGATTTCATCGAGGTCGTCAGCGTGGTGGAGGCACCCGGAAATTTCTCGAACGCAAAGCGCGGAATCTTGGTGACCACGTAATCGATGGTCGGCTCGAACGAGGCCGGCGTCGCGCCGCCGGTGATGTCGTTGGCAATCTCGTCGAGCGTGTAGCCGACCGCAAGCTTCGCGGCGACCTTGGCGATCGGAAAGCCCGTCGCCTTCGAGGCGAGCGCGGAGGAGCGCGACACCCGCGGATTCATCTCGATCACGACCATGCGCCCGTCGACCGGATTGACGCCGAACTGCACGTTGGAGCCGCCGGTCTCCACGCCGATCTCGCGCAGCACCGCGATCGCGGCATCGCGCATGATCTGATATTCCTTGTCGGTGAGCGTCAGCGCGGGCGCCACCGTGATGGAGTCGCCGGTGTGCACGCCCATCGGATCGAAGTTCTCGATCGAACAGACGATGATGCAATTGTCCTTCTTATCGCGCACCACCTCCATCTCGAACTCTTTCCACCCCAGAACGGATTCCTCGATCAGAACCTCGTTGGTGGGCGAGGCATCGAGGCCGCGCTCGATGATGTCGAGGAACTCTTCCTTGTTGTAGGCGATGCCGCCGCCAGTACCGCCCATGGTGAAGGAGGGGCGGATGATCGCCGGCAGTCCGACGTCGTTGAGTGCCATCAACGCTTCGGCCAGCGCCTGCTGCTGATAGCGCTTGCGCCGTTCACCCTCGCCGAGCGTCCATTGCCGCTCGAACTCTTCAAGCTCCGCCCCCGAAAGCTTTGCGCGGTCGGCGAGATATTTGTCGCGATCGGCCTTCTTGAGCGCGGAGGCGTTGGCCAGCCGCGATTTCGGCGTCTGCAGGCCGATCTTTTCCATCGCGTTACGGAAGAGCTGGCGGTCCTCCGCCTTGTCGATGGCATCGGCGGTGGCGCCGATCATTTCGACGTCGAATTTGGCGAGCGTGCCTTGCCGGCGCAGCGACAGCGCACAGTTGAGCGCGGTCTGGCCGCCCATGGTCGGCAGGAGCGCGAAGCCGCCGGGAATGACGTGGCGCTCCTTCTCGATGATCCTCGCGACGATGTCGGGCGTGATCGGCTCGATATAGGTCGCGTCCGCCAGTTCCGGATCCGTCATGATGGTGGCCGGATTGGAATTGACGAGGACGATCCGATAGCCTTCCTCCTTCAGCGCCTTGACCGCCTGTGTACCCGAATAGTCGAATTCGCAGGCCTGGCCGATCACGATCGGGCCGGCGCCAATGATCAGGATGGTGGATATGTCGGTTCGTTTGGGCATCAACTCTTTCGGGGCTTTGAATAGGCACAAAAAAAGGGCGCGCCTATCGCGCGTCCCTTACAGCCAAGGCGCGTGGTCGTCGCGCGCGGCTGGTCTTTAGACCAGTTTCTGCAGCCGCGAAAGGGCCTTGAGCCGCCTGTCAACCGGCAATTTGTAAAGTTTGAGCCGTTCCCGCCGCGAGCGCACGAGGAGGACCACCAGCGCGGCGCTGACGCTCAAGCCGCCGACCCAGCCGAGATCGGTCGGGCCGAGCAGCGAGAGCACGATGCCGCCGGCCGCCCCGGATGGAGCCCGCCTCCGCCCTTGGGCTGCGGCGAGGCAGCCTTCGCTCACTTCGCTACGACGGAGTAGGAACTGGCTCGCCCAGCCGAAGCTCGCGAAGCCAATGACTGGCTCGCCCAGCCGAAGCTTGCGAAGCGAGCGAAGGCTGGAGGCCCGGCCTGGATTTGAACCAGGATAAAGGACGATGCACCGCCCTCGCGTTGACGCGTTCCGCCACCGGGCCGAAGCGATCATCGCCGATCCAGCGGGAGCGGGCTACCCTAAGCGGATATTAACCCTAACTAATAGGCGTGATCAGGTCCGAGCCAAGGCGTGGTGCGCGACAAAGGTCATGCGCCAGGGGTTGTGGCCGATATTGTGGCCGGCGCGCGCGGCGGAAAACCCGCGTTTGGCGAGCTTGGCGATCATGTCGGCCTCGCCATAGCGCTGCAGTCCGACCCGTGAGCGCAATTGCCGATAGTCCGACAGCGCCGTCGCCAGCAGCCCGATCAGAGCATCCTTCAAGAAGCCGTGCCTGGCCGCAAAGCGCAACAGCGCGTAGATATCCATGGGCATGCCGACCTCGGGGCGGAGCACATCGCCGATGACCAGCCGCCCGGACGGTCTGAGCAGCTTGCGAACGACGTCGAGCGCGGAATCCAGCTCCTCCGGCGTCATGTACTGGACTACGGAATTCATCACCACCAGATCGACGGAATTTTCCGGCATTTTCCGCACGTCTTCCAGCGAGCGCACCCGGATCTTGGTGTTTGGGGCATAGCGCGCGATCAGCCGGCCACGCACGCCCGGCGCCGGCTCGGCGAGGATCAAGAGGCCACAGGCTTCCGCCACGTTGGCGGCGAACAGAGCCTCGCCGCAGGAATAGTCCAGCACCACCTGATCCTTCGCGGTGATGTAGCCGATGATGTCACGCGCAATCAGTTTAAAATGCAGGTCGCGATGCCGCTTGCTTGCATAAATCGTATGCGTGGAATCGTAATAATCGATCCAATCTTCCATGGCGTCTCGAAGTTCGGGAATGTGAGTTCCTGTCACGGAACCGGCGTATGCATAACGCGTTAACGGGTTCGCCGATCCGTGTCCATCGCCAGGTCCCAACAGGCAGGTCCTAACAGGAAGGTGTAACGTGAGCAAAGCCAAGCAAGATAGAATATCGCCCGATCTCGACACCCCCACCGACATGCCGAAGGAAGCGGTTGAGAAGATCTCGGCAGCCCTCAACACGCTGCTGGCCGACGCCTTCGCGCTTTACCTCAAGACCAAGAATTTCCACTGGCATGTCAGTGGCCGACATTTCCACGACTATCACGTCATGCTGGATGAGCAGTCGGACGCGATCTTCGCGACCACCGACCAGCTCGCCGAGCGCGTGCGCAAGCTCGGCGGCATCACGCTTCGCTCGATCGGCCAGGTCTCGAGGCTGCAGACCATCAAGGACAACAACGACGATTACGTGCCGCCGCGCGAGATGCTGCGCGAACTGATGGAAGACAACAAACACATCGCGGCCGCGATGCGCAAGGCGCACCAGCTATGCGACGAAAACGAGGATTCCGGCACCGCCGGCCTGCTCGAGACCTTCATCGACGAGACCGAGCGGCGCACCTGGTTCCTGTTCGAGGCCAGCCGCCAGGAAGGCAGCAACGCGGCCTAGGGCAGGGCGCCTGAGCGACGAAAGAAACCCGCGTCGTCCCGACCAAGCAAGCGCGGCGAGCGAGCGCAGAGCCGGGACGACGGCGGGCCTTGCTAGCGCCTCCACAGCCGCACCAGTGGTCCGTCTTTACCCATCACCGGATCCGTCTCCGGTACGCCCACTCGCGGGATCGTCTCCAACGCCTTCGCATGGTTCTCCGGTGTGGGACGGGTAATCTCCATTTTCTGTCCGGGCGGGTAGGCGCCGACCACGGAAAGGTCGCGGCTCGCCAGGATACATTGATGGCCCGTACCGGCCGGAAGGACCACGACATCGCCGACGGAGACCTCGATCTCCTTGCCGCGGTCGCCGCCGAAGCGCACCCGCGCATGTCCCTGCGCAACGCCCAGCGCCTCATGCGCAGTCGCGTGATAGTGCAGATATCCGAAGATGCCGTTGCGCCACATGTCGCCCCAGCGATTGGCCCCGAACAGCTCCTCGATGGCGCGCTCGGGCTCCGCTTTGACCACATCGACGGCATGCTTATAGATCAGGAACGGCAGGCGATTGTTCGGAACGAGCCCGTCATCCTGAAAGGCAATTGTGAGCGGCTCGATCTTTTCCTTGACGGCCATGGCTCGGCTCCCGCGAAAGACTCCTCGCGGCGTCAACCCGAAGTCGGGTGCCGATGTTCCACGGGACCAGTCGTAGGTTTCAGAATGCCGATTGTCTTGCACAGTCATTCCGGGGCGATGCCAACGGCATCGAACCCGGAATCTCGAGGTTCCGGGTTCGGTCCACCCAAGTCGGAGCGAAAGCCGGGAGCGTCCGTTACACCCGCTTCTTTTCCCGCATCAGATCGGCAAAACGCCGGAACAGGTAATGCGAATCCCGCGGGCCCGGCGAGGCCTCCGGGTGGTACTGCACGGAAAACACCGGCTTGCCCTCGAGCGCGATGCCGCAATTGGAGCCATCGAACAGCGAGATGTGGGTCTGCTTGGCGCCGGCGGGCAGCGTCGCCTGGTCCACGGCAAAGCCGTGGTTCATCGAGGTGATCTCGACCTTGCCGGTGGTCTCGTCCTTCACAGGGTGATTGGCGCCATGATGGCCCTGATGCATCTTCTTGGTCTTGGCGCCTACGGCCAGGCCCAGCATCTGATGGCCGAGGCAGATGCCGAAGGTCGGCGTGCCAGATTCGATCACCTTCTGAATAACCGGCACCGCATATTTGCCGGTCGCGGCGGGATCGCCGGGGCCGTTGGACAGGAACACGCCATCCGGCTTCATCGCCAGAATGTCTTCGGCCGATGTGGTGGCCGGCACCACCGTGACCTTGCAGCCGACACCCGCGAGCAGCCGCAGGATGTTGCGCTTGATGCCGTAATCGACGGCGACGACGTTGAACTCGGGATTCTCCTGCCGGCCAAAGCCTTCATTCCACACCCAGGGCGTCTCGTCCCAGGTGAAACGTTGGCCGCAGGTCACCATCGGCACCAGATCCATGCCCTCGAGCCCGGGCCATTCCCGTGCTTCTTCCTTGAGGCCATGCAGGTCGAACTTGCCGTCCTTTGCGTGCGCGATCACGGCATTGGGCATGCCCTTGCTGCGGATCAGTGAGGTAAGCGCACGGGTGTCGATCCCGGACAGGCCAATAATGCCGCGAGCCTTCAGCCACTGGTCGAGATGGCGGGTGGCGCGGTAGTTGGACGCATCGGTGATTGCGGTGCGCAGGATCACGCCGCGTGCGCCCGGCGTTGCCGCCATGTTCACCGTCTCGATGTCGTCCTCGTTGGTGCCGACATTGCCGATATGCGGGAAGGTGAAGGTGATGATCTGCCCGGCATAGGAGGGATCGGTGAGAATCTCCTCATAGCCGGTCATGGCGGTATTGAAGCAGACCTCGCCCACGGCGTGGCCCTCGGCGCCAAGGCCAAAGCCCTCCAGTACCGTGCCATCGGCGAGCACTAACAGCGCGGTCGGCTTGTGGTCCGGCCAGGCGGCATCGTTATCGATCGGGGTCATGATGCGCCCTACATAGTCCCCGCTTCCGCCGGCGTCAAAGCAAAGGGTGCCGATTCACATGCGTTTTCCGCATATTGGAGGGCCCAATGGCGGGTTTTGCGGGTGTGCCGCCGCCCATGGAACTTGGTTGTTTCGGAGAGGCGAACGGCCTAGATCAGGGACCCTGGAGCATGATCCGGAGAAGTGGATACCGGTTTTCCGAAAAGATCCCGCTCAATCGAAAAGCCTGAAGAGGACAAGCCGATGCTGCGCGACGACATCAACAACGCGGTGAAGGAGGCCATGAAGGCCAAAGACGAGCGCAAGCTCGGCACGTTGCGCATGGTCAATTCCAACATCAAGAACGCCGATATCGAGGCGCGCGGCCAGGGCAAGCCGCCATTGTCCGACGCCGAGCTGCTCTCGGTGCTGCAGAAGATGATCAAGCAGCGCCAGGAGGCGGTCGAGCTATACGACAAGGGCGGGCGCGCGGAGCTCGCGGCCCAGGAGCGCGAGGAGATCGCGGTCATCTCGGCCTATTTGCCGAAGCAGATGTCGGAGGAGGAGGTGAAAGCGGCGATTGCTGCCATCATCGCCGAGACCCATGCAGCCGGCATCAAGGACATGGGCAAGGTGATCGGCGCACTGAAGGCGAAATATGCCGGGCAGATGGATTTCGCCAAGGCAAGCGGCTTGGTCAAGGCGGCATTGACGGGCTAGCTGCAAAGTCCGTTCGTAAAGCTGGCGCCGGCGGTCTGCATCTCGATCGTCATGCCCGGGCTTGTCCCGGGCATCCACGTCTTTAAAACTGGCCGCAACGAAGAAAGACGTGGATGGCCGGGCCTTCGCCTCGCCGAAGGGGCTTCGGCCCCGCAGGCGGGAGGACCCCGGCCACGACGGAGGATACAGCCCTGCCATGCTCACACAAACATCCTCTTACGATGAGCTCTATCGCAACTTCCGCTGGGAGATCCCTGCGCAGTTCAACATCGCTACTGCCTGCTGCGACCGCTACGCCGACGGCTCCGGCCGGCTCGCGCTGATCTATGTCGACGAGGACGGCGTTGCGCAGCGCACGTCGTTTGACGAACTGCGCGGCCTTTCAAGCCGCTTTGCCAATGTCCTGAAAGCGGATAGCCTTGCGCGCGGCGACCGCATCGCGGTGTTTCTGTCGCAATCGCTGGAGCTGCCGGTCGCCCATCTTGCGGCGTTTCGCGCCGGGCTGATTTCGGTGCCGCTGTTCTCGCTGTTCGGCGAAGACGCGCTGCAATTTCGCCTGCACAATTCCGGCGCCAAAGTGGTGGTGACCGACGAAGCCGGCTTGCAGAAGATCGCTAGGATTCGCGACCGCCTGCCTGAGCTGAAAAACGTCTATGTCGCCGGCCGTGCCTCAGCCGGCGCCAAATCGTTCTGGGCTGAGATCGAGCGCGCCTCCGACCATTTCCCTACCGTCGACACCGCCGCCGACGATCCCGCCATCATCATCTACACCTCGGGCACGACGGGAAATCCGAAGGGCGCGCTGCACGCCCACCGCGTGCTGCTGGGACATCTGCCGAACGTCGAGATGGCGCATGATTTCTTCCCCAAGCCAGGCGACGTGATGTGGACGCCAGCCGACTGGGCCTGGATCGGCGGCCTGTTCGACGCGCTGTTTCCGGCCCTCTACCACGGCGTGCCCGTGGTTGGGCATCGGGCCAAGAAGTTCGAGCCGGAAGCGGCCATGGAGCTGATGGCCCGCTATGCGATCCGCAACGTCTTCCTGCCGCCGACTGCGTTGAAATTGCTGCGGCAGGCGGACGTGAAGCACGCGGGCGTGAAGCTGCGCAGCATTTTTTCCGGCGGCGAGTCGTTAGGGGCCGAGCTTCTCGACTGGGTGCGCGCCACCTTCGGCATCGAGGCCCATGAGATCTACGGCCAGACCGAATGCAACCTCGTGATCGGCAACAATGCAAAACTGTTTCCGATCATGCCGGGCTCGATGGGCAAGGCGACGCCCGGCTTCGACGTCCGCATCGTCGACGACAAGGGCAGGGAGCTGCCGCGCGGCGAGCGCGGCATCATTGGAGTACGCCAGCCGAACCCGGTGACCATGATCGAATATTGGCGCAATCCGGAGGCGACGGCGAAAAAATTTGCCGGCGGCTTGCTGCTCACCGGCGACCTTGGCCGCCAGGATGAGGACGGCTACTTCTGGTACATGAGCCGCGAGGACGACGTCATCACCAGCGCCGGCTATCGCATCGGGCCCTCGGAGATCGAGGATACGCTGCTCAAGCATCCGGCGGTGGCGCTCTCCGCTGTCGTCGGCATTCCCGATCCGATCCGCACCGAAGCGGTCAAGGCCTGGATCGTGTTGCGGCCGGGCTTCGCACCAAGTGAGCAGCTTGCGCGCGAGATTCAGGATTTCGTGAAGGTCAAACTCGCCGCTCACGAATATCCGCGCCACGTGCAATTCGCCGACAGCCTGCCGATGACCGCGACAGGCAAGGTGCTGCGGCGGGAGTTGCGGGTGAGGGGGTGAAGACGTTCGGAATCTCGAGGTTCCCCGATGCGCAATTGCGCATCTGAGGTTCGCGCTTACGCGTGCCCCAAAACGACGGTGCGAGCTACGGCGTCGCAATCCCCAGAGCCTTCAGCGCGTCCAGCATGCGTTGCGGCGGGGCCATCTTGATCACCAGCGGCTTGCCGGTCTCCAGGACGCTCTTCAGGCTGGAGAGGATCGCAGGCCAACCTTGGCGACCGCCGGACAGGATGTCCTCGCTCAGTGGACGGTCGTGCGACTGCAGCATCGTGAGCTTCACGACATCGTCGGCCGGTTCGATCTCGTAAGTCACGAGCGTCGGTCCCAGCTTTTCGATCAGTGCCGGCCAGTTGACGTTGAAGGTGACGGTCAGCTTGCGGTAGGGGACGCATTCGATCACCTCGCCCGAGATATGCAGCGAGCCGTCGGGCGCGCGCACGATGAAGGCGCCGCCGATCCGCAGGTCCACCTCGACCGCATTGCCGCCAAAATATTGGCGGCTGAACGCGGCACTCGTCAGCGCCTCCCAGACCTTCTCCGGCGTGGAGCCGATATAGATGGTGTAGACGATCGCCGGTTTGAACTGGGTGATATCGATCATCAGCCGACTCCCTCGATGCCGAGCGCGGAAAGTGGAATTGTCAGCGGTTCGCCCTGCTCCAGCAGGCTCTTGAGGTTGGACAGAATGGCCGGCCATCCCTTGGAGATGCCGTCGAGGAATTTGCTGCCTTCGGTGAAGCCTTCATGCGTGAGCGTCAGCTTCGTCACTTTGCCGTGGGGCTCGATCGTAAAGACGACTTTCGACGCCGGCTCCTTGCGCAGGTCTTCCTTGAGAACATGTTTGAACGTGTAGGCCAGCCGCCGCGGCCGATCGGCCTCGAGAATCTCGCCCTCATCGGTTGTTTGCCCATCCATGATCAGCGCAAAGGAGGAGCCCACCTTCCAGTCGGATCGTACTTCCGCGCCGAACCAGTAGCGCCGCGTGAACTCGCTGGAGGTCAGCGCGTCCCACAATTGTTCCGGCGTGGTCTCGATATAGGTGACGTAGACGAATTCTGGCTTGCTCATCGCACCGCTCCCGCCACCTTCTCCGGCACAACGGGCTGGTCCTCATACCAGGGTGCGTGCAGCACCTTGCCGCATTCGACATAGCTCTTTAGACTGGACAAAACCAGCGGCCAGCCCTTGCTCACTTTTTCGAGCACTTCGCTTCCGGGCTCGAACTGGTCATGTATCATTGTCAGCCTGACCTGATCCCGCTGGGGCTCCAATTCGAAGGTCACGCGCGAAGCCTTCCCGCCGTCCAAGTTGTCTTGCGCACGAAACGAATAAGACAGGCGCCTTGGAGGATCGCATTCGAGGACCTCGCCGGTGATGTCGTCTTTTTCATGCCGCACTAGCCGAAGCGCAAATGGAGAGCCGACCTTCCAGTCTGACTCGAGAAAATTTCCGTGCCAATAGCGCCTCGATGCTTCGGTGCTGGTCAGCGCTTCAAACACCTTCTCCGGCGTCGACGCGATATAGATGACATAGACGAATTGCGGTTTACTCATCGCGTTTCTCCAGTTGCCTTTTTAATTCGCTGAGCGCCGCGAGCTTGGCGCGCTCGAACTTCTTGATCCAGCGTTCGCCGATCTGATGGATCGGGACTGGGTTGAGGTAGTGCAGCTTCTCGCGGCCATGCCGAAGCGTGGTGACGAGATTCGCCTCCTCGAGGATCGCAAGGTGCTTGGTCACGGCCTGCCGCGTCATGTCGAGCCCTTCGCAGAGCTCGTTCAGCGTCTGTCCGTTTCTGGCGTGAAGCCTGTCGAGCAGCGACCGTCTCGAGGCGTCGGCCAGTGCCTTGAAGACCTCATCCATGGCTTGGATAATAGGCAACCAAATGGTTGCATGTCAAGAGCGTGTCTTTGGGCATGCATATGACCGTGTTAGGTTCCACGTCAGCCAACGAAGATTGGTTCGCAAAGGGTGGGTGGAAAGATGCCTCGCGTTGCCGTCGCACTGTGTTTCGCTGTTTCCTTCTTGATTTACTTCTTGGACGTCGCCGGTGTCGCGGCGGCGCAGCAGCAGGTGATCGGCGCGCCGCCGGAAGCCTCCAACATGCGGCTGGTCGGGTACAACGATCTGCAGGCGCGCAGCGCCTATCAGCCGACCATTCATCATCAGGGCGACCGCTGGATCGCCTATATCGGCCACCACGGCGGGACCGACGCCGTGCCCGACCCCGTCAATCCGATGACAGGCAAGGCCGAGCCCAACGGCACCTCGATCGTCGATGTCACCGACCCCGCGCATCCGAAATATCTGCACCACATTCCGGGGCAGGAGGGCAAATACGAATCCGGCGGCGCGCAGATGGTGCGGGTGTGCGACGGCAAGACCCTGCCGAAAGGCGATCCGAATGCGGTCTACATGCTGCGTGCGGTCGGCAGCGAAGGCCATGAGATCTGGAACGTCGCCGATCCTGCCAATCCCGTGCTGGTGACCCACATCGGTGAAGGTTTGAAGGACACTCACAAGAACTGGTGGGAATGCGACACCGGCATTGCCTACCTGGTCTCGGGCGCGCCGGGCTGGCGCGTGCGCCGCATGACGCAGGTCTATGATCTCTCCGATCCGGCGCACCCCGCGAAGATCAGGGATTTCGGCCTGGTAGGGCAGGAGCCGGGTTCGACCGGCCCGGTGCCGACTGAATTGCACGGCCCGATCTCGACCGGGCCGCAAGGCAACCGTGTCTATTTCGGCTACGGCACCGACAAGGGCGGCATCATGCAGATCGTCGACCGCGACAAGCTTCTGCATGGGCCGAAGGAGCCGACGCCGGAGAACCTGCGTTATCCCGAGATATCCCGCCTCACGATGAGCGCCTTCAACGGCGCGCACACGACCTTTCCGATGCCGGGCTTGCCGATCGGCGAATTCGCGCATGACAAGGACGGGCAGAGGCGCGACGTCGTCATGATCGTGGATGAGGCGATTCAGAACGAATGCGGCGAGCCACGGCAGATGGTTTGGTTTGCCGACGTCACCACCGAGACGCGGCCGATGATGATCTCGAGCTACACGGTGCGGGAGGCGAGCGGGAATTTCTGCGAACGCGGCGGCCGCTTCGGCTCGCATTCCTCCAACGAGAGCATGGCGCCGGTCTACTACAGGAAGCTCGCCTTTATCGCTTTCTTCAATGCAGGGGTGCGCGCGCTCGACATCCGCGATCCCTATCATCCCAGGGAGATCGGCTATTTCATCCCCTCGATTACGCCGGCCACCGACAAGCGCTGCGTCACCGTCGAGGGCGGCGAGCGCTGCAAGGTCGCGATCCAGACCAACAATGTCGAGACCGATGACCGCGGCTATATTTACGCGGTGGATCGCGCCAACACCGGCCTGCACATTCTGGAATTGACCGGTGAAGCGCGCGCGATCGCAGGCCTGCCGTGAAGGCAAAGGCCATGCGCCGCTTCTCTGCCATCGTGATCGCGGTACTGGCGTTTGGCGCACTGTCGGGCGTTGCCGCCTACCAGAAGATGCGGCCGCAAGCGGCCAGCGCCGGCGGGGATCATTGGCAGGAAGTCGCCTGGCCTTATCCGCGCGACGGCTGGCCCGCGGGCCGTGCCTTTCGCTGCGACGACTGCGGCAATGACATCGAGCTCTACGTCCGGCCGAAGATCGGCTTCTGCAATTGCGATACTGGCGTGGCCGACGATGACGAGGTCGACCGCGTCGCCGATCTCGATCTGATCAGCGAACGCTATGCTCCGCTCGCGCCGGGCAAGGTCATCCGCGTCGCCGACATGTCCGGGCGCTCGCGTGCCTATGATCTCGATATGGCCGGTGGCGTGCGCCATCGCGCGGTCGGTATCGCCGTGTCGCATCGCTGCGACGTGTTGGTTGCGGTGGTGCAGGGAAGGGCGCGCACGGACGAACTGCAGCACGCGGCCCTGCAGTTTCTGCAGACCGGCGAAATGAAGCACTGGATGATGGCCGCGTTGGGCGGAGGTTAGACCCGATCATCGCACCACGATCTCCGCCGTCGTCTCGGCTTTGCGCTCGCTTGGCCGGGACGACACCATTTATGTGGGGCTGGCTTCCGCTGTCCCTATGCTCGTGCATAATACCTCGGCCAACCATCTTTGAGTTCCGCCATGTCCCTTCAAGCCTATCTCGCTTTCGTCGCCGCCTGCATCGCGCTTGCGCTGCTGCCTGGTCCGATCGTCACGCTGATCATCGCCAACGGCCTTCGCCACGGCACCCGTGCGGCGCTGATCAACATCCTTGGTGCGCAGGCAGGGCTTGCGATCGTGATCGGCATCGTCGCCGTCGGGCTCACCTCGCTGATGGCGACCATGGGGTATTGGTTCGACTGGGTGCGCTTTGCCGGTGCCGCCTATCTCGTCTGGCTCGGCATCAAGCTGATCCGCTCTCCGGTCGAAGGCATTCACGCCGACGAGGCGCCGCCTCCGCCGCGCGGCGGCTTCTTCCTGCAGGGCCTTCTGGTGCTGCTCTCGAACCCGAAGGTGCTGATCTTCTTCGGCGCCTTCATTCCGCAATTCATGGACATGAACGGCGACCACGTCTCGCAGGTCGCGCTGCTCGGCGTCACCTTCATGGTGACCGCGGCGATGACGGATGCAACCTATGCGCTGCTCGCCGGCCGGGCCCGCAAGTTCTTTTCCGCACGCCGCACCCGCCTGCTCTCGCGCGTCTCGGGCGGCTTCATGATCGGCGGCGGCATCTGGCTCGCGCTGACGCGCGCGAAGTGAGCGAAGCTAAGGCTAGCGCGCGCCTGTGTTTAACCGTCATCCTGAGGCGCAGTCGCAAAGCGACGGCCTCGAAGGATGAACGGCCCCGCTGCGAGAGCCGGGCCGTCGCGCTTCGAGGCTCGCTTCGCGAGCACCTCAGCGTGACGGTGCGAACCATCTCAAGTCAGCCGGTCCGCGCGCAATTGCGCCTCGATCTCCGAAAGAATCCGCGCCAGTCGTTCCGCCCACTCACCCTGGCCGGATTGATCGGCGATCAGATCCTGGCGGATCTCGATGCCGGTGTTGACCAGGCCGCGCGCTTCGCCGTGCACGGGGATGGTGTAGTCGGTGAGGTCCGACACCGCGTAGGGCTCGTTATCACCGACCACGAGATCGCCTTCGGCGCGCAACGCTTTCAAGAGCAGCGGCGGCAGCGTGCGGTCGCGGTGATAGAGCGTGCCGATGTGCCAGGGCCGCGCCACGCCGGCATAGACGGGCGTGAAGCTGTGCAGCGACACCAGCACTGTCGGCCGGTGTTGATGCAGCCGCCGATCGATGATCGCATCGATGCGATGGTGATAGGGATCGAAAATCTCGCGCCGACGCATCTTTATCGCCTCGGACGGCAGCGCTTCATTGCCGGGAATGACGGTGGCCTCGGACAGCCGCGGGATCGAGCTCGCGACGCTTGGCGGACGGTTGCAGTCGATCACCAGCCGCGAATAGCGTTGCGCGACGAGATGCGCATCGATCAGCGTCGCGAGCCGCTCGGCCACGCCGGCAATGCCGATGTCCCAGGCGATGTGACGGACAAGCTCGCTCTCGGGCAGGCCGAGATCGCCAAGCCGCTTCGGCAACAGCCGTCCGTAATGGTCGCAGGTGAGTAGAAACGGTGAGGCGCCCGCGGCGTTATATTCGTGCACCGGCGGCGCGTCCTCATTTTCGAGGAGCAAGGATGTTGCGTCCGCAACGTCAGAAGCCATTGTTTGTTGCCTATCGAAGCAGCATATCGAGGTGGAGATGGGACGGTTATCCCGGGAGATGAGATCGTCCAAATCATGATGGTTGGTTTGACGATGCCGTTACTGATGATTCATCACAAGACTGAATCTCGGCATTGCGGCCCCGACGCTTCCGGAGCACACAAGATCATGCGTCGCCCGCACGATGGCCACGATCTGCCCGTATTCAGCGGCGCGCGTTGATTTCTCTCCTCGATTTCTCTCCTCGATTTCTCTCCTCGATTTCTCTTGCCGTCATTGGGGGGCAATGCGAAGCATTGAGCTCTGATGTGCAATTGCACATCTGAGAATCTCGAGATTCCGTGTTCGCTTACAAATGCGAGCGCCCGGGAATGACAGGTGCGAAAAAGATCCCATGCCCTCAGATCATCTCTTCGTCTACGGCACCTTGATGCGCGGCTTCGAGCACCCGATGGCAAGGCTGCTCGGCGCCAATGCCGACTTTCTCGGCGAAGCAAAATGCCAGGGCCGGCTTTACCTCGTGAAGCATTATCCGGGGCTGGTGCTCTCGGACGATGCCGCCGACATCGTGCACGGCGAACTGTTCCGCTTGCGCGAGCGCGACGCGCTGTTGCGCGAGTTCGATATGTACGAAGCCTGCGGCGAAGGTTTTCCCGAGCCCACCGAATATCTGCGGCAGATGATCCCGCTGACGCTCGCGGACGGCACCGCGAGCGAGGCGTGGACGTATATCTACAATTGGCCGGTCACCGACTTGCCGCGGATCGCGTCGGGGCGCTTTCTGGAGCACTAGCCGGACATGACGGATGTACCCTGTGAATAGCCCGGAAAAGCCGGATAAGCCTGACAATCCCCGCCTTTTCCAGTCCCGCCCCTATATGCCTAGCCGATTGGCACGCGGCCCGACTCAGCCCAGAATCACCTGATGCGCTTCACCCCCCAATTCCTTGACGAGATCCGCGCCCGGCTTCCGGTGTCGGAAGTCGTGGGCAAGCGCGTCAAGCTGAAGCGAGCTGGGCGGGAATGGAAGGGGCTGTCGCCGTTCCAGCAGGAGAAGACGCCCTCCTTTACGGTCAACGACCAAAAGGGATTTTACCACGACTTCTCCTCCGGCAAGCACGGCAACATTTTTGATTTCGTTATGGAGACCGAGGGCGTCGGCTTCGTCGAGGCGGTGGAGCGGCTGGCTGCGATGGCCGGTGTGCCGTTGCCCGCGGCAACCCCCGACGCCGAGCGGCATGAGCAGCGGCGCAAGACGCTCTATGACGTCATGGAGCTGGCGGCAAAATTTTTCGCGGACACGCTTGCCTCGCGAAACGGCGCCAAGGCGCGCGGCTATCTCGCTGACCGCGGCATCTCTCCGGGCACGCAAGTGCAGTTTCGCCTGGGCTACGCGCCGCCGGATCGCTTCGCGCTGAAGGAGCATCTGGGCGGCCACGGCATTCCCGTCGAGGACATGGTCGAAGCGGGGCTCCTGATCGGAGGCGAGGACATTCCCGTTCCTTACGACCGCTTCCGCGACCGCGTGATGTTTCCGATCACGGATTTGCGCGGACGCGTGATCGCCTTCGGCGGGCGCGCGCTGGAGAAGGACGTTCCGGCAAAATATCTGAACTCGCCGGAAACGCCGCTGTTTCACAAGGGCGACAATCTCTACAATCTCGCCACCGCGCGCGCGGCCGCGCACAAGGGCGCGCCGCTGGTCGTGGTCGAGGGCTATGTCGACGTCATCGCCATGGTCACCTCAGGTTTCGCGGGCACCGTCGCGCCGCTCGGCACCGCGCTCACCGAAAACCAGCTCGCGCTGCTCTGGAAGATGGCGGACGAGCCGATCCTCTGCTTCGACGGCGACAGGGCCGGGCAGAAGGCGGCCTGGCGCGCCGCCGACCTGGCGATGCCGCATCTGAAGCCCGGCAAGAGCCTGCGCTTTGCGTTGTTGCCGGAGGGGCAGGACCCCGACGATCTCGCCCGCGCGGGCGGCCGGGCGGCGATCGAAGAGGTGATTTCCGTGGCGCGCCCGCTCGCCGATGTCATCTGGTCGCGCGAGATCGAGGGCGGCAGTTTTTCAACGCCCGAGCGCCGCGCTGCGCTGGAGGCGCGGATCGGCGAACTCACGGGTGGCATCCGCGACGAGGTGGTGCGGCGCTACTATCGGCAGGATCTGTCGGAACGGATCGCGCGCGCATTTGCGCCCGAAACCATCCGCGGCTTTGGCGCGGGCGGGCGAGGCCGGCCGGGGCGCGAATCACCCCGCAGTTTCGGGCCGCGTTCCGGGGGTGGCGGCGGCCGTTTCGGCCGTGGCCCGGCTCCGGGGGCGGCCCTCCCGCGCGGGCCGTATCAGCCGGCAAGTCCCCAGCTCGCGGCCAGTCCCTTGCTGCGCGGCCAACGCGCGAGCCTGTCCCGCCGGGAGGCCTTGATCCTGCAATGCCTCATTAACCACCCCTGGCTTTTGCACGATCATCTCGAAGAGGTGGCGGCGCTGGAAATGGCCCACCCCGAAGCGCACAAATTGCGCGCCGGCATCATTGCGGCTTTCGCCAATGATCATCACCATTCGCCTGATCCCGACGAGCAGGCCGAGAAGATGCGCTCCGATCTGGAAGCGGCTGGATTTTTAGCGCTTCTTCAGAGGGTTGACCGGGCGATCACAACGGCTGCGGTGTGGGGCGCTCGCGAGGGGGCCGCGCGGGACGACGTTCTTTCCACCTGGCGCCAGCTCGTCTTCTTGCATCGGCAGTGGCATTCACTACTTAGGGAGCTGAAGGACGCCGAGCTGGCGTTAGGCGAGGAGGCCTCCGAGGCCAATCTGGCGTGGCTGCGTGACGTCAAGGCGCGGATGGCGGAGGTGGACGGGACCGAGGCCCTGATTGAGGGGTTCGGGCAGCTCTCAGGCCGGTTCCAGCGAAGCGTTTGATCGAAATTGGTTGCGGACGGCGGGGGCCGGAACCCGCAAAAAGACTCGCCAAATCCAAGGTTTGGCGGCAATAAACAGGGTTAAGCGAAGTTTAACGGCTGTAACGCCAGAACGGACGAGCCAGAAAAGAGGACCGCAGGGGTGGCGACAGCGTTTGCGCCGCCCTTTCTGCGTCAAGATTGTTTTTAACGGAATCAGGACGGGCGCCGCTCACGCATTTACGTGATGCGCCGTTGGAGAGCAATGAATGGCCACGAAGGCAAAGACGCTGCAAGTGAAGGACAAGGAAAAAGAGGACAAGGCAGCGGATACTCCTGAAAAGGATTCAGCCGACGCGCCCTCGCCGTTGCTCGATCTCTCCGACGCGGCGGTCAAGAAGATGATCAAGCAGGCCAAGAAGCGCGGCTTCGTGACCTTTGATCAGCTCAACGAAGTGCTCCCCTCCGACACCACCTCGCCCGAACAGATCGAGGACATCATGTCGATGCTCTCGGACATGGGCATCAACGTCACCGAGGCGGAAGACGTCGAGGGCGAGGAGGACAAGGACGAGGGCGACGACGAGACCGACAACGAGCTCGTCGAGGTCACGCAGAAGGCCGTCACCGAGGTCAAGAAGTCCGAACCCGGCGAGCGCACGGACGATCCCGTGCGCATGTATCTGCGCGAGATGGGCACGGTCGAGCTGCTGTCGCGCGAAGGCGAAATCGCCATCGCAAAACGTATCGAGGCCGGCCGCGAGGCGATGATCGCGGGCCTCTGCGAAAGCCCGCTCACCTTTCAGGCCATCATCATCTGGCGCGACGAGCTCAACGAAGGCAAGATCTTCCTCCGCGACATCATCGATCTCGAAGCGACCTATGCCGGGCCCGACGCCAAGAGCAATCCCGGCATCGTCGGCGCGCCGGTCGGGCCTGACGGCCAGCCGGTGGTCGAGGCCGAGGGCGCCGCGGTGAACGGCGAGGCTGCGCCGGCCCATGTCGCGCCGCCCGCGGCTCCGCCCGCGCCGACGCCGTTCCGTGCCGCGCCTGCGGCCGCCGGCGGGGGCGATGAGGAGAAGGATCCGGCGGAAGCCGCGGCCGAAGCCGACATGGACGACGACGAGTTCGAAAACCAGATGTCGCTCGCCGCGATCGAGGCCGAGCTGAAGCCGAAGGTGGTGGAGACCTTCGACAAGATCGCCGACAACTACAAGAAGCTGCGCAAGCTGCAGGAGCAGGACATTGCCAACCAGCTTCAGAACGACTCGCTCACGCCCTCGCAGGAGCGCAAGTACAAGAAGCTGAAGGATGAGATCATCGTCGAGGTGAAGTCGCTGCGGCTGAACCAGGCGCGCATCGATTCCCTCGTCGAGCAGCTCTATGACATCAACAAGAAGCTGGTCTCCTTCGAGAGCCGGCTGATGCGGCTCGCCGACAGCCATGGCGTGGCGCGCGACGACTTCCTGCGCAACTACCAGGGCTCGGAACTCGATCCGCGCTGGCTCAACCGTGTCTCGAAGCTCTCGGCCAAGGGCTGGAAGAATTTCGTCCACCACGAGAAGGACCGCATCAAGGATCTGCGCCACGAGATCCAGTCGCTGGCCGCGCTCACCGGGCTCGAAATCGGCGAGTTCCGCAAGATCGTGCACGGCGTGCAGAAGGGCGAGCGCGAGGCGCGCCAGGCCAAGAAGGAGATGGTGGAAGCCAACCTTCGCCTGGTGATCTCGATCGCCAAGAAATACACCAACCGCGGTCTGCAGTTCCTCGACCTGATCCAGGAAGGCAACATCGGCCTGATGAAGGCGGTCGACAAGTTCGAATACCGCCGCGGCTACAAGTTCTCGACCTACGCGACATGGTGGATCCGGCAGGCGATCACCCGCTCGATCGCCGACCAGGCGCGCACCATCCGCATCCCCGTGCACATGATCGAGACGATCAACAAGATCGTGCGCACCTCGCGCCAGATGCTCAACGAGATCGGCCGCGAGCCGACCCCGGAAGAACTCGCCGAAAAGCTCGGCATGCCGCTCGAGAAGGTGCGGAAAGTCCTGAAGATCGCCAAGGAACCGCTCTCGCTGGAGACGCCCGTCGGTGACGAGGAGGACTCCCATCTCGGCGATTTCATCGAGGACAAGAACGCGATTCTCCCGATCGACGCCGCGATCCAGTCCAACCTGCGCGAGACCACCACGCGCGTTTTGGCCTCGCTCACCCCGCGTGAAGAACGCGTGCTGCGCATGCGCTTCGGCATCGGCATGAACACCGATCACACGCTGGAAGAAGTCGGCCAGCAGTTCTCGGTCACCCGCGAACGCATCCGCCAGATCGAGGCGAAGGCGCTGCGGAAGCTGAAGCATCCGTCGCGGTCGCGGAAGCTGCGGAGCTTTTTGGATAATTGATCGCCCGGCTCGCATGCCCGCCGTAGCTTTAGCAAAGGCGGGACCCGGCAATCCATCAAAACAAAGGCGGCGGGCAAAACCCGCCGTTTTTTTTGCGTCGACAGCTTGTTGGGTCAGCCGACAGGGGAGCCCGCAATTTCGCGGGATCGATCACCCTCGACCATCATCGCTGCTCGCCAATGAACTAAGCAATGATGGTGAACATATATTCAAAAAAGTTCCTGGGTGGTTTCTGCAACTGCTGGCATCGGCATTCGTTTCCCCTTCCGTAACTGACGGAGGAGGAACATGAAGAAACTCTCTTACGTGCTGGCCGCATTGGCGACGATTGCGGTTGGAGCGCCGACCATAGCCAGTGCTACGGAGTTTGGCGTACACATCGGTGGCGACCGCGACTACTATGGCGACCGAGATTACCGAGGGCCGCGTGCTGAGTTCTATGAACATGACCGCGGCTGGCATCGCGGCTGGTACCACCATGATCGCGACCGGGACGTCATAATCCGGCGCCATTACTACTCGGATGACTACTAACTCCCAAATTGAAATGGCCCCGCACAGGGGCCATTTTTTTCGCATCGCTGCGGCTGTGCGATTTGTCGTGCATGCGGCTGGCCAATGCTCGCCTGTTGCAGGCTCGCGCGCAGCATCAAGCCGACTTGGTTCAAAGCGTCGGTTGAACCCGCCGACATCACGCGGCGGGCGCGAGTCCCTGCGCGAGCGGCGTCGTTCCGGCCGCCGCCTGCTGACTCGCGATCACCTCATGCCAGAGCGCGGCGATGCTCACCTGCGTCTCGGGCGTGACAAAGCAATGGCCTTCATTGTCGAAGCCGCAGAAGCGCACGTTCGGATCGCCGCGCAGCCGTATGAACGCGTCGTTGATTGCCTCCAGACAGGTCATCACCTGTCCCATGTTCTGCAGCTTGGTGTGATGCAGGATATCGATCAGGCGGAACGCCATCACCGGCGGCTCGCCGAAGACAACCCCGGGGCGGCCGAATTCGAAGAACACGTTGACCGCCGGCAGCATGCCGCGGACCTGCGCCAGGATCGCGGCCGCTTCCGCCTCGCTGCAGGCGGAGATATGCGCGGCCTGCACCGGCTGCGGCATCGGCGCTTCGGTGGCCAGCCCCAAGCTTGCGATCACCTCATGCTCGATCCATTGCCGGACTTCCTTCGGCGCGTTGCGGATCTGGTCGGTGGTCAGGGTGATTCCAATCATGTCGGCTCTCCTTACTCGGAGCATCCTAGGAGCGCGCGGCAGGACGGTATTGATGCGGATCAAGCGGCCCTGCGAGTGCCGATGCGGCCGCGCGCAACCTTGGCCGCCATTTCGGTGTGAAGAAGCAACGAACCCGCAAATCTCGCGCCCACGATCTTCCGGATTCCGGATCTGCGCCTGCCGGCGCGTCCCAGAATGACAGCGCGTGCCGGGCGCCTACATCCGAGCAATGATGATGCAGGAGTTCCGAACTTGCGATTTTTTCAGCAATTTTTCAGATGGAACCGAACCATCCAGCAGGTCCGGCCTTAACGTCAATTAGTTTTGAAACTGCAGTTTCCGGGAGGCGCAACGTGGGACAATCCAAGCCGCTTCGTTCAACCGCGCTCGTCGTCGAGGATGATCCCATGCAGCGGGAGATGCTTTGCGTGTTGTTGGAAGAATGCGACTACGACGTCATTCAATGCGAGAGCGCCGAGGCGGCCGAGCGGGTGCTGCAAAAGGCGCCCGGCGATCTGGCGCTGATGATGACGGACGTCAGTCTTGCCGGCCGCATGAGCGGCGTCGAGCTCGCCCATATTGCCAAGCAGCATCATCCGGGGCTCGACGTGGTCGTCACCTCAGGCCGGCCGCTGCCGCAGCCGCTGCCCGACGGCACCAAGTTCTGGCCCAAGCCCTGGGCTCCTCTCGACGTGCTGCGCGAGGCGAC
This sequence comes from Bradyrhizobium sp. ARR65, assembly GCF_000472385.1. Lineage (GTDB taxonomy): Bacteria > Pseudomonadota > Alphaproteobacteria > Rhizobiales > Xanthobacteraceae > Bradyrhizobium. Next base: position 140,747 of record NZ_AWZU01000005.1, read on the forward strand.
CATGGCGCAAGTGCTTGCGGAGAGGGAATAGTGCATAGTTAAGCTGCGTTTGGCGGCGTTCACGAGTGGATCAACTCGAACGCGCAGGCGAGGCATGATGTAACACGCGGCCGGCGTGAGACTCTGTGCGCCATCGCGTCCGTTGAATGCTGGGTCGGCCGCGTTCGCGGGTGACGACAGCTCGAGATATAAAAACAGCGGGCCAAGCCCGCCGATGTCTTCAAACAGTCATCCAAAAAATCTCCCGAACGCCCGGGCAGAGCCGCGACTCCACCCGGGCGCTGAAGGTTACTTCTTCTTGGCTTTTTTGGCCTTCTTCGCCTTCTTCGCCTTCTTCGCTTTCTTAGCCATAGTATCCTCGTAAGGGTTAGAATGGTTGAAACGCGATACGAGAGGCATGCTCGGCGGAGGGCCAGCCTCGCATCATCCTCGAAAACCAAACTCAACAGATTCGCGGGCCGCTGCCCCGCGCTGTCACGCCGCTGTCATCGCGTTATCCACAGCTCATATGCACTCGACGTGCTTTTTGCGAAAGTTCTCGTCGAAGCGTGCCGGCGCTTCTCGCCATCGCGAGAGATGGGCGCCCCGATGCAAGGGCCTCGTCAGGGTTAATGCTACACCAATCCGCTCTTCATCAATTTAAAACCACAGGGTGCATTCGGCCCTGGCGGTTGAGGGTCCGTTAAGCCGGCCCGTCGCATCTTGCCCGCAAGATAACGGGGCAAACCATGGGGCTGTTTGTGTACACAGGGGACAGAGCGATGCGCGTTCTGCTGCCGCGATGTTGAGCGTTCCGACGCTGTGGGTGACCATCGTCCTCAACTTTCTCGCCATGGCCCTGGTCTGGACTTACGTGGCGAGAAGCTACCCCAAATTCACCGCTGCCAGGTTCTGGGCTGCGGCCTCGCTCTCGGCCACCGTCGGCGCCGCCGTGAGCATGCTGCGAGGCACGATGGACCCGCTGCTTCCTTTGGTCGGAGGCGGCGGATTGATGATCCTCGCGATGTGCCTCGCCGTGATGGGCGTCAGGCGGTTTTACGACCTTAGCGTCAATTGGCCTGCCGCGGTGCTGGTGTTGGCGGCGAGCTGCGCGGGCCTTACCTTCTTTCTTGTCGTCGACGACAACATGGCGATGCGGATCGCCGTCTATTCGCTCGGACAGTCGATCCCGCTGGCCACGACGCTGCCACTGCTTCTCATGCGTCGGGAGGCGCGCGACAATCCCGGCGCGCGTCTGGCCGGCATCATCGGGTGCCTCATCATCGGCGTCCACGTCATTCGTTCGATCTGGGCGCTCTCGCCGGTTGCCGGCACGTTGACGGTGATCAATTTCAACGCACCTCAGGCGGCGCTGATCCTGGTCCAGGTGTTTCTGGCGATGGCGCTGAATTTTGGCTACCTGCTGATGGCGATGGATCGCTTGCGCAACGAGGTCGCCGACCTCGCGCTGATCGACGATCTGACCGGCGTCGCCAACCGGCGGCATCTGGTGCAGCGGCTGTCCGAGGAATGCGCGCGCTCCGAGCGCAGCGGCGAGCCGTTCGCGCTTCTGGTGATCGATCTCGACGGATTCAAATCCATCAATGACACCCACGGCCATGCCGCGGGTGATGCCTGCCTGCAGCACTTCACCCTGATGGCGCAGACCCGGTTGCGGCCTGGCGACCTCTTGGCCCGCACCGGCGGCGACGAGTTCTGCATCGTGCTGCCGTCATCGAGCTTGCGCGAGGGCATCATGATCGCGCGTCGGGTGCTCGACGTGTGCCGCCAGGATGCCGAGGGCTGTGTCGGCGCCGATATTCCGATCGCGGTCTCGATCGGGGTGGCGCAATGGACGCGCGAGATCGGCAGCTTCCCCGATCGTTTGATCGCGGCCGCCGACCAGGCGCTCTACGCGGCCAAGAAGGAGGGCAAGAACCGCTACGCGGCCAGCGCGCTCGCCCCGAGCCTGGTGCCGGAGCCCGAGGCGGTGGACATGAAGGCCGCGCGCAAGCCGGCCTGAACCAAAAAAGCCGGCGTTGCCGCCGGCTTTTTCGTCTCGTTTCGATCCGCCATGTTTCGCACCCGAAGGTGCGACGAGCCCTTTTGACTTTCGCGTCAGTGCGCGGCCTCGAGCGCGGCCGCCTCCTGGCGGGCGATTGCGCCCTTCACCGCCGATTGCACCTTCTCGAAGGCGCGCACCTCGATCTGGCGCACGCGCTCGCGCGATACGCCGAACTCGGCGGCGAGGTCTTCCAGCGTCATCGGCTCGTCCGCGAGCCGCCGCGCCTCGAAGATGCGGCGTTCGCGCGGATTGAGCACGCCGATTGCGCCGTTCAGCGCCTCGCGGCGGTGGTCGTATTCTTCGTGCTCGGCCATCATGGCTTCCTGGTTGGGCGTGGTGTCGACCAGCCAGTCCTGCCATTCGCCGGCCTCGCCATCGTCGCGGATCGGCGCGTTCAGCGAGGCATCGCCGCCCAGCCTGCGGTTCATGTCGATCACGTCCTGATCGGTCACGCCGAGGCGCTTGGCGATAGTCTTGACCTGGTCGGGGTGCAAATCACCCTCATCCAGGGCGGAAATCCTGCTCTTCGCCTTGCGCAGGTTGAAGAACAGCTTCTTCTGGTTCGCGGTGGTGCCCATTTTCACGAGCGACCAGGAACGCAGGATGTACTCTTGTATCGAGGCCTTGATCCACCACATTGCGTAAGTGGCGAGGCGGAAGCCCTTCTCGGGCTCGAACCGCTTCACCGCCTGCATCAGGCCCACATTGCCTTCCGAGACGACCTCGGATATCGGCAAGCCGTAGCCGCGATAGCCCATGGCGATCTTGGCCACGAGCCTGAGGTGGCTGGTGACGAGTTTATGCGCCGCGTCGCGATCGTCATGCTCGCGCCAACGCTTGGCGAGCATATATTCCTCTTGCGGCTCCAGCATGGGGAACCGACGGATCTCGGCGAGGTATCGTGAAAGTCCGGATTCTCCGTTGAGAACCGGTAACGTAGCTGCACGGGCCATCTAGCGCCCTCCAGATTGTTCAGGCCCCCGATAGCGGCGGGCCAGGCAGGTCACCGCTTGGTTAAAGCCAGTCACCTTGCGATGTTCCGCGTTGCTCATTCAACGCATTGCAACATTACAACGAAACGACCCCCTCAGGGAAGGATAGTGGGGGTCACGTCCCCGTGTGGCAGATATAACATATTGGGATAGCTTACGTTTTCTAAAGACCCTGCGTCATCTCGCCGCCTCGAGGGTACTTTCCAGGAGAAGCAAATCCTCCGGCAGCGGCGTTTCCCAGCGCAAAACTTGCCCCGTGCGGGGGTGCTCGAATACCAAGAGGTATGCATGGAGTGCCTGACGGCCAAGGCCGGCCAAGGCGGCTTGCGCCTCTGGTCCGAGCTGGCTCGCCTTGGTCTTGAAATGCGGGCCATAGACGGCGTCGCCCAGCAGGGGATGACCGATATGGGCAAGATGCACCCGGATCTGATGGGTCCGTCCGGTCTCGAGCTGGCAGGCCAACAGCGAGGCCACCGGCTTGCCGTCGCGGCCTGTAAAGGTCTTGCGCACCTCATAGTGGGTGACCGCCGCGCGGCCGCCGGCGCGGACCGCCATTTTCTCCCGGGCGTACGGATGGCGGTCGATCGCCGCCTCGACGGTGCCACGCGCCCGGTTGGGCACGCCCCAGACGAAGGCGAGATAGCCGCGCTCCATTTCATTGGTGCGGCCGTGATCGGCGAATTGCGCCGTCAGCGACTGATGGGCGAGATCGTTCTTGGCCACGACCATCAGGCCGGAGGTGTCCTTGTCCAGCCGGTGCACGATGCCGGGCCGGCGCACCCCGCCAATGCCCGAGAGGCTGGCCCCGCAATGGGCGATCAGCGCGTTCACCAGCGTGCCGGTCTCGTGGCCGGCGGCCGGGTGCACGACGAGCCCGGCCGGCTTGTCGATGACGATGATGTCGTCGTCTTCATAAATGATGCGAAGCGCGATGGTTTCGCCCTTGGGCGTGGGATCGGCGGGCTCCGGCACGTCGATTGTGATCGTGTCGCCCTCCTTCACGTGATAAGCGGGGTCGCGGATGGGGACGGCCCCGATCGCGACCTGCCCTTGCTGGATCAGCGCCTTCAGCCGGGACCGCGACAGGTCCGGCACGCGCTGCGCCAGCACGCGGTCGAGCCGGGCCGATCCCTCGTCGCCTGCGACGGTGACCTCGAGTTTTTGGGCGGTGTGAGCGATTGAGCCTTGCATGACCGATACGACTGAACTCCCCGGACAGACCCCCGAACAGGCCGCGCTGGTCGCACGGGTCAGGCGGATGATGCTGATCGCGGGGCTGACCACGGCGATCGCGATATCAGCCGTTCTGATCGCCATCGGCTACCGCCTTTTCCGCAGCGGGGGAAGCGTCACCACGACATCCGATGTGACGGCCGTCCTGCCCAAGGGCGCCCGAATCACCTCCACGGCGGTCGCCGGCGACCAGCTCGTGGTCACGCTCGACGTGGGCGGGACGACCGAAATCCGCACCTTCGACGCACGGACGCTGAAACCGACAGGCCGGCTGAAATTTGCCAATGAGCCGTAGGGGCGAGTGAGCCTGAACTTCGCGAGTAAGAGAAAACTCCGGCAAACCTTTGCCTCTGCGGTCTGATCAGCCGCCAGTTCCGTCGTCCCCGCGCAAACGGCTTGCCGTTTGTCGCTGGAAGTGCTCGCGAAACCGAGCCTCGAAGGATGAACGGCCCGGCTGCCTCCCTTTCCCGCCTGCTTTGATCCTCGCCGACCTTGCGGCCGACGCATTTCAAGGCTATTCCCTGAGCCCTCCGCTCCCATCGTCTAGCGGTTAGGACGTGGCCCTCTCAAGGCCAAAACAGGGGTTCGATTCCCCTTGGGAGCGCCAACAGCAAAGAACACTGTTGTAACTTCTATCAAATTTCTGGTTTTTGTCCCACTCCGGTTTCCGCTGCGACACGCCATGTGCCGCATACGTTCACGGGACACTGCTACCGCTGCATTTTGAGGGTAGATCATCCGCTAATGGGCGGAGGCGCCGCCAGCGATTGATCAGGGTTTCCCTTGTCCGAGCCGGGCGAGAGGCACCTATCAGCGGAGCCTCGCCGCAATGACTTCCGTACAACTTGCGTTTGTCCTCGCCGCACTCGTTAGCGCTGTCATTAATCCCTGGTCTTGTCTCGCCGCCATCGTGCTTGGCTTGGCTGTCGTCTGCATCTTCATTGTCAAGAGTTGAGCCGGAGCTTCGCCATCGCGGAGTCAGCCGTTTTTTTTTACTCGCCATCTTGGTGTAGCGCTGCACCTCCTCAATCGTCCGATGGCCGGTGATCGCCATGATCTCATGTGGGTCGGGCCAGCCTCGGCGAGCGCCGTCGCCATCAGGCTGATGCACGGAAAGTCGAGATCGTAGTTGGTAGTCTGCACGATCCCCGTCTGCAGATCGCTTACCGTGCCCTGGCGGAAGCCCAGGAGCCGGGGAAATCGTGGTCTGTCCCCGATTTCCCCCTCCCAAGCGGCTCCGTCCTACACGCCGACCGCGGAGCCCGGCTGACGGACGACGCTTCATCCCGCCTTGTCGCTGAACGCGGCGGGAAGCGTGGCGAGGAACGACATGACGCGCTGCGTGCGCAGGGGCGGGCGGCGGTTGGAGGTGCGCAGCATCCATAGGGGCTCCGCCGGCGCGCGCCAGGGCGCAAGCACTTCGACGAGCCGGCCGGTGCGCAGATCTTCATGGACGAGCCACGCCGGCCCCCAGCCGACGCCGAACCCATTCGCAATCAAAGCGAGCGAAGCGTGCGCGTCGTCGCAAATGTGCTTGGGCTTGGGCACGACGCGAACGGGTCCTTTGCCGCGCGGGTCGGCGAAGCGCCAGGTCAGGATCTGGCCGCTCGCGGGATTGCGGAAGCCGACGTGGTCATGCGCGGAAAGCTCGGATGGAGTCGCCGGCGCGCCGCGCGCGTTCAGATAGGCGGGCGAGGCGCAAGCGATCCAGGAGAACGTGCAAAGCCGCCGTGCCTGATGGCCGGGCACGCGGTCGAGGGGTCCTGAGCGGATCGCGACGTCGACGCCTTCCGCGGCGAGATTGAGAATCTCGTTGCGGAATTTGATCTCGATCTCGATTTCCGGCCGCTCCCGCAGGAACGCGGGCAGTCGCGGCAGGATGCAGGCGCGCGCGAACGAGGCGGGGGCGGTCACGCGCACCCGTCCGCCATCGTCGCGCGCGGCTTCGCCGAGCGCGGATTGGACACGGGCGAGACTTTCGGCCAGCGCGCGTCCCGCCGCCATCAGCCGGTCGCCCTCTTCGGTCAGCGCCAGCGAATGGGTGGAGCGATGCAAGAGCCGCATTCCGCGAGCCTGTTCGAGGCGGGCGACCGCCTTGGACATCGCCGAGGTGGTCGTCCCCGCCCGCCGCGCGGCTTCGGCGAAGGAGCCCGCCTCGACGACGCGGACGAAGGCGAGAAGACGCGAGAGGTCGGGAGGCAAGGCCGTTGTGGACATCCAGTCCACATAGTCATGGCGGTGTGGTCGCTACAAGAGCCGTTCCGGAGGGGGCAAATGGGGAGCGTCAGCGCGCAATCCGCGCCGCTAGAAACCGCGGGAAGTCCCATGAACCCCATCGAAATCACCCTGCAAGCCCTCGACGCCGCCGAGCGCGCGATTCCCCCCGGCCAGCCGGTCTATATGCTCAATCTGCTGCGCTACCGCGCGTATGCGCGTTACGAGGACGGCTTCGACGCTGCTCCCTGTTCGGGCCGCGAAGCCTTTCATGAACGCTATAGACCCGCGTTCCGGCGTCTCGCAGCCGGTAAGCCGCTCGTGCGGATGTTTTCCGGGCCGGTCCTGGCGAGCCTCGTTGGCCCGCAAGGCGAACGCTGGGACGAAGCGGCGATCAATGAATACGGCGATTTCGCCACCTTCCGCTCGATCGTCGACACCGAGACCTACCGGCGCGAAGCCGCCCCGCATCGGCACGCGGCGCTCAAGGATTTCCGGTTGTTCGCGCTCGCCAAGGCGATGTGAACGCATGGAGGCGGCGGCCTCTGCATTTCGCCTTAACGAAGCTTGACACAAGCAACGAGCCGGGGAATTGATCGTTCTACAATTCGGACAATCCAGAAAAGCTATTTGGGTTCAATCGCGCCTAGAGTTGTCTTTTGCCCGAATGCGCCTTGAAAGTGTTCAACTGGCGAAACCCTTCCAAGCTGAATACACCCTGCCGTTAGATCAAACCGCTACCATCAGCGAATGTCGGTAGGGCGGTCGCGAGTCCCCCATTGGAACTATTGCTGTCTCAGCCGTTCGGATCAGCGGCCCGACGCCCGGATCTAGAGTTTGCCAATCACAAAAATATCCATTGTGCTCCAATGGCGGGATTAGAATCACAACGAGTGGCAAACTCATTGAAATCGGAGAGTTTTCACCGTTCCCTTGGGAGCGCCATGCCGGATATGGCAACCCGGCCGGCTGGGCTGGGTTTTCCCTCCTAAAGCGCCGGTATAGCACGCCAAACCATAGTAAAAGGGCCAGGAAGGCAAACGGAACATGGCTGCCGACTGCGAGAAGCTGTGCGTAGGGCAGGGCGAGCAGCGCGGTTAGCGAGGCTAATTCAATCCCCTCCCAGCCATCACGCCAACTGCGTGCGAGCAGCGGGATAAAGGATAAAATCAGCAGCGGCGTGTCGTAAGACAATGAGTACGGCGTCACGAGCAGCGTCCCCGCGGCCAGAAGCGCCAATCGAAGATCAAGCCTGCCATCATCCTGCTTATGTGGCTCACGCTGCGAAAAAACCTGGATGATCACGCCCAGGACCGCAACACTCACGACTGCCTGCAAAAAGCCCGCGAGAGCAGCCGGCATTCCGGCTCCTTGCAGCGACACATAGGGGCCGACCACGAGTTGCTGTATCTGGTAGTAACCCTTGCCAATGAAACGGCCGAACAACTGGGTCATACGGAAGTAATCCGTCCAGATCGCAGCTCCCAGCCATATCGTCGAGAGGACGATCAAAGAAAGGACAGTCGTCGCTGCGGCCGCGATAGTGCGCCATCGACCGGATGCTATGAGCGCGAAAGGTATCAACAGCCCCATTTGTGGTTTGATTGCCAAAAGGCCGACACAAATTCCTGCCAGAACGGGACGCTTCGGCCAGAAATACGCTGCACCCAGAAAGAACACGGCAATGAGCGCGCCTGTTTGTCCGCAAAACAGATTGGCGCCGAGAAAGGGCAACGAGAACGCGATGAGTACCGCGCAAGCCTGCGTTCGCGGCCAGTTATGATCGCATGCAGGGTTGGCGCCAGCACCCAAGCCGGAGCGCTTCGCCAACAAAACGATCAACGCAAAATAGAAGGCCAGGGGAACGAGCGACCAAGCCAGGACCGCCTCGTTGTAGGTCGCACCGCCCAGCGGCCACAATGCAAATAGGGTGAAGGGCGGATATACGAACCAAGAGATGACGCCTGGCTCATTCGTTGACAGGATTCTATGCCACGTATCGGGCTCATAGATGCTGGCGATATCGCCCTGCCGCACGCGATGAGCCGCATTCCAAAAACAAATGAAGTCGCCGCCGAAGCGCGAGCCATCCGACAGGCCATGGAAATACATGATCAGATTAACGCTGGCCTGCATTGCGAGGCACATCGCAACCAATAGCAGGAATCTTTTCTGCAGCGGGCTCATCGGCTAGGGCTTGGCTGCTCGGGAAGCCTTAAGAGATCCCCGCATTGACGAGGCGTATCGGGGCCAGCCTTGATCTTCTTCAGCCGCGGCTCGCGGCGGCATTATGAGCGAAAGCCCGGAGACGACAGCAAGAGCGCCGACGAGCGGAACTTCTCTGCGCGCAATATGCATTGAGGCCTCGCGCTTTCTGCTTCTCACAGGCGATCCATTTGGCCATTTGTGATCGATCACGACTCATAGAAGAATTTCCATTTCGCATCGCTAAAAAGCTTAGTTAAAATTCGTGCTGACGCGCTCAGGATGACCGGATCGATCCATACGGCCCGCCCGTGGTGCCGTCCGACACGAGCGCCCCGTTTGTTGGAATCGGTCAGTAAGACGCGCTGCCTGGAGAGTTAAAAAGACCAGTCCTCGCCATGCGACGCCGCGCCTCGCTGCGCTCATGCGGACGACGCTTGTGCGCCGCTGCGATCGGCGCGCGATTGAGGCGCACTCCGCCAATCTTCCGCCTCCTGCCTTATTTCAACGCGCAACTCGGTTCCGGTGCTCGCATTGCTTGAGCAGGAGGCGGACGGCGTGCGCGGGGGCCCCGGTAAAGCAAAGCTTTACGAAAACCCGGCAGGATAGTTCCTAAGTCGCTGCGGCGACGATTTCCCGATTTCAGTGCAGGTTCGCGAAACGATCCCAATTCGTCATGCCGAGACGCTGCAGATGCAGCTCCTGTCGGGCGCCCAATACCGAGCGTTCGAGGGCAATTCGACGCATCGGCTGGTGAACGGCATTTCGCTCTGCTTGCGTTTGGTGCAATTGCCGTTGGTAATGGTCAATGAACAATGAGTGGGTAGGGAGCCTTCAACAGTTTGTTGACGGTATCTCGTCAAGCGTTGCGGTCATCGCCCCCTCGACTGATCGGGGATTTCCGATCACGGCGTGGAATGCAAATTTCATCGAAATGGTCGGGCGGCCGCGACTCGGCCGGGTCGGGCCGCCATACGTCGAGAGCTTGTTTCCGACCTACGCCCGGCGCGAACTGGTCTCGAAAATCGAACAGTGCTTCGCCACGCTGGAGCCCATGGAGCTGGAGCAGGCGTACGACTTCTCGGACAAGACGCACTGGTGGCGGCTGTCCTTGAAGCCATTCAGGGTCGATGCCATCGCGCAAGGCCAATATCAGGTGCTCCTGAGCGGGATCGACATCACCGCGAAGATGCGCCTCCTGAAGGACCTTGAAGTCAGCACCTCCCGTTTCCGCCTCGTCGTCGATGCCGCATATGATGCGATCATATCGATCGATCACGAGCAGCGCATCGTGCTGTTCAATTGCTCGGCTGAAATCCTGTTCGGATACAGCCGGGAGGAAATACTGGGAAAGTCGATCGAGATCCTGATCCCGGAAGCGAACCGCGCACATCACAGGACGCACGTCAATCGCTTCGCCACCTCGCCAATTCAATCGCGGCAGATGGAGGAGCGAAATCGGGTGTATGGGCGGCGGCGCGACGGAAGCACCGTGCCGCTGCAGATCGCAATATCGAAGATCAACAACGGCGGACTGGTCGAGTTCACTGCGATCGTGCGGGACATATCCGAGCAGGTGCGCCTGACGGAGCTGCTCGAGGAGCAGGCGACCACCGACGAACTGACCGGACTTCCGAACCGTCGCCAGCTCGGCGCCTTCGTCGAGGAGCTGGATTGCTTGAGGCGATCCTATGCCGCGCTGCTCGTGGACATCGATCATTTCAAGTCGATCAACGATCGCTTCGGTCATGATGTCGGGGACGAGGTGTTGAGGAGTCTGGCGAGCGTGCTCCGCTCGGCCGTTTCGCCGGATCAGCTCCTTGCAAGAATAGGCGGCGAAGAGTTCGTGTTCGTGCTCGAAGGCGCGTCCTCCGACGAGGCGCGAAGCTTTGCCGAGGAGGTGAGGGCGATGGTCCAGGCGCTACCCGTCCCGGCAATCGGCAACAAGCCGCTGACGGTGAGCATCGGCGTGGCGACCACGGGCTCGGAGGGGACGGATTTGTCCGCCGTCCTGAAGAGAGCGGACGATGCGCTCTATCGCGCCAAGGGGAACGGTCGAAATCGCGTCGAGATGGCGGCGTGAGGGCAGGGCGGCGGGGCGTTGGTTGAGAGGCTCTGGAGTGTGCTCCATCGAAGTTTAGAAGAGCTGAGTGGCTCGTGCCGGTGACGCGACGAGCCGAGCGCTCGGGGTAAGGTTCACGCTAGACTCAGGTGCGGCTTTGAGCATCGTGCGGGGCATTGGACCGATTCACCAGCGGGAAAGTCCTATAAGCCGCTCGATCGCGCCTTGTTTATGAGATACGACACGAACGCTGCGCAAGCCCCTAGCATGAACAGCGCGTCCGGTTCATCGACTTTCGCTGTCCCATCATCCATCAGTGCATGTCGTATTCCGCCCTGGTCATTCGTGTATCCGTAGAGTGAGGAAAAACCATTCCTCATCGCTGGATGAATCGCAATTTTCTGTTCCAACTTCCTGAGAGCCTTGGACAGAATATCCGCATTGGGCTCGAGAGTAACGCAGATAGCCTCGACGGCATGAATACTCTCCCGCACGCTATCAGGGAGAGCGCATCGAGCTCTGGTCCCGCGTGTCGCTGCGCTCACGCGGGCTACTCACCGTATATGCCGGCTGCTCTTTCCTCGAAACTGATTTGCCCGCCGAGCACGCTCCGCAAATCTCCGTCAATCCCTAGCATCAAAAATATTTCTGTTTTTCCGAATCCAAATCGCGTGTATGTTCTCGCCCGTTCCGTTTCGGTCAGAGGGGCGTGTCGCCATCGTCACGAAACGTGAGACGGAATGCGATGGACGCGGCAACATCGCGCGCGCTTTTCGATCGCAGGGCGGATTTCGTGAGCGATCGATGCGCGCAAGGCGAGCGATGCGCTGCGTACGGCGAAGCNGTGTGGTCCTGGCGCCCCGAGGCTGGCGCTAAGCCTTGCGGATGTCGCGCGGAGTCCAACCGGACAATGATGCGCCGATATCGCAAGGCGACGGTGACAACAAAGTCTGGCTCACCGGGGAGAGCGCGGAGTAAGCCGTAAAGCCATCGCGCAGGGAAGGCCGGTGTGATTCCGCCTGACCTGTGGTTACTCCCGTGTGCGCTTCTCGCGCAATTCTTGCACACGGGGCCGCGGGTGCGGCGGGCACCCGGCCTTCCCTGCGCCCTCTGGCTATTTCGAGGGCCAAGGTTTGCGAACAGAACTCGGGCGCAGAGCGCCGCGAGAATGCGGACGTGCATCTCATGCTGTTTGAAAATGAATCCGAGGGCTCTCCGCAATGGTCAACGCGAGGATTGCGTGACTTACGCGCCCTCCGCCGCGCATTCCGGGCAGGCATCGCCGATGCCCTCCAGCACCTCCATCATCGCGGCGACCGCCGCCTCCACCGAGACGCCCCCGGGCGGCTGCTCGCGCGCAATGACAAGTGCTCGCGCGCGGGCTTGCGGATCGGCGCGATCCTGCAGCCAGCCGTGCGCCTCGCATTCGCAGATGGCGTCGGCTTCGAGCAGCACGGAGACCGCCCAGCCCTGCAGCGTCCGGATCGCCTGCCGCCGCCCTTTTATCACCAGCATCAAGATCGCTCCCGCGCTCGGACGAATCCGCCGTCCCCTTCGCTCGCTCCGGCTGCTAGCACGGGGCGGGGATTCGCAAGTGGCGGAGCTCGCTTCTGTCCACGGTTCCGCCGCGCTATGCACAAGGGACTTCAAGGGTGAGGCGCGAAGGTCTAGACTGACAGTCGCACGGAGTCGGCCTGCAGGGGGATACCATGGGCTTGCTCACACGGCGTGACGCGCTGCTTGGGACGGCGGGGCTTGCGGGAGCAGGCTTGCTTCCGCTTCGGTCCAGCGCTGTCGCGTCGCCGCCTGAGGCGCCAGAACGCGCCGACATCGATCGCATCCTGCAGGCGAAGGTCGCTGCCGGTGAGATACCGGGTGTCGTTGCCATGGCCGCGAACGAGCGCTCGGTGCTTTATCAGGGCGCGTTCGGTTTCCGTAACATGGCCGATGGCGCGCGCATGTCGACCGGCACGATCTTCCGCATCGCTTCCATGGTGAAGCTCCTGACCTCGGTCGCGGCCCTGCAGCTCGTGGAGCAAGGCAAGCTTCGGCTTGATGAGCCGGCCGCCGACGTCGACCCCTCGCTCGCCGCCGAGCAGGTGCTCGCAGGGTTCGACGCGAAAGGCGCCCCGCGGCTGCGCCTCGCGCAAAAGCCGATCACGCTGCGTCAGCTGCTGTCGCACACCTCTGGCTTCAGCTACGTGCTGTGGGATCCGAACGTGGTGCGCTACCTGAAGGCCGCGCGACACCATCCGCATCTGCCGCGCAAGCCGCTGATGTTCGAGCCCGGCACGCGATGGGCCTATGGCAACAGCATCGATCATGTCGGCCGCATGGTGGAAATCGCCAGCGGCCAAAGCCTCGATCGCTATTTCCGCGACCACATCACGGGCCCGCTTGGTATGGACGACACGGCGTTCTCGCTGAGCGAGAAGCAGCGCGCGCGTGAGGCGAGCCTGCATGTGCGCGAGGCGGATGGCGCCCTGGTGCCGCAGCCGCTGGAAAGGCAGGCGATGCCGACGACATTTTCGGGTGGTGGCGGCATCTATTCCACGGCGCCGGATTATCTGAGGCTCACGCAAGCACTGCTCGCCGGCGGAAGCCTCGGCGGCGCACGCATCCTGCGCCCCGAAACCGTGGCGCTGATGGCGGTCAATCAGATCGGTAATCTGCAGGCGGGCGTCCTCAAGACCACCAATCCGGCGCTGTCCAACGACGTCGATTTCTTCCCCGGCACGCGTCTGCGCTGGGGCCTCGGGCACATGATCAATCTCGATCCCGTGCGCGAGGGCCGCCGGGCGGGCAGTCTCACCTGGGCCGGCCTGTTCAATACCTATTACTGGATCGACCCGACGATGCGGATCGCGGGCGTGATCATGACGCAGATCCTGCCCTTCGCCGATACGCAGGCGCTCGCGGCCTATCGGCACTTCGAGCGCGGCATTTATCGCGACTTCGGGCAGGCCTGAAGGACCGTGAACCAGACGCCGCGCCCGCGCGACCAGATTCCTACTTCCGCCGCGTGCGCCGCGTCGTCTTGCGCGTGCGCGTCCGTCTCGTCCGCGTCTGCGCAGCCTTCCTGGCGGCCGCCGAACGGCCCTTCGCGCCCTTGGTGCGGGCTGCCTTACGAGCGGCTTCCGAGCGGCCGCGTGCGCCCTTGGTCCGCACAGCTTTTCGCGCCGCGGCTGAGCGCGAGGCGGCACTGCGGCGGCCGGCGGCGCGCTTGGCCTGTTTCGACAGCGCGCTGCGCGATGCGGAGCTCCGCGGCTCGCGCTTCAGCACGCCCTTCACCGCGCGCGACACGCGTGGCTGGCGTTTGGTCTTGCGCCGTCCCTGGCCGGCCTCATAGGCGTATTTGGCGCTGCGGCGGGTGCTGGTTTTCGCCTTGCCCTTGCGGGGCGGCGGCAGGTCGACGCCGGCGCGGCGCGCTTCGGAGAGGCCGATGGCGATCGCCTGCTGCGGCGACCTGGCGCCATGCTCGCCTTCGCGAATCTTGTCCATCTCCTCGCGCACGAACTCGCCGGCCTGGGTGGTCGCCGATTTGCCCTCGCGCTTGTCCTGCTGGGCCTTCCTGATGGTCTGCTTTCGTGGCATCGCGCTGCTCCTTTCGATCTCAGCGAGACGATTGTCCTTAAAGGAACGCATTGACTCGCCAAATGATCCCGGCAGCGGGAACGCGGGCTTGTTCAATCGGCGAAATGAAAGGCGTCCTTGATGCCGTCCACCACGAACTGCGTCGCGAAGGCGGCAAGCAAAATCCCGAGCAGCCGGGCAAGCACGATGTTGCCCGTGCGCCCCAAGATCCGCGCAAGCTGGCCGGCCAGCAGAAAGGAGATCGCCGAGGCGATCGCAACAACAAGAATGATGAGCACCAAGGCGAGCAGCCATAGCGGATCGCCGCCGGTGCGGCTTGCGAGCAGGAGCGTCGCGGTGATCGCGCCGGGGCCTGCAATCAGTGGAATGGCGAGCGGGAAGGCCGCGAGATCGGCGACCTTCTCGCGCGCCGCGGTCTCGGCCTCACGGCTCTCCTGCCGCATGCGTTCGCCAAAGATCATCCGGGTGGCCACGCTGAACAGCAATATTCCGCCGGAAATCTGGAATGCCGACAGTCCGATCCGAAGCTGGGCCAGGAACCAGTTTCCGAGCAGCGCCGTCACGATCAAGATGACGCCGGCAATGAACGAGGCGCGGACCGCCAGCACGCGCTTCTGTGCGACGTCGAGACCTTGGGTGATGGCGATGAAGGCGGGCGCAAGTCCGATCGGATCGATGACCAGGGCCAGTGTCACGAAGGAGGACGTCACATAATTGAGCATGGATCGGCGACCCCCAGTGACATCAGGGCAAAGTCGCCTAGCGCTTCGTTTTGTTAGATTTGGTTTCGAGCCGGTCCAGCAATTCGCGCTGGGCCTCGTTGATCTTGCTTCGCGCGGTTGGCAGGTCGAACCATTCGGCGCGGTCGACTTCCGGAAATGTCTGCCGCTTGCCGCTGCGCGGCGGCCATTCGATGTCGAACGTGTTGCTGCGGATGGCATCGACATCCACATCGCAATCCGCGGCAAAGGCCGTGACGACCTTGCCACCGCGCTGGCGGATCTCGCCCAGGGATACCAGCGGCACGGAGAGCTCGATGCCGAGTTCCTCGCAGAATTCCCGGCGCGCCACCTGTTCGGGCTCCTCGTCCGCGCCGAATTCGCCTTTGGGGATCGACCACGCACCAAGATCCTTGTTGCGCCAGAACGGTCCGCCCGGATGCACCAGCAGCACTTCCAGCCGGCGGCCCTTGGTCCTGAAGGCGAGCACTCCTGCGCTTTTGGCCGGCACGACCGCTGCTCACCGGGACCGTTCGGTAGTCGTCGCAGCGGCAGCGATGTCGCGCTCCCAACCGAACACGGAACGGCCATCGAGCTCAGCCGACGCGGCGCGTTCGGTTGCGATGAAAGCTTCGAGGGAGGGGCCCCTTGCATTGCGCTCGAGCTGGCGCGCCTGGTCGTCAAGGCGCTTGATGGCACCGAGTTCCTCCTCGCGGCCGAGCCTGGCGCTCTGTACTGCAGATTTCAGCACGCGGATGGTCTCGTCGTAGACCTTGATCGGCACGGGGTAGGGATGCCGGTCCTTGCCGCCATGGGTGAGCGAGAAGCGCGCCGGATCCTGGAAGCGGTAGGGCGCGCCGTGCACGACTTCCGCCACCATCGCAAGCGAGCGCACGGTCCGTGCGCCGACTCCCGGTGTCAGCAGCAGCTCGGCGAAATCCTGCGGCCCTTGCTGCTCCGCGGCGGCGAGCGTCGCATGCAGGCGCCGCGCGAACACATCTTTCGGCCGCACATCGTGATGTGCCGGCATGATCAGATGCGGCAGCAGTGCTTGCCTCGGGGCAGTGTCGGTCAGCGCCTCGAACTCGGAGACGATCCGGTCGGGGCCGAGTTCGCTGAGCAGCTCGAGCTGCGCGCCGCGCGACATTTTCGCGCGATGATCGGTGAGATTGACGATCTCGCCCTGTCGGGGACCATCGATGGCGCTGTGCGGCTCGTCGACAAAATCCTGCAGCGCTTGCGAATGCCAGTGGTAGCGGCGCGCCTGCCGCTTGTCGCCGTTCATGCCCTGCTGCACCACGGTCCATTTGCCGTCATTGGTGACAAAGAAGCCGTGGAGATAGAGGTCAAACCCGTCCTGCACCGCCGCGCTGTCGACCTTTGCCACCAGGCGGCTGGCGCGGGTCAGCCTGGCGCCGTCGAAGCCGACGCGCTCGCCGAGCTGGCGCAGTTCGTCCGGCGTCTTGCGCGAGTGCTGGCCGCGCCCGCCGCAGACATGGATGCCGAGCTCGCTTTCGAGCGGCTTCAGTCCGCGCTTCAGCGCGCCGATCACGCTGGTGGTGATGCCCGAGGAGTGCCAGTCCATGCCCATGACCGCGCCGAACGACTGGAACCAGAAGGGATGTGCAAGCCGCTGCAGGAACTCGTCGCGCCCGTAGTGATGCACGATCGCCTGGGTGACGATGGCGCCGAGCTGCGCCATGCGGCTGGCCAGCCAGGGCGGAACGCGCCCGGTGTGGAGCGGAAGGTCGGCGCTGCCGGTGCGTCTGGCCATGGGCTTGCGAAGCTGCGTTGGACGATTCTGTTCGACTGCCATTCATCGCCTGTCGCGGTGGGCAGGGCAACTGTTTTGCGGCGCTCACAGCTCGCCGCGCCGTGCCATCTCCTTGATGCGGTCGCCGGTGCGGCAGGCGATTGCCTGAATGGTCAGCGAGGGATTGACCCCGCCGACCGTCGGGAACACCGAGCCGTCGCAGATCCACAGATTGCGGATGTCCCAGCTTCGGCAGTCGGCGTCGACGACGCTGGTTCTGGGATCGTCGCCCATGCGCGCGGTGCCGTTGAGATGGGCGGTATCGTCCTCCTGGTCCCAGATTTCGCGCGCGCCGACGGCCTCAAGCGCCTGGCGCATGAAAGCGAGCGCATGACGATTGAGCTTCTTGTCGTTGTCGCACCAGGAGTAGGTGACGCGCGGAACCGGCAGGCCAAAACGGTCCTTCTCGTCGGTCAGCGTCACGCGGTTGCGCTCCTGCGGCATATATTCCCCGACGATCTTGAGCCCGACCGTGTGGTTATAGCGCTGCATCTCGTCGACCAGCGCCTGGCCCCACAGCCCGCGCGCGGTGGCGAGCGTGTTGCTCCAGAGCACGGGCAGCGGACCCTGGCTCATATAGGCGTAGCCGCCGAAAAAATCCTTGCCGCGGTCTTCATAATTCCAGTGCTCGGTGAGGGCGAGCGACGGCGGCGCCTTGTAGGAGCGGACCTCCTCATCGACCACGCCCCACACCGCCTGGTTCGCCTGCACCATG
This sequence comes from Bradyrhizobium sp. ARR65, assembly GCF_000472385.1. Lineage (GTDB taxonomy): Bacteria > Pseudomonadota > Alphaproteobacteria > Rhizobiales > Xanthobacteraceae > Bradyrhizobium. Next base: position 158,338 of record NZ_AWZU01000005.1, read on the forward strand.
AGGTTCTTGCCGACAAGTCCGGAGGAATTGGCAAGCCCCGCGGGAAAGCGCGGGGTGGCCGACATCAGGAGCAGGCGCGGCGTTTCAATCGCGTAGCCCGCAACCACCACATTCCTTGCCTTTTGAAAACGCCACTCCCCCTCGCGATAATAGTGCACGCCGCTGACGCGATCGCCGTTGAGCTCGATGCGGCCGACCATCGCGAGATCGCGGATTTCGGCGCCCGCGCGGATGGCCCTGGGTATCCAGACCAAGAGCGCACTCTGCTTGGCGTTGGTGGAACAGCCGATCACGCAGAAGCCGCGATAGACGCAGGGCGGCGAGGCGCCGCGCGGCGCGGAGAGCGTGGCGATCGGCGTCGGCGTCCAATGGATGCCGAGTGCTTCGGCGCCGCGCGCCAACAAGAGTGCCGGCGCGTTGAGTTCATGGGCGCGATAGGGATAGCGCGGCCGCTTCGGTCCCCAGGGATAGCTCACGGGACCCGCGATCTTCAGCGCCTGTTCGACCTGCTCGTAATAGTCCCACATCTCGCGCCAGTCGAGCGGCCAGTCCGCGCCGTAGCCGAGCAGCGAGCGCGACTTGAACCATTCGGGCCGAAACCGCAGCGAGACCATCGCGAAATGCACGGTCGACCCGCCGACGGACTGGCCGGAATTGTTGGAGCCGAGTTGCAGCGGATTTTCGCCGTCGACGATGCGCTCGTCGGTCCAGTAAAGCTTGGTCTGTGCTTCCTCGTCGGAGGCGAAATCTTCCAGCGGCCGCCAGAACGGTCCCGCATCGAAGCCGACCACCGAAAAGCCGGCCTCCGCAAGTTTGCAGGCAAGCGTGCCGCCGCCCGCGCCGGTGCCAACAATGGCAAAATCCACCTCGTCATTATCGGCATATTGCCGCATCGGCATCCAGGCATTGATGCGAAACACGTCCGGCGCGTGGCCGTTGCGCGCCCGCGGCGTGGTCGTCGGATCATCAGGAGCCAAGGCGTTGACGCGGGGCTCACCGGCCGACACGACGGTTCTCCCGCAAAGCTTGCGTCGCGCGGCCGGGCTTGGACTCCGCGGCCTCCCAGGGATCGCGGAAATCGGCGCGCAGCCGCACATAGCCGCGTGGGCTGGCCGGTCCGCCCCAGCCGATTTCGTTCCAGGCGGTCGGATGAGCGTAATAGGTCTTGACGATGTCGGGCAGGAGCCGTGCCTTGAAGAACAGTGCACAGGGCATATCGCGCCATGCGGCGTCATAGAGTTTGCCGTCCTGCATCTGGCGCAGGAGCGCATCCTGCTGGTCCGCGGCGAGCTCGGCAAACAAGGCGTCATGGAGAGCAGCGGCCTCCCTGTCGATCGCGAACAGCCCGCGCTTCCAGGCGTCTTGCGCCGGCGGCAATTGCGCATGGCGATAGCCATCATGCAAACCGCGCGAGAGCTTGCGATCGAGCAGTGCGGCGATCGGTACGGGCCGGGATCGCTCGGGCGGCTGCGGGATGATGCGATCACAGACGGCCAACAGCGTCGTCCATTCCGCGTCGGAGAAGAAGCTGTGCGCCGCTGGATCGATGCCAAGCCGCTCGTCGATTACCCGGCGGGTCATGTCGTTCCAGGACGGCGTGTTGCGTTTGGCGAGCACGTCATAGCCGGGATAGAGATCACGCATCTCTTGCCTCCTCGCGCAAGGAGAGGGCGGCCAGTCCCGCGAGCGCCAGGCCCGCAAAGCTCGGCGGTGCCGGCAGTGGAGGGCCGTTGAGTATGTTCTGTCGCCAGTTGCGCCAGCCGCCCATGTTGCGGTGAACGCCGTAGGCATGAAAGGCCACGCCCGCAAAGCCGATCGCCGCGGTCAGCCGCAGCCACCAGCGCGAGAAGACGCGGTGGGGACGCTTTGGACCGAACGCGACTTCGCTCATCACCAGCGCTGCTCCCGGCGGCAGCGTCACCGGAACGAACATGAAAGGATTGTGGTAGGCGCCGCGAAAATGCAGGAGACCGGCTTCGCCCACGGTGCCCAGCAGACCTGCAGCGGTGAGTGCGGCGGTCAGCCGGCCGATCGGAAGGTTGAGAAAACGCGGCCGCTGGCCGGAGCGCGCATCGCGCACGCGCTCGGCCATGAAGCCGAACAGGCCGGACAGCAGCAGTGCGCTGGGCGCGCCGAGCGGCGCGCCATAGAAGAGATTCTCCCAGCGCCATCCGCCCGGACGTTTGAGAACGTTGTAGAGATGAAAGCCGGTGCCGACCGCGCCGGTCAACAGCGCCGCGCCGTAGCTCGCGTCGCGCATGCGATGGGCTGTGGCACGCCGGTCCATGATGCCGTGACCGCTCGTCATGAGCGCGAGGCTCGATACGGCCAGCGGCACATACATCGCCGGATTGCAGAACGAGCCGCGGTAATGCTCGATGGCGCTGTCGGCGAGCACCGAAAACGCCAGCACGCCGGCCGCGCGATTGAGCCGCCGCGCCGCCGTGATGGCCGGCTTTTCCTTTAGGCGAAAAATGGTCCCTTGCCCGGCACGAGCCCTGCGGGACGATGCAGGACGGCTCCGCGGGGCCAGCAAGGCTGCTCCGCAGACCGCGGTGAACGCCGCGCCAACCCCTGCGGCAACCATATCGCTACCGATCTGGCGCCCTGAGGTGATGGTCATGCGCTCCTGCTCAATCGCCGCAATTGCGCCAGATCCCGCGGATCACGGCCGCGCTGGCTGCCCAGCAAGGTCGCAAGTCCCAGGGCTGCAATTGCCAGGAGGGCGGCGGCCCGTAACCAATGCGGATCGAAACTGCTGACGTTCTCGTTCGCTTGCGGATCGAAGCGGCCGTGTGCGCCGGTATCGCCGGGCGGCGGCGCGAACATATTGTCGGGTGTATCGGGGTCGCGCGGTTCGTCGGCGAGCTGGCCCGAATAGCCTTTGCGCGCGAGAATGTCGTCGACGACGTGCGGTGCGATCATGTTCCCGGCGATCGCCTTCAATGTCGGGGCGCCGATCCAGAGCTCGCGCGGTGCCTGGTGGGCCGCGCGCACGATCTCGCGCGCGATTGCCTCGGGCTGAAAGATCGGCGGCAGCGGCTGCGCTTTCCTGCTCATGCGGCTGCGTGCCCAGTCGAATTGCGGGGTATTGACGGCCGGGAGCTGAACCACGGTGAGCCTGATGCTGCTGCCCTCATGGATGAGTTCGGTGCGCAGGGAATCGGTAAAACCGCGCACCGCGAATTTCGCGGCGCAATAGGCGGATTGCAGCGGAATGGCGCGGTAGCCCAGCGCTGAGCCGACCTGGACGATTGTTCCATGACCGCGTCGCCGCATGCGCCTCAAGGCGGCAAGAGTTCCATGGACCTGTCCGAGATAGGTGACTTCGGTGACGCGACGAAATTCCTCCGGTGTGATTTCGTGCACCGGCGCAAAAATCGTCACCATCGCATTATTGATCCAAACATCGATGGGGCCCAGTTCACGCTCGATCTGATCGGCCGCCTGTTCGAGCGCGGCCGGATCGGCGACATCGACGCAGACTGCAAGAGCCCTTCGGCCGAGCCGCCGGATTTCGCCGGCGGCGCTGTCGAGCCGCTCTCGCCCCCTTGCCAGCAGCGCGACATCGGCGCCTTGCCGCGCGAATTCGAGCGCGATCGCGCGACCAACCCCTGCGCTTGCACCTGTTACGACGATGGTGGGCATTCACTTCTTTCCGAAGGACGTGACGCGCTGGTTTCGCGATCAAGTGGCTCGGTTATTCCGACAATCGCAAACGCGCCATCTTCGTTCCCCGTATTTTCTGCGAAGCAGAGCCGGCGCGGTCGTGTTGGGAACGCGGTCGTCCTCGCATCGTTGAAGCAGCGGAGGCCGCACAGATGTCGGCCTTGGCCTTCGCGGGAACGACGGTGCCAGGAAACGAAAGGTAATCGCCATGCAGATCACCAATTTCAAAGACATGTACATCGCGGAGCTTCAGGAACTGGTCAGCGTGGAACAGCAACTGGGCAAAGCCCTGGAGCGGATGGCCGGCGTGGCGTCGCATCCGTCATTGAAGGACGCATTCGAGAAGCATCGGCGGCAGACCGCGACGCAGTGTGATCGCCTCCGCTCGATCCTGCAAAAGCACAAGGCGGAGGCGGATGCGCACACCGATCAGGCGCTCCAGGCGATGATCAAGGAAACCGAGAAGATGATCGGTATGCTCAAGGGCGACGACCTGCGTGATGCCGGGCTGCTGGCTTCGGCGCAGAAGCTCGAGCATTACGAGATCGCCGCTTACGGCAGCGTGGCGGCGCTCGCGGGTCAGCTTGAGCTGCGCGACGATCAGCGCCTGCTGCACGAGAGCCTCGAAGAAGAGAAGCGCACCGATGAACTTCTGACCTCGCTCGCCAAGGGCGAGATCAACCAGGATGCGCTGGCCGCGGCGTAGTGCAGGTGTTGGTCATTGCAATCTTGGCCGTTGCAATGACGCGCATGAAGGTCACAATCCGAACGGATAGGTGTCGGCGCTTGCGGTAACATTCGGTGCTTCGAGCGGCGTCACCGCGCGCGTTTCCTCGAACCAGATGAAGGCGTCGAACTGGTCCGGCAGCACCGCTTCGAAATAGTGACTGAACAATTCGGTCTCCGGGCGGTAGACGACGCCGATCGCGCGCTCGAGCCGCGGGCCGGTCAGCGCCTCGCGCAGGTCGCGCCGGCCGGGCGGCCGCAGATCGGTGAGAGATCGCGCAAGCCCGGTGTGACGGAACAGCGATTCGTAGGAGTCCTCGCGCGCGGGCCGCACGGATTTGATTTCCATCTCGCCGTCCCAGTCGGAAGCCGCCGCCACCGTTCCGCGGTCCGTGCCAAAGCCGATCAGGCGCGCATCCTCGCCATAGGCGTCGCGGACAAGCTCGCCGATGTTGAACTCGCCGGCCCAGCCCATCGAAGTCGCCGATGCATTGCCGATATGGGAATTGTGCGCCCAGACCACAGCCTTTGCGCCCGCACCACGCCGCTGCATCGCGTATTGCAGCGTCTCGAACATGTGCCGGTCGCGCAGGTTCCACGACTCGGTCGAGCCGCGATACATCAATCGGTAATAGCGCTCGGCCGCGCGGACGACGCGCGCGTTCTGAGCGGCGCTGAAGAAGGCTTCCGGATCGCGCGCGACATAGGCCAGGCGATGCTCGAGCAGATCGTGCAGTTGCGCTGCGACGTCATCCTCGCAGGTGTCGCGGCCGGATAGCATGGCGAGCCCGTAAGCAGTGGGATCGGCCTGCCAAGGCGTGAGGCAGCCGTAACGCTGGCGCGCCGCGCGGGCGCGTTCGGGGTCGACCTTTTCGAGATAGTCGATGACAGCCGCAATGGAGCGGCGCAGGCTATAGACATCCAGGCCGCGAAATTCGACCCGCTTGTCCATCGCAAAAGCGTCATTGTGCTGATGCAGGAAATCCGCGAATTCGCGCACCTCGACGTTGCGCCACATCCAGGTCGGGAAACGTTCGAACGGCGGCTCGGCGCCGGATGCGGCTGGCAGTTGCCGGACATAGCGATCGATCGCCGCGGCGTCCGGCCAATCGGCCTCGACGGCGACAATGTTGAAGCCGTGATGTTCGATCAACTGCCGCGTGATGGCGGCGCGCGCCCGGTAGAACTCCGACGTGCCATGCGTTGCTTCGCCAAGCAGCACGAGCTTCGCGGCGGCGAAGCGGTCGAAATAGGAACCAAAATCGTCCCGCTCCGGCGCGGGCAGATGTTCGCCGGCGCCACGCAACAAGGCGATCAACTCGTGGTTTGCCTGCGCGCGAGCGCGCTCGGCCTCAGGGGAGAGGGCCATTGGGCGGGCTCCTTGCTCTCGGACGGCGTCCCCAGCAACGCAAACTCGTTGGGCATCCCGACGTTCCAGGCTACCGTCCTCGGCTGCGTCAATCCCCCAATCGTCAATCCCCCAATCATCGGCTGATCGCTCCGCAATGGTTTCGATCGTGAACCGCCCGGTCGGTGAGTTTGATCGTGATTTCACAGACATGGCCTGGGTGATAGCCCATTTGGGTGATGCCGGTTTCATCCGGTCTGGCTAGCCTTTGCGTCCTCGAAAATGGAGGGGAGGGTCGCGCGGGCGGCCCAAGGGTTGAAACATGATGATGGACACGCAAGTCGCGCGTTGTTCGTGTCTTCGCGATCGCCGCGATCATGCCCTCGCGTTGCTGGACGAAGTCTTGCAAATGTTCTCGACGGCGCCGGCGGCAAACGCGATGTCGTGCTTGGTATCAGGTCTTTGCGACCTGCGAGAGCGGCTGGATGCCGACAAGTGGAGGCTGCTCAGAAGCGAGTGGATGCATCATCCGCTGGCGCGGGTCGTTCATCAGGACCCCTTGACGAGCTGGTCTTACCGGAAGCCGCGGGGTTATCCGGGCGACGCGCGGCTGCTGGATTTTATCTATGGCGAGGCCAATATTGCGGCGCACGTCTCCAGCGCGACCAGGCTCGGCCGCGAGATCTACGGCTTCACCTCCGAAATGGCGTGCTCAGCCGCCATTCGTGAGCGCCGCGGCGTCATCGCAAAGCTGGTCGATCGCGTAGCCCACGAACGTGGACGCCAGATCTCAGTTCTCTCCATCGGTGCCGGACATCTGCGCGAGGCGGCGCAATCCCGAGCATTGGCCGAAGGCAACGTCGCGCGCTGGATGGCGGTGGATCAGGACAAGGAGGCCCTCGCATACCTTGCGCGCACGTTTGCCGAGTTACCGATCCGACGGGTTGGGGGCTCGGTCACCGGCCTGATCGCCGGCCAGCATGAACTTGGCAGCTTCGATGTCATCTATGCGGCGGGCCTGTATGATCATCTCTCCGATCGCGTGGCCAAACGCCTGACCGAAACAGCGTTCGCGATGCTCCGTCCCGGAGGCGAGCTCCTGTTTGCGAACTTTGCGCGCGGTATCCATGATGCCGGATACATGGAGACTTTCATGGATTGGCGGCTGCTTTTCCGTGACGAGAGCAAGGTCGAGGAAATCTGGTCGGACTTGCCGAGACAGGCAATTGCCTCGCGGCGGCTGTTCATGGATGCGAACCGGAACGTCATCTACGGGCTGGTGCAGAGGACCTGAGCGGCGGCTTCCCCTGTTCCGTTTAGGCGGCTTTCCATAGAAACCGGTCGGCCCACTCGCCGTTGATCCGCGAGGGCGAAATCGCGAGATGCAGGTTTCAGGAGCAGACAGATGCAAGTCCAAGATATTATGCAGCGAAAGGTGGCGATCGCCGATCCGAACATGACCATACGCGACGTGGCGCGCAAAATGCGCGCCGATAACATCGGTGCACTGCCTGTCGGAGAGAATGATCGATTGGTCGGCATGGTCACCGACCGCGACATCGTGATGCGGGCCGTCGCCGACAACCGCACGCCCGGCAACACGGTCGTCCGTGACGTGATGTCGGAAGGCGTGAGCTATTGCTTCGAGGATGACGATGCCGAAGCGGCGGCCCAGATCATGGCCAGGGATCAGATCCGCCGGTTGCCGGTGCTCAACCGCGACAAGAGGCTCGCCGGTGTGATCGCGCTCGCCGATCTCGGCCGCTCGGAAGGGCGCGTGGCGCAGGACGCTCTGCAGGGCATCTCCGAGGCCACCGACAAGGAACGCCGTTCCGGTCACGGCAGCTAGCGCGCCTCGTACGCCCTTCGCTCGGGGCGAGACCGCGGCCGATATCAGCAACCATCAGGAGGCTGGATATGACCTTCAGCTTGAAGAGTTCCGCGTTTCAGGATGGCGATCCCATTCCCCCAAAATACACGGCGGATGGCGAAAACCTCTCGCCGCCGTTGCAATGGTCGGATCCGCCGGCAGGCACCAAGAGCTTTGCTTTGATCGTGGAAGATCCGGATGCACCCTCGGGTACGTTCCGCCATTGGGGGCTCTACAATATCATGGGCGAACGGACTTTGTTGCCGGAGGGTGTCGACCGTGGCAGCGGTGCCAAGACGGAGCGTCTTGGCAAGGGCGTCAACGATTTCGGCGAGCCACGTTATTGCGGGCCCGCACCGCCGAAGGGACACGGGACGCACCATTACCATTTCAAGCTGGCAGCCCTGGATGTGGAAGCGCTTTCACGAGCGCCCAAGCTGGCTGTCACTGACATCTGGAAGGAAGCCGAGAAGCACATGCTCGGGCAGGCCGAGCTCATCGGCACCTACAGCCGCTGAGGTCGGGCTCGTCACGGGTTCCGTCCACCGTCGTCCGGGCTCACGTGCGTCCGCTCAAAGATTAAAACTACTATGGCAACGGAACGTTAGCGGTCATGCGGGGTTTTGCCGGTCAGTAAGCGGTCAATGGAAGAGCGAGCCAAAACCAAAGTGTCAACGGCGAGCCACGCCATTGATCAGCTTACAAGCCCCGTCAGATTACCTCGGTAACTGACGGGGTCCTTGTTTGGCCCGACCTGCGGCACATCGGCGCGTCACGCCACTTTTCGAAAGCCGCCTCCTCCAGGACCCCCAGGAGCAAACGATGGCGCATTTTCCGACGCACATGGATCCGGCTGAAGGCTCGCGCGAGATCATCGATCAGGAACTGAAACGGCACAGTGGGCCCGCGCGTCAGGATGGGCCCCGTTCCATGGTTGCGGAGCGCACGGCAGATGCGGAGTGGACAGGAGGGCTGCGCGATGGCCGCGGCTCCGTCAAGCTTGGCAGCCGCGCTTTCGAAGGCTCCTATTCCTTCGGCTCGCGCTTCGAGAAAGGCGAAGGCACGAATCCGGAAGAACTCATCGCGGCGGCGCATGCCGGCTGCTTCTCGATGGCACTGTCGGCCGGGCTGGAGCGTGCCGGCTTCAAGCCTGAAAGCATCCGCACGCACGCGAAGGCTTTGCTCGAGAAGGTAGGCGAAGGATTTGCCGTCACGGAGATCGCGCTTGATACCGATGTCGACGTGCGCGGCATCGACAAGGTGAGGTTCCGCGAGGAGGTCGAAAACGCCAGGCGCAACTGTCCGGTGTCGCGCGCGCTCGCGGGAACGAAGATCGTCGTGAACGCGCGGCACGTTTAGAGGACTCGCATCGTCAAAGCCGCCACGGAGCAGAGCTTGCCTTGGCGCGCATCTCAACCCATCCACCGCGGAGACGTATCATGGCCGGTCGGCTTGAGGGAAAAGTTGCTATTGTCACGGGTGCGGGGACCGGCATCGGTGAAGCGATCGCGCACAAATTTGCCAAGGAGGGCGCGAAACTCATCGTCGCGGGATTGCCCGACGATCCGATTGAGGATGTGGCGTATCACATCAAGATGCATGGCGGCCAGGCCGAGCCGTTTCTCGGCGACCTCGCGGACGAGACCGATGCCAAAGCCTGCGTCACCATGGCGGTCGACGTATTCGGCAAGTTAGACATCCTGATCAACAATGCCGGCGTATTTCCTGAAATCGCCGAGTGTCAGGACTACTCGATCGAGAGTTTCGATTACATCGTCCGCAACAATATCAGGTCGGCGTTCCTGATGACCAAATTCGCGCTGCCCCATCTGCAGCAATCGCGCGGGGTGGTGATCTCAACCGGCTCGGAAGCCGGCGAGGTCGGCGAGCCCACCGCGGCGGCCTATGGCGGTTCCAAGGGATTCCTGCACGCCTTCATGCGCGGCGTGGCTTACGAGCAGGGCAAATACGGTATTCGCGCGCTCTGCGTCTGCCCCGGACCCATCGACACCGCCTGGACCCGCAAGGAAACCGGTCCGATGGATGCACGCATGGAAAAGCAGACGTTGGCCGGCACCGTGCTCGGCCGGCGCGGCACGCCGGAAGAGATGGCCAACGTGTTCGCATTCGCCGCATCCGACGAGGCGAGTTTTGTGACCGGCGCGTTGCTGTTTGCTGACGGCGGCACCACCATTGCCAAGGGCGGCCCTGGCGAGATGACGCAAGACTTCGTCAAGGAGCAGCCGCCGCCGACCCTTGACCTCCGGCATTCGCATGACGGCTTGAAAGGCAAGCCGGTCTCCAATCGGATGCACTGAGCCCACTATGGCTGCGCGGAGGAGGGAAAGCCCTCCTGCCGCGACAGATCCGCTTCGGCTGCTTGGCGCGGAGGCTTCTTCCTTGCGCTGACCGGGCCGTGTACGGGCCGGTTCGTTTCGCGGCCGATGCCGGCAAAGGCGCGCCCGAACTGGCGCAAGCTTGCGACCGGACCGTTCGGATTGCCATTGCGATTGACTGCCTCCGCTGCCGCGCGGCGGGATTTCACGCCGGCCGGCGTGATATCGAGCGGCGGCCCGATGCTTGCGGCCGGCGCATCCGCGGCTGCGGCGGGTTCGGTTGCGGCCGTAGGCGCGACTATCAGGGCGACAAGCTCGGCCCGCGCAGACGCACTGGGTGATCCCGCTCCAGCGTTCGCTGCTGTGGGTACGGCGGTTGTAACGGCGGCGGTTTCGGTCGCCGCATTGCTCACCGGCGCAGCGGCCTGCGTCGACAGATTCAGGAGCAGCGCATAGCCGCCCAGCGTCGCCGCCGGGAGCGTGGTCAGCGCCATCACGATGGAGGCGAGCTTGTACATCCGGCTCGCCGCAGCATGCCTTGCGGCTTCGCGCTGCTCGCGCCGCGCGAGCTCGAGCAAATGGTCGTAAACGGCGCGCTGCTCGCTATCGCTGAGAATCTGGTTGGCGCGCACGATCGTGCGGAATTTCAAGCCGGCATCCGGATCGCCCGGATTGAGGTCGGGATGAGCTCCCTTGACGGCGCGACGGAAAGCGGCCCTCAATTCTTCGGCATCGTCGTTCGGAAGTGCGCCGAGCAGATCGTAAAGCGTCTCCATCCTTCGCTCGCGGTCGGTCTTCTCCTGCTCGAATCGGCGCCGCGAATTGTTCATAAGCAGGGGCAGGCGCCTGTCCGTAATAGTGTTTTTCCAGCCCGGCAAAAGAATGACTGAATTGTGCGGAAGCCGAACCATTCATGCCGCATCATCGCCCGCTTTTGCCGCCTATGCCGCTTTGGAACCGATCCGTTCAATTCGCGTTGCGAAAAACCGAGCCCGTGTTCACTCCTGGCCGAGGCTGGCCCGATGACCGAGCGACCTCTGCGGCTCCCGTTGCAGGCTTCATCCATGGGGCGCAAAGCCGTCCGTCCAGCGAAAGTTTTCGCTGCGACGGCTGCCGCATTGCTCGCCATGGGCGCAAGCGATGGCCGCGGTGCCGACGCTAGGAAAGGCGAGGCCGCTTTCACGCGCCAATGCGCGCTCTGTCACACCGTCGCAAAACACGAATCCAATCGCTTCGGCCCCAATCTGTTCGGCATCCTCAACCGCAGGGCCGGCAGTGTCAGCGGCTTCAAATATTCGCAGGCGTTCCAGTCGACGGCCCAGTGGGAGTGGAATGCCGAGACGCTCAAGGCCTGGATCTTGGGACCGGCTCATATGGTGCCCGGCACTACCATGGGCGTATTCCAGGGCGTAGCCGACCGGGACAGCGACGACATCATTGCTTATCTGGCCAGCCAAAAGTGAGGTGCGGATGCACTTGCGTTCGACGGTCGTCATCTGCTTCACGGCTGCGTTGCTCGCCGCAACTGCCGGCGCACGCTTGCATTCGCAGCCAGGCCCAGCCGGCATCGAGATCGGCGCCAATGATATCGGCGGCGTTGTCACCAGCCGGTTTGGCCCGGAAGCCGGCGTCTGGGTCATTGCTGAAACGCGGGACCTCGGCACAGGTTTTGCGAAGATCGTGGTCACCGATGATGCCGGCCGCTTCCTCATTCCGGACTTGCCGAAGGCGCATTACCAGCTCTGGGTGCGCGGCTATGGCCTGGTGGATTCAAAGAAGATCGCAGCAGATCCCGGGAGCCGGCACAGCCTCGCAGCCGACATCGCGCCCAATCTCGCTGCCGCCGCGCAATATTACCCGGCAATCTACTGGTTCTCGCTGTTGCGGATTCCCGATAACAGCAAATTCCCGGGTACGGGAGCCAACGGCAACGGCATTCCGGTGGAGTTCAAGACCCAGGATCAGTGGCTGGATGTGATCAAGACAAATGGCTGCGGCAATTGCCACCAGATCGGCAACTACGCGACGCGCACCATCCCGGAGCTGTTCAGCCATTCCGAGAACGCGATCGCGGCTTGGGCGCAGCGCCTGCAATCGGGGCCGGGCGGCACCACCATGGTGCGCACCATGGGCCGCCTGCTGACGCCGGACGGCGGCCATCTGGCTGCGCTGGCCGACTGGTCGGATCGCATCAAGAAGGGCGAACTGCCGAGCCAAAGCCCGCCGCGGCCGGTCGGCGTCGAACGCAATTTCGTCATCACCGTGCGCGACTGGCTCGATCCCAAGCATTATCTGCACGATCTTTCGGCCACCGACAAACGCGACCCGACGGTCAATGCCTTCGGTCCGCTCTATGGCGCGACCGAGCTTTCGGTCGACCAGATTCCGATTCTCGATCCGGTCCACAACGCGAAATCCGAGATCAAGATGCCGGTGCGCGATCCCGAGGATACGCCAAGCTCGGCGGAGGCCAATCCGGTGTTCGCGCCGTCACCCTATTGGGGCACCGAGCAGGTCTGGGACAGCCGCGCCAATGCGCACACCCCGACCATGGACCACGAGGGACGCGTCTATTTCACAGCGCAGATGCGCGCGCCCAACAATCAGCCTCGCTATTGCGGCAAGGAGTCCGCATTGGCTTCCGCGCAGCTTTATCCTCTCACCGTCCAGCACGAGGGCTTTTTCCAGAACGCAAGGCAGCTCACGGTTTACGATCCCAAAACTCAGAAATTCTCCTTCATCGACACCTGCTTCGGCACGCAGCATTTGAATTTCGCGGAAGATGCCGACGAGACGTTGTGGATGGGAACCAACACGTCGGGCAAGCTTGCGGTCATCGGCTGGGTCGATACCAAGAAATACTGGCAGACCGGCGATGCCGGCGCGGCGCAGGGCTGGACGCCGCTAATTGTCGATACCAACGGCAATGGCAAGCGCGACGAAGGCTACAACGAGCCGGGCCAACCCGTGGACCCGAAGAAGGACACGCGCGTGCCGTTCGGCATCTATGGCATCTCCTGGAGCCCGCTCGATGGCTCGATCTGGGGATCGAGCCTGCAACATCCCGGCTATATCATCCGGCTCGATCCCGGATCCGATCCGCCCGCGACCGCGCTCGCCGAGGTCTACAGGGTGCCGATGCCCGGCTACGGTATCCGCGGCATGGATATCGACCGCAAGGGCGTGGTCTGGGTACCGCTCGACAGCGGCCATATCGCAAGTTTCGATCGGCACAAATGCCGTGGACCCCTCAATGGACCTGGCGCCGAGCAAGGCAACAAATGCCCGGAAGGCTGGGATTTCTATCCGTTGCCGGGGCCGGCCTTCCAGGGCTCGTCGGGCGCCGTGGAGAATCCGTATTATCTTTGGGTCGATCAGCACAACATCCTGGGCTTGGGCGCGGACACGCCGATCGCGACCGGCAATCAGTCGGATTCGCTGCATGCGCTGGTCGGTGGCCGTATCGTCGAATTGCGCGTTCCTTATCCCATGGGCTTTTTCGCCAAGGGCATCGACGGCCGGATCGACGATCCGAATGCAGGCTGGAAAGCGCGTGGGCTATGGGTGACGTCAGGCAATCGCACGCCATTCCATATCGAGGCCATCGACGCGCCTGCCCCTGGTGCGCCCGGCAAGACCGCGCAGACCCGCTCGAGCCCACTGGTCGTTCATTTTCAGCTACGGCCCGATCCGCTGGCCCACTAAGTGTGACACTATTTGTTGGGCACGGAGTTGATGCTTTCGGCCGGAATCGTGTGCCTGTTGGCGCGACGCAACATCGGCTATTGTCGCAAACGGCCCAGCCTGAGATGCTGGTAACGTTGGGGCTCTCGGCTGATGACTATCGTCCTTTTCCAGAAAATCCTCTCCAATATGCGCCTCGTCAATGTGCGGCTTGGAGCGGCCGTGGCGGTCCTGGCCCTTGTGCTGCCGCTTGCGCTGCTCTCGCCAGCGCGCGCCGAAGCGACGTATTCCTTTGAGACGACGCCGGGCAAGCTGCCAAAGACCGTCGTTCCCACTCATTACGGCATCGACCTGAACCCCGATCCGCAGAAGCTGACGCTGTCAGGCACCGAACTCGTCGACATCGAGGTGCGCGAGCCCACGACTCGGGTCGTTCTGAATGCCGTCAATATGAGCCTGAGCGAGGTGACCATCGACGACAAGCTGCGTCCCGACGTCAGCCTCGATGCAGGCGCCGAGACGGCGACGCTGTCCTTGCGCGAGCCGCTTGCCGCCGGCATCCATCATCTGCACATCGCCTTTTCCGCCAAGATCAATCCGTTCGGGCGCGGGCTTTATTACGCGGATTATCCGACCGGCCAGGGAGTCAAACGGATGATCGCAACTCAGCTCGAGCCGGCTGATGCGAGGCGCATTTTCCCGTGCTGGGACGAGCCTGCCTTCAAGGCGACGTTTACGCTCACTGCGACCGTCCCGCAGAAATTTCTCGCCGTCGGCAACATGCCGGTCATGCGCGAACAAGTTGTCTCGACGGAGCTGAAACGCGTCGACTTTGCGCCGACGCCGAAGATGTCGAGCTATCTGTTCGTGTTCGCGGCCGGCGAACTCGAGCGGATCACGGCGGTTGTCGAGGGCGTCGCGGTCGGCGTGGTGACGACGTCGGGAAAAAGCGAGCAGGGGCGCTTTGCGCTGGAGAACGCGACAAAACTGCTTTCATTTTACAACGATTATTTCGGCATCAAATATCCGCTACCCAAGCTCGACCTGATCGCGGTGCCCGGCGGGTTTGGCGGCGCGATGGAAAATTGGGGCGGCATCACTTTTTTCGAAAGCCGGCTGCTGTTCGATCCCGCGACCAGCGCCGACAGCCTTCGCCGCGGCATCTTCAGCATCCTGGCGCATGAAATGGCGCACCAATGGTTCGGCGATCTCGTCACCATGGGCTGGTGGGACAATCTCTGGCTCAATGAGGGTTTTGCGAGCTGGATGCAGGAAAAGGCCGCCGAGCATTTCTATCCGCAGTGGAAGACCTGGTTCAACGGCTACGGCCAGAAGCAATATGCGATGGCGCTCGACGCGCGCCGCACGTCGCATCCCATCCAGCAAAAGGTCGGCGACGAGAGCGAGGCGATGACCGCCTTCGACGGCATCACCTACAGCAAGGGCCAGGCCTTCATCCGCATGCTGGAGAACTGGCTCGGCGAGACCGCGTTCCGCGACGGCATCCGGCGATACATGGCCGCGCACGCCTACGGCAATGCGACCACAGCGGATCTCTGGCAGGCGCTCGAGCTCGCCGCCGGCAAGCCGGTGTCGACGGTCGCCGCATCGTTTACGGAACAGGACGGCGTGCCGCTGGTGATCGCCGAAACAAACTGCAACGGCAGGGCCCAGCGGCTCACACTGCGGCAGGAGCGCTTCGTGATCGTGCCGACGCGATCCGCCGGCGCCGACAACGGGGCTCTGCCGCCGCGGCATTGGCAGATTCCGGTCGCGGTTGGTCCGATCGGCCGAGGGCCGCGCAGCAATCTCCTGCTCGACGGCAATGCTGAGATCACCGCCGGCAAATGCGGAACGCCGATCAAGGTCAATCTCGGCGATATCGGCTATTATCGCACCGAGTACGGATCGAAGGAGCTGTCCGCGCTGACGAAAGCGCTCAATGCGATGGCCCCGGAGGATCGCCTCAACTTTCTTGCCGATAGCTGGGCTCTCGTCCAGGCCGGTCGCGCCGAGCCGCCAACCTATCTCTCCTTGCTTGGCAGGATCGCGACCAACGACCAGCGCGCCATCTGGGACCAGGTGATCGGCGCGCTGGCGCAGCTTAATCGGCTTGCGCGCGATCGCGCCGAGCGGCCGGCGCTGCAGGCCTTTGCCCGAACGACCTTGCGTCCAGTCTTTGACCGCCTCGGCTGGGAGGGGTCGGGCTCGGCCGACGATGACGATACGCTGTTGCGCGCCAGCCTGATCAGGACGCTCGGCGAATTTGGTGATGCCGATGTCATCGCGGAAGCCAAGCGCAGGTTCGCGCGGTTCCTGCAGGATCCCGCCTCGCTGCCGGTTGCGCTGCGTGAGCCGGTCGCCCATGTGGTCGGCATATCGGCCGATCGGCCGACCTACGACACGCTGCTGTCGCTTGCGCGCAAGGCGACCTCGACCGACGAACGTCTGCGATATTATTACGCCGCGGCGAGCGCGCACGATCCGGTGCTCGCGCGCGATACGCTCAAATTGGCGCTGAACGGCGAATTGCCGACCACCATCATTCCCGGCATGATCAACGCGGTGGCTTCTTCCGGCGAGCAGCCCGAGCTTGCCTGGCATTTCGTGCAGAAGCATTACGATGCACTGTTCGCCAAGCTTGGCCCTTCCTTTCGCGATGAGTTCATTGCGCATCTGATGACCAATTTCAGCGACGGTGCCTATGCCGCCGAGCTTCTGCAATTCGCGCCGGCGCAGGCGAGCAGCGGCGGAAAGGTGACCACCGCTCGCGCCGTCGAGATGATCGCGATCTCCGCCGACCTGAAAGCGCGCGCGCTCCCGGCGGTGGACGCATGGATCAAGGAGCAGGCGAACGCGCGGCCGTGAGGCGGCGTGTCGCGATTGACTTCGATGGCGCAGCGGGCGAAGAGACGCCGGCGTTGTCAAGTTAAGGCTCCATCCCGCCATGTCCCACTTTCACGGTGTCTTTCCCTATCTCGTCACACCGATCGATGCCGACGGCAAGATCCGCAGCGGCGTGCTGGGACAACTCTGCGACGATCTCATCAAGGCGGGCGTGCATGGGCTGACGCCGCTCGGCTCCACCGGGGAGTTTGCCTATCTCGACAATGCGCAGCGCAGGGTCGTGGTGCAGGCCACGATCGAGGCCGCGCAGGGCCGCGTGCCGGTCGTTGCCGGCGTGGTCTCGACCGCGACCGCGGATGCGGTGGCGCAGGCGCGCAGTTATCAGGAGTGTGGGGCCGACGGCATCCTGGCGATCCTGGAAGCCTATTTTCCCTTGAGCGATGCGCAGGTGGAATCCTATTTCCGCAGCATTGCGGATGCAGTCGATATCCCGGTCGTGATCTACACCAATCCGCAATTCCAGCGCTCCGATCTGTCGCTCGACGTGATCGCGCGGCTTTCGAGCCATCCGCGCATCGGCTATATCAAGGACGCCTCCACCAATACCGGGCGGCTGTTGTCGATCATCAGCCGTTGCGGTGATGACATCCGCGTGTTCTCCGCATCGGCCCATATTCCGTCAGCGGTGATGCTGATCGGCGGAGTGGGCTGGATGGCGGGGCCGGCTTGCATCATCCCGCGGCAGAGCGTCGAACTCTATAACCTCTGCAAGGCAAAGCGCTGGGACGAGGCGATGGCGCTCCAGCGCAAGCTGTGGCGCGTCAACGAGGCCTTTGCACGCTACAACCTCGCTGCCTGCATCAAGGCGGGGCTCGCCATCCAGGGCTACGAGGTCGGCGATCCCGTCCCGCCGCAGGCCCCGCTCGCCGCGGACGCGCGCAAGGTCGTCGAAGCGGTGCTTCGTGAGTTGACGATTTCTTGAGCACCGTCATTCCGGGGCGACGCGGCAGCGTCGAACTCTGATGTGCTATTGCACGTCTGAGAATCTCGAGATTCCGGGTTCGCCCTATGCGCGCCCCGGAATGACGGCTGCGGTTGTCTCGTCCGTCAAATCCGCTAAAACCCGCCAACGTCACAAAAAGACTTGAGGTCGAACTGATGAATATTCTTCCCGGCAATTTACGTTTTGGCGCGGGCCAGCCGATCAAGCGTTTGGAAGACCAGAGACTGCTCACCGGGAAGGGACAGTTCATCGACGACAAGCCGGCCGACGGTGCGCTGTGGCTGCATGTGCTGCGCTCCCCGCACGCCCATGCCAAGATCGTTTCGATCGACACCAAGCCGGCCGCCGACATGCCCGGTGTTGAGGCAGTATTCACTGGCGAAGACCTGATCAGGGACGATATCGGCACGATTCCGACGCTCGCCATTTTCAAGCGGCCGGATGGCTCGCCCATGACCGTTCCGCCACGGCGCCTGCTTGCGCACGAAGTGGTGCGCTTTGCCGGCGAGCCCGTCGCCGCCGTGATCGCAAGCTCGCGTGCGCTGGCTCAGGAAGCGGCGGAAGCGATCGCGGTCGAGTACGAGGTTCTGCCGGCCGTGGTCGATCCGCTGGAGGCGCTCAAGCCCGGCGCGCCCCTGGTCTGGCCACAGGCGCCCGACAATGTCGTAGCCAGCATGAACTATGGCGATGCGACCAAGGTCGAGGAAGCTTTCGTCAAGGCGGCGCATAGGGTCTCGCTCGACCTCGTCAGCCAGCGCCTGGTGCCCTCCGCCATGGAGCCGCGCTCGACCATTGCCGAGGTCGACAAGAAATCGGGCCGGCTGACGCTATACGTGCAATCGCAGACGCCGGGTTCGACCCGCGACGTGCTCGCGGAAGCCGTGCTGAAACGGCCGAAGGATTCGGTGCGTGTGCTGGTCGGCGATATCGGCGGCGGCTTCGGTCAGAAGACCAATGTCTACCCCGAGGACGGCATTGTCGCTTACGCCGCAGTGAAGCTTGCCAGGAAAATCCGCTGGCGCGGCGACCGCACCGACGATTTCGTCGGCGGCACCCATGGCCGCGACCTCACCTCGACCGGCGAGTTCGCGCTCGACGAAAACGGCAGGGTGCTCGCCTATCGCGTGCGCTCGGTCGGCGGCACCGGGGCCTATATGTCGGGTACGGCGAACATCATTCCCCTGGTGCTCGGACCGTTCGTGCAGACCGGCGTTTACGACCTGCCGCTGGTGCACTTCGAGGTGAAGACCGTGATCACCAACACCGCGCCCGTCGGCGCCTATCGCGGCGCTGGCCGGCCCGAAGCGGTCTTCATTGTCGAGCGGCTGTTCGACGCGGCCGCGCGAAAAATCGGCATGGACCCGCGCGCGATCCGGAAAGCGAACTACATCAAGCCGTCGCAACTGCCCTATACGAACCCGGTGGGGCAGGTCTACGATTCCGGCGCTTTCGCCCATATGCTCGACCGCGCCGCCAAGCTCGCCGACTGGGACGGATTCAATGCGCGCAAGCGGGCGGCAAAGAAGAAAGGCCTGCTCTATGGCCGTGGGCTGACCAGCTATATCGAATGGACCGGTGGTCGGGCGCACACCGAGAAGGTTTCGCTGCATGCGACCGCGGAAGGGCGCGTGATCCTGCATTCCGGCACGATGGCGATGGGGCAGGGGCTGCAGACCACCTACACTCAGATGATCTCGGAGGCGCTCGGCATTCCCCTCGACAAGATCGACGTCGTGCAGGGCGATACCGATCTTGCCACCGGCTTCGGCAGCGTCGGTTCGCGCTCGCTGTTCGTCGGCGGCACGGCGGTCGCGGTCTCGGCCAATGACATGATCACCAAGGCGCGCGAGAAGGCTTCCAACCTGCTCGAGACCTCGGTCGAGGACATCGAGTATCGCGACGGCTTTCTTACGGTGGTCGGCACCGACCGCCGCATCAGCCTGTTCGATATCGCCAAGAAGGAGGCCGGCGCCCAGCTCTCCGTCGACAGCGAGGGTGAGGTCGATGGTCCGAGCTGGCCGAATGGCACGCATATCTGCGAGGTCGAGATCGATCCCGAGACCGGCGAGAGCCGCGTCGTGCGCTACACCACGGTCGACGACGTCGGCGTCGCCGTCAATCCGATGCTTGTGACGGGCCAGATCCATGGCGGCGTCGCGCAAGGCATCGGCCAGGCGCTTTATGAGGGTGTGGCCTACGATGCCGAAGGGCAGATGCTGACCGCGAGCTATCAGGACTATTGCATTCCGCGCGCGGCGGATATTCCGCCGATTACGGTAACGCTGGATGATTCCGCACCCTGCCGCACCAATCCGCTGGGCTCGAAAGGCTGCGGCGAATCGGGCGCGATCGGCGGCCCGCCCTGTGTCACCAACGGCGTGATGGATGCGTTAAGCGAACTCGGCATCACCCAGCTCAACACGCCGCTGACGCCGCAAAAGATCTGGAAGGCGATTCAAGACGCCAGGGCCGCGGGCGCTTAACTTTGCCTACGTCATTTCGGGGCGCGCGTAAGCGCGAACCCGGAATCCAGAGGTTGTGGTGGCGCAGGATCCCGGGTTCGCTCGCTTCGCGAGCGCCACGGAATTGCAGTGTCCTGTTGAACCCGCGCGAGAGCGAGTTGCAGGCGCCTCCGAAAATGATCACCTGTTCAGCGCCACGTCGCGGAAGGCGGCGACGAGCGGCTTCTCCAGCTTGCCGTGCATGCCCTGAAGAATGGCGAAGGCATCCTCGCGCGATGTCGGCGCCTTGTAGGGGCGGTGCTCGATCAGCGCGGAAAAGATGTCCGAAATCGTGAGGATGCGGACGAGGTCGCAAATGCTTCCGGCGCAGAGACCGTCGGGATAGCCGCTACCGTCGAGAAATTCGTGGTGGTGCCGCACCGCGTCGAGAATCTCTGCGGAGATCAGGCTGTTGCTCTTGAGCACGTCGTAACCGGCCACCGCGTGCGTTTCGACCAGTGCGCGTTCGGAAGCATCGAGACGCCCGGGCTTGTCGAGGACCGCGAGCGGGATTTTGGCCTTGCCGACATCGTGAAACATGGCGGCCGAAGACAGCCGCTCGATGTCGGCCTTGGGCACGCCAAGGCTCAGCCCGAAATCGACGGCGACGCCGGTGACCAGGAGGCAATGCTGATAGGTGCCCTCATGGTGGCGCCGTACCGCCACCAGCCAGTCGCTCAGGCCGTGTTCGGCGATCGAGTCCGCGATCGCGCTCCCGGCGCTCTTGGCGCTCGCGGCGTCGATCGGCATGCCGGTCGCCACCGCCGTGAACATCGAAGCCAGCGCCGCTTCGCCGATGGAAGCGGCCGCCTGCACGCCGCGCGCATCCGCGCTCGGTGCCGAGCCGCATGGCGCATGCTCGGCCAATTCCGCGAGCAGCCTTGCCTGATTGACCGGCCCGAGCAAGACGCGTGTCGCGCCAAGCGCGTAGGCTTGCGAGACGTGCAAATGCGCGGTCTCGTCGACAAGAAAGATGCGTCTGCGCACCTTGCTCAAGGCGTTGAGGATCTTCTTGAGCGCGCAGATGTTTTCGATGGTGCGCAGGTCGGCTCTGACCACAAGCGCCTGCACGTCGCCGCGCTGGACAGTTGCGCCTCCGAGCATTTCCGAGGTCACGGCAAACTTCGGCTCCAGCATGGTGCGGAGGGCGGTGAGCTTGGCCGGGCTGTCGGCGAGCAGGTGAACAGGCATCAGTGTCGCAGCCTCTAGCGGCGTACGAAAGCCATCGCCTCACTCCCACCACGAGCCATAGTCGTCCGGTTCGTTCAACCAGATCAGCGCCTCGCGCAATCCGAGGCGGACTATTCTCTCCTCCCCTGCAAGAGCTGCGTCGCCATCGGCGCGATAAAGGATGAAGTCGCCGCGATCGTCTCGAAACAAGGCTTCGCGGGCCTGGTTTGTGGAGAGAGCTTCGCCCTCAGGTCCGGCAATTGTCCGTGAAGAGATCAGTTGCATCGAAATCGCTCTTGGATCTAACAATCAAACCATTGGAATAAATCATTGCACTTTCGCCGCTTGCTGGCTGTGTTTGGCAGACTTGGCCTTGACGAACCGAACGCCGGCCATGGCGCCGTCGATCCACACCAGTTCGCAACGACGGAACGCCAGGCCTGTGGACGAGAGGAGCAGGAAGAACTCGCGGGCCCGGAGCACGTCAATCGAGCCCTCGACCTCGATCTTCGCACCGGTCGCGGAGACGTCGAGCAGGACGCAACTGCGCCGCCACGTGCCGTCGACGCCCATCAGGTTGACGGGGTGCTTGTGTTCCAGGCGCACGCGACTTGACTTTCGACTTTCACCCGTCATCGCTTGACCTCCTCGGTCGCGAGGGTGTCTCGAGTTTTTTGAGTGTCCTGGCTGACGAGGGCATCGGCGGCTCGAAGCGCATGGTGCATTGCGCTGCCGGCACGTAGAGTGTCTCGAACAGCGCCATGCCGAGCTCCAACACGCGCACGCGCCGTTCGGGCGAACCGCCTCGAGCGGCGGACGCAACCTCGGCAACGAGTTTGGCGGAAGCGACGGCGGCCATGGCCCGCAAATTCCACTGTGAAACATCAGGTCTCAGCAGCGGAATTTCACGATGCAAATCTTAATGGAATTTATTAAACCTACTGCATCCAGGTTGCGGGCTACCTCTGGAATCGCCTAAAAGCATATCGAAATTTGGCAGAGGAAATTTCGGGCGCGCTTTCGTTGCATGCAACGCGCGGGGCCTGTCCAAAGGATGGGCCAAGATTCACGACCATCATTCGTGATCACGGACGCGCGTATTTGAGGAGATCGGGAAGCCGAAGAGTATTTTATTACCGGCAGTCAGGGAGGACGCCGCCGCATTGCCAACGAGCATTTCGCAGTCGCCAAGCCTGGCACCAAAGGTCTTCCGGTTTTCCGATATCGATGAGTTTCGCAGTTGGATTCGAAACGTCGATGTGGATTTCACGCCGCTGGTGCGAAAGATCTCAGCCGAGCAGGTGATCCTCAATCTGCCCGGCTGGTCCATCAACTTCATAAAATCCTTTCCGCGGATCGTTGACGCGCGGCTCGCCCCCAATTGCACTGCCATCGGCGTGGCGATGGATGAGGGCATTCCGACTCGCTTCAACGGTGTTGAACAGGATCAGCCCTTCATCATGATCGGCAACAATGGGGCTGCCTACAATGCGGTCGAACATGTGGAGCGACAATTCGCGCTGATCGTCTTCACACCGCAGATCGAGGGGCGCGGCTGGCCGGAGGCCGGTCCAAACTTCAGGATCTTCGAAACGAGCGCCCCGGCGCAGCGGCGTTTGCGCACGCTGGTAGCGGAAATCCTCGCCGCGGCTCGCCGCTTCTCGGAGGCCGAACTGGCTGATGCCGCGCCCGGCATGCGGGAGTCCTTGGTCGGCAGCATCGATGCCGCATTCGCGGACGTGGTACCGGCACGCTGGGCATCACGGGCGAACTCGGTCCGCCAGTTCAAGATCTTTCAGGCGGTGCGGGAGGCGCTATCAGCCAATATTACGGGCCCGATCTACAGCCGGGATGTTGCAAGACAACTCGGCGTACCCGTGCGCACGATCCATGATGCGGTCTTGAGGTATCGGGGCATGAGCCTGCATCGTTACCTGCGCTTGCGACGGTTGTGGCTTGTGCGGCAGCGGCTCCGCGCCGGCACTCATAGCGTCAAGGCCGCCGCGCTCGCCTTGGGCTTCTGGCACCTCAGCGATTTCGCACACAGCTACCGCGTCCAGTTCGGCGAAACACCTTCGGAAACACTCGCACGAGCCCGCAACTCTTGAGCGGTATCTCCCAGCCCGAAAATCAGCTTGTACAGGACAACATCGATCGGCCGCGCCGGGTGGCGAACGTGAAAGCCGATGGAGGCGGCGCTCGTCGAGCGCATCCGGCGTATATTTAAATCGGGCGGCGCATCAGGTAAAGGCGAGAGCAGGGCTGCGCGATGCGCAGGGCCGCTTCAGAGTTGCCGATGCACACGACAGAGATGAAAAGAGCAAGCAAGATCGCGCAGCCGGGGGCTCCGGCGCTGGAGAAGGGACTCGACCTGTTGGAGGCGCTTGCCGCCGAGGCGAAGGGCTTGACCCAGAAGCAGCTTGCCGAACGGGTCGGCCGCTCGGTCGGCGAGATTTTCCGCATGCTGGCCGCCCTTGAGCGCCGCGGCTATGTCGCGCGTGATCCGGCGACGGCGGAATACACGCTGACGCTCAAGCTGTTTCGGATCGCCTCGCAATATCCGCCGACCGAACGGCTTTTGAAGGCGGCGCTTCCCGTCATGGAGCGATTGGCCGGCCGCGTGCAGCTCTCTTGTCATCTGGCCGTTCTGCACGGCGAGCAGTTCATGGTGATCGCGCGGATCGAGCCGGAATGGCTGATGGGCTGGTCGGTGAAAGTCGGCGCGGTCTTTCCACTCACCCAGCAATATGCCTCGGCCAAGGTGCTCGCCGCCTTCCAGTTGGAGGGGCGGCGCGAGGAACTGGCCGAGGTCATCGCCGCCAATGATCACATCAGTGCCAGGAAGGCGCTGGTGGCACTGGATCGCATATCCGCCGACGGCGGGAATTTTTCCAATGACGACGGCTATACCCGCATCCTGGCCTATAGCTGCCCGATCGTCGAGGCCTCCGGCCGCGCGGTGGCGGCGCTGACGGTACCCTTGGTGCGGCAAGACAAGATTCCGGCGAGCGAGGCTGCGACGATCGCTGGCGAGCTACGCGATGCCGCGCGGATCGTTTCGGAAAAGATCGGCGGCAGCCCGAAGGGGTGATTTAGGCTAACCGACTGTCATTCCTCCATCGACGACCCATGCCGCGCCGTTGACATGCGCAGCCGCATCGGAAGCCAAAAAAGCGACGACCTCGGCGATGTCCTCGGGACGTCCAAGGGGCGCCGATCCCGCCCGTCGCAAGCCGCCCATCGTGGCGCTGCTTTGGCGATCGAGCTCGCGGATCATCCGCGATTCGGTCGGGCCGGGGAGAACGGCATTCACCCGGATTTGCGTCCCCACCACCTCCAGCGCCGCCGTTCGCGTCAGCCCAAGCACGGCATGCTTGGAGGCGACATAGCCGGCAAGGTTGGCGCGGCCGCGGATCGCCGAGGTGGAGGCGGTGTTGACGATGGCACCGAGCCCGCGCGGAATCATCCGCGCCAGCACATGCTTCAGGCCAAGGAAGACACCTTTGACGTTGACCTGAAGCAGGCGATCGAACGTGTCATCGGGGTACACGTGCAGCGGCGCGACCACGCCTTCGATTCCCGCATTGTTGGCAAAGATGCCGATTGGTCCGAGCCGCGTCTCGACCGCATCGACAAAGCTTGCAGTCTCCATCGCGCTGGAGACATCCGCAACCAGCGCCATCGCCTTGCAGCTTTTGTCTTGCACAAGGCCCGCCGTGCGCGCGGCGGCGGTCTCGTCGATATCGACGATCGCAACCGCGCTGCAGCTCTCCGCCAGGCGTAGCGCGATCGCGCGGCCGATGTCGCCGCCGCCTCCGGTGACGAGCGCCACCGGCCGATCCACGTCGGGCGACAGGCTCATGATTTGAGGAAATCGCAGCCGCCTTCCTCGAGAGGCCGCCAGGCCTCGTCAGGCGCGATCGCCTTGACAAGCTTGTAGTAGTCCCAGGGATATTTCGATTCCTGCGGCTTCTTCACCTCGAACAGATACATGTTGTGCAATTTGCGGCCGTCGGCGCGAATCGTGCCCTTGCCGAACAGCGGATCGTCCGTCGGCAGTTTCTTCATCTGTTCCACGACCACCTTGCCGTCGTCGGAAGCCCCGAGTTGATCGACCGCTTTCAAGTAATGAAGCGTGGCCGCGTAAGCGCCCGCATGCAGCGCCGTCGGATATTTATCGTTGTTGCGCGGGGCAAAGCGCTTGGTCCATGCGCGCGTCCCTTCGTTCAGATCCCAATAGAAGGATTCGGTGAACTGCAGCCCTTGCGCCGTGTTCAGCCCGAGGGAATGCACGTCGCTGAGATAGAGCACGGTGGCGACCACGCGCTGACCGCCGCGCGAAATGCCGAATTCGACCGACTGCTTGATCGAATTGATGGTGTCGCCGCCTGCGTTGATCAGCGCGATGATCTCCGCCTTCGAGGCTTGCGCCTGCAGCAGGAAGGATGAGAAGTCCTGGGTGTTGATCGGCGTGCGCACGCCGCCGACAACGCTGCCGCCGAGCTTCTGCACCACAGTCTTGATGTCCTGCTCCATGGAGTGGCCGAAAGCGTAATCGGCCGTCAGCGTGAACCAGGTCTTGCCGCCCTCGGCGACGATCGCGCGCGCCGCACCGGTCGAGAGCGCGTAGGTGTCGTAGGTCCAGTGCACCAGATTGGGCGAGCAGGCCTTGCCGGTAAGATCCGAAGAGGAGGCGCCGGTGACAAGGATCGCCTTGTTCTTTTGCTGCGCGACGTTGCGCACGGCGAGCGCGACCGCGGAGTTCGGCACGTCGATGATCACGTCCACATTGTTGCGATCGATCCATTCGCGGGCGATGTTCGCGGCAAGATCGGCCTTGTTCATGTGATCGCCGCTGATCACCTCGATCGGCCGCTTGATCTTGTGCGGGCCGGCGAGAAAATCCTCGACCGCCATCTTCGCCGCCGCCAGCGAGCCCGGGCCGCTCACGTCGGCATAAAGGCTCGACATGTCCGTGAGCACACCGAGCCGCAGCGGGGTGGTATCATCCGCCCGCGCGGTGAGGCCGCCCATCGACAATGCAAGACCGCCGGCGCCGGCCAGAAAGTGCCGGCGGCTCAGCGGGAAAACCGCGTCCTTCATCAACTCCTCCCTGTTGTTCGGCTCGATTTTCGGCAAAGCCGATCGTTTGCCCGCACTTTCCTCGCGCGGATCGTTACGGAATCAAACGTTCGATCAGCCGGCGATCCTCGACCTCGAAGCCGCCGCCATAGACATCCGACACCATGAATTGCGCGCCCACAATCTCCGGCTTCAGATCGGCGATAGGATCGTAGTCGGAATGATGCAGCGTCATCACCGCGCGGCCCGGCTTTGGCGGTGAATATTTCAGCGGCGTGCGGCGATAGGCGATGTCGGCGTAGGCCGTCTCCAGCCGCTCGGGGTGCGGCAAGCGACGCACATGGATCTCGCCGCCGGGCTGCTCCGCGCCGTCGACGATGCGCACGACCGGCGCCGTAGGATCCGGCGTGAAGCTGAACGCGGCCAGCGGGATGCCGCGCCGCGTGACCGATCCGACGATCGAGCCGTCGGGCCGCTCGTCGAACGAGTAGTTCGCATCCTTCTTGGTGTAGCCGAAGACTTCGCGACCGGCGCAGATGCCCATTGGGTCGCTGCAATACATGAAGATGTGCGTCTCGGTGAACAGACCCTTGTAGCGGACGGGAACGGTGATCATCAGGTCGAACATCTGCCCAGCATGCAGCGCCAGAGAATGGCCGGGCGAGATCATGAAGCGGAAGGCGACGCGGTCGTTGACGATCTCGAAGGGCGTGTCCGAAAGCAGAGCCTGCACCTTCGACGGCGCGACGCGCGTCATGATCTCGAGTGTGCGCAAGGTGCAACCCCATTCCACCGGATAGGCCGGCGAATAGGGTGGATTGACGCCGCTGTTCGGCTTCAGCCGGTACTTGCCGAACATGTATTTCTTGGGATCGTCGAACTCCGTCATTGCAACTCTTTCCGTGGTCTTCGCTTGAGGCTCGTCGGATCGCGCCGGCTTGCGCATCGGCGTCATGCTGCCCGCTGGTCGTCCTGCTCGATTTTCATATATGCCGTTATAATTGCATATATGAAATCAAATTTCGAGCGCGAGTCAAGCGGCCCGGCCTCGCTGTCCGCATACGTCGATGGATTTTTACTCGTTCGGATTTCGGGGGAAGCAAGACGGCGCGTGGGTCGCCGAAGGTAGTGGCGTGCCTCGCGCTCGCCCCATGCTCGCCAGAGGCTTGATAGCGTCCGGTCGTTGGGGATCGTCGCGAGCCTCGACTAACTGGCGGACTCCATTTTGCTCGCCAGGCTCTCGGCTGCGCTCACTCGAGTCGCGTTCGTGCGGTCGAGTTCGATTGCCTATGCGGACAACTCGTCCATTGCCGCAAAGGCGCGGCCGATCTCTTCCGCATTGCAGGACTTGCTGATCAATCCGAGCGGCGCGGAATATCCGCCCGGGTGAGATCGATCGCCCCCACGCGGAACTCGAAGCCGCACCTATCCGCGGCGTCATCTGACAATGGAGATCAGCTTAGCAATTACAGGGGAGGCGCTGGCTGCCGCCGCGCGGCATTGACCGGACGCCGGTTATTGCTCCGGCGCGAGCCGGACGAACTGGCGGCCGCCATTCATTTCCTTGAGCTGGTTGACGTATTCCTCAGGACGTGTCCAGCGCACAGGCGTTTTCAGTCCCATGTATTCTGCGATGCTGCCGATAAACGCAGTGCAATTGGATATTTCGGCGCTCCAGACCGGTGAGTTCGCCTGCAATTGCTTGATGTAGGCGAAAACTTTTTTGGCGTCCGCCTCGTTCAAGTAGACCCGGTAACTGGCGGTCAGATATTGCGGATCAAGATCGCCGTAGCTTGCGCCGGTTTCGGAGGGGACCCACATCACGTAACCGAGCATGTAAGCGAGCGTGTCTCCCGCAGGGGTCAGACCCGCGACTTCAACCTCTCGCTGGCTTGTCTTCCCATACCAGACAAAGGCGTGTCCCCAACTCGCCGCCGTTCTGGCTCTGAAGTCCACGTAATACGGGCCCTTTGCCGAGCCCATTCGTCGAGCAGAACCTGGCGCCGGATTCGACAGAGTGGCTGCCTCACCGGAAGCAAGCGCATTCGCATCAGCGGTGCGCTTGGAGACCTCCCGGCTCTGGGAATTGAGGCGTTCCGAACCGGCACGCGCATCAGCCTCGTGCGCCGAAGCTGATTGGATGTTGCAGGGGAGCAGGACAGCGAGCATCAATCCCGCAAGCAGGCCTAACGTCTTCGCTTTATTTGCCACGCTTCGCCCCTCAACTCTCGGCAACAAGATTCGGCGAGACCTTAGGCCAAGTCGCGTATCAGTAGCGTGACACGACGGGGCCGGGGGCCTTGCCGATCGGCGCCTTCCCGATCGGGGCTTTGCCGATGGGCATCTTGCCGATTGGAGCAGGCTGAGGCGGGATGGGCTGCGGGTGCGGGAGGTCGGCAGCGCAAGCGGCGCTCACCATAGCAAGCGTTGCACCCGCGACAATCATGACTTTCACCACGACACTTCT
The DNA here is from genome assembly GCF_000472385.1 of Bradyrhizobium sp. ARR65. Classification (GTDB taxonomy): domain Bacteria; phylum Pseudomonadota; class Alphaproteobacteria; order Rhizobiales; family Xanthobacteraceae; genus Bradyrhizobium. Next base: position 187,041 of record NZ_AWZU01000005.1, read on the forward strand.
CCTTTAGGTTAGAAGAAACAAGCAGTTAGCTGCTGAGTTTTCCCGTCGATACCGCGTAACCATGACCGCCGGAATACGTCCAGAGTGCGGCAAATGTGACGCGGTTCAGGAATAGGTCTGCAGTGCGGCAGATATGACACAGGTGGGAGCCGACGCTATTCAATCGGTGAAGCCGACGTCGCGACTGCTGCGGTTCTGTTGCGGGTCTTTCGCCCCCTTCGCGCGCATTCAGCGATACCCCTTTAGATGTCCAAGCATCGTGTTGCACGCTTCCTCCGCGCTCGCGAACGTATTGAACGGCGAGCCGCCGATCCTGATTGCGCCTCTGTTGAAGTCGAGCGGACGCCATGAGGCCGTATAGCCGGAGCGTCCCCGAAATCCGGGGCCAGCCGATTCGTCGTGGCTGATCACAAAGGAAAAGCCATCGCTATTGGCGCTCCATAATTCGATGCGCTCGATGGTACGGTTGAATTGCAAGGGCATGACCGAGCCTTCACCGGGAATCGAACTCGATTGAGCGTGACGCAGTTTTTCGGCGCGCGCGTTAACCTGCGATATGTCCCGGCGATCAGATTGTGGACGAGTGCCCGATGGAACCATCTGCATGCGCCCGCAGTTACGCGACGGGCCACATTCCCCCCTGCCCCGTGGCCCAGACACGGTCCCGTCTTGGTGATGCGAGACGGGGCCGTGTTTTTTTCATCGCCGTGCGGCGTTGTCGTTGCGAGAAACGAAAGCGACGATCGGTGACGGGGCAGGCTTGCCAAAAGCCTCAGCTATCATCCAGCTTGTTGAGGTCGCGCACCGACTGCATGATCGGTTCGAAATTGGCGCGTGCGTCCAGGGCATCGAACAATTGCGCGGTGTCGGACAAGAGCCCGTGGCTGCGCTGGATCGCGATGCGCACATCCTCCTGCGGCGTGTCGGAGAGCCGGCCGTGGCCGGACAGCAGGATCTTCGAGTTCAGGCCCTTGAGCCGCTCCAGCGACTGGATGTAGTCGGAGATCGAGCCCGAGCCGAATACGCCGCCCATCACGCCGCCGGGCATGAGAGTGTCGGCGGCGAACAGAAGGCCCTTGTCGGGGTCGAACAGGGATATGCAGGCCGAGGTGTGGCCCGGCGTATACAAGACGTCGAGGCGGAAATTGCCGAGATCGATCATGTTGCCTTCTTCGAGCCAGATGTCGATATCGATCGGCACGTTCGGCTCGTTGAACATCTTGCGCAGCATCGAGAAATCATCGCGCAGCGTGATCTTGTTGGCGGCCAGCCGGTGCGCGGCGATATAGGTGCGGCTGTTGTTGAAATGATAGGCCGCGCCGATGTGATCGAGATGCTCGTGGCTCAGCACCACCATGTCGATCTTGTCAGGTGTTACGCCGACATGGTTGAGGCAGGCCAGGAGATGCGGATAGTTCGAGGACAGCCCGACATCGATCATGATGGTCCGCTTGCTGCCGACGACGAGATAGCTGTTGGCTGCGCGGTTCTTGAAGCGGACCTGGTAGACGTCAGGGGCGGCCAGAATCAGCGTGCAGACCTCGTCTTCGAGCAGGATCTTGAACGGGTTGGGCCAGCGGTCGCTCATGCGTTTGCCGCAGCCCGGTAGGTGCGATCGTTGGACGCACGCAAGCGCTTGCTGAGCGCATCCATCACCATCAGCGCAAAGGCCGGCTGCTGGCTGACCAGATAGACGAAGCGGGCGTGATTGATGCGCATCACGCGCGTGTTGGGCGCCGCGACGACCGCACTTGCCGAACGGGCAGAGCCGTCGATGACGGCCATCTCGCCGAAGAACTCGCCCTTGCCGAGGGTGACGATCACGGTCTTCGTATCGCCCCTGATCTTGGCGATCTCGACCTGACCGTCGAGCACCACGAACAATTCGCGGCCCGTGGAGCCCTCTTCAAAGATGACGTCGCCGACGCCGAACTCGTGGATGCATTTCTCGATCGCCATGGCTCGCCGGCCTCCTGGCTCCCGTCCTGCAAGGCCATGTTAGTCCGGAATCAGAGGCGCGCAAACGACGCCTTGAGCGGGACGATCGCTTTGCCGCAGAGCAACATGGCCGAGATTGAGGCAGGCGCTGCCACAGCGCCTCCATGGTCTGGACCCAAATCCGCCCCGGATAATTCCCTAAAATTTCAGTAAGGCGGCCGCCGTTGGAGCGGCGGTAACGAATTGGCAAGCAATGAAAGTTAGCAAATGGTCAATCTTTGCGGGAGATTTTTGACGTGAGCGAACTTGAAGCGCGGCAGAACGGCGACGAATCCGGCTCCCTTGGCGCTGGGAGTCATGAGTCCGCTACTCCCCAGGAGCCCGCCACGATCGACTCCCCGCTGATTGCGCCCGATCACGAGGCGCCGAAGGCGGACGCCAAGATCGATCCGCCCAAGGCGGACGAGGCCAAGGTCGAGCCGCCGAAGATTGAGGCGGCAAAACCTGAAATGCCGAAGGCCGAGCCGTTCAAGGTCGAAGGTCTCGGCACTGAAGCTTCAAAGGCCGCCACTGCGGCGGAAGCGCCGCGCGTCTCGCGCGAGCTTCTGATCATGTCGCCGCGTGAGCGTAATTGGGAGCAAAGCGAGCATTCCTGGGAGAGCCAAACGGCCGAACCCAAGCGCGATACGGAAGCGCCCTCCAAAACATCGGGCATCCGCCGCTTCGCGGCGATCGCTGCGATGCTGGTGCTGGGGGTGATTGCCGGCGCGGCCGGCGGAGCCCTGGCCACCGTCGGCGTGGCGCACTTTACGCAAACGGCCCCGGCGCCGTCGCCAAATGCGGCGCTTGAGGCTTCGGTGGCACGGATCGATGCCGATATTGCGGCGCTCAAAGCTGGCCTGGAGCAGACCTCCAAGGCGAGCCAGAGCCAGTTCAACAAGACGAACGATCGGCTCGACCGTATCGAGAAGGCACAGGTTGAGCCCACTGCAAAGCTCGCCAAGCTCAGCGAGGCCATCGATAAGCTGCGCACGGCTCCCGCTGCCGGTCAGGTGGTGGCCTCCGCGACCCCGGCCGCTGCGAAAGAGGCCACCGGCTCGGTGACGGCGCCCGCGGGCGCGCAATCCTTGCCGATGCCGCAAGCCTCCCCCAATGCCGCCGCGCCCAAGAGCGAGGTCGCCCGGCTGCCGACAGTTGACGGCTGGGTGCTGCGCGAGGTTGGCCATGGCGGAGCGCTGATCGAGGGACGGAGTGGTCTTTACGAGGTCTATGCCGGCGATCCGGTGCCGGGGCTGGGCCGCATCGATGCGATCCGCCGCCAGGACGGCCGCTGGGTCGTGGTCACCTCGCGCGGCCTGATCGTGGCGCGGTAATCCGCCCTTCACAAATTGCTGTTGCGAAGGCGCTTCACTCCAACGTGAAGCGCCTTCGTCCTTGAATAGGCCCCTTGTTGCGGTGTTACTGCGGGCATGGGCCACCTTATCCGCTCGCTGCTGCTTCTCGCGCTTCTGCTTGGCGGCACGCCTGCCTCGCTAGCGGCCGACAATCCTCCGCTCGAGCGCGGGGCCGCGATCATCGATCCCTTCGCCTTGCGCGCGCTCGATGCCGGCCGCTTTGGCCTTGCGCGGATGCTGGCGCCCGCGCGCGTCGAAAGCGGCCCGCTCACCAATGCCGAACTGTTTACGCTGCCCGCAATGGGACCGGTGCGCAAGGCCTTGGATGACGAGTTCGACCGCTACGTCGCGCGTCACAAGGCCGAGCTTCCCAATGAGAGCATCGGCGTCGGACCATCGTTCGATTTTCAATTGTTCGATCGCGCGGCACTGACCTTGCCCGATACCCGCTTCGTGTTGTCCGGCATTGTCAACCGGATGGACCGCGCCTATGTCGATCCCGCCGGCTGCGGCGAGATCAGGCTGATCTACCGCTTGACGCAGACGAAAGCGGCCGAGATCGGTGAAGCCTTCGTTTCACCTCGCCTGCCGATGACGCTGAACCTCGTGCTCAAGGCGAAGCGGGATGGCCAGATCGATGCCAATGGTGCGGCGATGACCTGTGGCGAGATCGCCCGCCGCTGGCTTGCCACCGCTGATCTCCAGATCACGGGAGACGAGCTTGCGGCGACACTCACGGGAAAGGGCGGCGCGCTCGATTCCGTCATGCCGGAAAACATCCTGCGTATCGAGACCAATCTGCAGATCGCGCATGCGCCGAAATCGGCGGCGCGCGATTTCCGCACCGACTATCTGATGAAGGTGTTCGATTATGACGCCAAGACGCGCGCCTTCGAGGAAGCCCCGCTGGAGGACGAGATTGATCGCGCGCGGCTCCTGGCCGACAAGGATCTGCGACGCGAGTTCAAGGACTGGCTGCTGAACCCCGCGCATTTCGACGAGCTCGACCGCGGCACGGTGCTGATTCCGGACAAATTCCTGGCCAAGGGCGCAATCGCGCCGACACCGGTCGGCTTTGCGGTCTCGGAGCTGCAGCCGGCCTTCGGACTGGTCGCGGGCCAGGACGGCACGAGCGATCCGATCTTCAGCGAGGGCGATGTCGTCGGCGCGCTGCGAGACGCCGCCGAGCGCGGCATAAAGTTGCAGAACATTCGCTCGGTCGCGGGTTTCGAGCGCCGGCTGAACGACATCACCTGCGCCGGCTGTCACCAGACGCGTGGCATCGGCGGCTTCCATTTCCCCGGCGTCGACTGGATGGCGGCAAAGCCCTCCAACACCATCGTCGTGCCTGCCTCACCGCATTTCTTTGGCGACCAGGTCAGGCGGCGCGATATTCTCGCCGCGTTCGGCGACGGCAGAGAGCCCGATTTCTCCCGCGGCTTCTCCAGTCGCCCGCAACTACGTGGCTCAACCGAGCTCGCCGGCACCGAGTATGAAGACGGCTGGGGTGCGCACTGCTATGCGCAGTCCTCCAGGGCGAGCGAGAACGACCCCAGCTTCCGCTCCTGGAACTGCGCCGAAGGCCTCGCCTGCCAGGCGATGACCCCGGCAAGCCGGATGGGCATGTGCTTTGTGAACAACCGGTAAGCGCCAAGGCCGTTGAGCAGCAGACATCATTTCACGCTAAGCTGAGGCGCGGCGAAGTCGGGACCTGAGCTTGAGGCACGGCGATGAACGATGTAGGCAAGGATGACAGAGAGCGTAATCGTGTGATCGCAAAGAACGAGGCCGAGCGCCAGACCACCGGCGATATCAGGGTGAGCGGCTGGGCCCTCGCTTTTGCGATCATCGTCGGCTTGATCGCGCTTTTGATCGTCTGGGCCTGGCTCAACCGCTAGCGCATCCCCGATCAAGTTGCAGAGCCGGACGAGCACCTTCAACCAAGCCCGTCATTGCGAGGAGCGCAAGCGACGAAGCAATCCAGACTGTATCCGCGGTGAGAGTCTGGATGGCTTCGCCTGTCATCGGGCCGCGTCGCGCGGACCCGTCGGCTCGGAATGACGGCTCTCTCACGCGACCGCGCCCGACGCTCGCAGTTTTTCGATCGCCGCTTCATCATAGCCGGCCTTGTGTAGGATCTCCTCGCTATGCTCGCCGATTCCGGGCGGCTTGCGAGGCTGCACTTTCTTCTCGCCGTCGATCCAGATCGGGCTGCTCACGGTGAGCATAGTGTCATTCTCGAATGGCACCAGCACGCCATTGTCCAGCATCTGCCGATCGTTCGGAATGTCGTCGAGAATGCCGACCACGCCAAACACCAGGCCGTTGCCGTCGAGCAGCTTGCGCCACTCGGCCAGCGTCTTGGTCGCGAACACCTCATCAAAAATCCGGATCAATTCCACCGAGCGCGCATGGCGATCGGCCTTGGTCGCAAATCTCTCGTCCGTGACTAGATCGTCCCTGCCGAGACAGTGCGCCAGCGTCGGCCATTGCCGCTCCTCGTTCAAAAGCGAGAGAATGATCCAGCGGCCGTCCTTGCACTTGTAGTGATTGGTCACGGCGTTGAGCGCCTGCTCGCGCGGCCGCCGCCGGGAGAATTTGGCGCCGCAAAGCTTGGCCTGCGCCAGCACGCCGTTGGCCCAGACGCCGTTCGCCATCAGATTGGTGCTGACATGTCCGCCCTTGCCGGTGCGTTCGCGGCGGTAGAGCGCGGTGACGATCGCGCTATAGAACGCCATCGCGCAGGGGTGGTCGCCCATGCCCGCCACCGAGCGGGCGGGCGTCGTCTCTTCATCGGCGCGGACGAGATCCATCAGGCCCGAGCGCGCCCAATAGGCGTTGCTGTCAAAGCCGGGCTTATTGGCCTCCTCGCCTTTCTCGCCATAGCCGGTGAAGGAAGCATAGATCAGCCGATCATTGAGCGGCGCGAGCTTGTCGTAGGTCAGCCCAAGCTTTTCGCGCACATTGGGCGGAAAGTTCGTGATGAAGACATCGGCTTCCGCGACCAGGCGATACAGCACCGCCTGCGCCTCCGGCTTGCTGAGATCGAGCGCAATGCTCTTCTTGTTGCGGGCCTCGAGCATCCAGGCGAAATTGTGCTCGCTGTGCGGATAGCCCGGCAGATTCGGCAGGTTGCGATAGGGATCGCCCGAGACTGGCGGTTCGATCTTGATCACATCGGCACCGAAATCCGACAGCACGGTCGCGGCCGCGGGTGCCGCGATAAAGCTCGCGCAATCCAAAACTTTCAGCCCTTCGAAGATGCCTTTTTCCATGTCTGGCGTCGCTCCCGTTTCTTGCTGTTGTTCCCGCGCGATGGAATTATCGATGTTGGCTAGCGCAGATCAGATGTCATTTGACCGAGTTTGCTGCGGGATGCAACGGCGCTTTCACCCTGTGCGGAGAGAGGGCGAACTATTCCTCGCCGGAAAGCAGCGCGGCGTTGCCTCCGGCGGCGGCGGTGTTGATCGTCACCGTCTGCTCGGTGGCGAAGCGCGCGAGATAATGCGGCCCGCCCGCCTTGGGTCCGGTGCCGGACAGGCCGAAGCCGCCGAATGGCTGCACGCCAACGACGGCACCGATCATGTTGCGGTTGACGTAGACGTTGCCCACTGAGAGCGCGTCGATCACGCCTTCCACCGTGTCGTCGATGCGAGAGTGAATGCCGAGCGTCAAGCCATAGCCGCTCGCCCGGATCGCGCGCAGCACGTTCTGAAGCCGGTTGGCGCCAAAGCGGACGACATGCAGGATCGGCCCGAACACCTCCTCGGTGAGCTCCGAGGCATCGGCCAATTCGAAAATGTGCGGCGCGACGTAATTGCCTGGCGGCGCAGTTCCTGCAAAATGCATCCGCGCCTGTCTCTTCATGCGTGCGATATGCGCATCCAACCGCTGCTTGGCTTCGGCGTCGATGACCGGGCCGACATGGGTCGCGACATCGCGGACGTCACCGATTTTCAGCTCTCGCGCCGCACCGGCAATCATCTCGATCATGCGATCGGCGACGTCGTCCTGCAGGAACAACAGGCGCAAGGCCGAGCAGCGCTGGCCGGCGGAACGGAATGCGGAGGTGACGACGTCGTCAGCGACTTGCTCTGGCAGCGCGGTTGCATCCGCAATCATCGCATTGATGCCGCCGGTCTCGGCGATCAGCGGGACGATCGGCCCATCTATCGCGGCAAGCGCCCGGTTGATGGCGCGCGCCACCTCGGTCGAGCCGGTAAAGACGACGCCGGCAATGTCCGGGTGACCCACGAGCTTGGCGCCGATTGCGCCGTCGCCGGGCAAGAGCTGCAGGGCGGACGGGGGGACACCTGCCTCAAAGAGCAAACGGATCATCTGCGCCGCAATCAGCGGTGTTTGCTCGGCCGGCTTTGCGACCACGCTGTTGCCGGCCATCAGCGCCGCCGTGATTTGGCCGGTGAAGATCGCGAGCGGAAAATTCCAGGGCGAGATGGCGACGAACACGCCGCGGCCGCGCAGACGCAGCACATTGCTTTCGCCGGTCGGGCCCGGCATCGGCTGATCTTCGCCAAACAGCTTGCGGCCCTCGCTCGCATAGTAGCGGCAGAAGTCGGCGGCCTCGCGCACTTCGGAGAGGGCGTCGTCAAGTGTCTTGCCGCCCTCGCGCTGCAACAGCGCGATGAAGTGAGCCGCACGGCGCTCCAGGAGATCAGCGGCTTTCTCGAGGATTGCGGCACGCGCCCGCGCCGTCGTCGGGCTCCAGCGTGCAAAACCTGTGCGGGCGGCCGCGACTGCCTGGTCGACCTGAGCTTGTGAAGCTTCAATGAAGCTCCCGATCGATGTCTGGAGATCGATAGGGCTTACCACCGAACGCGCCGGACCGGCGGCCGCCGTGCCATCGATCAGAGGTGCCGCGTTGACCGGCGCGGCTTCGCCTGCGATCGCGGTGAGCAGTCCCTGCAGGGACGCGCGCTCGCCAAATTCGATTCCGCGCGAATTCTTCCGCTGCGGCAACAGCAGGTCGCGCGGCAAGGGAATGTTCGGATGCTGCGCTTTCTCAGGCGCGCCAATGATGTCGGCGGGCCTGCGTAGCAGGGTTTTCAGCGGGACCGCTTCGTCGGCCGCCAGCGCCACGAATGAGGAGTTGGCGCCGTTCTCCAAAAGACGTCGCACCAGGTAGGCGAGCAGATCGCGGTGGCTGCCGACCGGCGCATAGGTGCGGCAGGCGATGTCGGGGCGCTCCTCGCTCAAGCGCTCGTACAGCGCTTCGCCCATGCCATGCAAGCGCTGGAATTCGAAATCGCGGCTGTCGCCGGCGAGTTCGAGCACGGTCGCGACGGTCAGCGCATTATGTGTGGCGAATTGCGGGAACAGCCGCGGCCGCAAATCGAGCAGCTTTCGCACACAGGCGATGTAGTTGAGATCGGTCATCGCCTTGCGCGTAAAGACGGGATAGCCGGGCAGGCCGCGCTCCTGCGCGCGCTTGATCTCGGTGTCCCAATAGGCCCCCTTGACGAGCCGCACCATCATGCGTCGGCCAAGCGCACGCGCCAGCGCATCGATATGCTCGATGACGTCGGCGGCGCGCTTTTGATAGGCCTGGATCGCGAGCCCAAAACCGTCCCACCCGGAAAGCAAGGGATCGGAAAAGGTCGCGTCGATTACGTCGAGCGACAATTCCAGCCGGTCGGCCTCCTCGGCGTCGACGGTAAAATTCAGATCATGGGCCTTGGCCTGGCGCGCCAGCTCGATCAGCCGCGGCACCAGTTCGTCCATCACGCGTGCGCGGCCGATGGCCTCGAAACGCGGATGCAGCGCCGATAGCTTGACCGAAATGCCCGGGCGGTCGGGCAGGGGGCGGTTGCGCGCGGTGTGGCCAATGGCGTCGATTGCGCTTCGATAGGCGCCGAAATAGCGTTCCGCGTCAGCAGCGGTGCGTGCGCCTTCACCCAGCATATCGAAGGAATAGCGCGAGGGCCGCTCCGAATGCGGTTGCGTCCGCGCCAGCGCCGCTTCGATGGTTTCGCCCAACACAAAATGACTGCCCATCAGCCGCATCGCCTGCCGTGTGGCGGCGCGCACGGCAGGCAGCCCCAATCGCTTCGCCAGGCGCCCGATCGTTCCTTGCGGCGTCTCGCCCGGCTGGATCACGCGCGCCGACATGCCGAGCGCCCAGGCCGAGGCATTGACCAGGAAGGCGCTGGATTTGGTTTCGTGATGGATGAAGTCGCCTTCGCCCAGCTTGTCTTCGATGAACTGGTCGGCGGTGCGCGCGTCAGGCACGCGCAGCAATGCCTCGGCCAGCACCATCAGCGCCAGCCCCTCCTTGGTGGAGAGCGCGAACTCGCGCAGCAGGTCCTCGACGCCGCCCAGCCGATCGTCCTTGGTCCTGACGGCCTCGATCAGGCGCGTGGCGAGGCGGTCGATCCGACGCTCCTGCTCCGAATCCATACGCGCGATTGCGAGCAGTTGTCTCGCAATCGGGATATCGTCCGGCGCATAAGCGGCGGTGAACGGCGCAAGAGGTGCGGAATCGGTCATGGCGTGCGCAATTTTAGCACGCAACCGGACCTCGCAGGAAAAGCCGCTTTAGCGCAGGAACGCGATCCGTTCCCGCCAAATGCAATTCGAAAATCGGAAAATCGCCCGTGCAGCTCGGCTGGAGTGCGCGGCCGGGGAGCTAGACCTTCAGGTTCTCGGCCGAGGTTTTGCCGCGATTGGCAATCTCTTCGTATTCAATGCTCTGCCCTTCATTGAGCGTGGTCAGTCCAGCCTTGTGCACCGCCGAAATGTGAACGAACACGTCCTTTCCGCCAGTCGAGGGCTGGATAAATCCGTAGCCCTTGGTCGGGTTGAACCACTTGACCGTACCTTTAGCCATTACGTCGTCTCCGCGGGATCAAAAAAATCAAATAAGCCGACGGCCCCCGCAGGCCGTTGTCTCGGACCTGCAAGAATACGCGGATTATAGGTTTCATGGTAGCGTAAACAACGGCGAGATTGTTGCCGGAAATGTTCGATATCGAGGCGCATTTTAAGCATTTTGCCTGTTTCGCGGTCATTTCATGGACCGTATCGGCCGGGCTGAACTGCCGCCGATCGAGCGAAGCGCGCCCGCTTAGAGGAGCGGATGCGCATCGCCAGCCCTCAATAGGTCGCCGCAAGATAGTCGACGATCTTGCCGATGTCGGCATCGTCGATCGGGGCGCCATAGAGCTTGATCATCTTGGTCACTTCGGCCTGCCAGAAGTCTTTCTTCGATTTCACGTTGCGCGGCTGAGTGACGACATAGTCGGCGGAGTGACAGCCGGTGCAATTGTTCTTGACCACATCGAGGTTCGGGCCCGGTTTGAAGGCCGCGGTCTCTTCCGGCAGCTGATAGGAGACCGGCGCCGCGAAAGCCTCGACCAGACCAAGCGCAGCAATCGAAGTGAGCGTGAGGAGAAAAGAGCGCATCATGTTCATCGCTCCTCAAGCCACATTGACGCGAACGGTTTCGACGACGTTGCGCATGTAGCCGGCCGGATTCCATCGCGGCTCCATCGGCTGGGTTTCGCCTGCCGTGTTGGTGGCGCGCACCTTCAGCTCATAGCTGCCGGCGGCAAGTTTGATCGGCAGCCCCCATTCGCGGAAGGAATATTTGCCGAGATCCTCGCCCAGCTTGGCCGGAGTCCAGTTCTTGCCGCCGTCGGTCGAGACCGCGACTTCCTTGATGCCCTTGCCGCCGTCGAAGGCGATGCCCTTCAGCCTTGCGGTGCCGGCCTTCAGCTTGGCCCCATCGGCGACGCTGGTGATGAAGGAGCGCACGTCAAAGCGGTTGATCGGGATCGTCGCCTTCGGCGCGGTGCCCGGCTCGACGCAGGCGCAGGGCGTGTCCGGGATCCGATAGGCCGTCTTCATCCAGAAGCCGTCGAATTCGTTGTCGATGACAGTGATCTCGTTGAGGTGCTTGACCCAGTAGGTGCCGTAGTAACCGGGCACGACCAGCCGCAGCGGAAAGCCGTTGAGGAAGGGCAGGTCATCGCCGTTCATGCCATAGGCCAGCATCACCTCGCCGTCGCGGGCGTGATCGATGTCGAGCGCCTTGACGAAGTCGGGCGTCTTGTCGCTGACCGGCCCGTCCATGCCGTTCAGGGTGATCTGTTTCGCGCCCTGCTGGACGCCGGCCATATCCAGCACCGTCTTGAGCGGCACGCCGCGCCAGCGCGCATTGCCCATGGCGCCGTTGGCGAGTTGCCCGCCGGGGACGCGCGGATCGAAAAAGCCGCGGCTGTTGCCGGAGCATTGATTGACGGCGACGATCTCGACCGCCTTGAGCTTCCTGATGTCCTTGAGCGAGAGGTTGAGCGGCTTGTCGACCTTGCCCTTCACCTGCAAGGTGAACTTGTCCGGGTCGAGATCGAGCGGCAGGCCGGCCAGATGATAGCGCACGAAGAACGCGTTGTTCGGCGTGATCGGACCGTCATTGAAAACCGAGAACGGAGTCTCCAACTGCGGCGGCCGACTGGTCAGGCCGATCAACGGCCGCTTCTGCGGATATTTCACGAGCGGCCGTTCGCCATTCTCGAAGGGCAGGGTCACCGTATCGAGCGCGAAGGCTTTCGCCGCGCCCAATCCCGTCGCGAGGGCGGCGAGGCCGGCGCGCTTCATCAATTCTCGTCTGTCGAGCATTTTGTTGGCTTCCTCCGAAGCATTTTCTGTCGCCGGTCATCACCGGCGCATCATGTTTCACGGTCGCCTTGGGTGAAGTCAATTCATGCTTTGGCAGCGCTCGGCTGCTGCTGCGCTGCAGCGCAATCGCGTGATGCCGCTCAAGCAGCAATGGCGTCCAGGCTATCGACGAGAGCGAGCAGCGTCTTCGCATTTGCGACGACATGGACCGTCATAGGCTCGGCGCGTCCGCGAATGGCCACGTCCTGCCGCGGCAGGTCGTCGGCGGTCACGCTCGCGGTGGCGCACACTTCCTCCGAGACGAGGGCCTCGCAGGTGAGGCTCTTGGTCATGTCCTGCAGCCTTGCGGCAACATTGACGGCGTCGCCAAGCGCCGTGAACACCATGTGATCGCGGTAGCCGATATCCCCAACGATCACTTCACCACCGTGAATGCCGATGCCGAAGCGGATCGGCTCGCGCAGATCGTGCGCGAGAAACTGGTTCAATTCCTCGACATTGGTGGCGATAGCTGCCGCCGCCCGCAGCGCCTGGCGGCTCGCCGTCCCGGCATCCGTGGTAAGCCCGAACAGCGCCAGCATGCCGTCGCCGACGAACTGGTTCGGCTGCCCGCCGCAACTGATCACGGCCTGCGATACCGCGGCGAGAAACCGGTTGACGATAAAGACCGTGTCGAAAGGCAATCGGTGCTCGGCAAGCTGGGTCGAGCCGCGCATGTCCACGAACAGGCTGACGAGATAGCGCTCCTGCCCGATCCGCGCGGGGTAGGTGGCATGGGCGTTCGCCGAGATCGTGCTCGGGGTGAACAACTGGAAGAAGGAGAGGTCGGCGGTGGGGCGGAGCTGGCAGGCCAGGCGGATCGACGGGTCGGCCGTACCGACCCTGCTCAGCACGAAGGCTTCGCGTTGCGAAGGCTCGGGCAGGCTACTGCAATCGCCGATCACGCGGATGCGGCAGGTCGAGCAGCGCGCCCGGCCGCCGCAGACGCTCGCATGCGGCACGTTATGGCGCAGGCTCGCTTCCAACACGCTGAGGCCTTTCGGCACGCGGACGGTCTTGCCGTTGCCATAGGAGAGGGTGATCATGCCGCCACGTCGCTCGTGCAACTCGCGGGCGCCTCTTGCGAGCACGGAAAGCCCGATCAGGCCGAGATAGCCGAGCAGGGCGTAGTCCGTGACAGCGTCCAGCACATCCCCCTCTGCCGGCGTCCCCACCTTCCGCGCAGAGAGATTCTCGTCCTGCCATTCCGGGCTTGCGCTCTCTGCGATGATGGTCCGGCCCCCCTGATAGAATCCGAGCAGAGCCAGCGTCGGAACCAGCACGGCTGCGGCGAGCAGGAACGGCGCCGCCCAACTGTAGAATTTCTTCATGCGCAGCCAGAAGTGCAGACCGATGGACGCATGCGTCCAGGCGACGAGCAGAACGGTCGTGATCTGCAGGCCCTTGCCGGGATGTCCAACCCAGAAGGCATAAAGCTCCTGCGGATAGAGCTTCTCGTGGTCGAACAAGGTCCGGCCGAGCCGCACGCTGACGATATGACTCATGACCAGGAGCGGAATGCTCAGTCCGAGCGCGAGCTGCAGGGGCTCCATGGCCTTCCAGCGGAATTCCCGACGCTGGTATAGTGCCCAGATGCCGAGACCCATGTGCAACAGCGCGGCCGTATAGAACACCACGGCGACGGGGAGGAACCGCCAGAACAGCGTGTGATAGTAGACGCCGGTCTGCATCGCCTCGACCGAGATGTTGCCGAGCGCGTGGTTGAGGAAATGGCTGATCAGATAGGCGAACAGGATCAGCCCGCAGACGAGACGGACCTGGCGTGCGCCGATGCCGCGCAGCCAGTCCTGCAGCCTTTCCCGGTAGCTGATGGCCACGTGGTCCATGGAAGCATGACCCGCTTGCGCGACGTTTATTCCTTGCGGGGATACCGCTTCATGGGTCATCCCAGCAAGCCAGCCGACGGAACTTTACACCTCCCGAGCACCTCTGGGCGAAGGAATAGTGTATAGCCGCGGCGCGGGGCTTGCCGGCGTTGACACCCCCGATCCAGTCGTGGAAAAGCGCGCCGTGACAACTGCCCCGCCCGAGATGATCCGCGGCAAGCCGGATCCGGTTTCCCATCGGCCATTGCTGGTCGCCGCCGTCGTCATCGCCGCGATGACGGCCTTGCGCATCGCCTATGCCTGCCTGATCGATCTGCGCACCGACGAGGCCTATTACTGGACCTGGTCGAAGGAAAATGTGCTGTGCTTTCTCGATCACCCGCCGATGATCGCATGGTTCATCCGGCTGGGCACCGCGATGTTCGGCGACACCAATTTCGGCGTCCGCTTCGGCGGCATCCTGGCGATGCTGGTGACGCAGCTTTTGCTCGCCGATATCGCAAGGCGCGTGACGCATGACATTCGCGCGATCGTGCTCGCGCTGCTGCTGCCGGAGGCCGCGGTCTATTATGGGCTGTTGATGGCAAAGGTCGCGCCCGACGTCGCGCTGATCCCGTTCTCGGTCGCGATGGTCTGGGCACTGGTGCGGCTGGTGGAGAGCAATGATGCGCGCTGGTGGCTCGCCGCGGGGACATTTGGCGGCCTGTCGCTGCTATCGAAGTTCACCGTGGTGATGTTCGTGCCGGCCATCATCGCCTTCGTGCTGGTGCCGGACTGGCGGGCGCGTTGGCTGAAAAGCCCATATCCGTTGCTTGCGGCCCTGATCGCGCTCGCGCTGTTTTCGCCCGTCCTGATCTGGAACGTGCAGCATGACTTCGCCTCGTTCCGCTTCCAGCTCGTGCGGGCGACGGCCAACCACGACATCACGCTCCGCACAGTTGCCGACTATATCGGCCTGCAATTCGGGCAGGTCGGTTTCGTGGTGCTGCCGGTGGTGCTGTCGGGTCTCATTCTGACGGCGCGGCGCGGCTATCTCGGGCGCGAGCCGGTCGCGATCCTGCTGTCGACCGCGGTGATCGTGCCGTTCCTGTATTTTCTCTGGAAGTCGCTCACGCTTCGTGTCGGCGATACCTGGCCGATGTTCATGTGGCCGGTCGGCCTTGCCGCCGCCGCGATCAACATCGCGATGCTGCCGCGCGAAGGCTGGCCGGCCTGGATGATCAGATCGACGATCTGGTGGGCGAATACGGCGGTCGTGTCGGGTCTCGTGACGGTCGTCCTGGTCTTTCTCTACGCCGTCGCGAGCCCCTGGAATCTGATCGGCCGCGCCGATCCGATCGGCGGCGAAGCGGGCTACGGGCCGGTGGCGGCGCGGGTGCAGGCGCAATTGGACAAGACTGGCGCGACCTGGATCGCGACCACGGACTACCGCACCTATGCGATGATGCGCTGGTATTTCAATGGCCGGGTGCCGGTCATCCAGATCAACGAGCGCGGCCGCTTTCAGGGCTTTGCCGATCCCGGCATGGACAAGATCGAGGGCCACACCGGTCTTTATGTCGCGCGCGAGCCCGACAACAGGCTCCCGCTCTGGGACCTGACCACGGCCAAGCGCGAGCCGCTGGAGCGCGTCGATCGGGTCTGGCGTGGCAGCGTGATGGACACCTATTCGCTCGATAAGCTCACCGGCTGGACGCCAGAACTTAATCCGCCGCCCGACTCGCCCTTCTTCCGCTGGCGCGTGCTGGCGGGCGATATCTGGGTGCCCGACGCCGCAGTGGCCTAGGCTCCCAAGCCAGTCCCGTCATCCTGACGCACGAGCGTCAGCGAGCCTCGAAGGATAAATGGACCCGCTGCGACAGCCCGGCCGTCGCTCTTCGAGACGGCCGCTGCGCGGCCTCCTCAGGATAACGGTTTAACATTGCAACGCGGGTGCAATTATTCCTCGTCGTCCCGCTTGCGCAGGAGATCCTTCGCAAGATCAGCGAGCACTGGCCGCGGCAGCGCCGCGAAGGGCAATGGACGCGTCACCTCGATGGCGGCGAGACCCAGACGCGCGGTGAGCAGGCCGTTGAGCACGCCTTCGCCGAGCCGCTGCGACAGCCTTGCCGCGATGCCATGGCCGAGCACTTGTTGCACCAGGCTGTCGCTCGCCGCCATGCCGCCGGTAATCGCAAGGTGCGCGATGACGTGGCGCAAGAGTCTGATCATGCCGAGCGCGCCCGGCCGTCCGCCATAGAGCCGCGCCAATTGCCGGATCAGCCGCAAGGAGGCCACGAACACGAACAGCACGTCGATCACGGCACGCGGGCTGACGGCGGTGACGATCGATACGCGCTGCGCCGCCAAGGACACCAGGCGACGCGCCTCGCGGTCCAGC
Organism: Bradyrhizobium sp. ARR65; assembly: GCF_000472385.1. GTDB lineage: Bacteria > Pseudomonadota > Alphaproteobacteria > Rhizobiales > Xanthobacteraceae > Bradyrhizobium. Next base: position 203,273 of record NZ_AWZU01000005.1, read on the forward strand.
GGCGTCATCAATTCGCGTTCGGCGAGCCGGATCATGTCGGCGCCGTCGATGATATCGTCGACATGGCCTTGCAGCGCCAGGCGGGCGCGGGCGAGTTGCGGATTCTGGTGTGCGATCCTCAGGAGCTGTCGCACGACATCGCGGCTCTCGGCGCGCTCATCGCTGAGCAGCACCGAGGCCGCGCGGGCCTGCAGCTTTTCGATCGCGGCTAGCCGCATCAGGCCGACCGTTTCGCGCGCGGTGACGGCAGCAAGCGCGAGTGCCGCCGTGAAGGCAAAGACGAGGCCGACAATGCCGAGGCTTTCGCTGCGGGCGAACAGATCCTCCACCAACTGCGTGACGCCGAGCCCGAGCCCGAGCAGCACGAGTCCGGCGATTGCGGCCCAGAACAGCGCGCCCCAGCGGAAGCCGCGCCGCTCCAAGACCGGTGCTTCGATCGGCACCGGCAGCGACGCCGGCTCTGCTTCCGGGGTGATCTGGATGGTGCCGCGCGACGGCCGAGGCGCGTCCTTTTCATCGACCACGACAACGCCGGGATCGTCGAGCCGGAAGGTTTGCGGCTTGCGCGGTTGCTGGCGCTCGCTCATTGCAATCGATCTCCAATCAGAAACTGCAGCGCGCGGTCGAGGCGGATGTGAGGCAGCGCGGGCGCGCCATCGCCATCGCGCTCCAGCGGCGGCGGGCGGAAACGCAGGAAGCGGAAGTCCGATGCTTCGGCCGCCGTGCTGGAAAGTCCGCGAAAGGAGCCTTCGCCATCGAACAGCGCCTCGGGATCGGCGGGCAGGTCGCCGGGAAAGGTCGCGACTTCCGTCTCGCCGTCAAAGGTTTCACCGCCATCCGTCTCGCCGGGCAATGGGGTGCCGAGGATCGAGGGCAGTTTGTCGTGGCCGCGGGAGACCATGGCTTCGCGCGTGGCGCGGACCGCCGCCAGCGCCACGACGTCGATCGTGGCGCCGGTGCTCTCGGCCTTCGCGACCGCCCTGGCGACCGAGCGGCGCAGGATGGCCTCGAGTCTATCATGGCTCGAGTGGTGCAGATGGTCGGCCTTGGTGGCGGCAAACAGAATGCGGTCGATCCGCGGCCGGAACAGCGCTGATAAGAGGGTCGAGCGGCCGACCCTGAAGCAGTCGAGAATTCCGGCCAGTGCCGCCTCGAGATCGTGCAGCGCCTCAGGGCCGGAATTGAAGGCCGCGAGCGCATCGACCAGCACGATCTGGCGATCGAGCCGCGCAAAATGATCGCGGAAGAAGGGACGTACCACCACGTCCTTGTAGGCTTCGTAGCGGCGGACCATCATCGCCCACAGCGAGCCTTCCGGCGCCGCACCGTCTGGCGGCACGTCCAGCGGCGCAAAGGTGAGCGCCGGCGAACCCGCAAGATTGCCTGGCATCAGGAAACGCCCGGGCGGCAACAGGCTCATGGCAAACCGCTCGTCGCGGCAGGCGCGCAAATAGTCGGTGAAGAGTTTCGCCGCCACGAGCGTCGCCTGCTCGTCTTCCCGGCCGCTCGGCTCAAGCGTGGCGAGCTGCGCATGCCAGACGGCCGCGAGCGGCGCACGCGGCTTTTCCCGGGACAGCTCAAGGCTCTCTCGCGCCCATTGCTCGTAGCTCTTGTTGAGGAGCGGCAGATCCAAAAGCCATTCGCCGGGGTAATCGACAATATCGAGCGTCAGTGTCCGCTCTGCGCTGTTTTGTCGCTGATAGTCGATCACCAGACGGAGCTCGCTGATGTCGACGGTTGAGTTCGGCCAGCCGCGCTTCTCGATCAAGGTGTGCAAATGGCTCTCATAGGCAAAGCGCGGCACGGCATCATCAGGCTGCGGCGCGAGCTGGGCGCGGGCGATCCGCCCGGAGGCATAGGCCTCGAAGACAGGAAAGCGGCCGCCGCGTGTGAGCCCATGGATCAGTGCGGTGATGAACACGGTTTTTCCGGCACGTGACAAGCCGGTAACGCCGAGCCGTACGGTCGGGTTGAAGAGGTGCTCCCCATAGTCTAGCAACGCCCGCGCCGAGAGGCGGGCTTCCTCGACGATATCGGACAGGCTGAGGGCCATAAAGCGACGGAAACTCAGGGCAGGAGAACGGGCGGGAACGCTAGGGCAAAGGTGGCCATTGCATAGCCGAAATCAAGCTTCACACTGGCGCAGGTGAACCACGGTTAAGGTGGCTTGAACCCATCGTTCACCAGTCAACAACTAATTCTACCGCTCAACCAGAAGGTTTTTCGGACCAAGCCATGACGATGTTCAAGCTGAAGCAACTGGCCTCGACCTCCGTCCATGCGGCGGCGGGGGCGGTCGGCTGGGATTATGATCGCGCGGAACTGATCGCCGACGGCATCGTCCATGCCATTGGCATCATCCTAGGACTGATCGCCGCCACCGCGCTGGTGGTGTTGACCGCGGTCTATGCCACCGCGCTCGATATCGTCGGCGTGTCGATCTATGTCGCCGGCCTGCTCACCATGCTGGTGCTGTCGGCGACGTACAATCTCTGGCCGGTGTCGCGCGCCAAATGGGTGCTGCGGCGCTTCGATCACTCGGCGATTTACGTGCTGATCGCGGCGACCTACACGCCGTTCATCATGGAACTGGAGCCGAGCGTGTTCTCGGTTGCGCTTCTCGTCGGTGTCTGGTGCGTGGCGATCTTCGGCATCGTGCTCAAGCTCGGCTGGCCCGGCCGGTTCGACCGGCTCTCGATCGGCCTCTATCTCGCGCTCGGCTGGAGCGGGGCGATGCTCTATGATTGGGTGGTCGCGGCACTGCCGACGCTCGCGCTGCGGCTGGTGCTCGCTGGCGGCGCGCTCTATAGTCTTGGCGTGATCTTTCACGCTTGGCGGCGGCTGCGCTTCCAGAACGCGATCTGGCATTGTTTCGTGTTGCTCGGCGCGGCCTGCCATTATTCCGCGGTGCTGGATCTGATTCTAGCCTGACGGTTTTCCAAAGGGGGTCTGTCGATGCAGGTGGCCGGCAAGGTCGTGGTTGTCACGGGTGGCGCCAACGGCATCGGCAAGGCGTTGTGCGAGGCCTTTCACGGTGCCGGCGCGGCCAAGGTGGTGGTCACCGACATCGATGGCAGTGGCGCGCGGACGGTTGCCGCGGCGATCGGCGGTGCGGCGTTCCAATGCGATGTCGCGAAGGAAAAGGACATCCTGCACGTTATCGAGGAGACCGAGCGGCAATTCGGCCCGATCGCGCTGTTCTGTTCCAATGCCGGCATAGGCGGCGGCTTCGATCCGCTCTCCGTCAACGCCGGCGGCACGTCGGACGAGCCGTTCATGCGGAGCTGGGCAATCCATGTCATGGCCCATGTCTATGCCGCGCGGCACCTCATCCCACGCTACAAGGCGCGGGGCGGCGGCTATTTTCTCAACACGATTTCCGCCGCCGGCCTGCTGTCGCAAGTCGGCAGCCCCGCTTATTCCACCACCAAACATGCAGCGGTCGGCTTTGCCGAAAGTCTCGCGATTTCGCACCGGGCCGACGGCATCAAGGTCTCGATCCTCTGCCCGCAGGGCGTGGACACCAACATGCTGCGTTCGATCCCAAAGGGACCGCAATCCGGCGACGGCGATCTCTCGCCGGAACAGGTGGCCCGGGACACGCTCGCTGGGATCGGGCAGGAGACGTTCCTGATCCTCCCGCATCCGCAGGTGCTCGGCTACATGCGCAAGAAGACCGAGAATTACGACCGCTGGATCGCCGGCATGGCCAAGATCCAGGCCAAGATGCGGGAAGAGTACGGGAAGTAAGTCGCCCTTTCAGCCAACTGACTGCAGCGCCGCTGCGGCGTTGGCAGCGCGGTCGGCCTCCAAGGCGCGGGCATAAAGCATCAATCCCTCGCGCACGGTCCGCTGCTCGGCCTCGCTCAGCCGCGCCAGCGCGCCGGAGACCTGGCGACGGCCGAACGCATGCAGTGCGGCGAGTGTGCGACGCCCCTTGGCCGTCAGCGCGAGCGGCTTGAACCGCGCGTCATCAGGATCGTTCATTTGCTTGAGCTCACCCGACACGATGAGCTTGCGCACCATGCGGCTGACGCTTGATTTCTCCAGATGCAGAAAATCCGCGAGCTGCCCCGCGGTCATCGGTCCGCGGATGCCGATCTCCAGGATCGTATGCACCGCCGACGGCGGATGGTCCGTCGCCGCCACGGTGGTGTCCATGAAGCCGAGCTCGCGCACCATCTGCCGGGAGGCGGCACGAATATCGTCGATCAGAATGAGGTCGAGCGGGTTCATCTTGACTCCGGAAGTTGGTTGTATCATACAACTATAGGGCCTGCAACGGTGCAGGCAGCGGCGATGGTGGTCTGATGTCCGGTGTTGTGCGTGAAGCCTTGCCGACTGAGGGAATATTGGACAGGTCCGCAGGCCGCATGCGCGGAAAGGTCTGCCTGGTGACCGGCGGTGGCAGCGGGATCGGCCGCGCTACCGCGCTCAAGATGGCGGAAGAGGGCGCCGAGGCCGTCGTGATCGCCGGCCGGCGTGAAGCCGACATTGAGGACGCGGCAGGGGCATGCGAGCGGCTCGGCAGCCGGGCGCTCGCGCTAAGAACCGATGTCACGCGCGAGGACGATGTTGTGCGCCTGGTCGCGACGGCGCTCGAGCGCTACGGTCGGCTGGACGTCGCCTTCAACAATGCCGGTTTCCAGGAGCGTCGCGCGCCGATCGAGACGCAAGACAGCACCGTCTATGACCAGGTCTTCGACGGCAATGTGCGCTCGGTCTATCTGTGCCTGCGCCATCAGCTACCGGCGATGTTTGCCCGCGGCGCGGGACGCATCGTCATCAATGCTTCGGTGAGCGGTGTGCGCAATCCAAATTCCGGGTTTTCGCTCTATTCCGCCTCAAAGGCGGCGGTGATCTCGTTGACGCGTTCCGCCGCGATGGAGGCCGCGCCGCGCGGGGTGAGGATCAACGCCATCGCGCCGGGCCGCGTCGTCACCGACATGATGCTGCGCGCTGGCGTCGGCGACGTGGCGACGGTCGCGGCAGGGCTGCCGCTGCGGCGGATGGGTGAGCCTGAGGAAGTCGCCGAAGCCGTGGTCTGGCTGCTCTCGGATGCTGCGTCCTACGTGGTGGGCCATGTCCTCGCCGCCGACGGCGGTTTTCTGGCGTCGTAGGTCTAGGCACCGTCATTCCGGTGCGATGCAAGCATCGAACCTGGAATCTCGAGATTCCGGGTTCCGTCCCCTCGGACCGCCCCGGAATGAGGGAGAACACTAGCTCCGCCCCCTCTGCGCGTAGAGCGGCGGCACGGACGAATCCACGATCACCTCGACCAGGCTCACGCCATCATGCGCGAGCGCGCGTTTGAGCGCCGGCGCGAGTTCGGCGGCCTTCGTGACGCGCACCGCGTCGCAGCCATGCCCTTCGGCAACCTTGACGAAGTCGATCCCGGGCAGATCTAGGCCGGGCACGTTGCGCACCTGCATCACCTGGCTGAACGAGCGCATCGCGCCGTAGCCCGCATTGTTGATCACGACCACGGTGAGCGGCAGCTTGCGCTGCGCGGCCGTCCACAGCGCCTGGATCGAATACATCGCCGAGCCGTCGCCGATCAGGCAGACGGTGCGCCGCTCCGGCCGGCCAAGCGCCATGCCGACGGACGCCGGCAGGCTGTAGCCGAGCCCGCCGCTCGCCATGGTGTAGAAACTGTCCTGCCCGCGCATCGGCATGTGCTGATGCATCGCCGGCCGATGCGACGGCGCTTCCTCGACCAGTGCGGCATCTTCGCCCATCGCGGCCCGCAGTGTGTGCAGCAAGAATTCCACCGGGATCGGATCGGCCGCCGCCGGGGCCGGCGGCAGTTTGCGACCCTCGGGCGCGGCGCGTTTTGTCTCCGGCAGCAGTTCGAGCAGCATCGATAGCGCCGGCTTCATGGTCGCGACGATGCTGCTGCCGACCGGCATCACTGCGGCCGCATCGGGGTCGTCGGTGATCTGGAACATCGTGGTCGCACCGTCGAAGATCGAGGCGTGACCCTCGACGTGGAAGGTGAAGACCGGCGCGCCGATGACGACGACCAGATCGTAGCCGCGCAATGCTTCCGACAATTGGCTGGGCGAAGCCGGCAGAAAGCCCGCGAATTGCGGATGCCGCTCCGGAAAGGAGCAGCGCGCAGAGAACGGGCTGACCCAGACCGACGCCTTGGCCTTTTCCGCCACCTGCACCATCACCGCGACGGCCTCCGCGCGGTCGATCGCGGGACCGACGACGAGGGCGGGCCGGTCGCTGTTCGTCAGCGCCGCAGCAAGCGCGCGCATCGCTTCGGGCTCGGGCCCGATCTCGCGGCTGACGCTGCGGGCCTGCACCGGCTCTGCCGGATGCGTCCAGTCGTCGATCGGGATCGAGACGAAGGTCGGGCCGCAGGGCGGCTGCATCGCGACGTAATAGGCGCGGGCAATCGCGGCCGGAACATCTTCGGCGCGCGCCGGCTCGACGCTGAATTTCACATAGGGCCGCGGAAATTCGGACGCGCGCTCGGCATAGAGGAACGCCTGCAGCGGCAGGATCGAGCGCGCCTGCTGGCCCGCGGTGATCACGAGCGGTGTCTGGTTGCGATGGGCGGTGTAGATGTTGCCGAGCGCATTGCCAAGGCCGGCTGCGGAATGCAGGTTGACGAAGCCGGCATTGCGCGTTGCCTGCGCATAACCGTCCGCCATGCCGACCGCGCTCGCCTCCTGCAGTGCCAGCACATAATCGATATCGTCGGGCCAGTCGCTCAGGAACGGCAACTCGGTCGAGCCGGGATTGCCGAATACTTTCTTGATGCCGAAGGCGCGGAGCAGATCGAGCGTGGCGTGCTTGACGGTGAGGGAGGTGGTTTTGGCAGATTTCGCTGGCATGGTCGCTTTACCACTGACTCAGTCATTCCGGGTTCGCCTCTTTGAGGCGTCCCGGAATGACGGCGGACACACTACCACGTCGCGGTGCCCTTCATCGTCGGCTGGCCCGCATCATTCGCGGTCCACATCTCCATGCTCGCCCCGTTGTCGTTGGCGTTGATGGAGAACTCGCTGCCTTCGAATAGCGGCTGCACCCCGCGGTAGACGAACTTTTTCGGCGCCGTGCCGCCCCGCAGTTTTGCCGCCATTTCCACGATCAGCGCCGCCTGCAGTGGCCCATGGAAGATCAACCCGGGATAGCCCTCGACCTTGGTGACGTAGTCGCGATCGTAATGGATGCGATGGCCGTTGAAGGTGAGTGCCGAATAGCGGAACAGCAGCACCGGATCGGAGACATGGGTCTCGCGATGTTGCGCCGCCGGCGGCAGTGGCGCGGGTTTTGCGGGCGCTGCCGCAGGTGCGCCGCTCATCTCGCGATAGACGATGTCCTGCCGCTCGCGAATGGCAACGCCGCGCGGCGTCGTCACGGTGTGTTCGACCGAGACGAAACACAATTGTCCGGTCGAGCCGCTCTTCAACGTGACATCCGCGATCCGCGACGTGCGTGTCGCCTCATCGCCGACCCGCAAACTATCAAGAAACGTGAGTTCGCCGCCGGCCCACATCCGGCGCGGCAGCGGCACCGGCGGCAGAAAGCCGCCGCGGGCGGGGTGGCCGTCTGGGCCGAGTTGCGACATCGGAAACACCGGCTGCGCCAGGCACCAATGCACCGTAAGCGGCGCAGCGTCGCCAGCTTTCGGCTCGCCGATCTCCTGGAACAGCGTCGCACGCAGTCCCTTCACGAGCTGCGCGGTGACGATGTCGGATGCCTCCTGGGTGCGGCCGATCCATTGCCGGAGATGATCGAGATCGAGCTTTTCCGTCATGACGATTTTGCCCGGGCGCGAGGAGCTTCGGATGTGTCTTTACGTTCGCCGATGGCCGGCACCGCGCCGTAATGCCGCTCTTCACCGACAACGATCGCGGCAGGCGCGGGATAGGTGACGACGCCCTTCGGCGTCTCCACCTCGATGCGGCGCAGATGCGGATGCACGGTGAGGTCGGCCATGGTATTGACCTCGGCGAAGGCGATGTCGGTGTCCGACAGACGCTTGAGCAGCTCGTCGCGCATCATCCTGGCAAAGCTGTCGCCGACGGTCTTGTCGGTGAGCGCGCGATTGCGCACGCGCTCGACCATGTTGGCGAAGCGCGGATCGTTGGGCAGGTCGGGCTGTCCCAGCACCTCGGCACAGAGCTTCTTCCATTCGCGCTCGCTCTGGATCGAGATCAGGATGTCCTTGCCGTCCTTGGAACGGAACACGCCGTAAGGCGCGATCGAGGGATGGGCGAGGCCCATGCGCTTGGGCGGATTGCCGGCTTCCGAATTGAGCAGCGGCACGGTGAGCCAGTCCGCCATCACGTCGAACATCGAAATCCTGATATCGGCGCCTTGTCCCGTGCGTCCGCGCCCGATCAGTGCCTCCAGGATCGCGGCATGCGCGGTGGCGCCGGTTGCGATGTCGACAATGGAAAGCCCGACGCGCGAGGGGCCATCCGCGCCGCCGGTGATCGAGGCAAGCCCGCTTTCGGCCTGGATCAGGAGATCATAGGCCTTGCGGTGCGCATAGGGTCCGGTGTCGCCATAGCCGGTAATGGTGCAGAGAATCAGCTTTGGATAATCCTTGCGCAGGCGCTCAAGCGAAAAGCCGAGCTTGTCCATCGAACCCGGCTTGAGGTTCTGCAGCAGGATATCGGCGCCGGCGATCAACTCTTCGAGCTGTTCGCGTCCCTCCTTGGTGGCGAGATCGACCACCACGGACTGCTTGCCACGGTTGAGCCAGACGAAATAGCTGCTCTGGCCCTTTGCCGCCGCGTCATAGCCGCGGGCGAAATCGCCCTCGGGCCGTTCGATCTTGATCACTTCCGCGCCGGCATCCGCCAGGCGTGACGAGCAGAACGGGGCGGCAACCGCCTGTTCGACCGCGATGACTTTAATTCCCTCGAGCGGCAGCATCAGTAGGCCTCAGTAAGAGCGGGGCATGCCGAGCACATGCTCGGCAATGTAGGAGAGAATGAGATTGGTCGAGATCGGCGCCACCTGGTAGAGCCGCGTCTCGCGGAATTTGCGCTCGACGTCATATTCCTCCGCAAAGCCGAAGCCGCCATGGGTCTGGACGGCCGCATTCGCCGCCTCCCAGGAGGCATCGGCCGCCAACATCTTGGCCATGTTGGCCTCGGCGCCGCAATCGAGCCCGGCCTCATATTTGCGCGTAGCTTCCCTGACCATCAACTCCGCCGCGCGCATCGACGCATAGGCCTTCGCGATCGGAAACTGGATGCCTTGATTCTGGCCGATGGGCCGGCCGAACACCGCGCGCTCCTTGGCATAGTTGGTCGCCTTGGCGATGAACCATTTGGCGTCGCCGATACATTCTGATGCAATCAGGATGCGCTCGGCATTCATGCCGGAGAGGATATAGCGAAAACCCTTGCCTTCCTCGCCGATCAGATTCTCCGCCGGCACCTTCATGTCGGTGAAGAACACTTCCGTCGTGGAGTGGTTCATCATGGTGCGGATCGGACGGATCGTGAGCCCCGCCTTCTTGGCTTCCCGCATGTCGACGATGAACACCGACAGTCCGTCAGTGCGCTTCTTCACCTGGTCCTTCGGCGTGGTGCGCGCCAACAGGATCATCAGGTCGGAATGTTCGGCGCGGCTGGTCCAGATCTTTTGGCCGTTGACGATGTAGCTGTCGTTACCCTCGCGCCGTGCGAAGGTCTTCAGCGACGAGGTATCGGTGCCGCTGGTCGGTTCGGTGACGCCGAATGCCTGCAGGCGCAATTCGCCGCTGGCGATCTTGGGCAGCCATTTCGCCTTCTGCTCGGCGCTGCCGTGCCGCAGCAAAGTGCCCATGGTGTACATCTGGGCGTGGCAGCCGCCGCCGTTGCAGCCCGCGCGCTGGATCTCCTCCAGGATCGCCGCCGCGGCCGAGAGCTTCAAACCCGCTCCACCATACTCTTCCGGGATCAGCACCGAGAGATAGCCCGCCTGCGTCAGCGCGTCGACGAAGGCGGAAGGATAGGCCATCTCACGATCGAGCTTGCGCCAATATTCGCCGGGAAACTGCGCGCAGAGTTTCGCCACCTGCTCGCGGATGTCCGCATATTCGTCTTGTTGTTCGTGAGCTTGCTCTTGCGTCATTCGATTGATGGCGGCGGGCTTTTGGTTGTGAAACCGCCGCGAGCTCCCTATGCTGAATTGTTATAGCCTATGAAGTAGCATTCCAAGATTGGCAAGTATGGATTTCCGCCAGCTCAAGACCTTCAGTTGCGTGGCCGAGCTCGGCAGCCTCTCCAAGGCGTCCGACACGCTGCGGATAGCGCAGCCGGCGCTCAGCCGCCAGATCAAGCTTCTGGAGCATGAGCTGCGCGCAGAGCTGTTCACCCGAAATGGCCGGGGCATGGTGCTGACCGAAGCCGGCCGCCTGCTGCTGGCGCGCACCGCGGGGATCGTCCGCCAGATCGACCAGATCCGCGATGACATCCAGTCGCAGGCCGGCGCGCCGTCGGGCCGGGTCGTGCTGGGGCTTGTTCCCACGGTGAGCTGCGTGCTGTCGGCGCGGCTCGCGCGCCGCACGGTGGAACGCTACCCCGGCATTTCCCTCTGCATCGTGGAGAGCTACAGCGGTCATCTCATCGAGTGGCTGCATCGCGGCGAGATGGACCTTGCCGTGATCTACGGTCCCTCGGCCGACCTGCACCTCTCCATGCAAAATCTGGGACGCGACGCGGTCGTGGCGGTGGGGCCGCGCGGCTCCGGGTTGTCGCGCAAGAAGCAGGTCGAAATGGATTGGCTGCTGCGCCAGAAGCTCGTGCTGCCCAGTCATTCGCACGGGCTCCGCGCCCTGATCGAGCATGCCGCTGCAAAGAAGAAGCTGAAGCTCGACATCCAGGTGGAGGCGGATTCGTTTCGCGTTCTCACCAGCCTGGTTGAGGAGGGACTCGGTTTTGCGCTGCTGCCGCCATCGTCTGTACGGGACGAGGTTGCGGGCGGAAAGCTCGAAACCGCTGCGATTGCCAAGCTCGGTCCGATGCGCGAATTGATCATCGCGTCCCCCATCGACCATCCCGGCTCCGCCGCGATCGCAGCCGTCACCGCGCTGTTGCGCAGTGAAACGGAGGCATGCCGCGATGAAGGCCTGTGGGACATCAAACTGGCCTGACTAAAGTGAGCGCCCATCTCACCCGTCATGCTGAGGTGCGCGCGCAAGCGCGCCTCGAAGCATGAACGGCCCCGCTGCGAGGGACGGGCCCATCGCTCTTCAAGGCTCGTGGAGCCTGTCACCGGGGCCGCGCTTCGCGCGGCCCCGGTGGCGAGCACCTCAGGGCGACGGGAATGACTGCGGAGTTCGCTTCGGACGAACACGATGACGCCCTCAATTGACCGGCAGCCCCAAATGTCCGCGAAAGCGGTTCTTCAGGAACACGCCATCTCGCGGTGGCAACGCACGCGCGACATGCGCCGTACTGACGCGGATGCGCGCGAAGTGCGGACCATCGAAGTTCCGCAGCTTGCGACGCAATGCGGCGATCCCCTCGAAATCGGCAATGTCGCTGACCGAGTGAAAGCCGGCGCCGCCAGCGATCACCTCGAGCCGGGAACCGAGGCCGGAATGGCTCATCTGCATGCCGGTTTCGCCGAAATGGCCATTGTCGAGCACGATGATTGCGAGATTGCCGGGCTTCTTCGCCGCGATCGTCAAAAGGCTGCCGATCCCCATCAACTGCTCACCGTCGCCGGTGATCACGGCAACGGGCCGCTTGGGCTGCGCCAGCGCAAGCCCGAGCCCGATCATCGCAGCCCCGCCCATCGCGCCCCACAGATAGAAATTGGCGGCATTCTCGCCGGCATCGAACACGTCATAGGACGATGAGCCGAGGCCGCTGACGACCAGGAGATCGCTGCGATCCTCGAGCAGCGCCTTCACCGCCTCGCGGCGATCCAGGAGGTGAGGATTGGTCGTCATCACTTCGCCTCCGTCCACTTCTTGCGGCCGATCATACGCTGCGAGATCAACACGGCGATCTGCTGATCGCTGTCGAAGGCTAGGGAGGCCGCGGCGGAGGTCACCTCCTCGGCATCCTCGGGCCGCTCCAGCCGCAACACCGTCACGCCCATGATCTCCAGCGCCCCTCGCGTCGCCTTGCCCATGGGGATCTGCCACGGGTTGAACTCGGCCCATTCGCCGCGCATGGTCACGAAGGTGAGAAACGGCAGGCGGCAGCTCGCGAGCAGGGAGAGCATGTTGACGCAATTGCCGACCCCGCTCGACTGCATCAACAGCACCGCGCGATCGCCCCCGAGCCAGGCGCCGGCACAGAGCGCCACGCCTTCCTCCTCGGTCGTCAGCACCGTGGTGTTGATGGCGCTATCGCCATGCGACAACTGGATCAGCCGTGAATGCCCGGCATCGGGGACGTAGCAGACCTGCGATACACCGGCCGCCTTCAGCGCCTTGTAGATATCGAGCGGCCAGTCGCGGCTTGTTACATCGTCTGCTGTCGCAAGGTCGGCCATCATCTCCTCGGGGCTCGTTCGCATGCTGCCGAGGCTTAGAAGAAAAGCCGGCCCGCCTCTCTTCTTATCTGGTTCACCCTGTCATGCCCGAATTTTATAGCGAAGTCACCGCGAGTGCGATGCCACCTCTCCCTCCGGGAGAAGTAGAGGTGAAGAAGAGCTCGCGGCAATTTTGCAACAAATTTAGCCCGGGATGCGAACCGGAAGCGACTCGATCCCGCGCACGAAGCTGGAATAGACGCGCTTGGGCTCCCCGACCACCTCGATGCGTTCGAAGCGCTTGAGGATCTCTTCCCAGACGATGCGGAGTTGCAGCTCGGCGAGGCGCATGCCGACGCAGCGGTGGATGCCGAAGCCGAACGACAGATGCGTGCGCGGGCGTGGCCTGTCGATGATGAACTCGCCTGCCCGCTCGATCACCTCCTCGTCGCGATTGCCCGAGACGTACCACATCACGACGCGATCGCCTTTCTTGATCTTCTTGCCGCCAAGCTCGGTATCCTCAAGCGCGGTGCGCCGCATATGGGCGAGCGGCGTTTGCCACCGGATCACCTCCGGCACCATCGAGTCGATCAGCTCAGGGTTCGCGCGCAGCTTCTCGTATTCGCCGGGGTTCTCGTTCAGCGCCAGCACTGAAGCGCTCATGGTGTTGCGAGTGGTGTCGTTGCCGCCGACGATGAGCAGGATGATGTTGCCCATCAGATTGTCGGGGTCCATGTGCCGCGTGGCCTCGCTGTGCGCCATCATCGAGAGCAGGTCGTTGCGCGGCTCACTGTTCACGCGCTCATTCCAGAGCTTCGCAAAGTATGCGCGACACTCGTCCATCTCCTTGCGCCGCTGCTCGGGCGATTCGACGATGCCGCTCTTGGGCAGCGCGGTGGAGACGTCCGACCAGCGCGTCAGCTTGCGGCGTTCCTCGAACGGGAAATCGAACAGCGTGGCCAGCATCTGGGTGGTCAGCTCGATCGAGACCTTTTCGACCCAATTGAAGGTCTCGTTGCGCGGCAGGCTATCCAGCACCTTCGCAGAGCGCTGCCGGATCAGACCCGCAAGCTCGTCGAGATGCCCAGGCGTGAACATCGGCGACACGGTTTTGCGCTGTTCGGCGTGCTTCGGCTGGTCCATCGCGATGAAGCTTGGCCAGTCATAGCCGGGCGGAGCGTCCTTGATCGAAATGCCGCCCAGCCTGGCATCGGAGGAGAAGATGCCGTGATTGGTGTCGACATGCATGATGTCGTGATATCTGACCACCGACCAATAGGGCTCGATCGGCGCATTGGTGCAATAATGCACCGGCTCTTCCTTGCGCAGGCGCTCGAACCACGGCCACAGCGTGTCGCTCTGGAACAGGCGCGGCGCGCCCGGGTGAAAGTCCTTCAAGGGCGTCGAATAAGCCTCTTCGCGCGCCAGGCGCAGGCGCTCGGCCTTATCGACGTTGACGGGAGCCTGCACGTTCATCTTCAATTCCCGTTGTTGGTCAGTCCGATCACGCTGCGATGCGGACCGGAAGGGTCTCATAGCCCTTCACAAAACTCGAATAGACCCGCTTGGGTTCGTCCACCACTTCGATATTCTCGAAGCGCTTGAGAATTTCCTCCCAGATAATCTTGAGCTGCAATTCGGCAAGCCTCAAGCCGACGCAGCGGTGAATGCCGAATCCGAACGACAAATGCTGCCGCGGCCGCGCGCGGTCGATGATGAAGTCGTACGGGCGGTCGATCGCACCTTCGTCGCGATTGCCTGATACGTACCACATCACGACCTTGTCACCTTTTTTGATCTTCTTGCCGTGGAATTCGATGTTCTCGAGCGCGGTTCGCCGCATATGAGCGAGCGGCGTCTGCCAGCGGATCACCTCGGAGACGAAACTGTCGATCAGCGCCGGGTTGTCGCGCAGCTTGCGATACTGCTGCGGATACTGGTTCAGCGCATAGATCGAGCCCGACATGGTGTTGCGCGTGGTGTCGTTGCCGCCGACGATCAACAGGACGAGGTTGCCGAGGAAATTCTTCGGATCCATGTCGCGCGTAGCCTCGCTGTGGGCCATCATCGATAGCAGGTCGCTCCTCGGCGGCTGCTTGATGCGCTCCCTCCATAGCTCCGAAAAATAGTTTGCGCATTCCATCAGCTCGGCCTGGCGGGCGTCCTCGGTCTCGACCAGTCCGCCTGGCCCGGGAATGGTGGTCGCGATGTCGGACCAACGCGTCAATTTGCGGCGGTCGGCCCACGGGAAATCGAACAGCACCGCCAGCATTTGCGTGGTCAGTTCGATCGAGACCCGGTCGACCCAGTCGAACACCTCGCCGACCGGTAGATTGTCCAGGCATTCGGCGGAGCGCTTGCGGATATTGATAGCAAGCTCGTCCAGATGGGTTGGCGTGAACATCGGCGCCACGGTCTTGCGCTGCGCGCTGTGGCGGGGCGGATCCATCGCGATAAAGCTTTCGCGGCGCAGATCGGGCGCGACGTCGCGGATGGTGATGCCGCCGAGCGCCGATGCGGAGGAGAAGACCGCGTGATTGGTCTCGATATCCATGATGTCGTTGTACCTGGTCACCGACCAGTACGGGCCGAACATGCTGTCGTTGCAGTAATGCACAGGATCTTCGCGGCGCAGCCGGTCGAAATAGGGCCAGTGGGTGTCGGTCCGGAACAGCTCGGGGTCGCCGGGATCGAATTTGTCTAGCGGCAACGAAAGCGCGCGCTCGCGCGCCGCCTCCAGCCGCGTCTTATGCGCGAGATCGATCATCCCCTGCATGGCCGGCTCCCTCCTTTTGTCGACCGCCGATTCAAAGGGCGGTATTTTGAGCGAATTACAGCCCGTTGCAGGCCTTGGGGCAAGCTGCATTTGGCCGCATTCGGGTTGTGTTTAGACGCTGCTGATCGGTGCTCCCAGGCCATGGAATTTCCACCCGTGACAAGCGCCGATGGAGGGAATAAGCCTGTGGCAACGCTTGGCGAATTTTGCTGGGAGGCAGGCCGACCATGATCCCCAACGCTTATCGGACCTTCAACTTCGATCTCGGCGAAACCGCGGACGCCATCCGCGAGACCGTGCACGATTTCGCGAGCAATGAGATCGCCCCGCGCGCGGCCGAGATCGACAGAACCAACGAGTTTCCCCGCGATCTCTGGCCGAAATTGGGGGCGCTCGGCCTGCACGGCATCACGGTGGAAGAGGAATATGGCGGGTCAGGCCTCGGCTATCTCGAGCACTGCGTCGCGCTGGAGGAGATTTCGCGCGCATCCGCCTCGGTGGGACTTTCCTACGGCGCGCATTCCAACCTCTGCGTCAACCAGATCCGCCGCAACGGCAGCGAGGCGCAGAAGCGCAAATACCTACCGAAACTGATTTCCGGCGAGCATGTCGGCTCGCTCGCGATGTCCGAACCGAATGCCGGCTCGGACGTGGTGTCGATGACCACGCGCGCCGAGAAGAAGGGCGACCACTACGTGCTGAACGGCTCCAAGATGTGGATCACCAACGGTCCGATCGCGGAGACGCTGGTGGTCTATGCCAAGACGGATCCCAATGCCGGACCGCGCGGCATCACCGCCTTCATTATCGAGAAGGGCATGAAGGGATTTTCCACCGCGCAGAAGCTCGACAAGCTCGGCATGCGTGGCTCCGACACCGGCGAATTGGTGTTCGACAATTGCGAGGTGCCGGAGGAGAACGTACTCGGCGAGCTCGGCCGCGGCGTCAATGTGCTGATGTCGGGCCTCGACTATGAGCGCGCGGTGCTCGCCGCCGGGCCGATCGGCATCATGCAGGCCTGCATGGACGTGGTGCTGCCTTACGTGCACGAGCGCAAGCAGTTCGGCCAGCCGATCGGCACCTTCCAGCTCGTGCAGGGCAAGCTTGCCGATATGTACACCACGATGAATGCTTCGCGCGCCTATGTCTATGCGGTGGCAAAGGCCTGCGACCGCGGCGAGACGACGCGCGAGGACGCCGCTGGCGCCATTCTCTATGCCGCGGAGAAGGCCACTCAATGCGCGCTCGATGCGATCCAGTTGCTCGGCGGCAACGGCTATATCAACGATTATCCCACCGGGCGGCTGTTGCGCGATGCCAAGCTCTACGAGATCGGCGCGGGCACCAGCGAAATCAGGCGCATGCTGATCGGACGTGAACTGTTCGAAAAGACGGCGTGAGCGTGCTCTTATCCACTGGAGTCCCTTCCACTGGAGTCCCTTAGCTCGACGGCCGCTTGGTCAGTCTACGGCGGCGTGGCGGTCCATGCGTGGCCGCTTGCGGCCTTTTCGTAGCCGTATTGATAGAGCGCGCGCATATAGGCGGTATCAAATCCCGACGAATTGGATGTCGGGTAGTCCTGCTCAATATACGATAGATTGAAGCCGACGTGATTGCGCCGGGCGAATTCGTAAGTCGAAAAGACGATCGAGCGCGTTTGGGTCTTGGTGATCAGGCCGATGCTGCGCGAAGCGACATCGAGCGTGCCGTCTGGGACGACGGCAAAGTCTCGCTCGATCTTATTGTTGACGAGGATGTAGATCTTGAGGCGACGGTTTCTGGGCAGGGCGTGGCCCTGAAACAGCAGCGCGTCGGGCAGCGTCAGGACCGGGGCCGTGACGCCGCCGTCAACATGCATCTCCTGAAAACGCCTGCCTTGCGCCTCGGCTTCGATGAGAATCGGCGGAAACATCAGCGGGATGCTCGCGGATGCCGCCATCACGTCCCGAAACAGGTTCAGCGCCTCGGGCGAACCGATCTCGGCAATCTTCCCCATGTCCCAGATCGCGGTTCGCTGCGTATCGAGATCGGTGGTTACGACAAGCAACTGTCTGCCCTTGGTGTGCTCGCGCGCAACGGCAGCGAGCATGTCCGGCCCGACATAACGGGCGATCAGTTCGCGCAGGCGCGCATTGCCGAATAGGCCCGATCCGAACAGGGCCTGGAAGATCTTGGGACTTTCGAGAAGCGTTTCCGCGATCCCGCTGGTGTAGACCTCGCGCAATGTGTCATCATATTGCGGGCCGAGAAAGGCGAAGGGCGCGATCAGGGCACCCGTGCTGACGCCGGAGACGATGGTGAAGGTCGGGCGGGTGCCGGCCGCCGTCCAGCCGGCGAGGACACCTGCGCCGTAGGCGCCATCGGCGCCGCCGCCGGAGAGTGCCAGATAGGTTTCGGTGACGGCGGGATTCTCCTTGTCTGGGATGAATTTTGAGACCGGTTCATCGGTGTAGCGGCGCAAGCCGTCGATATCGAGCACATGGGAGGCGGCCGCCTCGGAGGCGGTGTAAGGGGTCCTCGGCAGCGATGCGCAGCCCATCAGGGTGAGTGCAAGGACAGAGGCGAACGCAGCCGACCGAACCAGGCGAAAACTCATTGTCGCTGCGTATCTCTGCGGGGCAGGGCGCCACGACCCATCGGGACCGACGCTGCCGAAAAGATTCCGGACTCGAATCAACTCTGACGGGGGCCGGGGCAGATTCGAGTCCGGCAGGTGCGGGGACTAATAGAACTATACTGTTTCGTTTTGATTAAGAAAGCAAGAGGGCTGCGCGCCTTATCTCGGCCACATTGTCGCGGTCGGCGAGGACGTTTTGGAGGCGTTTGCTGCCTGCGTTCAACGCGGTCTGCAGGCAGTACCCGGTCAGGATTATTCGGGCAGGTTGTTGACCCTGCTCACAAAGGCGCGCACGTCCGCGAGCGCGTCCGGCAGCACCGCCTTGACCTCTTCGATCGTCATGCCGGGCTTGATGCGCGGGTCGTAAAGCAGATTGAGAATGTACTGGTCGTAGACGTCGAAGAAGCCCATCGACACCTTGTCATTGAACATGGTCCAGGGCACCGAGCCAGTGTCGTTGATCGGTCCCAGCGCCTGCAATAGTTCCTCATAGGCGCAGTCGAGAAAGACGAAGTCGCCGTTGTCGACCGTAAGGATCACGTCCGAATGCTCGATTTCGTAGTTCTCGTTCTTGCGGAAACCGGAGAGGCATTGCGGATCGAGCGAGGTCTTGATCTCGTGCGCCCGCTCATTGCCGTAGAGGCTTGCGAGGGTGCGATAAAGGTCGCGGTCACGCACCAGGCGTACCTCGACCGACGCGCTCGTCCGGCTCGCGGTCATCGCGATATCGAGATGTTGAACGTGGGTGGCGATATCGGCAACGACCCTGGCCAGCTCCGCCTTGCGCTCGGCGCTGGCGCCTTCCGCGAACACCCGCACGGG
Source organism: Bradyrhizobium sp. ARR65 (assembly GCF_000472385.1). GTDB lineage: Bacteria > Pseudomonadota > Alphaproteobacteria > Rhizobiales > Xanthobacteraceae > Bradyrhizobium. The sequence goes on from NZ_AWZU01000005.1 coordinate 221,932, forward strand.
CCCGGCATATCTGCGGATGCGATCGACGCGGCCGGCGAGCTGGAATTCGGCGCCGAACGCGGTCTTGAAAAATCCCTCGACGATCTCAGCGTCGCTGAAGCTCGTTCGCGCAGTACGCTTTTTCGCGGCGACGGTGGCGTTCTCGGCCGAACGCGCCGGCAGATCCGCTGCGGCGACGGACGCGATCGCGGTCAGGGCGGCGGCGAGGCGGCGCAAGCTGCGGGAGGAAACGCTCATGGCCCGGCCACGCTGCCGCAAGCGACGCCTGCACGCAAGGCAGGCCTCGCGGATCGCAGCGCGATCAGTTCTTGACGATGACCGTGGCGCCGACGGAGACGCGGTTATAGAGATCAACCACGTCCTCATTGGTCATGCGGAAGCAGCCGGAGGAGACCGCCTGGCCGATGGTTTCCGGCTCGTTGGAACCATGAATGCGGTAGAGCGTCGAGCCGAGATAGAGCGCGCGTGCGCCGAGCGGGTTCTCGATGCCGCCGACCATGTGACGCGGCAGGTCGGGCCGACGCGCCAGCATCTGCCGCGGCGGCGTCCAGCTCGGCCACTCCTTTTTCGCGGAGATGCGATGCACCCCGCCCCAACGGAAGCCGTCGCGGCCGACACCGATGCCGTAGCGCAGCGCCTGGCCGTCGCCCAGTATCAGATAAAGCCGCCGCTCGGGCGTGTTGATGATAATTGTGCCCGGCGCGTAGTGCGTCGGGTAGTATACGGTCTCGCGCGGGATTGCGCTGGCGCCTCCGCCGAAGAAATTCGGGCCGCCACCCATGATATCGCGTGAGTCGACCCACTGAGCCTGAGCATGACTGGTCGCCGCCAAGAGCAGCGCCGCAACGATTCCGACATGAATCCGCATCACTCGCCCCTTGAAAACTCCGTGCAGAAAAAACAGGCCATAATCGCGCGCCGTCCGCAAGCCACGGCCGCGTGAGAACGAAAATTTCGCAGATTGCCGTTAATTCGCACCAACAACGCGTCGGCGTGCACGCGCGTCCCGCGCTTGCACTGGGCGCGGTGAGGTCTTCTCCGCCTGACCCGTTTCTCCCAAGATTGCGTTAGTTAAAATGAGAATCAGTTCGCTGCCGTTGGGCTGCAATGTCAGCGCCCCCTTTGACGAAAGCTGCGAACAATGGTTGATCGTCGACGAGATCGGCAAGCGACCTTGCGAACGGGAGTGGAACGAATGAACGGTGCGGAAAGTCTGGTCAGAACCCTGGTGGCAGGCGGGGTCGACGTCTGTTTCACCAACCCGGGCACCTCCGAGATGCACTTCGTCGCCGCGCTCGACCGGGTCGAGGGCATGCGCTGCGTGCTCGGCCTGTTCGAGGGCGTGGTGACCGGCGCAGCCGACGGCTATTTCCGGATGAAGGGCAAGCCGGCCTCGACGCTGCTCCATCTCGGGCCCGGTCTCGCCAACGGCCTTGCCAATCTGCACAACGCCAAGAAGGCCCATTCCGGCATCGTCAACATCGTCGGCCAGCATGCGACCTATCACATCAGCTACAACGCGCCGCTGACCTCCGATATCGAAGGGTTGGCGCGGCCTATGTCGGCCTGGGTGCGCACCTCGCCGGACGCGAGATCGGTGGCGGCCGACGGCGCGGCGGCGATTGCCGCCGCCAAGAGCTCGCCGCCGCAGATCGCGACCCTGATCCTGCCCGCCGATACCGCCTGGAACGAGGCCGAGGGCATCGCGCAGGTGCCCGAGAGCAATCAGCGCGTCAGCTATTCGCCGCAGGCGGTGGAGCAGGCGGCCAGGATCCTGCACGGCGACGGCGCCCACACGCTTCTATTGGTGACCGGCAGTGCGCTCACCGAGCATGGCCTCGCGCTCGCCCAGCAGATATCGGGCAAGACCGGCTGCAAGGTGATGGGCCAGACCTATCACCCGCGCATGGCGCGCGGCCGCGGCCGCTTCTCGATTGACCGCATCCCTTACGTGATCGAGAGCGCGCTGCCGATCTTAAAGGATTTCAAGCACATCGTGCTGGTCGAGGCGAACGACCCCGTTGCCTTCTTCGCCTATCCGAACAAGCCGAGCATGCTCAAGCCCGAGGGCTGCGAGGTGCATCGCATGACGGCATGGGGCGAGAATTCGGTTGCGGCGCTGGAAGCGCTTGCCGCCGCGCTTCACGCCAGCCCGCATGACGTCAAGCCGCAGAAAGTCGCCGAGCTCATCAAGCCGACCGGCGCGCTGACGCTGACCTCGATCGCCCAGGCGATCGCCTGCGCGATTCCCGAAAACGCCATCGTGGTCGACGAATCCATCACCACCGGGCGCGGCTTCTTCCCGCCGACCGCGGCGTCCGCCCCGCACGACTGGCTGCAGAACATGGGCGGCTCGATCGGCTTTTCGACGCCGGTCGCCACTGGCGCCGCGGTGGCCTGCCCGGACCGCAAGGTGATCTGCATGGTCGGCGACGGCAGCGCCATGTACACCATTCAGTCCCTGTGGACCCAGGCGCGCGAGGGGCTGGATGTCGTCACCGTCGTGTTTGCCAACAAGATCTATCAGATCCTCCGTGGCGAGTTCGACGGCGTCGGCGCCGGCGAGCCCGGCAAGCGGGCGCAGGACATGCTCAAGCTCGACAGGCCGACGCTGGATTTTGTCGCGCTCGCCAAGGGCATGGGCGTTCCGGGCCGCGCGGTCACGACGGCGGACGAGTTCAACAAGGCATTGGAGGAAGCGGTGCGCGAGCCCGGACCGCGTCTGATCGAAGTGCAGATGTAGCGATGCCGGCCGCGAATTGCGGTCGACAACGACGAGAACGTCATTGCGAGCCCAAGCGAAGCAATCCAGAGTCTGACCGAGAACCCCGGATTGCTTTGGAGCTTTTGCTCCCAGCAATGACGAGGGTGCATTTGGTCGGAGCCTGAATGCAGCCCGAACTGGATAAGCTCGTCGCCGCGCTCGAGGAATTTTACGCGCAGGAGAAATTCCTGCTGGAAAAGGATGCGGGCGAGCGCGCGCTGACGCATCGGCTCGCCGTGTATCTCGAAAGACAATATCCTGCCTGGCAGGTCGATTGCGACTACAACCGGCTGGGTGAGCGAACGCTGTTGTTGCCGCACGGCACGATCATCTCCACCGACGATACCCTCGGCAAGTCGATCTACCCTGATATCGTCGTGCATCAGCGCGAGGTTCCGAAGAACCTGCTGGCGGTAGAGGTCCGCAAAGCCTCCAATCACCAGTCCCTCGCGCACGACCAGCACAAGCTGAAGGCGATGACCGATCCGCATCTGTGGTTCGCTTATTGGTTCGGCGTGCTCGTGATCCTGGCCAGGAGGAGCGTCCTGGCCTGCGAGGTTTATGTCGGCGGCGAGATCGATCCCGTATTGACGACCTGGCTCGCAGGAGGCCTGAAGGACCGGGGTTTGGGTTCGTAGCGCGGCCGCTCCCAACGAAAAGGCCGCCTCGAGAGGCGGCCGCGTCGTCGAGACTTGGTCTTGGTCACTGCTTCTGCATGGTATCTTCGCCGCTCTTCTTGGCCGACTTCTTCGATTTCGTCGTCTTCTTCTTGCTCATCTTGGTCGTATCGCTCTTGGTGGTGTCGGTGCTCGTCGCAGCACCCTGGGCGAACGCAATCGAGGGCGCGAGAGCCGTCGAGGAGACGAAAGCGAGGGCGGCCGCGGCGATGATCAGTTTGCGCATACAAAATTCCTCCGTGGGTTGAGTTTTCGCGCCGGCGAACCTTAATGGAACCCGAAGCGCAAGAGTTCCAATCACGCAATCAGATATTTGTGAGATGATTTGTCGTGCATTTGATTTTGGACCCCTTGGGAACCGGCCGGCCCCGACGGAATTACCTTTGCGAGCAGGGCCCCGGGAGGATTGCCATGGATTGGCGACCGGCAATGATCCGCACCGATGCGCCGCCGACCACGCATGAGGATGACATGGCCTATGCCGCCGGCTGGACGATCAGCGGTCTGGCGACGCTAGGCACGATCATCGTGGTCTGGCTATTTGCGCTCTGAGGAGCGCGCATTCGGAGCTTAAAGTCCGTCTTCGCTTCCGCTGCGCTCCAGCTACGCCGGACACGCTTCGTTTTGACGGTCTTCGCCTGGGCTGCACCACCCGTAGCCCGTCAGGGCGAAGTGTCGTGGGCGCACAAGGGATCGAACCTTGGACCTCTCCCGTGTAAACCACAATCCATAGAGCATCGCAAGCCAAATTCCGCCACAGTAAAGGTGCAAAAACCCTCGTAGCACAAGGGTTTATTGCCATGGGCCGCCATACTGGCCCATGGCAGTCCTTACCACATTTTGTATGCCCCGGCTCTGCCCCCGGCAGGTTTTTCCCCGGGGGCACACAGAGCTGGGGAACGCAGAGAGAACGGCCTGTGATCCGATTCTCGAGTCTCCCTCGATGTACCTCGGGGCAGACGGCAGAAGGGCGGCAGCGGTGGAAAAAAGCGTGAAAGGTCTAAGCGCCGAGGTGGCGGCGAGCTACATGAAACTCACTGACGCGGCGATCCGTGCCGCCACGCTGCCGTCGGGCAAGTCGCAGCACTATCTGCACGACACAGAGCAGCCAGGGCTCGCGATCGTAGCGCCATTTCAGCAGGTGGTGCGGATCGCGCCGCCACTGCTCAAGCGCTCCGGGCGTGCGCCGGATGACCGCGGCCGCCTCTAGTGCCGTCAAGTTAGAGCTGCCCGGCAGCGTATCGATGTCGAACGTCGCAGGCGGCGGCATGCCACGGTTTTTCCGAAGAGGCTTCGCGGCACGCGGCATGTTCCTGCAAGCGTGCGACCCAAATGCATTCATTCCGGTCTTTTCGTCTACGCCATCCATGCCTCCGCCTCGAACCATGTCGGTCTAAGGCAATTAGATCGAAGCCTTTTCTAGAAAAAAGAAATCGAGAGCGGCGCCAACACGTCTTCCGACTTGCATGGTGCCATGGAAGGTGATCGATGGCGTTCGGCATATTCACGCCCCCGGTCGGGCTGTCGCGCGAGATGGCAGCTCCGAAGCCGGTCAGACTCGTCTCGCTATCGTCGTTGCAGATCTGGGCGGCGCGCTCGGCATCTGGCGTTCGAGCGCATGTGCAATAGAGCCACGGCAATGCGGTCGGAAAAACGTCGCCTTCAATGCCACGGTGAGGCCGAAATGGCCGGGTGCTTTCGCAGTGATCCCAGACCTTGTCGATCAAAGGCCCGAGTTCAGCGACCAAAGCCGAGAACTCGGTGAGGTCGCCGGCGAAGGTGTTTCGACGCTAGCGGTTCTTGAGCTATTGCTCGGTTGAGCGGCAGCTTTCAGCGAATACTCGTGAGGCGTACCGCTACGATCTAGCCGACCTTCGCAAGCGGAATCCGGTCCGCTTCAAGAGTGCGACGATTACGACGGAGATGTTACGCAAGTATCTTGAGGATATGACCACCTCGCGCAGCTTGTCGACGAGTACGGTCCGGCGGCGGATCGCCCGCCTGCGCTCTTTTTTCCGATATCTTGAAATGAGCACGTCTCTGCCGATCCGTTTACGGAATGACGCCTAAAACTTCCGCGCCGAAGGCGCCTTCCGCGCGCTCTCTCGCGTGATGAGGCCGGTCAGCTGCTCTCGGAAGGATGTCGGGCAAAAGGTGACACGCTCGCGCGAAATAGAGCTTCGGCTGATGGTTGCCACGGGCATTCGCGTCGGCGAACTTTGCAAATTGTGGACGAATGACGTTTGGCAAGATGGATCGGCGCTGCGGGAGGGATCCCGCGATCGGTTGGTCTATGTGGCTGATCCCAACTTGCGACGGGAATTGACAAAGTGGGTATCCTCGCGACCCGGCTTCTCGGGGAGCCAGGACCTCTCTTCGTCAATCGGCGGGGAACGGAGCTTGGGCTTCATTCCGTTCGCTCGAAGCTGCGGGTCGTTGGAGGACAAGCCGGCATAAAGCGCGGCGTAACCCCCATATGTTGCGACATACCGCTGCGACGCTTCTCAAGAAGACGGAGTAGACATCAGAGTCGTTCAAAAATTGTTGGGACACTCGAGCATTGCGACCACGGGAATCTACACCCATGTGTCGAACTAAACGCTTCGAAGGACTCGTGAACGGGCGCGCGTGCTAGGCCGTCGCGGCATGAAAAGGCGGCGGCGCCCGAGGGGCGTGCGATGATCTTGCGACGAATGCCCATTTTCGGCCGGGTAAAGCCGGTGGTGCGACCAGTAAGTCATTGATTGTTCTTGATCCGTCGCTATCTCTTAATTAGCAGCTCTGTCGGAAGTTTCAGATGCTTATGCCAAGACGCGCTCATGCATGATGGCGCGAGCGCCGAAGATCACGCACACGCCGCCGGCGAAATAGACGACGAAGCCGACTTCGACAGCAGCTGACGGAAATCGCGACCGCTGAAGGAAAGCTAGCCAGAAGCGAATTCTGCGCCGAGTAAAGGGAAAGCAGCTTCCTCAGATTGCCACGATCGGCACTTTATTATCGTTCGCACTGTCCTGTCCGCATTCGCCACCGGATCGAGGAGCGTGCCGTGAACATCGTTGATGTGAGACCCACCGTCGAAGCGCCGGACGATGATCCCTATCTCTGGCTTGAAGAGAGGGAGAGTCCTCAAGTACTGGCCTGGGTCGAGGCGCAGAACGCCGCAACAATGAATCGGTTCGCCGACAGCCGCTTTGCCGCTGACCGCGACGCGCTCAAACTGATTTTCGACCGGCCGGACAATATCCCGTTTCCCAACCGGCGCGGCAAGAAGCTGTTCAATCCCTGGCAGGACGCCGAACATCCACGCGGTTTGTGGCGGACGACATCGCTTGAGAGTTTTCGAAGCGAGGCTCCGGAATGGGATATTCTCATCGACGTCGACGCGCTCGCCGCGAGGGAAGGCGAAGATTGGGTCTGGCGCGGTGGGCTCTCGCTGCCGGGGACGCATGACCGAGCCATTGTTCACTTGTCACGTGGAGGCAAGGACGCCGTTGTCTTGCGGGAATTCGATCTCGTCACGCGCGAATTCGTTGCGGATGGCTTCAATCTGCCTGAGGCCAGGAGCCAGGTTGCGTGGTTTGATCGCGACACGCTGCTGCTGATGTCACCGCTCGGGCCCAATATGGCAACGAGCACAGGTTTGGCGCGCACAGTAAGGCTTTGGCGCCGCGGAACCGATCCACTGGCAGCCCCTGTGATTTTCGCAACGAAAGAAGACTATCTGGGGACCTGGGCCCAAGTCGATCGCGATGCCCCGGAGGAGCGGATTTGGTTTGTTGAGAAGCCCGGCCTGATCGATACCGATTATTGGATCGGCAACCGCAGCGGAGCTAAGACCAAAATCGACGTTCCGCCGGATGCCAACATATGGGTGCACGGCGATTGGCTTGCCGTGAAGTTGCGGACGACCTGGACCATCGCAGGACAAACCTTTGGGCCCGATAGCCTCATCGGCATTCACTTTGCCGCGTTTCTGGCCGGCGGCCGCCAGTTCGCAAAGCTGTTCGAGCCAAAGGAACGGCGCGCTTTGCAGACGTTGTTCTGGGCCGGCGATCGGCTGGTCTTGAGCATTCTGGATAACCTCAAGCCTTCCTTTGAGGCGCTGACCCCGAACGATGGCGTTTGGGCGCGCGAGACGCTCACAGGCCTGCCGGAGCTTGGCTCCGCAAACGTCTGGCCCTTCGACACCGAAGAAGATGAAAGCAATGGCGACCTTCTTGGCATTGCGCACGATCCGCTCACGCCGCCATCGTTGTTCCTTATCGAGCCCAAAGCGCCACCCGTTCTGTTGAAGCAAGCGCCGCGCGCTTTCGATCCGGCCGGGCTCACCATCACAAGACACGAGGCGATATCGAGCGATGGCGTCCGCATTCCATATGTCCAGGCCGGGCCGCCTGGCGAAACCGGCAACGCCCCCGTGCATCTTTACGGTTATGGCGGGTTTGGACTCTCCATGCCGCCCTTTTATAACGCCTCGCTTGGCAAGCTCTGGCTCGAACGCGGCGGCACATGTGTGATTGCGCATTTGCGCGGCGGGGCCGAGTTTGGCAAAGACTGGCATGATGCTGGACGTCGCGAGGGCAAACGGCTTTCGCATGATGATTTCGCAGCGGTTGCCGCCGATCTTGTCGCGCGCGGGGTGACACGGCCTCAGCGCATCGCAGCCGAAGGCGGATCGAACGGGGGTCTGCTCATTGCGAACATGCTGACCCGCTATCCCGAGCGATTCGGCGCCTTGCTCTGTGCTGTGCCGGTCATCGACGTCCGCCGCAGCAAGAACCTGCTGGTGAGCAATGTCGGGATCGATGAATATGGCGACCCGGACAAACCAGAAGACTGGAAGTTCTTATCGGAAATCTCGGCCTATCACGTTGCCGCCCCTGGAAAGCCCTATCCGCCGATCCTGCTGACGACAAGCCGCGCGGATGACCGGGTTCATCCCGCTCATGCGCGAAAGATGGCGGCCAAGCTACAGGCCATGGGCTATGAAGCCTATTTTTATGAGCCCGCGACGGGCGGCCATGGCGCTGGCAAAGATAACAGCGAACGGGCCGCCCTTCAGGCTCTTGGTTGCACTTTCCTCCGCCGCGCCATCGGTTGGGACACCGATGATTCCGGTCCGAGCTAAGGCGCGTAGTCATAAACGACGTTCTGTAAGCGAAGCTCTGATGATTTCCGTTTTGCTCCGAAAGCCGCGCGAATTGTTGCGCGGCGGCGAAATGAAGCGATAGGTCAAAGCGCAAAAAGCTCAGTATAAGCAAATCTAGTCCGCCATGCCCCTCTGAGCGGACCTGCATGTGAAATGTCGCAACCTTCGCTCATGTGCCAACAGGTGCTATCGGAAATGAAAATAGGCCGCCGACATAGGCGGCCTTACCTCTTCTGATGGTCCGACATCAATCCAAGGGGGGTTATTGGTGGGGCCGAGCTCTTCTCAGCGAAGGTTCTGGGCCTCTTTTGGGCAGCCCCACGATGCGGGACCATTCACCGCTTATCCGGCTTCCGTGAGCTGGCCTTGCGTCGCGCCTCGATCTCCTCGCGCGTCGCCGCGTAGATCATGTCATTGTAGTCGGAGGTGATCTCCTCATGCAGGCGCTCGGGCGCATGCGCCAGCAGGTCGCGGTCTTGCGGACCGTGCAGCGCTGGACTGGGACGCCGTCCCATACGACGGCGATCGCAGCCTCAAGCCCCGGCGTGCCGTCGACGATAACAAATTTGGGCCGCCGCAGTCCACGGCGGACTAGATCGTCGAGCACGGCCGGCCAGGCTTCGGTGCTCCCGCTGCCCATGGCCTTGACCGCGAGCAAGATCTTCGTCCGCAAGCACGCCGATTACAGTTATGCGCTCAGCTAACCTGAATAGAGCGCGGCTTGGCTTTTTCGGCGAACGGCAGCATGAGCGACAGCACACCGTCATTGAGCTCAGCGGCGATCTTGCCCTGGTCGATCTTGTTGGAAAGCCGGAAGCTTCTCGAAAAGTGGCCGACATTGTATTCGGTATACAGGGGCTGCAAGCCCTGGTATTTCGAGAAGTCGAGCTTCCCGTCGACCTTGAGCACGTCGTCCTCGACACGGATGTCGACGCTGTTCTTGTCAACGCCCGGCATTTCGAGGACGACATTCAGTCCGTCCTTCGTCTCGTAGATGTCAGCACTCGGCACGAATATCCGCGCCGGAATGGTGGTCTCTTCCTTCCTTTCGAGCTCACGCTTTTGCGCGACCTGCAGTTCCTGTTTCGAAGCCATGTTGTGCCTCCTAGAACATCTTGCTCAACCAGATTTTCGCGGGCGACGGATGCATGTCGCTCAGGTAATCTTGATCGTGCGCGGCTTGTCGCTCTCAGCACGCGGAAGGAATAGCGCCAGGATGCCGTCCCGATACTCGGCCTTGATTCCATCTGGCTCGATTTGCACCGGCAATGATAGCGTGCGGTCGAACTCGCCAGAGACGCGCTCCCGACGGTGCAGGCTTGCCTCCTCGGGGTAGCCGATCGTCTTCTTGCCGAAGATGCGGATCGAATTCTCCTGGGCCTGGATCTGCAGGTCGTCTTTGTTGACGCCCGGCAGCTCAATGATGGCCAGGATGTCGTCGCCCTGCTGGAACACGTTGATCGGCGGGAACGGGCCGCGACTGGGAGTCAGATCCTGCAACCAGTCGCTGGACAGGGTCGCTTCAAGGGAGCGTTGGAGATTGAGCAGCGTGTCGAACGGATCAGCAAATCCTATGATCATGTTTGAACCCCACGGCACTTGTTGGCGGGGCGAGGAAGGCATCACATCGCCCCTCTGCGCGTTCATCTGGGTGGGGCTTTTGTCACTGTCAAGAGGCGAGTGCTAATCGCGGGGCCTCGAACGGGACGCGCCCCAACGCGCTACGGTTTTGGTAGAAGCGAGCTCGACGAGACTTTCGATCTCGAACCGCCGGAGCGGGAAGCTCAAAGCTTCCACCTCACGCGCACTATAAATCGAATCCGGGAGGACAAGGGATGGCTGCAGACTCATTGGCTCAGGTGAAGATGGGCACGGAAGCCCTCGCTCTTTGCATTGCAGGAGTTCTGTGCGAGCGCGATCCATCGCTTCTGCCCGCATTCCGAGAGAGCGTAGAAGTGCTTTATCACGTCCTCGATGACCGCGGAGACCACGAGGCGTCGGCCATGGTCGCTGCATTTGGAAGAGCGTTGGTCGATCCGGGTTTCAAACGCCCGTCGGCTTAAGGGAACGTGTTGAGGGCTGAGCTCTTGGGCTACCAGGATCGCTGCTTCCGAGAAGGTCGGTGTTGAAAATACACAATCCGGCTTCCAGTTGTAGTTTCGAATCAACTGACCGGAGCAAGACCGCCTGGGAGAAGCAAGATGCGCAGTCTTCTTTTAGCTGTCCTTGTCGCGCTACTGACGACAACTCATGCCTCGGGATCCGACAACCCGCGCCGGCCGACTGCCGCCGCGCGCTCGGCCAAGTCCTTGGACCAGCTCGTCCTTAGCACGGATCGCTCGGTTTCGCGCAAATACAGTCGCAAAGGGCACGGCATAGAGGCCGAACCGATCATCCCGGATATTTGCAAGGGTTGCTGACGGGGCGATGCCGCCGGCTCGGGCGGTCTATTGGTACGATCAGCGATTGAAATTCAATGTACGTCTGATCGGGGTCGATTGACGCTGTCGCGAGACCGAGACAGGCTGATGCGATGCTCGGCATCCCACACAGCGAGCAGGGCGCCAAAGCCAGCGAATGCGAGAAGAAACACGACTGCCGTCACGGTTCGCACACAGCAAATATCTGCGTTGGCCAATCGCGATAACTTCCGACGCAATGGCCGGCGGTCGGGGACGGCACGGCCTTTTCCGCCTTGGCGCCTTCGTGGCGGCCCGAGCCAGCCTGCGATTGGGTCGAGCGCATCAAGTATCTGGTTGGTGAGGCTTGCCGATGCAAGTATCGCCTGGCGCTGTGACACGCCTCCTGGATGTCGATCACTCAAAACCTCAGCATCGGCGCGTTTGCCGGAAGACGAACGCGCGTTTACCGCCGAGCCAGCCAATCGAGAATGCAGAGCTTGCGCGGCGATGAACGGCACAGCTACCGCCGCGCTGAAAACGTTAGCGAGCATGATCGCCATTACCGTTTCCGTGATCATGATGCCCAGTCCCTCAGTTCTGCCGAGAAGGGCCGAATTGGCCGGCCCCTGACGGCCTGTTGCTCCTAGAGGGCCATTTCGTTGGCGCCCGCGGAAGCGCCTTGGCCGGCTCCGTTCTTCTTCTTGGGTGCCTCAGCGACCATCGCCTCCGTCGTGATCAACAGGGCTGCTATGGATGCGGCATCCTGCAGCGCTGACCTGACGACCTTGGTTGGGTCGATGATTCCCTTGGCGAACAGGTTGCCGTACTCTCCCGTCTGTGCATCAAAGCCCCAGGCGTATTCCTTATTTTCCAGGATCTTTCCGAGCACGAGCGATGCTTCTTCGCCCGCATTCTCCGCGATCTGCCGGGCCGGCCAGGTGATCGCCCGCCTCACGGTTTCGATGCCATGGCGCTGGTCCTCGTTGGCGGGCTTGAGCTTGGAGAGCGCAGAGGTGGCACGGAGCAGGGCCACGCCGCCGCCAGGGAGGATACCTTCCTCGACCGCCGCGCGCGTTGCATGCATCGCATCATCGACGCGATCCTTGCGCTCCTTGACCTCGACCTCGGTTGCACCTCCCACCCGGATGACGGCCACGCCACCTGCAAGCTTCGCCAGGCGCTCCTGCAGCTTCTCGCGGTCATAGTCCGAGGTCGTCTCTTCGATCTCGGTCTTGATCTGCCTCACCCGCGCCTCGATATCGGACTTCTTGCCGGCGCCGCTCACGATCGTGGTATTGTCCTTGTCGATCATGACCTTCTTGGCGCGCCCAAGCATGTTGAGCGTGACTTTCTCGAGCTTGGTGCCGAGGTCCTCGCTGATGAAATTGCCCCCGGTGAGAACAGCAATGTCCTGCAGCATGGCCTTGCGACGGTCGCCGAAGCCGGGCGCCTTGACCGCGGCAACCTTCAAGCCGGCGCGCAGTCTGTTGACGACGAGCGTCGCCAATGCCTCGCCTTCCACGTCCTCCGCGATGATCAGTAGGGGCTTGCCGCTCTGAACCACCGCCTCCAATAGCGGCAACATCGACTGGAGGCTCGAGAGTTTCTTTTCGTGGATCAGGATGTAGGCATCCTCGAGCTCGACGCGCATCTTCTCGGCATTCGTCACGAAATATGGCGAGATGTAACCGCGATCGAACTGCATCCCCTCGACGACTTCGAGCTCGGTCTGAAGCGACTTGGCTTCCTCAACTGTGATGACGCCGTCGTTGCCGACCTTCTTCATCGCGTCAGCCAAGAACCGGCCGATCTCCTTATCGCCATTGGCGGAGATGGTGGCGACCTGCGCGATCTCCTCGTTGGAGGTCAGCTTCTTCGAGTTCTTCTTCAGCTCCTCCACGACCGCGTCGACGGCAAGGTCAATTCCTCGTTTGAGGTCCATTGGATTCATCCCGGCGGCCACGGCCTTGGCCCCTTCGCGCACGATAGCGTGGGCGAGCACCGTGGCTGTGGTCGTCCCGTCGCCGGCCTGGTCTGAGGTCTTTGATGCGACCTCACGCACCATCTGGGCACCCATGTTCTCGAACTTGTCCTCAAGCTCGATCTCCTTTGCCACGGTTACTCCGTCCTTGGTAATCCGCGGTGCGCCGAAGCTCTTTTCGAGCACGACGTTGCGGCCCTTCGGCCCCAGTGTCACCTTGACGGCATTGGCGAGAACATCGACGCCGTGGAGCATCTTCTCTCGGGCGTCAGTAGAAAATCGAACCTCCTTTGCGCTCATCGTTCCTTCCTCCCGAACAATCCTGTTCTTCAATGTGATTAGGCGGCCTTCCTTGCGCTTGCGCCTTCTGTCAGCACGCCCAAGACATCACTCTCTTTCATGATCACGTACTCTGTCCCGTCGAGCTTGATCTCCGTTCCGGACCATTTGCCGAATAGGATGCGATCACCAACTTTGATATCGATCGGCGTGAGCTTTCCAGATTGATCCCGGCCGCCCGGACCGACCGCGATCACTTCGCCCTGTTGTGGTTTCTCTCGCGCGGTGTCGGGGATGATGATCCCGCCAGGCGACTTATCGTCGGCTTCGATGCGTTTAACGAGCACACGATCTTGCAGCGGACGAAACCTCATGGCTTCTTCCTCCCACCTGTCCAGTTGCCTAGCTGCTGCGGCTGGAGAGACCCAGCCGCTAAATCAACTGGGTTTGATAGCTGCGACTTTCAAGGGCCGGCCGCCCGTTGTGAGTTGTGTAGCCCCTGGAGTGCCCGTCCGGGAGAACCGGCCCAGCACCATCGGCAACCTGGGCGCGGACCGCTCGCTTGACGCGCTCGAAAGCGCGCTGCTCGATCTGGCGGATGCGCTCCCGTGAGACATGGAATTGTTGCGCGAGTTCGTCGAGCGTCTTTGGCTCATCGGCGAGATATCGCGCTTCGAGGATTGTGCGCTCGCGTGCAGACAGCGCATTGAGTGCCTCCGACAGCACAGCTTGCCGACGCCGAGACTCGTCAGCATCCGTCAGAGCGCTCTCCGGATCGGGCGAAGGGTCGAGTAGTCGGTCCTGCCATTCTTCGGTCGTCTCGTCATCACTGATCGTGAGATTGAGCGAAGCATCCCCGCGGATGCGCCGGTTCATCTCGATTACCTCCGGTGGGCTCACCTTGAGTTCTTCGGCGATGTAGTGGACCTGGTCCGGGTGGAGATCGGATTCATCAGCGGCTGAGATCCTGTTCTTGAGCTGGCCGAGCTTGAAGAACAGTTTTTTCTGGGCAGCCGTGGTGCCCATTTTCACCAGCGACCACGATCGCAGGATATAATCCTGGACCGACGCCTTGATCCACCACACCGCATAGGTGGTGAGCCGAAAGCCCATGGCCGGGTCGAACCGCTTGACGGCTTGCATCAAGCCAATGTTGGCTTCTGAAACAAGGTCAGCGATCGGCAGGCCATAGCGGCGATATTGCATCGCAATCTTGGCGGCCAGTCGAAGATGACTGGTGACCAGGTGGTAAGCGGCCTCGCGGTCGCCGTGATCCCGCCAGCGCCGGGCATAGGCTGTTTCTTCGGATGCCGTGAGTAGCGGGAATTTCTGAATTTCAGCGAGGTAGCGAGAGAGGCCTCCCTCTGTGGAGACAGAGGGAAGTGTTGCGATAGCCGACATGACGATCGCTCCTTCCTTCCGAAGTTGCAGGCGCGTGTGCCTATCGAGAGCTGGTCGCGGACTTGGTAGCGGCCTTGCTGACGACAGATCTGAACTTTCTGCGCAACTGCACAGGCAACTTTTTCAGGTAGGCTCTCGCGCTATCGAGATGACGGGCAGTCGCGGCGCCGCTTCGGGAAAGGAGCCAAGCCGATTGCCGGCCGAGCGCGCTGGTCAAATGGCTAAGGGCCCGGCTGGATTGCCGGGGAAGGATCGACAGATGTCCCATATCCATGTCCTCCAAGAGCAAAATGGGTACGAGCTTGTGCCGTCCTGCGTTTAGGACCCTTGCAGGCGTCCGGTCGCAGGTGAGGCGGCCCCATAACGCCGAAGAAGCAATATTGTTCCCGACGCCGATTGAGCGCGGTCGCTCAGTAGCGCAGCAATGCGCGCAACGGCGCTGTTGCCGCAAGAGCCTTCCGGGACTCGGGGGCGCGAATGAATGCGATCTCCGCCTTGTGCTCGAGCGCCTGTTGAAGCGCGGCTTCACCACTTCCAAGGTCGCCGACTGCGAGGTGGTACCGGAGATGCCGCTGCGTAGCCACAAAGAGTTCATCCAGGTGTGGAGTGATCACCTGCTGGAAGGCGTCTCGGTCGCCTTCCAGGCCCAGGCCGCAGCCTCCTCGGTTTGGCTGGACTGCATCGACGCCGGTGACCCCGTGTTCGGGACCTCCATCGGCGCCATGATCACCTCGCCCCTTTGCCTCCTCAGTTTGTCTCACGAGTAGTCGCGGCAATCGGCACGTGGCCGGCATGCCCGTTCGTTGGGGCCGAACGCGCCGCCAACGTCGCGAGCTGGAGCTCGGGCGTAGCGCGCTTGCGTAGCAGCTTCTGATAAACTCTCACGTAATCGGCGGCCATCCGGGTGGCAGAGAAGCGCTGCTCGAAGCGAGCGCGGATCGCCCTCCGGTCCAGCGCGAGCAGGGTTGGCATGGCCTGCACGGCGTGCTCGACGCTTTCCACAATGCGTCCGGTGATGCCGTCTTCGACGATTTCGGCGACCGACCCGCCGCGGAACGCCAGGACCGGCGTGCCGCATGCCATCGCCTCGATTATGACGAGGCCGAAGGGCTCTGGCCAGTCGATCGGAAACAGCAGTCCCGCTGCGTTTCCGAGGAATTCGGTCTTTTCGCTCTCGTTGATTTCGCCGATGAACTCCACCCCACCTCCGCCGAGCATCGGCGCGATGACCTCTCGGAAGTAGCTCTCATCGGCCTTGTCGACCTTCGCCGCGATCTTCAGCGGCAGGCCTATGGCTCGCGCAATCGCAATGGCGCGGTCCGGCCGCTTCTCCGGGGAGATACGCCCGAGGAAGGCGAGATAGCCGCCGCAGGGCTCGAAAGTCGGCTTGTGCAGATCGACGGGAAGACCATGATAGACGGTCGCCACGAAATTGGCCCGCGGCAGCGGCGCGCGCTGGGCATTCGAGATGGAGACGAGCGGCATCTCGGGGAAATGGGCGTAGAACGGCATATGATCGGCAAGGTCCTGCCGCCCGTGCAGCGTCGTCAGGGTCCGCTCCGCCTGGGTCCGAAACAGCGGAAAATGCAGATAGTCGACATGGAAGTGGAGGATGTCGAACTCCCCCGCGCGCTCGCGAACCTTGTCGAGCAAAAGTATCTGGTGAGGCAGGGGGTCGCGGACGTCGGGATCGAGCCGCAAGGCTTGCGGGGTGCAGGGGACGAGCTCGGCGGAAGTGATGGAATCCCCGCTTGCGAATAACGTGACCTCATGCCCTTGCCTGACCAACTCTTCCGTCAGGTAATACACCACCCGCTCGGTCCCGCCATAAAGCCGCGGCGGTACGCTTTCGAATAGCGGGGCAACCTGCGCAATCCTCATTCCATCCTCCGTGCTTGCATTTCAACTCGTGTGGCTCGGTGAGCCGTCCGGCATCGCTTTCGATCCATGCAGCCAAGCCGGACCGGCGCGCGGCAGCGCTATGAACCTGAAAGGAAAGAACTCGTTCCCGGAGATAACTCCGCCAGGCGGCGCGCCAACCTGTTGCCGATGTTTGACCGCGCTCGCTCAAGAACACGAGACCTTGGCGATCTTCTGGCTCTCACTGAGACCGGACGACGCGGCTCGGCGAAGCCACACAGCCGTTCCGGCGCTCCATGCCGTCGCCCGCGAGCGCCGGCGTAGACACCGCGCGCGACGAAGCATGGGGAATCGCTCGCCGGAAAGGATTCGAGAAGCGCCGCATCGACGACATCGTCCCTGAAGCCTGTCATGGTCACTCTCAAGGGTCGGTTGAGGGAGGGCCAGCCGGGAGCACAGGAGCGATAGGCGCAACCTCCAGACGCATCCCAGCCGGAGACACGAGAGAAGATGGGTGAGGCATCGCTGTCTTCGCAAGTGAGGGGGAGGCTCTTGAAACGGCAAGCGTTGCTTCTAATTTGATGGGTGCACGCACGAGCGATCGTGCGGGCACCGGGCGCCTGTCGTAAGGGCCCGGTCGGCGGGCGCCGGGACACGGTGTCCGAGGCGCTCGTAACCATGTTGCTCAAAGGAGGATATGGCTATGACGGCTCTTGATCTTGCTCCCCTGTGGCGGTCGACCATTGGCTTCGATCGCCTGATTGACCTCATCGAGGATTCTGTCCGATGGACGGGCGGCGACAACTACCCGCCCTACAACATCGAACGCGCCGGTGAGGATCACTACCAGATCTCGCTGGCTCTGGCCGGCTTCACGCCTGACGAGGTTAGCGTCACCGCCGAGCAGAACATGCTCACGGTGGAGGGCCGCAAGGCCGAGAAGGGCAGCCACCAGTATCTCTATCAAGGCATCTCTTCGCGCCCGTTCCGACGGACGTTCAACCTGGCGGACTACGTGCAGGTGAAGGGAGCCTCGTTCGAGAACGGCATGCTCAAGATCGACCTGGTGCGTGAGGTCCCCGAGGCCATGAAACCACGCCAGATAGCGATCAACGTAGCTAACGCCCACCAACAGGTTGAGCACCAGCAGGCGGCATAATCGAAGAGCCGCCCGCGTGTGATGGCGTACGCGGCGTGGCGGTCGCCGCGACCGCGGACGCGCCTGCTAGATAGAAAGGAGAGAACAATGGCTATGACTGATCTGATCCCCTGGGGCCGCGGTCGCGATCTGACCACGCGCCGCAGCGAAGATTACAATCCATTCCTGACGCTGCATCGGGAGATGAACCGCCTGTTCGACGATGTCTTCCGAGGCTTCGATGTTGCGCCGTTCGGCGGCGGCTTTTTCGAGCAATCGATGAGGTGGCCGAGCATCGAGGTCAACGAGACCGACAAGGACGTGAAGGTCACTGCGGAACTGCCGGGGCTCGACGATAAAGACGTTCAGGTCGAACTCGCCAACGGTGTCCTGTCGATCAAGGGCGAGAAGAAGACCGAAACGGAAGACAAGGATCGCCGGTTCAGCGAGCGCTACTACGGTCGGTTTGAACGGCGCATCCCGGTCGAGGACGTGGATCAGGACAAGATATCTGCCGCGTTCAAGAACGGTGTGCTGACGGTCACCATGCCGAAGCTGCCGCAAACGGAATCGAAAGTGAGACGCATAGCGGTCAACTCCAAATAGCGAATGGACGGGAGCGGGAGTTTCCGCTCCCGCCGCGACTTTTTTCCGATTGGACGAGGACGCTTTTCCCGACCTTGTCTGGCCAAATGGCACGGGCTGGTGCTGCCTAGGGAGGTGTAGGTTTCCGGACGGCGAACACTTGCAAGGGGTGCGCCATGAAAGGTTTGTCATTCAGCGAGCTTGGAGATTTTGAATGAAAAATCCTGGCCGTGTTCGAGCGTTACGGTCGCGATGGCCGTGCGATCACGACGGAGAGCCTCGCAGCCCATACGGGCATGTCGGTCGGCTCTCCGGAATTCGCCAGAGCCGTAACGAGCCTCTTGGCGCGAGGATTCATCAAGCGAGCGGGCGGAGACCCTATACCGGGCACGCCCGTGGCGTTTCGGCTCACGGGGGAGTTACCTGCACCGCGTACCAATATCGCGGGTCCGACCTCAGACCGCCGAAGAGCTAATCCGTCGAATCAATCGGGCCGAGAGCATCAACGCGCGGTTAACTCTGCTTCCGAACGGGAAGTCCAGATCCCTAAGGGGGGTTCTGGCCTAATCATCATGATAGAGTCTCTGAGGCGAGAAGCTGGTTGAAAATGGACGCGAAACGGGGATCAAGTTTTGCGGGCGCCGCAGATGTCGTCGCGCATGCGGAAGCGGCGGCTCAATACCTGAAAGAGCTGCGCCTGGCTTGCGCGAACGGTGACAAGAGCGCGGCGCGCAGAGCTCTGCGCCAGGCGATCAACGAGCTCGAACTGGCCCGAGCCATGTTGCGGACCGGTATTGATTAGCCAAAGGAGGCCATCATGGCTATGGACCTCCACCACGCGGTGACGGACGCGCTTGAAACTATCAAGGCCGGCGGTCTCATCCGCAAATATAGCTTGACCTATCTCGGTCGGAGCGAGGCGCCGCGTATTACTATCTGGAAGGCGGCTGACGTTTCAGATGACGAGCTGCGCCGCAAGCTGGTGGAATCATTGGCTGGCCTTGCAGCTGAGTCGCAGTTGACGATCGAAAAGGATTGAGAAACGGCCGCGCCCGGCACTGTACATAACCTATTTGAGGTTGTCGGACTTATTAGCTTGCAGGAGATCGGGCGCGACGCGAGCAAGTCTGGTCGGCGACGAGCCGAGACGATCAAAACCGATAACTATGATCGATCCGTCTGCGCCTGCAATGGAACAGTCGCCGCTTTGGCGCGAAGCATCGATTGGATCTTGGCTGAGAGTTCCCTGGAGGAATAGGGCTTGCTCAGAAGGAGGCCGCCACCGATCCGTTTACTGGTCGCCTCGACAAGGTCCGGATAGCCACTGCAATACACGATTGGCAATCCAGGGCGCCGTCGCTGCAGTTCGAGCCCGACCTCCAACCCGGACACACCGGGCATCGCGAGATCGACGATCGCCAGGTCGACGGTCTGATCGGAAATTGCTGCGAGCGCGCCATCCAAGTTATCTGCTGCGATTGCCCGATATCCGAGATCGTCAAGGATGCTGCGCGTCGTCTCCAGGACGGCCGGATCGTCGTCGACCACAAGGATCAGCTCCTTTCCACCTGCACCCGGAGAGCCGGCCTGGTTTTTCTCCTTTTTGACAGCGTCCATTGATCGTGGCAGCAAGATGCGCACCACCGTCCCCCGACCAACCTCACTCTCGATTTTCACGGTTCCGCCCGACTGGCGCGCAAAGCCGTATACCTGCGACAAGCCAAGGCCTGTCCCTTTACCGGGCGGCTTCGTTGTGAAGAACGGATCGAAGGCTCGAGCTAGAACCTCCGGCGGCATGCCGGTCCCGGTATCTTTCACGGCAATCGACACATACTGGCCGGGCTTGATGTCCGCTTCCAGGTTATCAGGAGCCCAATCGACGCCCGTCGTCTCGATCGTCAGGAGCCCCCCTTCTGGCATGGCATCTCGCGCGTTGATCGCGAGATTGAGCAGCATAAGCTCGAGCTGTGTTGCATCGGCCAGTGCAGGCCAAAGGTCCTTCTGCGTGATCACGTCGACGCGTATTCCCGCTCCCAGAGTTCGTGAGAGGAGCTCGGCGACGGTCCAGGCCAGTTCGTTCGTATCGACAGGCTCCGGAGCAAGATGTTGTTTGCGAGAGAACGCAAGCAACTGCCCAACGAGTTTGGCTCCGCGTTGAGCGCCATGCATGGCATTGCGGACATGCTTCTGAATGCGCTCGTCGCTCGCTCGAACGGAGATCAGCTCGAGACTTCCCATGATCGCCATCAAGAGATTGTTGAAATCGTGCGCGATGCCGCCCGTGAGTTGCCCGACCGCTTCCATCTTTTGTGCCTGACGCAGCGCGACTTCCGTGCGTTCGCGCTCCGCCATTTCCGCCATCAAGCGCTTGTTTGCTTCGGAGAGCTGTTCGGTCCGCTCCTCGACGCGTCGCTCCAGTGTTTCGGCCAGATCTTTCAATTGCCGCAGATACTGCTCGGCCTGGCGCTGCCGCCTGCGAGCTCGAACGGCTGCCCAGACGGCACTCTTGAGCGATGTCGCGGCCAACGGGCGTTCGAGCACGGTGACGTTGCCAAGCAGCTCGATCAACTCCGTCAAAACAGGGCCATTTTGGCCTGATCGCAGGGTGAGCAGTACAAACGGGAAGTCCGACCATGGCGGCTGGTCGGCGATCCACCGCGCCAATGCGCCACGATGCTCGTGGATGAGTGCTTCCTCGGCGACGACGGCTGCCGCCGCCGCGTTCAGGCGGCCGACCAGTTCCGGGAGACTGGACTGCTCCACGGCCTCGATGCCCGCCTCATGCAGCGCTGTACAGACGACGGCGGCATCGCGGCCGAACGGTGCCAGCACAAGCACCGGCCGGCCCGACCTTCCTTCAAGGCTGTCCATCGGTCCTCGTGAGCAGGGCGGAGTGCTCTCCGGTATATGTCGGAGAGCCGGACAAGACTCCCTGGAATTCCGAGAGAGGGGGGCCGACGCGGATCCCGCGGTTGTCGAGCCGGTATTCCCTGATCTCGTCCTCGTGGCGGCCGGTGCGCTTCTTGAGTACCGAGATGGCGCGGCGAATCTTCCCGGCGGCTTCGAAAAAGCGAAGGAGAAGGACGGCATCGCTGAGGTAGGTCAGGTCGACGCTGGATTGCATCGAACCGAGCAGCCCGTGCTGGGCCAATGTCAGGATCGTGACCACGCCGCGATGATTAAGATAAGTCAGCATCTCGTGCATCAGCAACAGCATGAACTGCTCGGCAGGCATGGCGTTCTGATAGCCACTCAGGCTGTCCAGCACCACGATCCGGACATGATCCGCCTCGACTCGCCTGCGGACCATCCCCGTCAGTTCGCCCGGAGAGAGCTCGGCAGGATCGACCTGCTCAAGGATGAGCTGTCCGGAAGCGATCGGCTGTTCCAGGTGCCAGCCCATTCCCGCTGCGCGCTTGCTCAGGATCGCCTTTGTCTCGTCGAAGGTAACTAACAGTGCGCGCTCGCCTCGCCGAAGTGCCGCCATCACGAACTGCATGGCGATCGAGGATTTCCCTGAACCGGAGGGCCCCATGAGCAAGGTGCTGGTGCCGCGGTCGAGCCCTTGACCGAGCAGTTCGTCGAGCTCAGCAATGCCGCTGAGGAGCGGTTCGGCACCTGTCGCGCCGTCGGCATGCTCGGCTGCGATCAGCCGCGGGAAGAGCGCAATGCCGCCCTTGCGAATTACAAAATCGTGGAACCCGCCGCGGAAGTTACGCCCGCGCATCTTGAAGACGCGCAGCCTCCGCCGCTCGGCGCCGTATTGCAGAGCGTAGTGATCGAGCCGGACCACACCATGAACGAGGCTGTGAAGGTTGAGATCATCGCTCGCCTCGGTGAGGTCGTCGAGGAACAGGGCAGTGCACCGTTGTTGCGCCAGGAAGTGCTTCAGCGCGATCACCTGCCTGCGATAACGGAGCGGGTTCTGGGCAAGGAGCCTAATCTCGGAGAGGCTGTCGAAGACGACGCGGGCAGGGGCTACCCGCCTGACCTCGTCCAAGGTCATTTTTATGGTTTCGCCAAGCTCAAGGTCCGAGGCATAGACCACGGTTTGCTGTTGCTTGGGATCCAGGCTGAGCTCCGCCGGGACGAGCTCAAAGATATCGATCCCGTGGAGGTCCCAGCCGTGCGTCTCGGCAACTTGCTCCAACTCGTCCTTGCTCTCAGAGAGCGTGATGTACAGGCAACGCTCGCCGCTGGCTGCGCCGTCGAGAAGGAATTGAAGCGCAAGCGTCGTTTTACCCGTCCCTGGCTGGCCTTCGATCAGATGAACCCTGTTTGAAGCAAATCCGCCATCAAGGATGCCGTCAAGGCCGGCAACGCCGGCGGAGACAGGGCTGATCTTCGTGCCCGGTTTTGGATCGTTCATAGGCTTGTCCAGTCAAGCGGCTGCGCACGGTCGCGCGCAGGTTTGGCTCCGCCCGATCGGCAACAAGTTGATGGGTGATGTCTTGCTTTCCGTGAACGCCGCGCCAAAGCCCGTGAACAGGCACCCTGAAGAGCTCCACAGCAGTCATTTTGGTACGATTTCCTGCTGTCCTGTCAAGCCGGTGATTGCAGTCATGGCCAAGCCCCCAAATTGGCCTCGGCAGCTGAGAATCATAAACCCCAGTCGCACCGGCAGCTCGCATCAGGCGACTATGGCTGGCGCGGTTGGATACATCTAAGGTCAGGCTCGTTGTTGCCAATCTTCAACAAACGACCTGCCATGGCCTGGAATAAGTTCATCGGCATTACGATGCTGCTCTACGCACTGACGAACCCCGTCGGTGTCATTCCGATATTCTTGGCGCTGACCCGCCAAGCAGGGAGCATCAAGACGCATCGGATCATCCTGCTGGCCTGTGCAGCGGTGGCGGTCTTCTTTGTTGGGTCTGCCATGCTTGGGAAGGAGATCCTGCAGTTCTTCAATGTCGGGCTCGATGACTTTCGTATAGCGGGCGGACTGCTCGCCTTGGTCATCGCGTTCGAAATGTTTCAGGCGCAATATGGGAAGTTCATACCGCGCGCCGACGAGGCGAGCGGCAGCGAGATCGACATACACGGCCTCGCGATTACGCCTTTCGCGATTCCGCTGCTGGTCGGGCCGGCCGAGATGAGCATCATGATTACTCTTTCCAATGACAATCCAGGGTGGATCGCCAAGGCGCTGCTCGCAGCGGCCGCACTGGTCGCAACTGTCCTTATCGGACTGACGCTCTGGGCGGCTGCAGCCATAGAGCGCTTCTTGGGCAGGACCGGCATTAGCGTGATGACCCGGGTCATGGCTCTCGTCGTCGCAGCGATCGGCGTGAACTTCATCATGACGGGCATCAGAAACGAATTGCCGGGATTGGCGGGTAGATAACGTCCCGATCGAGCTCGTTGAACAGGAGAAAAAGGGGCCGGACTTTGAGGCCAATCGGGCATCAATGTTCGACCCGCGCAAGGATCGATATGTTCGGATTTACGACTGCCGACCTGCAGAGCGGACCCCTCATGGTAGGCATCCCGTCTCATGCTGATCGCCGGTGCAGCGAATTTGAGGCGCATGGCTCAGCCGCGGGCGTGGCAGCGCGTTTGTTCCAGCGCTCAATCGCCTTTGAGACGGTCGGCGCCGTCGGGCCAAATGCAGAGCATTTTTTGCATACAGCGAATTTGGGATCGACATCACTGTTCACCCAAATCTCCGAGCCGCCGCAGAAAGGGCAGGGCAGCGGTTGTCCAGAGAACGACATGCCGCGCACTGCATCATCAGTGGGAGCCTGAGTAGGGCTTCGGTGCATGGCGTCCTGTCCTATTGAAGCCTTAGCGGGAGGACAACGTCTGGAATCAGATTGCATTGCCAGTCAGGACAGCAGTTCGGCGAGCGCGTTGGCAAGCTTTCGTTTGACTTCCGACGTGCACCGTCTGCAAGCGCCGCGCTCGCAAAGCGACGCTGCAGCCCTAGAGCCTATCGGGGCTGTCCACCGCGTTCAGTTCTGCATCGATTTTTTCGAGGAGGCGCTCGATCTCCTCGCGTTCCTTGGGGCCAGGATGTTCGTCCAGTCGACTGAGCAAATCCTGCTTTCGCGTGAGAAGCGCTGCAATGCTCGTCATCGGAGGAGCCAGTTCGTGATGCTGCAACATTGGTCGACACTCCATCTTTCCGCTGATGGCATCTTCCCATCGATGGCGCAGCCCAAGCTCCGGCACTGGGCTGGACTGCGCAGCCGCCGCGGCACGCGGACAAAACTCACGCCCAGAGCGCCGGTTCCGGGCTGTTGCGAGCGATATGGTCAAAATCGGGCCTGCTGTCAGGCAAAAGGTTCATTTCGATTTTCTCGGCCCGCCAAATCGCAGCTGCTCCACGCAACGGCAATCCTCCGCCAGTGGAACCACGACGCTTGTGCCTCGTTGGCACCCGCCAGGACACCGCGCTGGGTCGGCGAAACGATGCAGGGCGGCGGGTGACATCCAAGTGTTCTCTGCGCTCCTGTGCAGCCGTGGAGTTTCGGCCCCGGGGTCAGAGGCTACCATCGCGCGCCCCGTGATCTTGGTGGATTTCGGAGCAGCCGCTGCGCAGCCAAAGCCGCACGGCGAGGCACAGACAGGACGGGCGGCCGAGGAGTCTCGCAAACGCTTATCTGGCTGAGTGTGCGCTTTGTGATGAACCGTTTGTTGAAGAAGTTTGATGATGAAATATCCCATGACCGCGGCGGGCCATGCTGCCCTTCGGGATGAGCTGAGGGATCGCGTTCGAAACGAGCGGCCCCGCCTTGCCAAGCGCATTCAAGAGGCGATCGCCGATGACCCCAACTTGGTTGAGAACTCCGAATACCAGGCCGCGCTTGCCGAGCAGAGCGTCAACGAGATCCGAATAGCCGAGTTGGAGGACAGACTCGCGCGTGCCGAAGTCATAGATGTCTCCAAGCTTTCGGGCGAAACCGTCAAATTCGGCGCAACGGTAACGCTGATGGACGAGGACACCGGCGAGAAGCGGATTTGCCAACTCGTTGGCGAGCCAGAAGCCAACGTGAGCAGGGGCAAGATCTCCGTGAGTTCGCCGATCGGACGCGCCTTGATCGGGAAGACCAAAGGCACAGCAGTTGTCGTGGAGACTCCCCGGGGCGACAAGATTTACAGGATCGAGAAAGTTGAATGGCTGTGAGGAGCGAGAGAAACCGCGAGCGGCAAAGGCAACGTGGACGCGTCTTAACGGATTGTAAAGATTAGCATTTTTCGAAGCCGCTTTTGGTGGGCTTCGAGCCGATGCCGGCGGTCAGGTGCGACCAAGTCCCCCTTCAAAGTGCGGTTGGCACTCTTCCTCTCAAAGTGCCAAAAATTTTCCGTCACCCTCTTGAACGGTTCCTGTTCTTTCCTAGTTCGTTTCTCGCCCCGGGGCTGGTTCCAGCCCGGGTCCTATGACATCGCTGACCTACAGAAGGAGGATGTGCATGCATTTCCGTCCGCTGCATGACCGTGTGCTCGTGCGCCGCATTGATGCCGAGGAGAAGACCGCCGGCGGCATCATCATTCCCGACACCGCAAAGGAGAAACCGCAGGAGGGCGAGATTATCGCTGCCGGCCCCGGCGCGCGGAATGAGCAAGGCCAATTGGTCCCCCTCGACGTGAAGGCTGGGGACCGAGTCTTGTTCGGCAAATGGTCCGGGACCGAGGTGAAGATCGATGGCCAGGATCTCCTGATTATGAAGGAGAGCGATCTTCTGGGTATCGTCGAACACAGCGGCAAGTTGAAGAAGGCGGCCTGACGCCGTCGAAAAACTGACAGTCATAAGAGAAAGGAGATTGGGAACATGGCTGCCAAGGACGTGAAATTTTCGACCGAGGCCCGCGAGCGCATGCTGCGGGGCATCGACACACTGGCAAATGCGGTGAAAGTCACCCTCGGTCCGAAGGGGCGCAATGTCGTCATCGAAAAATCCTTTGGCGCGCCCCGCATCACCAAGGACGGGGTGACGGTCGCGAAGGAGATCGAGCTCGAAGACAAGTTCGAGAACATGGGCGCGCAGATGGTTCGGGAGGTGGCGTCGAAGACCAACGATCTCGCCGGCGACGGCACGACCACTGCGACCGTACTGGCACAGGCGATCGTCAAGGAAGGCGCGAAGGCGGTCGCGGCCGGCATGAATCCGATGGACCTCAAGCGCGGCATCGATCTGGCCGTCGACGCGATCGTTTCCGATCTCAAATCGCGCGCCAAGAAAGTCACCTCCAACGACGAGATTGCGCAGGTTGGCACCATCTCCGCCAATGGCGACACCGAGATTGGACGCTTCCTGGCCGAAGCCATGCAGAAGGTCGGCAATGAGGGCGTGATCACGGTAGAAGAGGCCAAGAGCCTGCACACCGAACTCGACGTGGTCGAGGGCATGCAGTTCGACCGCGGCTATGTGTCCCCGTATTTCGTCACCAACGCCGAAAAGATGAAGGTCGAGCTCGAGGATCCCTACATCCTGATCCACGAGAAGAAGCTGTCTGGGCTGCAAACCATGCTTCCGCTGCTCGAGGCGGTCGTGCAAACCGGTAAGCCGTTGCTGATCGTCGCGGAGGACGTCGAGGGCGAAGCGCTCGCCACGCTGGTGGTCAACCGGCTGCGCGGCGGGCTGAAAGTCGCTGCGGTCAAGGCGCCGGGCTTCGGCGATCGCCGCAAGGCCATGCTGGAGGACATCGCCATCCTCACCGGTGGCACCGCGATCGCGGAAGACCTTGGCGTCAAGCTCGAGAATGTCACGGTCAACATGCTCGGCCGCGCCAAGAAGGTCGTGATCGACAAGGAGAACACGACGATCGTCAACGGTGCCGGCGCCAAAAAAGACATCGAAGCCCGCGTCGCACAGATCAAGGCGCAGATCGAGGAGACGACCTCCGACTACGACCGCGAGAAGCTGCAGGAGCGGCTGGCCAAACTTGCCGGCGGCGTTGCGGTGCTTCGCGTCGGCGGTGCGACCGAGGTCGAAGTCAAAGAGAAAAAGGACCGCGTTGATGATGCCCTGCATGCAACGCGCGCGGCGGTCGAGGAAGGCATCCTTCCCGGTGGTGGTGTCGCGTTGCTCCGGGCGCTCAAGGCGCTCGACAGCGTCAAGACAGCTAATGCCGACCAGAAGGCCGGCGTTGACATCGTGCGCCGCGCCATCCAGGTGCCGGCGCGGCAGATCGTGCAGAACGCCGGTGAGGACGGCTCGCTCGTGGTCGGCAAGCTCCTGGAGAACAGCAACTACAACTGGGGCTTCAACGCCGCGACCGGCGAATACCAGGACCTGGTGAAGGTCGGCGTGATCGATCCGGCCAAGGTCGTTCGGACTGCGTTGCAGGACGCGGCGTCGGTCGCTTCGCTGTTGATCACGACCGAGGCGCTCGTAGCCGACAAGCCCAAGAAGGCGGAGGGCTCGCCCACACAGCCGATGGACTTCTGACAAGACTGGCGCCCGGCCGCCGACGGCCGGGCGCGCTGTCAACGGCAGCACCGATCAATCCGCCAATCCAATTGACGGCGGAATCAATATCCCTCGGAAGAGCTTCCGTGCTGATTCGCATGCAGCCATTTGCCGTTGAAAAAGACCGGCGCGAGCCGACCACTTGCGGAGGCGGCGTGGGCCGCATCGATCTCTCCAAATCCGCGGGTCTTTGGCGATTTGCGGTCCTGCCGACATCCATGTCGTCGCAATGGATCGGCCAAGTCTTTCGATTGGCGTCATGATCGCGACAGCCGGGCGGGGAGGCAATGACCGAACCATTTTTTCTTGAGCCGTGCCGAGATGAAAGGTGTGTGCCCCTGTTGTGCCCCGGACATTTCGGGGCACACTCGCGGGGAAAGTAATCTTCTAAATTATTGAACTTATTTAGTTAATGGTGGGCGCACAAGGGATCGAACCTTGGACCTCTCCCGTGTGAAGGGAACGCTCTCCCGCTGAGCTATGCGCCCGGGAATGTCGCGCATTGTCAAAGGCCTGGCAGACAGGCCGGCCAGACCATGCACGGCAGCAATCAGAGCCCGCGATTTACGAAGCCCGACCCGTCAGTGTCAAGGCAAATACGGCCCAAAAGCCGCGCTCACGCGCCCTGCTGGCGGGCGCGGGAGGCGTGCGCCTGCAGCGCACGGATGCGCTCGGCCAGTGTGCCGCCCTGCGATGTGCCGGCGCCGGGCGCCGCGCCGTTGGCGACAGGCGCCCCATTGGTCTGCTTGGGCTGCTTGGCCGGCTCGGCGGCCAGCATGGCCTCGATCGGCGAGTTCGGCCCCTCGAGCTGCATCGCGAGCTTGGCGACTTCCGCGGCGATGTCGTTGATGCGCTCGCGCAGCAGCGCATTTTCCATGCGCTCGGTCGCCCATGAGCTTTCGGCCTGCTGCTGAATGGTGTTGATGTCGCGCTGCAACTTGGCGCGCTCGTCGCGGGCGATGCGCAACTGCTCCTCGAGGGCGGCCTTTTCCGTCTTCAGCTTTTCCACGGCCGCCCCTTGGCCGCTGCCGCTCTGGCTGACCTGCTCGCGCAGCTCGCCCAGGGCGCGTTCGGCGATCTCGTTGGCCTTGCGCAACTGGTCGTTTTCATAATCGCGTTCGGCGAGCAGCTTGCCTTGCGCGGCGAGACGGGTCTCCAGATCGTTGACGCGATTGGAGAGCATCTCGGCTTCCTTGACCTGGGCGACCAGTTGGCGGTCGAGATCGGTGACACGCTGGCTCAAATTCTCGACGCGGTCACGCGCCTCGACCAGTTCCCGCGTCGCGGTTTCCGAGTCGGAACGCTCCCGCGCGAGTCGCGCTTGCGTTGCGGCAAACTCCTTCTCGGCGTTCCCGACGCGGCTCTTCAATTCTTCGATCTGTGCCCGCACCGCGACCAGCTCGACCTGGCGGGTATCCGCCACCATCGAACGATCGCTCAGTTCGGCGGTGAGCTTGGCGAGCTCGTTCTGCTTGTCGGCGAGCGCCTTCTCGGCCTGGCGCAGCGCCTCGCTGCGCGCCGCAAATTCCTCTTCCGTCGCGCGCAACTGATCCTTCAGCGCCTTCTCGCGGGCTTCGAGGGCGAAGATCGTGGCGTTCTTCTCGCCGAGCTCGATCTTCATGCGGTTGATCGCATCGGTCTTCTTGCCGAGTTCGGCGAGCTGGCTGGTCGTCTTGTGCTTGAGCTGTTCGACGCTCATTTCCAGCCGCCGCGCCGACATCGCAAATTCCGCGCGCAACTGGTCCTTGTCCGCCTGGATTTCCGCCATCGACAGGGGGGTGGCTGCCTCGAGCCGGCGCGTGGTCAGCCGCACCGCGCGGTTGTGCACCAGCGGCACGATCATCAGCCCGCACAGCATCGAGATCAGGAAACCGATCGCGCCATACATGATCGGTTCGATCATGAACACGTCCTCGCAAAAGGAGATTTACGAAATCACAATGCACAAGCGAGGCGCAAAACGCCAGCCCGTTGGCGCATTAACGTGAACTTCCGACCAGGGTTCTCGGCAGGATTCTTGGCCTGGATCATGATCCGACGAGACGGGACCGGATCATGATCTCATCTCGTTGTTTGAGCATGATCTTTTCGGAAAACCGGTTTCCACTTTTCCGGATCATGCTCCAAGTCTGAGGCCGTGATGCGACCGGCAGCCTCGCGTGAAGCCGCAGAATGCAGACAGATTTCCCTCACGACAAACGCGGAAGCGTTTGTGCACGGATGATGTCCGGTCACAAGCCGCAGCGCGGCGGCGCTTCAGCTTGATCGCCGCCAAATGCGCTTGGGCTGAGGCACGGTCAGAACGGGTTCCAGGTCGCGCGCGGGGTATATTTGAGATAGCCGACATTGGCGCCCAGGCGCAGGCCGATTCCGGAGCGGATCGGCACCAGCACGATGCCGTTCGCGGTAAGCGCGGTCATGCCGAAGCCGCCGACGATGTAAGCGGAGCCGTCGATGCCGACGAAGCGCTGGTAGATCGCGCCGGTCGAGGGCAGGTTATAGACCAGCGTCATGGTGCGGGCTCCGTCACCGCCCCAATCGAAGCCGACCGACGGCCCTTGCCAATAGACCTTCAGGTCGCCGGCATTCTTGGTGTAGAGGGTGCCCTCGCCATACCTCAAGCCCGCGACAAAGGCGCCCGAGCCTTCCTCACCCAGAACATAGCCGTTCGGCAGACCCCACTGGCTGACCGCACGCTCGATGACGGATGCCAGTCCCCGCGAGACATTGCCGAAGAAGCGATGGCCGGCAGAGACCAGTTCGTCCGGCCCATAAGTGTTCGGACTCGGCGTGCGTTGCGGCGGCGGCAGGTCGGACGGCGCCGTCTGCTGGGCAGATGCGGGCGCCACCCAGCACATCAACGCCGCGAGCGTCACCGCGGCCAGGCGTGAAACCAAGCTCATGAAGAAGACCCCATCGAAATACCGGTCGCCGCCTTAACCTGACGCCAACAGCAAGGCTCTAGCTTGCGACACAGTGTCCCCTAGACGACAAGACTTTATCGGCACGAACTATGACGGCACAACGGCAAGAAAGATACGTCTGGCGCCCCGGAATCGCCGTTATCACGCTTTTGGCGGTCTTCTGTGCTGCATACAACGACGTCGCAAGCGGCGCAGCAACCACCGAGCGCATCATCACCAATCGCTTCAGCGGACTCGCCATCGAGGGCTTCGATCCCGTCGCCTATTTCGTCGACGGCCGTTCCGTGCTCGGCCTGCCGGAGTTCGAGGCTTGGGAAGAGGGCGTCGTTTGGCGTTTTCATAACGAAGGCAACCGTGCCTCCTTCCTCGCTCATCCGGAAATCTACGGGCCCCAGTTCGGCGGCTACGATCCCGTCGACATCGCGCGCGGCGTCGCGGTGGCCGGCAATCCGCGGTTTTGGCTGATCGCAGGTGAGCGACTCTACCTGTTCGGTTTTGAGGCCAATCGCGCGGCCTTTGCCGCCGACCCGAAAGGTTTCATCGGCAAAGCGCAAGCGCGCTGGCCGTCGCTCAAGCGGCAGCTCGCGCAGTAGCGCGCCAGCAGGATCGGCCGATTCGATCATCGGGGCGGGTTGGCAGTCCGCGCGGCCCCAGTGTATCAAGCCTGAAGCTCTCGCGCGATTCGTCGCCCGCGGATCTCGCTCGCGGATCTCTTGGGAAAAGCTTTGGGGAATCTCATGTCTGGCCCTTCGACACCCGGTCCCGCTCCCGACGCGCTCGAACTCGCCGCACTGTTGTGCTCGCGGGTTTGCCACGACCTGATCAGCCCCGTGGGCGCCATCGTCAACGGGCTGGAGGTGCTGGATGACAATCCCAAGCCCGAGGATCGCGACTTCGCGCTGGATTTGATTCGCAAGAGCGCCAAGACCGCTTCCGCGCGGCTGCAGTTCTGTCGTCTGGCGTTCGGCGCGGCCGGATCCGCCGGCGCGCAGATCGACCTCGGCGATGCCCAGGCGATGGCCCGTGGTCATATCGAGGACGGCAAGACCAGCATCGTCTGGAACCTGCCGCGGGTGTTGCTCCCCAAGAACCGGGTCAAGCTCCTGCTCAACATGTTGATCATCGCGCAGCAGACCATACCGCGCGGCGGCACGCTCACCGTCGATCCGATCGGCGAGGGCGAGTCGATGAGCTTTCGCGTGACCGCCTCGGGCCTCAACGCGCGACTGCCGCACAACATCGCCGAACTCTTGAGCGCGAGCCAGCCGCCGGCCGCTGACGCGCATGCGGTGCAGCCCTATTACACGCGGCTGCTGGCGCAGGCCTGCGGCTTGAGCGTCAAGCTCGCGCCGGAGGGCGAGGCAGTGGTCGTCACCGCCGCATAGCCCTATTGCGTCAATAGACCCTCATGGTGGGGAGGCGCGTAAGCGCCGTCTCGAACCATGAGGCCGCTGTGCCGATTTCCCGGCCACCTCCTTCGAGACGCACAAGCCCGAAACAGGGTTAATCAGAGGTTGAGAAATCTCCGTAGATCTGTTGCGGCGATCTTATCTCTTTATTGAGCCCATTCGTTTCCGGTTACTCAACCAATATTAAACGCTTTGCGGAGAAGCTGGCCGCATTCCTGAGTGGCGCGCCGAGTTCGCGCGCCGTCGCGTACAAAGGCCAGTTTCATGGATGATCTGTTGCGGGAGTTTTTGACGGAGACCAGCGAGAGCCTGGACACCGTCGACAATCAGCTGGTGAAGTTCGAGCAGGAGCCGAACAACGCCAAGATCCTGGATAACATCTTCCGCCTGGTGCACACGATCAAGGGGACCTGCGGCTTTTTGGGGCTGCCGCGGCTGGAAGCNCTGGCGCATGCCGGCGAGACCTTGATGGGCAAATTCCGCGACGGCATGCCGGTGCGGGCCGAGGCGGTGACGGTGATTTTGTCCTCGATCGACCGCATCAAGGAGATCCTCGCCGGGCTCGAGGCCACCGAAGCCGAGCCCGAGGGCAACGACCGCGACCTGATCGACCAGCTCGAGGCGATGGTCGCGCAGGGCATGGCGGCGATGGCAGCGTCAGCTCCGCTGATCGCGGCAGGCTCGGCTGGGC
>NZ_AWZU01000006.1 GCF_000472385.1 Bradyrhizobium sp. ARR65
GACGCCCAAGATCAAACGCGAGATGCGAAGGCGCTCCGCCATCGAGCCGGTCATCGGCCACCTCAAATCCGAGCATCGGATGGGCCGGAACTATCTCTGGCACCGCNAGGGCGATGCCACCAATGCCGTCCTCGCCGCCGCCGGCTACAACTTCCGGCGTCTCATCCGCTGGCTGGAGCTCTTGTTGCGGCTCGCCCAGCTCATCCTTCGACCTCAGTTCGTCCCGAGCTGAAATCCAGGTTCTTCACGGACGACTAGGTATGCGACATCGCGTCCGCGCTCTTGTCGTCCGCGCCTTTCAGCCCAATGTGACTTGTTTTTCGGCGAGGAGCGCTGGGAATTCTTCTCCTGCCAGATAGGCGTGCTCCCGCTCGCGCTGATCGGTGAAGGGGTCGAGGCTGGCCAGAACGTCATCGACGAATCCGGGATGGCACATCACTACGGCCTGGTCGGGCAAGCCTTCTAGAAATTCGCACATCAATCGGCCGAAATCGGGCTTTCTGGAGAAATCATAGGCGCCGGCGAAGGCGGGGTTGACCGCGATGCCGGCGCGCGCCGCCCGCGCGCGAAATTGCGCGCTCAAGGCGTCGAGAAAGAGGGCTTTCGGGGCGTTGAGCCGGCCGGCAAAGGGTCCCGGCCGACCGGCCTGGCGAACCCAGGCCGTGGGCGCCAATTCCTTCACCGCGTCGAGGAACGCATCGCGTACCAGCGGGAAGAGCTGCACGTGCTGATGGCCGTCGACAAAATCCGGCGCGCGACCGAACATCTCGCTGAAGGTTGAAAGCTGCAGCTTCAATTCGGCATTGACGATCTCGGGATCGAACCGCCGCAACAAGCCCAAACGAAACAGTTTCGCAAAGGGCGGAAACAGGCCGCCGTCGAGCGGGCGGAAATGCATGGAGAGCGGGCGGAACGGCGCGGTCAGCGTGGCGTGCAGGCCGATGGCGCAGCGCGGGCTCGCGCGCGCCGTACTTTCCAACGCCTGAACTTCCTCGCGGCCGATCGCGGGGCCGACGACCATGACGGAGGCGGCATTGAGACGCCCGCGCTCGATCAGGTCACGAATGCCGCGGTTGACGCCGGGGCTGATACCGTAGTCGTCGGCGCACAGCCAGATGCGCGCGAGCGGCGCGGCGGCGCTCATTCGGCCGCGGTCCTTTCGCCGGCGCTCTCGTCCCGGTCCGCCTCGAAGCGCTTCTCGCTGTGTTCGGCCACGAAGTAGATCGGACGCGCCTTCAGCTCCGACAGGATCTTGCCGATATATTCGCCGACGATGCCGATCATGATGAGCTGCACGCCGCCGATGGTCATCAGGCCGACCACCAGCGAGGGATAGCCGGGCACCTGCTTTCCGGTGGTCCAGACTTCCCAGATGATCGACAGGCCGAACAGGAAGGCGGCCGAGGCGAGAAGAACGCCGAGCAGGCTCGCAAAGCGCAGAGGCGCCACCGAGAACGAGGTCAGGCCCTCGATCGACAGGCCAAGCAGCCGCATGAAATTGAAGGTAGTGACGCCATGCGCGCGCGGTGCCGGCTCGTAATCGACCCGGATCTGCCGGAAGCCGATCCAGCTCGCCAATCCCTTGAAGAAGCGGTTGCGCTCGGGAAGCTGCCGCAGCGCCGCGACCGCGCGGGGTGAGAGCAGGCGGAAGTCGCCGGCATCCTCCGGAATCTTTTGCCGCGCGCCCCAATTGATCAGCGCGTAGAAGCCGTGCACCGCAAGGCGCCGCAAGAATGATTCATTGTCGCGATGGGCCTTGGCGGTATAGACCACGTCATAGCCGCCATCGATCCAGTGGCTGACGAGCTGTTCGACCAGCGCCGGCGGATGCTGGCCGTCGCCGTCCATGAACAGCACGGCGCCGAGCCGGGCATGATCGAGCCCCGCCATCAACGCGGCCTCCTTGCCGAAATTGCGCGATAGCGAGACCACCTGAACGTCGAGCGCATCGGCCGGCAAAGCGCGCGCGATCGCAAGCGTTCCATCCTTGCTGCCGTCGTCGACGTACACGATCTCGCAGCGAATCGCATAGCGGTGGCGCAGCGCCTTGGCGAGTTCGCAAAGGCGCTGGTGCAGCGCGGCCAGTCCCGCTGCTTCGTTGTACATCGGCACGACGATCGACAGCCCCTTCGCCGCGGCATTGGCCGCAGTGGTGGACAGGTTCGAAACGTCGCTACCCAGCATCATCGATCGGATTTCCCAACTCGTCCCACCGTTAACAAGTTAACATATTGCAATCATGCGCCCTTGTCGCCACCGCGCAACGCTTCGTCTCGTCGGCGCGGGCGAGGTGCAATCGCTCACGTCCGCAGGAATGCGTCGAGCTTGGCGAACAGCGGGTTCTCGCGGTCCAGCACATAGTCCAACGAGGCCACCGATACCGTATCGGCGCCGTGATCACGCAGGAAGCTGCCGAGCGCGTAGATCTGCGCCGGCGGACAGTGCAGCGTCAGCATGCCCGACGAAGTCGGTCCGCCGAAGGGGGCGACCACGCCGAAGCGGTTGTGCGCCTCGGCCAGCATTGCTGCATCGCATCCTTTGAAACGGGTGCGGACCTCGCGGTATTTGCTGGCGCGCGAGCGCGCGTGAATGTGGTCGAGGATCACGCGCGCCGTTTCGCGCGCATCGCTCGACCAGTCGGCGTCGCGCGAGGCGACGAGATTGGCCTGGCTGCGCAGGATCACACCGTCATCGAGCACCTTCAGCCCATTGGCGGCCAGTGTCGCGCCGGTCGTGGTGATGTCGACGATCAGCTCGGCCGTGCCGGTCGCGGGCGCCCCCTCGGTTGCGCCGGCGCTCTCGACGATGCGGTAGTCGACCACACCATGTGATGCGAAGAAGGTGCGGGTGAGATTGATGTATTTGGTCGCCACCCGCATCCGTCGGTTATGCTGGGCGCGGAAGCCCGTGGTGACGTCATCGAGATCGGCCATGGTGCGCACGTCGATCCAGGCCTGCGGCACGGCCACCACGACGTTGGCGTTGCCGAAGCCGAGCGCATCGATCAACAGCACGCGCTTGTCGGCGTTGACGATGGTCTCGCGCACCAGATCCTCGCCGGTTACGCCCATATGCACGGCGCCGCGCGCCAATTGCGAGGCGATCTCGCTCGCCGAGAGATAGGCGATCTCGACATTGTCGAGATCTGCGATGGTGCCGCGGTATTCGCGGGCGCCGCGCGGCTTGGCGAGGGTAAGGCCGGCGCGGCTGAAAAACGCTTCCGCGTTTTCCTGCAACCGGCCTTTGGACGGGACCGCGAGAACGAAGGGGGCGCTCATGATGTCCTCGCGCTGCGGCTATCGGCAGGCTTGCGGCCAATCCTGGTCAGCGCTTCGACCCAGATCGCAAATCCGACGGCCGGGATCGGCGTGGCCGAGCCGAGCCTCGTCATCAGCCCATCATAGCGGCCACCGGCGACCAGCGGTTCGCTGCCGCTGCCTCTGGCATGCACCTCGAATTCGAAGCCGGTATAGTAATCGAGGCCGCGCCCGAACGAGGTCGAGAAGCGCAAGCTGCTTACGTCGATGCCGCGGGCAGCCATGAAGCCGACCCGGGCCTCGAGCTGATCGATCGCCGTGGCGATGTCGAGCCTGGCGTCGCGCGCCAGCGCCCGCAGTTGCGCGACCGCCTCGTCGGCATCGCCGGAGACGGCGAGAAAGCGCTTGATCAGGCCGAGCGCGTTGCGCGGCAGCGCGCCGCCCTTCAACGTCGATTGTTCCAGGAAGCGGTCGGCGATCTCCGCGACCGTGCGTCCGCCGACCTGGGCGGTCCCGGCGATCGACATCAGGTCGGTCACCAGCGCCAGCGCCGCCTTGCGGTCGGAGCCGGCAAGCGCGGCCAGGACGCCCTCATATTCGTTGCGGCCGGCGCCGGTCGCGAGCGTCAGCCGCTCGAGATCCTGCTCCAGGGAGACCTTGCGATTGAAATCCTTGATCAGCCGCCGCCGCCAGACCGGGTAAAGATCGAGCGCGTCGATCAGCGCATTGAACAGCGCCACGTCCCCGGTGCGGATCTCCACCTCCTTGACGCCGAGCGCGCCGGTCGCTTCCAGCGCCAGCGCCAGCATCTCGGCATCCGCGGCGGCGCGATCCTGCCGCCCGAAGGACTCGATTCCGGCCTGCTGGAACTCGCTTCTCAGCCCTCCGCGATGACGAAAGACCGGACCGAGATAACTGAAGCCGGCCACCTGGCCGGCCCGCTTCGAGGCCAGATAGTCCCGCGCCACCGGGATCGTGAGGTCAGGCCGCAGGCAGAGTTCCTCGCCGCTCGCATCCGTGGTCAGGTAAAGGCTCTTGCGGATGTCCTCGCCGGAAAGGTCCAGGAAGGGCTCGGCCGGCTGCAGGATGGCAGGCTCCGCCCGCTCGTAGCCCGCCTGGGCGAACGAGGCCAGCAGGGCGCTCGCCCATGCGGCAGTTCCGGTCGAGGCAGCGGTTTCGGTCATCTAAACGGGATTCCAGGGGGCTCGAAGTTGGGCTGCCCATTAGCATGGCTTGCTGGCAGTTTCGACAGGCATCGGCCAGCTCGCTTAACGGAAAAGTCGGCCGAGGGAGGTTATTCCCGCGTGTCCGTCCAGTCGCCGAGTGCGGCTTGCACCAGCGCCAGCGCGGCCACAGCTGCCGTATCGGCCCGCAGGATGCGCGGGCCGAGTGAAAGCCGCAAAACATGCGGCTGGTGCACCAGAATTTTCCGCTCTTCCTCGGCGAAGCCGCCTTCAGGCCCGACGAGGACATCGATCCCGCGGCCATCCGCGCGGCCTTTCCGCAGCGCCTGGAGGGGATCGGCGGTCTCCGCGGCCTCGTCGCAGACAATCAAGAGGCGCTGCTCCTCGCGATTCTCGAGGTAACGCGCAAGCGGTACGGGGTCGGCCACCTCGGCGAGGCTCAAAATGCCGCATTGCTCGGCCGCTTCGATGACATTGGCCCGCATCCGCTCCCCATTGACGCGAGCGACCTGGGTGAAGCGGGTCAGCACCGGCTGCAGGCGCGATGCGCCCATTTCAACGGCCTTCTGCACCATGTAATCCAGCCGGGCATGTTTGAGCGGTGCAAAGACGTAAGCGAGGTCGGGGAGGCGATCCTGCGGGCGCGTCTGGCTGGCGATTGTAAGGGTGTCCGGCCGCTTTCGGCCCGAAATAGCTGCTTTCCATTCGCCGTCGCGTCCGTTGAACACCAAAATGTTGTCACCGGCCGCAAGCCGCAGCACATTGCCGAGATAATTGCTCTGGTCGCGCTCCAGCGTGACGGTCGCCCCCGTCGCCAGCGATGCGTCGACAAAAAGGCGGGGGGCGCGAAAGTCGAATTCAGGCATAAGTGATGTTCCCAATTAGGCCCAGGTTTTAGCCTAAAGGCTTAGAATCAGGGACAAATATTCGCCCGTGCCTGCGGCCTCGCGCCGCGCTGTTGCCAAATTCCACGGGTTGTTAACGACCTCTGGGAATCGTAATAACGCCCTTAATCGAACATCGCGCCGTGATCGGGTAGACGCTAGTGCCGGGACACTAGGGGGATCACAAGGACTTGCCGGAGAAACAGCCTTGATCATCCGCCGCTTGCTGGGACCGTTCACGGTCGCCGTCATTGCCGCCTACGCCGGTCATGCGTGGGCGCAAGGCGCGTTTCCCGCGCCGCTCCCCAACCAGGGTGTCGTGAAGAACGATCCTGCCTTTCCGCCGGTGAATGGCGCGGCCCCCAGCGCCTCGGTCGGCGCGCCGCCGAGCAGTACCTCGTTTCCAAGCAACGGCGCGGCGCCGATCATGGGTGGTGGCGGCGGCTTTGTGCCGGCGGCACCGCCACAGCAGGCCGGCCCCTCCGACGCCTGCATGAAGGAATTCCTGCCGCTGCGCGAGGAGGCGGAGCGACGCGGCAAACTGATCAAGGCTGCGAGCGACCGGCATGCTTCGCCGGATGAGGCTTGCAAGCTGATCGGCAATTTCGGCCAGGCCGAATTGAAGATGATCAAGTATGTCGAGGCGCATGCGGCCAAATGCGGAATCCCGCCGCAGATCGCCGATCAGTTGAAGTCCGGGCACAAGAACACCGAAGCGCTGCAGAAAAAGGTTTGCGCGGTGGCGCAGCAGGTGCAGGCACGCGGCCCTGCTGGCCCGACGCTCAGCGAGGTGCTGGGCTCCTCGGTTTCCGCGCCCGAGGCGACGCCGGTCAAGAAAGGCGGCAGCACCTTCGATACGCTGAACGGCAACGTGCTGGAGCGGTGAGACCGTGAGCGACGCGTCGGCACGCGTTGCGGATTCCACCGGCAACTGGGTCGATACCCATGCGCCGCTCTGGTTGCGGCCCTATTTGCGGCTGTCGCGTCTGGACCGGCCGATCGGATCCTGGCTGCTGCTGCTGCCGTGCTGGTGGTCGGCGGCGCTGGCGGCAGGCGTCGCGCACGACCTCTCGCAATTGCCCCTGACGATTGCCTTGTTCTTCCTCGGCGCGTTCGCGATGCGCGGTGCGGGGTGCACCTGGAACGACATCACCGACCGCGATCTCGATGCGAGGGTCGAACGCACGCGCTCGCGCCCGATTCCCGCGGGCCAGGTGAGCGTGAGGCAGGCGCTCATCTTTCTGGCGGCGCAAGCGCTGGTCGGTCTCCTCGTGTTGCTGCAGTTCAATCGTTTCGCCGTCATCACCGGCATCGCCTCGCTCCTGGTCGTTGCGATCTATCCGTTCATGAAGCGGATCACCTATTGGCCGCAGGTCGTGCTGGGACTCGCGTTCTCCTGGGGCGCGCTGATGGGCTTTGCGGTGATCCTGCAGCGTATCGACGCCACCGCGCTCCTCCTTTACGCGGGCTCGATCGCCTGGGTGATCGGCTATGACACCATCTATGCGCATCAGGATGCCGAGGACGACGCGCTGATCGGCGTCAAGTCGACGGCGCGCCTGTTCGGCACCCGCACGCACGAGGCGCTGGTGGTCTTCTACGGAGTTGCGGTGGTCCTGATCGGCACGGCGTTTCTGCTTGCCGGCGTGCATTGGCCGGCATGGCTCGGGCTTGCTGCATTTGCCGTCCATCTCGCCTGGCAGATCAGCCGCTTGAAGATCGACGATCCCTTGCTCTGCCTGCGCATCTTCAAATCCAACCGCGATGCCGGATTGTTGCTGTTCGCCGGCCTGCTGATCGACGCCGTGATGCGCATCTAACGCGCATAGCTGTTGATCGAAACGGACTCCCAAGTTTCACCGTCACCCTGAGGTGCTCGCCAACGGGTCGGCGCGAAGCGCGGCCCGATGACAGGCTCCTCGAGCCTCGAAGGCGACGGCCCGACTGCAGCAGCGAGGCCGTTCATCCTTCGAGGCCGCCGCTTCGCGTTGGCACCTCCAGCGACAAACGGCGGGATGACGGTTCGACAGAGCATGCCCGCTCATTCGGAGGCGAGCGCATATTTCAATTGCGCGAGATGATTTCGCGCTCGCCGCGGTGGATCTTCGCTGGCTCCAGCAAATTGCCGGCGCGCCGCCGCATCAGGAATTTCGGCCGTCGCGCGCGGATTGCGTTGCGACGCCGACGTCGCGGTGCGGGCTCGCAGGCCGCATCCTGCAACATCGGCAGCGCGAAAACATCGCTCCAGAGCTGCCAGGCGGCTGCGATCTCCTCCTCGTCGACGCCGACGCAGAGGGGAACGCTGAGCGAGGGATCGCGGTGCGCCAGCACCAGCATCCGTCCATCCTTGATGTCGCACAAGGCAACACCGAGAAAATCACTGACGCGGAGTCTGAGCGCCATGCGCATGCCGCGAACGGCACGACGCAGCACGACGCGTTCGCGATCGAGCTCGACCTGCCGCACGAACCCGTCGGCGCGGGCATCATGCGCGTGAAAGCTGACTGGCAAAGAGAGAGGGTCGAGCCGCAATGCGCGGCTCGACCCGGCGGGATTGGTCCCGCCCGTTGCTGTTTGACGCCTCACGGCTTTTGGTCTCCCCGCCGGGATTTTGTTCCCCGGTCGTTGCGCGAGACCTTACGCCGCGTCCCGTCGGTTTCGCCTTAAAAAGCCTGGTTAATCCAAAGTCACCGCCGCTCCTTTGCGCGGCATGATTGACAAGACCTTGGCTTGCATGATTGACGAGATGTTGCGAGAGAGCGGAGATTCTTAGGCTTCCGGCTCGTGAAAATGCTTGAAGTCCGCGCCAATTGCGCACATCTGACATGAATTGGGTTTGTTTCCGACACTCCCTCCATTGCTCGGGAATCTGTTCGTGATCTCTTCACCATCCTCATCGACGCACGCCAAAGGCACGAGTTCGGACCTGTTCGACCAAACCGCCTTGTCGGATCTTGCGCAGCGGCTGGTGGAAGCGGCCAAGCGTGCCGGCGCCGACGCCGCCGACGCGGTTGCGGTGCGCGGCGTCTCGCACGGCGTGGAAGTCCGCGATGGTCGCGTCGAGGAATCCGAGCGCTCGGAAGGCGACGACGTGGGCCTGCGTGTGCTCGTGGGGCAGCGGCAGGCGGTCGTCTCCACGAACGACGTCTCCGGCGACGGCGTGGCCAAGCTCGCGGAGCGGGCGGTCGCGATGGCGCGTGTCGCGCCGGAAGACAAATATGTCGGGCTGGCCGATCCCTCGTTGTTGGCGCGCGATCTGCCCGATCTCGATCTGGTCGATCCCGCCACTCCCTCGACTGCCGAACTCGAGCGACGCGCGCAGGAGGCCGAGGCCGCGGCGCTTGGGGTGAAAGGCGTCACCAGGTCTGGCGGCGCGTCGGCGTCTGCCGGCATTGGCGGCATGGTGCTGGTGACGAGCTCGGGTTTTCATGGTGCCTATTTGCGTTCCAGTCAGAGCATCTCCATGACGGCGATCTCGGGCGAGGGCACCACGATGGAGCGCGACTACGACTACAGCTCCGCGCCCCATGCCGCCGATCTCTATTCGCCCGAGCGCGTCGGCCGCAGCGCCGGCGAGCGCGCAGTTGCGCGGGCCAATCCGCGCAAGGTCGAAACCTGCCAGGTGCCGGTCGTCTATGATCCCCGAGTCTCGGGTTCGCTGGTCGGCCATCTCGTCGGCGCCATCAACGGCGCCTCGATCGCGCGCAAGACCAGTTTTCTGAAGGACAAGCTCGGCGCGCAGCTCTTCGCCGGCAACATCCGCATCATCGACGATCCGTTGCGCCGGCGCGGCTTGCGCTCCCAGCCTTTCGACGCCGAAGGCGT
This sequence comes from Bradyrhizobium sp. ARR65, assembly GCF_000472385.1. Lineage (GTDB taxonomy): Bacteria > Pseudomonadota > Alphaproteobacteria > Rhizobiales > Xanthobacteraceae > Bradyrhizobium. The sequence continues at coordinate 9,151 of NZ_AWZU01000006.1, forward strand.
CAGCGTGAAAAAGCTGGCCATCATCGATCAGGGCATTCTGACCTCCTGGCTGCTCGATTGCGCCACCGCGCGTGAACTCGGCCTTGCGACCACCGGTCACGCCCATCGCGGCGTTTCCTCCTCGCCCTCGCCGGGGCCGTATAATCTGCATCTGGAAGCCGGCACCGTCACGCCCGCGGAGCTGATCTCGGATATCAAGCAGGGATTTTACGTCACCGACCTGATCGGCTCCGGCGTCAATGGCGTCACCGGCGATTACAGCCGCGGCGCGTCCGGCTTCTGGATCGAGAACGGCGAGATCACCTATCCGGTGAGCGAGGTCACGATCGCCGGCCACCTGTTGCCGATGTTCAAGTCGATGATTGCGGCCAACGACCTGGAGTTCCGTTACGGCGTCAACGCGCCGACCGTGCGCATCGAGGGACTGACGCTTGGCGGACGTTAGCCGTGAGACATTGTCGCGCGATGCAGAACTCCTGAAGGACACCGTGCGCGAGGCCGGCGCGCTGGCGCTCGCGCTGTTCCGCACCGATCTGAAAAAATGGATCAAGGGCAGCTCCTCCCCGGTGTCGGAGGCCGATATCGCGGTCAACGACCTGCTCGAGGCGAGGTTGCGCTCCGCAACCCCCCACTACGGTTGGCTGTCGGAGGAAAGCGCTGACGACGCGGACCGGCTGGCGAAACGGCGTGTTTGGATCGTCGATCCCATCGACGGCACGCGCGGCTATCTCGCCGGGCGCGAGGACTGGTGCGTGAGCGTGGCACTGGTTGAGGACAACACGCCGCTGTTCGCCGCGGTGTTCGCACCGGCCAGCGACGAATTCTTTTTCGCCGTGCGCGGACAGGGCGCCACCCGCAACGAGATGGAGCTGCTGGCCACGCCCGGTACGGCGCTGGATTTCACCCGCGTCGCCGGCCCGAAACCGCTGGTTGAGCGGCTCACTACCGATTCAGGCGACATCACGCTACATCCGCGAATCGCTTCACTGGCGCTTCGGCTGTGCCGGGTCGCGGATGGAAGTCTGGATGCGGCGTTTGCCGGCGGCAATAGTCACGACTGGGATCTTGCGGCGGCTCATTTGATCGTGCAGGAAGCGAATGGTAGGATGACCGCGCTTTCCGGCGAGGGGATTCTGTACAATTGCCGGGAAGTGACACACGGGGTGCTGGTGGCGGCAGGACGCGATCGTCATGCGAGCATTGTCGCGCATTTTCGAGATCGTTTGCCCGTTTAAGCGCCCTGACCCTGTCGCGAGATTCGAGCTTGCCGGGCATCCATCCTAGGAAAGAGAATCATGCCAGATAATGCCCCGCAGCAACAACTGCTTCATCTCGTCTTCGGCGGTGAACTGACCGACCTCGAACACAACACGTTCAAGGACCTCGAGAAAGTCGATATCGTCGGCCTCTTCCCCAACTACGCGACTGCTTACGTAGCCTGGAAAGCCAAGGCGCAGCAGACCGTCGACAACGCGCATATGCGCTACTTCATCGTGCACCTGCATCGGCTGCTCGATCCCGCCCAAGATACGAAACCCGGCCGTTGAAGAAGCTGCTTCGCAATATTTTGCGCAGCGGCTGGTTCCAGCGTGCTGTGGGGTTCCTCGCAGCCGAGTATCTGCGGCTGGTCTGGAAGACCAACAAATTCGTTATGGACCCGCCGCATGTCTATGACATGGTCGAGCCGCGCCAGCCCGCGATCTTCGTGTTCTGGCACGGCCAGCATTTCATGACGCCATTCATCAAGACCAAGAAGGACCACCGCGCCAAGGTCCTGATCTCGCGCCATCGCGACGGCGAATACAACGCCATCGCCGCCGAGCGGCTCGGCATCGGCACGATCCGCGGCTCCGGCGATCATGGTGGAGCCTTTCACCGCAAGGGTGGCGTCGGCGCGTTCAGGGAGATGGTGCGCGCGCTCGAGGAGAATTATAATGTTGCGCTGACCGCCGACGTGCCGAAGCGCGCGCGCGTCGCCGGTCTCGGCGTCATCATGCTGGCGAGAGAAACCGGACGGCCGATCATGCCCTTTGCGATGGCCACCAGCCGCTTCATACGACTAAAGAACTGGGACCGGACCACGATCAATCTGCCGTTCGGGCGCGGCGTATTGGTGGGGGTTGAGGAAATCAGCGTGCCCCGCGATGCGGACGCCGCGACCATGGAGCGGTTGCGCTTGAGGCTGGAGGCCTATCTGAACGAGGCGACCCGCCGCGCCTATGCCAAAGTGGGGCGTCCGGAGGCCGGCCGTGGCTAACTCGCTGCCGATGACGCTGCGCGTGTACCGCAAGCTGTCGTCGGTCGTGGTGCCGCTGGCGCCGGCCCTGATCAATCGGCGCTTGAGGCAGGGCAAGGAGGATCCGGAGCGCATCGGCGAGCGTCGCGGCATGTCGCGCGATCCGCGGCCCGCAGGCCCGTTGATCTGGATACATGGCGCCAGCGTCGGCGAGGTGCTGGCGGCAGCCGCCTTGATTGAGAGACTGCGGGCGCTCGACATCCGCATCCTCGTCACATCAGGCACGGTGACCTCGGCGGCGATCGTGGCCAAGCGCTTCCCGCCCGACATCATTCATCAATACGTGCCATACGATTCGCCGCGCTTCGTCGCGCGGTTCCTCGATCATTGGCGGCCCTCGCTGGCGCTGTTCATCGAATCCGACCTCTGGCCGAACATCATCCTGCAAAGCGCGGCACGGCGGCTGCCGATGGTCCTGATCAACGGACGAATGTCGCAGCGCTCGTTTCCGCGCTGGCGGCGGGTGTCGGGCACGATTTCGGCGCTGCTTGGAAAATTCGATATTTGCCTTGCGCAATCCCGCACCGATGCCGAACGCTTTTCCGCACTAGGCAGCCGCAACGTCGTCGTGACAGGCAATCTGAAGCTCGACGTTCCGGCACCACCCGCTGACGCGGTCAAGCTGGAACGGCTGACGGCGTTGACGCGCGGGCGGCCGATCGTGGTGGCGGCCTCGACCCATCCCGGCGAGGAAGAGATCCTGATCGAGACCCAGCGGGCGCTCGCCGGTTTGTTTCCGCAACTTTTGACCGTGATCGCCCCCCGGCATCCAGATCGCGGGCCCGCGATTGCGCAGATGATCGAGGCCGCGGGTCTGAAAACCGCGTTGCGCTCGCGCCAGCAATTGCCTGATACGGCGACCGAGATCTACGTCGCAGATACGCTCGGCGAATTGGGTCTGTTCTACCGCTTGGCCGAGATCGTCTTCATGGGCGGCTCGCTGGTCGAACATGGCGGGCAAAATCCGATCGAGGCGGTCAAGCTGAATGCGGCGATCGTGCACGGCCCGCACGTCTTCAACTTCGCTGATGTCTACAAGGCCCTCGACCAGGCCGGCGGTGCGCGAACCGCTGTCGACAAGGAGGCGCTGGTCAAGCAGCTCGGCCAGTTGCTGGCCGATCAGGACGCGCGCGAGAGGCTGGTTACGGCATCCACGCGCGTCGTGGCGCAGCTTGGCGGTGCACTGGACCGGACGCTGGCCGCTCTCGAGCCCTATCTCTTGCAGTTGCGGCTCGAGATGGGAGCCGCCAATGCGTGAGCCGGCCTTTTGGCACCGGCCGGCATCGTGGACATCGCATCTGCTGTGGCCGTTTGCCGCGCTCTACGGCGCGGTCGCGGGCCTGCGCATGGCTCGCAAGGGTTTTGACGCCGGCGTCCCCGTGTTCTGCGTCGGCAACTATCATCTGGGCGGCGCCGGCAAGACGCCGACCGTGCTCGCGCTTGCCGACATCCTGCGCGAGCTCGGCGAGACGCCGGTCGTGCTCAGCCGCGGCTATGGCGGACGGCGGCGCGGCCCCTTGATGGTCGACGCTGGCAGGCACACGGCTGTCGATGTCGGCGACGAGCCGCTGATGCTGGCGGTGCATATTCCGGCGGTGGTGTCGCGCGACCGCATCGATGGCGTCGCGCTCGCAAGATCGCAGCGCGCCAGCGTGATCCTGATGGATGACGGTTTCCAAAATCCCGCGCTTGCCAAGGACACCGCGCTGATCGTGATCGACAGCGAGCGCGGCCTCGGCAACGGCTGCGTCTTTCCCGCGGGCCCCTTGAGGGCGCCGCTCGCGCCGCAGCTTGCCCGCACCAGCGCGCTGATCGTGATCGGCGCGGGCACGGCGGCGAAGGACGTGGCTGCGGCGGTTGCCGCGTCCGGCAAGCCGGTGCTCGCGGCTCATCTTCGACCCGATGCGGCGGCGATCGAAAAGCTCAGGGGCAAGCGCGTGCTCGCCTTCGCCGGCATTGGCGATCCCGAGCGGTTTTTTCGCACCTTGGGAGCGGCCGGCGTCGAAGTCGCGCAACGGAAGGCGTTCGCCGATCACCACCCATTTTCAGCGCGTGAGATCGAGGCGCTGGTCACTGCGGCGAAACGAGACGGCCTGATGCTGGTGACCACGGAAAAGGATCTGGTGCGATTGCGCGGCGATGCGCAGCTTGCGGCGCTTTCGCAGGAGATCGTGCCGTTTCCGGTGAGCTTGCAATTCGAGGACGTCGCGCGCGTAAGGAAGTTGGTGTCCGACTGGCTGTTCAAGGCGCGCGAGAAAAGATTTCGAAAACCGTAGCTTGTAGGATGTATTGAGCCACCGGGTCGCGCAAATGCACGCCCGATGACAGGCCCCAAGGATCCCGTCCCACATTTTCGGACGCTACTTCTTCACCTGCTCCGGGTAATGCCGTTGCAGCACGGCGGTCGGCGTCGCATAGGCTTCCTGCAGATCGACGCTCCAATATTTCAGCTCATCGAGCGGTATCCGCACGTCGGTCACCGCGCAGCGCACATAGGTCCCGGGCGAAATCACGCGGAAATCGCCGTCAAGGTATTGCACCTGCGCTTCCCCATGGCCTGAGGGACCGAATTTGTTCAGCACGGTTGTGGGCTCCGAATTAAATCCCGGTAATCTGCCGGTGTGAGGCTCAAATCCTGCTAACATAAATAGGTCGTGCTGTCCGCCTGCGAAACCCACTGATTCGTGATGTTTTGCGGTTCGGACCGCATGGTACTTTTTTCCGCGGATGAGGCTGGTGTCCCCCGCCGGCATAGATTTGCAGAGTTCGATGCGCCGTCTTGCCGTCCTCGCATTGTTGCTGCTTGTCGCCCCGGCGCTTGCCCTGTCCTCGCCGGCGGCCCCGCGCCAGGTGGAGATCCCGTCCGGCAGCGTCACCCTGCGCGCCCAGCTCTATAAGCCGGATGGCGACGGGCCGTTTCCGACCGTCATCGCGCTCCACGGCTGCGGCGGCTTGGCCAGCCGTTCCGAGCCCGTGTTGCCGCGTTACCGCGATTGGGCCGAGCAGCTCGTGAAGAACGGCCGGGCGGTTTTGCTGCCGGACAGCTACGGCTCGCGCGGGCTTGGGCCCCAATGCCGGGCCAAGGAGCACCGGGTGACCGCGCGTCGCGAACGCGTGACCGATATTCTGGCGGCACGGCAATGGCTGATCCAGCAACCTTGGGCGAGGGCCGATCGGATCAGCCTGATCGGCTGGGCCAACGGCGCCAGCGCGTTGCTCTGGGCGGTGCGCCCGCAATTGCTCTCCGGCAACGGCGAGCCGGATTTCCGCTCGGCGATCGCCTTCTATCCGGATTGCCGGCTCTCGGCCGGGCTCGGCTGGAGCGCACGCGTGCCGACGCTACTCCTGATCGGCGCCAAGGACGATGTGTCCTCGCCACCGGCCTGCCGGCAGATGATCGATGGCGCGCGCGGCCGCAGCGCGCTGACGCGGATCGTGATCTATCCTGGCGCCTATCATGATTTCGATCGCGCCAACCTGCCGATCCACGCCGTGGCGGCCTCTGTCGACGATGCCGGCTTGCCCGAGCGCGGCCATGTCGGCACTGACCCCCAAGCGCGGCAGGACGCGCAAAAGCTCGTCGCGGAGTGGCTGTCGCGCTGAGCGTTCGTTAGGTCGTCATTCCGGGTTCGATGCTTTCGCATCGCCCCGGAATGACGGCGTCCTAAAACAGGCTCCCCTGATCGACCGGTTTTACGATCCGCTTCGGCGCCTTCGGCTCGCGCGCGGCTGGCTTCGGCCGCTCGGGCCGGACCACTGCCGGCCGATCCGCATCGGCGGTCGCGCCGACGCGCCCATCGGCAAATTCCAGCTCGAGCCGTGCGCCGCCGCCGATCTCCGCCGCCCCGTGCAAGGGATGGCCGGCCTCGTCGCGCACCAAGGCAAAGCCGCGCGCCAAGACGCTGCGATAGGACAAAGCGGCAAGCAATTGGCCGCTATGGCTGACGCGGGCGTCAAGCCGCTGCAGCGACGTCAGCAGCGCGCGATGGGCGCGCTCGGAAAGCCTTAGCGTTCGCTCGCGCTGGCGCGCGATGGTCTGGCGCTGCGCCTGCGCATTGGCAAGCTTTGAGGCCCTCAGTCTTGCCTCTAACCCGGCAAAGCGGTCGCGGCGGCGGCGCAGCAGCGAATGCGCGGCATGGGTCAGCCTTTCGCCGCAGACGAGGTGTCGATGCCGCGCCTGCTCGACCTGTCCGTGCAGCACTCGCAAGGTGAGCCGCGCGCTCGCCGCGACAAAGCGGCGGAAATGGGCATGGGTATTGGCGCGCAAGCCGCGGGGCAGGGCGGCGCCGGCGCCATCGAGCCGTTGGCGCGGGATCGCGAGCAACTCGCCGGCCGCAGGCAGGGCGCGCGCGGCCGCCCGCAACTCATTGCGGCGGCTCTCCTGACCGCGCTGCCAGCACATCCTGGTGCGTCGAGCGAGGCTCTCCACCTCGGCCATCAATTCGCTGCGCACGGGGACCGCCATTTCGGCTGCCGCAGTTGGCGTCGGGGCGCGCTTGTCGGCGGCGAAGTCGATCAGCGTGATGTCGGTCTCGTGGCCGACCGCCGAAATCAGCGGGATGCGGCTTTCAGCCGCCGCGCGCACCACGATCTCCTCGTTGAAGGACCAGAGATCCTCCAGCGAGCCGCCGCCGCGCGCGACGATCAAGACGTCAGGACGCGGGATCCTGCCGTGTTCCGGCAGCGCGTTAAACCCGCGGATCGCGGCAGCGACCTGCTCGGCCGAGCCATCGCCCTGCACCTTGACCGGCCATACCAGTACATGGCGGGGGAAGCGGTCGGACAGGCGATGCAGGATGTCGCGGATCACGGCGCCGGTCGGCGAGGTAACCACGCCGATTACCTCGGGCAGCCAGGGCAGCGCCCGCTTGCGCCGCTCGTCGAACAGGCCTTCGGCGGCCAGCTTCTTCTTGCGCTCTTCCATCAGCGCCATCAGCGCGCCGATGCCGGCCGGCTCCAGGGCCTCGATCACGATCTGATATTTGGAGGCGCCCGGATAGGTGGTGAGCTTGCCGGTCGCGATGACCTCGAGCCCCTCCTGCGGCTTGAACCGCATCCGGTAGAGCGAGCTCTTCCAGATCACGGCCTCGATCTTGGCGTTCTCGTCCTTGAGCGCGAAATAGCAATGACCGGAGGAATGCGGGCCGCGGAAGCCAGAGATCTCGCCGCGTACCCGGACATGACCGAAACGATCCTCCACCGTCCGCCGCAGGGCATTGGACAGCTCGGAGACGGTGAATTCGGGCGCGTTGATCAGAGGTTCGGCAGCAGGCATCTCGAATCGCGAATCTAGGGTAGGCGCCCAAGTTAGGGATTTTCGCCGCCGATCGCCAATCCAGCCTTGTTTTATCATATACTCTGTAATACAGAGTACTCCATCGTATAACTAGGGAGGACGATCATGCTGAGATGGCTGGTATGGTTCCCGCTGAACCTGTTGCAATGGGGTCTATGCATCGTCGGGGCGGCCGCTCTGCTGCTCCTTGCCATGATCGCGACTCCCTTGGTCCAGCCGCCCGAACTGCATTCCATTTCCGAAACCGCGCGGGCGGTGGATCGCAGCACCATGCCGGCTCTGGAGCACTTCAGCGCGCGCGATGGCACGCAACTGACCTACCGCCACTATGCAGCCCGCGGTCCCGCGGCCGGCCCGGTCACCATCCTCGTTCATGGCTCTTCGGGATCGAGCGTGGCCGTCCATGCCCTGGCGGATGCCTTGGCCGGCCATGGCGTCGAGACCTTTGCGCCCGACATCCGCGGCCACGGCGGATCCGGTACGCGTGGCGACATCGGCTATCTCGGCCAGCTCGAGGACGATCTCGCCGATCTGGTCGCACTGATCCGGCGGACGGCAGCGAACGCGCCCATCACTCTGCTCGGCCATTCCGCCGGTGGCGGCTTTGCGCTACGCGTGGCGGCTTCACCGATCCAGAATCTGTTCGTCCGCACCGTGCTGCTTGCGCCCTATCTCGGTTACGACGCGCCGACGAATCGTCCCAATTCGGGCGGCTGGGCCAACCCCGATATTCCGCGCATTCTCGGCCTGCTCGCGCTGCGCAAGCTCGGCGTCGATTGCTGCGATGCCTTGCCGGTGCTCGCCTATGCGGTGCCGCCGCATTCGGAGAAGATCCTGGTGCCGGCCTATAGCGAGCGGTTGATGCGCAATTTTGCCACCCGCGGCTACAAAATCGATTTTGCTGCTGCGACCCGGCCAATCACACTGATCGCAGGCAGCGAGGATGAATTGATGTTATCGGACAGATACGCCGATGCCGTGCACGCGATCGCGCCGGCGGTCGACGTGAAGCTGATCGAGGGCGCCAATCACATGAGCATCTTGAGTGACCCGAAGGCCGTCTCGGCAATCGCCGATGACGTCGCCAAGCGCGGAATGACCGGCACATGATCGACAGCAAGCAAGCCGCCGATGCGCTGAGCGATATCGACGACATCGTTCGTCGCGTGCGGCAGTCGCGAACCTACGAGATCGCAAGCTTGATCATGATCTGGTGGGGCGTGCTGGTCCTGATCGGCAATCTCGCGAACTACGGCTGGCCGCGCCACGGCGCTCAGATCTGGACGGCCGTCAATATTGCTGGCGTCATTGGCACGTTCCTGATCGGCGTGCTCATAAACGCGCGAAGCGGCATGCGCGGCTTCGAGGGCAGGTTGTTGGCGGCTTATCTGCTGTTCTTCGCCTTCGGGCTGCTCTGCTCGCAAGTGCTCGGCGATTTTGGCCCACGCGAGCTCGCAGCCTTTTGGCCGATCTATTTCATGCTGTTCTATATTCTCGCCGGCCTGTGGTTCGGTCGCGCCTTCATCGCAATCGGAGCCGCGATCACCCTGCTGACGCTGATCGGCTATTTCTACGTCCTCGGCGCCGCCTTCCTGTTGTGGATGGCGGTCGTGAACGGCGGCGGCCTTATTCTGGGCGGCCTCTGGATGCGATGGGATTAGCGGCGTGGCTGAGCTCGACGAGATCATCCACCAGCCGCTGCGCCTGAGGATCATGGCGGCGCTCAACGCACTGCCGCAAGGCATCGGGCTGGAGTTTTCCCGGCTCAAAAAGCTGACCGGCGCAACGGACGGCAATCTCGGTGCCCATATCGAAACGTTGGCCAGGGCCGGCTATGTCGGGGTGGAGAAAGCCTTCGTGGGCAAGAAGCCGCAGACCACGGTGACCGCGACCGCGGCCGGACGCGGCGCGTTCGCACGGCACGTCGCAACGCTGCAGGAGATCATCGCGGGAGCGGGGCGAGAATCTTAGCTGTTCCCCGTCATTCCGGGGCGCGCAAGCGCGAACCCGGAATCTCGAGCCGATGATATGAGCGGATGCCAGACAAGCTCGAGATTCCGGATCGGCGCGGCGTCCGGAATGACGGTGAAATCGGCTGATCCCCCTTGCGAGGAGGCGGGGAGTCGTGCGAACCGCTCTGGCATCTTTCCCGTTTGAGACTGCGGTTTACGCATGCACATTCTCCTGCTCGGTTCCGGCGGCCGCGAGCACGCCCTGGCCTGGAAAATCGCGGGCTCTCCGCTACTGACAAAACTCTGGTGCGCGCCCGGCAATGCCGGCATTGCGCGCGAGGCCGAATGCATTGCGCTCGATGTTGCCAACCATGCCGCGGTGATTGACTTCTGCAGAACGAATGCCATTGACCTTGTCGTGGTTGGGCCGGAGACGCCGCTCGCGGCGGGCATTGTTGACGACCTTGAAGCCGCCGGGATCAAGGCCTTCGGCCCGAGCAGGCAGGCGGCGCAGCTCGAGGCCTCCAAGGGCTTCACCAAGGCTCTCTGCAGCGAATTCAACATTCCGACCGGCGCTTATCGGCGCTGCACCAGTGCGACCGAGGCTCTGGATTACGTGCGTGCGCAAGGCGCGCCCATCGTGGTCAAGGCGGATGGGCTTGCCGCCGGCAAGGGCGTGGTCGTCGCAAAGACGCAGCAGGAGGCCGAGGCCGCCATCGCCATGATGTTCGAGGGCGCGTTCGGCGCGGCCGGCGCCGAGGTCGTGATCGAGGAATTCCTGGAAGGACGCGAGGTCAGCTTCTTTGCGCTGTGCGACGGCGAGACCGCGATCCCGCTCGCCTCGGCCCAGGACCACAAGCGCGTGTTCGATCGCGACCAGGGCCCGAACACCGGCGGCATGGGTGCCTATTCGCCGACGCCGTTCGTGACCGACGAAGTTCATGGCCAGATCATGAACCGCATCATCCTGCCGACGGTTGCCGGCATGAAGACGCGCGGCACGCCGTTCCGCGGCGTGCTCTATGCCGGCGTGATGCTGACCAAGGACGGGCCGAAACTCTTCGAATTCAACGTTCGCTTCGGCGATCCCGAGTGCCAGGTGCTGATGCTGCGCATGATGTCGGACATCGTGCCGGCCTTTCTTGCCGCCTGCGACGGCGAGCTGAAGCACTTTGATCTGCGCTGGTATCCGGAGCCCGCCGTTACGGTGGTGATGGCAGCAAAAGGCTATCCCGGCGACTACAAGAAGGGCAGCGTCATCGCGGGGCTTGATGAAGCCGCCAATGTCGAGGGCGTGGAGATCTTTCACGCAGGCACAGCCGCCAAGGACGGCGCCATTATCGCCAATGGCGGGCGCGTGCTGAACATCTGCGCGCTGGGCAAGACCATCACCGAAGCGCAGGCCCGCGCCTATCAGGCGATCGACCGCATCAAATGGGCGGACGGTTTCTGTCGCCGCGACATCGCGTGGCAGGCCGTGGAGAAGGAGCGTGCGGGTTCATAAAGGCGCGTCTTTGCGGACGACGCGCAGCGCGCGTCGGTCCGGGATCTTGAGCTTGTTTGGCACGTCGTAAAATGCTGTCGCCGCGTGTTCGCTGCGGCAACTACGAATAGAGTTTGACACGCGCCGCTTTGGGCATGCACGCTGCGCAGTAATGCCGAGCCGCTTGTTGTCAAAGCCGATGTTGGTGTTTATTCCGACATCGAGGTGAGCCGGATCGCGCAAGCCTTGGAGCCGGAGCGTGAGACCCACGGCGTCGGCAAATAATGATGGGTGTGCACCATGTCCGACCTCGCCGACCTCTTTCCCGGCTTTGCTTCCGAGTGGATCAGCACGACGTCCGGGCGTGTCTTCGCGCGTGTCGGCGGCGAGGGGCCGCCGCTGCTTCTGCTGCACGGGTTTTCCGAAACCCACGTGATGTGGCACCGCGTCGCGCCGCAACTTGCGGATCGCTTCACCCTCATCATCGCCGATCTGCCGGGCTATGGCTGGTCGGATATGCCCGAGAGCGATGCGGAGCACAGGCCGTATACAAAGCGGGCGATGGCGCAAACGATGGTGGAGGCCATGGAGCAGCTCGGCCATGTGCATTTCGCCATGGCCGGCCATGACCGCGGTGGGCGCGTCGCCTATCGGCTGGCGCTCGATCATCCGGGACGGCTCGCAAAGCTTGCCGTGCTGGATATCCTGCCGACCTACAATTATTGGGAACGCATCAACCGGCTCTATGCGCTGAAGATCTATCACTGGACCTTTCTGGCGCAGCCATCCCCGCTGCCGGAGACGCTGATCACGGCGAGCCCCGATTTCTTCCTGAAGACCAAGATGGCGAGCCAGACCAAGGCCAAGAACCTCGACGCCATCGATCCGCGGGCGCTGGAGCATTACCTCGCCCCGTTCCATGACCCTTCGCGGGTGCACGCGATGTGCGAGGACTATCGCGCCGGCGCCTACGCCGATTACGACATCGACAAGGCGGACTTCGATGCCGGCAAGAAGATCACTATTCCGATGCTGGCCTTGTGGGGCGATGCCGGCATCGCGCGCGCCGCTGCCACGCCGCTCGATACCTGGAAGATGTGGGCCACCAACGTCTCCGGCGCGCCGGTCGATTCCGGGCATTTCCTGACCGAGGAGAATCCGGAGCAGACGGCGAAGCTGCTCAAGGAGTTTTTTACCGCGCCGTAGTTCACCGTCATTGCGGGGGAAGCGAAGCAGTCCAGGATGGTCTCCGCGGAGAAAGTCTGGATTGCTTCGTCGCGGAGCCTGTCATCGGGCGCGCGCTCGCGCGACCCGTTGGCTCCTCGCAATGAAGGGGGAGTTGGCAGCGCGAGCCGTTCCCTACCGACGCGCCCGGAAAAATTCCTTCAGCATCGCCGCCGCCTCGCTCTCGCCGACCGCGGAATAGACCTCCGGCGCGTGGTGGCAGGTCGGAGACGTGTAGAACCGCACGCCGGAATCGACGGCGCCGCCCTTGGGGTCGGCTGCGGCGTAATAGAGCCTGCGGATACGGGCGAAGGAGATGGCGGCGGCGCACATGGCGCAGGGCTCGAGCGTTACATAGAGGTCGCAGTCGATGAGCCGCTCGCTGCCGAGGCTTGCTGCCGCCGCACGGATGGCGAGCATTTCGGCATGCGCCGTGGGATCGCGGTCGACCAACGTGCGGTTCCCGGCCGAGGCGATCACCTCGCCATCGCGCACGATCACGCACCCGATCGGCACTTCCCCGGCTCTTTCGGCCCCGCGGGCCGCAGCGAGCGCCAAATCCATGAAAGAAGGTGCGGTCATGCCTCGTATCACCGAACAAAACCTGCTAAACGGGGCGCCTTCAGCAAAAGTGGATACCGGTTTTGCGAGAAAGCGCCGCGACGGCGCGCGGATTGCCTTTTGACCTGACTTAACGAAAAGAGAGCCTTTCATGCCCCGCGACAAAGATAAAGACAACGCCTCTTGGCGCGGCCGGCGCGATCGGCCGGGTGGCCGCAAGGACCGTGCTGAAGCGGCGCGGGGTGGCGAGAGGAAGTTCGCCAAGCGAGGCTTTGCGGGCAGGCAGGAGGACGGCAGGGAGCGCGGTCGCGGTGACCGCGATGAGCGTCCGTTCCGCCGGCGAGAGGAACGCGGCGAGCGCTGGGGTGTCCGCGAAGATCGCAGCGACCGCGGCCGTTTCCGCGAAGATGGCCCACGCAAGCGTTTTGGCGGCCGGCAGGACGGGGCTGGCGATACAAAACCCTGGCGCAAGCGCGATGATCGGGGACGTGAGGAGCGCAGTGGTGGCGAGCGCGGTCGCGGGGAGCGCCCGCAATCCGCGCGCGGGCGGGAGGCGCGCGGCAGCGAGGATCGTCCAAAATTCGGCCGCCCCCGTTTCGAGCGACCACGTCGCGAACAAGAAGAGGATCGGAAAGGCTTCACCAAGCGTCCGGGCGCTGACCGCGAACGTAAGGGCGACTTCGAGAGGCGCGGCCCGCGCGAGGAGCGTAGCGGCGAGGAGCGTTCTCGCTTCGCGCGCGGGCGGGATCAGCGCGGACATGATGATCGGCCCAAATTCGATCGCCCGCGTTTCGAACGGCCGCGCCGGGATAGCGAAGAGGGGCGTGAGGGTTTCGCCAAACGACCGGCGTTCGGCGGCCGTGGCGCCTATCGCGAACGCAAGCCCGACACAGGCAAACGTGCCGCGCGCGAGGAGGTCAAGCCCAAGAAGGCCGGCGAGCGCATCGCCAAGGTACTGGCGCGCGCCGGGCTTGCATCACGCCGCGACGCCGAGGAGTGGATCGTGCAGGGGCGCGTCAGTGTCAATGGCAGGGTAATCAATTCGCCCGCGCTTGATGTGACCGCCAATGACGTGATCGCAGTCGACGGCAAGCCATTGCCGGCGCGCGAGCGCACGCGGCTGTTTCTCTATCATAAGCCGCGCGGGCTGATGACGACGCATGCCGACCCCGAAGGGCGTCCGACGGTGTTCGACAATCTGCCGGAAGGGCTGCCGCGTCTGATCAGCGTCGGCCGGCTCGACTTCAACACCGAGGGGCTGTTGCTGCTCACCAATGACGGCGGCCTCGCGCGCGTCCTGGAATTGCCGGAAACCGGCTGGCTGCGTCGCTATCGCGTTCGCGCCCATGGCGAGATCAGTCAGGCCCAGCTCGCCGAGCTGAAGAACGGTATCGAGGTCGATGGCGTGAAATACGGTCCCATCGACGCGACACTGGACCGCGAGCAGGGGGCCAATGTCTGGCTGGTGTTCGCGATCCGGGAAGGCAAGAACCGCGAGGTGCGCAACGTGCTGGCGCATCTCGGGCTCGAGGTGAACCGGCTGATCCGCGTTTCCTACGGGCCGTTCCAGCTTGGTGAAATCGCCGAAGGCGCGGTCGAGGAGGTGAAGACGCGCGTCCTGCGCGAGCAGCTCGGAGACAAGATCATTGCCCAGGCGGGCTGCGATTTCGCGCAAACCGCGCCTGATCGCGGCGGTGATGAGGAGCGCGAAGCATCGCCCGGCCAAAAGCAGCTTCGGCCGGCCGGCAAGAGCGCGCTGATCGCCGACCGCAAGGGCCGCCGCGTCCTGGTCCAGCGTACCGGCAGCGAGGAGGCTCGCGCCCGCAACGAACTCGAGGCTCGCGGTTACGGCCCGCCGCGCCGCCCCAAGCGCGGCTATCATGGCAAGCGCGATTTGAAGCCAAGGGACGAGTAGTTCCGAGATGCGCGTTGTCGGTGGAAGGTTGAGGGGCCGCAACCTGGCATCGCCCGCCTCGCGTGAGATCCGCCCGACCGCGGACCGCTTGCGCGAGTCGGTATTCAATATCCTCACCCACGCGTATGGCGATCCGATTTCCGGCGCGCGCGTGCTCGACCTGTTTGCCGGCACCGGTGCACTCGGGATCGAAGCGATCTCGCGCGGCGCGACGTTTGCGCTGTTCGTCGACAACGGCACCGAAGCGCGCGCGCTGTTGCGTAACAATGTCGAAGCGCTGGGCTTGGGCGGAGTGACGAAAGTCTTTCGCCGCGACGCCACCAATCTCGGGCCGGCGCACCCGGTCGAGCCGTTTGCGCTCGCGTTCCTCGATCCTCCTTACGGTAAGGGCATGGCCGAGAAGGCGCTGGGCTCTTTGCGTGATGGCGCCTGGCTGACGTCGGGCGCGCTCGTCGTGGTAGAGGAGGCGAAGGCAGCCGGTTTTGCTGCACCGGACGGCTTTGAAGAGCTGGAGCGGCGCGCCTACGATGACACGGAGTTCGTGTTCTTGCGCGCTCTCGCCGCATAGCACGATGTCGTCCCGGCGAAAGCGGGGACGACATCGAGATGGGGTGCTACTTCCGCCCAAACAGCCGTTCGATATCCGACAGCTTGAGCTCGACATAGGTCGGCCGGCCGTGGTTGCACTGGCCGGAATTGGGCGTTTCTTCCATTTCGCGCAGCAGCGCGTTCATCTCTTCCGGCCGCAAGCGCCGCCCGGCGCGCACCGAGCCGTGGCAGGCCATGGTGGCCGCGACATGCATCAGTTTCCTTTCGAGCGGCAGCGCCTCGTCCCATTCATCCATGTGCTCGGCGAGGTCGCGCAGCAATGCGCTCGCGTCGATCTTGCCGAGCAGCGACGGCGTCTCGCGCACCGCGACGGCGCCGGGGCCAAAGGATTCGATTGCAAGCCCAAAGGAAGCGAGCTCCCTATCGCGCGCCAGCAGCCGCTCGACCGTCGCCTCGTCCAATTCGACGATTTCGGGAATCAGGAGGATCTGCCGCTGCACGCCATTCCTGGCGAGCGAGCCCTTCAGTTTCTCATAGACGATGCGCTCATGCGCCGCGTGCTGGTCGACGACGATCAACCCGTCGCGCGTTTGCGAGACGATATAGGTCTCGTGGATTTGCGTGCGCGCAGCGCCCAGCGGGCGGTCGAGCAAATCGGGCGGCGGTTGCGCCTCGAAACGCACGTCGGCGGTGGGCGCGCCGACATCGAAGACCGCCTGATCCGGCTCGGCGAAGGCCGGCGTGGCTGCGCCCGCAAAGCCCGGCAGCGGGCCCGTCGGCAGCGACGGCGAGCGGCGCCAATCCCAGTTGCCGGGGCGCGGCGCGAGCTGCGGGCGGAACGAGGCGATCGCAGCGCTCGCGCCATTGGCGGCGGTGCGCCGGCCCTCGCGCGCGAGCCCCTCCTTCAAGGCATGTACGATCAGCGCACGCACCAGGCCCGCATTGCGGAAGCGCACCTCGGTCTTGGCGGGATGCACATTGGCGTCGACCTCGCGCGCATCCAGCGTCACGAACAGCGCCACCACCGGGTGCCGGTCGCGCGGCAAATAATCCGCATAGGCCGCGCGCACCGCGCCCAAGATCAGCTTGTCGCGCACCGGACGGTTATTGACGAACAGATATTGCCCCAGCGCATTCGCGCGGGTCAGCGCGGGCGAGGCGGCAAAGCCCTCGACAAGCACGCCGTCGCGTTCGGCGCGCACCTCGATGGCATGGCTGCGAAACTCCGCGCCCAAGACGTCGCCGAGCCGCGTGAGCCGGCCCGCGGCGCCCGGCAGCGCCGCAGCCCAGGTCACCGGCGCGCGCTCTTCGCCGGCGAGCGTGAACGCGATGTCGGGCCGCGCCATCGCAAGTCGCCGCACCACTTCCCGGATCGCCTCGGCCTCGGTGCGGTCGGTCTTTAGGAATTTTAGGCGCGCCGGCGTTGCGTAGAAGAGGTCGTTGACCTCGACGCGCGTGCCCTGGCCAAGTGCTGCTGGCATCGGCCTCGCCTTCACCCCGCCTTCCACCGAAAGCGACCAGGCATGCGGTTCGCTGGCATGGCGCGTGGTGATGGAGAGCCTTGCCACCGCGCCGATCGAGGGCAGCGCCTCGCCGCGAAATCCGAGGGTGCGGATCTGCAGGAGATCTTCATTATCGAGTTTCGAGGTCGCGTGGCGCTCAACCGCAAGCTCGAGGTCCGTGGCCGTCATCCCGGAGCCGTCGTCGGTGATGCCGATGCGCCGCCGCCCGCCGCCGTCGGTAAAGACGTCGATCCGGCTCGCGCCGGCGTCGATGGCGTTCTCGACCAGCTCCTTGACGACACTGGCAGGCCGCTCCACCACTTCGCCCGCGGCGATACGGTTGACGAGCTGTTCGGGAAGTTGGCGGACGGGCATGGGTTCCAGTCAGATTCGGGTCAACCCACATTGTAAGCATTGCGCGCGCGTCCTCAAAGCAAGGAGCATTCCCGTTGGGGATGAGGTGGGTCTATCACATTGAAGATATTGATGTTCGATGCCGACCCGTAAAGCCTGGCCAGACCGTGCTAACCGCTGCGAGCATTGTGACGCGGGGCCGGCGGGTATATGGTTTCAAGAAAAACGATCATGCGACGAGAGGAAACCATGTGCCATTTGTTCGCGCATCAGCCGCAACGCGACTACGAATCCCAGACCCGATCGTTGCGCATCGGGGGCCATTGCACGTCGATCCGTCTCGAAATGTCGTTCTGGGATACGCTGGAGGAGATTGCAGCGACGCAGAACATGAGCCTGGCAAAATTCCTCACGACGCTGCATGACGAGGTGCTCGATCACCATGGCGAGGTCAAGAATTTCGCCTCGCTCTTGCGGTGCTCCTGCTTGATCTATCGCGCAAGAAGCGCGCAGGCCGTGGCGGAGTTTCGTCACACGGCAGCGCCCATCCTAGATGCTGCCGAATAGTCATTTGACAGGGTGCGCGATAGCGAAATCGTTTTTGCCTCCTACACGCGCCGATCTTAAACCGTCATGCTGAGGCGCGAGCCTCGAAGGATGAACGGCCCGGCTGCGAGAGCCGGGCCGTCGCCATTCGAGGCTCGCTTTGCGAGCGCCTCAGGTGACGGGGCTGTTTTGAGAGCCTGCTTCAACCAAGGTCCGTTAGTTCTCTGATTCGGGAGTAAGCGGCTCTGGGCTTGCGCACAGAGCCGCCGCGCGTGGGTCCAATCAAATCTCCTTCTTCTGCATCGCGCCGGCGATGTAGTCGGCCTGGCGGATGGCCAGCGATACGATGGTGAGTGTGGGGTTGCAGGCCGCGCCGCTGGTGAACTGGCTGCCATCGGAGATGAACAGGTTCTTGATGTCGTGGGTCTGGCCGAACTTGTTCACGACGCCATCCCGCGGTTTCTCGCTCATTCGATTGGTCCCGAGATTATGGGTGCTGGGATAGGGCGGTGTCGGATAGGTGACGGTCGCGCCGACCGCCTCGTAAACCGCCGCGCCTTGCTTGTAGGCGTGTGTCCGCATCGCGACGTCATTGGGGTGATCATCGAAATGCACGCTGGCGACCGGCAGGCCGAACTTGTCCTTGGCCTTCGGATCGAGGGTGACGCGATTGGTCTCCTGCGGCATGTCCTCGCCGACGATCCACAGACCCGCCATCCGCGGATATCCCTCGATGGCGCTGGTGAACTCGCGTCCCCAGGCGCCTGGATTGAGGAAGGCCGCCATAAAGGGCAGGCCCAGCGAGAGCGTCTCCATTTCGTAGCCGCCGACGAAACCGCGCTTCGGATCGTTGCGCGCCTCATCGCGGATGATGCCCGCCATTGTGGTGCCGCGATACATGTGGACTGATTTCTCGAACACCGCGTAGACGCTGCCGGTCGTGTGCCGCATGTAATTGCGCCCGACCTGGCCCGACGAATTGGCTAGCCCGTCAGGGAACATGTTGGAGGCGCTGTTGAGCAGCAAACGCGGGCTCTCGATGGAGTTGCCCGCGACCGCCACCACACGTGCTTTCTGCCGTTGCATGGCGCCGGTCTCGTCGGCATAGACCACGCCCGTGACCTTGCCGCTCGCATCATGCTCGATCTTGAGCACCATGCTGTTCGGGCGCACCTCCATATTTCCCGTCGCCTCGCCCTTCGGGATCTCGGTGTAGAGCGTCGACCACTTCGCCCCGGATTTGCATCCCTGGAAGCAAAAGCCGATCTGCAGGCACGAACCGCGGCCGTCACGCGGTTCGCTGTTGATTGCCATCCGCCCGGTATGGACTTCCTTGTAGCCGAGCGTCTTGGCGCCGGCTTCGAGCACCTTGAAATTGTTGTTGCCGGGCAGGCCGGGAATGCCGTTGGTGCGCGTCACGCCCATCTTGTCCTCGGCCTTGGCGTAATAAGGCTCCATCTCGGCGAGCGTGATCGGCCAGTCCAACAGATTGGCACTGGGAATATCGCCATAGGTGCTCTTGATCTTGAACTCATGCTCGCCAAAGCGCAGCGATGCGCCGGCCCAGTGCGTGGTCGAGCCGCCGACCGCCTTCACGATCCACGCCGGAAGATTGGGGAAGTCCTTGTGAACGCGCCAGCTTCCCGAAGTCGTGCGCATGTCCTTCCAGGCAAGTTGGGTAAAGCTGTCCCATTCGTCGTTGACGAAGTCCTGGTTCTCGATGCGCGGGCCCGCCTCTAGGATGACGACCTTCACGCCCTTTTGCGCAAGCTCGTTGCCCAGCGTTCCGCCGCCGGCGCCCGAACCTATCACGACGACCACGCCGCTGTCGTTCAGATCGAATTTTGCCATGTTGATTTCCTCCCTGATGTTCTCTGTCCAGGTGCCTAGACTTTCGGGAGCCAGTCGATGTCGGCGAAGCCGCGCTTGATGTAGCCGCCATACTCCGCCGAGGAGCCCTCGTAGCCGAACTTCGGCCATACCTCCTTCTGGTTGTAGAGCGAGACGATGAGATCGCCGCGGACCTTCTGGAAGAAGTCGCTCTGCTCGATGCGGCGCAAGAGCGCCACCCGATCCGCTTCCCAGGGCACTTCGACGTAAGCGAGTTGGTGACGCTCGCGGGCGTCCTGGTCGAGCCGGTTCACGCCATCCGTGATCAGCGTCTTGATGGCGGGATCTTTCGCCGCTTTGTCGTCCCAGGGCTTGATCGCCGTGATGTAGTAGCTGTCGCCCAGGAAGTCGTGCGGATAGATGTCGCGCGCGACCTTGAGCAGCGTCTTCAGCGTCGCAGGCGGAAGCGCGACGCTATCCTCCGCCCAGGCGTCTTCGATGCTGAAGCCCGCAGTGGTCGCGGCCGCGACCACCGGCACCGTTGTTGCCGCGCCCTTGAGAAAGGTCCGGCGATCATATTTGCTGCGACGATCAACTTCTCTCATGAGCTCCTCCACTGATCTCTTGTTGATTGTAGTTGGCTAGCCGAAACGTCCGCCCTTCTGGATCACTTCGATCTTGTAGCCGTCGGGATCGCTGACGAAGAAGAACCGCGCCAGTGTCCTGCCGTCGTGCTTGAAATCGCGCAGCGGCCCCGGAGACAATTGCTCCTGCGTAAAGCGCGCATGCTCGGCGTCGACATCGTCGACCACCACCGCAAGGTGGCCATAGCCGTCGCCGAGCGAATAGGGCTCCTTGCGGTCGAAATTAACCGTCAGCTCGACTTCGAAAGGCGAAGAGGGATGACGCAAATAGACCAGGGCGAACTCCGCGAATTTGAAGCGGTCGGCCACCTCGAGCCCGAATGCGCGCGCGTAGAAATCAAGCGATCTCGCTTCATCGAGAACGCGGATCATCGAGTGGACGGGTTTGGCCATTCAGTTCAGCTCCTTCAAATAGGCGATGATCGCCGCGCGAGTCTCGGGCTTGGCTTGGCGGTAAACCATGAAAGCGTCGGGAACGACGCCTTGCGGGTTGGTGAGCCACGCGTCCAGCCTGGCCTCGTCCCAGACGAAATCCGCTTTTGCGAGTCCCGGCGAATAGCGGAAGCCGTCGACCTTGCCGGCGGGCCTGCCGACCACCTTGGAGAGCTGCGGGCCCTGCCGGATCGGCTCAGACGGGTTGATGGTGTGGCAGGTTGCACATTGCTGCTTGAACAGCGTGGCGCCATCGGGCGGCTTTGCGGCGGGCAGCGGTATTTGCGCGGCCGCCATTCTCACTGCCAGCAGCGCGCCGCAAAATACCAGCCCGATTGCGTATCGCCCGCGCAAGCTTGTCATCCGTCTTACCTCGCCATGCGCGGATGTTAGGCGGCGGCAAACGGGCCGTGGTAGTAGCGGGCTGTTTCAGGGCAGAACAAAACAGGTCGCGGCGTCACGTCGGCCGCGCGTTGCCGAAACGCCTGGTTTAATCCTCAAATCCGCGCGAGCCGCGCCGGGCCTTGATGTCGCCGCGGCGCTTCTTGCCCTCGAGCCGGCGCCGTTTTGAGGCCAGCGTCGGCTTGGTCGGCCGGCGTGGCGTCGGCCTGACCATCGCCTCGCGCAACAGGCTGACCAGCCGCTCGATGGCGTCGGCGCGGTTGCGCTCCTGGGTGCGAAAGCGCTGGGCGTGGATCACGATCACGCCGTCCTTGGTCATGCGCTGGCCGGCGAGGCGAACAAGCCGGGTGCGGGCGTCCGGCGGCAATACGATCCGATTGGTATCGAAGCGCAACTGCGCGGCAGTCGCGAGCTTGTTGACGTTCTGCCCGCCGGGCCCGGAGGCACGGACAAAGCCGATCTCGAGATCGTTTTCGTCGATGGAGAGATCGCGGGAAATCCGCAGCATGACGGCACCGGGAGATGGAATCGGTGCGCAGGATAGCGGGTTTGCGGCGAAACGGGCTCGCAATCTCTCCGTCGTCCTGAGGTGCCGGGGCCAACGGGGTCCGCGCGAAGCGCGGCCCGATGGCAGGCTCCGCGGCGGCCCCGAAGGGCGACGGCCCGGCCGTCGCGCCGGGGCCGTTCATCCTTCGAGGCTCATTGCGTTCGCGCCTCTGGATGATGGGTCTGAGGTGTCCGACTTAACCAGACAGCCTCAATCCGCCTTGGCCGGACCCGGCGCGGCGACCGGCTGCGCGGCGGCTTGCGGGGCACGGCCGACGATCACCGTGAGCAGGCCTTGGTCCCAGAGCCGCTTGGCGGCCTGCTTGGCATCATCCAGCGTCACCGCATCGACCAGGCTGTTGCGCTTTTCCAGATAGTCGATCGGCAGGCCGTCGAGCTGATACTGCAACAGCCCCGACGCGAGCTTCGATGAGGTGTCGAGCGCGAGCATCTGCGAGCCCTTCAGATAGGACTTGGCCTCATCGAGTTCCTGTTGCGTCGGACCGTCTTGCGCCATGCGGCGGACTTCCTTCTCGATCGCGGTGATGGTCTCGCCGGCGCGGTCGGCGCGGGTGCCGGTGTTGCCGATGAACAGGGCCGAGTGTTCCATCCACGACAGCGCTCCGTAGATGGAATAGGCAAGCCCTCGCTTTTCGCGGACCTCGTGATAGAGCCGGGAGGACAGTCCGCTCCCGCCGAGAATGTGGTTGACGACATAGCCCGCCATGAAGTTCGGATCATGCCGCATGATGCCCGGGCTGCCGAAGGTGATCACGGTCTGCGGCACATCGAGCGGGACAAAGGCGCGCTGCGGCGGCTTGGCGGCCTCGACGTCGGGAACCGGGGTCAGGTTCGCCTTGGCCGGCAGGTCGCCGAAAGTCTGGTCGAGCAGCTTGCCAAGCGTCGCCGGGTCGACGTCGCCGACCACGGCGATCTTCAGCTTGTCCTTGGCCAGCACGCGGCCGACGTAATCCTTCATGTCCGCGACGGTGATGGTCGGAACGGTGTCCAGCGTACCGGAGGTTAGCCGGCCATATGGATGATCGCCGTAGGCGACTTCCAGGAATTTGCGCCCCGCCAGCGCATTGGGATTGGCGCTGTCGCGCTTGAGCCCGGACATCACCTGCGAGCGGATCCGTTCGACATCGGCGGCGTCGAAATGCGGCGAGGTCAGCGCGCTGTGCAGCAGCGTGAAGGCTTCGTCCTTGTTGTCCTTCAGCATGCGCAAGGATCCTCGGAAGTAGTCCCGCGTCACGGAGAAGCTCAATTCGATGGCGCGGCGCTCGAGCCGCTCATGGTAGGCCTTGGAATCGAGATTGCCCGAACCCTCGTCGAGCAGATCGGCAACCAGGTTGCCGACCCCGGGCTTGTCCGCCGGGTCCTGGCTGGCGCCGCCGACAAAGGCATACTCCATTGCGATCAGCGGCACGGTGGAATCCTGTACGTACCAGGCTTCGATGCCGCCAGGCGAGGTCAGGTGCTGGATCTTGGTCGCGGCCTGTGACGGCGCGATCGTCGGCAGTGTTGCGCCGAGCGCCACCGCGAGCGTGCAGACAAAGCGCCGCGTGAACTTCAGATGATGGGTCACGAACGCTTCTCCTCGTGCTTGGTGGCCTGAGTGTCCTTGATGAGATAGCCGGTAACGGAACGCTTCTTGTCGAGCCATTTCTGTGCCGCCTGCCGCACCTGTTCGGCGGTGACGGCCCGGATCCGGTCTGGCCAGCTTCTGATGTCCTGGATGCTCAATCCGGTGGTCAACGCACCGCCATACCAGCGTGCCATGGTTGCCTGGTTGTCCTGCGCGTAGATCGCTTCCGCAATCAACTGGTTCTTCACGCGCTCGAGATCTTCGGAGGACGCCGGATTTTCCGCAACTTTGGCGACGACGCCATCGATCGCCTGCTCGACCTGCGCGAAATCAATGCCGGGCTTGGGCGAGGCGGAGATCGAGAACTGCGAGGGATCGAGCGCGGTGCCCTGATAGGCCGCGGAGGCCGCGACCGCCAGCGGATGGTCGACGACGAGCGCGCGGTAAAGATAGGAGTTGTTGCCGCTGCCCATGAGCTGCGCCAGCACGTCGAGCGCGGCGCTTTCGCCGGGGCTCGCGGTGGTGGCGGAGGGCACGAGGTAGAAGCGTTTCACCGTAGGCTGCTCGACATGCGGATCGGCCACCGTCACGGTACGCGGGCCCGCCGGCTCCGGCTCCTGCGGGCGAACGCGATGCGCAGGAATCGAAGATTGCGCCGCGACCTTGCCGAAGGTCTGCTCGGCCAGCGGCCGGACTTCGCCGACATCGACGTCGCCGGCAATCACCAGGATCGCATTGTTGGGCGCGTAGAAACGCCGGTAAAACGCCAGCGCATCCTCGCGGCCGAGCTTTTCGATCTCCGGATGCCAGCCGATCACCGGACGCCCGTAAGGGTGGTTGAGGTAAAGCGCCGCCATGATCTGCTCGTTCAGCCGTGCCTCCGGATTGTTGGCGACGCGCATGTTGTATTCCTCGAGCACGACGTCGCGCTCAGGCAGCACGTTCTCGTCCTTCAGGATCAGGCCGGTCATGCGGTCGGCTTCGAACTCCATCATCTTGGCCAACTGGTCGCGCGGCACGCGCTGGAAGAAGCCGGTGTAGTCGTAGGACGTGAACGCGTTTTCGTTGCCGCCGATGCGCAGCACCGTCTGGGAGAATTCGCCGGCCGGGTGCTTGGCGGTCCCCTTGAACATCAGGTGTTCGAGGAAGTGGGCGAGCCCGGACTTGCCGGGCGTCTCGTCGGCGGAGCCGACCTTGTACCAGATCATTTGCGTGACCACCGGCGTGCGATGATCCTGGATCACCACCACCTGCAATCCGTTGTCGAGCGTAAACGTCGCTGGCGGGGCCGAGGTCGAGGTTGGGGCTGGGGTGGTCTCCGCGAAGGCGGGGGACGCAACGAGGAAGAGCGCAAGCAAGGCGGCTGTGGAGCGATGTAAGGGCATCATGACCTATGTAAAAGCCCGAACGTTGCCGTTCGGGTCAAAAGCACCCTTGTCCCCACGCAAATGGGTGCGACCGACGCTTTCGCGTCATGGAGTTCGATGCACGACGCGGAAAACTGGATACCGGTTTTCCGCAACATCATGCGCGAACAAGTAAGCAGAGACGATTATTGATCGCCATACTTTCCGGCGGCCGGATTGTATTCCTTGTAGACCGATTCCATCTGCTTGCCGGTGCCGTAGGCGAAGTTCGGCGACGGAGTCTGGTAGCCGGGCGGCGGCTGCGTCAGCGCTTCGCGCGGCGGTTCGCCCTTGAATTCCGCGGTCTCGGTCTTGTTACCGCCGAACAGGCTGGTGAAGCGCCCCTCAAAGCCAAGCTGGTCCGGGCTCAGGACCGCGTGGCTACCCGGATCGCCGCCGGGCTGCTCGGATTCCGACGTGTGGTTGTTGCCGCCGGAGGGCGCTGTTCTCGCAACATTGAGTTCGCTGGGCGACAGCACGCGACTCGCTTCGCGGCTCTTCTCGACAGCGTCCCTGGTGTCTTTCTTGTCCTTCTTGCGTTTCTCGATGGCCGCCTTGCGACGGGCGTCGTCAGGATCTTTCGGCCAGTTCGGCACGTTCACTTCGGCCTTGGCGGACACCGGCGGCGGCAGGTCAAGCTTGGGCGGCACGACAAGGGGCGAGCGTTCGCGGTAATCGATACCGCTGTTATCCATGTTGGTGGCGCCGATGCCCTTCATGATGCCTTCGATGATCTTCTCCTCGAAGGTCTTGTCGTCCTCGTCATCGTCCTGGGCACGGGCGGCGCCGGAGGCGACCAGCAGGCCGATGCCCAGCGCGACGGCCGAGAGCCGAACGCTGCGGTTAAGCACCACCGACGAGGTCTTAGCCATCCAGCCCGAGGCATGTTGCTTACGCATCGCTTTACCTGTTCAAAACCTCACGGAATTGCCGCTGACGACGCAGTCGTATCGGCCGGGATCAGGGCGCTTTTGCGGCGGGTAGCCCCACAAAGGAATCATACAATAGGGCTATGACTCCGGCAACGATGGCCACGTCCGCGAGGTTAAAGACGTACCAATTGAAGGTTTTTCCGCCGATCTGGATGTGGAACAGGGCAAAATCGACGACCGCGCCATAGGCCGCGCGGTCGATGGCGTTTCCGATAGCTCCGCCGATGATCAGGCCCAGCGCGACCGTTGCCATGACCGCCTGGGAGCGGACCATCCAGATCCCGAGCGCGATCACCGCCACGCCCTTCACTGCCATCAGCGCGATCTGGGCGGCCGGGTTGTCGCTCTGAAACCAGCCAAAGCTGATGCCGATGTTCCAGGCCAGCACCAGATCAAAGAACGGCGTCACCCTTACGGTGCCGCGGTGGGCAATCTCGAACACGTTGAGCAGCCACAGCTTGGCGGCCTGGTCGACCACCACGGTGACCACGGCGGCGATGAGACCCGCGCGGAGAGGGCGGGTCATGTAATGCGACCCGCAGGCACCCACGATGTCGTCCCGGCGGCGAAGGCCGGGACCCCCAGCGCGAGCGCCTTGGCGCTCGTCGCGGCCGCGGGATGCAAATTGGTTGAAATATTGTTGGTCATCGACCTTCGTCTGCTCAGACGCCTGTGGTTGTGGGTCCCGGCTTTCGCCGGGACGACAACGTCACGGCGTGACTCCCAGCGCCTTCCATTCGCGCAGCGCCTGCGCATCGCGCGGCGAGACGTCGGGATAGTCGGGGTCCTCGCCGACGGTCGGGAGGATCTTCCAGGAACGCGCGCATTTTGTCCCGATCGCCTTCTCGACCACCACCGCGACGCCCGGCACCTCGTTAAGGCGGAAGGCACCTTCCGGTGCTTCGCCCTCCTGCACTTCCGCATTCGAGGTGATGCAGATCTCGGCGAGATCGACGTCGAATAAGGTGGCCAAAAGGCTTCTGTCCGAGACATAGATCACGGGGGAGGCTTCCAGCGACGAGCCGATGCGCTTGGCGGCGCGCTCGATCTCCAGCGCGCCGGTGACGACGCGGCGCACTTCGCGAATGGTCCGCCATTTCGCGGCCAGCGCGTCGGCGCGGTAGTTCTCAAGCCCCTCCGGAAACAGGGTCAGATGCACGGAAGGTTCGGCATCGGGTCTGTAGAGGTGCCACGCCTCGTCGCAGGTGAAGCTCAGGACGGGCGCGAGCCAGCGCAGGATCGCGTCGCAGATGATATCGATCGCGGTCAGCGCCGCCTTCCGCGTCGATGACGACGGCGGATCGCAATACAGCGTGTCCTTGCGGATATCAAAATAGAACGCCGACAATTCGCTGTTCATGAAGGCCGCGAGCGTGGCGACTACGGTCTTGTAGTCGAATTCGGCATAGGCCTTGCGCACAATCTCCGCCTGCTCGGCCAGCTCGTGCAGCATCAAGCGCTCCAGCTCCGGCATGTTGCCGTGAGCGACCTTGTCGGCCGGCTTGAAGTGATGCAGCGTGCCGAGCATCCAGCGGATGGTGTTGCGCAGCTTGCGATAGGTCTCGACCGTGTTCTTCAGGATTTCCGGGCCAATGCGCTGGTCGTCTGCGTAATCGGTCGCGCAAACCCAGAGCCTCAAGATATCGGCGCCCGAGTCCTTGATCACTTTTTGCGGCTCGACCGTGTTGCCGAGCGACTTCGACATCTTGCGGCCGTTCTCGTCCAGCGTGAAGCCGTGGGTCAGGACGACGTCGTAGGGCGCGCGGCCGCGGGTGCCGCAGCTCTCCAGGAGCGAGGAATGGAACCAGCCGCGGTGCTGGTCCGAGCCTTCCAGGTACATCACGCTGTCCCGACCGCCATCGACCTTGCGCCTGATGCCGGCGAGCCCGGGGAAATGCACGGGATCTTCGAGCACGAAGGCGTGCGTCGAGCCCGAGTCGAACCAGACATCAAGGATGTCGTCGACCTTCTGCCAATCCTCATTGGCGCGCTTCCCAAGGAAGCGCTCGCGCGCGCCTTCCATGTACCAGGCATCGGCGCCTTCCTTCTCGAAGGCCTCGGCGATGCGCTGGTTGACGGCGTCATCCTGCAGGATTTCGGCGGAGCCGTCGCCCTTCTCGCGCACGAACACCGCGATCGGCACGCCCCATGCGCGCTGGCGCGAGATCACCCAGTCGGGCCGGTTCTCGATCATGCCGTTGATGCGGTTTTGCCCTGCGGGCGGCACCCATTGCGTCACCGAGATCGCGTGCAGCGCGCGGGCTCGCAGGGTATCGCCGGGCTTGGCCTTGCCATCGTTCGCGATCGGCTTGTCCATCGCGATGAACCATTGCGGCGTGTTGCGGAAGATCACCGGCTTCTTCGAGCGCCATGAATGCGGATATTGGTGCTTGAGCTTGCCGCGCGCGAGCAGCATGCCCGCCTCGATCAACGCCTTGATCACGGCCTCGTTGGCGTCGCCCTTTTCGCCCTTGTCGTTGATGACGCGCTTGCCGACGAACCCCGGCGCATGGTCGGTAAAAGCGCCGTTCTCATCGACCGTATAGGGAATCGCGGTGTTGATGCCGCGCGCCTCCAATTCGCGCGAATGGGCAGTCCACACGTCGAAGTCTTCGCGGCCATGACCGGGCGCGGTGTGCACGAAGCCGGTGCCGGTATCGTCGGTGACGTGGTCGCCGGGCAGGAGCGGGACCGTGAATTCGTAGCCGCCGGCGAGGCCTTTCAGCGGATGCGCGCACTCGACCGCATCCAGCGTGTCGCCCGGCACGTCGCGCACTTTCTCGTAAGCGGTGACGCGCGCCTGTTTGAACACGCTCTCGGCCAGCGCACTCGCCAGGATCAGGAGATCGCCCGGCTTGGCCCAATTGTCGGCGGGCGCTTCCGTCACCCTGTAAAGGCCGTAGGCAATCTTCGGCGAGAAGGCGATGGCGCGGTTGCCGGGCAGCGTCCAGGGCGTCGTGGTCCAGATCACCACCGAGGCGCTGGCAAGCGCGCCATGGGCGGGGGAAGTGATCGGAAACTTCACCCACACCGTATCCGAGGTGTAATCCTCGTACTCGACCTCGGCTTCGGCGAGCGCGGTCTTCTCGACCACGCTCCACATCACGGGCTTGGAGCCGCGATAGAGCGTGCCGTTGGCGGCGAATTTCATCAATTCGCGCGCGATCTGCGCCTCTGCCGGATAGCTCATCGTGGCGTAGGGGTGGTCCCAGTCGCCGATGACGCCAAGCCGCTTGAACTCCTCGCGCTGGATGTTGAGCCAGTGCGTCGCATAGGCGCGGCATTCCTTGCGGAACGCCACCATCGCCGCGGAATCCTTGAAGTTCGGCTTGGTCTTGCCTTTGGAGCGGTAGTTTTCTTCCTCGATCTTCCATTCGATCGGGAGTCCGTGGCAGTCCCAGCCCGGTACATAGTTGGAATCGAAGCCGAGCATCTGCTGGCTCTTGGTCACGACGTCTTTGAGGATCTTGTTCAGCGCATGCCCGATATGGATGCTGCCGTTGGCGTAGGGCGGCCCGTCATGGAGCACGAATTTCGTCTTGCCCTTGGCCTGCTCCCGCAGCTTTCCGTAGAGGTCCATCTGGTTCCAGCGTGCCAGGATTTCCGGCTCGCGCTGGGGCAGGCCGGCGCGCATCGGGAAATCCGTCTGCGGCAGGAACAAGGTTTTGGAATAGTCTTTGGCGACGGACTTTTGCGGCTTCTCGGACATAAGGCTCTGTTTGGCTCAAAAAGGGCGCGAAAACGCTCAAATAGCGGGCGAGGTGGAAAAACCCGGTCTTGCGCCAAGCCGAAGGCTCAGGCGGAAGCCGGGCCGCTAATGCCGATTATGATGCGCCGCGCAAACATGGCGCCGTCATAGCAGGGGGGCGTCGAAATCGCAAAGGCTTGCGCCGGGAATTACCCGACCTCGCCGAGTGTCGGGAAGGCGTCTGGCGCCGCAGCCAGTTGGGCGCGGGCGATGGCGGAATCCTGGTCCATCCGCCGGATCAGCGCCTCCACGCTGTCGAATTTCAGTTCGTCGCGAATGAAGCCGATAAAGGCGACATCGAGCGTTTCGCCATAGAGGTCGCCCTTGAAATCGAACAGGAAGATTTCGAGCAGCGGCGCGCCGTTGTCGAAGGTGGGGCGTCGGCCGAAGCTGGCGACCCCGTCGATCCGCGTCTTGCCCCGCCCGACCCGCACCGCATAGATCCCGTGCTTGAGCCCGCAATTGTTGTCGAGGCGGATATTGGCGGTGGGATAGCCGAGATCACGGCCGCGCTTGTCGCCATGAATGACGCTGCCGGTCACGAACCAGGGCCCCCCCAACATGGCGGTGGCATCGGCAAGGTGGCCCTCGGCGAGCGCCATCCGGATGGCGGTTGAGGAGACCGGCCGCTCGTCGATGTCGATATGCGGCTGCACGTCGACCTCGATGCCGAGCCGGGGCGCCTCGGCGACCAGAAGGCTCGGGGAGCCGCCGCGGCCCTTGCCAAAATGGAAATCGTAGCCGACGGCGATGCCGGAGACCCCGAGCCGCTCGATCAGGTCATGGTGAATGAAGTCTTGCGCCGAGGTTTCGGCCCGCCGCTTGTCGAAGGTCATCACGACCGCCCCGGCAAGACCGGTGCCCGCCAAAAGCCTCAGCTTGGCGGTTTCGTCCGTCAGGCGGAACTGGGGCGTGTTCGGGCTGAAGTAGCGGCGCGGGTGGGGCTCAAATGTTACGGCGAGGGCAGGCCGGCCGTGCGCTCGCCCCATCTCCAGGGCCGCCGCGATCACCGCCCGGTGGCCGAGATGGACGCCATCGAAGTTGCCCATCGCCACCACGGCCCCTTTTGGCAGCAGCGCGGCGGGTGTGTCATCGCGGATCACGGAAAAAACAGTAGACATTTCAAAGACGTTTCTTGAGGGCTGGTTGCGGCCTTCGGCGCGGCGGGACCGTGGCTTAGCGGGGTGCGGGAAGTCAAGCCGGGCGCTTTCATCTAGCCTTCGTTACCGGACAGGCGGCCGCGCAGGGTGGTGAGTTAACGGGCTGTTTAAGGGCTGATGCTAGTGCTTTTCAGAGAACTGCGGGGCGGGGCAACCGCCCCGAGCAGAATGGTTTTGATCTGACGCTGGTTCGCGTGGGGGAGTCAAGAAATGGCGGTTGATTTGTCGATGCCGGTCCTGGTGGTGGACGATTACAGCACCATGATCCGTATCATCCGGAATCTTCTGAAGCAGCTTGGTTTCGAGAATATCGATGACGCGAGCGACGGCTCGGCAGCGCTGAACAAGATGCGCGGCAAGAAGTACGGGCTCGTGATCTCGGACTGGAACATGGAGCCGATGACCGGCTACGACCTGCTCCGCGAGGTCCGCGCCGACCCCAACCTTGCCACCACGCCCTTCATCATGATCACGGCGGAATCCAAGACCGAGAACGTGATCGCGGCCAAGAAGGCCGGGGTGAACAATTATATCGTCAAGCCCTTCAATGCGGCGACGCTGAAGACCAAGATCGAGGCGGTCTTCCCGGACATGGCCAGCACCTGATCTTATTGAATCTTATTGCGCCGTCATTCCGGGGCGATGCCACCGGTCCGCGCGAAGCGCGGCCGGATCACAGGCTCCGCATCGAACTATGGTGCGCAATTGCGCACCTGAGAATCTCGAGATTCCGGGTTCGCCTCTTCGAGGCGCCCCGGAATGACCGCGCGAGGAGGGACGGCGGGCACCCTCATCACCACCTCAACTCGCGTATCAGCGCCTTCGGCGGGTGGCCGAACAGCTCCTTGACCGAGGCCGGGTCGAGCTGATCGATGCCTTCGAACTCCTCGGAGTGGATGCCCCGCGTCACGAACAGGCAGTCGATGCCGAAGCCGTGGGCGCCGGCGAGATCGGTGCGCACGGAATCGCCGATGGCCAGCACCCGGTTGCGCTGAACCGGGCCGCCCTGTTGCGCAGCGGCCAGTTCCATTGCGCGTTCGTAGATCGGCCGGTGCGGCTTGCCGTAGAAGATCACCTCGCCGCCGAGTTCGCGATAGAGCTCGGCGATTGCGCCGGCGCAATAGATCAGGCGATCGCCGCGCTCGACCACGATGTCGGGATTGGCGCAGATGAAGGTCAAATTGCGTTCGCGCGCCTTCAGCATCATCGGCCGGTAATCCTCGGCCGTTTCGGTCTCGTCATCGAGCAGGCCGGTGCAGACCAGGTAATCGGCCTGCTCCAGCGGCGAGAGAACGGCATCAAGCCCGCGATGGATGGAGCTGTCGCGCTCGGGGCCGAGCCAGAACAGCTTGCGGCCGGGATGGCCGGCGACATAAAGCCGGGTCAGGTCGCCGGACGAGACGATGGCGTCATAGGTGTCGTCCGCAACATGAAGCTTGCGCAACTGTCGCTGGACCGAATCGGCCGGGCGCGGCGCATTGGTGATGAGAATCACCGTCCCGCCCTGATTGCGGTGGTTGCGCAGAGCCTCGCAGGCTTCCGGGAACGCCTCCAGCCCGTTATGGACGACGCCCCAGATGTCCGACAGCACCACGTCGACGCCGCCGAGTACGTCGCGCAACCGCTCGACAAATCGCAAGCCGCTCATGTTGGCGGGCGCCGATCAGGCCGGTCCGGCGACGCGGCGCACCAGCGCGGCGTTTCCGGTCATGCGTGGGGATAGCGCCTCGGCTGCCGCCCTTTCGCTTCCGCTTGGCTTGGCGACGCTGTTGCCGCCCAGCTTGGGCTCTTTCTTCGGTTCGGCCTTGGGTTCTGATTTGGTCTCCGGCTTGGGCTCGTCTTTGGCCTCTTGCGCATTGGCCGCTGCTGCGGCGTTTGCCGCTCCCTCGGGACGCAGCGGGCGCGGCGGGGCGAACAGAAAACCCTGTCCGAATCGCATGTCGTAATCGAGCAGATCGACCACCGAGCGTTCGCCCTCTATGCGCTCGGCGATGAGATCGATACCGAAGCGGCCGAGCAGATCCGAGAGGTCGGTCGGATGAATGTCGGAGGCCGCGCTCTGCTTCGGATCGAGCAACAGCGCCGCCGGCACCTTGATGTAGCGGACGCCACGGTCGGCGAGTTCCCGCGGCTCGAGGCGCAGATCGGTGACGTGATCGATTGAGAAGCGATAACCGCGCTGCGCCAGCGCCGCGAGATGCTCGGTCTCGACCGGGCCGAGGTTCCGGAACATCGACTGCTTGAATTCCAGGATGAAGGACGGCGCGAGCGCCCGGTTGGCCTCGAGGAAATCTAGGCATTGCGAAAAGATTTCCGCATTGGCCAACGTTGCGGCGGCAACATTGCAGAACACGCCGACATCCTTGTTGCGGACCATGAGGCGCCGCAGCACCTGCACGCAGCGTTGGATCACCATCTGATCGACGCGGCCGATCAGGCCGGCGGCCTCGGCGAGCCCGATGAAATCCTCGGCAGGCAGGATCTGGTCCCGTTCGTCGCGCAACCGCGTGACCGCCTCGTAGAAACGCACCTTTCGTTGCGGCAAGGTCACAATCGGCTGCAGATAGAGGTCCAACCGGTTCTCCTCGACCGCGCTTCGGAGCGCAGCGAGAATTTGCCTCTCACCGCGGGGCGCCGGGCTGTCGCTGGCTTTGGGCGCCGTGACCGCGATAACCGGAGGCTTTTCGGCTGCAGGCGGTTGCGGCGGCGAGGTCGGCTGTTGCGGCTCCGCTTCGGTTTTCGCGGCCGGTTCTGCCTCGACGGTGGCGTCGGCCGGCGCGGGGGCATGCTCAGCAAGCAGTTCCTCGTGATTGGCGACCGAGGCCGCGAGCTGCTTGACCAGCCCGCCAAGTTCGTTGATCTCGCTCACAACCGCCTGGATGCGGTCGGCACCGCTCGAATTGGCGGACGCCATCTTGGCTTCGATGGCTGAAAGCCTGCGGCCGAATTCGGCGACTTGGCGGGCAAGATCGGCGGTGCCGCGTGACAAATCCGCAATCTGGTTGCCGACGTCGGTGCGGTCGCGCAGCCGCATCGATACAGCGTTGTAGAGGATCAGGAAGGTCAGCGCGGCGAGCGCCACGATCGCGGATTCCGATCCGCTGATGCCGGCCACTGAATAGAGAACGAGGCCCAGCGAGGCCGAAACCAGCACCATGCAAATGGCAATGAAAATCGTAGAAATGCGGATCATGTTGCGCGCGACGCTCCCCGAAGCAGTGCAACCTTAGCACTCAATTTGATTCGAGATGCTAGCCATTCTGCAACACAGCGGTATTGCCGACGAAGCGCGAAGCGAGCGCTTCTGTTGGACCGTCATCCCCGCGCAAACGGTTACGCCGTTTGTCGCTGGAGGTGCTCGCGAAAGCGAGCCTCGAAGGATGAATGCCCCGCCTGCGGGCACCGGGGCTGTCGCCCTTCGAGACGACTGCGGTTCGCGGCCTCCTCAGGGTGACGGTCGCAATTTGTAGGCCGCCGCGACGAGCAAGCCTCGCCGCCAAGCTCATCCCTAGGCCACCGCGCGAATCACCTTGCCGAGCTTGTCGATGATCTCGCCGATCTGGTCCTCGCTGATGATCAGGGGCGGGGACAATGCCAGCGTGTCGCCGGCGATCCGCATCATCATGTCGTTGTCGTGGAAGGCGCTGACCATCGCATCATAGCCGCGCTTGCCGACCTGGTCGGCGGCACGGGGCGCGAGATCGATGCCGGCGGTCAGCCCCACGGTGCGAATATCGAGCACGTTCGGCAGGCCCTTCAGTGTCATCACCGCGTCGGCAAATTTCGGCTCCAGCTCACGGGCGCGCTCGAACAGCTTTTCGTCGCGGTAAATGTCGAGCGTGGCAAGCCCGGCTGCGCAGGCGAGCGGATGCGCGGAATAGGTGTAGCCGTGGGTCAGCTCGACCACGTGTTCGGGGCCGTTCATGAAGGCGTCATGGATGGTGTCGCGCACCAGTACGCCACCCATCGGAGCCGAGCCGTTGGTTACGCCTTTGGCGAAGGTGAGCATATCGGGCAGCACGCCGTAGCGCTCGGCGGCGAACGCATGGCCAAGCCGGCCATAACCGGTGATGACCTCATCGAAGATCAGGAGAATGCCGTGCTTCTGGGTGATCTCGCGCAGCCGCTTCAGATAGCCCTTCGGCGCCGGCAGCACGCCGGTCGATCCCGCCATCGGCTCGACGATGACGGCAGCAATGGTGTTGGCACCGTGCAGGTTGACCAGGTTCTCCAGCTCGTCGGCGAAGTGCGCGCCATAGTCCGGCTCACCCTTGGTGAAGGCCTGCTTCTCGCGGTCGTAGGTCGCAGGCAGATGATCGACGCCGGCGAGAAGTGAGCCGAAGATCTTGCGGTTGCCGACGATGCCGCCAACCGCGGTGCCGCCAAAGCCGACGCCGTGATAGCCGCGCACGCGGCCGATCAGGCGGGTGCGGGAGCCCTGGCCGTTGAGCTGGTGGTAGGCCAGCGCGATTTTCAGCGCGGTATCGGCGGCTTCCGAGCCGGAATTGCAGAAGAAGACGTGATCCAGACCGTCGGGCGCGAGCTCGGCGATGCGGCTGGCGAGTTCGAAGGCTTGCGGAATGCCGAACTGGAACGGCGGCGCATAGTCCAGCGTCTCCGCCATCTTGGTGATCGCCGAGGAGATCTCCTTGCGGCCATGGCCGGCGTTGGTGCACCACATCCCCGAGGCGGCATCGATGATCTTGCGGCCGTCGACGGTGATGTAATGCATTCCGGTCGCGCCCGCGAGCAGCCGCGGCTGCTTCTTGAAGGCGCGGTTGGCGGTGAACGGCATCCAATGCGCGGCAAGATCGTTGGGGACGTTGACGGGAGTGGGGCGGGCGCTCTTGTCCAGCATGGGGGCCTCTTTTTGGGAATGTTTCGATCGATTGGCCGTCAGGCTATCAGCTTCTGCGTTTTACGGAAACCGCGCCACAATTGATATTTCTGTGCACGCCTCAACCGAGATCGGCGGCTGCAATCCAGAACACTTCGCCTTCCGAATCCTCGCTGTCGAGCCAGAGCAGCGGCAACCGCGGAAACGCGGCCTCCAGCCGCTCCCTGCCGCGGCCGATTTCGCAAAGCAACCCGCCCTGCGGCGTCAGGTGGGTTCCGGCCTCGTTCAGGATGCGCCGCACAAGGTCGAGCCCGTCAGTGCCGCCGTCAAAGGCGAGCTTCGGTTCGGCGCGGCATTCGAGCGGTAGCGCCGCCATGCCCTCGGCATCGACGTAAGGAGGGTTCGAAATGATGAGGTCGTAGCGCGCGTCGCCGAGCGGGGCGAACAGGTCGCCGCGATGGAGTTTGACTCGTCCCTCGAGCCCATGTTCGGAAACATTTCGCGCGGCCACCGCGAGCGCCTCCTTGGAGATATCCACCGCATCGACCAGCGCATTCGGAAAATGGCGTGCGGCCAGAATGGCGAGACAGCCCGAGCCGGTGCAGAGATCGAGCACGTGTTCGACCTCGGCGGGATCGCCGAGCAGCGCATAGCCGCCATCCTCGCCGCCCCCCAAATGCGAGTCCAGAATCTCGCCGATGAAGGAGCGCGGTACGATCACGCGCTCGTCGACATAGAACGGCAGGCCGCGCATATAGATCTTGTTGACGAGATAGGCGGCCGGCTTTCGCGTTCGCACCCGGCGCTCGATCAGTTCCAGAATTGCTTTTGCCTCGGCTGCGGTGACGCGCGCCGCGGCGAAAGTGTCGAGCTGATCGGGGTGCAGGTGCAGGGCCTCGCAGACCAGGAAGGCGGCTTCCGCCACCGGATCGGTGGTGCCGTGGGCGAACACCAGCTTCGCCTCGACAAAGCGGCTGACTGCGAAGCGGACGAAATCAAGCAGGGTGAGCAGCTCGCCGCGGGCGACTTTAGCAAACTTCGATCCCGCGCTTGCACGTTTGGCGGCCGGTTTGACGGGCTTGGCCATCAGGACTTGGTCCAACGGGCGGCCGCGGCATCATCCTGCGCCTGCGCCTCGACCCAATTGCTGCCGGAGGCGTTTTCCTCCTGTTTCCAGAACGGCGCGCTCGTCTTCAAATAATCCATCAAGAACTCCGCGGCCTGAAATGCCGCCTGGCGGTGGGCCGAGGCCGTCAGCACCAGCACGATGTTTTGTCCGGGCGTGAGGCGGCCGACGCGGTGGACGACGGTGACACCATTCAGCGGCCATCGCGCGATGGCTTCGTCCACGTGTCGCCTGATCTCGGCCTCCGCCATGTCAGGATAATGCTCCAGCGTGAGCGCCGAGACACCATCGCCGTCGCTGCCGCGACAGATGCCGGAAAAACTCACGACCGCGCCGATATCGGTGCGACCTTCGGCGAGCAGCGCGATCTCGCGTGCGATGTCGAAGTCAGATTCCTGGATGCGGATGGTGACGCTGGTCATGGTGACGGCGGCCTCACGGCCCGAAGTATTGATGAGCTGCGGCGGAGGTTCACCTCTCCGCGACGGGGAGAGGTCGGCGCGTAGCGCCGGATGAGGGGCCGCAGCTCCCACGAGAGGGTGAAATCCCTCACCCGACTTGCTGCGCAAATCGACCTCTCCCTGTGGGAGAGGTGAGACCGAATGCGCCGACAGATCGACTCAACCAAGATCATCTCACTCTACCCGCCGGTCATCGGCGGGAAGAAGGCGATCTCGCGGGCGCCCGCGATTACCGTGTCTGGTTTGACATGGGCGTGGTCGATCGCGGCGCGGATCACCTTCGGCTTTTCGAACGCATAGGCGTAAGCTTCGCCGCGCTGGGTGAGCCAGGCGATCAGGTCCTCGATGGTGCGCACGCTGGCCGGCGGCTCGATCGTCTCCTCGGCCTTGCCGACGCGCTCGCGCACCCAGGCGAAATATTTCAGCTTCATGCCTCATCCTCCTTGATGAGGTGATGGATGCCGGCGCGGAAATAGTCGTAGCCCGTATAGATGGTGATCAGGGCCGAGGTCCACAACAGCAGCAGCCCGATCTGGGTGACGAGAGGGCCTATCTCGGTGGAGATGATGGAGACGGCGAGGTCGCCGGCTTCGCCTGCAAGCAAAAAGCCGATCGCGACGAGCTGCAGGGTGGTCTTCCACTTCGCGAGCTTGGTCACGGGCACGCTGACGCGCAACGCGGCGAGATATTCGCGCAAGCCCGACACCAGGATTTCGCGGCAAAGAATGATGATGGCGGCCCACAGCGACCAGCCATGGATGATGCCGTCGGCCGCAAGCATCAAAAGGCAGGACGCCACCAACAACTTGTCCGCGATCGGATCGAGCATGCGGCCGAATGCCGATTGCTGATTCCAGATGCGGGCGTAATAGCCGTCGAGATAATCGGTGACGCCCGCAGCGATGAAGACCGCGACGGCCACCCAGCGCAGCCAGAGCGGGCCATCCAGGATCGACTGCACATAAATGCAGCCGACCACCACGGGGATGGCAGCAATCCGCCCATAGGTCAGGATATTGGGCAGCGACCAGGAGGTCTTGGCGGCCCCTCGTGTGGTTGCGATGTTCATCCGTTCTACCAATACCGCTCGAGCGCCCAGGTCAACCCGGCCAAATCAACCCCGGCCAATTCAACCGGGCCAAGTCAACGGGGCCAAGTCAACCAGACAAGTCAAGCCGCCAGGACCAACCGGCCGGTTTGAGATGATCCGCCGCGGGCGACGCCCATGTGACCCGAATCCCCTTTTAGCGTGGCTCGGCGTGGAAAAACTCGAAAATCTTGCGCGCGCTCTCGGCGGAGACGCCCGGAACCTTGCCTAGATCGGCGATCGAGGCCCGTTCGATCTCCTTCAGCGTACCGAAATGATGCAAAAGAGCGCGCTTGCGCGACGGTCCGATACCGGGAATCTCCTGCAGGCCGGCTTCTCGGATGTCCTTCTTGCGCAGCTTGCGGTGCGATCCGATCACGAAACGATGCGCCTCGTCGCGCAGCCGCTGGATGAAATACAGTACGGGATCGCGCGGCTCGAGCTTGATCGCGTCGCGATCCGGCATGAACAGCGTCTCGCGGCCGGCATCGCGGTCCGGTCCTTTCGCGACCCCCAACAGCGAGACCTGCGTCGCACCCAGTCCGTCCAGGATTTCCTTGGCGGCATTGAGCTGGCCACGGCCGCCATCGATGATCACAAGATCGGGCCATTGCGGGAAGGAGTCATCGTCCCTCTTCTCGTTGGCCTTGCCGGCCTCCTCGTTATTGGCGCTCACCAGCCGCTTGAAGCGCCGCTGCAGCACCTCGCGCATCATGGCGTAGTCGTCGCCGGGAGTGAGGCCTTCCGACTTGATGTTGAACTTGCGGTACTGGTTCTTCGCAAAGCCCTCGGGCCCGGCCACGATCATGGCGCCGACGGCATTGGTGCCCTGGATGTGGCTGTTGTCGTAGACCTCGATGCGGCGCGGCGGGTGCGGCAGGCCGAGCGTGGTCGCGAGTCCCTCCAGCAGCCGTCCTTGGGTGGATGTGTCCGCAAGCTTGCGGCCCAGCGCCTCGCGCGCGTTGGTCAGCGCATGCGCCACCAGCTCCTTTTTCTCGCCGCGCTTGGGCACGGAAACCTCGACCTTGTGTCCGGCCTTGACCGAGAGCGCGTCGGCCAAGAGCTCGCATTCCTCGATCTCGTGTGAGAGCAGGACGAGCTTTGGCGGCGGCTTGTCATCGTAGAATTGCGCAAGGAAGGATGACAGCACTTCCTCAGGCGTAAATGACTTCTCCGCGCGCGGGAAATAGGCGCGGTTGCCCCAGTTCTGCCCGGTGCGGAAGAAGAACACTTCGACGCAGGAGTAGCCACCCTCCTGATGGATGGCGAACACGTCGGCTTCTTCCACGGTGCGCGGATTGATGCCCTGCTGCGACTGGATCGCGGAGAGCGCCGCGAGGCGGTCGCGGTAGAGCGCCGCGGTCTCGAATTCCAGCTCGCGCGAGGCTTTTTCCATCTCGGCCGCGAGTTCCTGCTTCACCTGCTGGCTGCGCCCGGACAGGAAATCGACGGCTTCGCCGACGAGCTTGGTATAGCCGGGGAAATCGATCTCGCGCGTGCACGGGCCCGCGCAGCGCTTGATCTGGTAGAGCAGGCAGGGCCGGGTGCGGCTTTCGAAAAACGAATCGGTGCAGGAGCGGATCAGGAACGCCCGCTGCAGCGCCGTGATGGTGCGGTTGACCGCACCGGCGGAGGCGAACGGTCCGAAATAGCGTCCCGGCCGGCTTTGCGCGCCGCGGTGCTTGAGGATTTGCGGCGCCCAATGGTCGCCGGTGATCAGGATGTAGGGGAACGACTTGTCGTCGCGTAGCTGCACGTTGAAGCGCGGCCGGAGCTGCTTGATCAGATTGGCTTCCAGCAGCAGCGCCTCGGTTTCGGTGGATGTCGAGACGATCTCGACCGACACCGTGGCCGCGATCATGCGCAGGATACGCGCCGCGAGCGGCGCATTGACCCGCGCATAGGAAGAGAGCCGCTTGCGGACGTTCTTCGCCTTGCCGACATAGAGCACGTCGTGGGCGGCGTTCAGCATGCGGTAGACGCCGGGCGAGGTGGGGGCGAGCCGCACCGCCTTTTCGATCGCTGCATGGCCGATCGCAAGCGGTCCCTCGGCTACAGCTTCCGTGCTTTCCTCGGCGAGTTCCGGCAGCCGGGCCTCGTCGTCCTCCTCGGCGGGGGCGTTCGCGGGATCGATATCCGGAGGCGTGAGCCCCTCCGGCGGCAAATCGCTTGCGGAACCGCGCTGCGCGTTCGTTGCGCCGGGCACCTTGGTCTGATCGCTCTTGTGGATAGTCATGTCCGCAAATTTAAGCGCTGGCGTTCGCGATTTGAAGTTCCTGTGCCGGCTTCCGGTGGATAGCGCGGGACAACGGATCCGCAGGTCGCGCGAAGGCGTCGGTAAGGCTTCCTTAAGACTACCGAGCGGGCGGCAACCGCGCTTAACAAGGCTTTAACTTAAAGCTCTCGATAAATCTTCGCGAAAAGTACTGGAGTTTCGTAACCATGCGGTTCGTGGAGCGCCTTCGCTTTGGCGTATTTCGGACCTCTTGGTCGCGGCAGTTGCGTTGGAGTGTTGCGATGAAAAGGTTCGCTGTCGGGGCCGCTGCGCTGACGCTTGCGAGCACGGTGCCACCCGCGAGAGCGGCCGATTATTATGCTCCGCGCCAGCCCTATACGGTGAACCAGCCGCTCAACGCCTATAGCTGGGCAGGGCCTTATCTTGGCGGCAATCTCGGTTATGCCTGGGGCACGGTGTCAAACAACCCGACCAAGCCGTCCGGCATCGTCGGCGGTGTGCAGGGTGGCTACAATTTCCAGGACGGCCCCTGGGTGTTCGGCATCGAAGGCGATCTCGAAGCGACCGGCGCCGACGACACGTTTGCGCCCTGGAAATTTTCCAATCCCTGGTTCGGCACCGTGCGCGGTCGCGTGGGTTATGCGTTCAGCAACATCCTGTTCTACGGCACCGGCGGTCTCGCCTTTGGCGAATTGCGCGGCCAGACGTTTGGCTTAACGGAATCGCAAACCAGCGCTGGCTGGACCTTGGGTGCGGGCGTCGAATTTGGCGTGGCACAGAACTGGACCGCCAAGGTCGAATATCTCTACGTCGATCTCTCGGAAAGCAACTTCGCGATCACCGGCACCTCGAACGGCTATCGCTTCGACATGCTGCGCGTCGGCGTGAACTACCATTTCTAGAGCACGATCCGGAGGGCCGTGTCGGCGCAAAGTTGAGCTCGGCTATTCCGAACCGATCTGCTCAATCGATAAAGTTTCAAGAAGAAAAGACGAACAAGCAACAACCTCCCGGCCGTAGCTCACGGTCGGGATTTTTTTGCAGCATCTTCCGCGCAGCGTCCTTCGAGCAAAGGCTCACTTTGAACCCGCCGCCTGAACGGATTGCGGGTTCAGATGAGCAAAATGCGTCCTAACTCAAACCGACACTAGGATTGGATCACCAGATTGACCGCCTTCGGGCCCTTGCCCTTCTTGTCCGGTTCAACCTCGAATGTGATGCGTTGTCCTTCGGTCAGGTCCTTCAATCCTGCCCGCTCAACCGCGGTGATGTGAACGAACACATCGCGCCCGCCGTCATCGGGCTTGATGAAGCCATAGCCACGTTCTCCATTGAAGAACTTGACCGTACCAGTCATGGCCATCGGGAAACTCCTCCCCCGTACTGCTTCCGGCCGCTACGCCTCACGCGTATCGGCCCGACCGGACATTCGCTGCCGGAAAGCTGGGCCACCTTAACGTCCCTGCGTCTTGCCCCGCCGGGTCGCCTGGATTTTTTTTGGCCTCCATCGCTCCGCCGCAACCATTCGCGGAAGCGGGGCGTAAAGCCAGTCTCATCGACTTAAGCATAATACGGTTCGCCGCGAATTGACTACGGCTTTTCCACCGTCTTCGCCTTCACGGTTTCGGTGTTTCGAGCCGGAAGCG
Organism: Bradyrhizobium sp. ARR65; assembly: GCF_000472385.1. Lineage (GTDB taxonomy): Bacteria > Pseudomonadota > Alphaproteobacteria > Rhizobiales > Xanthobacteraceae > Bradyrhizobium. Next base: position 50,910 of record NZ_AWZU01000006.1, read on the forward strand.
GGCGGTGCCGCCCTGGCCCAGCGGCCTTTCCAGTTCCGGCAGGATGGTCTTGAGCTCGCCATGCAGTGTCCATGGCGGGTTGACGATCAGGAGTCCGGTCGAGGCAAGCGGAGCCCCTGCTGTTTGCGGCGCCACGCTGAATTCGAGCCGCAGGCATCTGCCCGCCGGTTTGACGTTGCCGGCAGCCTGGACGACGGCGCGGGCGAGATCATCCGTCGCGCGCCGGCTCTTGGCGGGATACCAGAGCAAATAGATACCGGTGGGCCATTTGGCGAACGCCGCGGCGAAGCGATCGGCGAGGCGCTCGAACTCGTCTTTGGCCTCGAACGGCGGGTCGATCAGCACCAAGCCGCGCCGCTCGTTGGGCGGCACGAAGGCCGGCAGCGCCACCCAGCCGTCCAGGTCGACCACTTTGGCCTGGGCGTCGCGGCGCAGGGCATCGATCAGGCGCTTGCGGGAGCGCGGCTCGACCTCGCAAGCGGTAAGTCGATCCTGCGGGCGAAGCAGCGCGCGCGCAATCAGCGGCGAGCCCGGATAGGCGGTGAGATCGGATTGCGGATTAAAGGCCGCCACGATGTCGAGATAAGGTTTGATCAGCGGTGCGGCGCCCTGCGAGAACTGCGCCTGCATCAGGCGGGCAATACCGGTACGCCATTCGCCGCCGCGGCTCGCTTCGTCCGAGGTCAGATCATAGAGGCCGGCGCCGGCGTGGCTGTCGATGACGCGAAACGCAGCCGGCTTTTCCTGCAGGTAAAGCAGGGTGCGCACCAGCACGATGTGCTTCAGACAATCGGCAAAGCCGCCGGCGTGAAAGGCGTGACGGTAGTTCATGGCGGAGGGTTACGACATCGCGGAGCGAAAGTAACCCTGCGCTGTCGCAGCGTATCGCTGGCAGGAATTGGCACAGTCATTCCGGGGCGCTCGCGCAAGCGAGCGAACCCGGAATCTCGAGATTCCGGGTTCGATGCGACCGGCGCCGGCGCTTCGCGCAGCCCCGTCGTCATCGCCCCGGGATGACGGCGCCTAGGACTACCCGCCGCGCATCGGCGGCATCATCACCTGGTCACGGCGGCAGGCGCGGCTATCGATCTCCTCGCAATTCCGGAACTGCAGATCCTTGCTCATGCAGATGCGCACCTCCGACAGCCGCGTCCGACTGCAGGTGACAGCAATACCGGAAGGGGAGAGGCCCGGGTTAGCCTTGATGAACGCGTCCTCGACGTCGCCTGGCGCCACCGTCTTGGGCTCGGATAACTGCAGGAACTCAGGCGGAATCTTCACCGCCGCGCGCGCCTTCCGGACGGTCTCGAAATAGGCACGCTCGGAAAGACCCGAACAGGTCCCGTGCTTATCCCATTCATTGTAGATCAGGCCCGGTGCCGGCATCACGTCGAGCATCGACAGCATGATGTTGCGCTCGAGCCGCGGTGACGGCCGCTGGCAATATTCGGGATAGCCGTGCTCATATTGCGGCCACAGCCCGTGCACCACGAAGGAAAACGGCCGCCCACCGCACTGGGCCTGCTGGGACCGTCCGTTATTTCCCCGCTCTTCCGCCTCTTCGCAGTAGGACGGCGACCACGACAGCGACAGCACGTAATAATCGAACTCGCCGGGGGTATTCTGGCGCGTGTCCTGGGCCGAGGCCGGTCTGGCGGCCGCAACCAAGCTGCACGCGAGGAGAAACCCACAAATCCGGATTGAGACAGACATCACAAAACCTCCCTACACCGGCGCGGAGCCTAGCAGGCGAGCGGAACATTTCAAGAACAAATTGTGGGCCGGTGCGCAATCAGGACGAAGGCACGATCGGAAGACCACGATCGCAAGACGGTGTCCTTCGCAATATACGTGAAACGCGCGGACACCATCCTCACCTTGCCGCCGCGCGACTGATTCGCGGCAGGCGGCCTACGGACCGGCGAGGCGGCAGCGCGGATTATAGGCCCAATTGCGGTCGAGCCCGGTCACGCACCATTCGACGCCCTGGTCGAAACCGGCAAACCCGCCGTCCTCAATGATGGAGTAATTGACGGTCCGAACCTTGCCGTCGCTGGTCATAGCCTTGCCGCTGCAAAAGCGACGCGGAATGTTATCGGACTGCCAGGGGCGGAAGGCCACCTCGTGGATGTTGCCATAACCCGTGATCGTCAGGCTCGAATTCCAGTACATGCTCTCTTTTTCCTGGAATTGCGACGTGATCGTGCTGAGCGCCTTCTCGCAAGGCGCGACCCGTCCCTCGTATAGCGGGCCCGAGAGCCAGAAATTCAATTCAAGCGGGTTGGCGGCCTGTGCCGTTTGCGCGAACGCCAAAAGGCCCAATGCCGTCGCAAGCGCGGTCGCGCTGCCAAGCCGTTTGAACGAGGTGATGAGGTCGCGCATGGTCTTTTCCAGCAAAGCTGATCAATGAACACTGACCGTGCCGCGAAGGCGCGACCGGGTCAAGTGCAGCGCGGCAACACTTTCCCGCAACCCAATCGTCCAAGAGACAACGTCGCTTTTCAGCCTCTATCGGCGGCCCTAAGATGCGCGCAAGCGAAAGGGAGTCTCTGATGCGAAGGATTGTGGCCGCGGGCCTGGTTGCCATTTGCGGAATGCTGGGAGGTGACCCGGCGCGGGCCGACTGGGTGCCGCCTTTCAAAGGCAATGATACCGGCGGCATCATCGCCTATTCTCTGGCCCAGCAGGTTGACGCAAGGCAGCTCGCCGTCAATCACTGCGCTTCCTATGGCAAGGTGGTGAAATTCCTCGCGGTCGACGCGCAATATGGCGGCTACATCTCGTTTTCCTGCCGCTGGGTGCCCTATGGGACCAATGAGCGGCCGCTGCGCACGCTTTACTGAAACTTCCCGACCCACGCGCAACCAGTTAGGGCCCGCATCATGAGGCGGCGGCTTGTTCCTGTGTGTCTCGGCGGTGGCGCGCTCGCACTCTTGCTGTCGGTGGCGCATGCCGAGGACTTGCCGCTGCGCAAGCCGGGTCTGTGGGAGATGAAGCTTGTGCGCAACGGCTCCGGTCTGCCGGAATTGACGATGCAGCATTGCACCGACGCGGCAACCGACAAGGACATGAACAACACCGTCTCGCCGATGGCAAAGCAAATCTGCTCCAAGCAGGACGTGCAGAAGACCGCGAACGGTTATGTCGCCGATTCCGTCTGCAGTGTCGGCGGGGGCACCCTGACCTCGCACTCGGAAATAACCGGCGGCTTCGATTCCGCCTACACGATCGTGACCACGTCGCACAGCGACAAGGGCGTGGCCAATTTGCGCGATCTGACCACCCGGATCGAAGGCAAGTGGCTCGGTGAGTGCAAGCCGGGCCAGAAGCCGGGCGATATCGTGATGCCCGGCGGCTTCAAGCTCAATGTCAGGGACGCGGAGAAGCTGAAAGGCCTGTTGCCGAAATAAGCAAGCTGCGAGGCGCCGACTTCGGCGGCCTTCTCCGTAAGGCGAGGAGGCGCTTTGTGCCGGGGCGAGGGTTATCCCCTCGCCGCCGCCTTCTTGCGCCAGGCGAGATGCGCCGCGCAGGTGCAGCCGGGCGGATGCGACGCCATATCGTTGGCGGGCATCGCCACGGGCGCGGCCGTCGGCATCGCCTCCTGCACCGCGCGATCCGCGGGCGAGCGATCTTGCGCCGGGATGTAGTTCAGGATCGGCGCGAGCCATCGCTCGATCTCGGCGGCGCTCATCCCCTTGCGCGCAGCATAATCTTCGACCTGGTCGCGTTCGATCTTGCCGACGCCGAAATAGTAGCTCTCGGGGTTACTGAAATAGAGCCCCGACACCGAGGAGCCAGGCCACATCGCAAAGCTCTCGGTGAGCTTCACGCCGGCCTGCTTCTCCGCGTCGAGCAATGCAAACAGCATCTTCTTCTCGGTGTGATCGGGCTGCGCGGGATAGCCGGGCGCCGGACGAATGCCCTGATACTTCTCCAGGATCAGCTCCTCGTTCGACAACGCCTCATCCGGCGCATAAGCCCAGAACTCCCGGCGCACGCGTGCATGCATGCGCTCGGCAAAGGCCTCGGCCAGGCGGTCGGCCAGCGCCTTGCACAGGATCGAGGAGTAATCGTCGTTGGCGTTCTTGAAGCGATCGGCGACCGCGTCCTCGCCAATGCCCGCTGTAACGACGAACCCGCCGATATAATCTGCAATCCCCGAGGCGCGCGGCGCGATGAAGTCGGACAGCGCGGCGTTGAAGCGGCCCTCGCGCTTCTCGAGTTGCTGGCGCAGCGTGTGCAGGGTCGCGACCTTCCTGGTCCGCGTCTCGTCGGCATAGACCGCGATGTCGTCGCCTTCAGCATTAGCCGGCCAGAAGCCGATCACGGCCTGCGCCTTGAACCATTTCTCTTGGATGATGCGCTCGAGCATCTGGCGCGCATCGTCGTAGAGCGCGCGGGCGGCTTCGCCCACTTTGGCGTCGTCAAGGATCGCCGGGAAGCGGCCGGAGAGCTCCCATGTCTGGAAGAACGGCGTCCAGTCGATATAGTCGACGAGCTCGGCGAGGTCGTAATCCTCAAAGCTCCTGGTGCCGATAAAGGTCGGCTTCTTCGGCGGCGCGGCCGCAAAATCGATCTTCACCGCATTGGCCCGCGCAGCGGCAAGTGATAGCCGCTTCTTGTCGGCCTGCGCTCGAAAATGCGCCGCGGAGATTTTTGCATATTCGGCGCGGATCTCCGCCGCATAGGCCTCACGCTTGTCGGACAGAAGCGAGGACGCGACGCCCACGGCGCGGCTCGCATCATTGACATGCACCACCGGCCCGCTGCGATAATTCGGGTCGATCTTGACAGCGGTGTGCACACGGCTCGTGGTGGCGCCGCCGATCAGGAGCGGGATCTTCAGCCCCTCACGCTGCAGCTCGGACGCGAAAAACGCCATCTCGTCCAGTGAGGGCGTGATCAGCCCGGAGAGGCCGACGATATCGGCGCGTTCGGCCTTGACGGTCTCGACGATCTTCGCGGCCGGCACCATAACGCCGAGATCGATGACCTCGAAATTGTTGCATTGGAGCACGATGCCGACGATGTTCTTGCCGATATCGTGGACGTCGCCCTTCACCGTGGCCAGCACGATCTTGCCGGCGGCATGGCGATCCTCGGCATTGCCGGCGGCGAGGTTCTTCGCCTTCTCCGCCTCCATGAAGGGCATCAGATAGGCGACTGCCTGCTTCATCACGCGTGCGGACTTCACCACCTGCGGCAGGAACATCTTGCCGTCGCCGAAGAGGTCGCCGACCACGTTCATGCCGGCCATCAACGGTCCCTCGATCACGTCGAGAGGCTTCGCCGCGGCCTGGCGCGCTTCTTCAGTGTCCTGCTCGATGAACTGGGTGATCCCATGCACCAGCGCGTGCGAGAGGCGCTTATCGACCGGCCATTCGCGCCAGCCGAGATCGGCTTCTTTCGCCTGCTTCTCCTTGCCGCGGAATTTTTCCGCGAGCGCCAGCAGCCGCTCGGCTGCACCCGCATCGCGGTTGAGGACAACGTCCTCGCAAGTTTGCCGCAGCTCCGGATCAATATCGTCATAGACGATCATCTGCCCGGCATTGACGATGCCCATGTCCATGCCGGCCTTGATGGCATGATACAGGAACACCGAATGCATCGCTTCGCGCACCGGTTCGTTGCCGCGGAACGAGAAGGAGAGATTGGAGACGCCGCCCGAGACATGCGCGCCGGGCAGGTTCTGACGGATCCAGCGCGCGGCCTCGATGAAATCGACGCCGTAATTGTTGTGCTCCTCGATGCCGGTCGCAATGGCGAAGATGTTGGGATCGAAGATGATGTCTTCCGGCGGCAAGCCGACGCGGTTCACCAGGATGTCGTAGGCGCGTTTGCAGATATCGGTCTTCCGCGCAAAGGTGTCGGCCTGGCCCTTCTCGTCGAAGGCCATCACGACGACAGCCGCACCATGGCGCCGCGCGATCTTGGCCTCGTGGATGAACTTCTCTTCGCCTTCCTTCAGCGAAATCGAGTTCACGATCGACTTGCCCTGCACGCATTTCAGGCCGGCCTCGATCACATGAAATTTCGAGGAGTCGATCATGACCGGAACGCGGGCGATGTCGGGCTCGGCGGCGATGAGGTTGAGGAAGGTCCGCATCGCGGCTTCCGAATCGAGGAGCCCCTCGTCCATGTTGACGTCGATCACCTGCGCGCCGTTCGCGACCTGATCGCGCGCCACCTGCAGCGCAGCGGTGTAGTCGCCTGCCGTGATCAACTTGCGGAAGCGAGCCGAGCCCGTGACGTTGGTGCGCTCGCCGACATTGACGAAGGGGATCGCGGGCGTGAGCTCGAACGGCTCCAGGCCAGAGAGCCGCAGCCGCTGCTCGATCGTCGGCACCGCACGCGGCTTATACGGCGCAACGGCGGCGGCGATTGCCTTGATGTGATCGGGCGTGGTGCCGCAGCAGCCGCCGACGATGTTGACGAGCCCGTCACGCGCGAACTCGCCGATCAGGCGGGCCATATATTCGGGGGTCTCGTCGTACTGCCCGAATTCGTTCGGCAGGCCGGCGTTGGGGTAGGCGCAGACTAGCGTATCGGCGATGCGGCTGATATCGGCGATATGGGCGCGCAAATCCTCCGCGCCCAGCGCGCAGTTGAAGCCGATGGTGATCGGGCGCGCGTGCCGCACCGAATTCCAGAACGCTTCCGGCATCTGGCCTGAGAGCAGGCGGCCGGATTTGTCGGTAATGGTGCCCGAGATCATCACGGGCACGTCGATGCCGCGCTCCTCGCAGATCTCGGCGATCGCATACAGCGCCGCCTTGGCGTTGAGCGTGTCGAAGATGGTCTCGACCAGCAACAGATCCACGCCGCCATCGAGCAGACCCCGGACCTGCTCACCATAGGCCTTGCGCAGGTCGTCGAAGGTCACCGCGCGATAACCGGGATTGGCGACGTCGGGCGAGATAGAGGCGGTGCGATTGGTCGGGCCGATGGCGCCGGCAACGAAACGCGGCCTGCCGTCCTCGGCGGAAACGCGCGCGGCGGCGGCGCGCGCAAGCTTCGCGCCCTCGCAGTTCATCTCATAGACGATATCGGTCAGCTCGTAGTCGGCTTGCGCGATGGAAGTCGAGGAGAAGGTATTGGTGGCGACGATGTCGGCGCCGGCGCGCAAGTAAGCGGCATGGATGTCCTCGATCGCTTTGGGCTGCGTGAGGATCAGAAGATCATTGTTGCCGCGGAGGTCGCGGTGAAAGTCGGCAAAGCGCTCGCCGCGGAAGGCGGCCTCGTCGAATTGCAGGCCCTGGATCATGGTGCCCATGGCGCCGTCGAGCACCAGGATGCGCTCGCGCGCGGCGGCAAGCAGGGCAACACGCTTGGGGGAGACGGTTACGGACATCAGGCAGCCTCTTGCGCGCCGTTCTTCGTGCCCTTGGGGCGAATGCCGAGCAGATGGCTGATGGCAAATACGAGATCGGCGCGGTTCATAGTGTAGAAATGGAAGGTCTCGACGCCATGCTTGGCCAGCTTCTGCACCTGGCCGGCGGCAACAGCGGCGGCGACGAGCTTGCGCGTTTCAGGGTCATCGTCGAGGCCCTCGAATTTCTGCGCAAGCCAGGCGGGCACGCTGGCGCCGGCGCGTCTGGCGAAATTGGCGGCCTGCTTGAAATTCTGCACCGGCAGGATGCCCGGTACGATGGGAATGTTGATGCCGCGGGAGCGCACGCGGTCGAGATAGCGGAAATAGAGATCGTTATCGAAGAAGAACTGCGTGATCGCCCGCGTGGCACCCGCATCGACCTTGGCCTTGAGCATATCGATGTCGGCATCGAAGCTTGCGCTTTCCGGGTGCTTTTCCGGATAGGCCGAGACCGTCACCTCGATGTCGCCATGGCGATGCTTGATCGAGGCCACGAGATCGGCAGAGCTACGATAACCGTCAGGATGCGGCGTGTAGGCCGCGCCGATTCCGCCGGCCGGATCGCCGCGCAGGGCCACGATATGGCGGACGCCGACTTCGTAGTAGCGGGCCACCACGTCGTCTACATCGGCGCAGCGCGCGTCCACGCAGGTGAGGTGGGCGGCGGGGACGAGCGCGGTTTCGGAAAGGATCCGGGCGATGGTGGCATGCGTCCGCTCCCGCGTGGAGCCGCCCGCGCCATAGGTGACCGAGACGAAATTGGGCGCAAGCGGCGCCAGCCGCTTGATGGTCTCCCACAGGCTCTTCTCCATCTCCTCGGTCTTCGGTGGGAAGAACTCGAACGAGATCGCAGGTGCTGGCAGTGCTCGGGCCCCATTGGAGGCGGGGGGCGTCGGCTCGGTCATGGGACCATAAACTCCAGTGGTTCGCAGCTCGGGCTTGCGAGGGGCTAAGATAGGCCAAATGGGAGGTCTCAAACAGCCCATCAGAGATGGGAAATTGCCCAATATGCTCTAATGTTTGCATACAAATTTACCCGAGCGGGCCGTGCAGTGGGCAAGAAAAGGGAGGAAATTCTGGTCATTTGACACCATTTCAGGCGATCTTCTCGGAATGGTCAGGTGGGCGATTCAGGCTGAATTCTCAAGCCTCGCTCAAGTGTCCCACTCTGTGCTGCGCCGCCGACGAGTGAGATCCCGCAAGTCCGCGGGAGGGGGCTTCCTGGAACGCTCATTGCCCGGTTGCCGCCATGCACTAGGTTAGTACGGCATGATCCCGCTCTCTGTCCTCGATCTGTCCGTCGTCACCACGGAAACCCGCCCGGCGGCGGCGCTGCGCAACAGCATCGACCTCGCCCGCCACGTCGATGGGCTCGGCTATGTCCGCTACTGGCTCGCCGAGCACCACAATCTGGCGTCCGTCGCCAGCCCCGCCCCCGACGTGATGATCGGGCAGATCGCGGCGGCGACGCGCCACCTCCGCGTCGGCTCCGGCGGGGTGATGCTGCCCAATCACGCGCCGTTGGTGGTGGCCGAGCGCTTCAAGATGCTGGAAGCGCTGTTTCCTGGCCGAATCGACCTGGGCTTGGGCCGTGCGCCCGGCACGGATGGCGCCACGGCCTACGCGCTGCGCAGCCGCCTCGATCGCCGCGAGGGCGACGATTTCCTGGAACGACTGCATGAGCTGATTCTGTGGGAGACGCGCGATTTCCCACCGGGGCATCCCTACAACAATGTCGTGGCGATGCCCGACGACACGCCACTGCCGCCGATCTGGCTGCTCGGCTCCAGCGACTACAGTTCGGAACTTGCCGCGCAAGTCGGAATGGGTTTCGCCTTCGCGCATCACTTCGCGTCCCATGACGCGGTCGCGGCGCTGACGACCTACCGCGCCCATTTCAAGCCGTCCGGCTGGCGCGCGACGCCACATGCGATCCTGGCGGTGGCGGTGGTCGCGGCGGAAACGGATGCGGAAGCCGAACGACTGGCTTCGTCAATGGATCTCAATCGATTGCTGCGCGACCGCGGCAAGTATTCACCGCTGCCGAGCCCGGAAGAGGCTCTGGCCTATCCCTACACCGAGGCCGACCGCGCCTCGATCGCGCGCAACCGCTCGCGCCTGTTCGTCGGCAGCCCAGCCACCGTCATGCAGAAGCTCCAGCCGTTGATCACGGCGTGCCAGGCGGATGAACTGATGGTCATCACCGCCGTCTACGACCATGAGGCGCGGAAGAAGTCCTATAACCTGCTCGCCGAGACATTTGGGCTGACCAAGAGGAACGCGGCTTGGACTAAATGACCGTCTGCACCGGCCAAATAGGCCGTGATTTCCGGGGCAGCCCGCAGGGCTGAACTCCGAATCCGGAGGTTATGTGCGGCTCAAGATTCCGGGTTCGCGCTCCGCGGGCCATGGAATGACGGCATAAATCACTCCTCGTTCTCCCGAAACGTCGCGCGGAAGGGGTGGCCGGGATAGACGCCGACGATGCGGAACTCGCGGGAGAAGAATTTCAGTTCCTCGATCGCGAAGGCTAGCCCGCGGTCGTGTGGATGGCCTTCGACGTCGGCGTAGAACTGGGTGGCGAAGAAATTGCCGTCGACCATGTAGCTCTCGAGCTTGGTCATGTTGACGCCGTTGGTGGCAAAGCCGCCGAGCGCCTTGTAGAGCGCTGCCGGCAGGTTGCGCACCCGGAACACGAACGTCGTGATGATTAGCGGCGCCGAGTCTGGCTCGGCCCACTTCTCCTCGCGCGCCAGCACCACGAAACGCGTGGTGTTGTGGGCCTCGTCCTCAATATCCTGCGCCAGAATGTCCAGGCCGTAGATCTCGGCCGCAAGGCGCGAGGCAATGGCCGCGACGCTTCTGTTGCCGCGCTCGGCGATGTCGCGCGCGCTACCGGCGGTATCAGCGGCGACGATCGGCTTGATGCCGAGCTTGCGGATGATGCGGCGGCACTGGCCGAGCGCATGGACGTGGCTCTCGACCGTCTTGATGTCGGCGAGCTTGGCTCCGCGAGGGGCCATCAATTGATGGCGAACCGGCAGGAACCATTCGCGGACGATGTAGAGGCCCGAGGTCGGCAGAAGATGGTGGATGTCGGCGACGCGCCCCGCAACCGAGTTCTCGATCGGGATCATGCCGAGATCGGCTTCTCCGGAAGCGATCGCGGACAGCGCGTCCTCGAAGGTCGCGCAGGGCAAGGGCTCGGCGTCGGGATAGGCTTCGACGATGGCGATGTGGGAGTTGGCGCCCGGCTCGCCCTGGAAAGCGATTTTCAGCTTTTTGGTCATGGCGGCCTTCTACAGCATGATCCGGAGAAATGGATAGCCGTTTTCCGAAAAGATCATGCTCAAACAAAAGGATAGAGCGGGATCACGCTTCGGGGAAACGGCATCCCCGCTCGCGCTCAGGATTTCGCCAGGATGCGGCGGGCGGTTTCGAGGTCGGCGGGGGTATCGACCCCGCGCGGCACGGTGTCGACGATGGTGATGTCGATGCGCATGCCCGCTTCCAGCGCGCGGAGCTGCTCGAGCTTCTCCTGCTGTTCCAGCGGCGAGGGTGGCAGGCGGACAAAACGTTCCAGCGCGGCACGGCGATAGGCGTAGAGGCCGATATGATGGTAACGCGGCCCTTCGCCGTGCGGGGCGGTCGCGCGGGTGAAGTAGAGCGCCCGCAGGCGTCCTCCACCGAGCGGACTGCCGACCGCCTTCACGACATTCGGATTGGTGCTCTCTTCCCCGGTGTGGATCTCGGCCGCAAGGGTCGCGATATCGACCGCCGGGTCGCGGAGCGGGGCCAGCACGTCGCGAATATTGCCGGGCGCAATGGTTGGAAAATCGCCCTGCACATTGATCACGATCTCGGCCTCCCCCCTGGGATCGAGCGTGCCGAGTGCCTCGAACACCCGGTCCGAGCCGGAAGCGTGGTCGGCACGAGTCATGACCGCCTCGCCGCCATGGGCGCGCACTGCTTGCGCGATCTCGATCGTGTCGGTCGCAACCGCCACGCGTCCTATCGCCGCCGCTTCCGCGCGGCGAAATACATGGACGATCATGGGCAGTCCCGCGATGTCGAGCAGCGGCTTGCCGGGCAAGCGGGTCGACGCCATGCGCGCGGGAATCACCACTAAAGTGCGTTTGTCCGACATCCGGGCTGGGTCTCGCTTCAAGGCTTGCGAATGGTGGGGATGGGGCGAAGGCCGGCGCGTTTATACGGGTTGCCAGAGCACGGGCAAACCGATATCTGATCGCTGTTCCCGGGGGAGGATGCGAAAGCGCGATTCCGGGGTTCAATTCCGCGGGCCGGCCCAACCGGCCCCATCATAGACGTTTCGGCTTGGGGCCTGATTCGACATGGACTCCTTCGAACTGAATAAGATCCTCGGTGCGGTTCTCGCCACCTGCCTGGTCCTCTTGATCACCAATTTCACCGCCAACGCGCTGTTTGCGCCGAAGATGCCGGAGAAGCCGGGCTTCGAGATCGCCGTGAAGGAAGAGGCGGCCGGCGGCGCCAAGGAAGCCGCCCCGGCCAAGGAAGAGCCGATCGAGAAGCTGCTGCAGACCGCTTCGGTGCAGAAGGGCGAGGCCGCCGCCAAGAAGTGCCAGGCCTGCCATACCTTCGCAAAGGGTGAGCCCAACCGCGTCGGTCCGAATCTCTGGGGCGTCGTCGGCGACAAGAAGGGCGAAGGGCGCGGGTTCAACTTCTCGGCCGCCATGAAGGCCAAGGGCGGCACCTGGACCGACGACGATCTGAACCAGTTCCTGACCAATCCGAAGGCATTTGTTCCCGGCACCGCGATGGGGTTCGCCGGTATTCCGAAGGAAAGCGAGCGCGCGGACGTCATCGCCTATCTGCATACGCTTGCCGATGCGCCGGTTCCGCTGCCGACTGCCTCGAAATAGCCAGCCAGCCAACGCCAACTGTTCCCGATAGCGGCCAGGCCTAGCCTGGCCGCTATTGCTTTGAGTGCTCGCGTTGTTGTTATAGGGACGTTTCGCCGCACGAAGCCGTGCTATCATGAGGAAAAAGCAACGTTAACCAGTCGAATCCTTGCCTTATATTGCCCCCGAATTGGAGCGTAACCCGGCCCGAAAGGCAGCCTTGAAGGCAGGCTCGAAGGGCAGGCACGGAAGGCAGTCTTGGCGAAGGCGGGGGATTCCCGGAGAGATTTCGCTCGAGCAAGAGAGCGCGCCGACGAACCAAACGGCGCTCAACTCGCTTCAAGTTATGCGATAGCGAAAGGACGTGTTGATTTGGCTATTAACCGACGACAGCTTCTGCAAAGTGGCGCCATCGCGGCGCTCGCCCCGGCCTTCGGCAATGTTGCTGGCTTCTCTGCGATCCAGCCGGCAGGCGCACAAACAGCACCTGACCTGCCCTGGCGCCACGCGCTCTCGCTCTTCGGCGACATCAAATATCCCGCCGACTTCAAGCGTTTCGACTACGTCAATCCGGATGCGCCGAAAACCGGCGTGGTGCGGCTGATTTCGATCGGCACTTACGACAACTTCAACATTGCCGTGATGGGCGTGAAGGGCAACATCGCGCCGGCTGCCACCATGATCTATCAGACGCTGATGGAGCGGTCTCAGGACGAAGTGGCCACCGAGTACGGGCTGCTCGCCGAAGCGGTCGCGCATCCCGATGACTTCGCGTGGGTTGTCTATCGTCTTCGAAAAGAGGCACGCTGGCACGACGGCAATCCGGTCACGCCCGACGACGTGATCTTCTCGATCGAGACGCTGAAGAAGCAAAGTCCGTTCTATGCATCCTACTACCGTCACGTCGTCAAGGCCGAGAAGTCGGGGGAGCGTGACATACGCTTTACCTTCGAACGTCCGGGAAACCGTGAATTGCCGAGCATCGTGGGCGAGTTGCCGGTATTGCCGAAACACTGGTGGGAGGGTACGGACAGCGAGGGACGCAAACGGGACATCTCGGCGACCACACTGGAGAAGCCGCTGGGTTCCGGTCCCTACCGCATCAAGGAGTTCGTCGCCGGCCGTTCGATCGGCCTGGAGCGTGTGAAGGACTATTGGGGCGCCAATCTCCCGGTCCATGTCGGCCAGAATAATTTCGACGAACTGCGCTTCGAGTTCTTCCGCGACAACCTGGTCGCGCTGGAGGCCTTCAAGGCCGATCAGGTGGATTGGATCAGCGAGAACTCCGCCAAGCAATGGGCGACGGCTTACGATTTTCCCGCAGTCGCGGAAAAGCGGGTCATCAAGGAAGAGTTTCCGATCAACGATTCCGGCCGCATGCAGGCGTTTGCATTCAATCTGCGCCGCGATCAGTTCAAGGACGCCCGGCTACGCCGCGCCTTCAACTACGCCTTTGATTTCGAGGAGATGAACAAGCAGCTCTTCTACGGGCAATATAAGCGCATCGACAGTTACTTTTTTGGAACCGAACTGGCCAGCTCCGGGATCCCGCAGGGCCGCGAACTGGAGATTCTCGAAGCCGTGCGCGACAAGGTTCCGGCCGAGGTGTTTACGACTCCTTACGTCAATCCGGTCGGCGGCAACCCCGAAGCTGTACGAGCCAATCTGCGCGAAAGCATGAAGCTGTTGAAGGAGGCAGGGTTCGAGATACGTAACCAGAAACTGGTGGATGCAGCGGGGAAGGCGGTTTCGGTCGAGATCCTGGTTCAGGATCCCGCGGCTGAGCGGATCGCGTTGTTCTACAAGCCTTCGCTCGAACGGATCGGCGTTACCACGTCCATCCGCGTTGTTGACGATGCCCAGTATCAGAACCGGCTGCGCAGCTTCGATTTCGACATGATCATCGATCAATGGGTCGAGTCGCTGTCGCCCGGCAATGAACAGCGCGAATTTTGGGGGTCGCAGGCCGCCGACCTGCCCGGTTCGAGGAATACGATCGGGATCAAGAACCCGGCGGTCGACACGTTGATCGACAAGATCATTTACGCCAAGGATCGCGCGGACCTCGTCGCCGCGACCCATGCGCTCGACCGCGTGCTGCTATGGAATTTCTACGTCGTGCCGCAGTTCAGCTATCCCTATTCACGCTATGCTCGCTGGGATCGCTTTAGCCATGCTGAGCCGTTGCCCAAATACGGTCGATCAGGTCTGCCTTCGCTATGGTGGTACGATGCGGAGAAAGCAGCCAAGATAGGCAAACGCGCTTGAACAAATTGATCCGTCTACCCGCTTTGTCGCGCCGACATGTGCTCGGCCTCGGCATCGCTACGCTCGCTGCGCCGTGGCTGCGCGTCGCGCAGGCCGAAGACGGCGGCCCGCAGATGCACGGCATGTCCGTCTTCGGCGATCTCAAATACCCGGCCGACTTTGCGCATTTCGACTATGTCAATCCGGCGGCGCCGAAGGGCGGCCTGTTTTCGCTGATCCCTTCGGTGAGGGCCTACAACCAGTCCTACTTCACCTTCAATTCGCTGAACGCCTACATTCTCAAGGGCGAGGGCGCGCAAGGCATGGACATGACCTTTGCCTCGCTGATGGTGCGCGCCAACGACGAGCCTGATGCGATGTACGGGCTGGTGGCCAAATCGGTGCAGATTTCGTCCGACAAGCTGACTTACCGCTTTACGCTGCGCCCCGAGGCGCGCTTTCACGATGGCACCAAGCTTACCGCGCAGGACGCCGCCTTCTCGCTCAATGTGCTCAAGCAGAAGGGCCATCCGCTGATCCTGGTCCAGATGCGTGATTTCCTGAAGGCGGAAGCGCTGGACGATGCGACGCTGGTCGTCACCTTCGCCGAAAAGCGCGCCCGGGACGTTCCGCTCTTTGTCGCGGGCCTGCCAATTTTCTCAAAAGCCTATTACTCCAAGCAGCCGTTCGAGGAATCCACACTCGACACTCCCCTGGGCTGCGGGCCGTATAAGGTGGGTAAGTTCGAGGTCAATCGCTTCATCGAGTTCGAGCGCGTCAAGGACTGGTGGGCTGCCGATCTTCCCGTCAACCGCGGCAGCTACAATTTTGATACCGTGCGCTACGAATTCTATCGCGACCGCGACGTCGCCTTCGAGGGCTTCACCGGAAAGAGCTATCTGTATCGCGAGGAATTCACCGCGCGCATCTGGGCGACACGATACGATTTTGCCGCCGTCAAGGACGGTCGCGTCAAGCTGGAAACCTTGCCCGATGAAACGCCATCGGGTGGACAGGGCTGGTTCATCAACACCCGGCGCGAGAAGTTCAGGGATCCGCGCGTGCGCGAGGCGTTGAACTACGCCTTCGATTTCGAATGGACCAATAAGACCATCATGTACGGCGCCTATGCGCGCACGCGTTCGCCTTTCCAGAACTCGGACATGGTGGCGGAGGGGTCTCCCTCGCCGGAAGAGCTGAAACTGCTGGAACCGTTCCGCGGCCAAGTCCCGGATGAGGTGTTCGGGCAGCCCTTTGTCCCGCCCGTCTCGGACGGATCGGGTCAGGATCGGGCCTTGTTGCGCAAGGCGCAGCAACTGCTCAACGACGCGGGGCTCACCGTCAAGGACGGCAAGCGCTACTTGCCGGGCGGCGAGCTTTTCACCGTCGAGTTCCTGATCGACGAGCCCTCGTTCCAGCCGCATCACGCTCCGTTCATCAAAAACCTCAACACGCTCGGCGTCGAGGCAAGCTTGCGTCTGGTCGATGCCGTACAATATCGTGCGCGCGTGGAGGATTTCGATTTCGACATCACCATCGAGCGCTTGAGCATGTCGGCAACGCCGGGCGACAGCCTGCGGCCGTACTTCTCCTCGCAAGCCGCCAAGACCAAAGGATCGTACAATCTCGCCGGCATCGCCAGTCCCGCGATCGACGCGCTGATCGAGAGGGCGATCGGCGCGGAGACGCGCGCCGATCTGACTTTTGCGTGCCGGGCGCTCGATCGCGTGTTTCGGGCCGGACGCTATTGGGTTCCGCAATGGTATCGCAGCACGCACCCCATCGCCTATTGGGACGAGTTCAGCCATCCGCCCAAGCCGCCGCGCTACGCACAAGGCGTCGGCGCGCCGGAGAACTGGTGGTATGACGCGGTCAACGCCGCCAAGATCGAGCAGGCGAAGTAGCTCATGAGCGCCTATATCGCCCGCCGCATATTCTTGATGGTCCCGACGCTGCTCGGGATCTTGTTCGTCTCCTTCGTTGTGGTGCAGTTCGCGCCGGGTGGCCCGATCGAGCGCGTCATCGCTCAGCTCCAGGGCGCCGATACAGGCGGCACGTCACGCATCTCCGGAGGCGGCGGCGATTTCGGCGCGCGCGGTCCGGGCCAGGTCGGCGCCGCCGCGGATGCCGTAAATTCCAAATATCGCGGCGCGCAGGGGCTTGATCCCGCTTTCATCAAGAGCCTGGAAAAGCAGTTCGGCTTCGACAAGCCGGCGCCGGAGCGTTTTGCGCTCATGGTGTGGAATTTCGCACGCTTCGATTTCGGCAAGAGCTATTTCCGCGACATCAGCGTGCTGCAGCTGATCAAGGAAAAGCTGCCGGTCTCGATATCGCTCGGGATCTGGATGACGCTGCTGACCTACCTGATCTCGATCCCGCTCGGGATCCGCAAGGCGGTCAGGGATGGCTCGAAGTTCGACACCTGGACCTCCGCCGTCATCATCGTCGGCTTCGCCATCCCGGGATTCCTGTTCGCCATCCTCTTGATCGTCCTGTTTGCCGGCGGCTCCTTCTTCAACATCTTCCCGCTGCGGGGACTGACGTCCGACGGCTGGTCGCAGTTTCCCTGGTATTGGAAGATCATCGACTATTTCTGGCACTTGACGCTGCCGCTGATCTCGATGGCGCTGAGCGCGTTTGCGACCATGACGCTCTTGACCAAGAACTCGTTTCTTGACGAGATCCGCAAGCAGTACGTGATGACTGCCCGCGCCAAGGGCTGCAGCGAAAGACAGGTGCTCTACGGTCACGTCTTCCGCAACGCGATGCTGATCGTGATCGCCGGCTTTCCCGGCGCCTTCATTCACGCCTTCTTTTCCGGCTCGCTTCTCATCGAGACCATCTTCTCGCTCGACGGATTGGGGCTGCTCTCTTTCGAAAGCGTGCTCAACCGCGACTACCCGGTCGTGTTCGGGACGCTTTACATCTTTTCGCTGGTCGGCCTGGTCGTGAACCTGATCTCCGACCTCACCTATATGTGGATCGATCCGCGGATCGATTTCGAGGCGAGGGAGGTCTGATGACGATCACCGCGCCGCCTCCTGTCGAGACCACCACGCGTTCGCCGCTGGGCGAGGCCGTGCCGGTTACACGGCATGCGTTCCAGCCGTCGCCGCTCAACCGCCGCCGCTGGCAGAATTTCAAGGCGAACAAGCGCGGTTTCTGGTCGTTCTGGATCTTCTCCGTTCTGTTCGTCGTCTCGCTGTTCGCCGAACTGATCGCCAATGACCGGCCGTTTATGATCAAGTTCGATGGCCATTTGTACTGGCCGGCCTTCGTCACCTATTCGGAAACCACCTTCGGCGGCGATTTCGAAACCGCGGCCGACTATCGCGATCCATATTTGCAGAAGCTGATCAAGGACAAGGGCGGCTTCATCGTCTGGCCACTGATCCGCTATTCCTATGACACGCACAATCTGGATCTGCCGACGCCTGCGCCATCGCCGCCGACCTGGATGCTGACGGAGGCGCAATGCAAGCCGGTGGTGGAGCGGAAGGGCCTGAAGAGCTGCCGCGACCTTGAGTATAACTGGCTCGGCACCGACGATCAGGGACGCGACGTGCTGGCCCGGCTGATTTACGGTTTCCGCATCTCGGTGCTGTTCGGCTTGAGCCTCACCGTCATCTCTTCCATCATCGGTGTCGCCGCCGGCGCCGTGCAGGGGTATTTCGGCGGATGGATCGATCTCGGCTTCCAGCGCTTCATCGAAATCTGGAACGCCATCCCCTCACTCTATTTGCTCCTGATCATATCGGCGGTGATGCCGCCTGGCTTTTTCGTCCTGCTCGGCATCATGTGCCTGTTTTCATGGGTTTCGCTCGTTGGCCTGGTCCGCGCCGAATTCCTGCGCGGGCGGAATTTCGAATATGTTCAGGCGGCGCGCGCGCTCGGCGTTTCCAACCCGGTGATCATGTTCCGCCACCTGCTGCCGAACGCGATGGTCGCGACCATGACCTTCCTGCCCTTCATCGTCTCCTCTTCCGTGATGACGCTGACGGCGCTGGATTTCCTTGGGTTCGGCCTGCCGCCGGGCTCGCCATCGCTCGGCGAATTGCTGTCGCAGGCGAAGGCCAACGTGCAGGCGCCGTGGCTCGGCTTCACCGGCTTCTTCTCGGTAGCGATCATGCTCTCGCTGCTGATCTTCATCGGCGAAGCCGTGCGCGACGCCTTCGATCCGCGCAAGACGTTCAGGTGAGATGCGCATGGACGCCACCAGCCAACCGCTGCTCTCGATCCGTGATCTCTCGGTGGCCTTCCACCAGCAGGGCGGTACCACTCTAGCGGTCGACAAGATCTCTTACGACATCAAGCGCGGCGAGTGCGTGGCGCTGGTCGGCGAATCCGGCTCCGGTAAGTCGGTCAGCGCGCTGTCGATTCTGAAGCTGCTGCCCTATCCGAACGTCTCACATCCTTCGGGCAGCATCCGTTTCAAGGGGCGCGAGCTGCTCGGCCTCTCGGAGAACAATATTCGCGAGATCCGCGGCAACGACATCTCGATCATCTTTCAGGAGCCGATGACCTCGCTCAACCCGCTCCATACGATCGAGTCGCAGATCGGCGAGACGCTTCACCTGCACAAGAACATCAGCTCGGCGATGGTGCGCGCGCGCACGCTGGAACTGCTGCGACAGGTCGGCATTCCCGACCCGGAAACGCGGCTCGGCAGCTATCCGCATCAATTGTCGGGCGGTCAGCGCCAGCGCGTCATGATCGCGATGGCGCTCGCCAACGAGCCTGACCTCTTGATTGCGGATGAGCCGACCACCGCGCTCGACGTCACCGTGCAGGCGCAGATTTTGGCGCTGCTCGCGGATATTCGGGCCCGTCTTGGCATGAGCCTTCTGTTCATCACTCACGATCTCGGCATCGTTCGCCGCATCGCCGATCGCGTCTGCGTCATGAACGGCGGCAAGATCGTCGAGCAGGGCCCGGTCGAACAGGTCTTTACCGCGCCCAAGCATCCCTACACCCGCGCGTTGCTCGCCGCCGAACCGAAGCCGGACCCGGCACCGCCGCGACCGCATTCGCCGGTGGTGATTTCCGCTGATGATTTGAAGGTGTGGTTTCCGATCAAGCGCGGCCTGTTGCGCTCCACCGTCGGCCATATCAAGGCCGTGGATGGCGTCAGCGTTGCCGTTCGCAAGGGCGAGACGCTCGGCGTCGTCGGCGAATCCGGCTCGGGCAAGACGACGCTCGGCCTCGCGCTCTTGCGCCTGATCTCCTCCAATGGGCCGATCGTATTTCTCGGGCGGAACATCCAGGGCCTGCGCTTCAAGGCGATGCGGCCGTTCCGCCGCGACATGCAGATCGTCTTTCAGGATCCGTTCGGTTCCTTGAGCCCGCGCATGTCGGTCGGCGATATCGTCGCCGAAGGTTTGACTGTGCATCAACCCTCGCTGTCCAGGGCCGAGCGCGAGGAGCGCGTGATCCAGGCGCTGGAGGACGTCGGGCTCGATCCGGAGACACGCTACCGCTATCCGCATGAATTCTCGGGCGGGCAGCGCCAGCGTATCTCGATCGCGCGCGCGGTGGTGCTGGAGCCGAATTTCATCGTGCTGGACGAGCCGACCAGCGCGCTCGACATGCTGTTCCAGGCGCAGATGGTCGATCTGTTGCGCGAGCTGCAGCGCAGGCACGATCTCACCTACATGTTCATCTCGCATGACCTGCGCGTGGTCGCCTCGCTGGCCAGCCATTTGATCGTGATGCGCCAGGGCAAGGTGGTGGAGGAGGGGCCGGCGACTACATTGTTCAAGAGCCCGAAGACCGATTACACCCGCGCTCTGTTCGCCGCCGCCTTCCGTCACGAAGCCGCCGCGAACGGAGCGGTCGCGAGCTAAAGCCGCTTGATCGTCACGATGTCGCTGCCGGCCGCCTTGATGCGGGCGATCGCTTGCCGCGTGTTCTCGATCGCAGTCGCCATGTGAAATGCATTGGCGTGCACGATCGTCTCCCCATCGCGGACGATCGCGACATGGCCCGTCCAGAAGATCAGGTCACCACGCTGCAATTGCTTAGCTGCTGCGGCATCGAGTGCGCGGCCGATGGTGGCCTGCTGCATGTCGCTATCGCGCGGGCATTCGAGGCCCACGGCTTGAAGCGATAGCTGCACGAGGCCTGAGCAATCGATGCCGAGACTGCTCTTGCCGCCCCACAAATAGGGGGTGCCGACAAAGCGTTCGGCGACCGCAACGAAGTCGGGCGCATGGCTGTCGAGGCCTGCAAGATGCGATTTCGGCAGGTACCAGCCATCGCGCGTGATCGCGAAGACGCCGTCTTCGCGCGTGATCGCCAGGCGCGTGCCCATCACCAGCGTCTCCGTCGGCGGCAGCTTGATCGACGGGCCGGGAAAGGCGAAGGTCCGCAGCGCGATGACCTTGTGCGTCGGCGCGACGACCGGTGTTGCGAGCGCGGCGTCCGGAAGCCAGCCGACATAGCCATCGGTTTCGAGCTGACCCCAGGCCCAGCCCTCGCCGTTGCGATCGTAGATCGTGACACGCTCGCCCTTGAGCGCCTGCGTCGACAGCATGGCCTCAGAGGAAGGCGCCTCGCGCAGCGGCGCGAGCGCGTCGCAGATCTCGAAGGTCTCACCTTCGACAAAACGCTCCGCCGTCACCTTGCCTTCGAGAAATTTGGCAGCGATGTCGCCGCGAGCGGGCGTCAGGCGCGGGTCAAGCATAGCGTTCCCCGAGCAGCCGGAAGACTGCGCGCGCCGCCTGACACTCGCCGCCCTCGGGCCGGGCAGGCTTCGCCTGTGGCGTCCAGGCGAAGATGTCGAAATGCAGCCAATGCTTGGCGTGCTCGACAAAGCGCTGCAGGAACAGCGCGCAGGTGATCGAGCCGGCAAAGCTGCCCGATGGCGCATTGGTGATGTCGGCGACCTTCGCATCGAGCCAGCTATCGTACGGCCCCCACAGCGGCATGCGCCAGAGCGGATCGTTCTCCTCGCGCGCCCAGCGCGCCACGTCCTCGGCGAGCGCGTCGTCCTGGGTATAGAACGGCGGCAGATCCGGCCCCAGCGCCACCCGGGCGGCGCCGGTGAGTGTGCCCATGTCGATCAGGAGATCCGGCTTCTCCTCGTCCGCATAGGCCAGGGCGTCGGCGAGGATCAGCCGGCCCTCGGCATCGGTATTGCCGATTTCGACCGACAGCCCCTTGCGCGAGCGGAAGATATCGAGCGGCCGGAAGGCATTGCCGGCCACCGCGTTCTCGACCGCCGGGATCAGCACGCGCAGCCGGACCTTCAGCTTCGCATCCATCACCATCTGCGCCAGCGCCAGCACGTTGGCGGCGCCACCCATGTCCTTCTTCATCAGCAGCATGCCCGAGGAGGGTTTCAGGTCGAGTCCGCCGGTATCGAAGCAGACGCCCTTGCCGACCAGCGTCACCTTCGGGTACGCGGGATCGCCCCAGGAAAATTCGATCAGTCGCGGCGCGCGTATCGAGGCTTGGCCGACCGCATGAATGAGCGGAAAGCCTTGTTTGAGTTCATCGCCGGTGATGCAGCTGAAGTGCGCACCAAAGCGCGCGGCGACCTCGCTCGCGGCAACGGCCAGTTCCTCCGGTCCCATCTCGTTGGAGGGCGTATTGATGAGGTCGCGGGCGAGCATCGCCGCCTCGGCAATCCCGGTGATCTCGGCGACATCGATGCCGTCAGGCGGCACCAGTTTGACCGCTGGCGCCTCCGCCTTGCGATACCGGCTGAAGCGGTAGCCGCCGAGAGCAAAGGCAAGCGTTGCCAGACGCGCATCATGCGGCGCGTTCGCGAAACGATAGGTGCCTGCCGGCAACAGGCCCGGCAGCGCCCCAGACCTGAACGGATCGCGCGACTTGGCGGTTGCATCCTCCAATCCGAACACGACCTGCGCGATTCCGCCGTCGGCGTCCGGCAGCGTCAGGCAGGCGCCGGGCTTGGCCGCAAAGCCGTTCGCCGCAGCAAATTGCTGCGCGGAAGAGGACAGCGTGGCGCGGGTCGCCTCCCATGTGGATTTGCTGACGAAGATGACGGGAACCGCCGAAGCGGCAGCAGTTGGCGCGGTTTCGAACGGAATCGGCATGCATGGCTCGTCTACAAAGGCGCTTCTTCTTTAAGGAGCGGATCAAGGCCCGCTTTCCGGATGAGGAAGACTTCGCAAAGTTTTGTCGCGCCCGCAATCGCTGAGATCTCACGGCTGTCAGCGGCAGCACGCCGATGTGCTATGTTCCGGTCCCAATCGGTTCAGCGGAATGGTCGCGCCTCGGTACAGATGTTCAGGACCGCGCGACCATTGTCGCAGAGATATCGGGGGAAATGCGATGGATGCTGTGCTGGGTGTGCTCTCCTTCATCGGTCACGCGATCGAGGCGGTGCTGAACTATGTCGAAAGCCATCATTGGGTTTTCGGGCTGCTGGCACTCGGCTACGTCTTCTACCTGCACGACCGCGCCCTGCATGCGCGTTTCGATGAGCTGGACAAGCGGCTCGACGAGGTCAGGAAGCGGCTCGCGCTCGAATATTGAGCGGTGCGTCCGAGCCTCGAGACGCTGATCCTCGAGATCTCTCCGCGGCTTCGGCGCGAACTGTTAGCCGTAACTCGCGGAGCGTCATTAACCGGGCGTTAGGGTTAACGGTTTATTGCTGGCGCATTCGGATCGATCCCTTGCCGCGAAGAATCACCTGTCCATGCGTCAGCAGTTTAGTCCCGCCCGGCTTCTCGCATCCGCGGCCCTGACGGCGGTGTTGGCCGCTGGCCTTGGCGGCTGTCAGACCATGTCCGACATCACGGGATCGATCACCGCCAAGTCGGAGCCGCCGCCTGCAGCCGATCCGCAGCGCGCGATGGAAGCCTATGGCGACCGCTACCGCGCAAATCCCCGGGATGCCGATGCAGCGTTGGCCTATGGCCAGACGTTGCGCGCCAATGGGCAGCGCGCGCAGGCCGCGGCCGTGCTCGAACAGGCGACCATCGCCAATCCCGGCAACAAGCAACTGCTTGCCGCTTGGGGGCGCGCGCTCGCCGACAACGGCAATTTCCAACAGGCCTTCGACGTGCTCTCGCGCGCCCACACGCCTGACAATCCCGATTGGCGCATCCTGTCGGTGCAGGGCACCACGCTCGACCAGATGGGGCGGCACGAGGAGGCGCGGCGCTATTACGAGAGCGCGCTCAAGATCGTGCCGGGCGAGCCGTCGGTGCTGTCCAATCTCGGCCTGTCCTACATGCTTTCGAAGGATCTGCCCAAAGCGGAGCAGATGCTGCGCCAGGCCTATGCCAGTCCGAAAGCCGACGCGCGGGTGCGGCAGAATCTCGGCCTCGTCGTTGGCCTGCAGGGACGCTTCGCCGAGGCCGAAAGCATCGTCAAGAGCGACCTGCCGCCGGACGAGGCGGCTGCGAACGTCGCTTACTTGCGCGAAATGCTGAAGGGCAAGGACAACACCCGCGCGGCGGCTGCCCGCAACACCGCGCCGCTCGCGGATCTCAACCGTCCGGACTAGCTCGCAGGCACAGCCCGCGCCGCGGCCGACGAAGCATTGGATTCGGCGTTGCTCCACCGTCGTCCTGGCGAAAGCCAGGATCCAAAACCACAGGCCGGTGTTGTGTAAGGCAACCGCGGCGCGCAGCCTATTGAGAGATTCCGCGGTACCGCAATGAGCGCAAATGCTCAGGCGAAGGTCCCGGCTTTCGCAGGACGACGGCGCTGAGGCATCCCGATCCAATTGTCAAACAGCCACTCACTCCGCTCTCGTTGTCCGGCTTGACCGGACGATCCAGTATTCCAGAGACGGCAGGGCCTTAACTGAGAAGCCGCGGCGTACTGGATGCCCCGCATGCGCGGGGCATGACGAGGGAGAGGACGAGCGTCCATACTGGATCGCCGCGTTCGCGGGCGGTCCGTAGGAAATCGCGTATCGAATAGTCCGCGTGACAAAGCGCGCGCGGGGCGATAGCCTGCGACAAAACAAAATTTGCACGGGAGGAATGGCATGCCAGATGCAATGGTTGCTGCACGTGCTTCAGAGGCCGAAAGCGGCAGTGCGACGCAACAGGTCGACGTCGCGGTGGTGGGTGCCGGCTTTGCCGGCCTGTATCTTCTGCATCGCCTGCGCAAGGCCGGCTTCACGACGACAGCGTTGGAGGAAGCAGATGAGGTCGGCGGCACCTGGTACTGGAACCGATATCCCGGTGCACGCTGTGACATTCAGACCATCGACTACAGCTACACCTTCGATCCCGAACTCGAGCGCGCGTGGACATGGTCGGAGAAATACGCGACCCAGCCCGAAATTCTGCGCTATCTCGGCTTCGTCGCCGATCGTTATGATCTGCGGCGCGACATCCGCTTCAAGACCAAAGTCACGGCAGCAACGTGGGATGAGGCGAGGCAACGATGGCTGCTGACGACCGATGAGGGCGCTTCCGTCTCCTGCCGCCACTACATCATGGCTACGGGGTGTCTTTCCGCGCCCAAGCCCCCGGAGATCGATGGCGTCAAGGACTTCAGAGGCGAGGTCTATTTCACCGGCCGCTGGCCGCATGAAGAGGTTAAGCTGACCGGCAAGCGCGTCGCGGTGATCGGGACAGGATCCTCAGGCATCCAGTCGATCCCGATGATCGCCGAGCAGGCGGCGCAGCTCACGGTTTTCCAGCGCACGCCTAACTTTGCCATGCCGGCACACAACGGTCCTGTGCCGACGGATCGCCTTGCTCTATTGGAAAGCAATCGCGCCGGCTATCGTGAGCAGGCGCGCTGGTCACTGACGGGCGTTCCTTACCCGCAGCAAACAGCTGTGAGCTGGCAACTCAGCGAGGCCGAGCGCCGCGAACGCTTCGAGAAGGCGTGGGCCACCGGCGATCTCGTCTATATCCTGACTCAGCTTTGGGCCGACCAGGGCGTCGATACCGAGGGCAACGCGGTGGTCGCGGAGCTGATCCGCGAGAAGATCCGCGAGATCGTGAAGGATCCCGAGACGGCCGAAGCGCTGACCCCGCACGATCATCCGTTCGGGGCCAAGCGTCCTTGTCTCGATACGAATTACTACGCCACCTACAACCGGCCTAACGTCACGCTCGTGAACCTGCGGCAGGAGCCGATCGAGAAGATCACGACCGGAGGCATCAAGACCGACAAGCGCATGTTCGATGTGGACGTCATCGTGTTCGCGACCGGCTTCGATGCCATGACCGGAGCGATTACGGCCATTCACCCGATCACTGGCCGCGGCGGACGATCGCTATCCGAGGTCTGGGCGCATGGACCGCAAACCTATCTCGGGCTTACGGTATCAGGTTTCCCCAATCTATTCATGATCACCGGGCCAGGCAGTCCGTCGGTGCTGTCGAACATGGCGGTGTCGATCGAGCAGCACGTCGACTGGGTCGTTGATCGCCTGACTGCGATGCGCGATGCCGGTTTCACCACGATTGAGGCGACTGATACGGCGCAGGCGGGTTGGGCACGGCATATGGCCGATTGTTCGATGCTGACGCTGCATCGGCTGGCCAACACCTGGTACACGGGCGCGAACGTGCCGGGAAAGCCGCAGGGCGTGATGCCTTATACCGGCGGTGTCGGTCCCTATCGCAGTATCTGCAACGAGATTGTCAGCCGCGGCATGTTGGGCTTCAGACTGACCGGCCCCGACGTCGCGGAGCAATGCAATGATGGCGAAATCGTTCGCCTGCAGCCGGATGTCCGGCTGGTTCTGAACATGCTGGCAGAGATGAAACTGCCGCCCTTGGAATCATTCGGAGCGCAAGGCTTGCGCGACTTCGTCGCTCAATTCAATGCCGCGCGTCCCGCCGGCCGGCCGGTCGGCGAGGTCGTCGATGGCACGCTGCCGAGCGCCGATGGCCCGTTGCGCTATCGGTTGTATCGGCCGGCAACGCCTGGGCCGCATCCGATCGTGGTTTATTTCCATGGCGGCGGCTGGGTGTTGGGTGACGAACAATCCGACGATCCGTTCTGCCGCGATATGTGCCGGCGCAGCGGCATGATCTTTGTCAGCGTCGGCTATCGCCATGCGCCCGAGCATCGCTTTCCGGCTGCGGCGGAGGACGGCTATGCAGCGACGCGCTGGATCGCCGAGCACGCGGCGGACCTCGGCGGTACACCGGGGCCCGTGCTGGTGGCGGGCTGGAGCGCCGGCGGCAACATCGCTGCCGTCTCCTGTCAGCTCGCGCGCGATCGCGGTGGGCCGGCGATATCGGGACAGCTTCTGGTCTGCCCGGTCACTGATTGCACGTTCGATCGTCCATCCTATAACGAAAACGCGGCGGGCTATTTTCTCACGCGCTCGTTGATGTACTGGTTCTGGGACCTGTACTGCTCGCCGGCCGATCGCACCGATCCGCGCGTCTCGCCGCTGCGCGGCGACTTGGGAGGCCTGCCGCCGGCCTATGTGGTGACCTGCGAGTTCGATCCGTTGCGGGACGAGGGGATCGCCTACGCGGAGGCTCTGGCTGCCGCTGGTGTCCCGGTCGAGCAATTCAAGGCGCGCGGGCATTTCCATTCCTCCTTCACCATGGTCGACGTGGTCATTACCGGCGTCAGCGGCCGCGTGCAGATGGCGGAAGCCTTGCGCCGCTTCGCCGGACTGCCGCTCGAGGCGAGACGAGAGGACGAAAGCATGCGAGACCGGGCTGTCCCGCTGCACAAGATCGCCGCGGCCGCATCATAGCGCGGAGTGTCAGGCGAATTTGAACTGCTGGGTGGCGCGGACAAATCGGTCCCGTCTCAGTCCCGTCCGCGCCTGGCTCGCGTGCGATCGCCATGGCCGCTCGCGCGCGTGACTTCGAGCGGCAGAAACGCTAGCTGTCCGGCGTTTTCCGAAAAGGGAGAAGACGATGGATCGCAGAACCATCTTGGCAGTGCTCGGCGCGGCGACATTGGTCCCCAGCCTCGCGCGAGCCGAGACGACCACGCCACGCCAGGTCGCGGACGCCTTTGCCGCGACATTGTCGGCCCACGACATGGACGCTTTTGCCGCGCTGTTCGCCGACGACTATGTCAACCATCAAGTCAGCGCCGCGGCACCGCCCCCGCCGCCGGGAATGTCCGCCAAGCAGGCGAGCGTCGGCTTCTTCGCGGCGCGGCTGAAAGGCCTTCCGGATCTCAAGGTCTCGATCGAGGCGATGGTGGCGGCGGACGACAAGGTCGCCGCGAGTTTTGTTTACGAGGGCACGCATCAGGGTGTGCTGCTCGGCGTCGCGCCGACCGGCAAGCGCCTGCGCTTCACGTCCTGCGACATCTTCCGGACCGCCAGCGGCAAGATTGCCGAGCATTGGGGCATGGGCGACATCGCCGGCCAGCTTGCCCAGATGAAGAGCTGACCCCGCGGCCAGCTCAGTTTGTGCTGGTCGTTGCGGCGGCTCGTGAGAGAGCCCTCCACCAGGAGGGCGGTTAGCTAGGTTCGTCGATTGCCCTTTGCCGATCTCGTACCGTACTGCTCACGCAAGGCGTCGGCCGACAAGGACACCACCTCGGAAATTTGCAGGAGCTGTCGCGCCAGCGGACTTGTCTTGCGCCAGACCATGCCAACGGTTCGCGAAGGCTGCGGGTCGTCGAAGCGGGCGACAGACACGGGTGCCGAGCGCGTCTCCACCGCCACGGCCATTTCCGGGATCAAGGTGACGCCGAGGCCCGCGCTCACCATCTGAACAAGCGTGGACAAGGAGCTCGCGTCCAGCACCTCCCGCGGCGTGGACGACTGCATCTTGCAGAACGACAGGGCCTGATCGCGGAAGCAGTGTCCCTCTTCGAGCAGGAGCAGCCGCATCTCGCGCAGTGCTTCGGCGCTGAGCACCGGCGCCGCCTCATCTTCACGCGGGCGGACCAGCAGGAAATTCTCCGAGAACAAGGCGACCTCGGTCAGCGAGGGTTCGGACACCGGCAGCGCAACGATCGCCGCGTCAAGCCGACCCTCGCTGAGTTCCTGGATCAGCTTCGGCGTCACCGTCTCGCGAACGTGAACGTCAAGTTCCGGGTGCATGCGCGTGAGATTAGCGATGACCTTGGGCAGCAGGTAGGGCGCAACGGTCGGGATCATGCCGACCCGCAGCCGGCCCACGAGCTGGTCACGCGAGGCTCGCGCGAAATCTCCGAGTTCATCGATCGATCGCAGGATCTCGCGGACGCGCTCGGCGAGTTCTTGGCCGAACTTCGTCAGCACGACCTGGCGCGCATTTCGCTCGAGCAGCACGCCGCCCAAGGCTTCTTCGAGTTCCTTGATCTGCATCGACATCGCCGGTTGCGTGATTGCACACGCTTCAGCCGCGCGTCCGAAATGGCCGTGACGTGCCAGGGCATCGAAATAACGAAGCTGCCGGAGGGTAAATTGGATCATCAGGAAAGCTTATCGTAACAATCACGAAAGTCAATTTCCCCTGATGGAATGCGAGGCCTAGATTGGACACACGCGGTGCAGAGAACTACCACAGGAGGCGATTTATGGATGATACAACCAAGTGCCCGTTTTCGGGCACAACGCGCGCGCGCACCAACCGCGATTGGTGGCCGAAGCAGCTCAATCTTCAGGTTCTCCACCAGCACTCCAGCCTCTCCGATCCGATGGGCGAGGCATTCGACTATGCCAAGGAGTTTAGGAGCCTCGACCTGAATGCCGTGATCAAGGACCTGCATGCCCTGATGACGGACTCGCAGGAGTGGTGGCCGGCCGACTTCGGCCACTATGGCGGACTCATGATCCGCATGGCCTGGCACAGCGCGGGCACCTACCGCATCACCGACGGCCGCGGCGGCGCCGGTGCCGGCCAGCAGCGTTTCGCGCCGCTCAACAGTTGGCCCGATAACGCGAACCTCGACAAGGCGCGCCGGCTCTTGTGGCCGATCAAGCAGAAATACGGCCGCAAGATCTCCTGGGCCGACCTGATGGTGCTGGCCGGCAACGTCGCGCTGGAGTCGATGGGCTTCAAGACGTTCGGTTTTGCCGGCGGCCGCGCCGATGTGTGGGAGCCGGAAGAACTGTACTGGGGTCCCGAGGGCACCTGGCTGGGCGATGAACGCTACAGCGGCGAGCGTCAGCTTGCCGAGCCGCTCGGCGCGGTGCAGATGGGGCTGATCTACGTCAATCCGGAAGGGCCGAACGGCAAGCCGGACCCGATCGCGGCGGCCAAGGACATTCGCGAGACGTTCTTCCGCATGGCGATGAACGATGAGGAGACCGTCGCCCTGATTGCCGGCGGCCACACCTTCGGCAAAACCCATGGCGCCGGCGATCCGTCGCTGATCGGCCCGGAGCCGGAAGGCGGCGCCATCGAGGACCAGGGCCTCGGGTGGAAGAGCAAGTTCGGCACGGGCGTCGGCGCTGACGCGATCACCGGTGGTCCGGAAGTGATCTGGTCGCAGACGCCGACCAAGTGGAGCAACTACTTCTTCGACAACCTGTTCAAGTACGAGTGGGAGCTGACCAAGAGCCCCGCTGGTGCGTGGCAGTGGCAAGCGAAGGGAGTCGAGCCGTCCATTCCGGACCCGTTCGACAAGTCGAAGAAGCGCGTGCCGACCATGCTGACGACCGATCTCTCGCTGCGCATGGACCCGGCCTACGAGAAGATCTCGCGGCGCTTCTACGAGCATCCCGACCAGTTCGCGGACGCGTTTGCCCGCGCCTGGTTCAAGCTCACCCACCGCGACATGGGGCCGATCGCGCGTTACCTCGGGCCGCTGGTGCCGAAGGAGACGCTGATCTGGCAGGATCCGATTCCGGCCGTCGATCATCCGCTGGTCGACGAGAAGGACGTCGAAGCGCTGAAGGCGAAGATCCTCGCGTCAGGCCTCACCGTGTCTCAGCTTGTTGCAACGGCCTGGGCATCGGCATCGACCTTCCGCGGCTCGGACAAACGCGGCGGAGCGAACGGCGCACGCATTCGCCTTGCCCCTCAGAAGGACTGGGAAGTCAACGAGCCGGCGCAGCTCCAGACCGTGCTGCAAAAGCTCGAAGCGATCCAGAAGGAGTTCAATGCCTCCGCAACCGGTGGCAAGAAGATCTCGCTCGCCGATCTGATCGTTCTCGCCGGCTGCGCCGGCGTCGAGAAGGCGGCGAAGGACGGCGGCACCGCCGTGAAGGTCCCCTTCACGCCGGGGCGCATGGATGCCTCGCAGGAGCAGACCGACGCGCCTTCTTTCGCGCCGCTCGAACCGCGGGCCGACGGCTTCCGCAACTATATCGGCAACAGGCACCAGTACATGATGCCTGAGGAAGCCCTGGTCGATCGGGCACAACTCCTGACGCTGACCGCGCCCGAGCTGACGGCGCTCGTCGGCGGCCTGCGTGTGCTCGGTGCCAACGTCGGCAAGTCCAAGCACGGCGTCTTTACCAATAAGCCCGAGACGCTGACGAACGACTTCTTCGTCAACCTGCTCGACATGCGCACGCAGTGGGCGCCCGCCGGGGCCGACGGCGTGTACGAGGGCCGCGACCGCAAGACGAACGAGCTCAAGTGGACCGGCACCCGCGTCGACCTGATCTTCGGCTCGCACTCGCAATTGCGGGCGTTCGCCGAGGTCTATGCCTGCACGGATTCGAAGGAGAAGTTCGTGAACGACTTCGTGGCGGCCTGGAACAAGGTGATGAACCTCGACCGCTTCGAGCTCGCCTGATTTCAGGCGCCGGCGAAGGCTATCAAGGACACAGGGCGGCGTTTCAAGGCAACTTGGAACGCCGCCCTAGGCGTCATTGCGAGCGGAAGCAAAGCAATCCAGACTTTCTCTGCGGATGCAATCTGGATTGCTGCGTCGCTTTCGCTCCTCGCAATGACGGTGGTTGAAGGCGCTCGTTCGGCGGATGCGCTGGCTCCAGCTTCGATTCCTGCGCGGCTCGCGCGCCGCCGATCATCATCTCGGCGATTGCAGCTCGGTCGCGTTGAGCCGTAACAGCCGCACGAAATCGAGGGCGGCGGGCGATAGCGAGCGGTCTTCGCGATGGGCGACGTCGATCTCGCGCGTGACCATGGGGTCGATCAGTTCGCGCGCGACGAGGGATTTTGTCGGTAGAGCCGAGAGGGCATAGAGCGGCAACACCGTGATGCCGAAGCCGGCCTCGACCATCGCGAGGATCGTGGTGAGTTGATCGAGCTCGAAGGCCGGCTCCGCGTTCAGACCGGCCGCGGCGTAGCCCTGCTCGATCTGTTCACGGATGCCGTTGCCGCGACGAAGCGCAATCAGCGGCACGCCGGCAAGATCACGCCAGCGCGGGCGCGCGATGGCCGCGAGCCGATGGTCGGCACGGCAGAGCAGCGCGATCAGGTACGGCACCAGCGGGATGCGCGCGATGCCGTCCTCGTTGCGGCGGAAAGTCCCGACCGCAAGATCGATATCGCCGGACGTCAGAAGCTCGTGGACTGCCGCCAGCGAGCGGTCCACAACGCTGACCGCCACGCCGGGCGATGATTGCGCAAACTCTCGGATCGCCTTCGGCAGCAGTGCCGCGGCGAGCAGCGGCGGCGCGCCGACCTTGATGTGGCCGCGCCGGCGCGCGCCGACGTCGCGGGCGCGGCGCAGCGCGCCGTCCATGTCGCTCGTGAGGCGCCGCGCGTCGTTCAAGAATTCAACCGCGGCGGCGGTGAGCTGCACCCTCCTTGTGGTGCGGTCAAACAGGCGAAAGCCAAGCTCGGCTTCAAGTTCCCGGATGAGGCTAGATACCATCGGCTGCGCCATACGCAACCGCTCCGCGGCGCGGGTGAAATTGTGGGTCTCGGCAACCGCGATGAACGCCTCGAGCTGGCGAAAGGTAACGGCCATTGCTTGGCTGCGAAGCCTCCTCATTTATATGGATTTCGTATTACTCTATAATTGAACAGCGTGTTGTAAAATAATTCCTATCTCCCTACGGTCCGGCTAAGCGCTGCACGCCGAAACAGCCGCGAAATGGCAGCAGACCCGGGGAGGATGAATGGGAGAGCCCGCGTTTCCAGGAGAACTCGCAGTGCCGCTCGGCGGCGAGAGGATCTCCACCGGCTGGCTTGTGGTGTTCGGCTCGACGCTGGCGCTGATCGTCGGCAATGGTCCCATCATCCTCTTCACCTTCGGCGTGCTGCTGCAGCCGATCAGCGCCGAGTTCGGCTGGCAGCGCAGCGTGCTTGCCTCTGCTGTCGTGACCGCCCACGTCACCGGCGCGCTGGCGATGCCGTTCGTCGGCACCGTCGTGGATCGCGTCGGCGTCCGCGGCATCGCGCTGCCCGCGATCGTGATCTTCGCGCTCGCCACCGCCTCGGGCGGCTTGCTCGGCGCAAGCCCGATCGCGTTCATCCTGCTCTACGGCTTTCTCGGCATCGTCGGCGCCGGCCATTCCACGCTGACTTACGGACGCGTGGTCTCGACCTGGTTCGACGGGCGGCGCGGGATCGCGCTCGGCGTCACGCTTGCGGGCATCGGCATCGGGGCCGCCCTGATGCCGAAATACACGCACTATTTCGTCGCCGCATATGATTGGCGCCACGCCTATTTCGCGCTGGGCGCGCTTCTGCTTCTGGTCGCCTTTCCTTCCGTCGCGCTGTTCGTCCGCGAGCGGCCGCAACAGGACCGTTTGGAAATAGTGATCGCCGAGGGGCTGACGCTTGGGCAGGCGCTGCGCGGTTATCGTTTCTGGTTCGCGGCCGCGGCGATGATGTTCGCCGCCGCGGCGATCAACGGCACCATCGCCCACATCGTGCCGATCCTCGTCGACCGCGGCATCGCCGCGGGCACCGCCACCACGGCGGTGGCGGCCGCCGGGCTGTCCTTGATCGTCGGGCGCATCCTGTCCGGGCTCGCGCTCGATCGCTTCTACGGTCCCTATGTCGCTGCGTTCTTCTTTCTTGTCCCCCTCGTCGGCATGATGATGCTCGGCATCGGGGCTACCGGACCGGTCGCAGTCGTCGCGGCCGTGTTGCTCGGGCTGGGCATCGGCGCCGAGGGCGACATCATGGCCTATCTCACCAGCCGTTATTTCGGCATGGCCCATTATGGCGTCGTCTATGGCTGCATCCTGGCCTTTTTCACGCTCGGGTCCGGCCTCGGTCCATGGATCATGGCGCATGCCTTCGATGCCAATCGCAGCTATGCGACAGGGCTGATCGGCCTCGGTCTCACACTGCTCGCGGCCGTGATGCTGGTCATCTCGCTTGGTGCCTATCGTTATCCGCCACGAGAGCGATCGCGCTGATCCGCGCGGTAGCACTAGCCATCAACAGCCTGCAAGAGATCGGAACACATGACCATGATGACATCGACCAGACGCCTTCGCGCCGCGGTTGTCGGCGGTGGCATCGGCGGCCTCTCCGCGGCCAATGCCCTGCACCGGCGCGGCATCGAGGTCACGGTCTACGAGCAGGCGAAGGCGCTCGGTGAGGTCGGCGCCGGCGTCTTCATCTATCCCAACAGCCTGCGCCAGCTCGAGCGGATGGGATTTGCCGACGCGCTCGCCGCAGTCGGCGCCAAGGTCGGCTCGGGGTCGGAATATTGCCGGATGGACGGCACGGTGGTCGGGCCGATCCTGACCACGGATTCAACCGGCTGGAACGGCCTCTACGGCATGCATCGCGCCGATCTGCTCGACGTGCTCGCCCGCGGGCTGCCGGCAGGCGTGGTGCGTGCGGATCATCGCTGTACCGGCTTTGCGCAGGACGGCGCGGTCGCGCGGCTCAGCTTCGCCAATGGCGAGCGCGCGGAGGCCGACGTGGTCATCGCGGCCGACGGCATCCACTCGGTGCTGCAACGTTATGTCGTCGCGCCCCAGCCGCCAGAATATTCAGGGGTGCGCGCCTATCGCGGCCTGATCGCACGCGAGAAACTGCCGGGCTGGCGCAAGGAGGCGCACCAGGTGTGGATGGGTGATGGCAAGCACTTCATGGTGTTTCCGGTGCGCAGCGGCGCCTTGCTCAATTATGTCGGCTTCGTCCCGACCTCGACCGAGACGATCGAGTCCTGGTCCGCAGCGGGCGATCGCGACGAACTGGCGGCTTCGTTCCAGGGCTGGGACCCCTGCGTCACCGACCTGCTTCAGAAAGTCGAAACTTGCTTCTGGTGGGGCCTCTACGATCGCCGGCCGCTGGCGTCCTGGACCAACGGCCGCCTCGCGCTATTGGGAGATGCGGCGCACGCGATGCTCCCGCATCTCGGTCAAGGCGCCAATCAGGCGATCGAGGACGCAGTCGCGCTGGCGGTGCTGCTCGAAGGACGCGAGGCCGCCGATGTCCCCGCCATCCTGACGCGCTACGAGCGGCTGCGCCGGGCGCGCACCGACGTAGTCCAGGCCGAAGCACGGCAGAACGGCCTGCGCTACGATTCGAAATATGCGAGCCTCGAGCAGCGCGATCGCGAGATAGCCAACGCCGCCGAATTTCGCAAATGGCTGTATGACTACGATGTCGAGAAGGCCGCCATCGCCGCGCGCGATCACGGCGAAGCCTTGCGGGGCGTCACTGCAGATTCATGGCGACGACCTTGATGTAGGTCGGCCCCAGAATGACGATGAACAGCACCGGCAGGAAGAACAGGATCATCGGCACGGTCAGCTTGGGCGGCAGTGACGCGGCCTTCTTCTCCGCTTCGTTCATGCGCATATCGCGGTTCTCTTGCGCCATCACGCGCAGGGATTGGCCGAGCGGCGTACCGTAGCGCTCCGCCTGCTGCAGTGCCAAGCAGACTGATTTGACGCCCTCGAGCCCCGTGCGCCTGGCGAGGTTTTCATAGGCGACCTTGCGGTCCTGCAGATAGGACAGCTCGGCCGTGGTAAGGGTGAATTCTTCCGACAGCGCGATCGACTGGGTGACGATCTCGCTGGCGACCTTGCGAAAGGCGGCCTCGATCGACATGCCGGACTCGATGCAGATCAAGAGCAGGTCGAGCGCGTCGGGAAAGGCGCGCTTGATCTGGAGCTGACGCTTGCTGATCGCGTTCTTCAGGAACAGCATCGGCGCCTGCAGGCCGAGATAGGCCGCGCCGACGCAGATGCCGATCTTGATCGGCAACGGCTTCTCAAGATGCGCGAGCAGGAACACGTAGATGATAGACAGCACCAGCAACACGATGGGCGCCACCATGCGCGCGAACAGGAAGGTGACATAAGGCGCCTGGCCGCGATAGCCGGCCTGAATCAGCTTTTCGCGCGCGGACTCCTGCGCCAGCCATTTGGTGAGGTTGAAATCGTCGACCACCTTCGACACGAGCTGCCGCGGTGTCTGTCGCAGCGTGACCTTCTCGCCCTTGTTGAGCCGCTCGCGCTCGCGCTGGCGGATGCGTTCGCGCTCGTTGGCCACCGCCTTCATGCGCTTGGCCAGGCCTTCGCCCGCAAACAGCGGCATGATCAGCGTATAGGCGGTCAAGCTCGCCGCGATCGCGGCGAGCAGCATGGTCATGAAGCGGACGTCGTGGAGTTTTTCGGCCAGTAACTGGAACATGCGGTATCCTCTGGAGCATGATCCGGAAAAGTGTGCAGCAGTCTTCCGAAAGGATCATGCTTAAACAAAATCTAGAGTGCGATCTGATCTCATCGCGCTCTAGAAGTCGAAATTGATCATCTTCTTCATCACAAAGACGCCGATGGACATCCAGAGCAGGCACCCGACCAGCATCACCTGGCCGGTCGGCGTGGTCCACAGCAGCGAGATGTAGTCGGGGGTCGTCAGGTAGACGAGCACCATTTCGATCGGCGGCAGCGAGCCGATGATCGACGCGGACGCCTTGGCTTCCATCGACATCGCCTGAATCTTCTCGGCCATCTTCTTGCGGTCGCGCAGCACCTTGGAAAGGTTGCCGAGCGCCTCCGACAAATTGCCGCCAGACTTCTGCTGGATCGAGACCACGATGCCGAAGAAGTTCGCCTCCGGGACCGGCATACGGTCATAGAGCCGCGCGCAAGCCTCTCCCAGCGGCATGCCGATGGTCTGGGTTTCGATGATTGCCCTGAACTCGCTCCTCAGCGGCTCCGGCGCGTCGGCGGCAACGACCTTGATCGATTCGAACAGGGGCAGGCCGGCCTTGATGCCGCGCACGATAACGTCGACCGCATCGGGCAGCGCCGCCAGGAACTTCTTCAGGCGACGCTTCTTAAGGAAGCTCAAGCCCCAACGCGGCAGGCCGAAACCGGCCGCGAATGCCAGTCCGCAAGCCCCGAGCAGGCCGCCGCCGCCGACCAAGGTCGCCAGGAAAGCCACAGCGGCCAAAGCCGCCGACACCACCATGAACTTCTGGGTCGACCAATCCTCGAGCCCCGCCTGCTGGAGGCGAACGCTGAGCGAGACCTTGCTTTCCTTCTGATGGCGCGCCTCGAGATCCTTTAATGTGCTCTCGACCTGTTCGCGACGCGAGCGCTGGGTTTTGTCGGCCTGGCGCTTGGCGGCCGGCTCGGGCTTGGCAATCGAGGCGCGGCGGTTTTCCGCCTGCTTCTCGCCCGACAGCACCGGATAGACGAAGACCCAGGCGATGCCGCCGATCGCGGTCGCCGCGAGAAAGCCGAGGGCTAGAGTTTGCGTGTTCATGGCGTGCTCCGGCTGCGGTCTTCCGCGGCGTCGAGGGCCGCGGCCAGCCGCTTCTCCTCGCCGTAATAGCGCGCACGTTCCCAAAAGCGCGGCCGGCCGATGCCGGTCGAGCGATGCCGACCGATGATCTTGCCGTTGGCGTCCTCGCCGATCAGGTCGAAGACGAAGATGTCCTGGGTGATAATGGTGTCGCCCTCCATCCCCATCACCTCCGTGACGTGAGTGATCCGGCGCGAGCCGTCGCGCAGGCGGGCGGCCTGGATGATGACGTCGATCGAGGCGCAGATCATTTCGCGAATGGTGCGTGATGGCAGCGAGAAGCCGCCCATCGTGATCATCGATTCGCAGCGCGACAGCGCCTCGCGCGGATTGTTGGCGTGCAGCGTGCCCATCGATCCGTCGTGGCCGGTGTTCATGGCCTGCAACAGGTCGAAGGCCTCCGGTCCGCGGACCTCGCCGACGATGATGCGCTCGGGCCGCATGCGCAGGCAGTTTCGCACCAACTCGCGCATCGTGACCTGGCCCTCGCCCTCGATGTTGGGCGGACGGGTTTCCAGGCGCACCACATGCGGCTGTTGGAGCTGGAGCTCGGCGGCGTCCTCGCAGGTGATGATGCGTTCGTCGTGTTCGATATAGTTGGTGAGGCAGTTGAGCAGCGTGGTCTTGCCGGAGCCCGTGCCGCCGGAGATCAGCACGTTGCAGCGGGAGCGGCCGATGATCTGCAGGATCTCCGCGCCCTCGGGCGTGATCGCGCCGAACTTGACGAGCTGGTCGAGCGTCAGCTTGTCCTTCTTGAATTTGCGGATGGTGAGCGCCGGGCCGTCGATCGCCAGCGGCGGAACGATGGCGTTGACGCGCGAGCCGTCGGCGAGGCGTGCGTCGCAGATCGGCGAGGCTTCGTCGACGCGCCGGCCGACCTGGCTCACGATGCGCTGGCAGATGTTGAGGAGTTGCTGGTTGTCGCGGAAGCGGATGCCGGTGCGCTGAATCTTGCCACCGACCTCGATGTAGACCGTATTGGCGCCGTTGACCATGATGTCGGCGATGTCGTCGCGCGACAGCAGCGGCTCGAGCGGGCCGTAGCCGAGCACGTCGTTGCAGATATCGTCGAGCAGTTCCTCCTGCTCGGCGATCGACATCACGATGTTCTTGATCGCGATGATCTCGTTGACGATGTCGCGGATTTCCTCGCGCGCGGATTCGCCGTCGAGCTTGGCGAGCTGGGCGAGATCGATCGCCTCGATCAGCGCGCCGAAGATCGTCGCCTTGACCTGGTAGTAATTGTCGGAGCGTCGGGTCTCGACCACGGGCGGAGGAGCCGGCGGTTTGGTCGGCGCGAGCGGCGGCGACGCCACGGCAGGGGGAGCGGAGGGGCGCGGCGCGACCGGCGCGGCCGCAGGCTCCGGCGCGCTCACCGCCGGCCGCAGGCTCCGGCTCTCGGTGTCTGTTCCGCTACGCTTACCAAACACGATACGACTCCACGCGCTTGACTACTTCTTCAGGAGCTTGTCGATCAGGGGCGACAGGAAAGAACTCTTCGGCTTCTTACTCTCGCTGCGGCCG
The DNA here is from genome assembly GCF_000472385.1 of Bradyrhizobium sp. ARR65. Lineage (GTDB taxonomy): Bacteria > Pseudomonadota > Alphaproteobacteria > Rhizobiales > Xanthobacteraceae > Bradyrhizobium. Next base: position 89,429 of record NZ_AWZU01000006.1, read on the forward strand.
GTGAGCCGCTGCGCGATCTGCAGGAACATCTCGGTGGCACGATGATTTGCCGAAATCTCCGCGATCATCTGGCCGTTATTGGCAGCCGCGCCGAACATCTGCGGATCGAACGGAATGGAGGCAATCGGCTCGCTCTCGATCGCCTTGGCGAATTCGGCTGCGTTGATCTCGGGGCGCTTGGGCACGCCGACTTGGTTCAGGCAGTAAAGCGGGGGCCGGTCGTTCGGGCGGGCGGCCTTCAACAAGTCGAAGATGTTCTTGCTGTTGCGCAAATTGGCAAGGTCGGGTGCCGCGACGATCAGGATGTCGTCGGCGCCGACCAGCGCCCGTTTGCTCCATCCCGACCATTGATGCGGAACGTCCAGCACGATGCATGGCATGGTGGTGCGCAGCGTGTCGAATATGGCATCGAACGCTTCGGTGCCGAAGTCGTAGACGCGGTCCAGCGTCGCGGGCGCCGCGAGCAGGCTGAGGTGGTCGGTGCATTTCGACAGCAGGCGGTCGATGAAGGCGGTATCGACGCGGTCCGGCGAGAACACCGCATCGGCGATGCCTTGCGGCGGGTCCTGGTTATAGTCGAGCCCGGCGGTGCCGAAGGCAAGGTCGAGGTCGGCGATGACCGAATCCATCGCGAGGTCGCGGGCAATGGCCCAGGCCACATTGTGAGCAATGGTGGACGCACCGACGCCGCCCTTCGCTCCTACCACAGCAATGATGCGGCCGACCGCCTTCGCTTCTGGCGCCGAGAACAGATTGCAGATCGAGCGGACCACGTCGATCGCGGTCACCGGCGCGATCAGATAGTCGCTGACGCCGCGGCGGACCAGTTCGCGGTACAGGGCGACGTCGTTGATGCGTCCGATCACGATCACCCTCGTGCCGGCGTCGCAGACCGTCGCGAGCTGGTCGAGGCCGGCGAGAATGTCGGAGCGCGCGTCGGTCTCCAGCACGATCACGTTGGGCGTCGGCGCCGAGCGATAGGCTTCGATGGCCGCGGCCATGCCGCCCATCTGAATCTTCAGGTGCGCCTTGCCGAGCCGGCGGTCTTCGCCGGCGGCCTGCACGGCAGCAGCAGTTTCCACCGTCTCGCAAAACGCCTGCACCGACACCCGCGGCGCGGGTGCGATATGCTCTTCCACAGGCGGCGCGGCGGCTTGAGGCTGTTGCTCGGAAGTCTGGCGGGCGTAACTGATCATTTGCCGGTGTCGCTGAGTTTGGCCCTATCGGCCTCAGGATAGGTGGTCGCCGTGGTCGTACCCTTGCGGTATTTCTCGAAGCCTTCGCTCCGGCGAGTGGTGTAGGGCGGCGTCTCGGATCGTGGCTGTTCGAGATCGGCGGGGTTCGCGACCATGGCCGCCATGTTGCGCTGATAGGCGCAGCCGAAATTGTAGTAGGACCTGTTCTCGTAATAGCTCTTGTTCTTGATCGACGGGCCGAGATCCTCGGGCCAAAGGCCGCAAGGCCCGGCCACCGCCTTTAGCTTCGGATAGGTCAGACGGATCGGGGGCATGAATTTGGGATCGTCGGGGCGATAGTGGTGCACCGTCAGCCCCTGTGGCGGTACGCCGGCCGCAGCGAGCAGCGATTGAATTTCGTGAAGCGAATCCGCGGCGGCGCGCGCGTTCGGCGTGTCGACCGGGACGTCGGCGGTGATTGCGCCGGTGCCCTCGTGCAGCCAGCTTTGCGCCAGTCCCGTCACATCGGCGCGCTGCTCGGCTGAAAGCCCGCCGCGGCCGCGGCCGACCAGGACGACCATCGATTGGCTGCCTTCCTCGATCGCGATCGGATGGCGAGCGCGATAATCGTCCGGAATGCTGGCAGTGACCGCGGCGTCGTCGGCATGGGTGCAGGCACCGAGCGCGACGGTCAGGCCGGCCAGCGCGCCGACTACTCGCAGGATGCGGGTGCGACCGAGGAATGTTTGCCTTGTCATCGTTTTGATCCTCGTTCGCCTCAATCGGTGATGAAGCCGTATTGGCCGCGATAATTCCGCGTCGGCTCGATGCGACCGGGCACGCCATAGATGCGATTGATCGAGCCCAACAGGTCGGCCTGCGGGTCCGAGACCACCGCAAATCCGTCGTCAGGACGCGACAGGTCCTTCTGCGCCACCGCGCGGACCACATAGGGCGTGACCAGCACCATGAGTTCGGTCTGATTGTTGACGTAGTCGCGGCTGCGGAACAGCGAGCCGAGAACCGGGAGCTGCATCAGGCCGGGCATGCCGTTGATGGCCTGCTTGGTCTGGTCCTGGATCAGGCCGGCCATGGCCATGGCGCCGCCGGAGGGAATTTCCAGCGTGGTTTCGGCGCGGCGCGTCTTGATGGATGGAATGGTGATCGAGTTGACCGTCGAGGACGTCACCGCCTGCGACAGCGTGACAGAGTTTTCATTGGACAGCTCCGACACTTCCGTCATCACGTGCAGGCTGATCCGTCCCTCGGTCAGCACCACCGGCGTGAAGTTCAGGGAGACACCGAATTTCTTATAGGAGATCTGCGTGGTGCAGACATGAGTGGTGGGATCGCAGGAATAGCCGGCCGGAATCGGAAATTCACCGCCGGCCACGAAGGTCGCAGACTCGCCCGAGATCGCCGTCAGGTTCGGTTCGGCCAGCGTTCGGATCACGCCGGCACTCTCCATCGCCCGCAGCGTCGCCGTGACCGACGGCGTGGCGCCGAAGGAGGTCGTCACCGAGTTGCCGCTGACCAGCGGACCGCCACGGGCGGTGAACGGGTTGGAATTGGAGAAATTCACGACCGCGGTGCCGTAGTTGAGGCTGGCGTTGAGGTCGATGCCGAGCTGCTTGATTACTGAGCGGGCGACTTCGGCCACCGTGACCTTGAGCATCACCTGGTCGCGGCCGCGCACCACGATCGAGTTGACGACCTTGTCGGTGCCGCCCGCAAGGCGGCCCGCGAGATCGGCGGCCTGCTGCGCCTCGATCGGCGTGGCGGCGGTGCCGGTCAGCATGACGCCGTCGCCGACACCCTCGATCTGGATATCGGCGTTCGGCAGAAGCTGCTTGAGCGCAGCGCGCACGCCGTTGAGGTCTCGCTTGACCGCGATGTCATAGGCGGCAATCTGCTGGCCCGCGGAATCGAAAAAAACGATGTTGGTCTGACCGACCGCGGCACCAATGATGTAGGCACGCTGTGCGGAGCGTATCACGGCGTTGGCGATCTTTGGATCGGCGACCAGCACGTCCTTGATGTCGCGCGGCAGGTCGATCACCACCGATTTGCCGACGCCGAGCGAGAGGAAGCGCGCATTCATCTGGCCGTCGGCCGCAATGGGAGGCGGGAGCCGATAGTCGCTCGCCACAACCGGTGCCAGCACTGGGTTGAGCGCGAGCGCAGCGACCGCCGAAAACGACAGGGCGCGGACCATCGCGGTCCGCATCTTCGTGAAGCTCGCCCCGGATTGCATCTCGTTCGTCCTCATCGTCACTGCTGCGTCGGTGCTGTCGTCGTCGTGCTGGGGATACCGAAGCGGACAACGTTGATGTTCTGGGTGACCTTCTCTTCCTTGATGACGTTCTCGACGGCATTGGCATCGGCAATGCTGCGCAATGCGAGCGACAGCGAGCCGGCTTGCCGCGCGGCGGCGAGCGTGACGGTCTGCTCGGGCTTCAATTCCAGCGTAACGGTCTTGCCGATCACCGCATTCTGGCCGTCCTTTTCCTTGGGCGCCTGGTCGATCGCGAGCACGCGGACATTGGACAGGACGACTTCGGACTTCACCACGTCCTGCTCGTCGCCCTTGGCATCGGGATTCTTGAGATGCCTGGTGAGGAGAACGTCGACACGATCATTGGGCAGGATGAAGCCGCCGGCCCCGGTCTCCGGGGCGATTTCGGTCGATACCGCGCGCATGCCGGTCGGCAGGATGGCCGCCATGAAACCGGAGTCGCTTTTCACCAGCTTCTGCTCGCGGATCGGCTCGCCCGCGATGAAGGGACCGCGCGCGATCGAGCCGGCGAGCTGGGTGGTGGCGTCGGGCCGCTCATTGCGGCGGATAAAGCTGTTGCTGGCGGATGCCGCCGGCCAGGTCTGCCACTGGAGGTCTTCCGCCTTGACGGTCTGGCCAAGGCCGATGTCCGATTTGGCGATCAGCACGTCGACGGTCGGGAGTTGCGCCACCGGCGCGGGGGGAGGCGGCTTGTTGTCGAATCCGCTCGCAAGATAAGCAGCAACGCCGCCGGCGCCGAGGGCGATGGCCAGAACTACGATGCGTGCGGTATTCATACGCCTCAACTTTCCACATAACGCCGCGACGCGTCGGTCGCCGTGATGGGAGTTGACCAGCTATTCGTCAAAGCATGGTTAATGAGGCGTATCTAAATCGCCTTAACGCCGAGTTTACCGGCTAGGCGTCAGCGCAATGCGATATGCGCGAGGTCGATCGCCTTCACCCAATCGGTGTCGGGGTAGATCATGAGCGCTCCGATCGCGAGCGCGATGCCGTAGGGAATGCCGCTTTCCTTGGCGTGCAGCCTCAAGAGCCAGGTCTGGGTGGTCAGCGGATAAGGCAGCGGCCATTGCCGAAGCTGCAGCAGCGCGATGGTCAGGACACCGCCGAACACGGACGCGTAAAGCAGATAATTGAGCAGATGCGCGAAACCGAACCACAGGGCTGTCGCCGCAGCGAGCTTGGCATCGCCGCCGCCAACCCAGCCGCGCGCAAAACAGGCGAACGCGAAGACGAGCACGAGCGCGCCGGCGCCGAAATGGAGCAGAATGTCGTTGATTCCCATGCCGGTGAGCGGGGCGAGCACCAAGAAGCACGCGACGAGCGCCAGCGAGACCCGGTTCGAGATCGTCATGGTGAAGAGGTCGCTCGCCGCGGCGAACGCCATCAGCGCGGGAAATGCGGAAAGCCGTGCGAGGTCAAGCATCATCGGGGCACACTACACGGCATCGTATGGGTTGGACCGGCGAAGGTTAGGGGAGAGAGATGAACAATCGGCAAACGCAAATCCGCGGCTGCCGGACGCCGGAATGCGCGAGAGTGGGTTGATAGGCGCAGGCATCAGCTTGCACATCGATCGCGCCGGCGCTCACGAAAAAGACAAGGGCCCCGATTGCCGGGGCCCCTGCTGTTCGACGGCGAGAATTGCTTACTTCAGCGAGTTGTTGATCGAGCTGAAGGCGCCGTTCAGCTTGGAGCCGATGCCGTTGACGACGGCGATGATGGCGAGAGAGATGCCGGCGGCAATCAGGCCGTACTCGATCGCGGTGGCGCCGGACTCGTCCTTCACGAAGCGCGCAATCAGGTTCTTCATTCGTCTAAACTCCATGTACACGTGGCTGATCGAAACTGTGGATCTGGTCGCGCCGGCGTTCTCAGCACCGTGACCATGGGCCGCACCCTAAGGTCCGACAAATTGCGGCGCAGTTAATTCGATCGCGTAAACATGCTTCCAATTGGCTGTTCTTTGCCAGAGTAAACGGCCCATTAAGTGATTCACTCTGATTCGATTTTCGCGCGAGCCGCCGATTGGCACGCACATAACGGAGTCTCGCCCAGAAGAGCGACTCAACTTCACGCCTCCTTAAGCCCGGCGGGAGTACGTCTGCAGCATCCCATTTTGCGAGGCGACGATGTCGAACCCGACCATGGAAGCGATGATGATGCTCGGCCAGACCATTGAGAAGGTGGTGCCGATCACGATCGTCCTGGCACTGGTGTTTACGGTGCTCAGCCATTACTGGGCCTGCAATCCCGGCAAGTCGTGGTGGCAAAGGCGCGAGCTCGTCACCGACGTCGTCTACTGGTTCTTCGTGCCGGTGTTTGCGCGCGTGGTGCGCATCGGCCTGCTCGTGGTCGGCGCCGCCGTGGTCTTCAACATTCACGATGCCGATGCGCTGATCGCCTTCTACGACAACGGCCATGGGCCGTTGTCGTATCTGCCGCTATGGGTGCAGGGACTTTTGTTCCTGGTGGCGTCCGATTTCATGCTGTATTGGCTGCATCGGCTGTTTCATCGCGGCGAGTTCTGGAAGTACCACGCCGTGCATCATTCCTCCGAAGAGCTTGATTGGATTTCGGCCGCGCGCTTTCATCCCGTCAATCTCGTGATCGGCACCATCTCGGTCGATGTCATTTTGCTGATGGCCGGCATCTCGCCGAACGTCATGCTCTGGGTCGGCCCGTTCACCACCTTCCATTCGGCCTTCGTGCACGCGAATTTGAGCTGGACCCTTGGGCCGCTCAAATATGTGCTGGCGACGCCGGTCTTTCATCGCTGGCATCACACGCCGCTGGAAGAGGGCGGCGACACCAACTTTGCGGGCACCTTTCCGATCTGGGACATTCTGTTCGGCACATTCCGCATGCCGGAGGGACGGCTGCCCGAGAACTACGGCAAGGACGAAGCCGATATGCCCGCCGAGATCGTCGGGCAGCTCGCCTTCCCGTTCCGGCGCTAAAGCGCGATTTGCCGTTCGTTCATCAATTCTTGGCAGACTTCTCTTGTCGGGCGCCGGCGCGGCTCCCTTATCGCCTTTCGCCGGCTCGTCGACGTCCCGGGGTACAGTATGTCGTCTGAGTTGCTATGTAACCTTGCCCGCCCGCTTGCTCGCTCATTGCTGGCGATAGCCGTCGGTCTGCTGCTGCGGCCCGGCGCCGCGCTCGCCGAGTCCCCCGCCGATACCATCTCGGTCAATGTCGATCAGGCCAAGCTCCTCAAGCTGCCCTCGCGCGTTGCGACCATCGTGGTCGGAAACCCGCTGATTGCCGACGTGACGCTGCAGAACGGCGGCATTCTCGTGGTGACCGGCAAAGGTTATGGCGCGACGAATTTCATTGCCATGGACCGCAACGGCGAGATCCTGGTCGACCGGATGATCCAGGTCGAGGGGCCGAGCGATCAGTTGGTCACGGTCTATCGCGGGGTCGAACGCCAGACGTATAGCTGCATGCCGATCTGTCAGCGCCGGGCCACGCTCGGCGACGACGAGAAGTATTTCAGCTCGGTGCTGCAGCAGTCGAGTTCATTGACCAACCAGGCCAGCAGCAGCGCGTCGGCGACGACCGGCAAGGCCAATTGAGCGCTGTCCATGCCTCGGAGTAGCTCCGCGCCGCCTGTGGGCGCGTGCAAAACAACATTCAGAACATGAAAAGGGCCGCGCTTGGACGCGGCCCTTTTCGTTAATCTGGGCAGCTATCCGATAGGATGCTTCGAAAGGGCTTAACCCCTCCGAAGACGATTAGTTCGCGGCGCGGAGATTATCGGCCGAAGACTTGCCCGAACGGCGATCCGCCACGATCTCGTAGGAGATCTTCTGGCCTTCACGCAGCGTGCCGAGCCCGGCGCGCTCGACGGCGCTGATGTGCACGAACACATCCTTGCCGCCGTCATCCGGTTGGATGAAGCCATAGCCTTTGGTGGCGTTAAACCATTTCACGGTTCCCATGCTCACGGGGTGTAGTCCCTTCTCAGAGTAACAAAGTCAGAAACCCACTTATGGTGGGCTGGTGAGATCGAATTTTTGGAAGGGTCGTCAGCGTCTGAACCGGCTGTACCGGTATTAGCTAATGTCGTCCGGCCGAAAATCGATAACTGCATCTTATGAGAAGCAGCGCGTCAAAACAATCCTGACGTGCACGAATTTTTAATGTACGGGCCAGCCGTTCCGCGACCATGACATCATCCTGTCATGTGCGGCCGGCTCAAGACCATCCTGAACGCATTTCCGACGCTTATCGGCGACGAAACTGGCCACCCCGCTGCGGGCCCCCCCTCGGCGCGCCACCGGGCGCGCTCGGACGTTCGTCCTTGTGGCGGAAAATCAGCCGGCCCTTTTCCAGGTCATAGGGCGACATTTCGACCGTCACGCGGTCGCCCGCAAGCGTCTTGATGCGATTCTTTTTCATCTTGCCTGCCGTATAGGCAACGATCTCGTGCCCGGTGTCGAGCTGCACGCGGTAACGTGCATCCGGAAGGATTTCGGTGACCAGTCCTTCGAACTGGATCAACTCTTCTTTGGCCATGCTTAGCTCCAGATCGATCGATGGTTAACGGGTCCGCTGGTCGCGGCTGCGTTGGTCGCGGGGACGGCTTTCGCGATGCAAAAAGGCAATAGCATTCCCATCCGTGTTGCCGCCATGCTGCGCACGGTGCGGTGCATGCTGCGCTGCATGATGCGGTTCTTGGCGATTGATTTGCAGGGCGCCACTCTTACCACCGCGACGGCGTCGGCGGCGAGGGCCTTTTGAGGGTTGGGCAGCGTCATTTGCTCTTGTCCCATGTGGGTGTGGGGCTGCACGGCTTCCGCGATGTTGCAGGCTTGACGGGGCGGGATCGCGCTGGCCCGCCGTGCGACGGTCCTCGCGCGGCAACGCTATCCGGATCAACCGTTCGATGTCGCGCAAATAGGCCATTTCCTCGCCGCCGGCGACTAGAGAGATGGCCGTACCCTCGCGGCCCGCGCGGGCGGTGCGGCCGATGCGATGCACGTAAGTCTCCGGCACGTTGGGCAGGTCGAAATTCACGACATGGCTGATGCCGTCGACGTCGATGCCGCGGGCGGCGATATCGGTGGCGACCAGCGTGCGGACCTCGCCGGAACGGAACGCCGAAAGCACGCGTTCCCGATGATTCTGCGACTTGTTGCCATGGATCGCGTGGGCGGCAATCCCGCACTTGGCCAGGCTCTTCACCACCTTGTCGGCGCCGTGCTTGGTTCGGGTGAAAACCAGCGCGCGATCGATCGGTTCCTGGGTCAGAAGCTGCGCGAGCATGTCACCCTTGGCCGTATGGTCGACCTGGATGATACGCTGGCTGATGCGCTCGGCCGTCGAGGAGACGGGTGTCACCGCGACACGCGCTGGATCCCGCAGCATCGCCTCCGCAAGCTCGGCGATGGCCTTCGGCATCGTCGCCGAGAAGAACAGCGTCTGTCGCTGCTGCGGCAGCTTGGCGACGATTTTCCTGATGTCGTTGATGAAGCCCATGTCCAGCATGCGGTCCGCTTCGTCAAGGACCAGAAACTCGACGCCGTTCAGCCGCAAGGCATTGCCGTGCACGAGATCGAGCAGGCGGCCCGGCGTCGCCACCAGGATATCCACGCCGCCCATCAGGGCGCGCACCTGGCGGCCCATCGGCACGCCGCCGATCGCGAGCGCCGAACTCAGTCGCATGTGACGGCCATAGGCGTTGAAGCTGTCGAGAATCTGGCCCGACAGTTCGCGGGTCGGGCTCAGCACCAGGGCGCGGCAGCTCTTCGGCTGCGGCTTACTGCGCTGCGCGAGAATGCGATGCAGGATGGGAAGCGCGAAGGACGCGGTCTTGCCGGTACCGGTTTGCGCGATACCGATGACGTCGCGGCCTTCGAGCGCAAGCGGGATGGTCTGAGCCTGGATGGGAGTGGGCGTGACGTAATTCTCTTCCTTGAGCGCACGCGAGATGGGATCGGCGAGGCCGAAATCCGAAAAGGAGGTCAAAAGCTTTGTTCTTTCCACATGAACCACAGGCACGCCGGCAAAGCGCCGCGCGCGTGCGGACGATCTTCAAGACACCCGCGTGTTGGCGGCGTCGATTCTGTTAGGCTGAAAGGCAAGCCAAAAGCCCGTTGCGGAGGGCTTAAGAACACGCGGCTTGCGATGCCCCGATGATTCTCTGGGGTCCTGTACCCGATATGGAACGGGAACGCGGCACTTTCAAGGATGAAGTCGCACCAGGAGCGTGGAGCGTGGCGAAATATGCGGAGGTCTGCGCGTCCTGATCGCAATCGCATGCCGGAAAATTAGACATTTACCAAGAGCTGCTCGCAAATTAAGCGGATTGCCGAGAAGGCAGCCATCTTGGACGGCTAAAAGATAGGCAGAAAATCGCGGTATTTTTGTGCGTTCTTCGAATTTCATTTGGTCAATCATTGGCTTAGGCCTGCCGCAGGCCATGGCACAGTTCTTGCGATTCTCCCTACGCGCGGCCGGTCTGGCCGTCGCAGCGTTTTTTCACGCCTGCGTCAGGGAGAGGATATCTCAATGCTTAGAAAACTTACTCAGGACATCGCGACGATGACTCGGCGTCGCTGGCTGGCGGCGACCGCCGGCCTGGCGCTCGGTTTCGCGCTGTCGCCGGCATTCGCCGCGGACGATACGATTAAGGTTGGCATTCTTCATTCGTTGTCCGGCACCATGGCGATCAGTGAGACGACGCTGAAGGACGTGATGCTGATGCTCATCGACGAGCAGAACAAGAAGGGCGGCGTGCTCGGCAAGAAGCTGGAAGCGGTCGTCGTCGATCCCGCCTCGAATTGGCCGCTGTTCGCCGAAAAGGCCCGTGAGCTGATCACCAAGGACAAGGTCGCGGTCGTGTTCGGCTGCTGGACCTCGGTGTCGCGCAAATCCGTGTTGCCGGTGTTCAAGGAGCTGAACAACATCCTGTTCTATCCGGTGCAGTACGAGGGCGAGGAAAGCGAGCGCAACGTCTTCTATACCGGGGCAGCGCCAAATCAGCAGGCGATCCCGGCCGTCGACTACCTGATGAAGGAAGAGAAGGTGAAGCGCTGGGTGCTTGAGGGCACCGACTATGTCTATCCGCGCACCACGAACAAGATCCTCGAGGCTTACCTCAAGTCGAAGGGTGTCGCCGCCGACGACATCATGATCAACTACACGCCGTTCGGCTTCTCCGACTGGCAGACCGAGGTCTCCAAGATCAAGGCCTTCGGTTCGGCCGGCAAGAAGACCGCCGTGGTCTCCACCATCAACGGCGACGCCAACGTGCCCTTCTACAAGGAGCTCGGCAACCAGGGCATCAAGGCGACCGACATTCCGGTGGTCGCGTTCTCGGTGGGTGAGGAAGAACTCGCCGGCATCGACACCAAGCCGCTGGTCGGCCATCTCGCCGCCTGGAATTACTTCGAGTCGATCAAGACGCCGGCAAACGAGAAGTTCATCAAGGAATGGCATGCGTTCACCAAGAACGACAAGCGCACCACCAACGACCCGATGGAAGCGCACTACATCGGCTTCAATATGTGGGTGAAGGCGGTCGAGAAGGTGAAGTCGACCGATCCGGACAAAGTGATCGATGCGCTGCCCGGCATCGAGGTGCCGAACCTGACCGGCGGCACCGCCAAGATGCTGCCCAACCATCACATCACCAAGCCCGTGTTCATCGGCGAGATCAAGGCCAACGGCCAGTTCGACGTGGTGTTCAAGACCAAGGACCTCGTCCCAGGCGATGCCTGGTCGAAGGAGCTCGAAGGCTCCAAGGATCTGATCGGCGACTGGGTCGGCAAGAAGTGCGGCAACTACAACGTCAAGACCAACAAGTGCCTGGGTTCGGGCACCTGATCCGCACCTGATCTGACTTCACGACGCGGGGAAGGCGGCGACGTCGTCGCCTTCCCCTTACCTCTTGCCGGGGTTTTGCCAGTGCTTGCCAAGTTCGCCGCTCTGCTTCGCACGCTTGCGTTGATGCTTCTGCTGATCGCCGTCGCGGGCCCTGCCTTCGCCGGTCCGTTCGAGGATGCGGTCGCCAAATTCACCACCGACGATTTCTCTGATACCGAAGAGGCGGTCGCGGCGATCGCCGCATCGGGAAATCCGCTGGCTTATCCGATCATCAGCGCGTTGCAGGACGAGCGGCTGATGTTTGATGCCGATACCAAGAAGGTCTACATCAAGCAGACCGACGGCAAGGCGATGGATGCCGCGACCGGGGCTCCCGTCGATGCCATTCCCGACAGCGCCAGCGAAGTCCGCCTCAACAACAAGCTGCGCCGTCACGTTCAGGCCGCGCTGGGGGGATTGACGCTGTTGTCTCCGAAGCTTGAAACGCGCATTTCGGCTGCCCGGTCCGTCTTCAAGTCCCATGAGGAGCAGGCGCTGCCCGCTGTCGAAAGCGCATTGGCAAAAGAGACGGACGGCACCGCGAAAGCCGCGCTGCAGCAGGCGCGCGCCGCGATCCTGCTGTTCAAGGCGGACGTATCGGAAAAAGAGAAGCTCGATGCGATCGCGATCATCCGGTCGCGTGGCGACCAGGAAGCGCTCGCGATGCTCAACGACATCGGCGCCGACCAGCCGCCCAGCGTCGCCAAGGCCGCGGCGAGCGCGATCTCGTCGATCCAGAGCTCGCTTGCGATGTGGTCCGGCGTGCAGAATGCGTGGTACGGCCTCTCGCTCGGCTCGGTGCTGCTGCTCGCGGCGATCGGGCTTGCCATTACCTTCGGCGTGATGGGCGTCATCAACATGGCCCATGGCGAAATGGTGATGCTCGGGGCCTACACCACGTTCGTGGTGCAAGAGCTGATCCGCACCCGCTATCCCGCTCTGTTCGACTATTCGCTTCTGATCGCGGTGCCGCTGGCCTTTCTGGTTTCAGGCGCGATCGGCGTCGTGATCGAGCGCAGCATCATCCGCTTCCTTTACGGCCGGCCGCTGGAGACCTTGCTCGCGACCTGGGGCCTGTCACTGGTGTTGCAACAGGCCGTGCGCACCGCCTTCGGCCCGACCAACCGCGAGGTCGGCAATCCCTCATGGATGAGCGGCGCATTCGAGCTCGGCCAGATCACCATCACCTATAACCGGCTGTGGATCCTCTGCTTCACGCTTGCCGTATTCGCGATCCTGCTGGCGATGCTGCGCTTCACGTCGCTCGGCTTGCAGATGCGCGCGGTGACGCAGAACCGCCGCATGGCGGCCTCGATGGGGATTGCCACCTCGCGCGTCGATGCGCTGACCTTCGGCCTGGGCTCGGGGATCGCGGGCATCGCAGGCGTGGCGCTGTCGCAGATCGACAATGTTAGCCCCAATCTCGGCCAGGGCTACATCATCGACTCCTTCATGGTGGTGGTGTTCGGCGGCGTCGGCAATCTCTGGGGCACGCTGGTCGGCGCCTTCACCCTCGGCATCGCCAACAAGTTCCTGGAGCCGGTAGCCGGTGCGGTGCTCGGCAAGATCGCCATTCTCGTGCTGATCATCCTGTTCATTCAGAAACGGCCGCGCGGCCTGTTCGCGCTCAAGGGGCGGGCGGTGGAAGCATGATGAGCCATATGCTGACGCGTTCGCTGGATCGGGCCGCGACCACCTTCATCCTGGTGGTCGCCGCCTGCGGCATCCTGATCCCGCTTTCCAACCTGCTGCTGCCGTCAGGCTCGTTCTTGCAGGTGCCGACCTATCTGGTGGCGCTGTGGGGCAAATATGTCTGCTACGCCATCCTGGCGCTCGCGATCGACCTGATCTGGGGCTATTGCGGCATTCTCTCGCTCGGCCATGGCGCATTCTTCGCGCTGGGCGGCTACGCCATGGGCATGTATCTGATGCGCCAGATCGGCACCCGCGGCGTCTACGGCAACCCGATCCTGCCCGACTTCATGGTGTTCCTGAACTGGCAGAAGCTGCCCTGGTACTGGTATGGCTTCGACATGTTCCCCTTTGCCGCGCTGATGGTGATCCTGGTCCCCGGCCTGCTCGCCTTCTGCTTCGGCTGGTTCGCCTTCCGCTCCCGCGTCACCGGCGTTTATCTCTCCATCATCACGCAGGCGATGACCTATGCGCTCTTGCTCGGCTTTTTCCGAAATGATTTCGGCTTCGGCGGCAACAACGGCCTGACCGACTTCAAGGACGTTCTCGGCTTCAACGTCCAGGCCGAGGGCACCCGCGCCGCGCTGTTTGCACTGAGCTGCCTGTTCCTGATCATTGCTTTCCTGATCTGCCGCGCGATCGTGACCTCCAAGCTCGGCAAGGTGTTGATCGCGATCCGCGACGCGGAATCGCGCACGCGTTTCATCGGCTACCGCGTCGAATCCTACAAGCTGTTCGTCTTCACGCTCTCGGCCTGCATGGCGGGCGTTGCCGGCGCGCTATACGTGCCGCAGGTGGGCATCATCAATCCGTCCGAATTCGCGCCGGGCAATTCCATCGAGGCGGTGATCTGGGTTGCCGTCGGCGGGCGCGGCACGCTGGTCGGAGCGGCTTTGGGGGCCATCGTCGTCAACTACGCCAAGACGTTTTTCACCTCCGGTGCGCTCGCCCCATACTGGCTGTTCATGCTGGGCGCGCTGTTCATTCTGGTGACGCTGCTGTTGCCGAAGGGCATCGTCGGCACCATCAATAGCTGGTGGCTGCCCTGGAAGGAGCGGCGGCTTGCGGCGGAGGCCGCCACCAGTGCCGCACGCGAAAACGGCGTCAGCGAACCCAAGATGGCGGAGTGAGGCATGAACACGGTCGACGGTCGCACCACATCCGCGCTGCTCTATCTCGACGGCGTGCACGTCTCCTTCGATGGCTTCAAGGCCATCAACAATTTGTCGCTGACGCTCGCGCCGGGCGAGATGCGCGCCATCATCGGTCCGAACGGTGCCGGCAAGACCACCATGATGGACATCATCACCGGCAAGACCAGGCCGGACGAGGGCATCGTGCTGTTCGACGGCACCACCGATCTGACCCGGTTAGATGAGACGCATATCGCCGAGCTCGGCATCGGGCGCAAGTTCCAGAAGCCGACCGTGTTCGAGAGTCAGACGGTCGAGGACAATCTCCTGCTCGCGCTCAATGTCGATCACAGCGTCAGGGGCACGCTGTTCTGGCGCCAGAACAGATCAGACACTGAGCGCATCGATCGCGTGCTCGAGACCATCCGCCTGACGGACGCGCGCAAGCGGCTCGCGGGCAGTCTCTCGCACGGCCAGAAGCAATGGCTGGAGATCGGCATGCTGCTGGCGCAGGACCCGAAGCTGCTCCTGGTCGACGAGCCCGTGGCCGGCATGACCGACGTCGAGACGCAGCAGACCGCCGAGCTGCTCAAGCAGATCAATCGCGATCACACCGTGATGGTGGTCGAGCACGACATGAGCTTTGTGCGCGAGCTTGGCGTCAAGGTCACGTGCCTGCATGAAGGCACGGTGCTGGCCGAGGGTACGATCGACCAGGTCTCGTCGAACGAGCGGGTCATTGAAGTCTACCTGGGGCGCTGAGGCGATGCTCGAAGTCAAGGATATCAACCTCTATTATGGCGCGGCGCAGGCGTTGCGCGGGGTGTCGATCAACGCGCAGCCGGGCAAGGTGACCTGCGTGCTCGGGCGCAACGGCGTCGGCAAGACCTCGCTCTTGCGCGCCCTCGTCGGCCAATATCCGATCGCCTCCGGCTCCATCACTTTCGAAGGCGCCGACATCACCACCCTGAGGCCTTACGAGCGGGCGCGCCGCGGCATCGGATTCGTGCCGCAGGGGCGCGAGATATTTCCACTGCTGACCGTGGAAGAAAATCTGCGCACCGGCTTTGCGCCGCTCAAGCGCGATGACCGCAACATTCCCGACGACGTATTCTCGCTGTTTCCCGTGCTGCAATCCATGCTCGGGCGGCGTGGCGGCGACCTCTCCGGCGGCCAGCAGCAGCAACTCGCCATCGGGCGTGCGCTGGTGATGCGGCCCAAGCTGCTTCTGCTCGACGAGCCCACGGAGGGCATCCAGCCCTCGATCATCAAGGATATCGGCCGGGCGATCTCCTATCTTCGCAATCTCGGCAATATCGCCATCGTGCTGGTCGAACAATATCTCGACTTCGCCTGCGAGCTCGGCGACTATTTTGCCGTGATGGACCGCGGCGCAGTGAAGTTTTCCTGCGATCGCTCCAACCTCGACGCGACCGAGATCAGCCGCCAGATGGCGCTTTGAGCGGCGGAACGGGTCGAGCCGTTGCGGCCGGCGAAGGTGCACCTCGCCCGGAAGGAGAGGTGGATCGAATGAGGGGGCGGATGCGGACTGAGACACCCAGCACGTCGTCGGCGGTGTTCGCCGCCAACCGCGCCCGCGGCGCGGTTGCGTTTGACGTGCACGTGCGCGATGGCGTCACCAGGCGCGGCTCTCTGCATGAGTCCGGTTCTTTGCGCGTCCGCTTTCCGTCGCCGGAGGGCGAGGGGCTCTCGGCGGTGTTTGTCAACACTGCGGGAGGCGTGGCCGGCGGCGACCGCTTTGAGGTTCGGATCACGGCAGGCGAAGAGGCGCGCCTGACGCTGACCACGGCGGCCGCGGAAAAGGTCTACCGCGCCACGGACGAGCCGGCCGAGCTTGCGATCTCCTTGAGCGTCGGCGCAGGCGCGCAGCTCGCCTGGCTGCCACAGGAAACTATTCTGTTCGATCGTGCCAAAGTCTCGCGCCGGATCGACATTGACCTGGCCGAGGGCGCCTCGCTGCTCCTTTGCGAGATCGTGGTGTTCGGCCGCGCCGCGATGGGGGAGCGGATGCAAAGTGGCAGCTTCGTCGATCGCTGGCGGCTACGGTACGGCGGCAAGCTCGTTTTCGCCGAGACCGTACGGCTTGACGGCGATATCGGCGGAAAGCTCGCGCGACCTGCGATCAGCAAGGGTGCGGCGGCAATCGCAACCGCGCTTGTCGTGCCAGGCGATCAGGCACTGGTGGAGCGGATCGGGCAGGCTGCGGACAGCTTTGGCGGCGAGGTCGGCATCTCCGCCTGGAATGGGTTTGCAATGGCGCGCTTCTGTGCCCAAGATGCGGCGCGGCTTCGCGCCGACATGATCGCGGTACTGCGTCGCGCAAGCGACCTTCCGCTGCCGCGGCTCTGGATCAACTAGGGCATGATCGGGAAAGTGGATGCCGGTTTTCGACGCGCTCATGCGCAAGCCGTAGGTTTGTTCAAAATCGTTAGAGATCACGCATGAATCTGTCTCCCCGCGAAAAAGATAAGCTTCTGATTTCGATGGCGGCCATGGTGGCACGTCGAAGGCTGGAGCGCGGCGTCAAGCTCAACCACCCAGAGGCTGTCGCCATCATCTCGGACTTCATCGTCGAGGGCGCACGCGACGGCCGCACCGTGGCCGAACTGATGCGGGCCGGTGCGCAGGTCTTGACCCGCGAGCAGGTGATGCCCGGCATCCCCGAGATGATCCACGACATCCAGGTCGAAGCGACCTTCCCCGACGGCACCAAGCTCGTCACCGTGCACGAACCAATCCGCTGACCCGGAATTGTCAATCTGGGCGGCGCAACGCGCCGAACCCGGAATCCAGAAGTTTTTCTTGAGATTCCGGGTTCGATGCTTCGCATCGCCCCGGAATGACGAAGGAGAATAGAGAGATGATCCCCGGCGAACTCTTCATCAAGGACGGCGAGATCGAGCTCAATGCCGGCCGCAAGACGGTGACGCTCACGGTCTCCAACACCGGCGACCGCCCGATCCAGGTCGGCTCGCATTACCACTTCTTCGAGACCAACCCCGCCTTGAAGTTCGATCGCAAAAAGGCGCGCGGCATGCGGCTCGACATCGCCGCCGGCACCGCGGTCCGCTTCGAGCCAGGCCAGACCCGCGACGTTCAACTCGTCGCGCTCGCGGGCAAGCGTACGATCTACGGTTTTCGTGGCGATGTGATGGGCAAGCTGTGAAAGTATAGGACCGTGATCTTCCGTGAAGTGAGTACAATTGACCGGCTCCGTCCCTCCCCACTTGCGGGGGGAGGGAGCACTGAGAGCGGCGTCCGGGGCAAGTTACAAGAGGAACTGTAGGCCATGCTCACCGGAATCCGCCTCATCTCCGAAGCCGCCGAGCTTGCGGCGCGGCGCCATACGGGGCAGCAGCGAAAAGCACGCGCCGACGAGCCTTACATCAATCATCTCGCCGAAGTCGCGAGCCTGCTGTCGGCTGCGAGCAATGGCGAGGATGCCGAATTGGTCGCTGCGGGGTGGCTGCATGACACGCTTGAAGACACCGAGACGACGCACGACGAGCTTGCGCAGCGCTTCGGCCTGCGTGTCGCCGGGCTCGTGGAGGAGTGCACTGACGACATGAGCCTGTCGAAAAGCGAGCGCCGGCAGAAGCAGGTGGAAGACGCGTCGAAGAAATCGCCGGGCGCGAAACTGATCAAGATCGCCGACAAGATCAGCAATGTGCGGGCCCGGATTTTTCCGAATCCAACTCAGGCGCAGCGCGATGAGCTGGCCGATTACGTCGACTGGGCGGAGAAAGTCGTCGCGGGTTGCCGTGGCGCGAACGCCACGCTCGATGACTTGTTCGATGAAGCCGTCGCCAATGCCAGGAGCGCGATGTGACGCGACCATCCGCTTGCCGGCGTCATTAATTCTTCAGTTGGGGGGCATCTGATGTCTGTGAAAATCAAGCGTTCGGTCTATGCCGATATGTTCGGCCCGACCACCGGCGACAAGGTGCGGCTTGCCGACACCGATCTCATCATCGAGGTGGAGAAGGACTTCACCACCTATGGCGAAGAGGTGAAGTTCGGTGGCGGCAAGGTGATCCGTGACGGCATGGGCCAGTCGCAGATCACGAACCGGCAGGGCGCGGCCGACACTGTGATCACCAATGCGCTGATCGTGGATCACTGGGGCATCGTCAAAGCAGACGTCGCGATCAAAGACGGCTTGATCAGCGCCATCGGCAAGGCCGGCAATCCGGACATCCAGGGCGGCGTCACCATCGTGATCGGCCCGGGCACCGACGTGATCGCGGGCGAAGGCAAGATCCTCACCGCCGGCGGCTTTGACAGCCACATCCATTTCATCTGCCCGCAGCAGATCGAACATGCGCTGATGAGCGGCGTCACCTCGATGCTGGGCGGCGGCACCGGACCCTCGCACGGCACGTTTGCGACGACCTGCACGCCAGGGCCGTGGCACATGGCGCGGATGATCCGGTCGTTCGATGCTTTCCCGGTCAATCTCGGCATTTCCGGCAAGGGCAATGCGTCGCGCCCGGGTGCACTGGAGGAAATGATCAAGGCAGGCGCCTGCGCGCTGAAACTGCACGAGGATTGGGGGACGACGCCGGCGGCGATCGACAACTGCCTGTCGGTCGCGGACGACTACGACATCCAGGTGATGATCCATACCGACACGCTGAACGAGTCGGGCTTTGTCGAGGATACCGTGAAGGCCTTCAAGGGCCGCACCATCCATGCCTTCCACACCGAAGGTGCCGGCGGCGGCCATGCGCCCGACATCATCAAGGTCGCGGGGCTGAAGAACGTGCTGCCGTCCTCGACCAACCCAACCCGTCCCTTCACCCGCAACACCATCGACGAGCATCTGGACATGCTGATGGTGTGCCACCACCTCGATCCCTCGATCGCGGAGGACCTGGCCTTTGCCGAAAGCCGCATCCGCAAGGAGACGATCGCGGCGGAGGATATTCTGCACGACCTGGGGGCGCTCTCGATGATGTCGTCAGACTCCCAGGCGATGGGCCGGTTGGGGGAAGTCATCATCCGCACCTGGCAGACCGCGGACAAGATGAAG
Organism: Bradyrhizobium sp. ARR65; assembly: GCF_000472385.1. Classification (GTDB taxonomy): domain Bacteria; phylum Pseudomonadota; class Alphaproteobacteria; order Rhizobiales; family Xanthobacteraceae; genus Bradyrhizobium. The sequence continues at coordinate 108,653 of NZ_AWZU01000006.1, forward strand.
AAGCAGCGCGGCGCGCTGCCGCAGGACAAGGGCAACGACAACGATAATTTCCGCGTCAAGCGCTACATCGCCAAATACACCATCAATCCGGCGATCGCGCACGGCGTCTCGAAGCTGATCGGCTCGGTGGAAGAACGAAAGCTCGCCGACCTTGTGCTGTGGTCGCCGGCGTTCTTTGGCGTCAAGCCGGATTGCATCATCAAGGGCGGCTCGATCGTGGCGGCGCCCATGGGCGATCCCAATGCCTCGATCCCGACCCCGCAGCCGGTGCATTACCAGCCGATGTTTGCCGCTTTCGGCAAGTCGCTCACCGCCTCTTCGGTGGTGTTCACCTCGAAAGCCGCGGTCGCGGGAGGACTGGCGCGCAAGCTTGGGATCGACAAGAAGCTTTATGCGGTGCAGAACACCCGCGGCAAGATCTCGAAGAAGAGTATGATCCACAACGACGCCACGCCCAAGATCGAGGTCGATCCGGAGACCTATGAGGTGCGCGCAGACGGCGATCTCCTGACCTGCGAACCTGCGGAGGTGCTGCCCTTGGCGCAACGCTACTTCATGTTCTAAGGTCGGCGCCGCATCTCAAGGAAACCGGGAGGAATTTTGTGATCTACGTCATCGCCACCACGCAAATGAAGCCGGAAGGCCGTGATGCCTTCATCGCGGGCCACAAGGAATGCATCGCCGAGACGCGGAAGGAAAAAGGATGTCTGTCCTATGAAGGCCATATCAGCATCCATGACCCGAATGTCTACGTGGTGGTCGAGCGCTGGGAGACCCGCGATGACCTCAACGCCCATGCGCGGGCCCCGCACATGAAGAAATGGCGCGACTATTCTACGCCGCTGAAGAACTCGACGGTGATCGAGATCATCAGTGACGGCAAGGTTGAGAAGTTCTAGGAGGCGTTTGGAGATGATCCGCGCGACGCAGGTCAAGCCGCAGCATCGCTGGACGGAGGCGCCTGCCGATGCGGTCGTGCTCGATTTCGACGACCGCCACCGGCGGCGCATGGCGATGCAAGGGACGCGCGGACTGGCGTTTCTGCTTGATCTGGAAAACGCGGTGGCGCTGCGCGGCGGCGATGCGCTGGTGCTAGAGGACGGCCGGCTGGTCGAAGTGGTCGCTGCGCCCGAGCCGCTGCTCGAGATCAAGGGGGCCGATCCCTATCATCTGATCCGCCTCGCCTGGCATCTCGGTAATCGCCATTTGCCGACGCAGATCATGCCCAAGGGCTTGCGCATCCGGCGCGACCATGTGATCGAGGCGATGGTCAGGGGCTTGGGCGCGCGCGTGATTGAGATCGAGGCGCCGTTCGATCCCGAGGGAGGCGCCTATGCCGGAGCCACCCACGGCCATGCGCACGAGCCGGTCGCGCATTACGATCATGCGCATGATCACGGCCATGGCCGCGATCACGAGCACCATCATCACGATGGGCATGGCCATCATGGGCACCACCACGGTCACTCCCATGCTCATGACCACGACTAGCCGCGAGGTGCCGGAGCCGGGGGCGCTCATGGGCGGCGATGCGGCCGCGCTATACCGGCTCCTGACCTGGCTGTCGCCGGCCTTTCCGGTCGGCGGGTTTTCCTACTCCAGCGGCATCGAATGGGCGGTGGAGGCGGGCGACATTCATGATGCGCAAACGCTGCGTGATTGGCTCGCGGCGATGCTCGCCGACGGATCCGGCTTCTGCGACGGCGTGTTTCTTTTGCATGCCCATCGCGCCGTGGAGGCGGGCGATCACGCCGCGTTGCGCGAGGTTGCCGAGCTCGCGGCTGCCTTCGTGCCCTCCCGCGAGCGACAACTCGAGACCGTGAGTCAGGGGCGTGCCTTCGTCGAAACCGCGCGCGCGGCGTGGAACTGTCCCGGCCTGGAGCAGGCGCTCGCGCGTTGCGAGAGCCCTATCGTCTATCCGGTCGCGGTCGGAATCGTAAGCGCGGCGCACGCGATTCCGCTTGATCCGACGCTGCACGCCTTTCTGCATGCGCTGGTCTCGAACTGGATTTCAGCCGGCAGCCGGCTGATCCCGCTCGGGCAGACCGACAGCCAGCATGTGCTGTCATCGCTCGAGGGCGTGGTCGCGGCCACGGCGGAGCGGGCCCGGCTCGCCTCGCTCGACGACATCGGCAGCGCGACGTTTCGCGCCGATCTCGCCAGCCTGCGCCACGAGACGCAGTATACGCGCCTGTTCAGGTCATGATGGTCAAAACTCTTCACCCGCCGTCCCGGCGAACGCCGGGACCCGTAACCACAGGCCTTCGTTGTTGCGAAGAGCATCTGTCACCGTGCCCTGCTGATGCGCCGCGCGGTATCGCGACGAGCGCGAGCGCTCACGCCGGGGGTCCCGGCTTTCGCCGGGACGACGAGAACCAAAGGACTACTTGCCATGCCTAGCTCTCACGGTCCGCTTCGTATCGGTGTCGGAGGTCCGGTCGGATCGGGCAAGACGGCGCTGATGGACCTGTTATGCAAATCGATGCGCGAGCGCTATGACATCGCCGCCATCACCAACGACATCTACACCAAATGGGACGCCGAATTCCTGGTGCGATCGGGTTCGCTCACGCCCGATCGCATCGCCGGCGTCGAGACCGGCGGCTGCCCGCACACCGCGATTCGCGAGGATGCCTCGATGAATCTCGCGGCGGTTGCCGATATGCGCGCGAAATTTCCCAATCTCGATTTGGTGCTGATCGAGTCCGGCGGCGACAATCTCGCGGCGACCTTCTCCCCGGAGCTCGCGGATCTCACCATCTATGTCATTGATGTCGCAGCCGGGGACAAGATTCCCTCCAAGGGCGGTCCCGGGATCACCCGTTCCGACCTTCTTGTCATCAACAAGATCGATCTTGCGCCTTACGTCGGGGCCTCGCTGGAGAAAATGCAGACCGACGCGAAGAGAATGCGGGGCGAACGGCCTTTCGTCATGACCAATCTGAAGAAAAGCGAAGGGCTCGACCGCATCATCGGCTTCATCGAGGCCAAAGGCGGGCTGAGCGTCGCCTCGCAGCCCAGGCGGCCCTGACGTCGCCTAGGGCGGCCGCTCATACGTTAATATTGTTAAGGTTTGTGACGGGGCGCTGCCGCGAAACTTGGGCCGGCAATGGAAATTCAGCGCGCTGGCGGGAACCAAATTCGCACGTCACAGTTATCATAATTCGGGTTCTGCGGGGCAGCCATCAGCCGTCTCTCAAGAAGCGCGAGCGTTAAGCTTCACAGCCGAGCGCAGTTGCGTAGCGATCATGACTGCATCATCATATCAGCCGGTTGGCCCCTGTCCTCCTCCGCGTCGTTGCCGCGCCGGCGAATTCCCGATGAACGTCATGTCTGTCCGCCAACCGCGCATTGTCGAGTAGGCGAGTGGTTCGGCTGGGTTTCATCATCGGCTTTATCGCGCTGATCGGGGTCCTGCTCTCCGGCCTCGCGGCCTATCGCGTGCACCAGCAGGAACTGACCATCGACGGCATTGCGTTGGCGCGCGCCATCGATGTGCATGCCAGTCTGGTCCAGGATCGTCTGACCGAGCGCGAGCTGCTTGCCCGGGTCGCGTCCGGCCTGTTCCGCCTGCCCTCGGGAATCAAGGCCAACATGCTGGAGCCGCTGCGCTCGTCCATCTACGCCTTCAAGACCGATTTCGTCGTGGCGGGCTGGGTTGCGCGGCTCAAGCCGAGCGAGTTGGATGCCGCCCGCAACGAATTGGCGCGCGCCGGATTTCCCGATCCGACCATCCGCAGTCTCGACGGCAAGCCTTTGGACACGCGTTCGCTGCAACAGCCCGTTGATGTCCTGATGGATGTCGAGCCGCGCAATGCCCAGACCGCCCCGTTCGTCGGGCGCGCGCTGAACGACAATGCCGTCCTCAGCGTCACACTCTCCCTCGCGATGGGTGAGGGCAAGCCCTATGCGTCCGATCCATTGCCCCTTCTGGGTCCGAATGGGCCGGTCGGCGTGGTGCTCGCCGCGCCGGTGGTACAGCCCGACGCCAATACGCCGGCCGGCTTTGTCATCTTCTCCTACGAGCTGGCGTCGCTGATGCTGACCAATGACGACCTGTCGTTGTTTTCGGTGGCGCTGAAGGATCCGCGCAACGCCGAGGGAGAATTGGTCGCCAACGACCAAGGCGTCGTCAGCGCCCGCAAGGCGCCGAGTGAGGCACCATCGGCGACACGCACCGTGACCTTCGGCAACCGCGACTGGTCGCTTGCCTATTACGCGAAGACCAATGCGGCGAAACGCGCCGAGCAGACCGCGGCGATCGTCGGCGCGATCGGCCTCGCCCTGACCGGCGTGGTCTGCGGCCTCTTCGGCTATGTGGCCTACAACAATTTGCGCTTGAGCCGCGAAATCCAGGTGCGGATCGGTTTCGAGCGCAGGCTGACCGCCGTCATCGATGAGCTCAATCACCGCGTGAAGAACATTCTGGCAGTGATCCAGTCGATCATCACCCGGACACTACGCCACGGCTCCGACATCGATGTCGCGCGCGAGCTTCTGATCGGCCGTATCCATGCGATGTCCAACGTCGTGTCGCTGCTCAGCGACAGCCAGTGGCAGGGGGTCAAGCTGAAGGGGCTGTTCGAGGCGCGCGCCATTCCGCACGCCGAGCGCATCGCCGTGAGCGGCCCGGATATCGCGGTCAGCGCGCGTGCGGCCCAAAGCTTGTCGCTGTTGTTCTTCGAACTTGCCTCGCATTCCGACGAGGGATTGTCGCTGGTCGGCAAGCATCCTCATATCGTTGCCAACTGGGAGGTCACCGGCGAAGACGCCGACGCGATCTTTCATTTCCGCTGGGAGGAGTTCAACACCAGCGAAGCGACGCGCCGTCCCGATAGCGATTTCGGCTTGATCCTGCTCGACCGCGTCGCGCCCGAAGCGCTGGGTGGCACGTCGAAGCGCTATTTCACCGACGTCAGCTATGTCTATGAACTGACCGCGCCGATGGTCACCGTGATCGACATGGTCGAGCGCGACCGCACCGAGCAGTTCTCTGCGCCGGTGCGGCCGGCGAAGTAAAGGCGGGAAAGCCTGCTGCACACTTCCTCACCTCGCCCCGCTTGCGGAGAGAGATAGGATCGCATCCAGGGATGCGATCCGGGTGAGGGGGACTCTCCGCGAGTTCAGTGCGTGGACAAAGCCCCTCACCCCGCGAAGTGCGGGGAGAGGGAGAAGAAAAGACGAGGTCACCCATTCCCGCCGATCACGGCGCGCACGGTCTCGTCAGGGCCAAAATCCTCGGCGCCCTCGACATAGAGCAGGGCGGCCAGCTTCGAGCGCGCGCGATTGACGCGGCTCTTGATCGTGCCGACCGCGCAGCCGCAGATGGTCGCAGCATCCTCATAAGAGAATCCGGAGGCACCGACCAGGATCAGCGCCTCGCGCTGGTCCTGCGGCAGCTTGTCGAGCGCCGCCCGAAACTCCTCGAACTCCAGATGCGCACCCTGCGACGGCTGTGTCTTCAGCGTCTTGGCATAGTTGCCCTCTGCGTCCTCGACCTCGCGCCTGCGCTTGCGATAGTCGGAACGGAACAGGTTCCGCAAGATCGTGAACAGCCATGCCGGCAGGTTCGAGCCGGGCTGGAAAGAGTCGATGTTGGCGAGCGCGCGCAACAGCGTCTCCTGCACCAGATCGTCGGCACGATCGCCGTTGCCTGAAAGCGAAATCGCGAACGCGCGGAGGCTTGGCACCGCCGCTAAAATATCGTCGCGAAGGGAGTCTGTGAGAGGCATTAATCCCTCCCGTTTTCTTGATCGTTCGCCCCCCCGCCCGATTCCTCTTCGCTTCTCACTTGGTGAGCCGCGGTCGGTGCATCAAGCTTGCGGATCAACTCCGCGAATCGCTCCGGAACCCCTTGGCGCACCACATCGTCATACATGGCGCGCAGTTGATGGCCGATTCTCGACTGGATCTCGGCATTAAGGCCACCCTGCCGGCCAGGTGGCGCATTTTTGCTGGCCTGAGATTTCACATCCTTCATGACCTGTTCCACGTTTCCCCGGGGTTAAGTCCCTGTCGTTCAAAGAATTTCTGGTGCGCGAGGCCTTTGCGTAAGAATGCTAATTCAAACTCGCGCCGAAAGTTCCCGCTGCGCTGGAACTTTTCTTCGTGTGGTGCGTAATTAGCTATCAGGGGGAACCCCGGGCCGCCCCTTTTTTGAAGTCTCTGGCCCAATAGCGGATGGAGTGGGGATGTCCCGATCACAGCTTGTTGCTGAACATTTGCCGTTGCTGCGGCGCTATGCCCGCGCGCTAACGGGAAGCCAGGCATCCGGCGACGCCTATGTCGGTGCCATGCTCGAGGCCCTGCTTCAGGATCCCTCGTTGCTTGACGAGCAGCACGGGGCCAAGGCCGGGTTGTTCAAATTGTTTACCCAGATCTGGAATTCGGTGTCGTTGAACGACGATTCCGAGGTCACGACCTTGCCGATGCCGCCCGAACGGCGGTTGTCCAATATCACGCCGCTGCCGCGCCAGGCGTTCCTCTTGTTGTCGCTGGAAGGCTTCTCAGAGCAGGAGGTGGCGTTCATCCTCGGCACCGACGTGGGCGAGACGCGGCGTCTGGCCGATGCCGCCGGCCGCGAGATGGCCGCCGAGATCGCGACCGACGTGCTGATCATCGAGGACGAGACGTTCATTGCGATGGACCTCGAAAGCCTGGTGCGTAATCTCGGCCACAACGTGATCGGGGTGGCGCGCACCCATGCCGACGCGGTCGCGATTGCCAAGAACCGGAAGCCGGGTCTGATCCTCGCGGACATTCAGCTCGCCGACGGCTCGTCGGGCCTGGATGCCGTGAACGAGCTGTTGCGCAGCTTCGAGGTGCCGGTGGTGTTCATCACCGCCTATCCCGAGCGCTTCCTCACCGGCGAGCGGCCGGAGCCGGCGTTCTTGATCTCAAAGCCATTCCAGCCGGCGATGGTATCGGCCGTGGCAAGCCAGGCGCTGTTCTTCCAGCGCAATTCGCGCAACCGCATGCCAAGGGCTGCGGCATCCTGAGTTTGTCAATTGAGTGAATGGCGTTTGTCTATTTCGCCCGGCGCGCCTGACCAGTGCGCCGGGTTTTTCTTTGCGTACTGCGGTGTAGCCGAAGGATGGGTAGAGCGAAGCGAAACCCATCGCTTTCGCCCCAACGATCGATGCGTGGCGGTTCGCTCTCCCGATCCGACGAACTCCTACGCACTACGTACCGTGCTACCGAATATCGCGTACGAATATCGCGTACGCACAGCGCACAAAAAAGTAGGGCACGGCTGGCATCACCACAGCCGCGCCCTACGTCGCCGGTCAATGGGGCAGGGGGGAATAACCGGCTGCCGTGATGACGCGCGGGCGCGAAAGTCGTTCCGGACGGTCGAAAAAATTTTTGCACACGGTTAAGTGATCCACCCGTCCGCGAACCCTGTTCCCGTGACTAACGTTGTGAGCCTGATCGTCATGGGACAGGGATTACCGCCATGTCTTATCTGGTTAAGGGAATTTTCGGTGCCGCCGCTATTTCGCTGACTCTGGGTGCGGTGCAGTTTGCTTCAGGTCATGATCTCTCCGCCCCGCTGCAGGCGCTGTCGGGTAATGCCGGCGATGGCGTTAATCGTGCCGCCAAGGCCGACCGCGCCAGCGTGCTTGTGCCGTCGTTGCCGACCACACGGACGATCGCGTTCCGGCCTGCAGGGCTCTCCGCCACCTCGGTGTTGGTCCGCATCCCGGTGACGGTGGAAGCCCGTGAGGCGCCACGGAAGCCGACGACGCTGTTCAGGTCGACGCAGCAGAAGCCGATGTTGGCTTGTGAGCCGATGGTGAGCGTGCTGACCGAGGTCGCAAAACGATTGCAGCCGGGCCGCTGCGTCACGTGAGGCGCGCGGAACCGTTGCTGGCGTAGACTGCGGCGGTGTGTGCAAGGCTCCTGTTGTGCGCCTCGTACTGCGTGCATCCTGTCTCGATGCAGCTTGGTTCAAGCTTCTTGCTTACCGTTATGATGTTTCGCCTTTGCGAGACGGTGCGCGTCGGTTGAGGTTCCGACTATTCGGCCGGCGTCGCCTGATCCTCTGCCGCTTGGTCTTGCGCCGCGCTCCGGCTCATCAAGAATCCCAGTGCCAGCCCTCCGACAGCGAGCAGTGGAATCAGCCGTTTCACGCCGACCGCGCGAACGATGTTCAGGCTTGCCGCGAGAACGGCCGGATCGGCAAGGACGTTGCGCGCCATGGCCCTGGCGCGCTCCCGGGCCCGCGCCTCGCTCTGGCGCTTGCGGGCCGCGTACCAAATGCCGACGATCATCGCGATGATGAAGAAGAGGGCGGCGCCGGCGAGGCAGGCGACGATTCCGCCGTAGGTCTGAGCCACGAAGATGAGAGCTGCGGCAAGGAGAAAGGCGACGGCAACAAGCAACATAAACGCGAGAATTCCCATCAGCACCCCCTGCTGAAGCCGGGAAGAGGCTGCGTCCTTCACGTCATCGATGATGCGTTGAAACATGTTTGCGCCTCGACTGGTAGAGCGCGTCAACGAAGGCGAGCGTTCTCCACCAGCGCCGCCATTCACTCAGGAGGCTTGCGGCTTTGGTGACAACCATCACGGGCTCCGCGGATCGCCATAACTCCAATAGTGGCTGGAGCGCGATGAGATCGGATTGAATCGCCATCGCTCCAGGTTTTTTGCTTTGAGCATGATCGGTTCGGAAAACCGCCGCGCACTTTGCGCTGACGCCGCCCTGCGGGTACCGATCATGCTCTACCGGCGCCAAGTGACGCCGATCAAAAAGCCGAGGCCGAGCGCAAGCCCGACGGTCGCCAGCGGCCGCTGCGCGATCATGTCTTCGAACGTCTCCTCGACCGAGGCGGCGGCATCCTGCGCCGCATCCATCATCGCGCCGCTCCGTTCGGAGAGATCGCTCACCGTGGAATCGACATTGCTCCGGGCCTGCCTGTAGCCCTGTCGGGCCTGCCGCTTGGCCGTGCCTGCGAGATTGTTGAGTGCGTCGGTGATCTGCGCGGTCAAAGCTGCGATGTCGTCCTTCACGTTGATCAGATCCTTCTTGAGACGCTCGTAGCTTGCCTGATCGCTGGTTTCACGCGTCAAGCTGTCGGTGCTTACCATCGGAAGCTCCCAGGAATTGCATTGGTCGAGCCGAGAACGCCGCGGCTTGCAGGAAGTTCCCGACGCGGAAACCCCTTAGTCGGGCGGTAGCTGCGGCGAATCGCCCGGCAGCAGATGCTCCTTGAGGATCAAGCCGACGATCAAAAGCGGCGATGACAGGAATGCGCCCATCGGCCCCCATAGCCAGGTCCAAAATGCAATACCGAGGAAGACGGCCAGCGCATTGAGCGCCAGGCGCCGACCGATGATTGTGGGGGTGATGAAATGGCCTTCCAAGAAGGCGATGCCGCAAAACGCCAGTGGGGCGATCAGCGCCGCGCCAAGGCTCGGCAAGGCGATGATCCCGACGACGCAGAGGATCGCGAAGGTGGCGATCGGCCCGATGATCGGAATGAAATTGAGCGTCGCGGCCAGCGCGCCAAGTCCGGCCGGACGGGGCATCTGCGCGATCGCGCAGACGACGCCGGTGGCGAGCCCGACGCCGATGTTGATGGCGGTCACCGTGAGCAGATAATTGCCGAGATGGACCTCGATCTCGTTGAGGATGCGCAGCGTCCTCAGTCGCGCCCGGTGATCGCCAAAGATCATGATCAGGGTCCGCCGCAGGTCGCGCCAGCTCGCGATGAACAGGACGAGAGTGGCGAAGAACAGCAGAAACTCGGTGAAGGTCGGCGAGAGAAACTGGATGGTCGGTTGCACCCAGTCGAATTTTGGGACTTCGAAATTCGACAGCGCGCCGGAGCCGCCGAACAGGCCCTGCAACTGCTGCCAGAACGGGAGCAGCCGGTCGAACACTTGCAGCTTGTCCTTCAGCCGCGCCGCAAATTCGGGGAGGTGCGTGCTCCACTCCATCAAGGGCGAGGAGAAGAGCCCGATGATGAACGCGGCTGCCGCGGCAACGGCGGCCACGATCAGAACCGCCGCCACGGGGCGCGGAACACGGTACCGCTCCAGAAGGTTCGCCGCCGGCGACAGCATGGTGCCGACGACGAAAGCCATCACCACGGGAAGAAAGAAGGCTTTTGCCACATAGAGCGCGGCAACGACGCTGATGAGAAGCAGACCGGTGAGCGCGAACGCGACGACTTCGGTGCGACGAATGACCGGCGGCAGTTCGCCGTGGCCCTCGGGCGGCGGCGCGCCTTCGGGTACATGAGAAAGGAGGCGTTCACTGGGGAGCACTCGCACGATGGTTCACAATCCCGCACAGCGCGCAGCAATCGCAGTGGCGAAGTCGCGCCTTCGCACCAGAGGCTTTCGGTAACAAGCTGCCCGACGCGTTGAAGGTTCCGTCGCAGAAACGTGAAATTCGGTGAACTTGACAGTGTCGTGTTCGCAACGGCGCGCGGCGGAACCCGGCGCGCATCAGCGGCGTTTGTAGAAGCGGAGCATCAACGTGATGCGCGTCCACTTCATGGGGCAGCACATGATCAGGCTTTTCTCCGCTACGCCCAAATCGTATTCGCGCGCCTGCCGCGCAATCATCCTCGCCGGTGCTTCGTTGCTCGCGTGCGGCTTGTTTGCCGGCACGGTGAATGCTCAGGCGCTCGGCTATGCGCCGAGCGAACCGCGTGCACTCCCGGACGGCTACATGACGAATGCACCGGCGGCTCAGGATGTCGCGAGAGGCGAAGACAGCGCCTTGCCGGACCGGCTGCGCCGCGCCGTCGTCAACCTCGACACCAAGGAAGCGCCCGGCACCATCATCATCGATACGGCCGATACCGTGCTCTATTACGTGCTCGGTGGCGGCAAGGCGATCCGCTATGGCGTCGGCGTCGGCCGGCAAGGCTTTACCTGGTCGGGCGTTGAAACCATCAGCCGCAAGTCCGAATGGCCAGACTGGTATCCGCCCTCGGAGATGATTGCTCGCCAGCCTTATCTGCCGCGTTTCGTGGCAGGTGGTCCCGGCAATCCTCTCGGGGCCCGCGCAATGTATCTCGGCTCGAGCGAATACCGCATCCACGGCACCAACGATCCGACCACCATCGGCAAGTTCGTTTCCTCAGGCTGCATCCGCCTGACCAATGAAGACGTGATCGATCTGTTCAACCGCGTCAGTATCGGAGCCAAGGTGGTGGTGCTGCCGAAGAACGTGCCGCTGCAGGCGCGCCGACTGACGCCAACCCCGGTCACGACGCGGCCTGTCATGACGTTGCCGGCGGGCCGCCAGGCTATGACGGTCCCGGTCTCTCGCGTCGACTGAGCCGGGGATGGCGATGCGCACAGCAATCGGCATCAGAACAGCGCTCGCCGTCGTGCTTGGCTTGGGCGCGGCGGGTCTGCCGTTCGCGGCTCATGCGGAGGATTTCCTTTCCGCATTGTTCCGCGCCTTCGGTGCCCGACCACCGGCTCCGGCACAAGCGTCGCCCTTTGCCTTTCCGTTCGACCGTGACGACGTACCAGTCGAACCGCCGCGTCATCGCCTCGCCTATGATAGCGGCCAGGCCTGGTGCGTGCGCACGTGCGATGGGCGTTATTTCCCGGTGACCGGCCCCGACAACAAGAGCCGCGCGGAAAGCTGCAACAGCTTTTGTCCCGCGAGCGACACCACGCTGGTCTATGGCAGTGATATCAACGAGGCCGTGACCGAGAATGGCAAACCTTATTCGGAGCTGCCCAACGCATTCCGCTACCGTGATCAGTTCGTGGCGGGGTGCACCTGCAACGGCAAGAATCCGGCCGGCCTCGCGCGCGTCTCGATCGAGAACGATCCGACGCTGCGCAAGGGTGATATCGTCGCCGGCGCCAAGGGGCTCGAGGTGGCCACCCGCGATGCCGATCGGCGCGGCAGCGCGAATTTCGCGCCACTGCCGCGATCGGCGCAGGCGCGCTATCGCCATTTGCCCGTGGTCGCGTCGGGTCCGTAGGGCCTTGCTTCCGCATCCCCGCGCAAGCGGCTTCGCCGTTTGTCGCTGGAAGCGCTCGCGAGAGCGAGCCTCGAAGGGATGAACGGCCCCGCTGCGAGAGTCGAGCCGTCGCCCTTCGAGACCGCGCTGACGCGCCTCCTCAGGGTGACGGTGACAGATGTGCGTACGCGTCGAAATCGATACTATGCCGCGCGGATGTTGCCGAGGAATTTGCTCACCTGGTTGCTCAGGGCCTGGCTCTGCGCCTCCAACGTCTCAGAGGCGAGTCGGACGTGTTCGGCGGCGGCCGCTGACGCATCCGCATCGGCTTTGACGCCGGTGATGTTGTCGGAGACGTTCTTGGTCCCGTGCGCGGCCTGCTGGGTGCTGCGCGAAATCTCCTCCGTCGCGGCGCCCTGTTGTTGAACGGCGGCCGCAATGGCAGTCGCGACCTCGCTGACTTCACCGATGATGCCGCCGATGCCCTTGATGGCGTCGATGGCCTCGCCCGCGACCTTCTGGATGTCCGCGATCTGCTCGGAAATCTCGTCCGTCGCCTTCGCGGTCTGGCTCGCCAGCGATTTGACCTCGGAAGCGACCACGGCGAAGCCGCGGCCGGCCTCGCCGGCACGCGCCGCCTCGATGGTGGCGTTCAGCGCCAAGAGGTTGGTCTGCGCGGCGATGGTGTTGATCAGCCCGATCACCTCGCCGATCCGGCCGGCCGATTTGGCGAGGCCCTGCACCGTGCCGTCGGTTTCCCGCGCCTGGTTGACGGCGCGGCTGGCGATGCCTGCGGCATGCGCCGCCTGCTGGCTGATATCGTTGATGGAGGTGCTCAGCTCTTCCGAGGCGGAGGCGACGCTCTCGACATTCATCGAGGCTTCGCCGGAGGCCTTCTGCGCGATCTCGACGCGCTCGTTGGTCTGGCGCGAGACCGTCGACAGGCTGGAAGAGGAGGCCCGCATCTGGTTGGAGGCATCGCCGAGCTGCTGCAGCGTCTGGCGCACCTGGCTTTCGAATTCGCGGACATGGGCCTCGATCGCCTGCTGGCGTGCCGTCGCGCCGGCGTTGCGCTCGCGCTCCTGAGCCTCGATCTTCAGTTTGTCCTCGGCCTGCTGCTTGAAGATTTCCAGTGCGCCGGCCAGCGCGCCGATCTCGTCATGTCGGTCGGCATAGCCGATTTCGACCGCGAGATCGCCGGACGCCACTTTCAGCATGGTGTCCCGAATCGCGTGCAGCGGCTTGATGACGCGACGGCTGACCGCGGCCATGCCGGCATACGCCACGCCCAGAGCCGCCGCCAGCAGCACCAATTCCAGGATCAACGATTGCCGCGCGGCGGCGATCTGCGTCGCCGTGTAGATCTTGGCTTCGTCGAGCGCTTTTTCGGCGAGCCTCACCGCGCTGCCCATGCGTCCGACGATCAGAGGCGTGAAGCTGGTCGCCGTCATTTCCGGTTTCTCTCCCGTGACCAGCGCATTCACGAGCCGGTCGCAGAGCGAGAGAAACGGCGGATCGAAATAGGCCAACTTGACTTCGGCAAACGCCGCAGTGAGGCTCGGCGGCAACTGCATGCCCGAGGCCGAGAGCTGCAATGCGGACCACGCCGTCTCGGTCCCGCCGCCGAGCTTCAGATAGTCCTTCTGCTGTTCCGCCGTCAGCTTGCCGCTGTTGAGCGCATTGGACAGCATGATCGCGATGTCGCCCTTGGTATAGCGCAACAACCATCCCGTCTGCTTGATCGCCAGAAGCTGGTCGACCACCGCGTCGCGGTGGTTCACCGCGGCCGCGAGTGCGGCCGAGATCTTTTCCAGATTGGCGATCAGGGCGTCGTTGTTGTCGAAATATTCCCTGGCGAGGGAGGGTCGCCGCGACGCCTTCGGCTGATGGATCTGATCCCAGGATTCGGTCTGCAATCTGAACAGATCCTGAGACAGCCGCTGCAACTCGGGAAGCAGCGTAGCCTTGCCCTCGAACTCCGTCTGCGGCAGGACTTCGAGCGCAGCCCGCAGTGCCGGACTCTCGGCCTCCCGGAGGCCGCGAAGATACTGTTCGGTTTCGGCCGCTATCGGAACGTCGGCGTTCAGCGAGCGGAATGTCGTGGACCGGTCGGTCCGCAGATTATGCATGGCGCGGAAGGCGTCCGCCGAAGCATCCGCGATCACGGAGATGCGCTCGGCGGCCCGAAGCCGCTCCCATGAATCCCACGCGCCCAGGGCCAAAAGCATGGCGACGCTGGCCGCCATGATGGTCATAACGAATTTCAGCAGTGCAGAAACGGTGATGCGGTTCAGCATGACAGCCCCCAGTTTGGGCCGTCATAAGGCGCCAAAAAGGTAAATATTCACCCCATTGTCAGGGTTGGGCGGCTCCCCGCCTGCAACCGCGCCGGGAATCCGGGCGTCGAGCGAGACCCCGAGCGCCACGCCGGTGAGCCGGCGTGCTTCGAGTCGAGCCGCGGCGTTTGTGGCTCGTTGGGCGACAAACGGGGTGATGGCGGCGCGGGCCGGCCGCAATCAAGCCGCGCGGATCTTGCCGAGGAAACCGGACACCTGATCGCCGAGGTGCTGGCTTTGGGTTTCCAGCGTCTCGGAGGCCAGCCTCACATTCTCGGCGGCTGCCGCTGCCGCGTCGGCGTCGGTTTTGACGCCGGTCATGTTTTCCGAGACGTTCTTGGTGCCTTGCGCGGCATATTGCGTGGAGCGTGTGATCTCTTGTGTCGCGGCGCCCTGCTCCTGCACCGCGGCCGCGATTGCGGTTGCCACCTCGTTGACCTCGCCGATGATGCCGCCGATCCGCTTGATGGCGTCGATCGCCTCGCCCGCCACCTTCTGAATGTCGGCGATCTGTTCGGAGATCTCGTCGGTCGCCTTGGCGGTTTGGCTGGCCAGCGACTTGACCTCGGAGGCGACCACCGCAAACCCCCGTCCGGCTTCGCCTGCGCGCGCGGCCTCGATGGTCGCGTTCAAGGCGAGCAGGTTGGTCTGGGCCGCAATGGTGTTGATCAGCCCGATCACCTCGCCGATGCGTCCAGCCGATTTGGCAAGGCCCTGCACGGTGCCGTCGGTCTGGCGCGCCTCTTCGACGGCCCGGCTGGCGATCCCTGCGGCATGCGCCGCCTGCTGGCTGATGTCGTTGATGGAAGCGCTCAACTCCTCGGAGGCGGAGGCGACGCTCTCGACGCTGAGCGAGGCCTCAGTCGAGGCCTTCCGGGCGACTTCGACCCGCTCATTGGTCTTGCGCGAGACCGTCGAGAGATCGGCCGACGTGCTTCGCATGCCGCCGGAGGCTTCGCTCAATTGCATGAGGCTCTGACGCACCGCGCCCTCGAACTCCGCGACATAGGCTTCGATTGCGCGCTGGCGTGCCGCTGCGCCGGCATTGCGCTCGCGCTCCTGCGCTTCGATCTTCAGCTTGTCCTTCGCCTGCTGCTTGAAGATTTCCAGGGCGCCGGCGAGCGCGCCGATCTCGTCCTTGCGTGCGACATAGCCGGTCTCGACCGCGAGATCACCGGCGGAGACCTTCAGCATGGCGTCGCGGATGTTGTGCAGCGGCCTGATCACGCGCCGGCTCACCATCAGCATCGCGCCGCAGGACAGTACGATCGCCGCCAACAGGAAACAGACTTGTATGACGAGCGAACGCAGCGCCGCCGAATGCTGGTCGGCGATATAGGCCTTGGCGGCGTCGAGCGCGGCGTCGGCGACGGCGACCGCGGCGGAAAGGCGACCGACCGTGTACGGGCTCCACCGGTTGGCCACCATTTCCGGCTTCTCGCCGCTCGCCAGCGCGTTGACGAGGCGGTCCCGCAACGCAGTGTAGTCCGGTTCGAAATAGGCGGCCTTGTTGGCCTCCATCGCCGCAGACATCGCCGGAGGAAGCTGCATGCCGCCGATCGCCAGTTGCAGTGCCTTCCAGGCGATCTCGATGCCGCCGACCCACTTTGTATAAGCGCGGCTGGTTTCGGGCGTGATTTTGCCCGCAGCGAGGCCCGTCGAAACGATGAGCGAGGCTTCGCCCGCCGTATTGCGAAGCAGCCACGCGCTCTGCTTGATTAGCAGCAACTGGTCGACCGTGGCGTCCTGATGGTTCACCTCGGCGGCGAGAATGCCCGAAAGCTTGTCGAGCGTCTCAAGCAGCGCGGTTTCCGTGTCCATGTACTCCTTGCCGAGTGCAGTCCGGCGCGACGCCTTCGGCTTGCTCATTTCGTCCCAAAATTCCTTCTGCTTCGCGGTCAGCGTCTTGAAGAGCCGGTCGAACTCCGGGATCAGCGTCTGCTGTTGCGCAAATCCGATTTGTGGGAGCACCTCGAGCGCGCGGCTCATGGCCGGCATCTCGATATCGCGCAGGTCGCGGATATATTTATCGATCGCGCTGTCGAGTTGCTCGTCCTGGGTGAGGACCCGATTGCTCGTCGAACGGTCGCTGCGCAGGCGATCCATCGCCTTGAACATGCTTGCCGATGCGTCCGCGACCAGCGCGATCCGGTTCGTCACCTGCAGGCGTTGCCAGGAGTCCCACGCGGTCAGCGAAAACATGGCGATAATGACGAGCGCTGTCGTCAGGATCACTGCCTGGAGCAGCGTGGATACGGTTAGACGGTTCAGCATGGCGGGCCCCCCAAAATTCCCCCACGCATTTGGCCTGACATGCGTAAATACTTAGCCAGTGTGGCTGCCGTAGAATTACGGGGTTCGGGAGGATTCTAAATTCCGGATGTCGTGCCGCTTGAGGTAAGGATTGCTTAAGAAGTTCCGTGGCGGGAACTCGAACCGGCCGACCTGCGTTAAAGGCGCGTCAACCATTTCGGCTTGAGGGGCTGCCAATGATCGTAGGCGTTCTCGTCACATTTCTTGTCGTTATTCTTGTCCTCTATTTGATCAACATGCTGCCGCTGGACGGCCGCGCCAAGCAGATCGCGCGGGTGGTGGTCATCATCATCGGCATCGTTTCGCTATTGAAATATCTCGCGGTGTTCTAGCGGGCTGGCCTGACCTCCGCATCACGCCTCCGCATCACATGGCCTTCGTATTCTTCCGGCCACGCGGTTAACGGTCCAACAGCACCTTCATGGTAACTGGCGCGCTGGCGCAGCGCGGTCTCGCCGAACGAGGATGCCAGAGGCTGGATTGTCCGGCCGCTTTGTCCGAGTTCGGGGCGATGGGAAGCATCGAACCCGGAATCTCGAGATTCCGGGTTCGCCTCTTCGAGGCGCCCCGGAATGACGTTGCGGAGAGATTCTCCCTCGCTCGCCTTACCCCGCCGCCTTTGCCTCGCGACGGCGCGCGGTGAGAATATACTCGGTATAGCCGTTCGGCTGCGTGCGGCCCTTGAAGATGAGATCGCAGGCCGCCTTGAACGCGACACCATCGAACGATGGCGCCATCGGCCTGTACAGGGGATCGCCGGCATTCTGCTTGTCGACCACTGCCGCCATCCGCTTCAGCGATTCCATCACCTGATCCTCGGTGACGACGCCCTGATGCAGCCAGTTCGCCAGATGCTGGCTGGAGATGCGTAAAGTGGCGCGGTCTTCCATCAGGCCGACATCGTGGATGTCGGGCACCTTGGAACAGCCGACGCCCTGGTCGATCCAGCGCACGACATAACCCAGAATGCCTTGGCAGTTGTTGTCGATCTCCTGCCTGACATCATCGGGCGCCCAGTTCGATTTCGACACCGGGATGGTGAGAATGTCCGAGAGCTTGGCGCGCGACCCGCCCTTGGCGAGTTCCTGCTGGCGCGCCAGCACATTGACCTCGTGATAATGCAGTGCATGCAGGGTCGCCGCGGTCGGCGAAGGCACCCAGGCGGTGGTGGCGCCGGCCTGCGGATGAGCCAGCTTCTGCGCCAGCATATCCGCCATTTTGTCGGGCGCGGCCCACATGCCCTTGCCGATCTGGGCGTGTCCGGGCAGGCCGTCGATCAGGCCGATATCGACGTTCCAGTCCTCATAGGCCTTGATCCAGGGCTGCGCCTTCATCTCGTTCTTGCGGATCATCGGACCCGCTTCCATCGAGGTGTGAATCTCGTCTCCAGTGCGGTCGAGGAAGCCGGTGTTGATGAAGACGATGCGCTTCAGCGCCTGCTGGATGCAGGCCTTGAGGTTGACGGTGGTGCGGCGTTCCTCGTCCATGATGCCGACCTTCATGGTGTTGGCCGGCAACGACAGCATCTTCTCGACGCGCTCGAAGATGTCGCAGGTCAGCGCGACCTCGTCGGGGCCATGCATCTTCGGCTTGACGATATAGACCGAGCCGGTGCGGCTGTTCTTCACCTTGGAGAGGCCCTTCAGGTCGTGGATGGCGAGCAGGCCGGACACGGCGGCATCCAGCATGCCTTCCGGAATCTCCTCGCCCTTCTCGTCCAGCACCGCATCGGTGAACATGTGATGGCCGACGTTGCGGATCAGGAGCAGGCTGCGGCCATGCAGCGTGAGCTCCTTGCCGTCGGGCGTCTTGTAGACCCGGTCGCCATGGAGCGAGCGGGTCATGGTCTTGCCGCCTTTCTCGAAATCGGCCGACAACGTGCCGTTCATCAGGCCGAGCGTGTTGCGATAGACCAGCACCTTGTCCTCGGCGTCGACAGCGGCAACGCTGTCTTCCATGTCGAGGATGGTGGAGACCGCCGCCTCGATGATGATGTCGGCGACGCCGGCGGGATCGTCCTTGCCGATGACGTGGCTGCGATCGATCTTGATCTCGATATGCAGGCCGTTGTTGACGAGCAGGACAGCCGAGGGCGCGGCGGGATCACCCTGGTAGCCGGCGAACTGTTCCTTCGATTTCAGTGCGGTGGCGTTGCCGCTCTTCAGCTTCACTGCGAGCTGTCCGGCAATCACGCTATAGGCGCTGACGTCGGTGTGGCTGCCGGTTGCGAGCGGCACGGCGGCATCCAGGAAGGCCTTGGCCTTGGCAATCACCTTGTCGCCGCGTGCCTTGCTGTAGCCTTTCCCGGTTTCGCTCGGATCATGCGGGATCGCATCGGTGCCGTAGAAGGCGTCGTAAAGCGAACCCCAGCGCGCGTTCGCCGCGTTCAGCGCGTAACGCGCATTGGTCAAGGGGACGACGAGCTGCGGTCCGCAGATCTTGCCGATCTCCTCGTCGACATCGGCCGTTTCCACCTTTTGCGTCGCGGGCTCGGGCAGGAGATAGCCGATCTCCTTCAGGAAGGCGGTATAGGCATTGATGTCGAACGGCTTGCCCTTGTTGGCGCGGTGCCAGTCGTCGATCTTGGCCTGCAGCCTGTCGCGGAAGGCGAGCAGCTCGCGGTTCCTGGTTGCGAGATCGCGAACGATCGCGGCGAGCCCCTTCCAGAACGCGTCGGGGTCGATCCCGGTCTTGGGTGCCGCCTCCTTGGCAATGAAATCGAACAGGACCGGGGCGATCTTCAATCCGTGAGCTTCGATACGCGTCATGATGGTCTTTTCTCGCGAGCAAACAGCGCTTTCGGGGATAACGGCAAAAGCGCCGCGAAGGGGCGGCGGGGACGCCCTTTTAGCCCCAAAGCCCGGGCCAGCGGAAGGGCCTGGCGCCGATCTTCATCCTCACCAGACGATCACGGAATCGCGGGCTTCCGCCGGTTGCAGAAAGCTCGCTTGCGAATGGCCGGACCGAAGCGCCGTGGCGGCTGCGACGCGCCGGATTTCGCGGCATGGAAGCTGCTTGCCTGAGCCTTGCCCCTCAACTGGGCGCGGCTTCATCTCTTGCCTGGATGCGCTTTTCTCGTTTCGAGAAAATGCATGTCGCCGCGCTTGGCCTCGAGAGGCCAAAATTCCAAGGTTGCAGCGCAATGTGGAAGAAAAATTTTCTCTTTGCGCGGCTTGAAACCGACATATAAGGAAAACAATTCTAAACGACCCCAAGATTGGGGAAGCGAGTGTCGCATGCGATTTTTGCCGGTGTTTCTCGACCTGCAATCCGGACCGGTGCTTCTCATCGGTTCCGGCGAGCTTGCGCAGGCCAAGCTCCGGGTGCTGGCAGCCGCCGGCGCGCAGGTGCGCTGGTACGCGATGTCCGGCGACCATGATGTGAGCGGCCTGGAGGGCGCGCAAGCGGCAAAGATCGAGCGCGCCACCGGCGATCCGCTCACGGCCGATCTTCACGGGGTCGTCGCTGTCTTTTGCGCGGGCGCGGGCGACGTCGGCGTTGCAGTGGCGGCCCGGGCGAAATCGCTGGGCCTGCCGGTCAATGTCATGGACGACCTGGCGCATTCCAGCTTTATCTTTCCTGCCATCGTCGATCGCGGCGACGTGGTGATCGCGATCGGGACCGGCGGTGCCTCGCCCGTGGTCGCACGGCGCGTGCGCGAGCGCATCGAGGCGGCGCTGCCGTCGCGGATCGGCGAGCTCGCCAATTTCATCGGTCGTTTTCGCAAATCGATCCACGAGCGGATCCCCGAATTCCTGCTGCGCCGCCGTTTCTGGGAGAAGGTGATCGACGGCAAGATCGGCGCGCTCGTTCTTTCGGGCCGCGATAGCGAGGCGGAGGCCGCGCTCAACGAGATCGACGACCCCTCCGCTTTTGCCGGCGCCCTTTCCTCCGGCGCGGCGGAAGGCAGCGTGACGCTGGCTGGCGCAGGCCCCGGTGATCCCGACCTCTTGACGGTGAAAGCGCTGCGCGCGCTGCAGGATGCAGACATCGTCTTCCACGACGAAGACGTCGCGTCGGACATCCTGGATCGCATTCGCCGCGACGCGGCGCGCGTGGCGGTGAGCCGCGGAGACCAGGATGCTGCCATCGCGCAGATCGTAGCTGCCGCGAAAGCGGGACGGCGGGTGGTGTTGCTGAGGGCCGGCGACGTTTACGGGCCGGGCCGCGGCGGCAAGGCCATCGCGGCACTGCGCGAGGCCGGTGTCACTCATTTCGTCATACCGGGCGTCGTCGCCGATTTCGGCGAGGTGCGGCCGTTCTCGCCTTCCGCGCTTTCGCGCCCGCCGCGCAGTGGCACGGCAAAAGCCTCCAACAACTGACTTTCAAGGAAATCCGGGAAGCTCTGGAATGACCTCTCCGCTCGAACAGAAAATCAGGATCACCGGTCCGTCCGTGGTCACCGCCAACCGGACCTGGGATGGCACGGTCGTCTACCGCACGGCGACCAAGGGGTGGTCCACCGATCTTGCCGATGCCGCAGTAGTGCGTGCGGTCCCGGAAGCGCGCGCGCTGCTCGCCGAAGCCGTCGCCGACGATCTGGGCGCGGTCGGCGCCTATATCGCGCCGGTCGAGATCGGCGAGAGCGGCAAGATTGCGCCCGGCAATTTGCGCGAACGGATCCGCGCGAGCGGCGTCACCATCGATCTGCTTCCGGTTCCGGCGTGAGAGCCTCATCATGTATGCCTATGACGAAATCGACCGCACGTTGATCGACGAGCGTGTCTCCGAATTCCGCGACCAGGTGAAGCGGCGCCTCTCCGGCGAACTCACTGAGGACGAATTCAAGATGCTGCGGCTGCAGAACGGCGTCTATCTGCAGTTGCACGCCTATATGTTCCGCGTCGCCATCCCCTACGGCACGCTGTCTTCAAAGCAGCTCCGGCGGCTTGCTCATGTGGCGCGGCGCTACGATCGTGGCTATGGGCACTTCACCACGCGCCAGAACATCCAGTTCAATTGGATCAAGCTTGCCGATCTGCCGGATGCGCTCGCCGACCTTGCCGAAGTGGGCATCCATTCGATGCAGACCTCCGGCAACAACACGCGCAACGTGACGTCGGACCAGTGGGCGGGCGTTGCGCCCGGCGAGGTTGAGGATCCTCGCATCTGGTCGGAAATCTTGCGGCAATACACCACGCTGCATCCGGAATTCTCCTTCCTGCCGCGCAAGTTCAAGTTCGCGATCACCGCGTCCGAGCATGACCGTGCCGCGATCAAGATTCACGACATCGGGCTGCGGCTGCACAAGAACGAGCAAGGCGAAACCGGCTTCGAGGTCCTGGTCGGCGGCGGCCTTGGCCGCACGCCGCTCATCGCCAAGACGATCCGTCCCTTCGTTCATGGGCGCGACCTGCTGTCCTATGTCGAGGCGATCATGCGCGTCTACAACCAGTATGGCCGGCGCGACAACATCTACAAGGCACGCATCAAGATCCTGGTGCATGAGCTCGGCATCGAGAAATTCGCTGAAGAAGTCGAGGAAGAGTGGCAGCATATCCGCAACAGTGATTTAAAGCTCGAGGCGGCGACCATCGAGGACATCCGCTCGCGCTTCACCTATCCCACTTACGCGAAGCTCCCGCACATGCCGGACGAGCTACGCAAGGCCGCGCATGATCCGCTGTTCGAGCGCTGGCGCAAGAATTCGGTGTCTCCGCACAAGGTGCAGGGCTACTCGATCGTGACGATCTCGCTCAAGCCGGTCGGCGGCCCGCCCGGTGACGCTACCGCCGAGCAGATGGATGCGCTCGCCGACCTCGCCGACAAATATTCCTTTGGCGAAATCCGGGTCGGCCATGAGCAGAACCTGGCGCTGCCGCACGTCGCCAAGCACGACTTGCCGGCGCTGTGGAAGGCGCTGGACAAAATCGGGCTTGCGACGCCCAACGTGAACCTGGTGTCGGACATCATCGCCTGCCCGGGGCTTGACTATTGCTCGCTCGCCAACGCCCGCTCGATCCCGATCGCGCAGGAGCTGACGCGGCGTTTTGCCAACCACGACACCGCCGATCTGATCGGGCGGCTGCACATCAATATCTCCGGGTGCATCAACGCCTGCGGCCATCACCATGTCGGCCATATCGGCATTCTCGGCGTGGAGAAGAACGGCGAGGAGTTCTACCAGATCACCATCGGCGGCCGCGCCGACGAGAAGGCCGAACTCGGCACTTTGATCGGTCCGTCAGTGCCCTACAACGAGGTCGCCGATGTGATCGAGGACGTTGTTGAAGCCTATCTCGCGCTGCGCGCAACGCCGGACGAGCTCTTCATCGACACGGTGAAGCGGCTCGGAGTCGAACCATTCAGGGAGCGGGTCTATGCCACTCGTTAGGGGCGGAAACATCTCTCAAGACGATTTCGTGCAACTCGCGGACGACGCGCCGCTGCCGGAGAAAGGCGCGGTGCTGGTTTCGGCCGCGCGGTTTCTCGCCGATCCGCAAGTGCTGCTGCAGCGCTCCGACAGGCTTGGTGTGATCTGGCCGAACAACCGCGATCTCGACGACCTCGTTCCGCATCTCGAGCGGATCGCGGTGGTGGCGCTGGTGTTCCCGACCTTCCGCGACGGCCGCGCCTACAGCCAGGCACGCTTGTTGCGCGAGCGCTATGCCTTCCGCGGCGAATTGCGCGCCACGGGGCAGGTGCTGCGCGACCAGTTCGTCTTCATGCTGCGTGCCGGCTTCGATGCCTTCGATGTCAAGAAGCAGACTGACGCAGAAGCCTTCGGCCAGACCGTGAAGCGCTACTCGGTCTTTTATCAGCCGACCGGAGACGGCCGGCTTGCGGCACCGTTCCGGCGCCTGCAATTGCGTCATTCCGAGAGTGCCAGCCTATGAACGCGCTCAACCAGCAATTTGCAATCGAGACGGGCGCGGGCGATCTGCCGGCGGCGGAAGAGTTGGCGCGCGCCCTTGCCGATGCCTCCCCGGCGGACGTCATCGCCGCAGCGGTGCGGACAGTGGGGCGGGACAAGCTCGCGCTGGTCTCCTCCTTTGGCACTGAATCCGCGGCGCTGCTCAAGGTGATGGCGGATGTCGATCCTGCCATCCCCGTGATCTTTCTGGATACGGGGTGGATCTTCGAGGAGACGCTCGCCTATCGCGACACGCTGATCCAGACGTTGGGCCTGCGTGATGTCCGCTCCATCAAGCCGTCGGCCGAGGCGCTGTCGCGCGAAGATCCGAATGGCGATCTCTGGTTTTCCAATCCGGACGCGTGCTGCCGCATCCGCAAAGTGGAGCCGCTGGCGCAGGCGCTGAAGCCGTTCGACGCCTGGCTCAACGGACGCAAGCGGTTTCAGGGCGGGCTGCGTGCCGCGATCCCCGTGGTCGAAGACGACGGCGCGCGGCTGAAATTCAATCCGTTCGCCAACATCTCGCGCGCCGATATCGAGGCGATCTACAAGACCGCCAACCTGCCGCAGCATCCGATGCTGGCCGCCGGCTTTCTCTCGGTCGGCTGCATGCCCTGCACCAGCCGTACCGAAGCGGGCGAAGATGCGCGCGCCGGCCGCTGGCGCGGGCGCGCCAAGACGGAGTGCGGCATCCACGTCACGAAATCCACTTAGCGTATGAAAGCTTAGGCCGGCGACCTCGCCGGCCTGTCGACAAGACGTGCAGCTTGTTCATGCAAGGCACGGGGCGCGAACGCTGATCTTCGCGCTTTCGACTCTCGTTATGGAGAATGAGGATGATGCGCCGCGTGTTGTTTGCCGTCGCCGCAGTGTTGTGGGCCGGCTCGGCTTATGCAGCCGATATCACCCTGCTCAACGTCTCCTACGATCCGACGCGCGAGCTTTATACTGAGTTCAACAAGGCGTTTGCGAGCGCCTACCAGAAAGAGACCGGCAAGAGCGTGGAGATCAAGCAGTCCCACGGCGGCTCGGGCGCCCAGGCGCGCGCCGTGATCGACGGCCTTCAGGCCGACGTGGTCACGCTTGCGCTTGCCTATGACATCGACGCGATCGCGGCGAAGGGCTTGGTCGCGGGCGATTGGCAAAAGCGGTTGCCGCAAAATGCCTCGCCCTATACCTCGACCATCGTTTTCCTGGTGCGCAAGGGCAATCCAAAGGGCATCAAGGATTGGGCCGACCTGGTGAAGCCGGGCATCGACGTCATCACCCCGAACCCGAAAACCTCCGGCGGCGCACGCTGGAATTATCTTGCGGCGTGGGGCTTTGCCCTGAAGACATACGGCTCGGCGGACAAGGCAAAGCAGTTCGTGACCGATCTCTATAAGAACGTGCCGGTGCTGGACACCGGCGCGCGAGGCGCGACGGTGACTTTTGTGGAGCGTGGCGTCGGCGATGTGCTGCTCGCCTGGGAGAACGAAGCCTTCCTGGCGCTGCGCGAGTTCGGTGCCGAGAAGTTCGAGATCGTCGCGCCAAAGCTGTCGATCCTGGCCGAGCCGCCGGTCGCAGTGGTGGATGCCGTTGCCGACAAAAAGGGCACGCGCGCCGTGGCCGAAGCCTATTTGAAATATTGGTATACTAGGGAAGGCCAGGAAATCGCCGCACGCAACTCCTACCGTCCACGCGATCCGGAGATCGCAAAGCAATACGAAAAATCGTTCGCCAAGGTTGAGCTCTTCACCATCGATGACGTTTTCGGTGGTTGGACCAAGGCGCAAAAGGACCATTTCGCCGAAGGCGCGATGTTCGATCAGATCTACAAGAATTAATATCTTTGCGCAGGGGCCTTTGTGAGCGCAAGCATCAGACGACGCAACACGCTGCCGGGGTTCGGCCTTTCCATGGGGCTGACGCTGACCTGGCTATCCCTGATCGTGCTGATTCCTTTGGCTGGTTTGTTCGTGAAGACGCTTGAGCTCAGCCCGGATCAGTTCTGGGGCATCGTCAGCAGCCGCCGCACGCTGAGCGCGCTGAAGATCTCCTTTGGCCTCGCCTTCCTCGCCGCGCTCGTCAACCTCGTGATGGGCACGATCGTGGTCTGGGCTCTGGTGCGCTACCGCTTTCCGGGCCGCAAGATCTTCGACGCCATCGTCGATGTACCCTTTGCTTTGCCGACGGCCGTCGCCGGTGTCGCGCTGACCGCGCTGTTTGCGGAGAAGGGCTGGCTGGGTGCGCCGCTGTCGGCGCTCGGCATCAAGGTCGCATTCACGCCGGTCGGCATTTTCGTTGCGATGATCTTCATCGGCATCCCCTTCGTCGTGCGAACGGTGCAGCCGGTGCTGCAGGATCTCGATCCCGAGATCGAGGAGGCCGCCGCCAGCCTGGGCGCCAGCCGCTGGCACACCATGTCGAAGGTGATCCTGCCGGGCCTGACGCCCGCGCTTTTGACCGGGCTTGCGCTGGCCTTCGCGCGCGCGGTCGGCGAATATGGCTCCGTCATCTTCATCGCCGGCAATCTGCCGAACGTCTCCGAAATCGCGCCGCTCCTGATTGTTATCCGCTTGTCGGAATTCCGCTATGCGGATGCCACCGCGATCGCGGTGGTGATGCTGGTGGTTTCGTTTGCGATCATCTTTCTGGTGAACCGCTTGCAACGCTGGGCGCAAATGCGCGCCGGCGGATGAGAGGGTCGATGAGCATCGAAATGACGCTGCAACGGGGCCGCGTCGCCGCTTCCGCTAGGGAAGACGGCGCGGATGCGTCGGCCGCCGCGCTCGGCCACGTCGGCCCGCGCACCGAGCCGAAGCTCGTGCGCATCGCGATCACCGCGATTGCCGTCATGTTCCTGATGCTGTTCGTTGTGCTGCCTCTGGTCGTGGTCTTCGCGCAAGCCTTTGCCCAGGGCGTTGGCGTCTATTTCGCCGCGCTATCGGACCCGGAGGCGCTGTCTGCCATCCGGCTGACGCTGCTGGTGGCCGCGATTTCCGTCAGTCTCAATCTGCTGTTTGGGCTGATCGCGGCCTGGGGAATCGCGAAATTTGAGTTTCCCGGCAAGACGTTCCTGATCTCGCTGATCGATCTGCCGTTCTCGGTGAGCCCGGTCATCTCTGGCCTCGTCTTCGTGTTGTTGTTCGGCGCCCAGGGGTTTTTCGGCCCCTTCCTCGCCCAGCACAATATTCAGGTGCTGTTCGCTCTGCCGGGCATCGCGCTTGCGACCATCTTCGTCACCTTTCCCTTCGTGGCGCGCGCGTTGATTCCGCTGATGCAGGAGCAGGGCACGCAGGAAGAGGAGGCCGCCATCTCGCTCGGCGCCTCCGGTCTGCAGACGTTCTTCCGTGTCACCCTGCCCAACATCAAGTGGGGGCTGCTCTATGGCGTGCTGCTGTGTAACGCCCGCGCCATGGGCGAGTTCGGTGCGGTGTCGGTGGTGTCGGGACACATTCGCGGGCTGACCAACACCATGCCGCTGCTGGTCGAAATTCTCTACAACGAATATCAGTTCGTCGCTTCCTTCGCGGTGGCCTCGCTGCTCGCGATGCTGGCACTGATCACACTGGTCGCAAAGACCATCCTCGAACGACGCCTGGACAATGAGGACATCGAGCCGTGACCATCGAAGTCAGAAACCTCACCAAGCAATTCGGCAGCTTTGTCGCGCTCGACGATGTCGATCTCACGATCGGCGACGGCGAGCTCCTGGCACTGCTCGGCCCCTCCGGCTCCGGCAAGACCACGCTGCTTCGGATTATCGCCGGCCTGGAATGGCCTGATGCCGGCGAGGTCACCATCGACGGCGAGAGTGCGCTTTCGCGCGGCGCTGGCGAGCGCCATGTCGGCTTCGTGTTCCAGCATTATGCGCTGTTCCGCCATATGAGCGTGTTCGAGAATGTCGCCTTCGGCCTGCGCGTGCAGCCGCGCAGGATACGCAAGAGCGAGGCCGCGATCCGCGCTCGTGTCAAGGAATTGCTCGATCTCGTACAGCTCGACTGGCTTGCCGATCGCTACCCGAACCAGCTCTCCGGCGGGCAGCGCCAGCGCATCGCGCTCGCACGCGCGCTCGCCATCGAGCCGCGCATCCTTCTGCTCGATGAGCCCTTCGGCGCGCTCGACGCCAAGGTGCGAAAGGAGCTGCGGCACTGGCTGCGCTCGCTGCACAAGGAAATCCGCGTGACCTCGATCTTCGTCACCCACGACCAGGAGGAGGCGCTCGAGGTCGCCAACCGCGTCGTGGTGATGGACAAGGGGCGGATCGAGCAGACCGGCACGCCGACCGAGGTCTATGATCATCCGGCGAACGCTTTCGTGCATGGTTTTATCGGCGAATCCATCGAATTGCCTGTCGAGGTGACGGATGGCCAGGTGCGGCTTGGCGATAGCCCCCTTGCGATCGCCGCTGATGGCCTCGTTTCAGGTCCCTCAAAACTCTTCGTGCGGCGCCACGACATGCAGGTCGGGCCATCCGGCAGCGGCGTGTTGCAGGGCGCGGTGATTCGTGTGCGCACCTTCGGCCCGGTCCAGCGCGCCGAAGTGGCGCTGACGGGAGGCAACAAAGCCATCGAAATCGATGCGCCGCGAGACCAGGAGCTCCGGCCCGGAGATATCGTCGGCCTGAAGCCGCGCCACTACCGGATTTTCGCGGCGTAGCACTCCGTCATTCCGGGGCGGTGCGTTCAGCATCGAACTATGGTGCGCAATTGCGCGCCTGAGAATCTCGAGATTCCGGGTTCGGTCCTTATGGACCGCCCCGGAATGACGGAAACTGTGACCATCTTCACCTTTCAGCCACTGTTGGCATGCAACAACGCCCCCTCTCACTGGGGGTCTTTCATGCGTGCGTCGGCTGCAATTCTCGTAACTTTATTGCTTGCGGGCTGCGCGGCGGAAGCGCCGGTCGAAACGCCGGCGATGTATATCGACATGGCGACCCCGGGCGCGAAGCTCGATCCGGTGGCCGCGGCCACCATGATCTCGCAATATCGCCAGAATAACGGGCTTGGCCCTGTCGTGGTGGATCCCGCGCTCATGCAGCTTGCGGAGACCCAGGCGAGCGCCATGGCGAACGCCAACAAGCTCGACCATGATGTCAGGGCGCCGCTGGCAAAGCGTCTCAATGGGGCGGGCTATGCCGCGGTCAAGGCGGTCGAAAATGTCTCGGCCGGTTATCACACGCTGGCGGAGGCGTTTTCCGGCTGGCGCGACTCACCGCCGCATCGTGCCAACATGCTGAGTGGCGGTGTCACAAAATTAGGCATTGCGGCGAGCTATGCTCCCAACACCAAGTACAAGGTGTTCTGGACATTGATTCTGGCCGAGCCGGGCGCGGTATAGTGATCTGAGAAGACGGTTGTGCTGGTTGACGCCGCGGCCAAGTGACGCCACGGTGCAAGCCTCGTTCACGTCTGACGGATCAACCGACCGATCAAAATGACGGATTATGCCCATCCAATGCCGGCCGAGACGCCTGCGAAAGCGCAGCGCGTACTGGTCCTGCAGGGCGGGGGTGCGCTCGGCTCATACCAGGCCGGGGCGTATCAGGCGCTCTGCCATTTCGATTTCGAGCCGGATTGGATCGCCGGCATCTCGATTGGCGCGGTGAACGCGGCCATCATTGCGGGCAACGAGCGCGAGAAGCGCATCGCCAAGCTCAAGGAATTCTGGCAGATGGTCTCGTCGCCGGTTCCTTGGCATCCGATCAGCAACGGCGAGCGCAGCCGATCCTTGTTCAACGAGACCAGCGCGGCGCTGATCGCCACTTTCGGCGTTCCCGGCTTTTTCACGCCCCGCATTCCGCCGGCGCCGCTGTGGCCAAAGGGCAGCCTGCAGGCCGTGAGCTATTACGACACGACGCCGCTGAAGAAGACGCTGGAGCGGCTGGTTGATTTCGACCGCATCAACGACCTGAAATGCCGCTTGAGCGTCGGCGCGGTCAGCGTCACCACGGGCAATTTCCGCTATTTCGACAATTTCGAATTCCGCAAAATGGGCAAGAAGATCGGCCCTGAGCACATCATGGCTTCCGGCGCGCTGCCGCCGGGCTTTCCGCCGGTCGAAATCGAGGGCGAGCATTATTGGGACGGCGGCATCGCTTCCAACACGCCGCTCGATTACGTGCTCGATGCGGAAGTCGGCCGCGATCTCCTGATCTTCCAGGTCGATCTGTTCAGCGCGCGCGGGCCGCTGCCGACCACGCTTCTTGAAGCGGCCGAGCGGGAAAAGGACATCCGCTATTCCAGCCGCACCCGCATGAACACCGACAAGAACCGCCAGATCCACAACGCGCGCAAGGCGTTGCGTGACCTGATGGACAAGTTGCCGGACTATCTGAAGAACGATCCCTCGGTCGAGATTCTTTGCAAGGCGGCGCGGGAAAACACCGTCACGGTGGTGCACTTGATCTATCGCAGCAAGAATTACGAGACCAACTCGAAAGATTATGATTTCTCGCACGTCGCCATGGTGGAGCACTGGGAGGCGGGTGTACGCGACGTGCACCTCTCGATGCGCCACAAGGATTGGCTGGAGCGGCCGCAATCCGATGAAACCATGGTGACCTATGATCTCACCGGGGACCTCAGCGGCGTCCCTGTCAAGAAGGAGTAAGCGGAATGGGTATTTTGTCAGGCAAGACCGCAGTTGTGACCGGCTCGACCAGCGGCATCGGGCTCGCTTATGCGCGCAAATTCGCGTCAGAAGGCGCCAACATCGTGCTGAACGGCATGGGCGCGCCGGCCGATATCGAGAAGGAGCGGTCAAGCATCGAGAGCGATTTCAAGGTCAAGGCGGTGCATTCGCCGGCCGACATGACCAAGCCCGCCGAGATCGCCGAGATGATCGCGCTCGGGGAAAAGTCCTTCGGGTCCGTCGATGTCCTCGTCAACAATGCCGGCATCCAGTTCGTCTCGCCGATCGAGGAGTTTCCGCCCGAGAAATGGGAGGCGATCATCGGCATCAACCTGTCCTCGGCCTTCTATGCGATCCGCGCCGCCGTTCCGGGAATGAAGAAGCGCGGCTGGGGCCGCATCATCAACACGGCCTCCGCGCATTCGCTGGTCGCTTCGCCTTTCAAGTCCGCTTACGTCTCGGCCAAGCACGGCATCGCCGGCCTCACCAAGACCGTGGCGCTCGAACTTGCGACCTTCAAGATCACCTGCAACTGCATCAGCCCGGGCTATGTCTGGACGCCGCTGGTCGAAAGGCAGATTCCCGACACCATGAAGGCGCGCAATCTGACCCGCGAGCAGGTCATCAACGACGTGCTGCTCGACGCACAGCCGACCAAGCAGTTCGTCACGGTCGAGCAGGTCGCGGCGCTGGCACTGTTCCTGTGCAGCGACGATGCCGCGCAAATCACTGGCAGCAATCTCTCGATCGATGGCGGCTGGACGGCGGAGTGAGCCATCAGAGTGGTCATGCCCCGCGAAAGCGGGGCATCCAATGCTCTACGGCTTCTCGGCTTCCACAACTGTCTGCTCTGGAATACTGGATCACCCGCCTTCGCAGGTGATGACCGTCGAACAAGGTAGTTATCTTCCGAACGGCAGCACGTGTAGCCCGAGGCGGCGGCGGACGATGGCGAACAGCAGCACGGTCTCAAAGCTCAGCGAGATCGAGGTCGCGGCCGCGGCGCCGTGGCCGCCGTAGCGCGGTACCAGGAGAACGCAGAGCGCGACGTTCATGGCGAAGGCCGCCGCATAGGCGGCCGCGCAGACATGCTGGTGGCCGAGCATGTTGAGCAGCCGCTCGACCGGGCCGATCGCCGCGCGCACCACAAGTCCGATCGCGGCCACGAACATGATGTCGTAGCCAACAACGAATTTCGGCCCGAACAGCCATAGCAGCGGCTTGCCTACGGCCAGCAGCGCAATGGTCGCGCCCAGCGAAGGCCAGAACGTCCAGTTGATCGCATGCGCGACATAGGCCGACAGCCGTTCCTTGTCGCCGAGCGCATTGTATTCGGCAAAACGATGCGCTGTGGTGGCCGACATCGCGTAGTGAATGAAGGAGACCAGCGCCAGCGTCTTCACCACAGCGAAATAGACGCCGACCTCCTCGGGCGTGCGAAACTGCTGCAGCACCAGCACGTCGGTGTAGGACAAGAGCAGATAAAAGCTCTCGACCAGGAGAATCGGCAGCGAGATCGTAAGCCAGGCGCGGACATCGTAAGCGCGTGGCCCTGGCGCCACGTGGCGCGCGAGCCGGCGATTGAGCACGATCATCTGCCCGATCATCGCGATCCACACCGCACCCGCGCTTGCGGCCATGGCGGCGCTGGCGCCGAGATGAAAGCCGAGCACAAGAGTGCCGGCGGTAAGGCCGATAATGAGCGCCTGGCGCAGGATGAATTGCGGCATCAGGCCGAGCCGCATCCAGTCATGCGAGCGCGCGATGCCGTCCTGCGTGTTGGCGACCACGAAGGCCGGCAGCGTCAGGCAGCCGATGTAAAGCGGAATGACCTCGCGCGCCTCGATCCAGGGCGATAGCAGCTTGACCAGGCCCGCCATCGCGGCGGAAAGGAGCGTGGAGACCGCAAAGGTCATCCAGCGGCTGCCGAGGAGAAACCCGCGCAGCAGCGCATTGTCGCCGCTTGTGCGGTATTCCGGAATGATCTTTTGCGCGGACGCGGAAATGCCGAAATCCATCATGCTGCCGAGCAGCAGCACCCAGGTCCATACATAGACATACGTGCCATAGTCGGATCCGCCCATCCAGCGCGCCAGCAGAATTTGCGACAGATAGGCAAGGGCTGCGCTAATGACGCGAATGACGAAAATAGTACCGGCCAATCGTCGCGTCAGCGATGCCTCGCTGGAGCCGCCCGCGAACACGGCGCGCAGCCGCGCAATCAAGCGGGCTTGCGCGCCTGCTGCAGGTTGAGCGTCGATCGAGGCCACGGCGCGGGCATCCGGTTGCAGGACCGCGCGAGGGCGGCGACCGCCTCATCTATCAACGCTTCGTTAAGAAACGGTTGGGGTGGCCGCCGTCATTCCGGCGCGATGCCACCCGGTCCGCGCGAAGCGCGGCCCGTTGGAGGCGCCCCGGAATGACGGGCCGAATCGACTCAATCCAAATTTATGTTGAACTCATACGCCCGGTCGCCGCCGACCAATGTCAGCTTCAGCGCGGCGCCCTCCGGATTGACGCCCGGCGGGACGCCTTCGAGCGCAAAGGCGAAGCGCTTCACGCCGGGCGGGCCGTGCTCCAGCAGCTTCGGAACCGGCAAGCCCCAATCCGGCGTCGGCCCCTCGACAAAGAGATTGAGCGGCCGCGTGTCGGGAGACACCACGTCGACCAGCACCTCCGATCGTCCCTCGCGCTTGACGTCGCGGATCGTCAGCGGGTTGGGGTCGCCGACATTGGCGGGCTTCGGAACCGTGTCGAGCGCGGCGAACAGCGCGCTGTCCTCGGTGCTCGCCACGCTGTTGAAGGTAAGTTCGGCATTGGCCTGCACCGGGATGCAGAGCTTTTCGCAAACCGCATAGTTGATCTCGGCGCGCAGCGTCACCGGCTTCTCGGCATTCTTCGCGACGATCCGCAGCGGCAGCACCACCTGGTCGTGATAGCCGAGTGAGATGCCGCCCGCGCCGTCATCGAATTTTGTCGGTGCCGGCCACAACACAGTCACAGCTTCGACATTGTCGGACTTCGAGAAGTCGAAGCGCGGCGGTACTCCGGAGTCGCCGGGCGTCCGCCAGTAGGTATGCCAGCCTGGCTTGAGCTGAAAGGCGATGCCGCCGAGCAGCACCGCGCCGCTGCGCGATCCCGCCAGCAGCCGCACTGCGGAATGAGCGTCCTCTTGCCAGGGCGATGCATCCTGGGCGCGGGCTCCGACAGCGATGAGCGATGCCAAAATCATGGCGGCGAAGCCGAGTGCAGCGCGGCTAGGAACAATAGCGATCATGGGACGTCTTTACAGGCTGTCTCAGGTGCAAACTATTGAATTGCTTGTGAAGGTGCGCAGGTCTCGCGCAGGCTGGACGAAAGTTAACGGGGTTCTTAAGCGGATTGACGCCCAGGGTTTAACCCGGAAGGTTGATTGACAGAAGAGCGACCCAATATCAGGATACAAGCCACGGAGAGAGTGCTTGCGGATGGACCCTGAAGGCAAAGGACCGGACGACGTTCGCCGCGAAAGTGTCGACATCGGCGATAATTCGTCCAAGCGTGGCTATCTTGACGGGCAGCTCTTGATTGCGATGCCCGTGATGGGTGATCCTCGCTTCGAGCGCTCGGTAATCTATCTGTGCGCGCATTCATCCGAGGGCGCCATGGGCATCATGGTCAATCGCCCCGCTGGCAGCATCGATTTTCCGGAACTCCTGGTCCAGCTCAACATCATCAACAAGGCGGATCAGATCAAGCTTCCCGACAGCGCCGAGAGCATGCAGGTATTACGCGGTGGGCCGGTGGATACCGGCCGCGGCTTCGTGCTGCATTCCAGCGATTTCTTCATCGAGAATGCAACGCTCAAGATCGCCGATGGCATCTGCCTGACCGCGACCGTCGACATCCTCAAGGCAATTGCCAAAGGCCGGGGCCCCAAGCATGCCATTCTCGCGCTTGGTTATGCCGGCTGGGCGCCGGGCCAGCTCGAGAACGAGATCCAGGAGAACGGCTGGCTGCATTGCGACGCCGATCCCGAACTGATCTTCGGCAACGACATCGAGGAAAAATACGCCCGCGCGCTGCGCAAGATCGGCATCGATCCCGGCATGCTCTCGAACGAAGCCGGGCACGCGTAATCTTCTCCCTCGCCCCGCTTGCGGGGTTGCGACAAGTGAAGCTCTCGCTGAAAGCGTCGGGGTGAGGGGCTGTCTCCGCGCAAAAAACGCGCAGTTGAGTATGCGGTTAGTCTCCCTCACCGGATCGCATCTGCCGATGCGATCCGACCTCTCCGCAAGCGGGTCGAGGTAAGGCCGCGACGAATCGTAATCGCTACTCCGCCGCCTGAAGCTGCTGTTTAACGGTCGGCTCGGTGCCGGCGATGGTGGCGCGGCGCATGTCGCGCGGTTGCGACTGGTCGTAGCGGCGGACGCGGTGCATGGTTTGGCGGTTGTCCCACATCACGAGATCATGCAGCGTCCATTTATGGACATAAACGAACTCGGGCTGCGTGGCGTGCTCGGTCAGATCGCGCAACAACAGTCGTCCCTCAGGCACGCTCATGCCGACCACCTTGCCGGCGTGAGATGACAGATAAAGCGACTTGCGGCGATGGGCGGGATGCGTGCGGACCAGGCGCTGCAGCACCGGCTTGAACATCTCCTTCTCTTCCTCGCTGTAATCGGTAAAGCCGAGCGAACCGCGCGAATACATCAGCGAATGTTCGCAAATGAGATCCTCGATCTCCGCCTTGGTCTCGTCGTCGAGCGCATCATAGGCCGCGCGCATGTCGGCGAATTCGGTGTTGCCGCCCTTCGGGTTCACCACGCGCGCCGATAACAGCGAGTATTTGGCGGGGATGGCGCGGAACGAGCTGTCGGAGTGCCACAGGCAATTGCCGAGATTGAACAGGTGGGCGCGATGGTCGCGCGGCAGCGGCTTGCCGTCCTTGCCCAGATTGGAGACGTCGTTGAGCGGCGAGTCGAGGCGGTAGTCTTCCTTCCTGGTGACATTGCCGCCGCGCGGATTCTCCCGCTCGCCGAAATTCAACGCAAACGCCATCTGCTGCTCGTCGGTGATGTCCTGACCGTGAAAGACCAGCACGGCGTATTTGTCCATCGCCGCCTCGATCTCGCGCGCCTGTTCCGCCGTCAAAGGCTGGCGCACATCGAGCCCGGAGACTTCGCCGACAAAATGCTTGTGCAACTGCCGGATCGAGATGGCCATCGCGTTCCTCCTGACCTAGTTTTCGCGGGGTTTCCCGCTTTCGTTGCGCGAAGGCTACTCTGCCGCGGTTCCTTGTCAACGTTCCCCGGCCCGTGCAGCGCACACGGCTGTCATGCCGGGACTTGAGTTGCGCGGCGGCCTTCGCTCAAACTGGCGAAAAGCAGACGACGCCAAGAGGAGGATCAAGGAGATGAACGAGCTCGATTTCAGCGGCAAGCAAGTCTTCGTGGTCGGCGGCTCCAGCGGCATCGGCAATGGCATCGCGCAGGCCTTTCGAAAGAAGGGCGCGCGTGTTGCGGTCTGCGGCACGCGCGCGAAGGCCTCCGACTATGCGGCGGAGGAGGGCTCGCGTCTGGAGGGGCTCGACTATACGCGGCTCGATGTCAGCGATCCCCTGACGATCGAAAGCTTCAATCCCTATTTCGAACGTCTGGACGTGCTGGTGCTGGCGCAAGGCGCGGTGATCTACCAGCGCGGTGAATTCGAGATGGCGGGCTTTCGCAAGGTGCTCGAGACTAATCTGATCAGCTTGATGGCGTGCGCGACCAAATTCAAAGCGATGCTGCAAGCGACCAAAGGCTCCCTGATCATCGTCAGCTCGACCGCGGCCTTTCATGCGACGATGGGCAATCCCGCGTACAACGCTTCCAAGACCGGCGCGGTCGGGTTGACACGGACGCTGGCGCAAGCCTGGGCGGAAGACGGCATTCGCGTCAACGGCATCGCGCCCGGCCTGGTCGACACCAAGATGACCAAGGTCACTACGGATAATCCAAAGCGCCTTGAGGAGGCGCTGTCGCGGATCCCGCTCAAGCGGCTGGGCACGCCGGCCGATATGGCAGGCGCCGCGCTGTTTCTCGCCTCGCCCTTGGCCTCCTACATCATCGGCCAGACGATCGTGGTCGATGGCGGGCTCATTCTGTGAAGGCTCACGAAGCTGGACCAAGCGGACCGGATTTGTGCTGCCTCTCCCCGCGCGCGTGGCGGGGTGAATACCGCGGTCGCGCTTGTCCTACTGCACTGCAGCCGAATGCCCGACATTCGCCGGCGGCCGCGGCGCGCCGGGCGCTGCCGGCGGCTTGGCCGGCGCCTGCTGTTTCGGCGTACCGCCAAAGCCGAAGAAGTCCCCGAAGCTCGGCTCATGCGGCTGGGCAGGTTTTTGCTGCTGCTGAGGTTGCTGCGCGGGCTTGGCTTGCTTCTGCTGCGAATTGGGCGCCGCATGGGGGCTATCCGTGGCGGCACCTGACGGAGCGGCAGGCGAGCCTGCCGGAGCGGTCGGCGTGGTGGCGGCGACCGGCGCGTCGCCCTTTGTCGGCTCCTTTGCAGGTTCGTGACCAACCTCGCGGCGCGGCCAGATGAAGTCATCGGCCCGCCCCGGAGGTGGGGTCAGCGGCTCGCCCTTGACCATGGTTCGCGCGGCAAGCGCATCGACCGCGGCCGGGCGCGATCCCGGACCGCCCAGCAATTGATCGCTGTTCACGGAGGCCGCGACCAACGGCACGATTGGTCCCGCCAGCGGTCGCGGCGCGGGCTGGCCGGGGGCGGCGTTGGTATCCGGCGTCGCCGGCTCGGTCGGCAGCGCGACCGGTCCCGAACGTGCAGCGAGCAGCCGCGTGATTTCGCGCTCGACATAATGGGCGAGCTTGCGCGCACCATATTTGGTGAAATAGACGCCGTCATAAGTGCGGAGCTGGCGGATCTGGCCTTCGAAGTCGGGGCCCTTCTGCAGGTAGCGTCCAGCCTCGTCGACGAAGCCATCCCAGACGTCGACATAGGTGATGCCGGCCTTGCCGGCGGCATCGCGATAGAGCGAATCCAGAAACAGCGTGTCCGCCGTTCCCTTCGGTCCACGCACGGCCGGCAATCCGACCCAGACCACCGGCACGCCCTTCGACTTCAGCACGGCGATCATCTCGTCGATCTTCTTGTTGTAAAGCTCGACCCAGCGTTCGTCGCGAAACTGATAGATCCCGTTCGGCGAACGCGGGGCCTTTTCCGTCGGCGTGTCGGCGTTGGCGGCATCATCCTGCGGTAATTCGCTGTCGGCCGCCTTATCCTCGGGTTTTGCGGCCGTGTCGGCTGCGTCCTTGCTTTGCGACTCCTTGCTTTGCGGCTTCGCATCCGCCGGTTTGTTGTCCGGCTTGCGCGCAGTCTTGTCGTTCTTTTTGTCGGGCTGCTTGTCGGTCTTTTCCGTAGCCGGCTCGCGAAGGGGAATGCGGTCGTTCAGGCCCAGCATCATCACGATGATGTCGGGTTTTTCGGCGGCGAGGATGTCTTTTGCCGCGGCCGCCCAATCGACCGGCGCACCCTTGGGCTGATACTGGATCAGGCCGGATACCGTCTTGATCTTCCTGATGACGCCGATGTCGGGCTGTTCGGCGTAGGCATCCTCCAGGCCGTAGGCGAGCCAGTCGGCCATCGCATCGCCAAGCACAAGCACGTTGCGCTCGGGCACCGTGTCGCGCTTCTCGGGCGGCGGAGCCTTGGAAAAATCCTGGTAAACGCGCTTCGGTGCGGACTCGGGCGCCGGCCGAAACGGCGCAAAGAAGTCGCCGCCACCGCCGCCGAACCAGCCGCCGCCAAACCAGCCGCCACCGCCGCGCGGCGCGGAGCGCTGCGGCGAGCCGCCGAAATTGAAGAACTGGGCGGAGGCCGGCCCCACGATCCCGACCAGAAGCGCCAGCGCCACCGTCAGCGCGATCAGCGGACCGGCCTCGGTCAACAGCTTGAGAAAGGGTTTTTGTCTCATGCGGCTTTCGATCGCGAAACGGCAAAACCAGCCCCGAACATAATAATGCAATAGGGCTGCAAACGGGCGAGTTCCATCTGAGATAAACCGGCCGCGAGCAGGCGCCGTCAAGCCCGGCCGTCAAATGTACCCTTCAGGCACCCGTTTTGCGACGGAACGGCCGGTTTCAGCGTCCGCGCAACCGCTCCAGCATGTCGGCGGAGGCGAAGCCGTCGGCCGGCGCCCCGATCGAGACCTGGAAATTGCGCAGGGCCTCCCGCGTCTGGCCGCCGAACTGCCCGTCCGGGGTCCCGCGATAGAAGCCACGCTCGACCAGGAGCTGCTGCAGTTCCAGCCGTTCGGCCCGCGACAATTCGCGCTCCTGCCGCGGCCAAGGCTGCACGAAGGGCGCGCCCCCGCGCAAACGGTCGGCGAAATGGCCGATCGCGAGCGCGTAGGCCTCGGCAGGGTTGTATTTCATGATGACCCGGAAATTCTGCAGCATCAAAAAGCCAGGGCCCTCGGCGCCGGCGGGCGCCAGCAGATAGGCCTTGTCCGTGGAATGCGGGAGGGATCCACCGGTGGCGCGGGTGATGCCGAGATGTTCCCACTGCGCGATGGTCATGGTCTTGGCGCGGTCGGCCAGCATGTAATTGAAGCCTTGCGGGACCTTGACCTCGTAACCCCAGGTCTGGCCGGTCTGCCAGCCGTCCTTCTTCAGATTGTTGGCGGTGGAGGCGATCAGGTCGGCGGGATCGTCCACCACGTCCTTGTGGCCGTCGCCGTCGGCATCGACGGCATAGCGTTTGAATGCTGTCGGCATGAACTGGGTCGGCCCGAATGCGCCGGCCCAGGAGCCGCGCATCTGTTCGGGCCGCAGATCGCCATTGTGGAGGATTTCCAGTGCCGAGAGAAACTCGTCGCGGAAATAGGCTTGGCGGCGGCCGATACAGGCGAGCGTCGCGGTGGATTGCAGCACGCTGCGCTCGCCGATCTGGGTGGAATAGTTGGATTCGATGCCCCAGATCGCCGCGATCGTGTAGCGATCGACGCCATAGGCCTTTTCGGCGGCATCGAATTGCGCCTTATATTTCGCAAGAATCTCGCGGCCCTTGGCGAGGCGATCCTCGTTCACGAGAATGTCGAGGTAATCCCAGATCGACTTGGTGAATTCCGGCTGCGCGTCCAACAGGTCCATGATGCGCAGGTCGGGGGTGATCCCCGCTGTAAACCGCTCAAAGCTTTCCTGGCTGACACGGCGGCGGGCGGCGTCCGGCCACATCGACGCAACACAATTGTCAAAATTGGCCGCGGCCTGCCGAATTGCTGCCGCCGTCATCAATGGATGGCCGGAAGCGCCGTCCTCGCCGCTCCAAGGTGTGGCACCGTTCGCGCCGGGGGCAGGGGCCGGCGAATCGGCTTTTGGCCCGGAGAACAGGCCCCCAAACAGGCTGGAGAGCCCGCCGCCTCCGGCCTGCGCCTTCGCGCCGGCGATCGGCAGCAGGCTGGCTGCGACCAAAAGCGCACTCGCCAACGTCAGCGCCAAAGGTTCCATGCGTTTCGTCATGTCCTACCCTGCCACGTGAATTTTGGCTTTCAGGAGGCCTCTAGTTGGTTTCTAAGAGTTTAACAAAAACCAAGTTTTGACATTAGGAGGACGACAACCAGCTTTGTTCGCAGCCGCAAACCGGCTACCAAATCAGTAAACCCGCCGTTCCCCGCATTTTTAGGACATCCCGATCATTGCCATGAAAATCCGCAAAGCCGTCTTCCCGGTCGCCGGCCTCGGCACCCGCGTCCTGCCCGCCACCAAGGCGATGCCCAAGGAAATGCTCACCATCGTCGACAAGCCGCTGATTCAGCATGTGTTCGACGAGGCCAAGGAGGCCGGGATCGAGCATTTCATCTTCGTCACCGGCCGCAACAAGGGTTCGATCGAGGATCACTTCGACCGCATGTACGAGCTCGACGCGACCTTGGAGGCGCGCGGCAAGAAGGCCGAGCTTGAAATTCTGGCGCGCGACCAGCCGCAGGCGGGTGCCGTCAGCTTCACCCGTCAGCAGTCGCCGCTGGGCCTTGGCCACGCGGTGTGGTGCGCGCGCGATATCGTCGGCGACGAGCCGTTCGCTGTCGTGCTGCCGGACGAACTTGTGCTGCACAAGCCGGGATGCCTCGCGCAGATGGTCGAAGCCGCGCAACAGCTCGGTGAAAAGTCCAACCTGATCGCGGTGCAGGAAGTGCCTGCCGATCAGACGCATCAATACGGCATTTGCGCCGTCGGCAACCGTCACGGCAAGATGTTCGAGGTTGCCGGCATGGTCGAGAAGCCGGCCAAAGGTACCGCGCCCTCGAATTTCTCCATCACCGGGCGCTACATCCTGCAGCCGGAGATCTTCAAAATCCTGGGTACTCAGGAGCGTGGCGCTGGCGGCGAGATCCAACTCACCGACGCCATGATCGGTCTTGCCAAGGCTCAGAAATTCTACGGCGTCGAGTTCGCCGGCGAGCGCCACGATTGCGGCTCCAAAGCCGGTTTCCTGCGCGCCAACATCGCCTATGCCATGGCGCGTCCCGACCTGCGCGATGGCCTGCGCGAAGAGATGAGGAAATACGTGGAGGGGTGAGGTCCTCGCCACCCGTTCCGTCATTGCGATGAGCGAAGCGACGAAGCAATCCAGAGTCTCACGCGCGGCTCTGGAGTGCTTCGCTTCGCTCGCAATGACGCTTGCGCTAAGCCGCCAGCGACAGTGTCGGGACGGTCGCGAGGATGCAGCAGTTGCGGCCGGAGGCTTTGGCGGCGTAGAGCGCCTTGTCTGCGGCGTGCACCAGCGTCGACCAGTCCATTCCCAAGACAGGCGTCGTGCCGGCAACGCCGATGCTGACCGTTGAGGCGCTTTCCCCGCCCGACCAACTCAGCACTTTCGTGCGGATGGTTTCGGCGACCCGCATCGCCTCGGGGGGCGAAAGTCCCGGCAGCAGCACGGCGAATTCCTCGCCGCCATAGCGCGCCGCGCAATCGGGCGCACGCTTGACCGAATCCGAAATGCAGATGGCGATACCGACCAGCACCTCATCACCGGCCTGGTGCCCATGCGTGTCGTTGTAGGCCTTGAAATGGTCGGCATCGATCATCAGGAGCGATATCGGCGTCTTGTGCCGCATGGCACGCCGCCACTCGCTTTCGATCGTCGCATCGAACTTGCGCCGGTTGCGAAGACCGGTGAGGGAATCCGTCGTCGCGAGCTCCTCGAGCTTGGCTTCGGCTTCGGCGCGGCGCCTGATCTCGCGTGCCAGGAACAGCGTCACCGCGACGACGAACACGATCAACGCCAGCATGATCGCGCCGATCCGCGTTGCCTGGGTCCTCCAGATCTTGAAGATGGCATCGAGCGGCTTGCCGACGATGACGATCAGCGGATGGTCACCGGCGCGCCGCACATAGAGACGCGGCGTCCGGTCGATCGGTCCCGCGCCCTCGTAGGAGCCGCCATCCTTGAGGTTCGCCGGATTCCAGTCGTGCCGTTCGCCAAGATTCCTGCCGATCACGTCGAGGTCGAACGGCCTGCGCATGACGACGGTGCGGTCGCTGCGCAGCACGGTGATGGTGTCGCCCTCGTCGAGGCTCAAGCCGCCGAACAGTTCGTGGAAATAGCTGAAGCGGATCGAGCCCGCGACCACGCCGATGAAGTGCCCGTCGGGACCGTTGATGCGCCGGCTCAGCACGATCGCATAGCGGCCGCGGTGGAGCATGGGGCGGCTGATGAACAGCCCGACATTGGGGTTATCGCGGTGGACGGTAAAATACTCCTCATCGGAGCGGTTTTCGGGGAGTGGATCGAGCGTTGAGGCATCAACGGTCAGTCGGCCGTCGGCGTCGAACACCTGGATCGCGCCGAAGTGCTTGGCGGTCGCAGCATGATCGAACAGGATCAAATGCAGCACCGGCTTGGAGACGTCCTTGGTCTCGGGAACACCGACGTTGTTGGCGACGTTGCGCAGCGAAAGGTCGTAGAGCTCGATATTGCGGCTGATGTCGGCGTCGATGCCGGAGGCGAGATTCTCCAGCGACTGCCGCGCCAATTGCTCCTCGCCGCGCCGCATGTCGAGCATCACGCTGGCGCAGATCGCGGAAAAGCCGATCACCGTCACCAGCGACGAGGCGATCAGAAGCTTTGCCGATAGCCGCCAGGACGGTCTGCCCATATCCACGCACTGCTTTTTTGAAGCGGCTGTATACCCACCGCTTCATTCTGCATGCGCTTTAATCATTGCCGGCGGCTTAAGTGACGACAGCGCCGCATTAATCAGTTAACGCTTGGTTGCCTGATTCGAACAAAGGTCGGTGTGCCGCTCGGCTTTTTGATTTGGGACCTGCCGTGGACGACTATGACGCATTGCGCGACTACCTGAAGCAGCAAAGCTTGCCTGAACTCGTGCTCAGCTTCGAAAAAATCGAAGAGATCGTCGGCCGTCCCTTGCCACGTGCGGCGCAGCGCGCCTCCTGGTGGGACAGTTTGCGCAGCCCGCAAGAAAAGATGCCGCAACGCGAGGCCTGCCTGGCCGCAGGCTATGTCGCGACGCGCATGCCGGATGGCCGAACCGTGCGGTTCAGGCGGATGAAGACGAAGTAGGGCACAGCCCAGGAGAACGCTAAGCCGAATGCCAGGCCTCGAGATCGCACTGAACGTCGGCCGCTCGGGCAGGGATTGCAGCCATGCAATAGTTCAAAACGCAAGAAAATGCGCCAGGGGGGGGGCGCGGCCCTCATCGCGTCAGGGAAACAGTCGAAACGGCAAGAACTTTAGCAGATCAGCTTGTTGCATGCGCCAGGCGCATGATTGGTGGCGCTCTGTTTCACCCGGCTCGGTGACATCCGCTGTTTGCTTGGCTCCCAGCTTTACTGGGTCTTGGCGCGCTTTCGGTCACGTGCTCCGTTCATTGAGGCGTTCGCCGCATCGACACATGGCGTACGAGCACCATGCCCCCGATCGAAATCACGATCAGGCAGACCGCATACCAGAGGCTCGATGCGAAAC
Source organism: Bradyrhizobium sp. ARR65 (assembly GCF_000472385.1). Classification (GTDB taxonomy): domain Bacteria; phylum Pseudomonadota; class Alphaproteobacteria; order Rhizobiales; family Xanthobacteraceae; genus Bradyrhizobium. The sequence continues at coordinate 151,683 of NZ_AWZU01000006.1, forward strand.
TTCCACTGAGATCCCTGAGCACGCCGACGACGGAGGGGCTGACGGCGGAGGCCAAAATCCCGGCGGAGCTGATCAAGGCGATGCCGGCGGGCCGTCCTCGTTCCGACAGCACGGAAGCGGGCACAGTCCAGAAAATGACCATGGCCGTGAACGCGCCCGCTGTCGCAAGGATCAAGCCGAGCATGCGCAGCGGCAGTTCGCCGAATGCGATGACCGCGATCCATCCCAGCCCCGTGACCACGGCCGGAGCCACGTAGTGGAAGAAGCGTTCGCCGGCCACGTCGGAGCGCGCACTCCAGATCGGCATGGCGAGCACGGTGATAGCGGCGGGCAGTGCGCTGAGCAGGCCGATGGTCGCATAGTTGCCGTGGCTGAAGACCGCTTCGCGGACGATTTGCGGCGTCCAGGTCGCCATCGTATTCAACGAGGTCACCAGGCCGAAATAGGACAGGCAGAGCAGCAAGACCGGAATACTGGTCATCTCGGCCCAGATGTTCTTCCTCGGCTGGACGGCAGTATCGAGTTGAGCGGCAAGCAGCGCTTTCTCCTCCGCGCTCAGCCAGCGCGCCTGTGCGGGCGAAGGATCGAGATAGAACCAGGCGATCACGCCGAGCAGCACGGCAGGCAGTCCCTCGATGAGAAACAGCCAGCGCCAGCCCGAGAGTCCCAAAATCCCATGCATGTCGAGGATGAAGCCGGACAGCGTCGCGCCGAACGCAATCGTTACGGGCTGCGCCACCATGAAGATGGCGGTGGCACGCGCGCGCCAGGCGGGCGGAAGCCAGTAGGTCATGTAGAGCAGGATTCCCGGAAGGAAACCGGCCTCGGCCACGCCGACGAGGAAGCGGATCCAATAGAGACTATGCGGGCCGGCAGCGAACATCGTCGCCGCGGAGGCGAGCCCCCAGCTCACCATGATCCTCGGAATCCAGCGATGCGCGCCATATCGTACCAGCAAGAGGTTGCTCGGCACCTCGCACAGCACATAGCCGATGTAGAACACGGTGTTGGCGAAGCCGAACGTCGTCGGCGTCAACCCGAGCTCCTTGTTCATCGAGAGCGCGGCGAAGCCGATATTGATGCGGTCGAGGTAGGAAACGACATAGAGCACGAACAGGAACGGCACGAGGTGCCAGAACACGCGTCTGATGACCTGTTCGTGGCGATCGACCGCAACGCCTTGCGCGCCTGCCAACGAGGCTTGGCTCATTTGGTCCTCCCCGGTTCAATTGATTGGCGGCCCTTTCAGGCCGCGCGTTGTTTTTGCCCGCCTTGGGCCGCGCCTCTGATCAGGTCGATCAGGGCGGACGGTTCGGCGGGTAACGCATCGCCGCGCCATGCCACGTGCTGGTCGGGGCGGGATAGCACCAGCTTTTGCGGATAAAGCGCGTTCAGCTCCTCATCGCCGGCTTGTACGTCGAGAACCGCAAAAGGCACCTTGCGCGCCGCGGCGGCCGCGACCAGCGCATCGACGTGGACGGCAGGATCGAAGCGCAGCAGCGTGTATCCGGGGGCGAGCGCGTCATAGAGCGAGCACCCGTCGCGAAGCCAGATGTGAGGCGTGCGGCAGCCGGGCACGGTGGAGGGGGTGAAGTCGTAGAGCGTATAGCCGGGTTGCTTCTCGCCGTCATAGGCGATGATCGGCGAGCGGTCGTAGAAATAGCCGAAGTTCAGCCCGCCGCAGCAATATTGGTTGACGTTGAGGTCATAGAGCTCGCGTCCGAACCGGGCACGAAGCGCGTCGCCTTGCGGGCCAGGAGCTTCGATATCGCCGGGGACCGCGGCGCGCTGTTTGCTCAGGGCGATTGCATGATCCATCGCGAAATAGGAGACCTGCTCGGTGATCGGCAGCCGCTCGGCTTCATAGGCGTCGAGGATGTCGGGGGCGGCCCAGCCCTGCAGCACCGCTGAGATCAGCCAGGTCAGATCGGTGACATCGGCAATGCCCGCGTTCATGCCGTAGCCCGCCATCGGCACCCACAGATGGGCGGCGTCGCCGCCGATGAAGACGCGCCGGTCCCTGAAGCGGTCCGCCACCAGGCGCCGGCCGATCCAGTCTTCCTTGCTGATGATCTCGTAGTCGAAATCCGAACCGACGCCGAGGATCAAGCGAATGCAGGCATCGCGGTCGACAGTGTTGAAGTCGGTCTCATCTGGCCTGAGATAATTGTGGATCAGCCAGGTCTCGCGGCCGTCGATCGCATACATGTTGCCGGAGCGGCGCGGATTGACCGAGAAAGTGGCCCAAGCCGGCTTCTCTTTCATCAGGCGGAGCAGGCGCGGCGCCCTGATGAAGGTCGACTGTACGCGCTGGACCACGGCATCGCCCGCAAGCTTGGCGCCGATCGCCGCGCGAATGGTCGATTTCCCGCCGTCGCAGCCGATGAGATATTGGCAGCTCACCGATCTGGTTTCGCCGCTGTCGAGGTCACGAATAGTGGCGATGACGCCATCCTGGAGCTGGCGGATGCCCGCCACCTCGGCGCGATTGAGAATCGAAACGCCCGGCAATGCGTCCGCATGCCGGAACAGGATCGGCTCGAGATAGATCTGGTTGATGCGATGCGGCGGCTCCGGCGTCGGCCACCATCCGTCCGGTCCGCTTTTGTCGCTGTAGCGCTCGGCCCGGCAGGGAATGGGAATGCGCGCCAGCTCCGTGCCGGTCGCGGTCGTGCGATAGGAGACGTCATTGGGATAGTCGGGCGGAAGCCCGGCGTTCCTTAGCGCACCTGCGACGCCGAGCCGGCGGAATATCTCCATCGAGCGCGCGGAGACGTGGTTGCATTTCACGTTCGGCGGCTCGCCGCGGTGCCGCCGCTCCACCACCATGACCTCGATGCCGCGCCAGGCGAGATCGATGGCTGCGGTCAATCCGACCGGTCCTGCGCCGACAATCAGCACCGGCGCGTCAAAGCGTGCGGACATCCGCGATCCTTCCCCGTCTCAGGCTTGTCGTTCGTTTCGAGCCGTTGAAGGTAGGGAGCGTCGGAAATAAAATACACTTGATAATTTCCATGGCCTCATAAATGAAAATCATAAATCCAACGCTCCATCAGATCGAGGCGTTCGTGCTGGCGTGCCATCTCGGCAGCATCACCGCGGCGGCCGAGCGGATGCGGCTGACCCAATCGGCCGTCAGCATCCTGCTGCGCCAGCTCGAGCGCGGCCTGGGCACGCGGCTGCTCGACCGCACCACGCGGTCATTGCGCCCCACCGCGGCGGGTCTGGAGATGCTTCCGCGGGCCGAGCGGATGCTGCGCGATCGCGATCATCTGGTCAGTTCGGTGCGGGCGATCCGCGATGTGGAACGGGGCAGGCTGAGCTTCGCCGCGACGGCGGCGGCCGCTTCCGCGCTGATGCCGGCGATCCTCGCGCAATTCACGCGCTCGCATCCCGAGGTCGAAATCATGATGCAGGACGTCGCGCCGGATCAATTGGTGCCCAAGGTGCTCGCAGAGGAAGTCGAATTCAGCATCGGAACGGTGAATGCCAGCTCGAACGAGCTCGCGTTGGAGACGCTGGTCAGCGACCGCCTGAGCGCGATCTGCCGGCGCGAGCATCCGATCGCGGCGCGCCGCTCGCTGTCCTGGGAGGAGGCGATCGAGGAGCCCTGTATCAGCGTGGTGCCCGGTAGCGGCATCCGCGAACTGATCGAGCGCACGCTGACGCCGAGGGGCAAGCAATTCAAACCGCGCTGGGAGGTGGCGTTCCTGACGACCGCGCTGTCCATGACGGCGCATGGGCTCGGCATCTCCATCCTGCCTGGCTATCTGGTGCCGCACCTGCAATATCCCGCGCTGGTCGCCGTGCCGCTCCGCAATCCGGTGGTGCGCAGGAATCTGTCGGCCATCTCGCGCACCGGCCGGTCGCTGTCGCCGGCGGCTCGCGCATTCATCGACCTGATCAAGCGGATGAGCGCAAGCACCGAGGCTGATCGGACGGAGGCGCCTGAGCGCTCGCGCGCCGCTGCGAGGGGGCGGCCGCGCCGGCGCTGATCTGGTTCCAATCTCATCGGACTGAGAATTTCGCCGCGCGCGATTGCAGCGCGGCTCACGTCAGCCTAACCTCCGCCAAAAACAAGACGGGTGGAAGCGCAATGGCACGCATCAAGTCGCTTGAGACCGGGCACTACAAAATCCCTCTTTCCGTCACGCTGTCCGACAGCACGCATGGCAAGATCAGTGCCTTTGAGCTGATCACGTTGCGCGTCCGCAGCACCGATAGCGTCGAGGGCGTCGGTTACACCTATACGGTCGGCCGCAACGGCGGCGCGATCGCGGATATTCTTAGGCGCGAAATTCCAGCGCTGGTCGAGGGCCGCGAGGCCGACGATACCGAAGCCATCTGGCAACATGTCTGGTGGGCGCTGCACTATGGCGGGCGCGGCGGGCCGACCGTGCTGGCCCTCTCGGCGCTCGATATTGCGCTGTGGGACCTGAAGGCGAACCGCGCGACCCTGCCGTTGTGGCGCCTGCTCGGCGGCTTCGATCGTCGGGTGCCGTGTTACGCCGGCGGCATCGACCTCGATCTATCGGTCGAGGCGCTGCTGACGCAGACCGACGACAATCTGCGCAAGGGCTTTCGCGCCATCAAGATGAAAGTGGGCCGGCCGGACCTCGGCTCCGATGTCGCGCGTGTGCGTGCGATGCGCGAGCATCTCGGCGACGGCTTTCCGCTGATGGCGGACGCCAACATGAAATGGACGGTTGAGGAAGCCGTTCGCGCCGCGCGCGCCTTGCGGCCCTTCGATCTCACCTGGCTCGAGGAGCCGATCATTCCCGATGATGTCGCGGGACATGCTCGTATCATTGCGGCCGGCGGCGTGCCGATCGCGGCCGGCGAGAACTTGCGCACGCTCTGGGAGTTCAAGAACTACATCGCGAGGGGCGCGGTGTCCTATCCCGAGCCCGATGTCACCAATTGCGGCGGCATCACTGCGTTCATGAAGATCGCGCGGCTTGCGGAAGCATTCAACCTGCCGGTGACCAGCCACGGCGCACACGACATCACGGTGCATCTGCTCGCGGCCTGTCCGAACCGCTCCTATCTGGAAGCGCACGGCTTTGGCCTGGATCGCTATATCGAGCACCCTCTCACGCTCCAAGACGGCATGGCGCTGGCGCCGACGCGCCCCGGCCATGGCCTCAATTTCGACTGGAGCGCACTGGCGCAGCTTGCGGCGTGAGCGGCGGTTGGGAAAGCTTCTAGTTTCAAGTCAACCCCGTCATCCACGATGACGGATCGAGATAGCACCCGGTTTAGTGGCGCGATTATTGGGATTCGAGATCGCGCCGCCTATTCATCACCATGATACCAGGGCTCATGTGCTGGCACGAACCCTGCATAAGCCTGGTTGACCGGGTATCCTTCATCAATGAGACCAATAATGCTTGTTACTCTTGTCGCAGTTCTCTGCAACGCGCAGCTCTGTCTGGAGAAAGTCGTGACCAACAGCGAGCAGTCGGGCATCACCATGTCCGCCTGCGCTTCAACTGCACAAATTGGTATTGCCGATTGGCTTTCAAAAAGTCCGTATCACGAATGGCATTTGGAGAGCTACAAATGCGTGCTCGGCAAATACACGCCCAAGCGCGACGCGTGAAATTGCGCGCGACAGGCTTGATCGAGACAAGTTTCCAACCATCACTGTCCGCCGTGCGGCGCGCGCTGCCCGCGCTGCAGGGATGAGGTAGCCAAGGCCGCTAGATCTTCTGCATCTCCGTGAACCATCTGCCGCTGTAGGGGCCGATATAGGTGCCGCTCTGCATGCACTGCGCTTTCGCGGCCGTGCACATCGGCACCCTGTCGGGTCGCGAGCTGGAGAAGCGGATGCAGGAGGCGGCATAGGCGCTGCAGCTACGAGGGATTTGCGCGCGCAGCACCGACATCCTGTAGCGGTAGGAGCGGCCGCCATCGGAGGACTGGCAGCATTTGCCGTCCATCCTGGTGGCGGATGCGGTCGTGATGTCGATCGACCAGACGGCGCCCGACAGCGCGATCGACAGAATGACGGCGAGTGACTTCATTGCATGCTTCCTTCGTTGTTCACTTCAAGATCTCAGCCGACAAGCCCGGACATCGGTGCAACATCGCTGCTGTCCGGAAACACGCTGCTTGCCAGGGCGCGTTCCTCAACGCGCAGGTGATCCCTCAAAAGCCCCTTGAGCACGGCGCGCAGATCGGTAGTGGGTTTCAGGTCGCGCCCTTCGTAAAGCTGCTCCACCTTGAGGCCGGGCCAGTCGGCGATCACGCGCCCGCCGTTCAGCGCGCCGCCGGCGAGAAGAGCGACGGTGGCCGTGCCGTGATCGGTGCCATAGGTGCCGTTGATGCGCGCGGTACGGCCGAACTCGGTGACGATGGCGACCACGGTCTCGCGCCAGGCGTCTGCCATATTGCTCTCGATCGCGGCAATCGCGCCGTCGAGCGCGCCGAGCAGATTGTGGAGCTGGCCTGCGGCGGCGCCCTCGTTGATATGCGTATCCCATCCGACGAAACCGAGCGCGCCGACGCGCGGACCGTCGGCCTTCGCGAGAAAGCGCGCGGCGGTGCCGGCGGCTTCCGCGAAATAGGCGCGTACGCGCGCGATGGGCGGCAGCGCCGGCGACTCATTGTTCGCCATCGGATCCTCGATGCCGGCACCGCCGAGCGCGGTCAGCCGCATCCGCGCCTGAAGCGCAACGGCGAGCTTGGGATCGGTGTGCTGATAGAGTTCGAGCAGGCGCGCGGCCGTATCGCCGCTCGCGGCAAGCAGCTTCTGCGGCACCCACGACAGCACCGGCGCCTTGCCGCGCACCACCAGAGGCGTCACCGCACCGACTCCGAAGGCGGCGGCCCCGCTCGGATTGACCCGGCCCTCCGGTTGCAGCGCGAGGAGCGCGCGATTGAGCCAGCCGCTGTCGACCGCGCCGGGCCGCACGAATCCGCTCTCCAGAACATCCTGGCCATCGAAATGGGAGCGCTCGCGATAGGGCGTTGCGGTCGCGTGCACGATGGCAGCCTGCTTCGCCTGATAGAGCCGCTGCAGGTTCGGCATCGCCGGATTGAGCGCGAAGAAGTTGTCGAGCGGCAAGGCAGGCGTCTTGCCATCGAGCACCAGCGCGCGCTCGCCGCGCAACGCGATCCAGTCGGGATCGCCGACCGGCGCGACCGTGGCCAGCCCGTCCAGCGCGCCCCGCAACACGATCACCAGCATGCGCGGATCGCGCCCTTCGGCGCGGGCCAGCCTTGGCAATTGCGTCCACGCAAACAAGGCGCCGGAGCCGATCAGCACTTCGCGGCGGCTCACCAGGTGAAAACCCATCGTCACCTCCTCTGAAAATCCGCCGACATGAACAGGAGCGCCAGTGCCTGCTGGCGGCTTTCGGCGCGACCGACCGCCTGCTTCACCTCGGCTGCGACGCAGGATCCGAGGACGTTCTCGATGACATGCTCGGGATCAACCTTGCCCGCGATCCGTTCGGCAAAAGTGTTGGCAATATCGAGCCGCCGTCCCATGCCGTCGATCCAGCTCGCCTCGTCGTCGGGAAAGCCCTTCGGCGAGGACGGGCGCCACAACGGCTCGCCCAGCAGCGCTTGCCCGCCGGTGAACCGCTCGGGATCAGCCTGGGTGAGGCCGGCGGCGCGCACGATCGAGATGAGCCATTCGCTCGGGCGCTTCAACTTGCCGCGTGGCTCCGTCCAAGCTTCTGGTGATGAGACCATCGTCCTGGCGACTTCCTTGAGGTCGCCTGACGTATCGAGAAAGGTCTTGGTCATCGCATCGACCAGTGCCTGCGGCGGCGTGTCGGCGATGAAGTGGCGCGCGAGCTTGCTCGCCACATGCGTCGCGGTCGCGGGATGGATGGCGAGATCGCGCAGCACCGCGCGCCCCTGCTCGACCCCGTCCTGCTCGTAGGACTTGCCCAAGACCCTCTGCGCGCCCGGTTCGTGCAGGCGGGGGTTGAAGCTGAATTCGCCGCCATGCTCCGGATTGTCTCCAGGCGGCACCAGCGTCCAGCCGGTGAGCACATTGGCAAAGCTGATCACGTCGTCCTGGGTGTAGCCGCTGCGTACACCGAGCGTGTGCAGTTCCAACGACTCGCGGGCCAAATTCTCATTCAGGCCGCGGCTGCGGTTGATGCCGGCAACAGAGTTCGCGCCCATCGAGCCGAGATTGTCGAGATAGAACAGCATCGCCGGGTGGCTCTCCGCTGCCAGGAGCAGATCGGTGAAGGAGCCCAGCACGTGAGGGCGGATCGCCTCGCGCTCATAGCCGCCCGACATGCTCCTGATCTTGTCGGCGGAGATGCAGAAATGATTGGACCAGAACCAGACCAGCCGCTCGGTGAATCCGATGTTTGCGTTGAGCGCCGCCTCGGTCCGCAACTTTGCTTCATCCAGATAAATCCGCCGCCCCGGATCCGGCACCGCCTCGGCGGCGGTCTTTTGCGCCGCCTCGCTCATGCCTTGCGCAGCGCCCTCGGCCATCGCGGGGCCGGCTGACATCTGCTGCTTGCCGGCTTCCGTTTCAGCACGCGTGGCGACGATCGCCTTGGCCTGGCGCCTCGCATTGGCGTCGGCGACCGCGCGGAATGCTTTCGCGCTGGTTGGCAAGGAGGATGCTGCCGCGGGGTAGGGCGGTGGATTATCGAGTTCTGCCAGCAGCGCCGCGCGCGGGTCCGCCGCGATTGCGTCGATCGACCCGGGGCGCGGCCCCATGCCGAAGCGTTGAAGCGCGAAAACGGCATCAGCCTTTACGGAACTGCTCATGCGCGGTGCTCACAACATTTCAAGCGATGGCTTGCCGGCAGCCACCGGCTTTGACATTTGGTGACAAGCTGTAGTGCTACATACTGTAGCACTTAAGATCCGATGATGCAAGCTCGGCTCGATTTACGGCGGCGGCCGTATCCTCCGATCTCACCTCGAGCCGGTGCAGCGGTCGAGCGGCTCTAGTAAGAAGGTCCCAGCGTGATTCGTCCGATACTGCCGTCCTTGGCAAGGCCGATCCGCCATTCGACCGAGCCGTTGGCGAAGTGCGCGATGTAGACATCACTGCCGATCAGGGTGACACCGCGGAACGAGAGCGCGCGCAGCTCTCCGAGCTTGGCGAGGATCGCGCGGTCGAAGGGAAGCTGCTGGCGCGTTTCGGCGGCGACTTCGGCGGTCATGCGATCGTAGTTCGGCTGACCGCGGTCCAGTCCCTGGATATAATCGCGCAGCATCTCCTCGCTGCCCGCGAGCGGTGCGGTACGCCGCTCGACATGCTCCGGTTCACCGCGTGATGCCTCGACGACGTGATAGCGCGTGCGCTGTCCCGGCAGCACGATCTCCAGACACTGTCCCGATCGGTCGGTCACGACCCATGTGCTGTCGACGGTGGTCAAGAACGCAGCCGACCTGTCATCGGCGATTGTGCCATGCGTGGTCCGGGCTCCCTTGGCGTCCAGGCTGTAGAGCTGGATGTCGTCGCCGGTGCTGTTGAAGAGCTGGATCTTGATCGGCGCATTGCCGGCTTGCGCTTTCAGGTTCGGTTGTCCGGAGCAGGCGAGGACGTCGCCGGGCTCATCATTGCCGTTGGGGCGGAAGAGGACGTCCTCGGCCTTTCCGTCGGGTCCCAGCAGCACGCGGAATTCCGCGGACCCGTTCGCAAACTTCACGCCATAGATGTCGTAGCCGCCGGGACCGACGCCGCGAAAGAAAATCGATTCGACCGCACCCAGCGATACGAAGACCTCGTGCAGCTGAGCGGCCTGACGACGGATCGCGGCTGCGAGGGTCGCGCTCATCCGGTCATAATTCGGCGTCCCGTTTTGCATGTCGGCGATCCCGCGCAGGATCACCTCCTTCACTCCGGGCGTCGGCGTTTGTGCGCGGAAGCGATCCGGAACCTCCGTCATCCGGCGCGCAAACTCGCCTTCGACGATTCTGGCCCTGGCCTGATCAATGCGCGGCGCAAGGCGCGCTCCGGATATCTGGTCGGACAGCAGGAGCTTGGGCACCTGTCCCTGGTCGTCGCGCAGGAAAACGACGAGATCGCCGTCGCCGCTGAAGAAGGCGTCGGGGCCGTCGGTCGTCAGCTCCACTCGCGTGCGCCCGGTCTCCTGTATGTGCAAGCCGTTGCCGTCCCGGGTCACTGCGAGCGCCCGGTTCGGCGCCAATTCGTACCAGCCGACATATTGATCAAGCAGTGTCGTGCTCATTTCGGCGCTCGCGCGGCGCATGGCGACGATCCGGGCCGCGTGCACATCGTGGCCGTTCTGGTGCAGCGTCAGCTCAGCGGATTGCCCGGCATCGACGGCGAAGGTGATCGGGCCGCCGGTTGCGGGATAGGAATAGTTGCCATCGCTGGTCTGCGTCAGGTGAAGCTTGCGTTGCCCGGTGAGTTGCCCAAAGAGATCATCACCCTCCCGGAAGATGGCGAGCACTGATCGTGGGCCGAACGCGTAGAAATCGGCGCGCTCGGGGTTGTCCGGCACCGTTCCCCGATCGTCGGGCCGGCCGGCGGTGAACGCCGGCGGCTCCGGCGCGCGATCGGCGATGCTGCCGCTGGAGGCGACGGCAACGGGCACGATCGCCACTGCGATCCAGAGCCGCTGCCGCCAGGCCGCTCTCGGCGGCACAGCAACAGCCGCGACAATGCGCTCAATGCGTGTGCGTATGGTGGACGCCCTGGCCATTTCGAGCCCGGCCGGTTTGATGCGGCCGATGTTCTGCACGAGATCGAGCAGGATTTCCGCATAGGAGAGTCGATCCTCGAGGACCTCGATCGCCTCGGCATCGCTGATGATCTCCGCGAGTTCGGCCAGCCGGGTCAGTTGCCACCACGCAAACGGGCTGAACCAGAACAGGGCGCGATTGAGCGAGGCGAGCAGCAGGATGTAGAAATCGCGGTTGGCGATATGGGCGCCCTCGTGTGCGAGCACGGCCTCGCGCTTTCGGAAATCCCAATCGTCGAACTGCGAAGGTACGAGGATGGTCGAACCGAAGGTGACTGGCCCGTCAATGGCAGGACTGATGCGGACGTTCCCGAATCCAGGCTCGTCGATCGGCCTTGCTGCGCGCGCCAGCCGCCAAGTCAAATGCAGGCCGAGCGCCAATCTGAGCAGCAGCAGGCCGGCAACGCCGGCGTAAACCGCCATCGCGATGGCCTGCCAATTGGCGGCCAACCAATCGATGCGTTGGTGTTGCGCGACGGGGACTGCGGCCGGCGGGCTGCTCTCCGACGATAGCGCGCCCTGCAGCAGCTCCGGCGGGGAGGTTTCAATGGGCCAGAAATGCTCCGTCGTGGGCACCGGCAGGGCGCCGACGGTGACGGTCACGACCGTCCAGCGCATCAGAAGCGGCATCGCCAACGATGCAAACAGCACGATCGTCCACGAGGTCATTTGCAGGTGCGGATTCCGCACGCGGAAAAGAGTGAGACAAGTCCAGACGATGCTTCCCAGCAAAAAGGAGCGCAACGCCGCCTCTGCCAGAATTGTCAGCATTATTTTTTTGCTCCCTTCGCCCTGGCCTTTGCCACCTGGTCGGCAAGCTGGCGCAACTGCTTTTGGTCGAGCATCGCGCTGTCGACCATGCCGACCAGGACCTCCTCGATCGAGCCGTTGCAGAACCAGTCGACGATGCGCTTGACGGCTTTCGCCGCAACGCGCCCGCGCGGCTCGGCTGCATGGTAGACGTAAGTGCGTCCATCCACCGTGTGCCGCACATAGCCCTTGTCCTCCAGCCTGCGCAGCACGGTGCGAACCGTGGACTCCTTCAGCTTGCGCGCAAGCTTCTCGCGCACCACCTCGGCCGTGATTGGCGCATGCGCCCAAACCAGTTGCATGACCTCCCGTTCGAGGTCACCGAGTTCGGGCAGGCTGTCATGCATGGTGCGGTCCTTGTCATTTTGCGCGCTGTACCGCTACGGATCGTCGCACATGAGGCGACGTTAGGCAACTCCGATTCGACATGGGTAGCGAGTTCTACCTGGGATGGAGCGCGTCCGACCGGATACCGGACCCATGACTGCCTGTTAGCCAATTGCGCCGGCAGTCGCCTCGCCCGCGGTGCACGGGGCGGGAAACCCCGTGCGCGCGACTCAGGCGGCCGAAATCAGGATAGCGGCTGTCAGGGTGATGACACTGAGAACGGTGCTGGCGATCAGCATCGTTCCGATCGGGCCGGACGCAACATTATAACGAACAGCAAAGAGTACGCCGAATGCGCCGGACGGGACTGCCATGAGCACCACCGCAACACGTGTTTCCGTCCCGTCGAGCAGTGTGAATGCCAAAAACGCTGTCAGCAGCGGCTGAAAAATGTTCTTGATCAGCGCAACCAGGCCCACATTCGCCGTGAATTGAACCCGCTGTGCCGAGAGCACGAGGCCGGTGAGGAACAGCGCCGTTCCGGACGCACCCTGGCCGACCAGGGCGAGGGTGGAGTCGAGGAGCGGTGGAAGCGGCAGGCCGGCAAGCGATGTCAGCACGCCGGCAACCGGCGCGATCACGATCGGCTTCACGAGCGCGCTCTTGATCGTCGCACCAATGCTCTGCGCTCCGCTCTTCTTCGAGGACTCCAGAAGCAGGAGCGAAAGTGGCGTCAGAACGATGGCCGCGACGGCCACCGCGACCGCCACCGAAATCGAAGTCGATCTGTTGAACAGGGCTGCCACGATGGGGAGGCCTGCCGAGCCGACATTCGGACCCGAGGCGGTGAGTGCGGCAAGGGCGGCCTCGCGCCGATCGTTTCTAAGCACGCGGGTTTGCAGAACGTATGTAAACACGAATGGAGCGACCATCGCCGCGAATAGCACGGCAGCCATTCGTGCCTGCAGCATCATGGCTTCACGAGAGGTTTGCGCCATCGCCGTAAAGAGCGCCGCGGGCAATGCGAAGTCCATGACCAGGGCGTTTAGCGAACCGATATTGTGGTTGTCGAACTCTCGGGTTTGGCCCGCTGCATAGCCCAGCGCCATGACCAGGAATATGGGCGCCAGCGACGCGAGTATGGTCGTCACCTCGGTCATTGCATGCCGCGCACCGGAGCGTGCGCGCTCCCCGACGGACTTGAAAGTCTCGAAGTTCCGTTGCGCCATGAAAGAAGGACGGCCAGCGAACCATGCATCGCACCGAGGCCCGTGCCAAACAGCAGTGAGATCGATACGCAGAGCAGGGCATTCTTCCAATTGAACGAGGTCAATGCCGCAACACTGAATGCTCCAGTCGAGAGGCTGAGATATGCAAATGTGGAAGCAAAGCCATAGAAGGCGGCCGGCACGATCCTCAGCGGTTTGATGCATGAAGCGATGACGATCAGGAATGAAGCGATGCCGGCCGCAATCATGGTCGACGCTGTCGGCGCCAGCAGCAGCACGCCGGACGACACCACGAGAGCAACCAGCCACGCCATGGCGACGCCGAACACGAGCGCCGCCGAGGAGCGGATCGCCGCCTGCGCCGTCGCGCCGGAGTGGTCATAGCTTGCCCACCCGATGAACGCCGCCCATACGAAGAGGGCAGGCAATTCCGCGAAGGCGAGCACGGAGGCCGCGGAGACGAGCGCCGCGGCAAGTGCTGCTGCTACCGGATATGGCAGGTTCATGTTGATCACCATGTCGCTAGGGCGCAGCTACCGGCTTTGGATTGCTGACCGAAAGCCTGACGCGGCGCCGCGGCTGTTCGCGATGTCCGCCTGTCAAGCGGCGACGCTGGTCGATTTCGTGCTCTCGCCAACCGGCATGCCGGCGTAGAAGCTCGCAAGCCAATGAACGATTGCGTGGCGAGCGACCGCCGAATTCCCGAGCTGGCAATGCTGCTCCGCTCCCTCGCGCGCCGTGAATATCCGCGTCGTCACGGACCGGGCGCAGACGAGCTCGCGCATGGTCCGGTAGACCCAGTCGACATTGAACAGATGATCCTGCTCGCCTTCAGTGAGCAGAATATCCTGTTTGACGTTGTGCAAGATCCCGTCGAGCGAGTGCTTCGCAATCGCCGTGAGGAAATCGAATGGCGTCTTCGTGCCGGTAATGTGCATGCCCTGCACGATGCACCATTCGAACACGGAGCTCGGCAAGCGCTCCTCGGCCACGACGGCCTCCGTCCCTTTGCGGTCGCCGGCCTTGAACCGCGAGATCAGTTCCTGTGCCTTGCCGGGCCGCATTTGCTTGAGCGTCATGTCGAGACCCGAATACGAGGTGGGCATTGAAATGATGTGCTTGATGCGCGGCTCGAACGCCGCCGCTCGGATGGACATGTACCCGCCGCAAGAAGCGCCCAACCAATCCACGGCATCGAGCCCGAGGTAGTCGATCGCCGCCTTGGCCGGCTTCTCCCACGCATGGTCGAGGTAGATTCCTTGCCGCAGCGCACCGCCTTGGCCCGGACCGTCGAACGCAATCACTGTAATTCCGAGCTCGGTCAGTGGAAGGAGGAAGTTGTAGAATTCTTCGACGAACGAATCGTATCCACCGGTGAAGATGAGGGTGCTGCGTTCCTTGCCTCTTGCCTGCAGTCTAAAGCCCGGCAGATGTCCGCCAGGATACGGAATGGCGATGCGCTCGTAACCGGCGACGCCTTTCATTCCGAGAGCCCAGTTGCGCGCGAAGTCGTCGTAGAGTCCGTTGCGAACGTCGCCGGCTGGCAAATAAAACTCCGCGCCGTGATAGTAGGAGGCAGCATCAAGGTGCCGCTTCTCGGCTTCCGCTTTTTTGGCGACCTCGAGCCAAACGGTGTACCAGGAATCGTAGTCCTTGATGCGTGGTGCGATCGCGCTGAGCTCCTTGAGGCGCGCGGGTGACGTGCCGTCAAGCAGCGGCCGGTTGAACGTGTAGTTCATCCCGGGGTCGGGCAACATATGAATGAAGGGCATGGTGTTCTCCGCTGGGTGGGTTTAGTCGCGGCCGAACAATTGACCCGGACCTGTGTTGATGCCATATCAATCTCGGCACCATTTCGTTGCCCAAAATGCAACGCCTGCCGCGGCCCTGACGGCAAGAGACTGATGGCAAGAGGTGAGCCGATGGATTTCACGGCCCTTCGCTATTTCAGTGCCACTGCCCACGCCCGCTCGATACGCGCCGCGTCCGATCGTCTGCACGTGTCACCGTCGGCCATCAGCCGCCAGATTGCCAAGCTCGAGCATGAGCTCCGCGCGCCGATTTTCGACCGGCGCGCCCAGGGCATGAAGTTGACGCCGGCCGGAGAAATTCTGTTGTCGAAGATCGATGGCGTCATGCGCGAGTTCTCGCGTGTGAAATCTCACATCGCGGCGCTAGCCGACCTCCAGGCCGGTAATGTCGATGTCTACTGTTTCCAGACCGCCATCGAGAGCTTCGTGGCGCCCGTGCTGAACCGGTTTCACACCCAATATCCCGACGTGACTTTCAACGTGAGAATGAGCAGCACCGACGAGGCGATGGAGGCGTTGGTTGCAGGCACCGCGGAAATCGGCCTCATCCTCAATCCACCGGTGCGCGAGACGATCACGCGCTTGGAAGTATTCCGCGACAGAATGGTCGCAGCCTTTTCGCCCGTGCATCCGCTTGCAGGCCGGAAGCTCCTGTCGCTTCGCGAACTCGAAGGTTTTCCCTTTGTGCTCACCGAGCCGTCTTTCGGGTTGCGACAGCAGCTCGAACGTGTCTTCGTCAAGCATCGCTTCGAGCCCGCAACCTTTTGCGTGACGAACTCGCTGGCCCTCGTCAAGGAGGTCGCGAGCATCGGCAATCATTGTACCTTGCTGCCGCGCTTTGCAGTGGAAAAGGAATTGGCGGCCGGACATATCAAAGCGGCAGCGGTCCGGGAGTTTGCTTCGGATCCCCTGATATTCTGCATTTGCTCTGCGACCGACCGCTCGCTGTCGCCGGCGGCCCAGGTCTTCATGAACATCGTCATGGATTATTGCCGCCGCTACCGCCATTGAGATAGACTTAAATCGCCGGATGCCGGCAAAGCTGAAATTCAGGAAAGCGAGGGATCGGCAAGCCCTGCTTGTCTGCTCCCCTACAGGCGAGAGCGATCATGCTCCGGCGCCGGAAATTCCTTCAGCTCGGCGCGGCTGTCGTTGCCGCTTCCGCAAGTCGTGCCGCCGCAGCGCCGCCGACCTATCCGGCGAGACCCGTCATCATGGTTGTCGGGTTCTCGCCCGGCGGCAATACCGACATTGTCGCGCGTCTCATGGCACAGTGGCTGTCGCAGCATTTGGGCAAGCCGTTCATTGTTGAGAACCGCACCGGAGCGGGGACGAACCTCGCAACTGAGTCGGTCGTGCGCGCGGCGCCTGATGGCTACACATTGCTGGTGGCCTCGGCCGCGAATGCGGTCAACGCAACGCTCTACAGGAATCTAAAGTTCAACTTCATTCGGGACACCGAGCCGGTCGCGGGGATCGCCAGCACGCCTCTCGTGATGTGCGTCAATCCCTCCTTTCCCGCACGTTCCGTCCCCGAATTCATCGCGCAAGCGCGTGCCAATCCGGATCGGCTGAACTTCGCCTCCAGCGGCGTGGGCAGCCCACCGCACGTCGCCACCGAACTGTTCAAGGCGATGACCGGCATCCGCATGCAGCATGTCCCGTATCGGGGGGATGCCGAGGCGATCAGCGATCTGATCGGGGCCCGGGTGCACGTCTACTTCGCCACCTTGCCGGGCTCGATCGGGTTCATCAGGACCGGCGCCTTGCGTGCGCTCGCCGTCAGCGCGGCGGAACGGTCTCCAGCGTTGCCGGGGGTGCCGGCCATGGCCGAGTTTCTGCAGGGCTACGATGCGACGATTTGGAATGGTCTCAATGCCCCGAAGGGCACGCCGGCCGAGGTGGTCACGGAGCTCAACAAGCAGGTCAATGCCGGTCTCCGCGATCCCAAGTTGAGCGGCCGCTTCGCCGAGTTGGGGGCGAAGGTGCTTCCCGGATCGGTCCAGGATTATGCGAGGTTTGTCGCAGAGGAGACGGAGAAGTGGGGTCTCATCGTCAAGTCGGCCGGTTCTCAGATCGAATAGCCGGGCGAAGCGATGCTTTCAGATGCCCCCCGCGCGGGTGCACGACGGGCGAATCGGCCGAAGCGAACAATTACACGAGTGCGCGCAGGATGCAGCGTCGAGGCGGTCGACGGCCTGCAAAATCGCTGGCGCGAAAAATCCAATTTCGCAAAGCCACGCAAGACGATCCGGGTTGTCCAGTCCTTCGCGCAAAAATATTCGTCTTTCGTTTTTTCAGAAGTTTATGCATCCTCATGAGCGTCCCGCCTCGATGAAGAGGGGCGGATCGCGATCGTCACGAAACGCGAGGCGGGATGCGGTGGCCGCGATGATGCCGACAGACGAGCGGCTGTCGTCGCGGACGGCGAAGTCGGGTGGTCCTGGCGCGCCCATGCAGGCGTCAAGCCGGCCGCGATGCTTATCCATCGCGCCGGCGACGGTGGCAATCAAGCTGGTTCACCGGGGAGAGCCCGAAGTAAGCCGTAAACCACTGCGCAGGGAAGGCCGGAGTGATTACCGCCTGTACCTGTGGTCAACGCGCACCTCGCGCATTTTTTCGCGCGGGGGCCCGGGTGCAGCGGCCACCCGGCCTTCCCTGCGCCCTCTCATCTCGGAGGGACAAGGGTCGACGCAAAACTCGGGTGCGAGCGCGCCGCGAGAATGCGCTCGTGCATCCGCTCGCTGGTTGCCAACTTGCGCGAAGCCTTCGCTGTCGCATGCTCAAGCCTCTCCCCGTCATCCCTGAGGTGCTCACGAAGCGGGCCTCGAACGAGACGGCTCCAATGCTGCAGCGCGGCCGGGGATCCTTCGAGGCTCGTGGGGCCTGTCGTCGGGCGCGTCGCGCGGACCCGGTGGCTCGCGCCTCCAGCGACAAACGGCGAAGCCGCGGGCATGACGGATCGAACGAGCGTCTAACTCGCCGCTTCCAGCCGCACTTCCGTCAGCAGCCGCATCGCGGCCTCCGCGTCCATCGGCTCGCCGAAAGCGAAGCCTTGCGCGTATTCGCAGCCCAACTGGTAGAGCTCGACGGCATCCGAATCCGTCTCGGCGCCTTCCGCGACCACGTCCATGCCGAGGTCGTGCGCGAGCGCGATGATCGATTTCAAAATCACCGGTCGGGTGCCGCGGGTGGTGGTGCGGACGAAGGACTGGTCGATCTTCAGCGTGTCGAAGGGGAAGCGCTGCAGGTAGGACAGCGAGGAATGGCCGGTGCCGAAATCGTCGATCGAGAGTCCCACGCCGAGTTCGCGGATCCGCGACAGCATCTGCGCGGCGTGCTCGGGATTCTCCATCACCAGCGATTCCGTCAGTTCGAGCTTGAGACTGCCGCGCGCCACGGTCGAGCGCGACAGCACGCTGCGGATGTCGTGCAGCAGATCGTGCCGCAGCAACTGGCGCGAGGAAACATTCACCGAGGCGAAGATCGGCTCGCGGGCGCGCGTCGCGCGCTGCCAGATCGCGAGCTGGCGCGCCGTCTGGTCCATCACGAAGGTGCCGAGATCGACGATCAAGCCGATCTCTTCGGCAATGGTGATGAACTCGATCGGCGACATCCGCCCGAGCTTCGGATGATCCCAGCGCGCCAGCGCTTCGAAACCGGCGATCGAGCGATCCTCCAGGCGCACGATCGGCTGGTAGAGGATACTGATCTCCTGGCGCTCGATGGCACGGCGCAGCTCGCTCTCCAGCGTCAGGCGGTCGGTCTTGCGTGCGCGCATCGCGGGCTTGTAGACGTCGATGCGGTCACCACCGATGCGCTTGGAATGGTACATCGCCAGTTCCGCGTCCTTGATGATCTCCTCGGAGAGCTGAACCTGCGGATCGGAGAGCGCAAGCCCGATCGAAGCGGTGAGAAAAATCTCGCGGTCGTTGAAGGCGATCGGCGCGCGGATGGTCTTGCGGATGGTTTCGGCGAAGGCAGTGATGCGCGGCGGATCCTGTTCGGAGAGCAGGATCAGCCCGAACTGGTCGCCGGCGAGCCGCGCCAGCGTGTCCTGCGGTTTGAGGATGCGGGTGAGGCGACGCGCCAGCGTGAGCAGGATGGAATCGCCGACCGCGATGCCGACGGAATCGTTGACTTGCTTGAAGCGATCGAGGTCGATCACCATCAGCGTCGGCCGCAGGCTCGGCATGGTCTTGGCGAAGTTGGCCACCGCGTTGAGCCGGTCCATGAACAATTTGCGGTTCGGCAGGCCGGTGAGGTTGTCGTGCACGGAGTCGTGCAGCATGCGCTCCTCGGCATTGCGGATCTCGGTGACGTCGGTGAGCGTGCCGACCACGCGGGAGACCTCTCCGTCGGAGCCGACGACGGGGCGCGCCTTGAGCGCGAACCACATGAAATGACCATCGGGCGTGCGCAGGCGGAAATCCTGCACCAGGCGGCCGCGGCGCTGGTCGAGCACGCTGTCGAGCGCGGCACGGAAGCGGTCCTGGTCGAGCGGATGCAGCACTTCCAGCCATTTCGCGGCGGGGCCTTCCAGCGTGCCGCGCTTGAGCCCAAGCAAGTGCTCGGTCTCGGGACTGGTGAAGACCTTGTCTGCCGAGACGTCCCAGTCCCAGATCAAATCGCCGGATCCGGTCAGTGCCAGCGCGCGCCGCTCGACATCGGACACGACGCCGGTCGTGGCACCGCCGCCGGCAAAGGCGTGCTGCATGACGGTAAAGCCGATCAGCATTACGATCAGCACCAGGCCGCCGAGCAAAGCGGGGCCGACGATATCGTTAGTGACGGAGCCGGCAATGGTCATGCCGGCCGCCACCACCCAGACCACCAGCAGGAACCAGGTCGGGATCAAGAGCACGGCGCGATCAAAGCCGTGGGTCGAGAGGTAGACGATCAGGGCAAAGCCGGCGAACGCAATCATCACCAGCGACATGCGCGCAATGCCGGAGGCCACCGCGGGGTCGAACAGCGCGAGCGCAACCAGCGAGCCCAGGAAGACCAGCCAGCCGAGCGTAATGTGGGAATAGCGCACATGCCAGCGGCTGAGGTTGAGATAGGCGAACAGGAACACCAGCAGCGTTGCCGACAGCATCGCTTCGCCGCCTGCGCGCCAGATGCGCTCGGCGTTGTTCGACATGTCGAGCACCTTGCCCCAGAAGCCGAAATCGACGCCGATATAGACCAGCACGGCCCAGGCGAGCGCGGCCGCGGCCGGGAACATGATGCTGCCCTTCACCACGAAGAGGATGGTCAGCACCAGCGCGAGCAGGCCGGAAATACCGATCACGATGCCCTGGTACAGCGTGAAGGAATTGACCTTGTCCTTGTAGGCCTCGGGCTCCCAGAGATAGAGCTGCGGCAGCTTGTCGGTGCGCAGTTCCGCGACAAAGGTGATAACGGCGCCGGGATCGAGCGTGATACGGAAGACGTCCGCGGTCGGGCTTTCCTGGCGGTCGGGGCGGTCGCCCGTCGAGGGCGTGATGGTCGCGATGCGCGACAGGCCGAGGTCGGGCCACAGCAGGCCCGAGCCCACCACGCGGTAATGCGGCGCGACGATGAGGCGATCGAGCTGGTCGTCGGTATTGTTGGCAAGCGCGAACACTACCCAGTTCTGGCCGCCTTCACGGGCGCGCACCTCGATGCGGCGAACGATGCCGTCGGTGCCGGGAGCGGTGGAGACCTGGACACGGTCGGTATCACTGTGCAGATGTTCGAGAACACCGGTGAGGTCGATGGCCGGCGCGTCACCGCGGACGCTGACCGCGTCAAGTGCCCGCGCCGGCGAAGCCGCGACAACAATCATGAGGCCCAGCGCAAACAGCGCAAGGCACCTGATCAGACGCAATGTCAGTTCTCCGCGTTGGACGCTTATGCCGAAGTGCTACTATTCAAAGCGAAAGACACACCCCCCGCCCGGGGCAAATGCGTTCGTTTGTGGAACGATCATTGGCACGAAAGCGAAACAATTCAAAGGGCTTCCGGAGCGGCTGGTCGCTGCGGCTCAGGCAAGCAACACAATTTTGCCAATATGTTCGGAGGTCTCCATACGCCGATGCGCATCGGCCGCGTTTTGCAGCGGAAAGGTGCTGTCGATGATGGGCTTTATGCGCCCCTGATGCAGGAACGTCATCACCTTGGCCTCGATCGCGGCGACCATCGCGGCCTTATCCGCGTTACTACGGGGACGCAGGGTCGAGCCGGTGTGTGTGAGCCGCTTCACCATCAGCCTGGTGAAGTTGACGGTCGCTTTCGGCGAACCGAGGAAGGCGATCTGGACGATGCGGCCGTCGACGGCGGCGGCTTCATAGTTGCGTTCGATGTAGTCGCCGCCGACCATGTCGAGAATGACATTGGCGCCGGTGCCGGACGTCGCCGCTTTCACCGCGGCGACAAAATCCTCCGTCTTGTAATTGATCGCGCGGTCGGCGCCGAGCTTCAGGCAGGCGTCGGCTTTCTCCTGCGAACCGACGGTGACGATGACCTTCGATCCCCATGCCTTGGCGAGCTGGATCGCCATGGTGCCGATGCCGGAGGAGCCGCCATGAACCAGCAGGGTTTCGCCCGGCTTCAGCGCGCCACGCTCGAACACGTTGTGCCAGACCGTCATCAGCGTTTCCGGCGTTGCGCCAGCTTCGGCGATGGAGAACGACGGCGGCACGCTCATCGCCTGAGCGTCCTGCGCGATGCAATATTGTGCGTAGCCGCCGCCGGCGACCAGCGACATCACCTTGTCGCCGAGCTTGTGTTTCTCCGCGTTGCTGCCGATCGCGACCACTTCGCCCGCCACTTCCAGGCCGGGCAGGTCGGATGCGCCGGGCGGCGGCGGATAGGAGCCGGCGCGTTGCGAGACGTCGGGGCGGTTGACGCCGGCGGCCTCGACCTTGATCAGGATCTCGTCGGGCCCGGGCTGCGGCACGGGGCGCGTTTCCGGAACGAGCACCTCCGGACCGCCCGGCTTGGAGATGGCGACAACGGTCATTTGCGCAGGCAGCTTTTCCATGATTTGTCCTAAGGAAGCGCTTCGTAGAATTTGAGGCAACTCTGATTAACCAGCCCCATCTGTGCTGGCAACCGGTTCGGATCGGGCAGCATTATTGAGGGAGGACGTCAATGGCCATCGAGGACGACGATCGACCACGGAAAAAGGTCACCCACGAGATCGGGCAGGACCTGTCGCTCCTGTCGGTCGAGGAACTGACCGAGCGCATCGCGCTGTTGACTGCTGAAATCGAACGGCTGCGCGAGGCGATGAGCAAGAAGCGCGCCTCCCGCGACGCGGCCAACAGCATTTTCAAATCTTAGAGATCGGGCGCCGCGGAAAGGTGCCGGGCAGCTTGGGTCCATCTATGGAGCGGTGCAGCAACTCGGTCATTGGCCGACATGGCTAATGCTCTTTAAAAAAATCCGTTCGTTTACGAACGATTAAGCTTTCGGGTTTATGACTGAGATCGTCCTCGTTTGGACACCGAGTGGCTCCTGTCCACTCTGTTTGACGCCTCCCTGTTATCAACTTCATAAGCCGCCGTTCTCGGCGGCTTTTTTTTGCCTCACACAGTTCCGCCCGAAATCTGTGTCAAATCCGCGCCCCCGTCGCGCCGCCGCGACCGACGGCTTGGAAACCATAAATTCCCTTGCCGCTGGACTCTTCACGGCACCCGAGCAATGATTTGTTCATCATAAGCCGGCGCGTGAAGCTGGCGTGAACTGTTGCGTAAGAGGCGTTAACCATGTCGGAGCGTTCGCAAGGCGATACCCATCTGGTTCAGTTCAGCGAGCGGCTCACCAATTCGGCGGCATTTGGCAGCCTGTTCCGCGAGGGCATGGACTTGGTCGAGGAGACCGCGGCCTATCTCGACGGCGTCGGCCGCGCTGAGGCCAAGGCGCTGGACCGCGCCGTCAGCCTCACCTATGCGACCGAAAGCATGCGGCTGACCACACGCCTGATGCAACTCGCCTCCTGGCTGCTGCTGCATCGCGCGGTGAAGGAAGGCGAAATGACGCTGAGCCAGGCCAACCGCGAGAAGACCAAGGTCAAGCTGTCCGCCGCAGATCCCGGCCCGGCCGAGATGATCGAAAAACTGCCGGCGCAATTGCAGGACTTGATCGCACGTTCGATGGACCTGCAGGCGCGCGTACGGCGGCTCGACAGCAGCATTCACGCACCGCCGCCCGATCGCACCGCGATCGGTAATCCCTTGGTGCCCCAGCTCAACGCGCTCAAGGCGGCGTTCGAGCGGTAAGCTTCTCAACCACGCGCCATCATTCCGGGGCGGTCCGAAGGACGGGACCTGGGATCTCGAAACTCTCAGATGTGCGATTGCACATCAGAGTTCGATGCTGTCGCACCGCCCCGGAATGACGGAGTACAACAAACAAAAACGCCCCCGACGATGCGGAGGCGTTTCTTTGGCGCGATCCAGCCGGCTCGAGCGACCGATCAATCCTTTTTGAGAAAGCCCGAAAATTTCTTCTGGAACCGGGAGACACGGCCGCCGCGATCGAGAATCTGCTGGGCGCCGCCGACCCAGGCGGGATGCGACTTGGGGTCGATGTCGAGATGCAGCTTGTCGCCTTCCTTGCCCCAGGTGGAACGGGTCTGGTACTCGGTGCCATCGGTCATAACGACCGTAATTGTATGATAATTCGGATGAATTTCGGCTTTCATGGCATGTCCTAACGGCGCCGTGGCGCCAGTCTTTGGGCTTGAGATTTCGCGGAATTGGCTGGGTCTATAGCCCATGAAACCCGTCAAAACAAGTCAGCGCTTCGTATCTTCCCGGATTTGCCAGCCCGCGCCGCGGGGCCTATGTGGGCGGGATAAGAAGTCTCAACGGGTTGATCTCATGAGCGTAGCGGAGCGGCTGGACGAGGGGCGGGAGGGGGTTGCGCCTCAGCCGGGGCAGACGGTTGTGGAAGCGCTGAGCATCGATGATGCGTCACCTGGACGCCGCTCGAAGCTTCGCCCGCTGCTGGCGCTTTCGCCCTATGTCGCACGTTACCGCGGCCGTGCCGTTCTCGCCTTGATCGCACTGACCATTGCCGCCATCACCACCCTGATTGTGCCGGTCGCGGTGCGTCGCCTGATCGATTTCGGCTTCACGCCGAAGGGCATCGCGCTGATCAACAGCTATTTCAGCGTGATGATCGCCGTGGTCGCGGTGCTCGCGCTTGCCAGCGCCGCGCGCTACTACCTTGTAATGACCATCGGCGAACGCATCGTCGCCGATTTGCGGCGCGACGTGTTCGCGCATCTCATTTCGCTCTCACCGTCCTTCTTCGATTCCGCGCGGTCCGGCGAACTGATCTCGCGCCTCACCGCCGACACCACACAAATCAAATCCGCGGCCGGCGCGTCCGTCTCGATCGCGCTGCGCAATCTCCTGCTGTTCCTCGGCGCAGCCACCATGATGGTGGTGACGAGCCCCCGGCTGTCAGGCTTCGTGCTGCTGGCGATCCCGTTGATCGTCCTGCCGCTGGTCGCGTTCGGACGCTGGGTGCGGCGGCTGTCGCGCAACGCCCAGGATACGCTTGCCGAGGCCAGCGCCTACGCTTCGGAGCTGGTTGGCGCAGTTCGCACCGTACAGGCCTATACCGGCGAGAAACTGGCGACGACGCGCTTCGGCAAGGAGGTGGAGCAGGCCTATGAGGCCGCGCGCGTCTCGACTCAGGCCCGCGCGGTGTTGACCGCAATCATCATCTTCATTGTCTTCACCAGCGTCGTGGCGATCCTCTGGGTCGGATCGCACGACGTTTTGACCGGCGCGATCACGCCCGGAAGGCTGAGCCAGTTCGTGCTGTACGCGGCGTTCGCGGCGGCAGGTCTCGGCCAGCTCAGCGAAGTCTGGGGCGAGGTTTCCGCTGCATCCGGTGCCGCGGAACGACTGTTCGAAATCCTGCGCGTGAGGCCCGAGATTGCCGCGCCCAGCGCCCCGCGCGCGCTGCCGGCGCCCTCGCGCGGCGATGTCGGCTTCGACAATGTCAGCTTTGCCTATCCGGCGCGGCCGAACCTGCCCGCGGTGGATCACGTCTCCTTCTCGGTGCGTGCCGGCGAGAAAGTCGCGATCGTCGGCCCCTCCGGCGCCGGCAAGAGCACGTTGTTTCATCTGTTGCTGCGGTTCTACGATCCCGCTTCCGGCACGATTTCCTTCGACGGCGTGCCGATCAAATCAGCCGATCCGCAAGCCTTCCGCAGCCATGTTGCGCTGGTGCCGCAGGAGTCGATAGTGTTCGCGGCGAGCGCACGTGAAAATATCCGCTTCGGCCGCCCCGAGGCGAGCGATGCCGAGGTCGAACGCGCCGCTGACCTTGCGCATGCGACCGAGTTCATTCGCCGCTTGCCGGCGGGCTTTGACACCCAGCTTGGCGAGCGCGGCGTGACGCTGTCAGGCGGTCAGCGCCAACGCATCGCGATCGCACGAGCGATCCTGCGCGATGCCCCGCTGTTATTATTGGACGAGGCGACATCGTCCCTCGATGCCGAAAGCGAGACGCTGGTGCAGACGGCTTTGGAAGAACTGATGCGCCACCGCACCACACTGGTGATCGCGCACCGTTTGGCCACGGTGCTGTCCTGCGACCGTATTCTGGTGATGGAGCACGGCCGTATCGTCGAGCAGGGCACCCATGCCTCGCTGGTCGCGGCGAACGGACTCTATGCACGGCTCGCGCGGCTGCAGTTCGAGGGGGCGTAGTCGTTCCACATGACGCTGTCGTTACCCGCGAAGGCGGGTGATCCAGTATTCCAGAGACCGCGGTGATAGAGCCGAGAGGCCGCGGCGTGCTGGATGCCGCCGCCTTCGCGGCGCATGACCATCGCGTGCGGGACAGCCGTTACGCCTTCCACGCCATCTTCAGCACCGGCCGGCCCGAGGTCGGATTCACGTCATCGCCGGCATGCACAAAGCCGTTGCGCTCGTAGAAGCGGATGGCGCGCGCATTGTCCTTGTTCACGAGCAACGTGATGCCGCTCGGCGACAGCCGCTTGGCTTCATCCAGCAATCGCCGCGCGACATCGGAGCCCCAGCGTTCGGGCGCTGCCACGAGCTGATCCAGATAGCCGCCCTTGTCGACGGTCACGAAGCCGACCAACGTGCCCGCCTCGTCCGCGACAATGATCGTCGCTTGCTGCACCAGCTCAGTGCGCCAGCGTTTGCGCCACCACGCGACCCGCGCGGCAAAGTCGATTGAAGGATAGGCCTGCTGCCACGTCCGCTCCCACAACGCGATCGCGGCCTCTTCATCGTCGGCGCGATAGTGGCGAAGGTGAACAGTCGTGCTCACCGTTCCGTCAGCTTCAGCTCGATGCGGCGATTGCGGCGATAGGCATCCTCGTTGTTGCCGGGATCGAGCGGCTGATACTCGGCAAAACCGGCCGCAACCAGATGCTGCGGCGAAACGCCCAGCGAGATCAGGTACTGCACCACCGAAATGGCGCGCGCCGACGACAACTCCCAGTTCGATTTGAAGATGGGGCTGTTGATCGGCCGCACGTCGGTATGGCCGTCGACGCGCAGCACCCAGGCGATCTCGCTCGGAATCTGCTTATCGAGATCCTTCAGCGCATCGGCGACCTTGTCGAGCTCGGCTCGGCCTTCAGGCAAGAGCGTCGCCTGTCCGGTATCGAAGAAGACTTCCGACTGGAACACGAAGCGGTCGCCGACGACGCGAATGTCGGGACGATTACCGAGAATCGCCCGCAGCCGTCCGAAGAATTCCGAGCGGTAGCGCGAGAGCTCCTGCACCCGCTGCGCCAGCGCCACGTTCAGCCGCTGGCCGAGATCGGCGATCTTGGTCTGGGATTCCTTGTCGCGCTTCTCGGAGGCGTCGAGCGCGTCTTCGAGTGCCGCCAGTTGCCGGCGCAGCGCGCTGATCTGCTGGTTCAACACCTCGATCTGCGCCATCGCACGCGCCGAGACCTGCTTCTCCGATTCCAGTGCCTTGTTCAGCTCCGTCGCCCGGCCCTCGGCGCTGTTGCCGGCATTGGCCAGGCCCTCATAGAGGCCTTTGACGCGGTCGCGCTCGGCCTCCGCCGACGCAAGGCCCGCCTTGAGCTGCGTGATCTCGTCACTGAGATTGAGCTTGCCGAGCTTCTCCAACGACAACGCTTCGCTCAATTGCGCGATCTTGGCATTGAGCTCGTCCAGCGCCTTGTCCTTGCCGGTGACTTCCTGCGAGAGGAAGAACTGCACGACCAGGAACACCGACAGCAGGAAAACCACCGATAGCACCAGCGTCGACAGCGCATCGACAAAGCCGGGCCAGTAATTGAATCCGCTTTCGCGTCGGGCACGTGCAAGTGCCATTGGTCTCTCTCCGGTCTCTCCGCGATCTCGCAGGACCTCTCCCTATGCAAGGGAGAGGGCGCGCGCTCCCGCGTTTATAGCGGGTACTAACTCTTCTCGGGCTGACGGGCGAGCCGTTCCAGCAGCCGTTTGATCTCGCGGTTCTGTTCGCCCTGGCCGTCCGCCCATTCGCGGATCATCTGTTGTTCAGTCCGCATATGCGCAACCAGCCCCTGAATGGCTTCCGCCAGATTCGCCATCGCCGCCGTGGTATGGCGGGCGCCGCCTTCCTCGACGGCGCTGCGCAGCCGGTCCAGCGCGCCCGCGATGTCGCCGCCGGGCGCCGCCCCATCGCTGCCATATTGGCGCACGGTGGTGGCAAGCCAATCCTCGAGATCAGTGTAGAACCGGTTTTGCGCCTGGCTCGATTGCAGGTCGAGAAAGCCGAGGATGAGCGAGCCGGCAAGGCCGAACAGCGAGGACGAGAACGAAATTCCCATGCCGCCGAGCGGCGCGGCCAGGCCCTGTTTCAGGGTGTCGAACAGCGCGCCGGCCTCACCGCCGACTTTCAGCCCGTCGATCACCTTGCCGACCGAGGTGACGGTCTCGATGAGGCCCCAGAACGTGCCGAGCAGGCCCAGGAATATCAGCAACCCCGTCATGTAGCGGGAAATGTCACGCGCCTCGTCGAGCCGGGTGGCGATGGAGTCGAGCAGATGCCGCATGGTCTGCTGCGAGATGGTGATCCGTCCCGTGCGCTCACCGCCGCCGCCTAGAATCGCCGCCATCGGCGCGAGCAGGGTCGGATGGCGGTCCATCGCCAGCCCAGGGTCGGCGATCCGGAAATTATTGACCCAGGCGACCTCCGGATAGAGCCGGATCACCTGGCGGAACGACAGGATGATGCCGATCAGAAGGACGATGCAGATCAGCGCGTTCAGGCTCGGATTGGCAAAAAATGCGTCCTTGATCTGCCGGTAGAGCACAACCGCGATCAGCGCGCACAGCACCAGGAACACCAGCATGCGCACTAAGAAGATCCGCGGCGACGACAATTTGTTCAGGTCGATCTCCATGGCGGAGCGGGAGGAGGAGCCGGCAGGCATTCTGGTATCCGTGACAGGGATCGCGTTTGGGTCTCACTATGGCACAGCGGCAGCGGGAAGAAAGCTGCGATCGCCTGATTTCCAGTGCACGCCGGCCAGCGTGGCCAAGCGGACACGCGGCTTCTCTTTGCTGGCCCTCGTTCTGCGCACCGAGCGCTCATCGGCGCAGACCGACTATGCGGTGGCCTTGGCTGGCGGTCGCCCTCTTGCCTCGCAGAAGGCACCCCCACCCCGGCGGAAGCAATTCGGCATCCTCTGAGGATGGCAAGCGAACCATGCGGCGGTGCTGAGCATGGCTCGATCTCGTAACCGGAGTTCCGCCTGGACGGAACTTTCCTCACAATCCGGTGAGGTCGCGAAAAGTTTCGATAGTTCAGGGCACTAGTGGACGTGTGACATCGCGTCCGTGTGGCAATGGGCCGCCGCCGCGGAGCATTGCGGCGCAATAAGCGATTTTCCTATTTTGTGACAATCAAATCGAAGGGCGCACCGTCAGGTCCGCATTCTTTCGCCACTCATCATGTCACAATTGGGGGCAAACGTTTTAATGTCGTCTTTTCGCGTGCCATCGCTTGGCATCGTCCTGATACTGGCCGCTCTCGCGCCGTCTCTTGCCGGATGTGACGAGTCCAATTCCGCGACGGCGGCGGCCGAACCGCCCGAACCGGAGGTCAGCATCGTCACCGTCAAGCCGCAGGCGCGCGCCATCATCAGCGAACTGCCGGGACGTATCGCGCCGATGCGCGTGGCCGAGGTGCGTCCGCGCGTCTCCGGCATCGTGGTCGAGCGGCTGTTCCATCAGGGCAGCGAGGTCAACGCCGGCGATCCGCTCTACCGCATCGATCCGAAACCTTTTGAAATCGAAGTGCAGTCGAACGAGGCGGCGCTCGCCAAAGCCGAGGCCGTGCTGCGTCAGGCCACGCAGCAGGCGCGGCGCATCAGCCTTCTGACCAGCCAGCGCGCAGCGCCCGAAGTGGAGAACGAGAAGGCGATCGCTGCCGAGCGCCAGGCCCAGGCCGACGTGGAAGCCCGCAAGGCCGATCTCGCCCGCGCCAAGCTTAATCTCGACTATGCGACCGTGCGCGCACCCATCCGCGGCGTGGTCGGCGCCGCGCTGGTCACCGAGGGCGCGCTGGTCATTCAGAACGAGACCAATCTGGTCACCGTCCAGCAGCTCGATCCGATCTACGCCGATTTCACGCAATCGGTGACGCAACTGCAGCAGTTGCGACGGGCCTTTGAGGCCGGCGATCTCGAGCGGATCGCGCCGGATGCCGCCAGGGTTCGCCTCGCGTTCGATGACGATACGCTCTATCCGGCTGACGGCAAATTGCTGTTTTCGGATGCCCGGGTCGATATCCATACCGGCCAGGTAACGCTGCGCGGCGAGTTTCCCAACCCGAAGCGCGAATTGCTGCCGGGCATGTATGTCCGTGTCCGCATCGAGCAGGGCATCGACAGCGACGCCATCGCCGTCCCTGAACAGGCCGTCCAGCGCAATGGCGGGGGTGGAAGCGAGGTGTTCGTGGTCAAGGATGACAACCGCGTGGCCGTGCAACCCGTCCGCACCGGCTCGGTGCAGGACGGCCAATGGTTCGTCACCGAGGGTCTGAAGGCCGGCGACCGCGTCGTGGTCGAAGGGTTTCAGAAATTCGCGGCCGGCGACAAAGTCAATCCGCAGACCTGGACCGAGGCGGCCGATGCGGATACGTCTCGCCAGCAGACGATGAACGTGCTCAGGTAACGTCGGATGCCGAGCTTCTTTATCGATCGACCCATCTTCGCCTGGGTCGTTGCGCTGTTCATCTGCCTCATCGGCGCGATCGCGATCCCGCTGTTGCCGGTGGCGCAATATCCGATCATTGCGCCGCCTTCGATCTCGATCTCGACCAGCTATCCCGGCGCATCGCCGGAGAATCTCTACAACAGCGTGACGCGGCTGATCGAGGAGGAGCTCAACGGCGCCTCTGGCATCATGAATTTCGAATCGACCAGCGATTCGCTCGGGCAGGTCGAGATCACCGCCAATTTCGTGCCCGGCACGGATCCCAGCGCCGCGTCGGTCGAGGTGCAGAACCGGATCAAGCGCGTCGAGGCGCGGCTTCCCCGGGCGGTGATGCAGCAGGGCATCCTCATCGAAGAGGCGTCGAGCGCGGTGCTGCAGATCATTACTCTGTCGTCGACCGACGGCAGCCTGGATGAGGTCGGACTCGGCGACTTCATGATCCGCAACGTCCTCGGTGAAATCCGTCGCATTCCGGGCGTTGGTCGCGCCACGCTTTATTCGACCGAGCGCTCGCTCCGCATCTGGCTCGATCCCGACAAGCTCGTGGGCTATGGCCTGACCGCCGACGATGTGACCAAGGCAATCAGCGCGCAGAACGCCCAGGTCGCCTCCGGCAGTATCGGAGCCGAGCCGAGTACATCCGGGCAGCGGATATCGGTTCTGGTGCTGGTCAAGGGTCAGCTCTCCTCGCCAGACGAGTTCGGCGCGATCACGCTGCGCGTCAATCCGGATGGCTCATCCGTGCGGCTGCGTGATGTGGCGCGGATCGAGATTGGCGGCTTGAGCTATCAGTTCAATACCCGCCTCAACGGCAAGCCCACGGCCGGCCTTTCGGTGCTGCTCTCGCCGACCGGCAACGCACTCGCGACGGCCAGCGCGGTCGAGGCGAAGATGAAGGAGCTTTCGCGCTTCTTCCCCGCCAATATCACCTATGAAATCCCTTATAACATCACCCCCGTCGTAAAGGCCTCGATCGAGAAGGTGATTTCGACGCTGGTCGAAGCCGTGGTCCTGGTGTTCATCGTGATGTTCTTGTTCCTGCAGAACATCCGTTACACCATCATCCCGACCATCGTCGTGCCGGTTGCGCTGCTCGGGGCCTCGGCGACGCTGCTGCTCGCGGGCTACTCCATCAACATGCTGACCATGTTCGCCATGGTGCTCGCGGTCGGCATCCTGGTCGACGATGCCATCGTCGTCGTGGAAAACGTCGAACGCATCATGGCCGAGGAGGGATTGCCGCCGAAGGAGGCCACGCGCAAGGCGATGTCGCAGATCACGGGAGCCATCATCGGCATTACGCTGGTACTGATGGCGGTGTTCGTGCCGATGGCGTTCTTCGGCGGCTCGGTTGGCATCATCTATCGCCAGTTCTCTGTGACCATGGTCGCTGCGATCGGCTTTTCCGCGCTGCTCGCGATGTCACTGACGCCCGCGCTCTGCGCAACGCTATTAAAGCCCGTCAAGGCGGGCCATGGACACGTTCCCAGGAAGGGCGTGTTTGGCTGGTTCAATCGCTTGTTGGACGGGAGCAGGGCTGGTTATACGGGCGCGGTTCGCGGGACTTTGAAGCGAACCGGGCGGTTGATGCTTATCTATGCCGCGCTGCTCGTCGGTCTCGGCTTCGCCTTCGTGCGCATGCCCGGCGGCTTCCTTCCGGTCGACGATCAGGGGTTCATCACGACCGACGTGCAGACGCCATCCGATTCCTCTTACGCGCGGACCGAAGCTGTCATCGAGAAGGTCGAAAAATACCTGGCGCAGCGTCCGGGCGTGGAGAACGTGACTTTTCTGACCGGCTTCAGCTTCTCCGGCCAGGGCATGAACACGGCGCAGGCCTTCATCTCGCTGAAGGATTGGTCGGAACGCCCGGAGAAGGACTCCGCTGCCGCGATCGTCGCTGATATCAACCGCGACCTGGCGTCGGTCCGCGATGCGAAAATCTCCGCGCTGCAGCCGCCGCCGATCGACAATCTCGGCAACTCCTCGGGTTTCAGCTTCCGCCTGCAGGACCGTGGACAAAAGGGGATTCCGGCGCTGATGAGCGCCGCTGATCAACTGGTTGCGCAAGCCAACGCCAGTCCCGTCCTGCAGAAGGTCTATATCGAGGGCCTGCCATCGGCGCCTCAGGTCAATCTCGTCATCGATCGCGAAAAGGCCGGTGCGTTCGGCGTCAGCTTCGAGGAAATCAACAACACCATTTCGACCAATCTCGGCTCAACCTATGTCAATGATTTTCCCAATCGCGGGCGAATGCAGCGCGTCGTGGTGCAGGCCGATCGCGACAGCCGCATGAATCCAGAGGAGATCCTGACCTACAACGTCAGGAACGATCGCGGACAGCTCGTGCCCTTCTCGGCCTTCGCCTCCATCGAGTGGACGAAAGGCCCGACGCAGATTGCGGGCTTCAACTACTATCCCGCGATCCGCATCAGCGGCGAGGCAAGGCCTGGATATACCTCGGGCGATGCGATCGCCGAAATGGAGCGGCTGGCCGACAGGCTGCCGCGCGGTTTCGGCTATGAATGGACGGGGCAATCGCTGCAGGAAAAACTGTCGGGCTCGCAGGCGCCGCTGCTGCTGGGGCTGTCGGTCGTGGTCGTGTTCCTGTGTCTGGCCGCGCTCTACGAAAGCTGGACCATTCCGCTCGCAGTGCTGTTGACCGTGCCGCTCGGCGTCTGCGGCGCGGTGGTGGCGGCGACGATGCGTGGGCTGCCTAACGACGTCTATTTCACCGTCGGATTGATCACGATCATTGGTCTGGCGGCCAAGGATGCCATCCTGATCATCGAGTTCGCCAAGGATTTGCGCGCGCAAGGCAAGCCGCTGATCGAGGCGACGGTGGAGGCCGCGAGCTTGCGCTTCCGCCCCATTCTGATGACCGGCTTTGCTTTCGTGTTCGGCGTGCTGCCGATGGTGATCGCACATGGCGCAGGCGGCGCCAGCCAGCAGGCGCTCGGCACCAGTGTCATGGGCGGCATGATCGCGGTGGTGATCCTCGCGCTCCTGATGGTGCCGGTGTTCTTCGTCTCGGTCCAACGCGTGCTCGGGCGCGACCGGGAGGATGTAAAGGAAGCCACGGTGAAGCAGGTCGGCTACAGCGTGGCGGAGCCGCAGAAGCCGTGAGCTCGTGGTTCGAAGCGAGCAATTACCTGCTCGAAGACAGGCACGTGCAGTTCTTCATCGCGACCCGAGGCTTCAGCGCGCTCCTAATCTCCGATCGTCGGCAAAAACAGAAGGCCCCCGGTTGATTGCCGAGGGCCTCAATTGCACTTGCGGGAACCTTATTGCGACCGCCTCGCTTCTCTGACGTGTTCGATGAACATGAAGTATGTGGGCACTGCGACCATCAGCAAACCCACAGCGAACGCGACTCCTTCAACCAACATCTACGATCTTTTCCTTTCACTCATCGGGCTAGGGACCCTCTGAGCGTTCCTCTGGTCTGGATATAGGGCGCGGTGCGAGATTTGCGAATTCTGCGGTCACCTTCGCCCGGCTTAAATTCGCGTAAGGCGGAACAGCGAACAACTGGGGAACGTTCGCAAGGTGGCAGATCAAGCAACGGAGGTTGGGCACTGTAGCTTTGGTTGGAAGAGGCGCTTTTCGAAGGCCTTATTTCGCCGTCGCCTTCAGGATCTTCAATAGCTCGCCGTGCACATATTCGTTGCCGCAAACGACATGCCCGGTCGTCACCGCGTTGTCATGGCCGTCGATGCCTGAAATCGTGCCGCCGGCCTCGCGGATGAGGATCTGACCCGCGGCGATGTCCCAAGGCGAGAGGTCGCGCTCCCAGAACCCGTCGAGGCGGCCGGCGGCGACGAAGGCGAGATCAAGCGAGGCGGCGCCGAAACGGCGCAGCCCCGCCACCTTGTTCTGGATCGCCTCCATCTCGGCGCGGAACAGCGCGTGGTCGCCGCGTCCGATATGCGGCAGGCCGCAGCCGATCACGCATTCGTTGAGCTTGCGGCGGCCGGCGACGCGCAGCCGCTGGTCGTTGAGAAAGGCGCCCTTGCCGCGTTCGGCGATGTAGAGCTCGTCATTGGCGGGATTGTAGACCACGCCCGCGATGATGGTGTCATCGCGCTTCAATCCGATCGAGATGGCGAACTGCGGAATGCCGTGCAGGAAATTGGTGGTGCCGTCGAGCGGGTCGACAATCCAGGTGTGGGTCTTGTCGGTGCCCTCGCGCGTGCCGCCCTCCTCGCCGAGGAAGCCGTAACCGGGCCGCGCCTTGGAAAGGTCGGCGTAGAGCGTCTCTTCGGCGCGCTTGTCGGCGAGCGAGACGAAATTGGCGGGGCCCTTCAGCGACACCTGCAAATGTTCGATCTCGCCAAGATCGCGCTTGAGGCCGCGGCCGGCGCGGAGCGCGGCTTTCACCATGACGTTGATGAGGGCTGAATGCTGCATGAGGCGAGACTTGATTTCTGCGCGCGGAAGGCGTTTGCGGGAAAATAAGACGGAATGTGGGTGCCCTGCTCAGAGCATAACGTCAAGGTGGCTCATTTGGTGCCGAGCCAGCGCTTGGCCACATTGTCCACCTTGGCGCGATCCTCCGGGCTGAGCTGTGCGTATGCCTCGTCCAGATAAAGGTCGCCTTTACCGGCGGTTTTCGCGATCAGGTGCCATTTCAGCCCCTCGATCTTGTCCATTGGCGTGCCACCCATACCGTCGACCAGCACCCGCGCAAGGCGATTTTGCGCGATCGGGCTGCCTTGACGGGCCGCCTTCTTGAGCAGCGCCACGGCCGCTGTGGGGTTCTTCGGCGTGCCGGTGCCGTTGAACAGCGCGATGGCATATTCGACCTCTGCATCGACATTGTCGGCGAGCGAGGCGGCCTGCAAGAGCCGCACCGCCTTGTCCATGTCCTTCGGGACCCCGGTGCCCTCCTTGTAGAAGGTGGCCAGCGCGTATTGCGCCTCCGGATTGCCGGCATCCGCCGCCATCCTGAGCAGCTCCGCGGAGCGCTTGACGTCCTGCGGCAATGTCTGCCCGTCCAGATACAAGAGCGCCAGATTATAGGCCGCCTTCGGCTCACCGAGCTTGGCCGAGGAAGCCAGCAGCCTCACCGCTTCCTGCTTGTCGACAGGGCCGCCGCGCCCGGCGATCCGCATCATGGCGAGCGCGAACATCGCTTCGCGATCGCCGAGGTCGCTTGCTCGCTTGTACCATCCGACTGCCTTGGCATCATCGTGCTTGATGCCCAGAGCGTTGGCATAGAGCTCGCCCAGCATGGTCATCGCCTTGGCGTCGCCGGCCTGGGCGCGCGTGGTCGCAAGATCGAAGGCGGTCTTGTACATGCCGCGCTGATAGGCGCCGTAGACCAGATCGACATTGGGATCATCAGGCACCGGTGTGGGGTTTGCCGCTGCTGGAGCCGTCGGCGTTCCGGGCTTGTCTTGCGTGGTGGCTCCGGCCGGCTTGTTGATCGCATGCGGCTTGGTCTTCGGCTGCGCCGCGGGCTTGGTGGCGGGGGGCTGGGCTGCAGGCGGGGGCGGCGAAACCTGCGCCGCGGCGCTCGTTGCCAAGAGCAGCGAGGTTGCGAGGATCAATATCGAATGCGGCGTGTTCATTTTTTCGCGAGAGCTACCCCTGCGCCGCCTTGGCATTTTTCGTGGCCGCCGCATAGGCCTGTTGCATGCTCTCCGCAACATCGGCGAGCGCCGTCGCCGGGCCGCGCCGATCGGCCCAGATGAGATCATCGACCAGCACGAAATCGGCGCCGGCTGTCACGAATTCGGAGACTTCCTCGCGGCTCGCCGCATAGCCGACGCAAGGCGGCTCGAACAGCTCGGCCCACCATGCAAGGCGCTCGGCGATCGCCTGCGGTGACGGCCGCCGGCCCTCCGCATCCGGCTCGCCGAACAGTACGTAATCGGCGCCGAGCTCGCCTGCGGTCATGGAGTCGTGTCGTGTGGCAAGCCCGCCCACGCCCGCGATCCGGTCGGGCTTCAGACTCGGGAGGGCTTCCTCCAGCGCGGCGATGCCGGGCAGATGCGCGCCGTCGGCGCCGCCGCGGGCGACCAGTTCGACCATGCCGTCAAGCAACAGCGCCGCGCCGGCCCCTTGCACCACCGGCGCGATTGCCTTGATGCGCGAAATCATGCCGCGCTGGTCGGTCTGTTTGAGCCGTAGCAGCACCGCCGCGATGTCGGCAGCCGCAAGTAGCGCCGGCAGGCCTGCGATCAGGCTTGCCGGATCGTCGACGACCGGCGTCGCGAGATAGAGCCGCGGCGCCGGTCGGGGCGGAACGGGTTTGGCCAACTCTACGCCGCCTTCTTTTCCAGCTCGGTGGCCCACTCGCCCTTGCTCGCCAGCGCATTCATGTGCGCGCGATGGGTGAAGGCCCGCTGGCCTGCGGGCACATTCTCCGGCCTACCCGACCACGCCTTTTGCGGCGCCGCCTGCAGCGCCCTGCCATAGGAGAAGGTCAGCGGCCACGGCAGATGGCCGAGCCGGTTCATGGCATTCAAATGCGCCGTCGCTTCCTCGTCGGATTGCCCGCCCGACAGGAAGGCGATGCCGGGCACGGCCGCCGGCACGCAGGCCTTGAGCAGCCGCACGGTCTTTTCGGCGACTTCCTCGACAGAGGCCTGTTTGGGGCACTTCTTGCCAGAGACGGCCATATTGGGCTTCAGCACCATGCCTTCCAGCTCCACGCGCTGCAGGCGCAACTCGCGGAAGACTTCGTTGAGCACGCGCTCGGTGACGTCATAACAGCGATTGATGTCGTGATCGCCATCCATCAGCACTTCGGGCTCGACGATCGGAACGATCTGCGCGGCCTGGCACAGCGCCGCATAGCGCGCCAGCGCATGCGCGTTAACGTGGATCGCGGTAGCCGAGGGGATGTCGCGGCCAGCGATGTCGATTACGGCACGCCATTTGGCGAAGCGCGCGCCGCGCTCGTAATATTTCTTCAGCCGCTCGGCAAGCTTGTCGAGGCCCACCGTGACCAGTTCGCCGGGGCAGGCTGGCAAGCCTTGCGTGCCCTCGTCGACCTTGATGCCGGGGACGGCGCCGGCCTGCTCGATCAGCTTGATCAGCGGCGTCCCGTCCTTGGCATTTTGCCAGATCGTCTCGTCGTAGAGGATGACGGCCGAGATGTATTTGCTCATCGCCTCCGTCGAGCGGAACAGCATTTCGCGGTAGTCGCGGCGGGTTTCCTCGGTCGAGTCGACCTTGATGGCGTCGAAACGCTTCTTGATCGTTCCCGAGGACTCGTCGGCGGCCAGTATGCCCTTGCCCGGCGTGACCATGGCAAGCGCGACCTTGTTGAGTTCGCTGAGGTTCATTGGACTCCTCCGGGGCACGGAGCTTTGAGAGCAAAACTCCGTCTTTTCACGCGTTTTCCTCGCGCAAGCCCTACAACCGACCCGGCTAGCGCAAAGCCGGGCTGGTTCCAAGCGGCCTGCACTTGCCCGCCAAAATAGACGGTTCTCGGGCAGAGGCGGAAGAGAATGTTGGTCGCAGGGAGGGCGGATAGGCCCGGAGTTCCCCCGGGGCGCTGAGGCAGCCCGTCATCCCGGCCGCAGGGCCGGGGACGACATTGTGGCGGCAGATCAGGCCACCTTCGGGTTGAGTTCGCCCTTGGCGTAGCGCTTGGCCATCTCGGCCGGCGTCAGCACCTTCTTGATCTTGCTAGCCTGGCCCGCGGTGTTGAACTCCTGCAGCCGCTGCTTGCAGAGTTTGGTCATCGCCTCCATCGCCGGCTTCAAATATTTGCGCGGATCGAACTCCTCCGGGTGCTCCTTCAGCACCTTGCGGATCTGGCCGGTCATGGCCATGCGGTTGTCGGTATCGATATTGATCTTGCGCACGCCGTTCTTGATGCCGCGCTGAATCTCGGCCACCGGCACGCCCCAGGTCGGCTTCATCTTGCCGCCATTGGCATTGATGATCTCCTGCAGGTCCTGCGGCACCGAGGACGAGCCGTGCATCACCAGATGCGTGTTCGGCAGCTTGCGGTGGATCTCCTCGATCACATGCATCGCAAGAATGTCGCCGTCGGGCTTGCGCGTGAACTTGTAGGCGCCGTGCGAGGTGCCCATCGCGATCGCCAGCGCGTCGACTTTGGTCTCGGTGACGAATTTGACGGCCTCGTCCGGATTGGTGAGCAACTGATCGTGCGACAGCTTGCCCTCCGCGCCGTGGCCGTCTTCCTTATCGCCCATGCCGGTTTCAAGCGAGCCGAGCACGCCCAACTCGCCTTCGACGGAAATGCCGCCGAGATGGGCCATGTCGGTGACCTTCTTGGTGACGCCGACATTGTAGTCCCAGTCACCCGGCGTCTTGCCGTCGGCTTTCAGCGAGCCGTCCATCATGACCGAGGTGAAGCCGGCCTGGATCGCGGTCATGCACGTCGCGGGCTCGTTGCCGTGATCAAGATGGACGCAGACCGGGATCTGCGGATAGATCTCGGTGAGGGCATCCATCATGTGACGCAGCATCACGTCATTGGCGTAAGCGCGTGCGCCGCGCGAGGCCTGGATGATGACAGCCGCATCCAGCGAGGAAGCAGCCTCCATGATGGCCAGCGCCTGCTCCATATTGTTGATGTTGAAGGCCGGCACGCCGTAGTCGTGTTCCGCCGCGTGATCGAGCAATTGACGCAACGTAATGCGTGCCATGTGTCTTCTTCCTCCGCTGTCTGGATCTAAAACGACCGCTGATGCCTGAATCTAGCGTACCCTTAAAACCTCGACGCCCGGCAGCGGTTTCCCTTCCATCCATTCAAGAAACGCGCCGCCTGCGGTCGAGACATAGCTGAAATCGCCGGCCACGCCGGCCTGGTTCAGGGCCGCCACCGTGTCGCCGCCGCCGGCGACCGACAGTAATTTCTTGGCCTTGGTCCGCTCCGCCGCGTGTCTGGCCGCGGCCACGGTACCGCGGTCGAACGGCGCAAGCTCGAAGGCCCCGAGCGGGCCGTTCCAGACGAGCGTGGCGGCATCGTCGATCGCCGCATGGATGCGGGCGCTCGATTGCGGCCCGACGTCGAGGATCATGCCTTCGGCCGGGATCGCATCCAGCCCATAAGCATGGGAGGGTGCATTGGCGGCGAAATGGAAGGCGACAATCGCGTCGACGGGCAGGATGATGGCGCAGTTCGATGCGGTCGCCTTCTCGATGATGCGCAGCGCGGTCGGCGCCAGCTCTTTCTCGGCGAGCGACTTGCCGATCGAAACCCCCTGCGCATGCAGGAAGGTGTTGGCCATGCCGCCGCCGATCACCAGCGCGTCGACCTTGGTGACCAGGTTCTCCAACAACTCGATCTTCGTCGACACCTTGGCGCCGCCGATGATCGCGATCACAGGCTTGGTCGGCGCCTCCAGCGCTTTCGTGAGCGCATCCAGTTCGGCCTGCATGGCGCGTCCCGCATAGGCCGGAAGCTTGTGGCCGAGGCCCTCGGTCGAAGCATGCGCGCGATGCGCCGCGGAGAAGGCGTCATTGACCCAGATGTCGCCGAGCTTTGCCAGCTCCGCGACGAAAGCGGGATCGTTCTTCTCTTCCGCCTTGTGGAAGCGCGTGTTCTCCAGACAAAGGATATCGCCATCCTGCATGGTGCCAACCGCTTTGGCCGCTGCCTCGCCGATGCAATCATCGGCGAACGCAACGGGCTTGCCGATCACGCGCGACAGCGCCGCGGCCACCGGTTTGAGCGATTCCTTCTCATCGCGTCCTTTCGGCCGGCCGAGATGCGAGAGCAGGATGACCTTGCCGCCTTTTTGCGAGATTTCGGCAATCGTCGGTGCGACGCGCTCCAGGCGGGTGGCGTCGGTGACGCGCCCGTTCTCCATGGGCACATTGAGATCGACGCGCAGCAGCACGCGCTTGCCCTTCACGTCGATGTCGTCGAGGGTTCGGAATTGCTTCATGAGACACTTCCTGACGTCATTCCGGGGCGATGCGACAGCATCGAACTATGGTGCGCAATTGCGCACAACAATCTCGCGATTCCGGGTTCGGTCCTACGGACCGCCCCGGAATGACGGGGCTACCAATAAACATGCCCGGGGGCCTTTGGCGAAGACGCGCTCCGCGCTTTTGCCCCAGGCAAGACGAAAATCCCTTAAAGCAGCTTGCCCATGGCGACGGCGGTGTCGGCCATGCGGTTCGAAAAACCCCATTCATTATCGTACCACGACATCACCCGCACCAGATTGCCGTTCATCACCTTGGTCTGGTCCATGTGGAAAGTGGAGGAGTGCGGATCGTGGTTGAAGTCGATCGAGACGTTGGGCGAGGTGGTGTAGCCCAGGATGCCCTTGAGCTGCTGCTCGCTGGCGCGCTTCATCGCCTCGTTGATTTCCTTTGCGTCGGTGGCGCGCTTGGCGACGATCTTCAGATCGACGACCGAGACGTTCGGCGTCGGTACGCGGATCGCGACGCCGTCGAGCTTGCCTTTCAGCTCTGGCAGCACGAGGCCGATCGCTTTCGCGGCACCGGTGGAGGTCGGGATCATCGACATCGCCGCGGCGCGGGCGCGGTAGAGATCCTTGTGCAGCGTGTCCAGCGTCGGCTGGTCGCCGGTATAGGCGTGGATCGTGGTCATGAAGCCGGTCTCGATGCCGACCGTATCGTTCAGGACCTTGGCGACCGGCGCCAGGCAATTGGTGGTGCAGGAGCCGTTGGAGACGACCTTGTGGTCGGGAGTCAGCGTCTCATGATTGACGCCGAACACGATGGTCGCATCCGCATTCTCGGCCGGCGCGGAGACCAGCACGCGCTTGGCGCCGGCGGTCAGATGCGCGGAGGCCTTGTCCTTGCTGGTGAAGATACCCGTGCATTCGAGCGCGATGTCGACACCGAGCTCCTTCCAGGGCAGCTTGGTGGGGTCGCGTTCGGCGGAAACCTTGATCTTGCCGTTGCCGAGGCTGATCGAGTCGCCCTCGACGGTCACGGTGCCAGGGAAGCGGCCGTGCACCGAGTCAAAGCGGAGCAGATGGGCATTGGTCTCGACCGGGCCAAGATCGTTGATACCGACCACTTCGATATCCCTGCGGCCGGATTCGGCGATCGCCCGCAGAATGTTGCGGCCGATGCGGCCAAACCCGTTGATCGCGACACGCACTGCCATCTCTCGTCTCCTCTAATGACTTTTGTCATCCCCGCGACACATCGGCGTCACGAGGGTTTTCGGGCGGACGCCCGGTTCTGCCGGGCGGGAGCGGATCGTATGGCTTTCTAGCTAGACCTTTTTCCGGGCAAGCTCAACCGCCAGCCGACCCCGGGGCTATGATGTTCCTGCAATGGTTTCCGCGCGTTTTTCGCTGGAACTTCAAGCCGAAAGCGATCTCCAAAACAATTTCTTTGGGCCGACCAAAGAATAATTTTGGTCGGCCGCTTTCCTTCCACGCTTGGCAACCGGGCGTTAGCGAGGCAACGCGAGCGTCACAGCCGCTTCAGGGCGGCGTTAACGGCGGCCTCAGCGGTAATGCCGAAATGCTTGAAAAGGTCCTTGGCCGGCGCGCTCGCCCCGAAGGAGTGCATGCCGACAAACTCGCCATCCCTGCCGATGACCGCGTCCCAGCCCCAGCGTACGGCGGCCTCGATCGCGATCTTGACCGGCGCATTGCCGATGATCGCCTGCTTTTTCTCCTCCGGCTGCGCCAAGAGGAGCTCGAGCGAGGGCACCGAGACGACGCGCGCCGGGATGCCGCGCTCGGCAAGCTGCTTTTGGGCGTCGACTGCGATCTGCACCTCTGATCCTGAGGCGAACAGCGACACCTTGGCCTCGCCCTGCGCCGGCACCAGTTCATAGCCGCCATGGCTGCAGGGATTGTCCGCGGGCGCCGAGGTGCGGAGCTGCGGCACGTTCTGCCGCGTCAGCGCCAGCACGGTCGGGCCGGTGGTGCGGTTGAGCGCAAGCTCCCAGCATTCGGCGACCTCGACGGCGTCGCAGGGACGGAAGACGCGCATGTTGGGCATCGCGCGCAAGGCGGCGAGATGCTCGACCGGCTGATGCGTCGGTCCGTCCTCGCCGAGGCCGATGGAATCGTGGGTCATCACATAGACGACGCCCGCGCCCATCAGCGCCGCGATCCGCATCGCCGGCCGCGCGTAGTCGGTAAACACCAGGAAGGTGGCGCCGTTCGGCGCAAAGCCGCCATGCAGGAAGATGCCGTTCATGCATGCGGCCATGCCGTGCTCGCGGATGCCGTAATGGATGAAGCGGCCCTTCGGCGTCTTGGCCGAGAAGGCCACGGCCGATTTCGGCTTGTTGTTGTTGGAGCCGGTGAGGTCGGCGGAGCCGCCCACGAACTCCATCGGCATCGCAGCCGCAATGGCTTCGATCGCGGCTTCCGAGGATTTGCGGGTCGCGACGTTGAGCGGGGTCTCCAGAAGCTGTTTCTTGTGCTCCTTGAGCGCTTTCGCAAGCGAGGCGGGCCGCTCATGGCGCAGCCGCCGCTCGAACTCGGCGCGCTTGCGGCTGCCGAGCTCGGCAAAGCGCGCTTCCCATTCGGCCCGCGCAGCCGCGCCACGGCTGCCGATGTCGCGCCAGGCCTTCAGCACGTCCTCCGGCACAGAGAACGGCTCAAGCGAGATGCCGAGCTTTTCCTTGGCGGCTTTCAGCTCGTCCGCGC
The DNA here is from genome assembly GCF_000472385.1 of Bradyrhizobium sp. ARR65. GTDB lineage: Bacteria > Pseudomonadota > Alphaproteobacteria > Rhizobiales > Xanthobacteraceae > Bradyrhizobium. The sequence continues at coordinate 194,320 of NZ_AWZU01000006.1, forward strand.
CAAGCGCCTCGCCATGCACCTTGGCGGTGCCGGCCTTGGTCGGCGCGCCGTAACCGATAGTGGTGCGGCAGGCGATCAGCGAAGGCTTGTTGGCCTTTTGCGCGCGTTCGATCGCGGCTGCGATCGCCTTTTGGTCCTGGCCGTCGATCAGCTCGGCGGCCCAGCCGGCGGATTTGAAGCGCTTGACCTGATCGACGGAGTCGGACAGCGAGGTCGGCCCATCGATCGAAATGCCATTGTCGTCATAGAGCACGATCAGCTTGTTGAGCTTCCAGTGCCCAGCCAGGGCGATCGCTTCCTGCGAGACGCCTTCCATCAGATCGCCATCGGAGGCGAGCACATAGGTGCGATGATCGACGATCTTCTTGCCGAACTCGGCCGCGAGCATCTTCTCCGCAAGCGCCATGCCGACAGCGGTCGAAATGCCCTGGCCGAGCGGCCCCGTGGTGGTCTCCACGCCCTTGGTATGGAAGTTCTCGGGGTGCCCCGGGGTGAGCGAGCCGAGCTGCCGGAAATGCTGGAGCTGGTCGAGCGTCATATCCGGATTGGCGGTCAGATAAAGCAGCGAATAGAGCAGCATCGATCCGTGGCCAGCCGAGAGCACGAAGCGGTCGCGATCCGGCCAGGCCGGCTGGCTGGCATCGAATTTCAGAAACTGCGAGAACAGCACTGTGGCGATGTCGGCGGCGCCCATCGGCAACCCGGGGTGGCCGGATTTCGCTTTTTCCACCGCGTCCATCGCGAGGCCGCGAATCGCATTGGCCATACGGAAGGGTTCGACCTGCGTCATGTTGAAAATCCGTCTGAAATGGGGTGCTCGGCGGAAGGAGCACCGCGGGCGAGGGGGCTAACCCCGGTGAATTCGGGGGCTGGATAGCACCTGAGTTCCCGGAGTCCAACGCCTTGACGCCAGGAAAAGTTGCTTTGCGGTGCATAGCTTCGCGGCGGCGTTGCACGGCAGCCCCCGGCCACGTAAATTTCCTCCCTTAAGCGCTTGCCGAAGCGCGGGTTTTGCCGCCCGAGCGGCGTTTGGGATCGCTGGCATGAACGATCGTCCCGCGAATTTTCCGCCCCATGAGCCGCCGTCCGCTGACATCGAGGCTGCGACGCGGCGACTGATGACGGCGCTGGACGCCCTGGAGAGCGCGGTCGAGCGGCGCCGCGAGGCTGACCGCGACGAGGATGAACTCGCAACCCGGATTCAGGCGCTGGGCGCGGACCGCTCGCGCCTCGCTGATGAGCTGGACGGCTCGCTGGTGCGATCGCGCAAACTCGAACGCGCCAATCGCGAGATCGCCGAACGGCTGGATGCGGCCATCGGCACCATCCGCGAGGTCCTCGGTGTTACGGAAGCCGAAGGGGCCGACGAGGCCGAAGAGCCAGAAGAGGCCGGAGACGACGAATGAACCACATCAACGTCACCATCAACGGCCGGCAATATCGCATGGCCTGCGAGGAAGGGCAGGAGATCAGGCTGCTCAAACTCGCCGAGAGCCTGGAGCAACGCATCGAGACGTTGCGCGGAAAATTCGGTGAGATCGGCGACGCGCGCCTGACCGTGATGGCAGCCCTGACCGTGTGCGACGAACTGGTCGATGCCAACGCGCGTATCCGCGGCCTCGAAGAAGAGCTGGTGAAGCTCCGCGACGTGCGCACGGCGGCTGCCGACCGCGCCAAGGCGACGCAGACGGCGGTCGCCAATGCGCTCAATGCCGCGGCGGAGCGAATCGAGCGGACCACCCAGGTCCTCAACCGCACCATCGGCGGTGGCGTCGCAATCGGGTGAATCGCCCTTTTCTCAGGGGGACAGGGTGAGAGCTGGCGATCCGCCCGCGTCGTTGCTACATTAGGTCCCGCGAAGCTGCGTCGCGCGTCAGGAACCAACATATCCCCGGGGCCTTATCGATCCTTAAGGGAACTGTCCCTGGCCGGGTCCGTGGATCCGGACATATGGTGCCCACCTACTTTCGTAGGGAACTCCGGGATCGAGCGTTTCAACGGCGACCGCGGCCTCGCACTTGTCTCTTGTTTCTATTCTTTCTCCAGGCCGTCATACCCCGCGCATGCGGGTATCCAGTACGCCGAGACGTCTCGGTTGATCACGAGCGCCGCTGGAATACCGGATCACCCGCCTTCGTGGGTGATGACAGGGGCAGTAAGGTGGCATGGCCAAATTGGCTGCGACCCCATCGAAAGGGACTCTCCGCGCTGCCGCGCTTGCGGCTCGCGATGCCTTGAGCGGCGAGCAACGTAGCGCTGCGGCGGAAGCGATCGCCGCGCGCGGACTGCCGTTCGAGGTTGCTCCCGGCGCGGTCGTGGCCGGCTATTCGCCAATTCGCAGCGAGATCGATCCGCTGCCGCTGATGCGGACGCTTGCCGCGCGCAGCGCGAAGCTTGCATTGCCGACCGTGACGGCGCGCGGTCACGCGCTGATTTTTCGCGCCTGGTCGCCCGGTGACCGCTTGACGCTGGGCGCGCTCGGCATTCTCGAGCCGTCACCGGCCGCCGCCGAGGTCGTCCCCGACATCATGCTGGTGCCGCTCGCCGCATTCGACCGCCTGGGCCACCGCATCGGCTATGGCGCGGGGCATTATGACTTTACATTCGCGCACTTACGCAAAATGAAGCCGGTTATCGGCGTCGGGCTTGCCTTCGCGGTGCAGGAAATCGAAACGATTCCAGCGTTGTCGCACGACGTTGCACTCGATTATGTGCTAACCGAAACGAAAGCTTTCGATTTCCGGAGCAGATAGATTGCGCATTCTTTTCGTGGGCGACGTTGTGGGGCGGACAGGGCGAAACGCCGTCGCCGAGCATTTACCGGGTCTGGTCCGCGACTGGGAGCTCGACCTCGTCATCGTCAACGGTGAAAATGCGGCCGGCGGGTTCGGCATCACCGAAACGATCTACCAGGAGCTGATCGATGCCGGCGCCGATGCCATCACGCTCGGCAATCATGCCTGGGACCAGCGCGAGGCGCTGGTGTTCATTGATCGCGCCCCGAAGCTCATTCGGCCCGTGAATTTTCCGCGCGGCACCCCCGGCCGCGGCGCGGCGCTGATCGATACCAAGAACGGCAAGCGCGCGCTCGTCATCAATGCGATGGGCCGCGTGTTCATGACGCCATTCGACGACCCGTTCGCCGCACTCGAGCGCGAGCTCGAAGCCTGTCCGCTGCGTAGGGCCGCCGACGCCATCGTGGTCGATTTCCATTGCGAGGCCACCAGCGAGAAACAGGGCATCGGCTTTTTCTGTGATGGCCGCGCCAGTCTCGTGGTCGGCACGCACACGCATGTCCCGACCGCCGATCACCAGATTCTTCCCGGCGGCACAGCCTACATGACCGACGCCGGCATGACCGGCGACTATGATTCCATCATCGGAATGCAGAAGGACGAGCCGCTGCGCCGTTTCACGTCAGGCATTCCCTCCGGCCGTTTCGAGCCGGCGATGGGTATTGCGACGTTATCCGGCGTCGCGGTCGAGACCGATGATGCAACCGGTCTTGCGCAAAAGATCGCGCCGGTGCGGATCGGCGGCCGCCTCGAGCCGGCGCTGCCGGGGTTTTGGAACGAATAGCTTTGTCACCGTCAATCCGGGGGCGCTCGCGCAGCGAAGTCAGGCTTGCCTGACTTCGCTCTTCTTGGGTTGTCCAAGTCGGCAACAGCCGACTTGGATGCGAACACGGAATCCAGGGGTTGCGGCGCGAGAGATTCCGGGTTCGCGCTCACGCGCGCCCCGGAATGACGGGGGATCTCAAAACCCGAAAAACTCCTCGCGCAGGGCGTCCTCGTATTTCGCCTTGGCGTCCTTCGCCGCGCTGCGCATCTCGTCTTCGTCGAAATGCGCCTGCTCCCATTTGTCGACTTCGGCGAGGGTGTGGTTGACGGAGGCGAGCGCCTCCTCGCGTCGGATCGCGGCGATCCAGGCTTCGACGGCGTTCCTGTAATTGGTCTGCAGCTCGTCCAACACCGGATACTCGCTCATCGGACCCCCGCGCATAGATCGCACGGGGATCCTTATAGAGCGCGCCAATGAACAAACGACGACAGCTTCTATTGCGCGGTCTGCTTGCGCAATTCCGCCACGTCCTTTGCGGTGAGGCTGGAGCCCCTGGCGCCGAAGCGCGCGGTCACGTAATTGGCGACGGCGGCGATCTCATCGTCAGAATAGGCGTTGCCGAAGCCGGGCATCGAGAGCGCGCCCTCAGGCGCATGCCGCTTGGTACCGGAGATCACGATCTGCGCGACATTGATCGCGGTGGGATCGTTGACGGCCTGCGCGCCCGTGAGCGTCGCCAGCGGCGAGACCAAGCTCTCGCCGCTCCAGCCGTGACAACTGACGCAGGCGCCTTCGAACACCATCTTGCCGCGCGCATTGTCCGCACCGCCGCCATCCCTGTGCGAGTTGGGGGCGGGACGTGCCAGGATCGCGGGCAGATCGGGCGAGGCGATCGGCGGCACGGTGCGCAAGTAAGCGACCACCGCCTTGATGTCGTCCTCCGTCAATTGGCTGAAGCTGCGGTCGACCGCTTCGCCCATCGGGCCCGAAGCGGTGCCATGGCCGCTCGCATGACCGACCGCGAGATAATTCGCGAGATCGCCATTGCTCCAGCCGCCGACGCCGGTGGCCCTGTCCGAGGTGATGTTGAAGGCACGCCAGCCCGCAGTCACCGCGCCGGAGAACTTCTTGCGGTTGTCGAGCGCGAACGCGAGATTCCGCGGCGTATGACACTCGCCGCAATGGGCGAGCGCTTCCGCAAGATAAGCGCCCCTGTTCCATTCCGGCGATTTCGATGTATCCGGCTCGAACCGGGTATCGGGATTGAACACAGCCGACCAGAACGTCATCGCCCAGCGCTGGTTGAATGGAAAAGACAGCGTATTGGCCGGCGTCGGCCTGCGCACCGGCGGCAGGCTGAACAGATAGGCCTTGATCGCCAGCGCGTCATCATCGGTCATATAGGTGTATGAGGTGTAAGGCATCGCCGGATAGAGCCGCGCGCCGTCGCGACGGATGCCGCGACGGATGGCGTTGAGGAAATCCTGGTCGCTGTAGTTGCCGATGCCGGTTTCCTTGTCCGGGGTGATGTTGGTCGAATAGAGCGTGCCGAAGGGCAGGCTGAAGGCCAGCCCGCCGGCAAAGTCCTTGTCCCCGGGCTTGGTGTGGCAGGCCATGCAGTCGGCGGCTCTCGCCAGATATTCGCCGCGCTCGACGAGGCTTGCTTTCGCAAGCGAGGCGGGCACGCCGGCGGGATTGCCGGCCCGATAGTCGGCGAGCGCAACCTTCGGTCCATCCGCAAAGGCTAGCGGACCAGGCCCGCGCACGACCCAGACGCTGATCGCCAGCGCGGCCACGACAATCGCGGCGACGCTGAGCAGGATACGCGCGGCGGCACTCATGCCTTTTTCCTCGCGATCAGGCTGCGATCGATGGGCAGGCGTCGCAGGGCGACGGCGGTGGCGGCATAGATGGCGTTGCGCAACGCGGGCGCGGCGGCCGTGACGCCGGCCTCGCCGATGCCGCCGGGCGGCTCGCCGCTTTTGACGACATGAACCTCGATCTTCGGCGCCTGATTGATGCGCAGCATGCGGTAGTCGTTGAAGTTCGACTGCTGCACCCGGCCCTTGTCGATGGTCACTTCGCCATAAAGTGCCGCTGTGAGGCCGAAGATCAGCCCGCCCTCGATCTGCGCCTTGACCGTGTCGGGGTTGACCGCAATGCCGGTATCGACCGCGGAGGTGACGCGGCGCAGATGCACCTCGCCCTGTTCGTCGACTTCGGCTTCCACCACCGTGGCGATGAAGCTGCCAAAGGAGGGCTGCACGCTGACGCCGCGGCCGACGCGCGGGGCCAACGGCTGGCCCCAGCCGGATTTCTCCGCAGCCAGATTCAGGGCCGCGAGCGGGCGCGGATTGTTGGCGAGCATGGTGCGGCGGAAGTCGATCGGGTCCTTGCCGGCCTTGCGCGCGAGCTCGTCCATGAAGCATTCGATCGCGAACACATTGTTGTTTGGACCGACGCCGCGCCAGAACCCGGTCGGCACCGCCGGCGGTTCGGCCCGCACATATTCGACATGGAAGTTGGGGACGTCGTAGGGCATATCGACGGCGCTATCGACCGCGTCGATGTCGATGCCGTTCTGGAATGCCGGCGGCAACCACCGCGCAAGGACTGCGGAGCCCGCGACCTTGTATTTCCAGGCGACGATCTTGCCGTCCGCGAGCGTCGCCGCAATGGTGTCGCGGTAGGCCGGGCGGTAGACATCGTGCTGCATGTCTTCCTCGCGGGTCCACACCACCTTCACCGGTCCGTCCACCTGTTTTGCGATGCGCACCGCCGCGACGACCATATCCGGCTCGAGCTTGCGCCCGAAACCACCCCCGAGCAGGTGGTTATAGACGGAGACCTTCTCCACCGGCAGTCCGGCGGCTTTGGCGGCTTCCGACTGACAGCGGGTCATGATCTGCGTGCCGGTCCACACCTCGCAGGAGTCTCCTTTGAAGTGCACGGTGGCATTGATCGGCTCCATGGTGGCATGCGCCAGGAACGGCAGCTCGTAGGAGGCTTCGAGCTGGTCGCCGCTTGCCAGCCCCTTGCCGATGTCGCCGACGGATTTTGCCACGGCGCCGTCCTTTTCGCTGGCCCTGCGCAGATCACGCCAGATGTCGTCCGTGCTGATCCTCGCGTTCGGACCCTCATCCCACTCGATCTTCAGCGCATCCAGGCCCTTCTTCGCGGCCCACATGTGATCGCCGACCACGGCGACCATGTCATCGAGCACGACGATCTTATGTACGCCGGGGACCTTCCGCGCGGCGATGTCATCGACCTTGCCGACCTTGCCGCCGAACACGGGGCAGGCGGCAACGGTTGCGAACTTCATGCCCGGCAGCATCGCATCGATGCCATAGACGGCCTTGCCGTTCACCTTCTCGGGCGTGTCGAAGCGCTTGAGCGGCTGACCGATATAGACGAAATCTTTGGGGTCCTTCAGCGGGACGTCCTTGGGCGCGATCTCGCTACGCGCGGCCGTGGCCAGCTCGCCATAGGACAGCTTGCGCCCACTGTCCTTGTGCGTCACTTCACCTTTCGACGTGCTGCAGCTTGCGGGCTCGACCTGCCACTGCTTTGCAGCGGCCTGCACAAGCTGCGCACGCGCGCCGGCGCCCGCTTTTCGCAGCGCCATCCACCAGGCGCGGATCGAATTGGAATTGCCGGTGACCTGAAGCCCGAAAACAGGATTGCCGTAGAGCTTGTCGTCTGGCGGCGCATGTTCCAGCGTGACTTGCGCGATGTCTGCGTCGAGCTCTTCGGCGAGGATCATCGCGATCGATGTGTAGACGCCTTGTCCCATCTCGACCTGCGGCATGACCAGCGTGGTGTGGCCCTTCTCGTCGATGCGGATGAAGGCGTTGGGCGCGAACTTGCCATCGGTTACATCGGGCGGCTGATTCGGCTCGTTGAAGGCGCGGACGGGGAGGTGGAAGGCGAGCAGGAAGCCGCTGGCCAATCCGCCCGTCAGCAAGCCGCGGCGCGAAACCTCAGGTAGCTTTGCTGCGATCGTCATGGTGTGCTCCTCACGACTTCACGCCTGATGCTGCCTGCTTGATGGCGGCGCGGATTCGCACATAGGTGCCGCAGCGGCAGATGTTTCCCGCCATAGCGGCATCGATATCGGAATCGTCGGGGTTGGGCGTCGCCGCCAGCAGTGCTGCGGCCGACATGATCTGGCCGGACTGGCAATAACCGCACTGCACGACCTCGAGGTCGAGCCAGGCCTTCTGTACCTTCGCGCCCGCTTGCGTTGCTCCGATGCCTTCGATGGTGGTCACCGCTCGATTCTGCAGCGCGCCGACCGGCAGCACGCAGGAGCGGACCGGCTTGCCGTCGACATGCACGGTGCAGGCCCCGCATTGCGCGAGTCCGCAGCCGAATTTCGTGCCTGTCATGCCGAGAATGTCGCGCAGCACCCAGAGCAGCGGCATGTCGGGCGGCGCTTCGATGGATTTCTGTTCGCCATTGATGGTGAGGGTCGTCGCCATAAGCATCCCTTTGAGTATTCGACGGCTGCGGGCAGCAGGCACCGAAGTCATGCAAGCAATCTCGCGCAGCTATATCACGACAATCTCTTTAGCAATGCCGGTCCGACGCATCGCAAACGCGATCCTGCTCACGATATCGTGCATTTTGACAAACTGGTATGATGATCATCATTAAATCGAACGATTCCGCTGAACATCTCGCGGTCGAGCGCCGACAGAGGAAATTTTTCCTCGATCGGCGGCCGCTATTTTTTCAATAAGGCGCGGATCAGGACTGCCGGAAGCCCATGCGGAAGGCGCCCCAGTGCCGGCCGCGAACGAAGATCGGCGAGGACAGGTCCTTCATCAGCACGAAATTGCCGCCGCCCATGTCGCGCCGATAGGTCTGCAGCAAAAACGGCCTGGTGTTCGCCGCGACCTTCTTCACCGCGCGATCGTTGAACAGGCGGCGGTTGCGGCAATTGGCGTTGTTCCAGACCGGGTCCTTGCCTTGCGGCAGCCGATAGTTCGGATTGTGCGTCGGCAGATAGCCGCCTTTGGCCCAGGCGACGCAGAACACGATGCGCGGATCGGATTTCTGGATCGGATCCTGGATCGATGGCAGCACGCGGTCGGTGAAGGCGACATAATCGGTCAGGTATTGCTTGGGGTCGGTGCCGGGAATCTCGCGGTAGGTCTCGTCCATCAATTGCGCGAGCGTGATCTCGCCGCGCTCGATCGCCGCCTCGAAGGTCTCCGAGATGCGCTTTGCCGTCGCAACCACCAGACGGATCAGCGGCGCGTCCGAGGTCTCGACGCCGGACTCGGCGATCATGGCGATCAGGCCTTCGGAGACCTCGAGCAGCTTTGCGATCCGCTCGTCGGCATGCTTGAGGTCGGTCGAGGAGAGATCGACGCCCCTGGCGAGATTGGCCAGTTCGTCGATCACCATGTCGCACTGGGCGAGGTTGGAGGTGGCGGCTTTCGCGACAGCGTCGATCTCCCGGCCGACCCTGGTGAAGCCGTCCTGCACGCGGGCGATGATGCCCTGGATCTGCTGGGCGCCGTCGCCCGCATTCTTGGCGCGCGCGGATGCCTCGCTGCTTTCGCCGATCAGATGGCCGAGTTCGCCGTCGAGCCCGCGTACGGTATCGCCGATCTGCTGTGTCGCCTGGCGCGTCGCCTCCGCGAGGCTCTTGACTTCGCTCGCCACCACAGCAAAACCGCGCCCCGCGCTGCCTGCGCGCGCGGCCTCGATGGTTGCGTTCAATGCCAGCAGGTTGGTCTGTTTCGCGATCGCCTCGATCGAGGTCGATACTTTGGCGACCTGCGCGAGCGCGGAGGAGACCGCGCCGAGTCTGCTCTCGATACGGCCGACGGCAGCGACCAGCTCGGCGATATGATTGACCGCGGTTTCCACGGCCTGCCGGGACTGGGTGATCTCACCGACAGCATCCGATGTGGCCGACTGCACCGCCTTGGAGGCGTCTGCGATCTCGTGGTTGGCGGTAACCATCGTCTCGGCCGCCTGCTGCAGATGCCGAAACCGCTCGGATTGGTTGGAAACCCGCCCCGCCACCTCCTGAACGTTGCCGGCTACGTCCGCGAGTTCGACCCCGAGAACGCCGACGCGACTGGCGAGCTGATCGACCAGCCGCTCGCTTTCGGAAGCAACAGAAGAGGCACTTTCCACTCTAGCGGCGGCAGCCGGCGACATCGCTGCGTCTCTCCAAGTCGGTTGACTAAGCCAATTCCCTATTCCTGCTCATTCACATTCCAAGCGCAGCGTCAAAGCTTGTAGGCGGTGCGCAAGCCGCCCCAGTGCCGTCCGCGCACGCGGATCGGCACGTCGATCTCCCGCATCATCACCGTGTTGCCGTTCCCCATGTCGCGCGCGTAGCTCTGGATCAGATAGGCGCGCTCATTGTGGGCGGCGGCGAGGCCGGCCGGATCGTTGAAGATGCGGCGGTTGCGGCAGTTGGCGGTGTTCCAGGCGACGTCACCGGGGCGTTGCGGATGGGAGTAGATCTTGTTGTGCACCGGCAGATAGCCGTTGCGGTCGACCGCGGCGCAGAACGCGATGCGCGCGTCCTTGGCGAGAAACGGTTCCTGGAAAGGCGGCAATGCGCGATCGGCCCAGTCGAGGAATTTGGTGCGGTACTGCACCGGATTGGTGCCGGCGATTTCGACATAGTCCCTGTCGAACAGATCCTGCAGCGAAATGGCGCCGCGTGCGACCGCGTCCTCGAAAATCTTGTTCAGCGCAACACCTGCTTCCATCGCGCGGGTCACGAACTCGATGTTTTCCTCGCGGATCGCCCACAATTGGTCTTCGATCTTGTCGGCAAGGGCGGCGCTCGCGGCCTCGAAGCGGGCCTGCGCGCCGGCCTTGGAGTGCTCGCTGATGCGAATCCGGCAGGCGCCGATACCCTCAAGCCTGGCGTTGAAGCTTTGATGCAGCGGCAGTTTGGCGGCCTCCGCGCCGGAGATCAGAACGCCCTGCCTGGAAATCTCGTAGACTGGCGCTGCGGCCACGCCACGCGCGGCTTCGATCTCGATCTTCAAATGGCATGGCAGCCGCTCATGCCTGCGGCGTTCTTCGTTGTCCTTCTGATTCAGCAGCACGGCGCTGCGTGTCTTCAGTTTTTGCGCAAACTGGGTCACGGCCTTGCCGGCGGAGGCCACGCTCTCGCCGTGGGCTTCCGCCGCCTTGGCGGCGCCGTCGATCGCGGCCGCGCCTTCGCCGACCGAGGCAATGAAATGCGAGGCCGAGGCGGCGTTGTCGGACATTTCGCCCGTGGTGCGGTTCTGCTCGGCCAGCGCGCCGTTGACGTTCTCGAACACGGGGCGGATCGCATCGATCGCCTGCGAGATGCGGTGCACGGCATCGGCCGAGCCGGCCGCATCCTTCTGCAGCGCTTCGATCTTCTTGCTGATCTCTTCGGTCGCGCTCTGGGTTTGCACGGCCAGTGCCTTGACCTCAGTTGCCACCACGGCAAAGCCGCGTCCGGCCTCGCCCGCCCGCGCCGCTTCGATGGTGGAGTTCAGTGCGAGCAGCGTGGTCTGGCGCGCGATCTGCGCGATCAGGTTGACCACATTGCCGATGGCTGCGGAGGATTCGCGCAAGCGGTCGACATTGGCGCGCGCTTCCCTAGCGGCGGCGGTGGCGAGATCGGCGAGCTTGCCGGCATCGCGCAGCTGCGCGCCGATGCCTTCCGCGGAGCGGGTGAACTTCTCGGCGGCCTGTGTGAAGGTGGTCGCAGTGCCCTGGGCGGTGCTGCTGCGACCGGTCAGCGCGTCGGTGCGTTCGCGGATGGTAGCGAGCGTCGCGGCAGTGGCCTCGGCGCCCGCCGCAACCGAGTGCGCTGCCCGCTCGAGCTGGCGGATGGTGCCGCCAAGTTCGAGTTCCAGGAGCTCAAGGAGTTCGCTCGTTGAATCCGACTTTCGGCCGGCATCGGTCGCAAGCGCCGGCTCCGGCGCTTTCGCCGGCGGCGCAGGCGCGACCGGCTCGGGCACGCGTTTGCGAAGAAAACCGAACGCCATGGCTGCTCTAGGGGCGGGCTTCTCGGGAAAGCAAGTTGAGGTTCCCCATTCTTCCACCGACGCGTGAAGTCGTGGTTAACGCTTGCCTGTTTCGTGGGCAGAACCCAATACCTACATGCTTAGAGGCAGTGCCAAATCTTTGATTTTGGCGGTCCCGCGGCCTATAACGCCGCGCCTTCCACCCCCGGGCGATTCCGGGGTCGATTCCAAGAGACGTCGCATGGCCGGACATTCCCAATTCAAGAACATTATGCACCGCAAGGGCCGGCAGGATGCCCAGAAGTCGAAGCTGTTCGGCAAGCTGGCCCGCGAAATCACAGTTGCCGCGAAGCTCGGCACGCCGGATCCCGCCATGAATCCGCGGCTGCGTGCGGCGGTGGTCGCCGCGCGGCAGGAGAACATGCCGAAGGACAACATCGAGCGTGCAATCAAAAAGGCGATCGGCGGCGAGGGCGAGAACTATGACGAGATCCGCTACGAAGGCTATGGCCCCGGCGGGGTTGCCATCATCGTCGAGGCGCTGACCGACAACCGCAACCGCGCCGCCTCCGACATCCGCTCCTATTTCACCAAATCAGGCGGCAATCTCGGCGAAACCGGCTCGGTCGCCTTCATGTTCGACCGCGTCGGGCTGATTGAGTATGACGCCAGCGTTGCCTCGGACGATGCGATGCTGGACGCGGCGATCGAGGCGGGCGCCGACGACGTGAGCTCGAGCGAGAGCGGCCACGAGATCTATACGTCTCCGGAAAGCTTCCGCGAGGTCGCAAAAGCGCTCGAAGCCAAGTTCGGCGAGCCGCGCAAGGCGGCGCTGACCTGGAAACCGCAGAACACGGTTGCCGTCGATGACGAGACCGGCGAGAAGCTGTTGAAGTTGATGGACATGCTGAACGAGCACGACGACGTGCAGAACGTGTTCGCCAATTTCGAGATCTCCGACGCGCTGATGGCGAAGGTGGGGGGTTAGGTCTCCGACATTCCGGGTTCGCCTCTTCGAGGCGCCCCGGAATGACGGCCGCGCCGCGCTTTCCCCGGGTATGTCGACCGTTCCTGTTTCGTTGCTTCTCGCCAGAGGCTATCACTAGCCGATGGCACCCGCACCGATTCGCGTCCCCGTCCGCATCCTTGGTATCGATCCGGGCCTGCGCCGTACCGGCTGGGGCGTGGTCGAGAGTGATGGCAACCGCCTGACCTTTGTCGGCTGCGGCTCGGTCGAGCCGCCGGACCATCTGCCGCTCGCGAGCCGCTTGCTCGCGATTCATGATGGCCTGGCCGCGGTGCTGCGCGATTTCAGCCCAGCGGAAGCCGCGGTCGAGCAGACCTTCGTGAACAAGGATGGCGTCGCCACCCTCAAATTGGGTCAGGCGCGCGGCGTCGCCATGCTGGTGCCGGCAAGTTTCGGCATCTCGGTGTCCGAATATGCGCCGAACCAGGTGAAGAAGACCGTGGTCGGCGCGGGCCATGCCGACAAGAACCAGATCGCGGTGATGCTGAAAATCCTGTTGCCCAAAGCCGAACCGAAATCGCCAGATGCCGCGGACGCGCTGGCGATCGCGATCACCCATGCGCACCACCGCCAGAGCGCGAGCCTGCGGCTCAAGGTGGTCAGCATATGATCGGCAAGCTGAAGGGCCTGATCGATTCCTACGGCGAGGATTTTGTCATCCTCGACGTCGGCGGCGTCGGTTATCAGGTGCATTGTTCGGCGCGCACGCTGCAGGCGCTGCCCGCGCCGGGTGAGGCCGCGGTGCTGTCGATCGAAACTTACGTCCGCGAGGACCAGATCAAACTGTTCGGTTTCAAGAGCGACATCGAACGCGAGTGGTTTCGCTTGCTGCAGACGGTGCAGGGCGTCGGCGCCAAGGTTGCGCTCGCCGTGCTCGGCACGCTGCCGCCGGCCGAGCTTGCCAATGCGATTGCACTGCGCGACAAGGCGGCCGTGACACGCACCCCCGGCGTCGGCCCCAAGGTCGCCGAGCGCATCGTCACGGAACTGAAGGACAAGGCACCCGGCTTTGCCGATGTCGATCCGGCGGTGGTGCATCTGGCCGGCGCGGTCGACGAGGCCCGCGCGCCGCGCCCGGTCGCGGATGCGATCTCGGCGCTGGTCAATCTCGGCTATGGTCAGCCCCAGGCCGCAGCCGCGATTGCCTCGGCCGCGCGTAATGCCGGGGAGAACGCGGAGACGGCGCAATTGATCAGGCTTGGCCTGAAGGAATTGGCGAAGTGATGGTGCGTGAGCTGTTTGAAACCGCGCGAGCTCTCTTCACCTCTCCCCGCCTTCGGGGAGAGGTCGGATCGCCCTCGGCGATCCGGGTGAGGGGGATTTTCCGCGAGTCCGAATGCGCGGTGAGAGCCCCTCACCCCAACCCTCTCAGCGCGAGCTTTGCTCGTCGCGTCCCCGTAAGAACGGGAGAGGGGGAACATCCAGCCTCGTGCGTTGAGAAGCATGGCTGAGCCCTCCCGCATCGTCACGCCCGAGCGCCGCAACGAGGATGCGGCGGATGGCGCGCTGCGTCCGCAGAACCTGTCGGAGTTCGTCGGTCAGCAGCAGGCGCGCGCCAATCTCTCGATCTTCATCGAGGCCGCGCGCAAGCGCGGCGAGGCGCTGGATCACGTGCTGTTCGTCGGCCCTCCCGGTCTTGGCAAGACGACGCTGGCGCAGATCGTCTCCCGCGAGCTCGGCGTCGGCTTTCGCGCCACTTCCGGACCCGTAATCGCCAAGGCCGGCGATCTCGCCGCGCTGCTGACCAATCTCGAAGAGCGCGACGTGCTCTTCATCGACGAGATCCATCGCTTGAGTCCCGCGGTGGAAGAGGTGCTCTATCCCGCGATGGAGGACTTTCAACTCGACCTGATCATCGGCGAGGGACCGGCGGCGCGCTCGGTGAAGATCGAGCTGGCGAAATTCACGCTGGTCGGCGCCACCACGCGTGCAGGGCTTTTGACCAATCCGCTGCGCGACCGCTTCGGCATTCCGATCCGGCTCAATTTCTACACCATCGAAGAGCTGGAAAAGATCGTCACTCGCGGCGCGCGCGTGCTCAAGGTCGGCATGACGCCTGATGGCGCCAACGAAATCGCGCGCCGCGCCCGCGGCACGCCGCGCATTGCGGGTCGGCTGCTGCGGCGCGTGCGCGATTTCGCATCCGCCGCCAATGCGGATTCCATCGACCGTGCGATCGCCGATCATGCGCTGAGCGCGCTGGAGGTCGACGCCGCCGGCCTGGACGCCATGGACCGGCGCTATCTCACCACGATCGCCATGAACTACGGCGGCGGGCCGGTCGGCGTGGAGACGCTGGCGGCGGCCTTGTCGGAGCCGCGCGATGCGATCGAGGACATTATCGAGCCTTATCTCATCCAGTGCGGCTATCTGCAGCGCACCCCGCGCGGACGTGTGTTGACCTCGCATGCCTTCCGCCATCTCGGTCTCGCCGAGCCCTCGCGCGATCCCGCGCAGTTCGGGCTGTTCGGGAGTGAGGAGGACTGATGTCGGCGCTGCCGACGTCGCCTTCGCCTGTCATTGATCCTCGCAAGGATATCGAGCGAGACATGCTGCGATGATTTGCGCGACGCCGATTGCGCAATCCATTTGGGCCTATGCTACGTTCAGCATGACTGGATATTAACCTTTTGCCCGCCATCGCGACGGGCTATCCAATTTCCGCTTCAATTGCGCAATACGGCAAGCGCGCATCACCGCTGAGCCCGCATGTTTTCACGTCGCCGCTTCCTGAAATTTCTCGCCGGATTCGGCGCTTTTGGCACCTCGACTGCAGCCTATGGCTTCGGCGAGCCGGTCTTTCGCCTGAGCCTTGCGCGCTATGATCTGGCGCCGGCACGATGGCCGGCGGATTTCCCGCTGAAGATCGCCGTTGTGGCGGACCTGCACGCCTGCGATCCCTGGATGTCGCTCGATCACATCGACGCGATCGTTAATCATACCAACGCTCTTAACGCAGATGTGATCGTGATGCTCGGCGACTATGTCGCCGGTTGCCGCCACATGACGCGCCGGATTCCGGCGGAATCATGGGCTGCGGTACTGGCGCAATTGAAGGCGCCGCTCGGGGTGCATGCGATCCTCGGCAATCACGATTATTGGGACGACCGGGAAGTTCAGCGCGAGGGGCAGGGGACCACGGCCGCGCGGCGCGCGCTGGAGGCAGTCGGCATTCCCGTCTACGAGAACGACGCCGTGCGTTTGAAAAAATCCGGCCGGCCGTTCTGGCTCGCCGGGCTCGGCGATCAGCTCGCCTATGTGCCGGCGGCGCGTTTCAGGCGTATCAGGCGCATCGGCATCGATGATCTCGGCGCAACGCTTGCGAAAGTCACCGACGATGCGCCAGTCATTCTGCTGGCGCATGAACCGGACGTCGCCTCTCGCGTGCCGGATCGGGTGGCATTGCAGCTCTCCGGGCACACCCATGGCGGCCAGGTGCGGCTGCTGGGCTGGTCGCCGGTGGTGCCCTCGCGCTACGGCAACCGCCTGGCCTATGGCCACGCCCGGTTCAATTGCGACGTGGTCGTCTCGGGCGGGCTCGGCTGCAGCATTATGCCCTTCCGCTTAGGCGTGCCGCCGGAGCTCGTGCTGGTGACGTTGGGCGGATCCGGTCCGGCGGTGTCCTAGTTCCCCTGGGGCCTTTTCGATCGCTTGCGCATCAAACGGATCTGCGCAAAACGATCTGCTTTCCAGGCAATGAGGCCCCGCAAGTGACGTCACCTCATCTCGACGGCGAGATCCGCGACGGACGCCGGTCGGCCAGGTCCGCAGTCTTGCCGACATCCATGTTCTGTGAGGGAGATTGAGCCACTCGCAGATCCGCGATGAAGCGCCACCATAACAACAGACTGGTCACGCCGAAGCCAAGGCAAAGACCAAACCAGATCCCGTGGCTTCCCCAGCCGATGCAGTATCCGCAGATCGCCATCGCCGGGATACCGACCAGCCAATAGCCGATGAGGGTGTTGGTGAGCCCGGCTCGGGTGTTCCCCAAGCCACGCAATAACCCGATGCAGATGTTTTGCGACCCTTTGAAGAATTGGTGGGCTATCGCGAACCATAGCAGGGTCGTCGCCGCGGCCAGCAGGGCCGGGTCAGCCTCATCGCCAAGGAACGGGCGCAGGACGGCTCGTGGAACGATGACGTAAAGTAGCCCAACGAGCGTCATGATGGAGAAGCTGATTACGAAGGTATGTCTTGCAATCGCTCCGATTTCACCGGCCTGATCCTTGCCGGCGGTGCGGCTCACCAATATCGATGTTCCGTGAGAGAGTCCGATATTGATCTGATAGACGATATAGGTGAGCTGGTTGACGATGTTGGAGGCTGCGAGCGGGATTGGCCCAAACATGCCCATGAAGACGGTCGCAATGGACGTAATTGCCGCTTCCGAACCGTAGGTCAATGCGATCGGCATGCCCATTTTTGCAATTGTCTTCATAGTCGAAGCCTGTGCTCGCCATCCGTTTGGTGCGAGCAATGAATTCAGTTTTTGATCGTGCCGGACGGTCCGCAGATACACCATGAAGGTCCACAATTGGACGAGCGTGGTTGCCAATCCAATGCCCGCGAGTCCGAGCTGCGGCATCCCAATCCATCCATAGATGAATACCGCGTTCAGCAATGCGTTAACGCCGATCGAGATCACGGTGACGCGCAGGAGGGAGCCTGCGCGCCGCATTCCCACGGCGAACTGACGTAGAACGTTGAGCCACAGCATGGGCAACAATCCCGGAGCCAAGGCCAGCATTATCGGTCTTGCGAGAGCGACAATCTCGCGGTCTTGTCCGAGGAAGACCAAGATATGACTGAAAACGACGAGTGTGATCCCGGCGACGATGGCGACAATGGTTGCAAGAACCATTGATGTCCCGAGCAGATCGCGGACTTCGTCGACAGCGGTGCTGTCCGTCAACGAGGTTCCGGTCCTTTTCTCACCGCGTCCCACCGAGGCTGCAACCAGATTTCCAACGCTCGTCACCATTCCGACGCACATCGTGCGAAGCTGATTATAGAGCAAAAGGGCGAGACCACCTGCTGCAAGCGCCTGAACGCTGATGAACCCCATCATGAGGAGGTCGGTGCTCGTGAGAGCAACCTGGGCAAACTGAATGCCCGCAATGGGGGCTGAGAGTTTTATAATTTCTTGATAGTGGCGAACCCGCATTGTCAACACGTCATTGCGCGAAGACGGCCGCCTTGGCTTGGGACGCGAGTTGGACGGAGTCCCGATAGGCGTCGAATAGCCGGTGCAGGCGTTGATGCGCCGCTTCGTTGAGCAAATGGCGTTCGCGAAGCCAGTCGTCATTGTAGATGCTGTCGAGATATTTTTCGCCTGCGTCGCAGACCAAGACCACCATTGTGCTATTCGGCTCGATCAGAGCGAGTTGCTTGAGCGCCACATGAATCGCAGCACCGGCGGTACCACCAACAAGGATCCCAGTACGGCGAGCGACAATACGGGCAGCCGTGAATGCGTCGATGTCGTCGACGGTAACTCCTTCATCAATCAGGGAGTGATCTACGTTGGATCCTACCGTGAACCCGCCTGGAGCGCCGGATCCCGTCTGCCAGTACTTCCCCGGGGGGCCGCCGAAGATGATAGATCCTGTGGGTTCGACGCCGATGCTTGTTACCCGCGAACCGAGACGGCGCAGTTCTTTGATAGTTCCGCAGACGGTGCCCCCGGTGCCAACTGCGCCAACCAGATAGTCGATGTCCGTGCCAAGATCACGGAGCAGCTCGGCGGCGAGGCCAACATAGCCCAGGTTGTTGTTAGGGTTATGGTGCTGATCCGGCCAGAACGCGCCGCTCGCCCTGGCAATTTCGCCGGCCACTCGACGTCGCTCGAGGGTGCTCGGTCCCTCGCCCTTGCTCTCCACAAAGACGAGATCGACGCCCATAGCACGCATCGCGCGAAGCTTATCACGCGACGCATGGTCGTCGACCACAGCGGTAAATCTATAGCCTCGCTCGATCGCCATCAGCGCGAGCCCTGTCCCGGTATTTCCCGAAGTGGGCTCGACGATATGCCCGCCGGGTCTAAGCTTACCCTCACGTTCGGCTGCCAAGATCATTTCCCGGGCCATTCGGACTTTGCAGGAGCCGGTCGGGTTGTACTGTTCCAGCTTCAGCAGCAATCGGCTGCCCGATCCGGTACGCGCCAGTTCGAACAAGGGCGTGCCACCAATCAGTTCGGAGCATGTCGTTGCGACTCGTTAACAGGCTGGCCGATACGTACCGTTGTCATTGGTCCATTCTCCAGATGAAATGTCCGTCATGCTCGGTCACAACGATTTTCGGCGGTAGAGCAAGCTGATGAAATTCGCTCTCGTTCTTGTCCATCTGATAGCCCGCCGTATTGGGATAGACGATCAGATCGCCATAGCGAGGCCTTGCTGAGAATTCGATCTTCCGCCAAGTCAAGACATCGTATTCCATGCAGCTGGAGCCGCCGACCGCCGCGCGAACGGACTCCCGGGGACGTGTCGGCCCGTGTTCCACAAGGATAGGTGTGGGAAGAAACTCGCTATTCTTCCACTGTTCCGATAGGCTCATGCTGAGGCCTGCAACGGTGACAATGCCGTGCTCTGCATTCCGCTTGAAGCCTTGAACCGGAAAGACCGTCATCCCCGCGCCATCGAGAAGAGCACGCCCCGGCTCTAGGTATAGCTGAAGCCCCGCAGCAATGAACTTCGAAGCCAGCGTACCGCCCTCCACTGGAGTTTGCAGGATCGCCTCCAGCATTGCAGCTCCTGTGGGCGACTGATGGTAAGGGTAGAAGTGGCTAAAACTCTTTTCTGCATGGAATTGAGTTGGATCAAGTCTCTCTTTGAATGCATGCCAATCACCCTCTTCGACATAGCTGCACGCAAAGCCGCCCCCGATGGAAATCGCCGTACACGGAAAGCCGTAGCTTCGCGCCTCGAGGCAATGATTGATTAAGGTGGAGGCTAATTCGGCACGCGGCTCCACTGCATAACCGTCGAGATGAAAGGAAAAGCCATCCATGACGAGCCGCTGCCGAGCGCTAGCGCAGCGTTGCAGTGCTGCACGAAGATCGGCCGGGTTCAATCCGAAGCGGCTGTTAGGACTGCTCGGAGGGAGTACACGAAGCAGCACTCGCAAGGGCGACGGGTCTGCAGCGACAACTATAGCGCGCTCGAGTTCATCTAGAGCGTCGATGGCAACGGTCGCGCCATGGCGGCCCGCCAACCACAAGAGTTCGTTGCTCTTTGCAGCACCCGTAACGCCGATGTTCTCGCCGCGAAGGCCATTGGCGAGCGCATGGACGAACTCGGGTATGCTGGCCACATCCACCGAGCCGCGAAGTCTAGCGACCTCGCGCAGCCATGCCCCGGCCTTGTTAGCCTTCTTCCCGAAATAGACGTGACCCCGCACATTATTCCGCTGCAGAGCTTGCTGGAAAGCGGCCAGATTGTCCGCAAAGCTGGCCGGATGGATGATGTGAAAGGGTCCGTTTGTTGCGCGGCTAATTTGATCGAGAAGAGCGAGATCTCGTCTGACGGCGATGGCCCAGGCCCTCTCACGCGCGCGCATCGAGGAGGCCGCTAATTCCATAGCTCTACCCGCCTGCCGCGGCCTGCAGCGATCGCTCTCGTGGCAAGGGCATGAGCGACCGGAATATCCGTAATGATCATCCCGCTGCTGAAGGCGAACACCTGATCCTGCTGCGAGCGTCGACCAGGTTTCCGGCCAGCCACGATGTCAGGCAATTCCGCATCAATTCTGACAACACCGTCGGGACCTGCGAGCCTCTTTCCCGTAACGCCCAGCTGGCCTTCATTCGTCGTTATCGCGTAGTCGGCCTCCTGTAGCGCACCGGCCTCGACTCCCTTGCTGGCGACCGAAATCAATAGGCCACCTGGTTTCAACCAACTAGTGTGGACCTTGGGATGGGCGGCGCGACCCGAGGCGACCACGACGATATCGGAATCGGAGACGGCCGCGGGAACATCCTCCACCAATTCGATGTTGCGATCGGGAAAATGCCGGGAAAAGGTTGAGATGGTTGCGGCGATACCGTCAGGGTGGGTACCGAAGAGACGCGCTCTCTGCAGCGAGGGGAGCGCGGTCAATAAATATGGTAATGTATTGAGACCCTGCGCCCCGGTTCCGATCATCAATACCGATTGTGCATTCTCTTTGGCGCAATGTTTGGCAATGATCGCCGTCGTCGCCGGCGTGCGCAACCCACCCACGCGGTGGCAATCCATGAATACAAATGGCAATCCGGTCGCGTCATCGTACAGGCTGATCGTAGTGTAGTATTTCTCGGCGACTTCACTGCCTTGCCGATACGAGGTCTTGAAGCCAAGCTGCTGTAGGGCGCCGTCATAGCCCAGCATAGAGTACGATACCGCATCTCTCTGTTCGTCCGGCAGAGCCATCATAAGCTTCGTCGGACAACGGGATGCGCCGTTGGCGTAGAATAAATAGGCATCCTCCACCATCTGAATGACGTCGGCTGTCGGAAGTTCGACATCAGATAACTCCGAGCGGGTGAGGATATGAACAACTGGGGTATGCATGTACGACTTGATCATGCTCGATGCCTTTCGACATTTTCGATGGAAGTGTCACGGTCGACCAAAAGTCGGCGGAAAAGCGCGAGACTCTGACCGATGCTTCGACGTCTTCGTTCCTCGTACATAGGCATAGTCTCTGCGATCACGCCGGTTTCTCTCGGGAAGAGCTGTGGCGGGCAGGCCGCACGCTCAGATCTCTGAGCGCAGAGCCTGACGGCTGGGCTACCCGATCCGCGACCATTTCGATCGCAACTGCCAATCATGGGGATCAAAAATCCATAGACATCGAAAGCCAAAGCGTGCGCGGCATGCCGCTGATGACGTAGCCGGTCGGATTGGCGATCCAGTAGCGCTTGTCCAGCACGTTCGTGATGCTGGCCCGGAAGGTGGTTGGCCGTCCGGCAAGCTTGGTCGCGTAGCGCGCGCCGATATCAAATGTGGTCCAGCTTGGGACGTCCTGTAGGTTGTCGGCGCTGACGTAGCTCTTGCTTGTGTAGATGGCGCGCGCGGTCGCCGTCAGTCCGGGCAGGAAGGGCGTGTCCCATTCGACCCCGAGGTTGCCCTGCAGGTCGGGGGCGCCGATCGCATAGTGGCCGTCGTTGAGATGCCCAGCGGTTTTAGTGAGTCTGGCATCGAGCAACGTTACGCCACCAAGGATTCGGACGCCGGATGCCACCTCGCCAAACGTGTTCAATTCGATACCGCGATTCCTCTGCTCGCCGTCGAGGCTGAAAATCTTGGTGACAGGGTCGATCACCCCGCTCGGCAGGCTGATCTGGAAAACGGCGAGACTGGCACCGAAACGACCCAGATCAAGCTTGGTGCCAACTTCATATTGTTGGGTCTTGAATGGCGCGAACACCTGATTCGGGTTGGCGGCGCCAGAGGGCGGCGTCGGGCCGGGTGTCAGGCCCTCGATATAGTTGGCGTAGACCGACAGTTGCTGGATCGGCCTCACCACCAGGCCCACGGAGGGCGAGGTCGCGCTTTCGTCGTAATGGGTGGTTGTGAGACCGCTAACCGGATCGAAGCTGCTCGACACCACCTGCTGCTGCCGCGCACCAACAATCAATTGCACGAGGCCACTCGCCATCGAAAGCGTGTCCGCCACCCCGACGCTTCGCAGGTCGAGCGTGCTGGCTTTTGCTTCTGGATAGGAAGATACCGGAGGCCCCGGCCACGCGAGCAAAGTCGGGGCGTAAATATTGGTCAAGTAGCTTCCATAATTGGTCTGCCCGAGCCAGTTCGTCCGCTGCAGCGAGCTGCCGCTGACGACGACCTCATGTTCGATCGGGCCGGTGTCGAAGCGGGACCGCACTCCCGCTTCGCCGGAAACCGCCTCCGATTTGCCGATCTGGAACTGTGAGGTCGACCGCGCATCGCCCGCGGAATCGAGAAGCGTCGCGCCCGGCGCTTCCTGCTTGTCAAAGCTGAACCGATTGGCGCCAATGGCGCCGAACAGAGTGACATTGGAGCTCAGGTCGTATTCGGCGCGGGTCAGACCAGTGACGCTTTGCGCCTTGGCATAGTCGAACGGCTGGGCCAGGTTGATTCTGGGATCCGGAGCATTAGGTATCGCAATCCCAGGCAATGGCGTGTAACCGCGCGCTGCAGCCCGCATCCAGTCATCCTGGTAAATGACGTCGGCCGACCACCTGAACCTGTCGCCACGATAGTCGACGCCCAGCGAACCCACCCCGTCGCGGACCGATTGCCGATCGATCGTTGTATTCCCACCATCGATGGCGCCATTGAAGCGAACGCCCCACTCTTTCTGCTCGCCATACCGGCGAGCCACGTCGAGCTCGGTCCCGAAGCGGGCGTTGGACAGATAGCCCGCGGTAAGGCGCGTCAGAGGATCGTCACCAGCGCGTTTCGTCACGACATTCACGGCGCCGCCGATGCTACCCTGCGGTGCCATTCCATAGAGGAATGCAGCCGGCCCCTTGAGTAACTCGATACGCTCGATCGGCACTGGGTTGATCCGGTAATTCGGAACCAGACCGTAGAGCCCGTTCAACGCAGCCTCGCTATTCTCCACCCGAAACCCTCGAATGGTCAGCGCATCGTATCGGTTGCTGCTGCCGATGGCGGCGCGGACCGACGGGTCGCTGTTGGTCAGGACCTCGGCGACGCTCGTGGCCTGTTGGTCCCGGATTGTCTGCTCCGTGTAGCTCGTGAGGCTGAACGGCGTCGCCATATAGTCCTTGTTGCCAAGGAAGCCTAACCTCGCCCCGCGCGCGACCTGGCCGCCGGCGTAGGTGGGCGGCAACGCCGCCCGCTCCGCGCCTACAGACGGAACAATGCGCGGCTTTGCCACGTTCTCGCGGTTCGTTGCCTGCCGTGACGATCCGACTCGCGATCCCGGCGACGGTTTGCGTTGCTGGAGCGCGGTCGCTCGCTGGCGCGGCGCGGTTACGACGACGGCAGGAAGCGCTTGCTGAGAGCCTGGCGACGAACGCTCGGGTATGGCGGGCGACCCTACGTTTTCAGAACCCGACGCTGCAGGAATTGATGGCGAAGGGCCTGCCTGTTGCGCCAGAGAGGGATCAGCATTCGGCAGAAGCGATACAAATGCAATGGTCATCTTCGCAGTCCGTAACAAGGTAAGATCGCTCAACATGCACTCCCGGAGGCGACACCATCTCGTTCAACACGAGACGGAAAAATTCGCCGGCAGTGTAGGTGTGGCGTGATACATCTTCGAGTAGAACGCATCTAAACGAGAGCGATTCGAAATTTGACAGTCCTGTCGAGCATGCTCTGACGTGCGCTCGCCGTCGGATAGAGATCAAGGGCTTCGCATCCACCACAGTGGCAGCCCGCGCTGCTCTCGATATCGCCCGCGACGCTGCCGCTGGAGATGCCTTGCAGGCGATACTCACTCAGCGCGCGGAAGATGCCGGAATTTGAAAGCGATCGCGTTGTCGTCTTGGCTCGGTGACTCCGACGAAGATCTGCAACTTCTTCAGCTTGCAGGGACCATTGTTGTCGACCTGCACGGACCAGCTCAAGTTGTAATGCTGTGGTAATCTTCGATCTTTCGTGGCCGTCAAACGCGATGTTTGCGCATCGCACGCATTTTGAGCGCCGCCTTCACGAAAAATCAAAGCGATGCAAGCACCCTCTTTCATTGCCAGATTGTCTGGTGCGCTGAAGCTTCGCCTCAATAAAGCTTTCGAGCATCTCGGAAGAAGGGGCTCGGCATCCCGGTTTGGAGGCTCGGCACAAGCGGTGCGTGAGCGCCGCTATGCACTTCGGCGGCGCAGGTAACCGACCCATTCTAGTCGTCAAAATCTGACACTTGGTTCCCGGATTGCCCTTGCCGGGAATGCTCCAGAATGTTGACCGAGCGCCCGAACGGATCACGGACATAGAAGCGTGTTACGCCCCAAGGCTCGGTTACCGGACCATATTGGATGCTGAAACCTGCGGCCTGCATCCTCTGGTGAACCTCGGCGAGGTCATCCACCTCAATGGAGATGTCGGGCACCGGCGTTCCAGAGCCACCTTCACTCGCCACACTGATCTGCGGTGCGGCGCTGCCATCGGACGCGAAGGTCAAAATCCATCCCAGGTCCATGACAACCGTCATCCCGAGGGCATCGCCATAGAATGCCTTCGCAGCGTCGATTCTGTCGGCGGCCACGTTGGCAACAATCCGCTTTACTGCCATGGGACATCTCCGTGCGGCCCTTCAAGGTGATATCAAGCGTCAGATTTTGACCACTGGGTGCGCTAGCGGACGTCACACAAACACAAAACCTCGCCGCAGGCCACCCGGGGGCTGGAGACATTCCCCGAACGGCCTGTTCGCCGTGCAAGCGGCGTGAGCAGGTTGCGGCGCAGCCCGAGCAACTTGGCGCTGAGCCAAATGGACGCCAACGTCTTCATACGAACGTCTTGTCGATAGCTACTATTCGAGCTTGTCGACCGACATCACCGACAGATTGCGGACGTAGGCTGATGAACCTCTCTTCCATTCCAATGGTGGTTAGTCTCCTGTGCTAGATCGATCTAAAATTTGAAGTTGGCAAATGCCCGCACACCGATCCCGGGTAACAACACTTCGTCCTTTGTGTACGATACGGAGTTGCGGATGTTCTCGTTCAAGAGATTGGTGCCGACGAGGCCAACGAGCATTTCGCGGGCGCCGAACCAGGACGGATCGAGCTTGCTCCTGTAGCTGACCTCTGCCCTTAGGAGGTTATAGCCTGCAGTAGGCATCTCACCGATAACCGCAATGTCGTTTTGCGCAAAAGCGTGCAGCAGATTGATGCGCGCGAACCAGTTGTCATCACGCCAAAACAAGCCCCCACCCACGCGAACCGGTGGAATGCGGGGCACGTTGGTCCCGTCCGTAAAAGTTGCGCGAACCACATCGAACTGGTTCTCGATGGGCCACCTTGCAGGCACGCGCGATCATGTAGAGGAAGTGGCCATATGCTGGCGAGACGTTGAGGAAATTGTCGGCGTAGCCACGCGCGCCTGCCGCTGGTCTGCTGCGCAGTGTCGGTGAAGCCGCTGCTGCGCGAGCTTCTGGTCCGCTCGGCGAGCCTGCCTGCGCTCTATGAGGAAGGCGGTACGAACTCGCGTCTAGTGGCGGTGCTTCTCGACGAACTCGCGGCGGCACAGGTCGAGGATCTTCATTTGCCGATGCCGACCGATATCCGCCTCCGCAGAATCGTCGACCTAATGATGACCTCGTCCGCGGATCGGGGAAGATTGGACATCTGGGCGAAGAGGGGAGGATGGGCAGCATATCCGGCGATACATCGTTGGAGTGACTGAATCCCATCGACTTTCGCATCGAGCCCGCACCCTCCCTTGTGCGTCAGGGCGATGACGCCATCGATGTTCGGATAGTCGGACAAGCGGCCTCTGACTTGATATCGGGGGCACAAGTTTCGGCAGCAGCGGTTCCTCAGAGCCACCCGTCTGCTGTTCGTCCTGCTTGCGCGCATTCATGAGTGAAAAAGCTCTGCTCAAGTGGCTTTGATAAAGGCTGCCGCCAATTCTGCGCGATTCGCGCAGCCGAATTTGTCGAGCGCTCGACTGATGTGGGTTCGTACGGTCCCAAAGCTAATGCCCAATATGCGAGCGATATCCCGGTCCGTGCATCCTCGCGCTACAAGTTCAGTGATTTCGCGTTCTCGTGCAGTTAGGCCCTCGCTATGAGAGTGATCCCGCAACAAGGCAGACCGGACGAACGGTTCTATGACGTCCAGCAACACTTTCTCTCGGTCGTCGAAGTTTGTCTTTCCGCGTCGCCGCCAAATTCGAAAATCGCCCAGATCGCTTTCACGTTGATCGAACATGAAGATATTGATGCCCCATTCGAGCGCGTCGCGTTGCAGGAAGTCGTTATAAAATTCGGTCTTGGTTAGCTCGCGTCGGTCCAAGACTTCATCGACTATCGTGGCTCGCCGCGCCGCTCGCAAACGCGAGGTTATAGGATCATGGAATTGGTACCAATCATCGTAGAGCGATGGGATTTCCGGTGCGGCGCCCACATAGATTGATCCGCAAAATCGCTGATCTTTCTCTTGCCAGGTGCAAGAGGAGCCGCCGTCGGCACGAAGGAGCTTGACGAGGTCACCGAGGACAGCCCGTCGAACGTCATCCTGCGCTCTCAGGCGTTGCAGGCGGTGGACGATGGTCGCAAAGAGCTTCAGCTCGCTCGATGTAATGTCCCGGATGTGCGGTGTCATACCCCAATCCTCCCTGGTATAGTTTGTCTTTATGCAAGCTGCGCGCCAAGTATGGCTCGGCTGTCGACACCCAATTCCTCGGCTGACGATCGCATGGCCTCCGCTGGGTGCGGGTCATGCGGACGGGCCACCATCGGCAATATTGCCGATGCCCCCCGAAGCCCAAATCGCTACAAGATCAACATTAAATAGGAACGCGGGGACGAGCCGCTCGAAGGTAGCATGCGCCAATCGGTAGTCAATTGAGGTACTTGCTCGATCTGACTACAGGTTGTCCTTGCCCTGCGGACAGATGATCTCAGGCGCCTAAGAGATACCGCGACATCGTTCTCAAAAACTCCTGGGGAGTTTCTTGGGGTGGAGCGGCTATTGGTCGCCTGAGAACGGAGAATGAGATGCACTATCTAACGCTTTCAGAGTTATCCGTGTCACTTCGGACGAAAACCATCTCCCCGGTTGAACTCGTCAAACATATGCTCAATCGGATCGACGCCCTGGAACCGCTGTTGGAGTCATATGTAACGATAACCGCGCAGCGCGCACTAGAGCGGGCCGAACATGCAGAGCGGGAAATCGGATCTGGACAGTGGCGTGGTCCTCTCCACGGTGTACCGCTGGCTTACAAGGATATCTTCTACACGGATTTTGCCCTGACGACCGCTGGTACGGCGATACACAAGTCCTTTCAGCCGACTTACAGCGCGACTGCAGTGCGACGGCTAGAGGCGGCGGGCGCTATTTCGCTCGGAAAGCTGAAAACGACGGAGCAGGCCTGGACAGAGCACCACCCTACAGTCGCAGCTCCTAAAAACCCTTGGGGTGCGGAGCTATATGCCGGCGCATCCTCAAGTGGATCGGGCGTTGCCACGGCTGCCGGTTTGACGTTTGGCGCGCTCGGTTCTGACACCGGTGGTTCGATCCGCTTTCCCAGCGCGGCCAACGGCGTGACAGGGCTTAAGCCGACGTGGGGGCGTGTTAGCCGCCACGGCGTCTTCGAATTAGCTCCTTCTCTTGATCACGTCGGGCCAATGGCGCGATCGGCTGTCGATTGTGCTATCATGCTCGGAGCTATTGCCGGCGCAGATCCCGCCGATCTGACCGCTGTGCACGATCCAGCCGAAAATTACGAAGCCGCAGCTTTGCGCAGCGTTGCGGGGATGCGGATTGGACTGCCGCGAGCCTACGCGACCGACGGCGTCGACCCTGGCATCGTGTCGGTCTGGCAGGCAGCTGCCAAAGTCTTCGAGGACCTTGGCGCGGTTGTCGAAGAAATGTCATTTCCCGAATGGCGCAATGCGGCGTCGACTTGGCCGATTCTATGCTCTTCCGAGACGGCGTTGGCGCATGCGGCAACATACCCGTCGAAATCCGAAAGTTACGGACCGGCACTATCGGCACTTATTGATTTAGGACGCAGCAGCACAGCGATGGATCTTGCTGCCGCTCACCAAGCGCGCTTGGAATTCTCGAATCGTCTTCGCACCCAGTTCAATAAAGTCGACATCATTCTCGTGCCCGTGACCATCTGGCCGACGCCGGCCACCGCCGCTTTAGCCGACATTCTTCAAGAGTCTCCCCTTGGGGATTTGCTCCGCTTCACTTGCGTCTTCGACAGCACCGGAAGTCCAACGCTGACTCTTCCAGGGGGGTTCGATGACCGAGGCGCTCCCATCGCAATTCAACTCATCGGCGCGCACTTTGATGAGGCGGCCATTTTGCAAGCTGGCGCTGCCTTCCAACGAGCAACCGACTGGCATTCAAAACACCCGAGACACTTTCCTTAGGCGCCTGGGGAATATCCAGCGACTCAGGCGGTCGTGTTCTGTCGGCGCGCATTTTCACATAGCCGTAGGCATCATTGTCTGCGCGCCTATCTGACAAAATGCAGCAACGGGTTCTCCAGAGTTGGGTTGCGACACATGGCTAGTATGCTCGTTCCGGCGTTCAAGTTGGAGTTGATGGCCGGCTGCCGAGTTACGATTAGATCTCCAACTCGGATGGGGGCGGCGTCGCGAGGTCGTTGGTAGCGCTCGGCAAGGCAGTCGACGAATGGCATTCGCCATCACCGGAAATCAATATAAGAATATCGGTATGACCAGACTGGTCGACAACGTTGCCGTCAAACAAATTCAGCTGGCAAGTCGGCGTCATGACGCCCCACCCCAAAAGGGAGTTGATAGCGCCTGGATCTAACCGACGTACTGCAGCTATCATGCATAGTTGCAAGAGAAAATATATGACCAATAGCTGTGCGACAATCCTTGTCTCGCAAGGTATTTTTGCATTGGCTTTTCTATCCTTGGTCATCGTAGAGTCTCCATAAGTCCCGTAGCTTATCTTCCGTCACAACAGGCTTGAATCACCAGCAATGCTCCTCCAAGCATTACTACGCCGTCTAGAATGCTGGTGTGTATGTGGATCGGCAAATCGGCGGTAAGCCTTTTTGCGAGGAAAGCGCCTGGTGTGGCGCAACCCCCAATCAGAATCGCCATGATCCAGGCGGACGCAGGAAGGGCGCCGGCGGTCTGAAAGACCGCTGTCTTCGCTAGCCCGAGAAACAATGAAATGCCAGCATCGGTTGCAATGACCGCTGAGCCTCGAAGACCGGCAGCGAGAAGGATCGAAAGCAGGACCACGCCGGATCCTGACGTCGCTCCAACGAGAAGCCCGTATCCACTCCCTGCCACTGCAACTCCCGACGTAGCGAGCGTCCATTCAGCCTTGTTCACTAACCGCCGTAAAGGAACCAAGATGATAAGCGCTAGACCGATGATAATCGTTACGACCTTTCCGCTCAGTACTGTGTAGACGAAAGCGCCCGCAACACAGGTTGGTAGCGCACAGGCTGCCAACATAATGGCATTGCGCACGTCAAATTTGTCCCTGAAAGCGATCAGCCGACTTGCATTCGTCATAAGCGCAGAAAGGCTGATGATGGGCACTACCGCTTCTGGACCCACGATCGGCAGGAGAACGGGCGGAAGGATTAACCCTGTGCCATATCCCGTAACACCCCCGAGAACGGCTGCGATGAATGAGATCACGGCCACAAGGCAGTATTGTTCGAACGTTACGAGATGAACGGCATCATGCATCAGTCCGGCCTCCAACGTTGCTTCTGTCGTTGGTAGGGCTTTCTTGATGTCATCTCCAACAGAAGAGACTGATGGCCCTATCGGCAATCTTTGTGTGCCGGTGGCTAGGACAAGGACGTCCTTGCGCAGTCAAATGAGTTGGCGCCTGAAACGAATTAAAAGCGTTTTGCTGTCTACAACATCGGCTTGTGAAAGAGAAAAAACAATGTGTTTGCGCTGACTACTCCCGCATCGATCCGAGAGCGATCTTGCTGCGAGCGATGGCTGAGAGCGTGTCGGAGAGAAAGGGCGGGAGTGACATTCTCCCGATATTGCTCGCCATGAATAGGGCGGTTCAGGCACAGAGAGAGCTATGGCCTAACGTGGATTTCTATTCCGCCGCTGTCCTTCATGACCTCGGAATCGACACTGAATTGTTCACTCCCATGTTCGCCTGCAGCCGCGTCATTGGCTGGAGCGCGCATATTGCCGAACAAATCAAGGACAACCGGCTTATCCGCCCGAAAGCAAAATATGTGGGGCCTCAATATCGCCGCCTCGGGTAGCGCCGTTAGGCCATAGCTCCCTGGACGATCGATACGAACTCATTAAGCATAGGGGCCGCGGACCCATTCTGCGGCCTCACAACATAAAAGTCGCGAGTCAGATCAAAGCCATCGATTCTCTTCAGCACCAGGTCGTGTGAGGAGATGCTATGGCGAGCGCGCAGCGTGGACAGTATGCCAACTCCCACGCCAGCTTGAGCCGCTTTCTTTACGGCCTCCGGGCTTCCGACGATGAGCGCGATTTTTAAGTGGTTGAACGACAAACTCACAGCAGAAAGCTGGCGTTCGAGGATCGCTCGTGTTCCGGACCCCTTCTCCCGCATGATGATTGGGGTAGCCAATAGGTCATCTATCGAAAGCTCCTCCCGAGAAGCCCAGGGATGTTCATGTGAGACTACGAATGCGATCTGCTCCCGCCAAAGTGGCGTTACGCGGCAATTCGAGGAAATTGGGACACCATCGCTAACAAGTGCGGCGTCGACCACACCTTGATTAAGATATTCAATGACGCGCGTGCTATTCCCGACCTCAAGCACAATCTGAATTTTTGGATGTCTGCTTTGAAAGGTCCTTATTGCAGCCGGCATTGCATATTTTGCAATGGAATTTGTCGCGGCTATTCGCAAGCGCAGTGTGCTCTCTTCCCGGAGCTCCGCCAGCGAGCGGGAGGCTTCTCCATAAAGGGCGACAATTTTTTCCGCATGTGCAAATAGGATTATTCCTGCTTTTGTTAATTGCACTGAATGATGGTTGCGGTTGAAAAGCGGAACGCCAAGCTCCTGTTCAAGGGAGCGAATGTGGAAAGAGATCGCTTGTTGGGTGAGATGGAGATCGTGACCAGCATCGGTAAAGCTCTTTCTCAAAGCTACCGCGTGAAACACCCGCAACCTCTGGTCACGTATCAAGGTCATTATTCAATCAGGTTGTGGGGTGACACTAACAACGTCATGAATTGTTGTCAAACAACAACAATCGGATGGATCGAAGCAACAAGCCCTTGTGGCGTCGCTTTCTCCGATGTCGATGAATCTTCTCGCATAGTCGCAGACATCTGCCCCTCGTTGCCGGCGACGAGATCGCGCCTGACCTGATCATGAACATCCTTTCCGGACTCGGCTTCATCCAAAAAAGAAGACGGGATCGCGTAGATGGCCGCAATACTAGTTCCTGAGCAAAGGATGATCGGCTTGGCCAATGGGCGTGAGGTTATCCACTCACTCTGGCTAAGTTGCCGCTTCGGGGGCATTCGCGGAGCTTCGCCTCAGCCGGAGGCTAAACTCCCAACAAAGAAGAGCATATCGAGCATCAGCATGGTCCACCAACTGCTGGACATCGAAGACGTGCGCCTGACTACCGTGTCCCACCTCGTTCGGGGCACGGACTGCAACCGGATCCGGATCGTCAGGTTCTATGGCGATCCTGTCGTCAACGCCGCTCCCACTGCGTTCGCCGATATTGCATGCCAGTTAGCCGAATACTAGAATACTGGAGGAGCAGGGCGACGAATTTAAATTCGCGTGCTCAGGAGTTCGGTTATCGAAGAGGTCGTTTGCGGAGGAGATCGGCTCAGGCCGACGCCGAAGGAGCAACCGCCCCGGAAACTCTCAGGCAACAAGGACCGTAGCGACGGACTAACATCTGGAAAGAGGTGCCCTTGGCACCCGCCGACGGGATAATACTCTCAGGCAAATCGACAGATGGGGTGCATTCGAAATCAATCACTTGATGAGGTGCGCGCTTATGCCCAAGACCAGCGAACAAGCCGTCACTTCTAACGCGTCGCGCCGACCTCCAAATAGCCCAATCAGCGTACTCGATCTATTTACGATCGGGATTGGTCCGTCTAGCTCGCATACGGTTGGACCGATGCGCGCGGCTCGCCGCTACCAACTTCCCCACACTTTTGCTTATCCAGACGTTGGGCTCTTTGTCGGGTGTCAAACCGGCTGGCGTCGAGTTCGGATGACGTCTGCGCGAGAGCCGCGCTTGGCGACGTATTGATGCCGGCGTAATGCTTATGATGCACTCACGCGGCGTGGTGCTGGAGCTTCCGGCCGCAGGCGCCAAGCTCAAGATTTTTGGCGCTTGCTCAGAAAAGCACGTGTGTGCAAGACAATCGGTTCCCGGAACCTTTAAGGGAAACCGCACCGTGACAGCCTCTCTTGACGGCGAAATTCGCGACGGACGCCATCACATGCAGGTCCGCGTCTATTTTGAGGATACGGACGCCGGTCAGATTGTTTATCACGCGAATTTTCTGCGCTTCATGGAACGCGGCAGAACGAATTACTTGCGCCTGCTCGGAACCAATCAGCAAGCGCTGCTCAAAGAAGCGAACAACGATGCGCCCGGCTTCGCATTCGTTGTTCGTTCGATGACAATCGATTTTCTAAAACCGGCGTTATTGGACGACCTGCTGGACGTCGTCACGGTCCCGCAAGAGGTGAGGGGTGCGTCGATCGCCTTGCTGCAGGAATGCAGGCGGGGGGACGATCTCCTGGTCACGGCACGTGTACGCGTGGCGTTTATCTCAGGCGGAAAGGCCCAGCGCATTCCTAAGTCGCTGCGGCTCGCTATGGAAGGGCAAAGATAAAGAGCCCATTTTGTTCATGTTATGATCTTCCATCGCCCTAATGAGGCGCCCGGTTTTGCCTTTGTCGTGCGCTCGATGCGGATCGACTATCTCAGGCCGGCGCGGATGGACGACGTGCTCGACGTCCTCACCTGGCCGGTCGCGGTGAAGGGCGCCTCCATCACCCTGGCGCAAGAGGTACGGCGCGGTGAGGATTTGCTGGTGAAAGCCGAGGTGCGCGTCGCCTTCATCAGCGAGGGGCGGGCACATCCCACACCGAAGGCACTCCGTGCAGTTCTGAAAGCCGATATGGCTTAGCTATGGCACGATAGAGAACGAGCCATCGACTTCTCAAATCCTGCCGATACGTTAGGGCATCCCGATCCGCTTTCCGAGGTCATCATGTCACGCCCGCCGCTGCCGCCCTTTACTGAACAAACCGCCGTGCAAAAGGTGCGCATGGCGGAAGATGCCTGGAATTCCCGGGATCCCGAACGCGTCGCGCTCGCCTATACGGAAGGAAGCCGCTGGCGCAATCGCTCGGAGTTTCTCGAAGGCCGCGCCGCAATCGTCGCTTTCCTGACGCGCAAATGGGCGAAGGAGCTGGACTATCGCCTGATCAAGGATCTCTGGGCCTTCCACGGCAATCGTATCGCGGTGCGCTTTCAATATGAGTGGCACGACGCGAGCGGCCAGTGGCATCGTTCCTACGGCAACGAGCAATGGGAATTCGACGAACACGGCCTGATGCGGCGCAGAGAGGCAAGCATCAACGACATCGAGATTGCCGAGAAGGATCGGCGTTTCCATTGGCCCGCGCCCGGCCCTCGGCCCGCCGATGTGCCGGGATTGAGCGAGAGTCCGTTTTAAGATCGTTTAAGATCGCGCGGCGGTCCTGACGCCAGGTCTCATGACCACAGGCATACGTTGTTACGAAAGCTGCTAGACCTTGCTCGTCATGGCCGGGCTTGTCCCAGGCATCCACGCCTTCTGCGCCCACCACAAGATCGTGGATGGCCGGGACAAGCCCACGGCTGTCCGGTTTAAATTTGGTGGACAGGGCGCATGGCGTGGATTCTTCTGCGGTCTTGAGCATCGCCAAATGTTCGAGACACGGAGAGNAAGTCCCGCCATGCGCCACCACAATACAGTATTTCACGGCATTCTGAACCTTGTGCCGTGGCGCGTGCTGGACCGACTTGTGGAGAGATTTCAGGCCAACAAGCGGGTGCGGCGGCTCAGCACGCAAAATCAGTTTGTGGCGATGCTCTATGCACAGCTTTCGGATGCACAGAGCCTGCGCGCCATCGAAGCCTCTCTTGAGAGCCATGCCAGCCGGCTC
>NZ_AWZU01000007.1 GCF_000472385.1 Bradyrhizobium sp. ARR65
AGCTCGTCCTTCAGCGCGTGCAGCGTCAGGTGCGGCGTCTGGCGAAGCCGTTCCTTGATGAAGGCCCCGTGTGGCTCCAGCACCCGCTTGCGGTGCCCGCCCATCCTGTCGGGCACGACTGAACCGGTCGAGCGATAGCGCTGCGACCACTTCACCACCGAGGACACTGCAACGCCGAACCGCAGTGCCACGGAACGGCAACTCTCACCCTTCGCAACCGCCGCAACCACACGCTTGCGCAGATCATTGGAAAGAGGTCGGACCATCAGATGCTGGCCTCCACTCCAGCCAGCATCTTGAATCACAAGCCGCCCTCCAGCGGAATCCCCTCGATTCAATAAAATCGTGAACCGCTCTAGTCCGCGGCGCCGGTGACGCGGCCGCGCAGCGCCTTGACGGTGTCGGCCGTCACGGGCGATGCGGCATTGCCGAAGGAGTTGCGGACATAGGTCACGACGGCCGCGACCTGCGCGTCATTGAGACGGAAGCCGAGCGAAGGCATCGCAGGCCCCGTCGGCCGCTCGTTCGTCGCTGCCGCTCGCCCACCCGCGATGACAATGCGGATCAGCGATGCCGGATCGTCCTGCGTGGCGATGGCATTGCCGGCGAGTTTGGGGAAGATATGTTCGACGCCCCCGCCATTGCTGGTGTGGCAGGCCGAACAGGTATCGGCGAAGATCGCTTCGCCCGCCTGCATGCGCGGATCGGAGGCGGAGAGCGGCGCGGGCGGCGAAGAGCCTGCAGCGCCGCGTTCCTTCAGATAGACCGCGATGGCGCGGAGATCGGCATCCGGCATCTTCGATGTCGAATTCTCGATTACGTCCTTCATCGGCCCGCTGGCGAGCGTCGTCGCGGTCTGCCCGGTCTTCAGATAGTGCGCGATGTCGTCGACCGACCATTTGCCGAGACCCGCGTGCATATCATTGGTGATGTTGGGCGCAGTCCAGTTGTCGATCTGGTTGCCTTCGAGATAGTGGTCGGTCTTGGCTGCGCCGAACGAGTTGAACGGCGTGTGGCAGGCGCCGCAATGGCCGAGGCCTTCGACGAGATAGGCGCCGCGGTTGTATTCGTCCGAGCGTTTCGGATCCGGCACGAAGACGCCCGGCGTAAAGAACAGCCTGTTCCATCCCAGCATCGACTGGCGGATGCTGAAGGGAAACGGCAGCGTGCTGCGGTTCACGGCGTTCGTGACTGGGGCAAGCGTCCGCAAGTAAGCGTAGATCGCGTCTAAGTCTGCGCGTGTCACCTTGCTGTAATAGGGATAGGGGAAGGCCGGATAGAGATAGGAGCCGCCGGGCCGCCTGCCCTCATGCATGGCGCGGGCGAAATCGTCCGCCGACCAGCTTCCGATGCCGGTCACGTTGTCTGGGGTGATGTTCGGCGTCATGATCGCGCCGAACGGCGTCTGCAGCGCAAGCCCGCCCGCGAATGGCGCACCGCCATTCGCCGTATGGCAAGTGATGCAGTCTCCGGCGGTCGCGAGCGCCTTGCCGCGGGCAATCTCAACGTAATTGTCGGGTTCAGCGGCTGCTCCGCTTGCAAGCAGCGGCAGCAGCAGCAGCGCGTGGCGCAACTGCGCCCATCCTCCGTTCACGACGCGCCTCATGACTGCACCAGCGCGCGCGGCGACTTCAGATAGTCGAAGATCGCGTCCAGCGCCCAATAGGTCAGCGCGCCGACGGTGCCCGTCGGGTTGTAGCCCGCGTTCTGCGGAAAAGCGGACGCGCCCATCACGAAGACATTATGGACGTCCCAGGATTGCAGATAACGGTTGAGCACGCTGGTCTTGGGATCGTTGCCGAACACGGCCCCGCCGGTGTTGTGCGTGGTCTGGTAAGGAACCACCGACCAGGGGCCATTCAGGCGATTGACCTGGGTCGTCTTGGCGCCCATCGCTTTCGCAATCTCCTCGCAGCGCTCGGCCATCCAATTCGCCATCTTGCGCTCGTTGTCCTGATAATCGAACGTCATGCGCATCAGCGGCCGACCGAGCGGATCCTTATAGGTCGGATCGAGGTCGAGATAGTTGTTGCGATAGCTCATGACGCTGCCTTGCGCGCCGACATTGGTGACCTTCTGATAGTTTTCGTGGACGGCCTTCTTCCAGGCGCTGCCCCAGGTGGGCGTGCCCTTCGGCGTCGGGTGATAGAGGATCGGCCGTCCGTTGGTGTAGGCGCAGGTGATGCTGGCGCCGCCGACAAAGCCGTGCGGGCCGTGATCGAAATTGTCGCTGTTGTAGTCATCCAGCGCGGCGCCGAGCGAGCCGGCGGCCGCGAACGGATTGAACTTCACGTCGGCGAAAAAGCCGGTCGCGCCAGACCCGGTCTGATAGGCGTAGTTGCGGCCGACCACGCCTTCATCCCTGACCGGATCGTAGGGCTTGCCGATGCCCGACAACAGCAGAAGCCGCACGTTGAACAGGCTGAACGCGCACACCAGCACCAGATCGGCCGGCTGCTCCCATTCCTCGCCGTTGGCGTCGACATAGGTGACGCCGGTCGCCATCTTGCCGTCGCCCGACAGGTTCACTTTCGTCACCTCGCAATCGGTGCGGGCCTCAAACGTCGGCTCGCGGACCAATGCCGGCAGCACGCAGGTCTGCGGCGAGGATTTCGAGTAATTCGCGCAGCCGAACCGCTCGCAGAAGCCGCAATAGGTGCAAGGCGCCATCGTGCAGCCGTAAGGGTTGGTGTAGGCCACCGAGATATTCGCCGACGGGCGCGGAAACGGGTGCAGGCCGAGGCTGGTCGCAGCCTTGGTGAACAGCTCCTGCGCATAGCCCTGTGTCATGGGCGGCGTCGGATACTCGCTCGAGCGCGCGCCCTCGAACGGATTGCCGCCGGGCTGGATCTTGCCCTTGAGATTGCCGGCCTTGCCGGAAATGCCCAGGACCCGCTCGAACTTGTCATAATAGGGCTCGAGCTCGTCGTAGGAGACCGGCCAGTCCTGGATGTGATTGCCTTCGGGCATGATCTTCTCGCCGTAGCGCTCGATCATGTGGCTGCGGATGCGGAAATCATCGGGCAGGAAGCGCCAGGTCTGGCCGTTCCAATGCACGCCCGCGCCGCCGACGCCGTTGCCGGGGAGAAAGCTGCCCCATTTGCGGATCGGCAGCGCCGTCTGCGAAGCGTTGTTGCGCATCGTCAACGTTTCCTGCCGCGGGCGGAGGAAGACGTCGTGACGGACGCCGTAACGCAATTCGTCCGGCGCGGTGCCGATGTTGAAGTCGGTGGCGGTGTCGCGCCACGGGCCGCGCTCGATCGCGACGACTTCAAGTCCGGTGCGCGAAAGCTCGTAAGCCAGGATCGATCCGGTCCAGCCGAGACCGACGATGACGACATCCTTGCGGGGAAGACGGCGGGCCATCAGCGTCCTCCCCAGGCCGAACGGCCCTGCAGGCCGACAGGCGGCAGCGTATAAGCCTGGTTGGGCTTTGCCATCACGTCGCGGAAGTCGTAGCGCGTGCCGGGAAAGCCGACGAGCTTCCAGCCGACCATGTCGCGATTGCCGCCATAGATGGGGTCGGCGAAATAGCCTTCCATCGTATTGGCGTAGATCGCGGAGAACAGCATCCGGCTGCTGAAGCCCTGGAACTGGGCTTCGCCCTTCTCCATCGCGCCGATCAGCTTGTCCTGCTCGTCCGCCTTGAGCTCGACAAAACCGCGCCCGCCAAAGTTCGCCTTGCAATAGGCCTCCAGCGCCGCGAGCCCCGAACGATATTGCTGACGCGGCGTCAGTGGCGACTGCAGGCCTTGGCTCGGCAACGGCTTGTCGGAGAACGGCCCCTGCATATAAAGCCAGTCGTGACCGCCGTAAGGACCGGTCAACTGCCGGTCGATGAAGGTCGTTACCCCCGCGTCCCTGGCACCCATGCCGAGATCGTCAGTCGGGATCAGGCGCTCGACAAAGGCATCGACGATGGCGGCCTCTTGAGCCGTGAAGAACAGATATCCGCCGGGAACAACCGGCGTCACCGGATAGGCCTCGTTCGGCTTCCAGGGCAGCACTTTTGTGACCACCCCTGCCCCGGCACCGCTTGCGGTGAACAAGAGCGCGGCGCTTGCGAGCAAGCTGCGGCGCGTTACGCCAGCGTGCTTACGCCTCGCCGCCGCGGCGGCATCACCGCCCCGCGGCAAACGACCATTCATATCTGTCATCGTACCCTCAGCCGAACCCCAGTGCCCGGTGAGAGCTTCTTTAGACAGATTCGTAAAGAAATCTGTACTCGTTCTAATGCAAATCGCTCATGGCGCTCTGCGCCACACCGACGGCCTGGCCTTGACCGGTTCCAGCAGCGACCAGTCGCCCTGCTCCAGCGCGTGTCCTTTCGGAAAAGGCGGCCGCGGTTCCAGTCCCAACGAGCGCAGCACGCGATCGTCGCGGTAGTAGCACTGCAATACAACGCGGACGAGCGTTGCCGCCGCAACGCCTCCGCTCGCGCGAAACGCCTTCGCCACCACCTCGCGCCTGATCGGATCGAGAGCGGCAAGCGGGCTACCTGCGAGCCGCGCGATGTGGTCGAGCGCCTCGCGAACGCGCATCGTATCGCGGCCGAGCGTCGCCAGGATATCGGCCTGAATGGCCGGATCGTCGGCGCCGGGGACGCCATATTCGGCGCTCGCCGGAATCATCATGGCGGCGATGACGCGCAGATCGTCGCGCTGTGCGGGAGTGAGGCCGCTCTCGGCCGTTGCTCTGGTCTTGACGATGCTCATTTCGGTCTCAATCAAAGAGATTGGCGAGGCGCCGTTTCATCTGGTCGGCGATGTAGAGTGCAATCGCCTGGATGGTGGACGTCGGATTCACGCCGCCGGAGGTGACGAATACGCTGCCATCAACGATGAACAGATTTTTCACGTCATGCGAGCGGCCCCATTCGTTCACCACGGAAAGTTCGGGGTCCGTGCCCATCCGCGCGGTGCCGAGCAGATGCCAGCCGCCGTAAAGGATCGGGCTGTTGACGCAGATGTCGGTCGCACCCGCCGCGGCCAGGATCTCCCCGGCGCGCGCGATGCCATGCTCCATCATCTTCGCGCTGTTCTCGCTGATCGCGTAATCCACGCGCGGCGCCGGAATGCCGTGGCTGTCCTTCAGCACGGGATCCAGCGTCACGCGATTGTGCTCCTCCGGCAGATCCTCGCAGATCGCGGCCAGCGCCAGCCGATGGCCGTTGAGCCTGCGGAAGACGCGGTGATGATCGGCGCCCCAGGGCAGGACGCCCTTGGCCTCACTCATGACAGCTTCCATGATGGGACCGACGCCGCGGCCGAACTGGATCGCGTAGCCGCGGACAAAGCCGCGCGAGAGGTCGGTCTCGTAGAATTCCTTGCTCCACAGGCAAGTCGGCGGCGCGCGGTTGCTGTCGGTTTCCTCCTCGACATAGCCGTAGACCTGGGCATAGGGGTGAAACATCAGGTTCTTGCCGACGAGGCCTGACGAGTTCGCAAGGCCGTTGGGAAATCGCGCCGATGCGGAATTGAGCAACAGGCGCGGCGTGCCGATGCCGTTGCAGGCGATCACGACCACTTCGGCGGGCTGGAATTGCTCGACGCCATCCTTGTCGTAATAGACGACGCCGGACGCCATGCCATGCTCGTTGGTGGTGATCTCGCGCACCCGGCAATGCGTGCGCAGCTCGACGCCGGCGCGCAGCGCGGCGGGCCAATAGGTGATGTCGGTGGACGCCTTGGCGCCTTGCGCGCAGCCCGGCGTGCAATGGCCGAGATTGATGCAGCGCGCCCGGCCCTCGTAATCGAGCGTGGCAACCGTCGTATCCGACGGCCACCAGTGCCAACCGAGCTTGTTCATCGCCTTGGCCAGCAGCACGCCGGATTTGCCGAGCGGCAAGGGCGGCATCGGCGGCGGCTCGCGCGGCGGAAAGGCGGGATCGCCTGATAGTCCCGAGACGCCCATCATGCGGTCATTCTCAGTGAAGAACGGCGCAAGCGTCTCATAGTCGATCGGCCAGTCGTCGGCGACGCCGTCCAGCGTCTTGACGCGAAAATCGGAAGGATGCAGGCGCGGGAAATGCGCCGTGTACATGACCGTCGAGCCGCCGACGCCGTTGAAGTTCACCACCTTGATCGGCGAGTTGTCGTCGTTGATCGGATAGTCCTCGGGCCGGGCGCGGATATTGGGGCTCGGCGAATAGTCGCCGTAAAAGCGCGCCTCCCAATCCCGCCCGGTGGAAGGATAGGCGGCCGGATTCATCCAGCCGCCCTGCTCCAGGCAGAGGATGTGCATCCTGGTCTCGGCAAGACTCCAGGCGATAGCGGCGCCGGAGGCGCCGGCGCCGATGATCAGAACGTCGACAGGATCGTTCATTTCAAACGTTTCACTCCCGCAGGCCGTCGCCACTTGCGGGCAATCGGTCCCCACCGGCGGCCTTACGGACCCCACCCCGGCAGACTAGACGATAGGATCAGACCAGGCGGCGAGTAAAGCCACCGGAAAGCGGGGACATCCATGCGAAGCATGCGTGCAAGGCGCGCAGTTTTGTGACATGCCCTTGCCCGACGAAGTCCCCTCCCCTGCGCCTCCGGTCATGCAACGACAAAACCCGCTTTTTCCGATTTGGTCGGTGTTCATCCTTGGCCTTGCTCTCATGCTCGGCCCGGCCCACGCCGCGACCGCCATGGTCCGGGACGGCGACACCATCCAAGTTGGGGACGTGACCTATCACCTCGATGGCATCGATGCGCCCGAGCTCGACCAGATGTGCATCGACGACCATGCCGATCCCTGGAGCTGCGGCATCGATGCGCGCGACCGGCTGTCGAAGCTGATCGGCGGACGTGCCGTCCATTGCGACGATCTGGGAGCCGACAAGACCTTCAGGACCAGGCACGCCGGCATCTGCCGTGTGGACGGCGATACGGCGAGCCTCAACCGGCAGCTCGTGCGCGAGGGTCTCGCCGCGAGCATCGAGCCGGCGATAAGGCTGCATCTGAACGACGATGCCGCGGCCGCCAGGGC
Organism: Bradyrhizobium sp. ARR65; assembly: GCF_000472385.1. GTDB lineage: Bacteria > Pseudomonadota > Alphaproteobacteria > Rhizobiales > Xanthobacteraceae > Bradyrhizobium. The sequence continues at coordinate 6,976 of NZ_AWZU01000007.1, forward strand.
CGACAACAAAGGTCTCTGGAGCGGCTGTTTCGTCGCGCCGCTGGATTTTCGCACCGGCAAAAGGGACGGCGCATTGGTCGGCGCAGCATGCCGCGCCGACCGCGACCGCGAAATCCGCGCCATGCTGTTTCCGGAAGATCTCGCCATGCCCCCAAGCTGCAGCATCAAGGGCAAGTTCGCGGTCCGCGCACGCGTGACCGGCAATCTCGGGATCTATCACTTGCAGGGCTGCAGCAGCTATGCCGGCCTGACCAGGCCCGATCGCTGGTTCTGCTCGGAGGATGACGCGCGCGCCGCCGGTTTTCGCCGCGCCTACAATTGCCGCGCCAGTCGCGGCAAATGAATCGCTGCCTGCGGCGTCATTGCGAGCGCAAGCGAGGCAATCCAGACTTCCTCCGCAGATGCAGCCTGGATTGCTTCCGCCTACGCGCAAGGCGCTTCGGCGGGACTCCAAGCCTCGCCAAAGCTCGCACAGCGAGCGACGGCGGGTCGTCGGTTTCGCTCCCCGCAATGACGGGCCAGAAGGCTCCGCAATTGATCGGGCGGATGCTCAGCGCTGCATCTGCATGATCTGATCCATCGGCGGCATGTTCTGGTTGAGGTTGCTCATGATCCAGAGCGAGCCGCCGATCACCAGAACCACAATCAACAGCCCAAAGGCAAGCGCCATCACGTTATTGGTGTTATCGGGCCCGGTGGTGATGTGCAGGAAGAACACCAGATGCACGCCCATCTGGGCGATCGCCAGCACGACAAGCGCCACGGGAATCGAGGGCTGCCATACGAGGTTCGTACCGGCGACAAAGAAGGAGGTTGCGGTCAGCAGGATGGCAAGGCCAAGACCAACGATATATCCGAGCAGCCGCGGACCGACGCGGACTTCCTCTTCCTCGCCCGGCGCAAGGTCGGCGGGATGATGCAAGTCGTGACTCTGATCGCTCATGCGGCACTCCCGATGAGATAGACGACGGAGAAGATCGCGACCCAGATGATGTCAAGCGCATGCCAGAACAGCGCGAAGCAAACCAAGCGGCGCATGATGTCGGCGCGAAAGCCCTTGGCGAAAACCTGTGCCATCATGGTCAGCAGCCAGAGAATGCCCGCCGAGACATGCGCGCCATGGCAGCCGACCAAGGTGAAGAAGGCGGTGAGGAACGCGCTGCGCGTCGGACCTGCATCGCGCGAGACGAGGTCGGCAAACTCGCGCGCCTCCAGCGCAAGAAAGCCGAGCCCGAACAGGCAGGTCACCGCCATGCCCGTCTGGAACCAGAACGCGTTGCGCACGTCTGCGGCGATCATGGCAAGCCCGCAAACGAAGCTCGATATCAAGAGAAACGCCGTCTCGGCCGCGACGCTTTTGAGGTCGAACAGTTCTGCGCCCGTCGGCCCGCCCGCGGTCTGCCCGAGCAGCACCGCATAGGCCGCGAAGAAGCACGAGAACATCACGATGTCGCTGAGCAGGAAAAGCCAGAAGCCATAGGCGGTGACGATGCGCTTGGGCGCCGGTCCCTCGTGGACCGCGGCCACACGAACGTGGTGAGGATCGCCGTGAGCGTAGGCCAATGCCGCATCGGTCATGCCGCAGCCTCCGTGAGGTTCATCGCGGCCCGCCGTTCCGCCAGAATGGCGCGATCGATCCGGGCGACCTCCGCGGCGGGAATGATGTATTCCTCATGGTCGCGCCAGGCGAAGGCAACAAAGGTCGCGAACGCCCCGACGCCCCCGAGCGCAACCATCCACCAGATATTCCAGATCAGCGCGAATCCCATGATGGTCGCGAAGAAGGCGCAGACGAATCCGGTCGGCGAGTTGCGCGGCATTTCGATGTCCGTGTACTCGCGTTCCTCGTGCTCGGCGGTCTGCTGCTGCTTCGCATGGGCCTTGATCAGCCAATAAGCATCCTCGCCACGAACATCCGGCGGTATGGCAAAGTTGAACACAGGGGGTGGCGACGATGTCGCCCATTCCAGCGATCGTCCGTCCCAGGGATCGCCCGTCAGATCACGCAACTCTTCGCGACGACGAATGCTGACGACAAGCTGCAGGACCTGAACGAGAACGCCGATTGTCATCAAAATGGTGCCGATGCCCGCGGCAATCATCCATGGCCGCCACGCCGCAATATCGTAGTGCTGCATGCGCCGCGTCATGCCCAGCATCCCCGCCGCATAGAGCGGGATGAACGTGACCCAGAAGCCGATGAAAGTGAACCAGAACGCGGTCTTGCCGAGGCCCTCGTCCAGGCGGAAGCCGAACGCTTTCGGAAACCAGTAGGTGTAGCCGGCAAACGCGCCGAACAGCACGCCCCCGATGATGACGTTGTGGAAATGCGCAACCAGGAACAGACTGTTGTGCAACAGGAAGTCCGCCGGCGGCACCGCGACCAGGACGCCGGTGAGGCCGCCGATGATGAAGGTCACCATGAATCCGACCGACCACAGCATCGGCGTTTCGAAGCGAACGCGGCCGCCATACATCGTGAACAGCCAGTTGTAGATCTTCACGCCCGTAGGTACCGCGATGATCATGCTGGCAATGCCGAAGATCGCATTCACGTTCGGGCCGGCGCCCATTGTGAAGAAATGGTGCAGCCAAACCATGAACGAAATGATGCAGATCGCCATCGTTGCAAGTACCATTGAACGATAGCCGAACAGCGGCTTACAGGAGAACGTGGGGACGATTTCGGAGAAGATGCCGAAGGCCGGCAGAACGAGGATGTAGACCTCCGGATGACCCCATGCCCAGATCAGGTTCATGAACATCATCACGTTGCCGCCGGCCTCATTGGTGAAGAAATGGAAGCCGAAATAGCGGTCGAGCATGAGCATGGTGAGCGTCGCGGTCAGGATCGGGAACGCCGCAATGATCAACAGATTCGACGCAAGCGTGGTCCAGCAGAACATCGGCATGCGCAGATAGGTCATGCCCTTGGTGCGCAGCTTGAGTACCGTGGTGACCAGGTTGATGCCGGCCACAAGGGTGCCGACGCCCGAGATCAACAATGACCAGAGATAATAGTCGACCCCGACGCCGGGCGTGTATCTCAATTCCGAGAGCGGAGGATAAGGAAGCCAGCCCGTGCGCGCGAATTCCCCGACAACGAGAGAAATGTTGACAAGGAGCGCCCCGGTCGCAGTAAGCCAGAAGCCCACCGAGTTCAACGTCGGAAACGCGACGTCCCGCACGCCGAGTTGCAGCGGCACGACGAGGTTCATCAGCCCGATCACGAACGGCATGCCAACGAAGAAGATCATGATGGTGCCGTGGGCGGAGAATATCTGGTTGAAATGCTCGGGCGGCAGATAGCCGTCGGATCGATATGCGATCGCCTGCTGCGCCCGCATCATGATGGCGTCGCTGCCGCCGCGCAGCAGCATCACCAGCGCAAGCAGCGTGTACATGACGCCGATTCGCTTGTGATCGACGCTGGTGATCCATTCGTGCCAGAGATACGGCAGATGACCGGCGATGATGATCCAGGCGAGCACCGCCAGGATGACCACCAGCACAACGGCGCCCACAATCAGCGGGATCGGCTGATCGAGAGGAATCGCCTGCAAAGTCAGCTTACCGAACATTGCCTACTCCGGTTTGCGGTCTCGCCAAATTGCTGCTGGTCAATTGCGGCCCCGGTCCCGGCGGGATGCGTAGTGTTGCAATGTCGTCGAACAGCCTCGGATCATCCAGACGATAGGTCGGCCGGCCGGTTTCGATCGACTGCTCCGTCAGCTTCTTGTAGCTATCTTCGTTCAGCACATTCCCACTTCGCGCGGTCGCCGCGACCCAGTTCGGAAAATCGAGCGGGGAGATGACGTGAACGTCGAACAGCATATTTGGAAAACCGTCACCGCTGAAGTGCGCGGAGAGGCCCTGGAGATCGCCCTCCTGATCGGCGCGAAGGTTGAGGTGCGTCACCATGCCGTTCATGGTGTAGATCATGCTGCCGAGCTGCGGGATGAAAAAGACGTTCATCACGCTCGATGAGGTGAGCTGAAGCTGCAGCGGCGCGCCGACCGGAACGGTTAGGCTATTGACGGTCGCAATGCGTTGGTCCGGATAGATGAAGAGCCACTTCCAGTCGAGCGAGACGACCTGGATGCGGACGGGACTTCCTGTGCCCGCGACAGGGACCCTCGGATCCAACTGGTGCGAGCCGATCCAGGCCACGCCGCCGAGCAGAATGATGGTGAGCGCAGGTATCGACCAGACCACGAGTTCAAGGCGGCCGGAATAGGCGAAATCCGGAAGATAGAATGCGCGGTGATTTGACTGGCGAAAGTAGAACGCGAAGGCGAGAATGGCGACGATCGTCGGCACCACGATCGCCAGCATGATCGCGATGGAATCGATCAGAATGGTGCTGTTGGCGGCTGCAATCGGACCTTGCGGCTCGAGGATATTCATTCCGCGCTTCCCCTTAGGCCAACCCAAAACGCGCCGCGTCAGGTGTGGTTCCAAAGAAGCCTTTTGCAGAATACGGTCGGCCTCGCCCCTCCGATATCAAATTCGCACGATCCGTCACGCTGCGATAGCATCTCTCGCGCGCTTAACTTCCAGCCGACACGCTGCTAACGTGCGCTGCTACAAAGAAAAACACTGCCAAAGGGAGCGAGGTGACATGCGCCTGAAGGATCGCGTCGCCATCATTGTCGGCGCCGGGCAAAGCCCCGGTGAAGGTATCGGCAACGGCCGCGCCACCGCACTCACGTTTGCGCGCGAGGGCGCCAAGGTGTTGTGCGTCGATCACAATCTCGCCTCCGCTCAGGAGACGGTCGATATGATCGCGGCCAAGGGCGGAGCGGCAGCCGCGTTCAGGGCCGACGTGACAAAGGATATTGAGATCAAGGCGATGGCGGCGGATGCGCTGGTCCGTTGGGGCCGTGTCGACGTGCTCCACAATAATGTCGGCGTCAGCCTCGCCGGAGGCGATGCCGAATTGCTGGCGATCACCGAGGAGGCATTCGACCGCTGTGTGGCGATCAACCTGAAGAGTTGTATTCTCGCCGCCAAACATGTGATCCCGATCATGCGGCAGCAGAGGAGCGGCGCCATCATCAACATCTCCTCGATGGCGGCGATCACGACCTATCCTTACGTCGCCTACAAGGCGACCAAGTCGGCGATGATCGCATTCACCGAGCAGCTCGCCTATCAGAACGCCGAGTACGGCATTCGCGCCAATGTCATCCTTCCGGGCTTGATGGACACGCCAATGGCAGTGGACACGCGTGCCCGCGAATTTGGCAAAAGCCGCGCGGAGATCGCCGCCGAGCGCGACAGCAAGGTGCCGCTGCGGCACAAAATGGGTACCGCCTGGGATGTCGCCAACGCCGCGCTGTTTCTGGCATCCGACGAGGCCAATTTCATCACCGGCGTCACGCTGCCGGTTGATGGTGGCGCGAGCGTGCGGAGGGGTTAGGCCACGCGACTAGAACGGTCGCCGAACCGCGCGAACGAGATGGCACCCCACCCTCTCGCGTCATTGCGAGCGCAAGCGAAGCAATCCAGACTTCCTCCGCGGATACAGTCTGGATTGCCGCGTCGCTTTCGCTCCTCGCAATGACGGGGAAAGCGCTTGTCCCGTTCTGCAACTTGATCGGCGAATGCCCTAACGTTTACGTGATCGGGCCACATGCAGGGTTCTTCCCCTTGTTGCGGCTGCGCTTTTTTTCGACGCGCGCTTCATGCGCTCAAAAATCTCTCCAGGCCGACGGAATAGAACGCGGCCGGACACGTCACACCCATGCAAGCAACTGCATGGGAGTTCAGGATGCGCCAGCCATCGTTTCGCAGCGTCGCGACGACGCTCGGCCCATTTCGATTTCTCAAACCGGGCTTTCGCACGACGCTGTTCGGCGCCCGGCTTCTGATCGCCTTTGCCCTGCCCTCAGTTACCTTCGCGCACGAAGCACACCCCGCGCAAGAGCCGGCGGCAGCCTCCGCCGACGAACGTGCTTTCCTGAAAGAGAACGAGGCTGCCATGGCGAAGATGATGGACGGCATGGCGGCCAAGCCGACCGGCGACATCGACCGCGACTTCGTCGCCATGATGAACCCGCATCACCAGGGCGCGATCGATATGGCGGTGATCGAGCTGCGCTACGGCAAGAACGAACAGCTCCGACGCATCGCCCAGGAGATCATCGTGGACCAGATGCAGGAGATCGCGGCCATGAAACTCGCGATCGGCGAGCCGGCAACGGATACCACGCCTGCCCCGACCCAACCCGGGCCGACAAGCGCGGCAAGCGAGCAGCACCATCCTCAGGGCATGCACATGGACATGTCCGCGGGCACGAAGAAATAGGAGCAAGACATGAATATCTGGAAGAGCGCTCTCCTTGCAGGCACGGTCCTTGCGACCTGGTCCGGCGCGTGGGCCGGACAGGCGCCGGGCGCGCTATCCGCCCCCGATATCCCGATCAGCCATCACGACCGCATCTATGCCGCCGAGCAGTTCTCCAACACCGTCTCGGTGACGGATCCGGTCGACAACAAGCTGCTCGGCGTGATCAGGCTCGGCGATCCGCAGCCGGTAAATTTCAGCCCGCTCTATAAGGGGCAGGTGCTCGTGCACGGCATGGGTTACTCGCCCGACCATCGCATGCTTGCGGTGGTTTCGATCGGATCGAATTCGGTGACATTCATCGATACCGCGACCAACGCGGTCAAGCACGTAACCTATATCGGCCGCTCGCCGCATGAGGCGTTCTACACGCCTGATGGCAAGGAAGTCTGGGTCACGGTGCGCGGTGAAAACTACATCTCCGTCATCGATGCCAAGACATTCACGGAGAAGACCCGCATCACCACCCCGAGCGGCCCGGGCATGCAAATGTTCTCGCCCGACGGCAAGTACGGCTACATCTGCTCCTCCTTCAACCCGGAGACCGATGTCGTCTCCGTCGCCGAGCACAAGATCATCGCCAAGGTGAAGCAGGACAGCCCCTTCTGCCCGAACATCGCGGTGACGCCGGACGGAAACCAGGTCTGGTTCACGCTGAAGGACACCGGCAACACCCAGGTCTTTAACGGCAAGCCACCGTTCAACGTGATCAAGACCATCGACACCGGCCCGATCACCAACCACGTGAATTTCGCGCACACCGCGAAGGGAACGTTCGCCTATGTCACCATCGGCGGCCTCAATCAGGTCAAGGTGTTCCGCACCGATGATTTCTCGCTGGTTGCGACCATTCCGGTCGGCAATCTTCCGCATGGCGTGTGGCCGTCCGGCGACGGCACGCGGATCTATGTCGGGCTCGAGAACGCCGATGCGCTGGCGGCGATCGACACCGCGACCAACACGGTGATCGCCAACATCCCGATCGGACAGGCGCCGCAGGCCATTGCCTATGTCCCGAATGCCGCGCCCGATCCTGAGACCGAAGCAAACCTGCAACCTCTCGGCGTCGCCGGGCAAGTCGCGCATCTTGCGCTCACGCCGAAGAATGGCACCGAGGCCGGCAAGACCCCTACCAGCGTCTCGCTGTTCGATCAGGGCCTGATCCAGGTGTTGCAGGCGTCGGTTACCGGACTGAAGCCGAAGCAGAAATATGTGCTGGCGCTGGCCGACCATGCCGACGGCAGCGGCGCCTTGCAGCCGCTGGCGGCGTTCACGACAAATCCTGCGGGGTCGGCCATCGTCAACGCCGCCGGTCCCATCAGGCAAATCGTCGACCCATCGGCGAAGGCGGAGCGGCGCTATCTGGTGATCGCGCCCGGCGACGGAACAGCACCCGGCGAGCCGGTCCAGATCGAGACGCCATGACCAGGGAGCGAGCGCAATGAGCTGCGGGCGGAGCGCATGATGGACGACATGCTGCTTCAGGTCGAGCCGCTGATCCCGGCGCTCCGCCGCTATGCCCGCGCACTCACGCGCAATCGCACGAGCGCCGACGATCTGGTGCAGGACTGCCTCGAGCGAGCCGTCAGCCGCTGGTACCAGCGGCGCGACGGCGACGTCCGCGCCTGGCTCTTCACCATCCTGCACAATCTCGCCGTCAATCAGTTCCGGCAGGCGGCGACGCGCGGCAAGCATGTCCCGATTGATGAGGCGCTGGAGGACAATTTTGGCGAGCCGGCCGCGCAGGAACAAAAACTGGTCTACCAGGACGTTCTGAACAAGCTCGCAAAAATTCCGGAGGATCAGCGTGCCGTGCTGCTGCTTGTCGCAGTCGAAGACCTCTCCTATGCGGAAGCTGCGAAGGTGCTCGGCATTCCCGTGGGCACCGTGATGTCGCGCCTGTCCCGCGCACGCGAGCGGTTGCAGCTGGAGATCGAGGGCGGCGCGAATGTTGTCGCATTACGGAGCGTGAAATGAACCGTCGGCCGATTACGGAAGATGATCTCCACGCCTATGTGGATCAAGCGCTCGAGCCGGAACGGCAGGCGGAAGTCGCCTCCTATCTCGGCGACCATCCTGATGTCGCGAAACGTGTCGCCGCCTTCTCGGGCCAGCGCGAGCTCTTGCGCGCGGCGCTGGCGCCGATCGCGGAGGAGCCGCTGCCCGCCAAGCTCAACCTGGCGCGCATTATCGAGAACCGCGGGCGAGGCCTGTCGCGTTTCTCGTCACGCTTGTCTTCGCACTTGTCCTCGCCCTTGCCTTGGGCGGTTGCTGCCATGCTGCTGCTCAGCATCGGCGCTGCCGGCGGTTGGGCGATGCGCGGCGCGCTGCAGGTCGCGCCCGGAGGGGTGATCGCGCTCGCGCAGGAGGCAATGGAGTCCTACAATGTCTATGCACCGGATCACGTCCGACCGGTCGAGATGCGCGCCTCGGATAGCGGAGAGCTGGTGCAGTGGGTGTCGAGCCGCCTGCACCAGCCGGTCAAGGTGCCGGATCTCGCGGCCTCAGGCTACAGGCTGATGGGCGGACGCCTGGTCGCGACCTCGCACGGCCCGGCCGCGATGTTCATGTATGACGACGATCATGGCAGCCGGATCGTGCTGCTGACGCGCACCATGAGCAGCGCGGACCAAAACGCGCCGATGACGGGCCACTCGAAGGGCGACGTCGCAGGTTTCGCCTGGGCGGATGGCGGCATCGGCTATAGCCTGGTCGGCCAGGGTCCGATGGACTCCTTGCGGCCGCTAGCGAACGAGGTTCGCAAGCAGACCCGCGCAATCTGAAAGCGAAGTTTGGTTGAATCGGCTCCAGCCGCGGATTCACGCGCTTGCCAGCTCATTATCCCGCGAGCGCGAGGCGGCTGCGCTTTGCGCCATAGCCGAAATAGATCACAAGCCCGATCGCGAGCCAGATGGCGAGCCGCACCCAGGTGTCGACCGGCAGGCCGAACATCAGGAAGATCGCGGTGGCTGCGCCCAAGGGCGCCACGATCCAGATCGCGGGCGCCCTGAACGGCCGATTCAATTCGGGATCGACGATGCGCAGCACCAGCGTGCCGATCGACACCACAGCAAACGCAAACAGCGTCCCGATGCTGACGAGTTCGCCGACCAGCCCGATCGGCAACAGCCCAGCGAGAACGGCAACAACGGCGCCCGAGGCGATGGTCGCCACATGGGGGGTGTGGAAGCGCGGATGGATTTTGGCCGCGGCCGGCGGCAGCAGCCCGTCATAGGCCATGGCGCGGAAGATGCGAGGTTGCCCGAGCAGCAGCACCAGAATGACCGAGGTCAGGCCGAAGACGATGCCGAGCTTGATCAGCGGGGCGAGCCAGCCGACGCCGGCATTGTCGATGCCGACCGCAATGGGGTCCGGCACGTTCAGGCGATCGAAGGGCACGATCCCCGTCAGCACGAAACCGACCGCGACATAAAGGATGGTGCAAACGACGAGCGAGCCCAAAATCCCGATCGGCATGTCGCGGTTTGGTGCGTTTGCTTCCTGCGCGGCGGTGGAGACCGCATCGAAACCGATATAGGCGAAGAAGACCACGGCAGCGCCGCGGATCACGCCCGACCAGCCATAGACGCCCTGGCCCGCATTCGGCGGGATGAAGTAACCCTGCGGATTGCTCGCCGTGATCCAGTTCGACGTGCTGAAATGCGGCGCGCAAAAGATGATGAAGAGAAAAATCACCGTGAGCTTTACCGCGACGATGAAATTGTTGAACCGCGCCGATTCCCTGATCCCGATCACGAGCAACCAGGTGACGATGATGACGATCGCCACGGCCGGCGCGTTGATAATGGCGCCGGTTGCGGACCAGGCATGGCGGCCGGAGTCGTAGACCAGCGGGGACGAGGCAAATTCGGCCGGAACGTTCACCCCAAAGTCCCTGGCGAAGCTGACGGCATAGCCGGACCATCCGATCGCCACCGCAATGGCACCGACGGCATATTCGAGGATCAGGTCCCAGCCGATGATCCAGGCGACAAGCTCACCGAGTGTGGCGTAGGCATAGGTATAGGCGCTGCCGCTGATCGGCACGGTCGAGGACATCTCGGCATAGCAGAGGCCGGCGAAAGCGCAGGCCACCGCGCCCAGCACAAAGGACAGCGAGACGGCGGGACCGGCATTCGCGGCAGCGGCGTGGCCAGTCAAGACGAAAATGCCGGCCCCGATGATGCCGCCAATGCCGAGCGCGACGAGGTTGAGAGCCGACAAAGTCCGCCTCAGCGGCCGAACTTCGCTGCTGGGGTCGCTATGGGCCGCTTCCTTGGCCAGTTCGTCCGTCGACTTCCGCGCCCAGATCTTTGCCAAATGAGCCCGCCTTTCGAGGTCGTCCCGCTGCGAACTTTTGAAAACTGCCGCTTTAGCTCGCCTCTCGCAAGCAAATTCAGTGACTGACCCGCCAGATCGTTCCGTTGCCATCCTCGGCGATCAGAAGCGCGCCGTCCTTCGCAACTGCAATGCCGACAGGGCGTCCCCAAACCTCGCGGTCGTTGACGACAAAGCCGCTGACAAAATCCTCGTACTCGCCGGTCGGCACGCCATCCTTCAGGCGAATGCGGATCACCTTGTAGCCTGTGCGCTTCGACCTGTTCCACGAGCCATGCTCGGCCGCGAAGGCATCGCCGCGATACTCCGATGGGAAATTGTTGCCGTCGTAAAATGTCAGAGCCATCGAGGCCGAATGCGCTTCGATCAGCACGTCGGGGACCGTTACCTTGTCCTTCAGGTCGTCGCGCTCGCCGGCGTGGTGCGGATCGGGATGACCGCCGATGTAAAACCACGGCCAGCCATAGAAGGCCCTTTCGCGCACGCGCGTGACGTAATCCGGTACCAGATCGTCGCCGAGCCCGTCGCGCTCGTTGGTCGAGCACCAGGGCGTACCGGTTGCCGGCTGGATGGCGAGACCGACGCAGTTGCGAATGCCCGTTGCGAACAACTTTCGGTCCTTTCCATCGGGATCAAAGGAAAGCACCGCCGCGCGATCGGTCTCCTCGCCCCAGGCCGCCCCCAGCGGATGGCGGCTGATCCAAGCCTCCAATCCGCCCGGCGGGGTATCCAATCCCTCGCCGTCATTGCCCGCGGAGCCGACCGAGACCAGCATGCGCTTGTTATCGGGCGTGAACACGATATCGCGGGTGGAATGCCCGTAGCCGCGCGCGAGATTCGGGACCACGGTTTCGGGCCGTCCCGTCGCGCGCAGATCGCCGAAATGATAGGGAAAACGGACCACGCTATCCGTGTTGGCGACGTAAATCCATCGCGGGTCGTCGCCCGCGGGAAAGAACGCAATGCCGAACGGACGATTGAGGCCGCTGGCGAAAACCTCTTTCTGAATCGGCTGCGATGGGCCGTGCGCCGCGCGAAGCACGCGAATGCGCCCGGCACGGGTTTCGGCAACGAAGATATCGCCGTTCGGCGCGACCCTGATCATACGCGGGCCGCTCAAGCCTTCCGCAAACGGTTCGATCTTGAAGCCGGGCGGCACCTGCAGCTCCGCGCCGGGAGGTTTTGCGACAACGCGCGATACGTTGGCGACCGAGCGCGTGGCGCCGGGCTCCGGCAGATCCTGCGGCCTGATCAAGCGGACCGTGCCGGGCTTGTCAGCCTGCCAATCGCCGAACGCGTCCTTGCCTTGCAGGACGCCGGGCTCGGCGCCGGCCGCTGCCATGAATGCGGCCATCATCATGACGAACGCCGCGCTTCGCAGCGAGGGCTTTGGCATGACCGACTGTCCTCCATTTCCACTTCCGTCGATGGCTCGCGATCATAATGTCGGATCATCGCAAATTGTTCGGTCGGTCGCGATCAATTTGCCTGCGGCCAAATGTGATCCGCGCGCTGTTGCGCGGGCTCTTTGCCGGCCCAAAACATGATTTAGACTGCCTCAAAGCTGTGCAGAGCTTGCCGCTCAGAAGCGCTGGAAAACCAAAACGATCGATGCAACAGATGAGTTTGGGGCTGCAAACGCCCATTTGCAGGCACCCCGGGCGCAAGCCTCGATCGCAAAAGACGACATGTGGAAGCGGGAATGTGGGAATCCATATTGACGGATTGGCTGAGCCTGATCTTCCGCTGGCTGCATGTGGTGGCCGCGATCGCATGGATCGGCAGCTCGTTCTACTTCATCCATCTCGATCTCAGCCTGAAACCCAACGCTGACCTGCCGGGCGGCGTCCAGGGCGAGGCATGGCAGGTCCATGGCGGCGGCTTCTATCGCATCGTCAAATATCTGGTCGCGCCGGCAAAGCTGCCGGACGAACTGACCTGGTTCAAATGGGAAGCCTATACGACCTGGCTGTCGGGCTTCGCGCTGATGGTCGTGGTCTATTATTTCAATGCCGATCTGTTTCTGGTCGACAAATCCGTTCTCGACCTCACGCCGCTGCAGGCGGGCCTGTTCAGTTTCGCAAGTCTTGTGCTCGCCTGGCTGCTCTATGAAGGCGCCTGCCGCTCGGGGCTCGCCAGGCATGAGCTTTCCTTCGCGCTGGGCGGCTATGTTTTCCTGGTGGCATTGACCTATGCCTTTACCCACGTCTTGAGCGGGCGCGGCGCCTTCAACCAGATCGGCGCGATCATCGGCACCATCATGGTCGCAAACGTATTTCTCGTGATCATTCCGAACCAGAAGAAGATCGTGGCGGCGCTTTTGGCGGGAGGCTCGCCCGATCCCAAGCTCGGCAAGGCCGGCAAGGAGCGCAGTGTCCACAACAACTATCTGACATTGCCGGTCCTGGTGCTGATGATCAGCAACCATTATCCGCTGCTGTTCGCCACGCGTTATAACTGGCTGATTGTCGCGATCGTGCTCGCGCTCGGTCCGATCATCCGCCACTTCTTCAACGAGCGGCATGCCGGGCGCGCATCGCCATGGTGGGTGTGGGGCGTCGCCGCGGTCGGAATGATCGCCATCGGATTGTTGTCGGCGGCCGGGCCGCGCCAGCTCACGACGGGCGCTCTCCCGGCCGAACCCAGCTTTGCCAATGTGCAAGAGATCATCCTGTCGCGCTGCAGCATGTGCCACGCCGCCGAGCCGGTGTGGGCGGGCATCACCACCGCGCCGAAAGGCATTTTGCTCGACGATGCCGATCACATCCGCCGCAACGCCCGGCTGATCGGCCGCAATGCCGCTTGGGCGAGCGCAATGCCGCCCGGCAATGTCACGGAAATGACCGCGGACGAGCGCGCCCTGGTTGCGGCCTGGATCGCATCTGAAGTCCGCTGACGGCTGTCCATCAACTCACTTGCGGGATTTTCGCGCGCTTCCCACGGTCTGGGAATTTTCACTCTCCCCTTGCGCGTTTCGCGCGTCGCGCGCCATCTCAAGGCAGGTCAAGTACTCGACATAGCTGCCGGTGCCATCCATCGTGGTTTCGGACAGGCAACGCTGCCTGTCGCCGGCGGTGAACTGCGACCACTCCTTGTGCACCAGCTGAAGAGCCTGGTTCTCATCATCCTTGCAGTGATCCTGGTTGGCACCGGTCCCACCCTCCAAGGAGCACTCGCGCGTAATGTCGAATTTCGGCACGTTGTCGGCAACAGGGGTGACGGGCAAGGCCGTGAGAATGACGATCGGAAGGTGCATCAGCATGTCTTCCTCCATGTCGAAAGCTCGTTCCGGATCGCAAAAAGCCCGGCGAGATCAGCGGCAAAGGCTCACGCGAAAAAATCCGGCCGACGGTTATCGGTTCCATCTTCGGCGATTTGAACGGTTCAATTCTAGGATATTGCGCCCAGCACGCCGCGCGTGGCCTGGTCGATTTCCTCGACATAGCGGCGCCGCGCGTAGGATTCCGTCAGGAAGCCGATCACCTTGCGGCTGTTTTCCGACTCCAGCACGGCGAGCACCTCGGCCTCGGCGTCGTCGAAGATCTTCATCGCGGTCTTGACGTTCATTTCCGGCAACAGGCTGACATCGGCGTAACGCGCAAGCTCCACCACCTGGATCTCGTCCGCGATGGAATCGAGCTCGCCGGAAAACAGCTCGGGCAGCAGCACCAGGCCGCAATAATCATCGGAATTGTTGACCACCACGATTGCCGGCCGCGATCCCAGCACGAACTCGCGCCGGCAGGCCGCGATGCTGGTGGTGCTAGGAACCTTGCCGACGTCGGCGCGCATCATGCGCTCCACCGTGAGATTGCGCAGCCAGCCCACGTCGTTCGCGCTGCGGATGGTCTCGCCGCGAAGATGAAGGCGCCAGGTGGAGAACGAATGGCCGAACATGAAGCGGACGAAGATGCTGGTGACGATGCAGGCGGCCAGCACGACCGCGGTGACATCGACGCTGCGCGTCATCTCCAAGACCAGGAACGACATCGTGAGCGGACCGCCGACGATCGCCACGCCCAAGGTCGCCATCCCCGTCAGCATGGCGACCAGGGGATCGACCGCGATGTCCAGCCCCGAAGCCTGCACCACCGCGGCATAGAACTTTCCGAGCAGGCTGCCCACGAACAGCGAGGCAAAGAACAGGCCGCCGCGGAAGCCCGATGACAGCGAGATCAGGCAGGCGATCACCTTGAGGGCGATCACGATGGCGATAAAGCCGATCGCCATCTCGCGATGCAGATCCAGCACCATGGCGCCGTGGCCGGCCGCCAGCACTTGCGGCGTGACGATCGCAAGCCCGCCGACGCACAGGCCCCCGATCACCGGCCTGATCCAGACCGGCAGCTTCGGATGCGCAAACACGCGCTCGAACCACACCGAGCTGCGCATGACGGCAATTCCGATCGCCGCGGAAATCAACGCCAGCACGATCAGGGCCAGATATTGTTCGAGGCCGACGCTGTTGACGTGGGGCACTTCCAGCGAATACGGCGCGCCCCCGAGATACTGCGCGGTCAGGGCCGCCGACAACGATGCCGCAAGGATCGGCGCCGCGCTGCCGACCGAATAGACCCCGACGATCAGCTCGCACGCATAAAACGCGCCGGTGATCGGCGCCCCGAATGCCGCCGCGATGGCGCCCGCCGCACCGCAACCGACGATCAGGCGGAGGTCGTTGCGGCGCAAATTGAGGACCTGTCCGAGCAGCGAGGCCGCGCCCGAGCCGATCTGGGTGTAACCGGCCTCCAATCCGACCGACGCGCCGCAACCGTTGGAGACCAGGGTCTGTCCGCTCACCACCATGCTGTCGCGCAGCGACAGCCGGCCGCCACGCAGCGCGTTGGCCTCGATCGGGTCGACCGCATTGGCGATCTTCCAGCGCCGGCGCAGCCATTCCATGATACCGAGCGAGAGCCCGCCGATGGCCGGTGCGATCATGGCAGTGACCGGGTTGACCCAGGCGTTCGCGCTCAGGCGCACGTCGATCGGGATGCCGTAGATCAGGACATGGGCGATCTGGGCGATCTCGCTCATCAAGGTCACGATGGCGCCGGCGACAACCCCGACCACCAGCGCCAGCGGGATCAGATAGAATTCATTGCTGCGCAGAAGCGCGCGCAGGCGTGTCAGCACCCGGTTCGAGCTCTTCCGATCGATGATTTGCGCGATCTGTGCGAGCACCGGGGCGTCCTATTGGTCCGAATTGCGGTCCGTATGTCCGTAGCCAACCATCTTCTGCCGAACCCGTTCGATCTCGTCGCTATCGAGTAACGGCGGCTTTCCGATCTGCAAGCACCCATGATATTGCCGCGCCAGCGTCTCGACCTCCACGGCCAGCCAAAGCGCGCGGTCGAGCGAGGGGCCGATCGCAATCATGCCGTGGTGGTCGAGCAGGCAGGCGAACCGGCCCTCCAGGGCCTTGACCGCATATTCCGACAACTCTGGCGTGCCGAACGTGGCGTATGGCGCGCAACGGATGTTGTCGCCGCCGGCGGCGGCTATCATGTAATGGACCGGCGGGATGTCCAGACCCATGATCGCCAGGATCGTCGCATAGGTCGGATGGGCGTGGACCACCGCGTGAATTTCCGGCCGGGCGCGCAGGATGTCGAGATGAAAGCGCCATTCGCTGGAAGGCCGCTGGCCTTCCGCGAACGAGCCGTCCATCGCCATGAACACTATCTGTTCCGGGGTCATCCAGTCGTATGGCACGCTGGTCGGCGTGATCAGCATGCCCTCGCCGTGACGGACACTAATGTTGCCTGACGTGCCCTGGTTGATGCCGAGCGCATTCATCCCGCGGCAAGCATCGATAATGGCCTGCCGCTTCTCATTCTCGGCCCCGCTGATCGCATACCGTAATTTGGTTGCGCCGCGGGCCCTTTTTGAGGCGGAAATCTTGGGGCTCATTGCCGCAGATAATGGTGCAACGCGGTGCGGGTCAAGCCGCATAAAGCGAGCGAGAATTCAAAAAACCGAAGCGTTCATTAGCCATTCAGCATGCTGCGCGACGCACGGCGAACCGCCTCCTTTCGACCTTCGGACCCGTCATGATTTGTCACCGAAGCCGCGCGCCAATATCACCACCGCATCCGCGCCGGCTTTGCGGTCCGCGGCAATCTCGGCATATTCGGCCGACTCCTGAAACTCCAGCGCGGCGGCACTGTCCGGAAACTCGAGCACGACCACCTTGTCGCGCTCGAAGCGTCCTTCCAGCACCTGTGGCCGTTCATCGGCGATCACTACTCTGCCCTTGAACTTGCGAAAGACGTCGAAGAAGCGCGACTGGTAGCGATCGTAAAGCTCGCGACGGGTGAATTTGAGTTGCGCGATGATGTAGACGGCCATGGCGTTTCCAATCAAACAATGATGTCGCTGAGTGGACGAGAAGCGGGCGGGCTCGTCAAGCCTTCGGCCTGCCCTGCGCCTCCAGATGCCGGCTGTAGCGCGACATCGCAAAGCAAAACGCGAAATAGATTATCCCGACGAAAACATAGACCTCGACGCTGAACGACTGCCAGGCCGGATCGATGATTGCGGTCTTGGCCGTCGTGAGCAGATCGAAAATGCCGATGATCAGCACGAGGCTGGTATCCTTGAAAAAGGCGATGAACGTATTCACCAAGGGCGGAATCACGTGCCGGATCGCCTGCGGCAGGATGATGAGGCGATGCTTCCGCCAATAGGACAGGCCGAGCGCGTCGGCGGCCTCGTGCTGGCCCCGCGGCACCGCCTGCAAGCCGCCGCGAATGACTTCGGCAAGGTAGGCGCCAGCGTAGAGCACGATCGCGATTTGCGCTCGCAAGAGCTTGTCGATGTTGACGCCATCAGGCATGAACAGCGGAAACATCACGCTGGCCATGAACAACAGGCTGATCAGCGGCACGCCGCGGATCAGCTCGACGTAAAGCACGCAGAGCGAGCGGATCGCGGGCAGTTTTGAGCGGCGGCCGAGCGCCACGACGATCCCGAGCGGAAAGCCGAACGCGAGCCCGAAGGTCGCCAGGATCAGCGTCACCGGCAGACCGCCCCAGCGGTCCTGCGAGACGAAGGGCATGCCGAGCACGCCGCCCCACATCAGAACGCCGATGAGGACCAGCGCGGCCACCCAGATATAAACCAGCTCGCGCCGCCAAAAGCCGCGGCGGCTCGACACGTAGAACAGCGCGATGAACACCAGTGTCGCAGCCGCCGGCCGCCACTGCTGGTCGAACGGATAGGTGCCGAACAGGATGAAACGATATTTCTCGGGGATTACAGCCCAGCAGGCGCCGAGCCCACGCACCGCGCGGCAGGCGCTGGTGTTGTTGCCGGGCACCGTCCAGACGGCATCCCAAAGGCCCCATTGCACGAAGCTGATCAGCGCCTTGGCGAGCAGCAAGATCAGCAGCAGCGTGATGATGCTCGAGCCGATCGAGGAGAACAGATTGGCGCGCAGCCAGCGCAGTGCGCGCTGCCCTGCTCCCCAGCCCGATTGCACCTGGCCGAACGAGCGAGGATTTCGCGGGGCTTCCAGCGCCGAGCTCATGATCAGCGCTCCACCAGCGCAATGCGCGCGTTGTACCAGTTCATGAACAGGCTGATGCCCAGGCTGATGGTCAGGAACACCGCCATGATCAGCGCAATCGCCTCGATTGCCTGTCCTGTCTGATTAAGCGTCGTGTTCGCGATCGAGACGATGTCCTGATAGCCGATTGCGACGGCAAGCGAGGAGTTCTTGGTCAGATTGAGATACTGGCTGGTCATAGGCGGCACGATGACGCGCAGCGCCTGGGGCAGGACAATGTGCTTGAGCACAAAGCTGCGGCGCAGACCGAGCGCGAGCGCGGCGTCCCATTGGCCCTTCGGGACTGCCTGAATGCCGCTGCGAACGATCTCGGCGATGAAGGCCGAAGTGTAGGTGACAAGCGCGATCAGCAGCGCGAAATATTCCGGTGCGAGCGTCAGCCCGCCGACGAAGTTGAATCCGCGCAGCTCGGGCAGCGTCACGGTCCAGAACACGCCGAGAGCCCACGACACCAAAGCCGGTGCGGCGATGACAAGAACGAGGCCGTAGGGCCAAACGTAACGCGGCTTACCGTCCTGCATCTGTCGCGCGATCAGATAACGGCGCAGCAAATAGAACACGAGGAGCCCGACCGCGGCCGTGCCGAGTACCCAAAGCTGCCCCTCTCCGATCGGGATCGACGGCAACATCAGCCCGCGGTTTGAGAGATAGACGCCTTCGATCGGTCTCCAGGCGGCGCGCGCCCCTGGAAGACCCTGCATCAGCACGTACCAGAACAGGAGTTGCAGCAGCAGCGGAACGTCGCGCAGCACCTCCACGTAGACCGCGGCCAGCCGCGACAGCAGCCAGTTGGCCGACAGCCGCGCGATCCCGATCATTGTGCCGAGCACCGTCGCGAGCATGATCCCGATCACCGCGACGCGGAGCGTATTGACGATGCCCACCATGAAGGCGCGCAGGTAAGTGTCCCTCGGGCTGTAGGACAGCCAGGTGTCGGTAATCGGCATGCCGGCCTCACGGCCGAGAAAGGCAAAGCCAGTCGAGATGCGGCGCACCGAGAGATTGTGAACGGCGTTCGACCAGAGCCAGGCCACCACGGCGATCGCGATTCCGACCACCAGGATCTGCCAGAGCAGGCCGGTAAACGCCTCGCTGCGCAGCGAGATGCGCAAGCGCTTCCGGGGCGGCAGTTTGGGCGTGGCGGTCGTCACAGCACAGGAATCCTCTTGAAACAGCGATTTCCGGCCATGCGCTTGCGGCGCGCGTCAAATGTTGCACCGTTCCTTCAACTATGCAACAAATGTTTCATGGCCGGCCTCCTGAAATTGCAGCCCACACGATCCTCGCCGCTGAGCGAACTCTGCAGCGCCTTGCCCTCGCTCCCGCTGCGGCTGCAGGAGGTCGGACGGTTCGTCGCCGCCAACGATTATGACGCCACCACCCGCTCGATGCGCGATCTCGCGGCGGAGGCCGGCGCCGATCCCGCCGCCTTCACGCGGCTCGCCAAGGCGCTGGGCTATTCGGGGTGGGACCAGCTTCGCGCCGCGCTGACCGAGGCGCGGCGGCCGTCGCAAGCCTCGCCGTTCTCGGGCCGCGCCAAGGGGCGTCGCCACGGCCCCGATTCCGACGTTGCGCTGATCAATGCGAAGCTCGAAGCCGAAGCGGCCGGCCTCACGCGTATCTCGGCGGCGTCGATTGCAGACGCGGCCAAGGCGCTGCACACAGCCAGGCGCATCTGGATCGCCGGTTTCCGAAGCTGCCGCAGCGTTGCGGAACTGCTCAACTATGAGCTGCGGCTGTTTCGCCCGGACGAGGTGCAATTGGTCGGCGGTTCGGGGCCGGAGGATCTCGACCTCGGCGCCTTTCGTGCGGGCGAGGCCGTCGTGGTGATCGGCTTTGCGCCCTACTCTCGCGCCAGCGTGTTGTCCGCCCGTGCCGCGCATGGCGCCGGCGCCACGCTGATCGCGATCGCGGATTCGCCCGCCGCGCCGATGGCGGAAGGCGCCGATCATGTGCTGCTCTACGAGGCCGCCGCTTCGCCTGGATTTTTCCCCAGCCTCACCGGCGCGATCGCAATTGCGCAACCGCTTGCGGCGGTGACGTTTTCGCTCGGCGGGGCAAGCGCACGAAAGCGCCTTCGGGAGACCGAGGCGCGCCTTGCCGCAACCTCGCAATATGTCGCGGAGAAAGGTTGAACCATGGCCGCTCGCAACAGCCGCGTGCTGCACCGAAGCCTGCGCGAAACCCCGCCGCTCGCGATCGGCGGCGAGGGCGTCTGGCTGATCGCTAGGGATGGCCGACGGGTTCTCGATGCATCAGGCGGCGCGGCTGTTTCGTGCCTGGGTCATCAGCATCCGCGCGTCCTCGACGCGATCGCGAGGCAGGCGTCAAAGCTCGCCTATGCACACACCGCATTCTTCTCCTCCGAGCCCGCGGAGGAATTGGCCGATCTTCTCGTCGGCCACGAGCCCGGCGGCCTCGGCTATGCTTATTTGGTCAGCGGCGGGTCGGAAGCGATCGAGGCCGGCATCAAGCTGGCGCGGCAATATTTCATCGAGCGCGGCGAGGCGCAGCGCCGCCACTTCATCGCGCGTCGACAGAGCTATCATGGCAATACACTGGGCGCGCTAGCCGCAGGGGGCAATGCCTGGCGTCGCGAGCCCTATGCGCCGCTGTTGTCATCGGCTTTCAGCCACGTGACGCCGGCCTTCGCCTATCACGAACGGCGCGACAGCGAGACGGACGCTGATTTTGTCGCGCGGCTGGCGGCCGAGCTCGAAGCCGAATTCCAGCGGCTGGGACCCAAAACGGTGGCGGCGTTCATCGCGGAGCCGGTCGTCGGGGCCACCGCCGGCTGCGTGCCGGCGCCTGAGGGCTATTTTCGGCGCGTGCGCGAAATCTGCGACCGTTATGGTGCGCTCCTTGTCCTGGATGAAGTGATGTGCGGCATGGGCCGCACCGGCACCATAAATGCCTGGGAGCAGGAAGGCGTCGCACCCGACATTCAGGCAATCGCCAAAGGCCTCGGCGGCGGCTACCAGCCGATCGGCGCGATGCTCGCGCGCGGCGAGATCGTCGAGACGATCCGCCAAGGCTCCGGCGCCTTCCAGCATGGCCACACCTATCTGGCGCATCCGCTCGCTTGCGCGGCCGCGCTCGAAGTGCAGCGCGTCATCCGCGACGAAAACCTTCTGGATCAGGTCAGAGAACGCGGCAAGCAGCTTGAACAGCGCCTGACCGAACGCTTTGGCAACCACCGCCATGTCGGAGATATCCGCGGCCGCGGCCTGTTCCAGGCCATCGAGCTGGTGGCCGATCGCGCAACAAAGGCGCCGTTCGATCCCGCGCTCAGGCTGCACCAGAAGATCAAGGCGGCCGCACTCGCGGAAGGACTTGCCTGTTATCCGGGCGGCGGGACCGTGGATGGCCGCAGCGGCGACCACGTGCTGCTAGCGCCGCCCTATATCGCGACGCAGCACGACATCGACATGATTGTCGACAGGCTCGGGGGCGCGGTCGACAGCGCATTGCGAAGCATCAATCAATAATCGATCACTTAAGGGGAGACGCCAATGAAGGGAACAGTGCTTGTCGCTCTCGGCCTGCTCGCCGCATCAGCCTGCGCGGGATCGGCTGCGACGCTGGATGCGGTCAAACAACGCGGCACGCTGGTGTGCGGCGTGAGCACCGGCTTTGCCGGCTTCTCCGCACCGGACTCGCAGGGCAATTTTAGGGGTCTTGACGTCGATTATTGCCGGGCCTTGGCTGCAGGCGTGCTCGGCGATCCCAACAAGGTGCGCTATGTCGCGCTGACCGCGCAGAACCGCTTCACCGCGCTGCAATCGGGCGAGATCGATGTGCTCTATCGCAATTCGACCCAGACATACTTGCGCGGAACGACGCTCGGCCTGCGGCAGGGTCCGATCAACTTCTACGACGGACAGGGATTTGTGGTCCGCAAGGACGCCGGCGTGAAGGACATCAGAGCGCTCAACGGCGCCACTGTGTGCGTTGCCCAGGGCACCACGCATGAGGTGACGCTCGGCGACTATGGTCGTGCCAACAATATCGACTGGAAGCCGCTGGTGTTCGACCGTGTCGACACCATGTACCAGACCTTCTTCGGCGGCCGTTGCGATGCCATGACCCAGGACGCTTCCGCACTGGCCGGCGCCGTCGCAACCGCCGCCCCGAA
This sequence comes from Bradyrhizobium sp. ARR65, assembly GCF_000472385.1. Lineage (GTDB taxonomy): Bacteria > Pseudomonadota > Alphaproteobacteria > Rhizobiales > Xanthobacteraceae > Bradyrhizobium. The sequence goes on from NZ_AWZU01000007.1 coordinate 29,368, forward strand.
TGCGGCCGACTATATCGTGCTGCCGCAAACCATCAGCAAGGAGCCGCTCGGGCCGTTCACGCGCAACGGCGACGAGGTCTGGAGCGACATCATCACCTGGCTGCATTACGGGCTGATCGAGGCGGAAGAGCTCGGCGTGACCCAGGCCAATGCCGAGGAGATGGCGAAGTCGAGCGCTTCGCCGGCGATCCAGCGCCTGCTGGGCACCTCGGGCGATCTCGGCTCGCGGCTCGGGCTCGACAACAAATGGTTGCTGCTGGCGATCAAGGCGGGCGGCAATTACGGCGAGATCTTCGAGCGCAATGTCGGCCAGCAAGGTCCTCTGAAGCTCGAGCGCGGCCTCAACGCGCTCTGGAGCAAGGGCGGCTTGATGTACGCCCTTCCCTTCAAGTAGCAGGAGCTGGCGCGGCGCCGGTTGTTGCCGCCGCGCCAGCTTGAGACGGATCCGATGCGCATCGCCCTTATCCATGCCCTGAAGCATTCGCCCGCACCGATCGCGGCCTCCTTCGCAAGACTTTGGCCGGAGGCGCGGCTGATGAACCTGCTCGACGACAGCCTGTCGGCCGATCTGGCGCAGGAGGGCCGGCTGACCGATCGCATGACCGAACGCTTTCTCACGCTCGGCCGCTACGTGGTCGGGACCGGCGCCGACGCAATCCTGTTCACCTGCTCGGCCTTCGGCCCGTGCATCGAGGCGGTGGCCCGCGCGCATGCACCGATGCCGGTGCTCAAGCCGAATGAGGCCATGATCGAGCAGGCTGTCGGAAAAGGTCGCAAGATCGGCCTGCTCTCGACCTTTGCGCCGACGCTGGCGTCGATGCCGCGCGAATTCCCCGCTTCCGTCGAGATCGTGCCGAAGCTCGCCGAAGGCGCGCTCGCCGCGCTCGATCGTGGCGAGCGCGAGCAACACGATCGCCTGGTCGCGGAAGCCGCGATAGATCTGCGCGGCTGCGATGTGATCGCGCTCGCCCAATACAGCATGGCTCCCGCGGCCCCGCTGGTTGCGGAAGCCACGGGCCGGCCGGTGCTGACGACGCCGGACAGCGCGGTCGAGAAATTGAAGAGATTGCTTACGGCCGGGCGCATCTAGCGCAGTCACCGGTCCGAGCGCGCGAGCGCGTTAAATCCGACCCGTCATTGCGAGGAGCGAAAGCGACGAAGCAATCCAGGCTATATCCGCGGAGAAAGTCTGGATTGCTTCGCTTCGCTCGCAATGACGGCGGAGAGGCTGGACACTCTCCGATTCGCTCAGCTTGGCTGATGACTCAGCGCGCGCACCCTCGCAGAAACAGTGTTGCGCAAGCCTGCGCGCGCCGCGCGATCTCCTCGCGGCTCGGCGGCGGCGCGTGGCCGAACATCACCGCGCGTTGCGGCTGGAAGGCGAGCATGCCGAGCAACATGCCGGCGGCTGCGTCCGCATCATCGACCGCGACGAGGCCGCGCTTGTGCTGCGTGCGCAGCCATGAGGCGAGCGTGCTTTGGGTGCGCTTGATCGCCTTGTGATAAAATGTCTCCGCCACATCCGGAAACTTGTCGCTCTCTCCCAGGATCATCCGCTGAAGCGCAATCACGTCGGCATCGAGGATCAACTCGCCGCAAACCAGAAGCGCTTCGCACAAGGCGGCCTCAATGTCGGTACCATCGCAGGCGCGCAAGCGCACGACGGAGGCGAACCGGTCGATGCGATCGGTGATCAGCGCCTCGAACAGCGCCGCCTTGTTCGGAATCAAGCGGTAGAGCGTTTTCGTCGATATCCCGGCACGCCGCGCCACGCTCTCCATGCTCGTTGCCGCGTAACCGTTCGAAGCGAACTCGCCGCGCGCCGCATCCAGAATGAGCGCGCGCGTCTCCTCGTCCGACCGGGCCTGTGGCCGGCCGCGGCCGCGGCGCACCTCCGAGGCTTCCCCCCCGCTCTGCACTTTCGGCGTCCTGGTCGTCATGCCGTTCGAGCCATGCTTTTGGATGATGACTGTCATTCCATTGACAGAAGCAATATGCGGTCTATTTTGGAAAACGTCAAGTTTCCTAATTTTGGGTCCGAGCCTGACGGCACCCAATCCGGGTGTCCTGGCCAGAGGATGAGCCAAGAACGAGGTCGCCGTGAGCCGACAGTCCACGACTTTCGACGCCGAACGCCAGCTCCCGGCCGGAACTGTCCAGGAGCTGGTGCCCTCTTCCTCTCCCGCCAAGGAAGCCGCTCCTTTGGCGGCCAAGACCCCGAAAGCGGGCGCAATTCGCCGACTGCTGATGGCCGGAACCGCCGTCGCGCTGCTTGCCGGGGCATCATGGTATGGCTGGGACTACTGGAGCGTGGGCCGTTTCGAGGTCTCGACCGACGACGCCTACGTGAAGGCGGACAACACCACCATCGCGCCCAAGGTCTCCGGCTATCTCAGCGCGGTTCTGGTCGGCGATAACGAGCATGTGAAAACCGGCCAGGTGCTGGCGCGGATCGACGATCGCGACTTCAAGGTGGCACTCGAGCAGGCCAAGGCCGACGTTGCGGCGGCGCAAGCCGCGGTCGCGAGCAAGCGCGCCCAGCTCGACGTGCAGGAGGCCGTGATCGATGCGGCCAAGGCAACGCTGGACGTCGACACCGCGGCGGAGACGTTCGCCAAGCAGGAGAACAAGCGTTACACCGACCTTGCCGCCACCGGTTTCGGCAGCGTGCAAAACGCGCAAGCCGCGCAATCGCGCGACGCGAGCGCGGTCGCAGCTATCGCGCGCGACAAGGCGAATCTCGCATCCGCGATCAAGCAGCGGGAGTTGCTCCAGGCCGAGATCGCGCAAGCCGTCGCGGCGGCGGCCCGCGCCATTGCACTTCAGCAGCAGGCCGAACTCAATCTCTCCTACACCACCATCGTGGCGCCGATCGACGGCGTCGCCGGAAATCGCACCTTGCGCACCGGCCAGTTCGTGCAGGCCGGGACGCAATTGATGTCGCTGGTACCCTCGAGCGGCGCTTATGTGATCGCAAACTACAAGGAGACCCAGCTCACCGATGTGCATCGGGGGCAGCGGGTCGATATCGAGGTCGACATGTTTCCGGGCAAGATCGTCCACGGACACGTCGACAGCCTTGCGCCGGCGAGCGGCCAGGAGTTCGCCCTGCTGCCGCCGGACAATGCCACCGGTAATTTCACCAAGGTGGTGCAGCGCATACCTGTGAAGATCGCTCTCGACAGCTCGGACGTTGAGCTGCGGCCCGGCATGTCCGTGATCCCCACCATTCAAACCAAGGCGGACACTCGCGACGTTCCGCAGCATCGGAGCGCCGAACCCAGCGTCGCCATGCTCGCTTCGCAGAGGTGATGTCATGTCGGACCTTGCGCTCTCCACCTCGACGCCAGCGCGTGCCGCCGCGATCCGCAGCGGCTCGGGGCAGGTCACGCCGTCACCGGCGCGCGCCAGCGCCACCGTCTGGATCTCGATCCTTGCCGCCATGATCGGAGCGTTCATGGCCATCCTGAACATCCAGATCACCAATGCCTCTCTGCTCAACATCGAGGGCGGCATTGGGACAGGCGTCGACAACGGCTCGTGGATTTCCACGTCGTACCTGATCGGCGAAATCGTGGTGATCCCGCTCACCGACTATCTCAGCCGGGTGTTTTCCTTCCGCAACATCATAATCTCATTCGCAAGCCTGTTTGCGGCTTTCTCCGTCGCCTGTGCCTTCACCCACGATCTGCCTTCGATGATCGCGATGCGCGCGCTGCAAGGCTTTTTCGGCGGCGTGCTGATCCCGATGGCGTTCACACTTGTGTTCACCAAGCTGCCGAAGCCGCAGCAACCGATCGGGCTTGCGATGTTTTCTCTGGCCGTGACCTTCGCGCCGGCGATCGGCCCGACCATCGGCGGCTATCTCACCGAGAACTACGGCTGGCAGACCATCTTCTTCGTCAACGTGGTGCCGACGGCCGTGATGGTGACGATGCTCTATCTCACGCTCGAGCGTCAACCGATGCAGCTCGGCCTGCTCCGCGAAGGCGACTGGTTCGGCATTGCCACCATGGCGGTCGGACTTGCCGCATTGCAGTCCGTGCTGGAGGAAGGCAACAAGGACGATTGGTTCGGCTCGCCGTTCATCGTGAAGCTGGCGATTGTCGCCGCGATCGGCCTCTCGCTCTTCATCGTCAACGAGCTCCTGGTGGAAAAACCGCTGGTTCGCCTGCGGCTGCTGACGCAGCGCAGCTTCGGGCTTGGCACCATCGCCGCCGTCTTCCTCGGCTTCGCGCTGTTCGGCTCGGTGTATCTGCTGCCGGCGTATCTCGGACAGGTGCAGGGCTACAATGCCGAGCAGATCGGCAATGTGCTGGCCTGGACCGGGCTGCCGCAACTCATTCTGATCCCGCTGGTGCCAAGACTGATGCAACGGATCGACATCCGCTATATCGCTTTCGCAGGCCTTGGCATTTTCGCGCTCAGCTCCTTCATGAACACGGCGATGTCGCTCGACTATTCCGGCGACCAGCTCTTCATCCCGAATATCGTGCGCGCGGTCGGTCAGGCCCTGACGCTGGCGCCCTTGAGCGCCATCTCGCTCGGCAGCGTGGCGCCGCAGGACGCCGCCGCGGCCTCGGGCATCTCCAACATGATGCGCAACCTTGGCGGCGCGATCGGCACTGCCCTGCTCTCCACCATCGTCACCAAGCGCGAGCAGTTTCATTCCAACATCATCGGCCAGGCCGTCGACCTCGGCCGCGACGAGGTGCGCGAGCGCATCGCGCGGCTGACCGATTATTTCATGGCTCACGGCATGACCGACACGGCCGGCGCGCATCACCAGGCGATCATCGCGCTGGGCAAGATCATAAAGCGCCAGGCCTTGGTAATGGGCTTCAGCGACACTTTTGCGGTCATCGGGATCGTGCTGGTCCTCGCCGGCATTGCCATCCTGTTGACCGGGAAGCCGAAGGGCGCGGCGGCGGACGGCGGGCATTGAGGCGCGCGGCGGCCGGACCCCACTCGCGGGTCGCCGCCGCTCGCAGAATTAACCCGTCTTACGCCACCGCCAGCCTGGATTTTTTTCGCGCCCCCTCTTGAAAGCGGGCGCGTTTGTTCTAAGTGGATTTTCGCCGCCGCCGCGGTGCCGGGCGCCAAATCGGGTCCGGCGAGCTAAGCGGGCGCCGGCCAGGTGTCCGACGCCCCTTCGTATCCATTTTGCTCTTAGGAGGACATGGTTATGAGGACCTACGACTTCGCTCCCCTGTGGCGTTCGACCATCGGCTTCGACCGCCTTTTCGATCTCCTCGACGAGACCCAGCGGGCTACCGAGGACAACTATCCGCCCTACAATATCGAGCGTCTTGGCGAGGATCGCTATCAGATTTCGCTCGCGCTCGCCGGTTTCAACCCGGATGAGATCGCCATCACCGCGGAGCAGAATGTGCTGACGGTGGAAGGGCGCAAGGCCGACAAGGAGCAGCACGAATATCTCTACCAGGGCATCTCGGCCCGGCCGTTCAAGCGGCAGTTCAATCTCGCGGATTATGTCCAGGTGAAAGGCGCGTCGTTCGATAACGGCCTGCTCCGTGTCGAACTATTCCGCGAGATTCCCGAGGCCATGAAGCCCCGGCGTATCCCGATCGGCGATGGCGTAGCCCCCGAGAAAATCGAGCAGAAGAGAGCCGCCTAGGACGGCTTCGGGCAATCAGCCAGGTTTGAGGGAGACGGCAATCCGGCCGTCTCCCCCAATTGACCCATTTTCGAGAAAGGAGCAGCGAGGAGTTTCGACATGAGCCAGGCTGAGCGCGCATCCCACGGTCTTGATGCTCTGTTTCATTCTGTATCCCATTACGACTCACCCGCGGAGGTCCTGCTCGATCCCGCGCTTTCGGCCCCTGAGAAACGGGCCATCCTCTCGTCCTGGGCTTCCGACATGTATGCCGTGGAATCCCAACCCGCGCTGCGCAAGATTCCCGGCATCGCGCGGGAAATGCGTCTTGGCGAGATTCTCTTCGCACTGCGACAGCTCGATGAGGGGGATGAGGCGCGATCCGACGCCTCGCACGCAACCGACATCCGTCTGCGCTCGCTTCCGCCGATCGCGTTCAACCGGGCGCGCTGGAGCCGCGAGGCCAACGTCAGGCGGTACCGCAAGTTGCTTCGCACGCGTCTCTCCGACCACGAGCGTCGATTCGTCGAGCAGCGGCTCGCCGAAGAGCTGCAGAGCTGAAGAGGAAAGGCGCTGAAGACGATGCAGTCGCGGAGGTGTGCTGCTAGAGCATGATCCGGAAAAGTGTGAAGCGGTTTTCCGAAAAGATCATGCTCAAGCAATAATCTAAAGCGCGATGGCGCTTCAACCTAATCCCATCGCGCTTTAGTGCGGCGCCCTCGCGGCCGACGGATCGACCCGCCTGAGGATCAGCGCAGTCGGAATCATCGCAACGCCCACCATGGCGAGCGCCCAGAACACGTCGATATAGGCCAACAGATCGATCTGGTGCTGCAGCGTCTGGCCGACCCAGGCGATCGCCTGGCCCGCCGCGTCCGAGGCGTTCGACCCTTGTGCCTCAAAGAAGCGTGTCATTGCATCGACCGTCTGTTGATAGCCGATGTCGGACGGCGCGATATGCTCGACCAGCCGGCTCTGATGGAATTGCTGGCGCTGCGCAAAGAGCGTTTGTGCGAGCGCAACGCCCATTGAACCGCCGAGATTGCGCGCCACGTTGATCAGCGCGGACGCCTGGTTGGTCTTCTCCGGCGGCATGCCCTCATAAGAGGCGGTCGTGACCGGCAGGAACAGCAGGGGAAGGCCGACCGCCAGATAAATGCGCGCCATCGCGGCATAACCGTAGGAGACGTCGCCGGTGAGCCCGGTGAGGTGCCACATCGAAAGCGCCGCAATCGTTGCACCGGCCATGATCAGATATTTCGGCTGCACCATTCCGATCAACTGTCCGGTGATCGGCATCATGACCATTGTCACCAGACCGCCCGGTGACAAGGCCAGCCCCGCCAGCATCGCCGTGTAACCCATGTCCGTCTGCAGGAATTGCGGCAGGATCTGCGTCGTGGCTATGACGATCGCACCGGTGCCAAGCATGAGCAGGAAGCAGCAGCCGAACTGGCGCTGGCCCAACAGGCGGATATCGACGATGGGATCGTCGTGGATCAGCTCCCAGACGACAAACGTGACGAGGCAGAACGCCGACGTCAGCGCGAAGCCCAGGATCATGCTCGATCCGAACCAGTCATTGCGCTGGCCTTCGTCGAGTACGAATTCGAGCGAGCCAAGCCCGGCGGCGATCAACAGAAAGCCGATATAGTCGACGCGCAGGCCGTTCTTCAGCAGCTCTCTGCGCTCCTCCTCCGCGCCCGACGGCTCGCTGACGAGGGTCCCGACCAGAAACAGCGAGATCAGGCCCATCGGCACGTTGATCAGGAACACCCAATGCCAGGAATAGGTGTCGCTGATCCAGCCGCCCAGCGTCGGGCCAATCACCGGTGCAACCACCACGGCGATGCCGTAGATCGCGAATGCCTGGCCACGTTTCTCCGGCGGGAAGGAATCGGCGAGGATCGCCTGCTCGCTCGTCGCCATGCCGCCCCCGCCAAGTCCCTGCAGAATGCGAAACAGCACCAGCGCCTGCAGGCTCCAGGCAAAACCACACAACAGCGAGGCGAAGGTGAAGGTTGCAACGCAAATCATGTAGAAGCGCTTGCGGCCAATCACGGTCGAAAGCCAGCCCGAGATCGACAACACGATCGCGTTGGCGACGAGATAGCTGGTTACGATGTAGGTGCTTTCGTCGAGACCGACCGCCAGCCCGCCTGCGATATAACGCAGCGCGACATTGGCAATCGTCGTATCGAGCACCTCCATGAAGGTCGCGATCGAGACGACGAAGGCGATCAGATACGGATTGTGTCCACCGGCCGCCGAACGCTCCGGCGACCAGCCGCGTGATGCACCGCCGCCCTCTGCAAGGTCCGTCATCGCACTTTGGTCCAGGGCACGACCGACATGCCCGGCCCGATCGCCACGTCGCTCGGCCATTGATCGACGACGATCTTCACCGGCACGCGCTGCACCACCTTGACGTAGTTGCCGGTGGCGTTTTCGGCGGGCAGCAGGCTGAACGCCGTGCCGGAGCCGGGCTGCATCGAATCCACATGACCGGTCAGCTTGCGGTTCGGATAGGCGTCGATGGTGAACTCGACCGGCTGGCCCGGGCGCATGTCTCTTAGCTGCGTTTCCTTATAATTCGCGACGATCCAGATATCGTCCGGCACGAACATCATCAGGCTCTGTCCCGCTGTGGCGAACGTTCCGACCGCGCCGGTGAGCCTCACCACACGCCCGGACTGGGCCGCCTTCACCTCGGTGTATTGAAGATTGAGCTTCGCCTGATCGAGCTGGGCCTGCGCTTGCTGCAGGTTGGCGCGGGCACTTTCGAGCTGTGCTTGAAGCGTCTTGATGCCGAGTTCGGCCGCGATCAACCCGGCCTTGGCGCGCGCCGTGTTGGCCTGCTGCGACTGCAGGTCGGAGCGCGTCTGCTGCTCGCGCTGCACAGTGCCGGCGCCCTTTTTGACCAGGTCCAGCGCGCGGTTCTCCTCCTGCTGCGCGAATTGCAGTTGCGCCTGGGCTTGATCGAGCTGGGCCTTGGCCTGGTTGATCTGCTCGCGCTGGCTGTCGATCTGCGCCTGGATATTGTCGATATTGGCCTGGGCCACCGCGACCTGCGCTTGGCTTTGGTCGAGCGCGTTCTTGTAGTCGCGATCGTCGATCCGGGCCAGCAGGTCACCGGCATTGACATGCTGGTTGTCGGTCACGGGAACAGCGGTGACATAGCCGCCAACCTTCGGCGCGACAGAAAAGCTCCGCGCGGCGATGAAGGCGTCGTCGGTCGACTCGTAGTTGCGCACATTGAGCCAATAGGCGGTGCCGCCAATCAGCGCGACCAGGAACAGAATGGCCGCGACGGATACGGCGATCCAGTGCTCGCGCAACCGGTCGCGCAGCGAAGGCGGCGCCTTGTCGCCCGCATCACGCGGGCCATCGCCTGTTTTTCGATTCTGCTCTCGCGCGGGCGGCTGATCGGAACGGCGCTCAAGCTGCTCCGGCCTTTCCGCCGATGGCCCACGCTCTTTTGCGTGCGCATCCAATTCCGTCACCTCGGGCGGTGGTTGATGGCATCCCTGCACCTCAACCGCTCAGGGCCTAATTGCAACTGCGAAACATGGTTCCCCCAAAGGTGGACGATTGATCGAAATGGTGACGGAACTGCCTTCCAAAGCCATCGTTGAGCCGCTGTCATCCCTGCAAAGCGAGCTCATACAATGTCTCAGACCGTCGGCGACTTTCTTGTTCAACGGCTGCACGAATGGGGCGTGCGGCACATGTTTGGTTATCCCGGTGACGGCATCAATGGCGTGTTCGGCGCGCTCAATCGCGCCAACGGCAAGATCCGTTTCATTCAGACCCGCCACGAGGAAATGGCGGCCTTCATGGCCTCCGCTTACGCGAAATTCACCGGACGGCTCGGCGTCTGCATCGCAACGTCAGGGCCGGGCGCGTCTCACCTCATCACCGGTCTCTACGATGCACTGCTGGATCACCAGCCGGTGCTCGCCATCGCCGGACAACAGGCGCGCAATGCGCTGGGCGGACAATATCAGCAGGAACTCGACCTCTGCTCGATGTTCAAGGACGTCGCAGGCGCCTACGTCGAGCAGGCCGCCTCTCCCGCCCAGGTCCGCCACCTGATCGATCGCGCCGCACGCATCGCGCTCGCGCGCCGTGCCCCGACCACGATCGTGCTGCCCAACGACCTCCAGGACGAGACCTACAGCGATCCGCCTCGTGCACATGGCACACTGCGATCGGGCATCGGCTATAGCATGCCGAAGATCAGGCCGAGCGACGACGATCTCGACCGCGCCGCTGATGTCCTCAACGCCGGCAAGAAGGTTGCCGTGCTGGTCGGCGCCGGCGCGCTTGGCGCCACCGACGAAGTCATCGCGGTTGCCGATTGCCTCGCCGCCGGCTGCGCCAAGGCGCTGCTGGGCAAGGCCGTCCTGCCGGACGATCTGCCCTGGGTAACCGGCTGCATCGGCCTGCTCGGAACAGAGCCGAGCTGGAAGCTGATGACCGAATGCGACACGCTGCTGATGATCGGTTCGGGATTCCCATATTCCGAATTCCTGCCGAAGGAAGGGCAGGCCCGCGGCGTGCAGATCGACATCGATGCCGGCATGCTGTCGATCCGCTACCCCATGGAAGTCGGACTTGTCGGCGATGCCGCGGAAACCCTGCGCGCGCTGTTACCGCGACTGAAGCAGAAGTCCGACCGGAGCTGGCGCAACAGCATCGAAGCCAACCTCAAGGATTGGTGGAAGACCCTCGAGGAGCGCGCGAAGCAGCCTGCCAACCCGGTGAATCCGCAGCGCGTGGCCTGGGAATTGTCGCCGCTGCTCCCGGACCGCGCGGTCATCACCAGCGACTCCGGCTCATGCGCGAACTGGTTCGCCCGCGACCTGAAAATGCGGCGCGGCATGAAGGCGTCGCTTTCCGGCGGGCTCGCCTCGATGGGCGCAGCCGTTCCCTATGCGATCGCCGCCAAGTTCGCCAATCCCGACCGCCCCGTGATCGCGCTCGTCGGCGATGGCGCCATGCAGATGAACAACATGGCCGAGCTGATCACGGTCGCCAAATACTGGCGCGACTGGCCGGATCGCCGCTGGATCGTCTGCGTCTTCAATAATGAAGATCTCAACCAGGTCACCTGGGAGCAGCGGGTCATGAACGGCGACCCCAAGTTCGAGGCATCGCAGACGATCCCGAATGTTCCCTATTCGCGCTTTGCCGAGATGATCGGACTGCGCGGCATCTACGTCGATAATCCCGACTCGCTCGCCTCGGCCTGGCAGCAGGCGCTGGCAAGCGACGTTCCGGTGGTTCTTGAAGTCAAGACCGATCCGGAAGTGCCGCCGCTGCCGCCGCACATCAAGTTCGAGCAGGCGAAGGCGTTCTCGACCGCGTTGCTGAAGGGCGACCCGAACGAGGCAAGCGTCATTAAGGGGACAGCGCGACAGGTGCTTGAATCGGTACTGCCCGGCAAAAAGTGAAGCGAGAGGCAAAGGGAACGCTCGAATGACCGGCGCGAAAATGCCGGTCATTCCGTCTCTTCATTCCGTTTTCGCAAGCGTTGCGCGCATCCTGTGCACCTGCTCTGCAGTGACCGCGGGTGCGTGGGCGAAATGATTGCGCACGTAGGTCGCAACCGCCGCGACCTGCTCGTCATCAAGCTGCCAGCCGAAGGCCGGCATGCCGGGTCCGGTCGGTTCGCGATCGGTGGCGACGGTTGGCGTTCCCTGCAGAATCACACGCAACACCGTGGTGGGGTCTGGCGTCGCAACGGTGGCGGCATCGGAGAGCCTCGGAAACAGGTTCGGGATTCCCTGACCGTCCTGGCGGTGGCAAGCCGCACAGAGATCCTGGAAGATCGCGCCGCCGGCGGTGAGCACGTTCTGGTCAACCGAGCCCGGCCCCGGAGACGCCGCGCCCTGAATGTCTTTCAAATACACCGCCATCGCTCGTACGTCCTCGTCGGTCATGTTCGAGGTCGAGAGCTGAACGACCTCCGCCATCAGGCCGGCGGCGGCGGCATATTTGTTGTGGCCGGTTTTCAGATATTCGGCGATGTCATCGACCGACCAATTGCCGAGCGGCCCCTGTCCGCTGGTGATGTCGGGCGCGACCCAGCCCTGCAAGGTGTAACCGCGCAGCGCGTCCGATTTCTTGTCTCCGCCGAGCAGAGTCTTCGGCGTATGACAGGCTCCGCAATGCGCCGGTCCTTCCACGAGATAGGCGCCGCGATTCCACTCCGCCGATTTCGAAGGGTCCGGGTGAAACTCGCCGGGTTTGAAATAAAGCCTGTCCCACACGATCATGGAGGACCGCAGATTGAACGGGAACGGCAGCGCGTCCGACATCACCGCATTGTGGACCGGCGGGACCGTGCTGAGATAAGCGCGGATGGCCTTCACGTCCTCGCGTGACATGCGGCTGTAATAGGGAAACGGCATTGCCGGGTAGAGCCGCGCTCCACCGCGCTGCCGCCCTGCTCGCACCGCAGCGTCGAACTCCTCGTCGGTCCATGTGCCGATGCCGGTGTCGCGGTCGGGCGTGATGTTCGGGGAAACCAAGTTGCCGAACGGCGTCTCAATCGGCCGTCCGCCGGCAAAGGGCTGATTGCTGCCGGGAACGGTGTGGCAACTGGCGCAATCCGCCGCATTGGCCAGATAGCGGCCGCGCTCGATTTCGGCGAAATCCTGCAGGCCGGCGCTGCGGCTCGCGCCGACACTTGCGGTAAGCGCAAGCAAGGCGATCGCAATCGTCGACCGCTTACGCATTGATCAACTGCCCGGGATTTTTCAGATAGTGGGTGCGAATGGCATTCGCCGCCCAGAAGGCAAGGGCCGCGAGCGTGCCGGTCGGATTGTAGCCGGCATTTTGCGGAAAACCGCTGGCGCCGGTCACGAACAGGTTTGGCACATCCCAGCACTGCAGATAGCGGTTGATGGCGCTGGTGTTGCGATCGGTGCCCATGATAGCGCCGCCGCACAGATGGGTCGTTTGATATTGCGTGACGTCGTAGGGCCCCTTGCGATAGTGCTTGACCACCTGCTTGGCGCCCATCGCCTGGAAGATTTCCGCAAATTTGTCGGTCAGGAATGCGTTCTGCTTGATCTCGTTGTCATGGAAATCCATCGTGATGCGCGCCAGCGGTCGGCCGAAGCGATCCTTGTAGGTGGGATCGAGATCCATATAGACGTCGCGATAGCTGTACATGCTGCCGTGCACGCCAGTGCCCGGCTTCAGCGCGCTCAGGTAATTTTCCTTCACAGCCTTCTTCCACGCAGCCCCCCAGCGCGGCGTGCCCGGCGGCACCGGCGTCGTCTCGATGGGCCGGCCGTTGGTCTGCACCTGGCCCATGTAAGCGCCGCCGACGAAGCCGTGCGGCCCGTGATCGAAATTGTCGCCGTTGAACTCGTCGATGCACATCCCGATCGCGCCGGATGCGATGAAGGGGTTGAAGATGAACTTGCCGGGCTCGAAGAAGCTGTCGACGCTCGAGATCGTCTGGTGGGAAAAATTACGCCCGATCACGCCGGCGTTGGCGACGGGATCGTAGGGCTTGCCGATGCCCGAGAGCAGCAAGAGCTGCACATTGAAGATGGTATAGGCCGAGAGAATGACGAGATCGGCCGGTTGCTCCCATTCGTTGCCCTCTGCATCGACGAAGGTGACGCCGGTCGCGCGCTTGCCGGTGCCATCGAGGTTGATGCGGGTGACCTCGCTATTGTCGCGCGCTGAAAAGGTCGGCTTGCGCAACAGCGCGGGCAGGATCGTCGTCTGCGGCGATGCCTTGGAATAATTGCCGCAGCCGAACCATTCGCAGAAGCCGCAGAAGGTACACGGGCCAAGCCGGACGCCGAGCGGATTTTGATAGGGTCGCGACAGATTTCCCGAGGGCTGCGGAAATGGCTTATAGCCGAGATCGCGCGCAGCTTTCGCGAAGAGCGTGTGGCTGAACGGCTGATCCTGGGGCGGCGTGGGATAGGGGCGCGAGCGCGGGCCCTCAAAGGGATTGCCGCCATCGATGATCTTTCCCTTGATGTTGCCGGCCTGCCCCGATGTGCCACAGAGATATTCGAAGCGATCGTAATAGGGCTCGATCTCGTCGTAAGTGACGCCCCAATCCTGGATGGTCATGTCCTCAGGCAGGAAGCCGGCGCCATAGCGCTGGGTCAGATGCGTGCGCAGCACGAAGTCGGACGGCAAGAACCGCCAGGTCTCGGCGTTCCAATGCACGCCACCGCCTCCGACGCCGTTGGGCGGCATGAACGCGCCCCAGGTGCGGATCGGCAGCGCCGTCTGATCCATCTTGTTGCGAAACGTGAACGTGGTCTGCTCGGGACGCAGGAAGAGCTCGTGGCGAATCCTGTAGCGCAGTTCGTCGGGCGCGAAGTTGGGCGGGAAATCGGTCGGCGTGTTGCGCCATGGACCGCGCTCGATCGCGATCACCTCAAGCCCCGCATCGGCGAGTTCATAGGCCATGATGGACCCGGTCCAGCCGAGCCCTATGATTGCCACGTCCTTTGCCGGCAGCTTGCGGGCCATTGCAGCATTCAGCCTTTGCGTGGGGTCCAGTCGCTTCGCCCGCCGATGCCGACAGGCGGGTAAGGATAACGCTCGTTGTGACGGTTGACCCAATCACGGTAGTCGTAACGAATTCCCGGAAATCCAATCATCTTCCAGCCGGCCATGTCGCGATTGCCGCCGTGGATCGGATCGGAGAAAAACCCTTCAGGAACATTTTGCAGAAGCGCGCTGAAGAAGCCCTCGGCATCGACCTCGTCGAACTTGATCTTGCCGGCTTCGATTTGCTTCAGGACATCATCCTGCTCGTCGGTGGAAAGGTCCGCAAATGCCTTGCCGCCGCGGTTGACCTTGCAATATGTGTCGAGCGCGGCCAATCCCTTGCGGTACAGCTCAGCGGGCGTCAGCGACGACTGCGGGCCCTGCTCCTTCGTACCCTTGATGAAGGGGCCGAGCATGTAGAGGCCTTCGGACGATCCGTACGGTCCCTTCAATTGCCGGTCGATGAAGACCGCACAGCCCGCGTCTTTTCCGCCTGGTGTCTCCGGATCGGGCGGAATGATGCGATCGACGATCGCTTCCATCGTCCTCGCCTCGTCCGCGGTAAAGAATTGCCATGGACCCGGTCGTTCCATTTGCGGCGCCGACGACGGGAAGGGGTCCCAAGGCATGTCGTTACGGATGACGGTCGCGCGCGTCAGCGACGTTCCGGCAAGCCAAATCGCTGTCGAGAGCAGGAATTTGCGGCGATGGATCATGTAGCGGCCCAATGACCCGCCAACGCGAGGCAACGTACAATGGTTCCTACGGCCCCAATGCGCCCCGATCTCTATATGTTGATTAAAGCGATGCCGAGATCGGCACGCTTCTTGCGGCGCAGATATTGCACAGTTTCCCTGATGGTAACTTCAAGCGTCGGCCGCACCATGCCCGATATCAAATGGCCGCCTCGGACGCGGCCGTCGCGCAATCCCAGCACGGCATGAAGATGCAGGCTTGCGTTGCCGTCATCACCTTCGGCGACATCACCCAGGAGACTGAGAACCTCGCATTGCTCGTCGACGGCGATCGGCCTATAGGTCCTGGCTTCGAGATCGAACCATCCGAGGTCGGCCTGCTCAAACGCTCCGATTGCCGCGACGGACGCGCCCGTGATGCGCTCCTTGTTCGCGAAATCCGCAATGGCCTTGAGTGCTTCCTCGCCCTGGTCAAGGATCAGGACAAATACCCGTTCGGGCCCCTCAACAACGGATTGAGCGCGCATCTTGGAAATCCCAATGGCGAAATTGACCGATAGTAACGAAGGCACGGTCGCGCCGTTCCTACCAAGTGCGAGGCGGAAGATCATGTCGATTTGTTTCGCCGCAGCGGAAACGCAATCTCGCAGTGGTAGCCGCTCGGCTCGAAGGCCTGTGTCACCTCGGCGCCGAGATCGTATTGCAACATTTGCTGCAGCAGGATCGAACCGAACCCTTCTCGTGCCTGTTTCACGGGCCGGCCTGCCATTCCACTCTCCTTCCAGTGCAGGCACAGCCACTCGCTATCGGCCCGCTGCTGCGTCCACCAAGTGACCTCGATGCGTCCGCGCTGGGCGGTAAAGGCGCCGTGCTTGACCGCGTTGGTTGCGAGTTCGTGGATCGCCAGCCCAATGTTCTCGGCGGCCTTGGGATTTAAGTACACCTGAGGCCCGCTCAGCTCGAATTGCTCGCCCTCGCGGGCCGCGCATGCACACAACTCGTCAGAGAGCAACGCAGCGAGGTCGAAGCCGGCAAGCGGATCGCGGGCGACCGCGAGCTGGACGCGCGATATCGCGCCGATTCGTCCATCCAGATGATTGGCGAAATCCTCGATCGTCTCGCTGGTTTCCGCCGTGCGCCGAACGACGGATCGAATCACGGCCAACGTATTGCGCATCCGGTGCTGCAATTCGCTCAAGAGCCGCGCGCTCTGATCTTCATCGACCTTGGTCGGCGCGACTTTGGGGCTATTGCTGCTGATGCGCCGTATTGTTTCCTGCGCGCGTTGGGCTTCGTTCGCGTCCGGCATCAGGGCCGCGAGTTCGGGGTGTTCGCGCATCAAGGCCGTAACGTCGGGCTCGTAGCCGAGATCGGGGTGCGTTTCGGTCCAATAATGGGCCATGCGAATGAAGGCGAGCAGCACGGTGACCAGTTCGAGCTTGGTGTCGCCCCAGGCGTTGCGAATGGCGAGCCGGGCCCGCTCGGACTGGCGGGGCGCAACGAACAAGACGCTCGCCGCGTCGAACAGATCAGCTTCCATCTGCGAGCGCGGAGCGGGACTTTCCGCGGGCTGACGCAGTGCTTCCAAGCGCGCCAGTGCCCGGTCGAGTGTTCCGGCATTCGGCAGGGGACGGGCCAAGAGCTCGCCGGCCTCTTGAATGGTCTCCGGGGTCGCCCTTGCGTCGCCTGCGGGTCGCCCCCTCCCCAGCAGAAAGCCGACGTGCCGCGCGAGGCAGTAAGGCGCTCCGCAGAAGCGGGAGAGATAGACGAATAGACGCTCCTTCAGCAGCGACGGCAAAGGATTGTCGAGATAGGCGGATTTGCCAAAGGTCCAGATCTCTTCGATCAAACCGGGCGCTGCAGGCGCGGAACGGAAAAGATTCGGCAGCAGGCCAAAGCGGTCGGCGATTTCACGTTCGAACGCCGCTCTGCCAACGGTCTCGCCGTCTACCATCATCGGCCGTTCTTCCTCGGCGGCTCCATGCCCGGTCGCACCGAGGCGCCATCAGTCGTTAGCATCAAGCTGGCGTCCCTCGCGCTCCAGATGCAGGTAGTTGGCGTTGAACAGGCCCGCATTCATCAGCCGCTCCAGGTTGGGCACGACCAGCGTCTTTCCCTTGAGCACAATGAGGCCGGCCGAGCGTAGTTCCTGCAGCGTGCGATTGACATGCACCTTCGAAAGCCCGGTGGCATCGGCGAGATCTGCCTGGGTCAGAGGAAACTCGCAACTGTCGTCGCGCGTGAGCCCGGCCACCCTCAGGCGAAAGAACAGCTCGCATAGCAGATGCGCCATCCGCTCGGACGCGGTGCGCTGGCCGAGATTCATGGTCCACTCACGTTGGATTGCCGCGTTGACCAGGCTCGCCCACCACAGCGCGGCGATGATGCGCGGATAGCGCGTGCTGATCTCGTCAAAGAACTCGCGCGACAGGTCAGCAATGTTAACGGACGTTATGGTGCCGATCGAGTGATCCATTTCCCGCAGGATGAAAATGTTGAGATCGCAAAGATCGCCCGGCAGGAAGAAGGAGACCACCTGCCGGCGTCCGTCCTCGAGCTGCTTGTAGCGGCAGGCCCATCCCGAAAGAACCAAATGAACGTCCTTCGGCCTGTCTCCCTCCCGCGCGATGTCCGCGCGCGGCCCGAACTTGCGGACGCGCTCGGAGCCTGCGCGCTCGAGGATGGCGCGATCGGCCCCGGAGAGCCGCGCGAAATGTTCCAGTTTTCGAATAAGTGAACTCAAGGGTTCGTCTCCCCAAGGGCTAATCCAGCGCGCGGGGAACCAAATTCAATAACCTATGTTAGTCCTCCGAAATTGAAGTTCCCTGGTCCTATCAATTTCGTGGTTGGATCTTGCATGGACAATGCAACTGAAGGCGTGCTCGCCGGACGACGGGTCCTCGTCGTGGAGGACGAGTATTTCCTCGCCGATGATCTTAAGCGGCTGCTGGTCCAAGAGCGCGCACACGTTCTTGGACCCGTACCCACGTTGGCCCACGGGCTTTGCACGATCGAGGCGGAGCCGCAAATCGATTGCGCCGTCCTCGACATTGGTCTCGGCGGAGAGAACGTGTTCGCGATCTGCAGCGCGCTGGCCGAACGAGACATCCCTTTCCTCTTTGCCACCGGCTTCGGGCGTGCGCACATTCCCAGCGAGTTTGAAAATATCTTGCGGCTGGAGAAACCGATTGAGCCGACAGGATTGCGCTGCGCGCACTGGTCCGGCCCTCGCAAGCCTGAGCCGCGGCTTTCCCCCAGTTCCCTCTCGCCGTGGATTTCTGCGTCCGGAACGAAAGCACGTCTCTCGTGTTGGCCAGCGGGCAATGATCAGGAGAAGGAGGACAAAATGAAGCTGGTAGGCAAGACCCTTGCAAGCGCGGTAACCGTTGCGGGGTTGTTGGCCATCTCGAGTGTGAGCGCGTCCGCCGCGATCGTCTGCAGCGGCAACGTGTGCTGGCACACGCAGGAAACCTATCGCTATCCGCCGGAGGCGAGGGTCATCATCCATGATGACGACTGGCGGTGGGGCCCCAACGAGCATTACGTCTTCCGCGAGCATGAGGGGCGCGGCTATTGGCGTGGCGATAGTTGGGAATCCTGGTAAAGCTCCTTACGCGAAAGCCTTCGAGGAGGCCGCCCATCGGCGGCTTTTTCGTTCACGAGCACACACTGACGGCTCCGGCGTGAAGCGCCGGAGCCGTCGTCTTTGGATGCAACCGGCGTTCCGGGAGGATGAAGCCGGTTGCGCAAAAATGACGTTGCGCGGCGGCGATCGTTCCTAGCGGCGCCCGTTGTCCGTCGTTGACCTTTGTGAGCGACCTCTTGTCCATCGTGCGGGTCTGAAAGCCGACGAGACAATCGCGATGAGCGCTCGCGAAAAGGCGCGTCGCGAATCTCGCACCGCTGATACGCCAGCTCGCAGATCCGCCATCACGCGACGGGTACGCCGTAATAGGCGTTGAGCGCCCTGTTCCTGGCGACGTCGCTCCAGTTCCACTCGCTGCCCTCGCTATACTTCGGCGCGCCGCGCAACTGCTGCTCGGTGATGCCGGTGACATAGCCGCCAAGCCGCGTATCGTATTTGAGCGACTGCCATGGCAGCGGATAATGGTCATTTCCAAGCCCCAGAAAACCGCCGAAGCCGAGCACCGCGTAGGATACCCTCCCGCTGACCTTGTCGATCATCACTCGTTCGATCGCGCCGATCCTGCTGTCATCGGCGCCGTACACGGCAGTCCCCTCGACCTTGTCGCTGCCGATCAGATTGCCGGTTTCGCGTTCGTCGATAGTCATTGCAGCCTCCATGCAAGTCATTGATTCGTGCAACGAGGCGCGGTGCCGCCGGTTCCGGGCGGCTTTCACGATCATCGCATGAATTTAGGAACCAATGCTTGCTGGACGGAGTTCGCGGTTCGCGAGAGATCGCAAATCCGGGAAACTGTCATGTCCGCCTGGTTCAACGACCACGACGCTCCGCTTCTGGTGGAGGACGCGGTCCAGATCGCCTTCAACTTCCTCGCGCGTTCCGGCGAAATCGACGATCCCGCCGAGACGGTCGGATTCCTGGCGGACAAAGTCCAATTCATGATCAGCCAGGGCCAGCGCAACAAGCTCGCATTGGCCAACCGCGCCATTGCCGCTTTTCAACGCTACCGCCAAGCTCGCACCACAGAATTATCACTGCTGTTCGGTCAGGGTGGCCTGCCCTGATACGCTCAGCCCGTCGGGGCATCTCCGCTTTCGTCCGCCGTCATGCCGGACCCGGGCGTCTTCTCAGCATCATTCAATTTTGGATCGCGCGTCGCTTCGCGCGAGACCGACTTTTGCGGATTGGCCTTGTGGACCGTCTGCGCGCGCTTCTTGTCGGCCGGCTGTTCTTCCGCCTTGTCGCGGGCAATTCCTTGACCCGAGTTCTTCATCGCTTCGCCTTTTCCTATCCCTAATGAATGATCTCGAGCGGTAATCGAAAGACCTCTTCGCCATCCTCGTTGGTGACGAGAATGAAATAGTGCCGGCCTTTCAACTCGGGCCGCTCGTCCAATATCCGCCGCGCGATGTCATCCGCGGAGTCCAGCGCCTCGATGTCGTCATGCAGCTCTGCGCCGCCCTCATCCAGGATCGTCTTTGTATTCACGAGATCGAAATGATAGAGCGGCATTCTCTCCTCCTTGGCCCGGCGACGTTCTCTTGGTTGGCCGCTTTGATCGGAACCGCGACATCGCGCCTGAGAGAGAAAGCGGCGCCGGAAGCCCTAAGCTTACGCTGTGCGCCGGCAAACGTTCCCCCGCCTGCCCCTGTCATAAGTTAACGACGGGCACCCTCAGAGGGCCTAGCATGCCCTCAACCAAGCCGGGTACAACCTATGCAAAAAAAGAAGAGAAACAGGTCTCGGCCCACCGAGACTTTCGAAATGCGTCTGGAGAGATACGCCGACAACGCGCGGGAGACCGCACGTCGGATGCCTCCGGGGAAAGAGCGCGACGCGCTGATGAAGAAGGCGGTGCAGGTCGACAACGTACTGGCCGTCACCGAATGGCTGGCGACGCGGAATGATACAAGTTCGAAATAAGGCGAGAAGAACGGGGAGGTGATCGAACACAAGTTTGATCAACTACACTGACCTACATGAGGCTTGCGTTGGATCGCGTTTTACGAAAGCACGGCGAATGGCGAAAGCCACGCGGGGTCCAAGCGTATCGCAAGAGAGATCATCAAATCTGCAGGCAGAGAGCAAGCGGCGCTGAGCAAATTGACCGCCGCCGGCCATCGTACCCCAGCACCACAATCAACAGCGTCCGATAGCGCTCATCCCCCCCCGTGAGCTACATCACGTTTTGGCTCGCAGCAATTTGCCGGAGCTTTACGTGTGCAGCCGAAACGTTCGGCGGCTTCGCCTGTTGATCCCCTCAACAGATGGAGAAGCGAATGGCACGCACCGCGGATCCTTCAATGTCCCGCCGACAGGTCGTCGGCGGCGGCGCGACATTGGCGGCTGCTTCTCTCGCTTCTACAACCGCGAAGGGAGACCAAGGAATGGCCGCCCAGGAACTCAGCAATCCGACGGACAAATACCCGAAGCCGCCGTTCAAGCGACAGTCGCAGCCGTGGCCCGGCCTCGCCAGCCAGATGGATCCGCGCCCCGACCATGGCGAACGCAGCTATCGCGGCTCCGGCCGGCTGGCCGGGCGCAAGGCGCTGATTACCGGCGGCGATTCCGGAATGGGACGCGCCGCCGCGATTGCCTTCGCACGAGAAGGGGCCGACGTCGCAATCAACTATTACCCGACCGAAGAGGCGGATGCCCAGGAAGTGATCGCATTGATCCGCGCCGAAGAGCGCAATGGCCTCGCCATTCCCGGCGACCTCAGGGACGAGAAATTCTGCCAGGAGCTGGTGCGTCGCGCGGTCGACGGGCTCGGCGGCCTCGACATCGTCGTCAGCAATGCCGCACGGCAGCAGGCGCGCGATTCGATCCTCGATCTCACGACCGAGGATTTCGATGCGACGATGAAGACCAACATCTACGCGCCGTTCTGGATCATCAAAGCGGCGCTGCCGCATCTGAAGCCCGGCTCCGTGATCATCGGCACGACCTCCGAGCAGGCCTATGATCCATCACCGGAGCTCTACGATTACGCGCAGACCAAGGCTGCCACGATGAACTACGTCAAGTCCCTCGCCAAGCAGCTCGGCCCTAAGGGTATCCGCGTCAATGGCGTGGCGCCGGGGCCGATCTGGACACCGCTGCAGGTGTCCGGAGGCGCTCCAATGGAGAAGCTGGAAAAATTCGGCGGTCAGACGCCGCTCGGGCGTCCGGGGCAACCCGCCGAGCTTGGCTCAATCTATGTACAGCTCGCGGCGGCCGATGCGAGCTACGCCAATGGCCAAGTCTATGGGTCGGCCGGCGGCTCCGGCCAGCCCTGATCGTCATTTTTGCGCGGGGTCGAGCAGACCCGCGCCCGGATTGTCGAGCTTACCGGCGCGATGCAGTTGCACCGCCCGGCCGAGGGCGCGGGCGACGTTCAGCACTTCCTGCTGGAACACCACATCCTCGTCCAGCGCCTGATGCGACGTCGCATAGGGTTGCATGTAGCCGATGTAGCCATCGAGTTCGGCCATGCGGCCCGCCGAGATCAGTCCCATGTCGGTCAACCAATCGGACAACGATCGACGCAGCGTCTCCGCCCCGACAGCATCGCCGTGGGGCGATGATGCCGAAGTAACGGCCCGCAAGGTGTCGCGGATAGGGCCAGCCCTTCAGCTCCAGCGCCTTCGCCTCCGCGGCATGCTTTCCATGCGTCGAAGAAGGATCCGGGTTACCTCCGTCCGCGCAAACCAGCCGATCCACCATGGATTTCAATCCGGCCGGTGCGTGATACCAGTTCACGGGCGCGACAATCAGGATGCCGTGGGCGGCGACCCAGAGCGGATAGATTTCGTTCATCCAGTCGTCGGTCTGGCCCAGTGAGTAGTTCGGATAGCAACTGCAAGGCCAGTGACACAGCGCCATCGAGGTTGCGACGCAGGACTTGCAGGGATGAATCTGCTTTCCGAACTCGGACGCAAGACGCGACAGATCCAGGATATCCGTCGCAAAACCCATTTCGTTGAACACGGGCTCGGCGAGTTTCACGAGCCGCCACGTCTTCGACATCTCGCCCGGACAAGTGTGCTCGCTGCGCGAGGAGCCGTTGATGAGCAGAATGCGTGGATTTTCGTGCAAGTCATCGTGCCGCCGCTGCGCTGCCAGCACCGCCTCGCGCGCGGCGAGCCAATCCACCGCGATTTCGTAATCCGGGTCGGCAAATCCGGGGCCGGCCTTGCGCGTGACCGGCGCCTTGCGCGAATGGCTGTAGGCGTCCCAGGCCGCAGCAATGATTGCATCAATCTCGCGTTGCAGAGGGCGAAACACCGGGTCGATGAAACGGCGGCGATAACGACGCTCGAATTCCTCACGCGACAGTTTGACGGGCGGCATGCCCTTGCGGACGTCAGGGTCACTCATGCTCTATCGTATCCACGCGCAGGACGACCCGCCGCCTGAACCGCCATCAATCCCGCTTCTTGTTGTCCAGCGCCTCCGCCATTTCGAGATGATGCTGAAGGGTCGGAAGCGTCTTGCCGGCCCAATCCTTGAGCTTGGCATTATCGCCGGATTTCGAGTAGCGCTGGAACAGCGACACCGCGTCCTTGTGCGCGCTCACCTGCATCGAATCATATTCGTTGGCGAAATCCGCAGGCTTGGTGTCGCGCAGCTTGTCGAGCTTCTTCTGGTAGGACGAATCCATCGTACTCGGGATCTGCGCCTTGACGTCGCCGCTGTTGACCAGTCCCTTCAGTTCGGACGTGGTCTTGGTGTGATCGGTGATCATCTGCTGCGCGAATTTCTTTTCGTCGGCGTTGCCCTTATCCTCTGCGATCTTGGCCGTTGCGATTTCGAGCATGTCGCTGTTCGCGACTTCCTTGACGAAATCATCCGTGCTGGGGCTGACACCGAGAACGGAATTGACGCCGGTCTTTTCGCCCACCGATTGGGCGAGACCCGCGGGCACGGCAAGCATCGTGGCAACCGCAGCCGAAATAATTAACTTACGCATTTTGGTCCTCCAGAAGGGATTGTCGCCACCCAATTCTGGAGTCGCGGCCTTAGTTCCTATAGCCTACCGGGTCGCAAAGCGCGCCGCAGCGCAACCACCTGGTATGCGCCGTCAAGGAAAGCTCGCGCCGGGCTAGATCCGCGTGATTGGCGGCGATGCCGACGACGAGGCCATGTGCACCTGCCTAATCGTCGTCACCGCCGCGATGGTCGCGGAAATGCCGAAGGCAATCATGAGGCCTATAAGGGCGCGCCGTACTCCCGTCATGCGGCCTCCTTCGGACCGGGAGGCAGCGGGGGAATCTCCCCGTCCAACCAATCCTGCTCATCTGCCAAGGCCGCCCATGCCTGCGCCATGCGCATATAGCGCCTATATGCCGGCTGGCCTTCCGCGCCTTCCGCAAGCTGCAAGCAGTTCTCGGCGTTCTCTCGGAATATGTCTGACTGTTTCATAGACAAAGAGGTGGTAACGAACCTCGCAACCTCAACCATCTCTTACGCGATCGTAATGCACCCGGAACCTGCGGCGAGGCCTCCGGTTGATCCGCATGTTCAAGATCCCTATCGCGCTTCTTTTCCTTGCCGGCACTACCCAGCTTGCGACAAGCCGCGCCGAGAGTGACGCCACTATTGCGGCAGAAGCGACGCCGGCCGCCGCGGAGGTGATCGGAGAACTCTACGAGTTCGACCGGTTCCAGCAAGACGCGATCGAGAGTGCAGATGCACGCGGCAACCAGGAGATCAGGGCTTTTGCACTTGCACACGCCGATGCCGCGCAGAAGCGTGACAAAGCGCTCACCAAGATTCGGGAACAGGTGAACACCGATCCCGCGTTTGACCGCCAGGCGAGGCCGAGGCGCGCAGACCGATTGACAGCTTTGCAGACCTTCGACGGGCCGGACTACGTTCGCAATTTCTACACGGTCGAGATCGTCGAACACAGGTCCGCGATCGCTCTGCTGCAGCGCTACCTGGCGTCACCCGATAACGAAACCGTTCGTGCGTTCGCGGCCGAACAGCTACCAACGCTTTACGCGGCCCTGGAAGACGCCGAGGCCGGCCTGGGCGACGAATAGTTGCTGGCGCGCGATGATCGTCATCGCATTTGTGTCTGAGCATGATCTGGTCGGGAAGAATCGCTGCGCGCTTCTCCGGATCACCCTCTAACGCCCGACAGCGGGCTTGTTCTGCTTGTCGAGCGGAATCGTCGGGCGATTGCGCGTTTCCGGCATTGTGTCCCTGCCCTGATCGCCATTGGCGTCGCTGCCGCCCGACGTCGAGGTGCCGCTACCGCTCGGGCCCGACTTCGCGGCGCTTCCGGTAGTCGGCGAAGTGCCCGGCGTCGCCGAGCTTGCCGCGGGGTCGCCGGTCACGGAGCCTCGCCCGCTCGGAACCTGCGATTGCGCCAGGGCTAGGCCGCCAACCAGCGTCAGCAACGCGGCGAGTGAGATCGCTGTCGCTCTCATGACGTCTCCTTCGATTGCGTGCGAGGACGCGAATTTTCGGCTGCAGCAGAAACCGGCGATTCGGCGCGAAGTTCCCGCAGCAGACGGAACCTTGCGCGCGCCCGCGCGTCGAATGAGCGTCACAAGGAGAAAAGCATTGCATGGCTCGCAGTTCGCTCAGCGCGACGCGGTAAGGCTGCCGCCGGCGGCGGTCGACATGTCGAGAGTAGATCACCTCCGCAAGGCCGGCGCCCGGACTGTAGCCGAGGAATGTCCGGTTGCCTTTGTCTATCACGGCACGACGACCGCGGTGGTGATGGCGACGCCCGCGAACCTGACCGACCTCGCAATCGGCTTCAGCTTGACCGAGGGCATCATCGCCAGCCCCACCGAGATCCAGGACCTGGACATCGTTCCGCACGCCGACGGCGTTGAGCTGCGCATGTGGCTTGCGACGGAAAGCGAGCGAAAGCTGCAGGCAAGGCGACGACGTCTTGTCGGCCCGACCGGCTGCGGACTTTGCGGCATCGAGAGCCTGAGCGAGGCGGCGCGCCCGATTCCGGTATTGCGTCACGCCGTTACCTTGACCCGGCGCCAGGTCAGCCACGCCGTCGAGACGCTGACGCAGGCGCAGAGCCTCAACATGGCGACGCGAGCGACGCATGCCGCAGGCTTTTACCTGCCCGAGGGCCGGTTGGTCGCGCTGCGCGAAGACGTCGGCCGCCACAATGCGCTCGACAAGCTTGCGGGTGCGCTCGCCACCGACAATCGCGACGGCAGCAGCGGTGCCATCGTCCTGACCAGCCGCGTCTCCGTGGAGATGGTGCAAAAGGCGGCAGCGATCGGGGCCGGCGTGCTGATCGCGATTTCGGCGCCGACCGCGCTTGCGGTGCGAACGGCAAGGGCCTGCGGCATGTCTCTTGTGGGCATTGCGCGCGGCTCCGCGTTCGAGATTTTCAGCCACTCGGAGGCGATCGGAGCGGACTGAGCGCCCGTTGCCGCACCGGTGGTTCTGGATGCTGCGATGAACATACCGCTGCAACCATCGTGGACCGACATTGCAATCCGGCTGGCGCTGACGATGCTGGCGGGAGCGATCATCGGCTTCAACCGCGGCGCGCGCGGTCATGCGGCCGGCTTCCGGACCACGATCCTTGTCGGACTGGCGGCCTCGGTCGCCATGATCCAGGCCAATATTCTGCTATCGGTGAGCGGCAAGACACCGGAGTCCTTTGCGATCATGGATCTGATGCGGCTTCCCTTGGGGATCCTGACCGGCGTCGGCTTCATCGGCGGCGGCGCCATCCTCAAGAGGGGCGACCTGATCACCGGCGTCACGACCGCCGCGACACTGTGGCTGATGACGGTGATTGGGCTCTGCCTCGGCGGCGGACAGTTGCTGCTTGGAACGGCCGCGACAGTGCTTGCGGTGCTCACGCTTTGGATCCTGAAATGGGTGGATGGCACAATTCCGCGCGAGCATCACGCCCGTCTGGTCGTCACTTGCGAAGCGAACTGGAATGTCGTTGAGCAGGTGTCAAATCTGGTCGAACCTATGAAATATCGCGCCCACTTCCTCGGCCAGAAACATCATTCAAATTCGAACCAGACGGATTACGCATTCGAATTGTCGTGGCACCGGCCGGACCGGGCATCTTCGCCACTCGATGTACTGCACGTCCTGGACCGGGACTATCGGATCACGCTGTTTGAGCTCATGACCGACCGCTAACCAGCTCCCTCAATGCGTGTCGGTCTCCTGCCACTTCTCGAGATCGGACTTCCGCACGCTTGTGCTCTGTTCCTTTTCCACCGGCTTCTTCCAAGGCTCATCGGTCTGCTTGAACGAACGCTTGTCGGTCTTTTCCCGGGGATCGTCGGTCGGCTTCTCGCGGCTCATGGCGTTTCCTGGATCAGGTTCACGTGACACCAATCTCACCGGCGCGGGCTGGTTCCTGCCTTCACAGGTTAAAGCAACGCCATTGATTGGTAGACTTGAGGAACCATCTGGCCGACCAAGAGTCTTGATAGTGCTTCCGGCGCCGATCCCCCCTGTCACGTCGGGAGCACTCCGTGTGGAATGGCGGTCTCGGCGTTCGGCCCCTTGAACGCTGGGACCGTCGGCGGAGCTGCTATCGACTCTCCCAGTGAATGATGGGCCCGATCGAGGTGGCTGCGCCTCTTAAAGCCAATTGCGCGGCGCGGCATGCGCCCTTTCCCTTGACGGCCTCACGCGACAATGTCGGCGCACGCAAGCCGCTCCAGGCGCCAATCCGCCTCAGCGGATTCCCGCGAATCGTCCTTACCGCGGCGACTGCAGCCCCGGTGAACTCAACCACCGATTGATGCGAACGGCGGTCTCCGCCTGACTCGCCTTGTTCAACAGCATATCGCGCTCTGGCCCTTGCGGAAGTTTCTCGGCAGCTTGACGCGCGTCATCGGCGGCCTTTTGGAGGCGTTCGTCGAACGAAGCCGTGGGCTTGCGCCGGTTTCTCCTCATCATGGAAGCCTCCTGCTTCGAGACTTCTACGGAGTCTGCGCCACAGGCGGCGCATCGTCGCTAACCTAATTTAGCGCGCTGGTGCAAATAAAGCGACACTTGCTTGGAACGAATTCTGCATCGCGCGCTAAAGCTGCTGGCGGCCTGCCTTATCTTGCTCGCCGCCGGGCACGCTCAAATGCACTTCGTGCCCCTGGCGGATCGCAAGCGAGGCCGCGGCCGCGGCCGATTCGAAAGCCGATTCCTTGGTGGCATATTCGCCCTTGATGTCCCCGTCATGGAGGACGCCCCATTGGTCCCCCACCGCGACGATCGCATATTGAGCAAGACCCATTTTACGATCTCCTTTAATGCCCGCTTAATGCCCGGAAGAAAGAACGTGAAGCGCGCGTCGCTTGTCCGGTTCTCACGAGACGGTCAGCACGACCTTCCCAACTGAATGCCCCTGCTCGACGGAGCCCATGGCGTCTGCCGCGGCATCGAGCGGGAACGTCTTTTGGACATGAGGCTTGACCTTTCCGGCGTTGATGAGCGCGGCGATTTCGGCAAGCTCATCGCCATTGGCTTCCACCGTATAGCGCAGCGCACGCACACCGAGTTCTCCCGCCCTCTCCTGCGAGGGCTCGGTCAAGGTCGAAACCAGCACCCCACCTTTCCTCAGCAACTGCCAGGAACGCTCGCGCGTTTCACCGTCGATCAGATCGAACACCATGTCGAGGTCGGAGGCGACCTCCTCGAAGCGCTGCTTCTTGTAGTCGATGACGACATCGGCGCCGAGACCGCGCGCAAAATCGACGTTGTCGGTTGAGACCGTCGTGAGCACGCGCGCGCCGCGTGCCTTGGCGAACTGCACGGCAAAATGGCCAACCCCGCCCGAACCGCCGTGAATCAGGACAGATTGTCCCGCCTTCAGGCCGCCATGCCGGAACAGTCCCTGCCAAGCGGTCTGCCCCGCCAGCGGAACGCCGGCGGCATACAGATGGTCCAGCCCGGACGGTTTTACCGCAACCGCCCTTTCATCCAACACGACCTGCTGCGCATAGCCGCCGCCATAAACCGGCACCATCCCGAAGACCTCGTCGCCGATCTTGAAGCGGGTCGCCTGGGCGCCGCATTTCGCAATCACGCCAGAGACGTCGCGGCCCGGCGTATATGGCAGACGATCCTCTTGCACGGATGGGTATTTGCCCAGGCGAATCTTGAAATCGACCGGGTTCACGCTGGCCGCGCGCACCACGACCAGGAGCTGGCCTGCATCCGGCTGCGACTGCTCGAGCTCCTCGAGCTGCAGCACATCCTTTGCGCCGAAACGATGAAACCTGACTTTACGGATTTTGCTCATGGGCGCGCCTCCTACGAGGGCAACCCGGCACGGCACCGCCTCGTTCCTCGGTAAGGCGTCGCGCGTCTTGCGCGCACAAGGTGAAGGGGCAGGCTCTTTCGAACTCTGCCCCCGTGATCTTCTAGGGCCGTCCGCCTGTCCGTTCCATGATCAAGCGGCGCTACGCTGGGTGTGGCGGCCTTCCCTAATCTCTTCGATAATCTTCTTGCTAAAGGCTTCGAGATCGCCTGGATTACGCGAGGTGATCACACCCTGGTCGACGACCACCTGCGAATCCTCCCACTTCGCACCGGCATTCATGACATCGGTCTTGATCGATTTGTACGACGTCATCCTCCGGCCCTTCGCGATGCCGGTTTCGATCAGCAGCCAGGGCGCGTGGCAGACGGCGGCGACCACCTTCTTGGCATCGAAAATGTCCTTGATGAACTTCAACGCCTTGGGTTCGACCCGCAGTAGGTCCGGGTTGATCTGACCGCCCGGCAATACGATCGCCTCGTAGTCGGACGGCGAGGCCTGGTCCAGCGTCTTATCCACCTTGACCGGCCGCCCCCAGTCCTTCATGTCCCAGCCTTTGATCTCGCCGGCCGAAAGCGAGATGATCTCCACGGTGGCGCCGGCCTGCTTCAGCCTGTCGCGGGGCACCTCCAGCTCGGACTGCTCGAAACCGTTGGTTGCCAGAATGGCGATCTTCTTGCCCTTCAATTCCATGGGACACTCCCTTGCAAAAAGCGTGTCCGCGTCAATCGGCAATTGCCCGCATCGTTCCGTGGCGCGGGGTGCGGCTTCAGTCTAGCGCTTGGCGAGGTTCTGCTTCAGAAACACCAGCCCGTTATAGGTCAGCCGCGTTTCGCTGGTTTCCCCGGCCGCCACCTCGCCTTCGAGATAGGTCTCGAGGTCCGGAAGGGCCTGGTCGAATTTTTCCGCAATGCCCATCATCTCGCACGTCTCCTTGATACGCGCGATGGGCTTTTCCAGAACAGTGATTGTGGTGGTTGCCATGCCCCCATAATTCGGCCCCCGAGCAACCGTTCCGCATCCATCACAAGGAACAGGAGGCAGATGGCGGAATTGTTCGCCGGAGCTTGGAAAATTTCGCAAGGAGATATCCAGCCGAAGAGAATAGCTCGAAGCCCCGTCTTCGGCTTTCGATAACGGACGGGGTTTGTTAGGAGGGCGCCATGCCCTACGCCCTGTATGAAGAGAATGAGCGGCTGACACGCAGCTTCCCAACTGAGCAAGAGGTCTGGGCGGCTGCAGAACGCGCCGGCCTGGTCGAGACCCGACCTGATGGCGAGAAGGTCCTGGACGGCAATCTCAAGATCAAGTTTTGCGAGTCGAGTCCGGATGAGGTCAGCGATCCGGACTCCGATTTCATTTTCTCCTGAGAGGCGCCGGAGTCTCGCAAAGTCTGGCGCTGCCAAAGCGCGACGAGGCTTAGGTTCAGTTGATTGCCGCGGCCGTTCACCTCTCCCAACACGGAGGAGAGGTGAACCGAGTCCCGCGGTTGGTACCGATCCAAGACCTATCGCGCTTTAGACCTTCAGTTCGTTGGGTTTGGTCGGCTTCTCTTCCGCATCAACCACGGCCTCCACCAGGGCCGGCTTCGATGAAGCCAGCGCTGCGCGGATCGCGGGAACGATGTCATCCGGCTTCTCGCAACGGAATGCATCCGCACCGCAGGCCTTCGCGAATGCCACGAAGTCGATCGGCGGTAGGTCACAACCGAAGGGCGGGTTGCCAATGTCCTGCTGCTCGAACTTCACCTCGGCAAGGCTGTTGTTCTTCAGAAGGATGATTTTGACGGGCAGGTTTTGTGCGACCGCGGTCGACAATTCCGCCATCAGCATGGCAAATCCGCCGTCGCCGACCACGGTCACCGCCTGCCGTTTCGGAAAGGCCAATTGTGCCGCGATTGCGAAAGGCAGGCCAGGCGCCATGCTGGCCAGCATGCCGGTTCCGGTCAGGCGCTGGTTCTCCCTAAGGCGCAAGCAGCGCGCCGCAAAATGCGTGTTCGCCCCGCAATCCAGGCAAATGACGGCATCATCCGCCAGGAGGTCGCTGAGGGCGCGCACCACCATCTGCGGACGCAACGGGCTGCGCGCGCTGCCCTCGACCTTGTCGAGCAGCGTGTTCCAATCGGCGACGCGATGCTGCGCTTCGGTGAGGAACGAACGATCCTGCTTGGGAGTGATCAACGGCAACAGCGTCATCAGCGTCGCCTTGACGTCAGCCACCAGACCGACTTCCACGGGATACCGCAGGCCGATCCGATCGGCCTTGAGATCGATTTGGACACCGCGCGCCTGCCCGGGCGACGGATAGTACTCTTCCCATGGCATGGTCGAACCGAGGATCAAGACGGTGTCACAATTCTTCATGATCCATGACGACGGTGCGGTGCCGAGATCGCCAATCCCACCGGTGGTCAATGGAGAGTCGTCGGCCAGCACAGCCCTGCCCAGCAGGGATTTTGCAACCGGCGCGCCGAGCGCGTCCGCAAGCCTGGTCACTTCCTCGCGAGCATGCAGCGCGCCCTGCCCGGCGAGAATGGCGACCCGCCGTCCGGAATTGAGAATGTCGGCTGCGGCGCGAACCTCATCGGCAGGCGCCGCTGCCAGCGGCGTGGTCCAGGACGAGGACGTGCGAACGCCCGGATTGCGCATCGAGCGCTTGCCGGCGGAAAGCCGCATCATTTGCACATCCTTGGAGATGGTCAGATGCGCCACCCCACGCTCACCCAGCGCCGCTCTGCAGGCCCGGTTTGCTACGATCACGGCGTGCTCCGGTCCGGTCACCTCCTCGTTGTAGAGCGCGACGCCTCGCATCAGCCCTACGGTATCGACGCTTTGCTGATACCGCAGCCCGGTGAGGTCGTGAAAGGTCAGGCCGGTCAGCGCTACCACCGGCGCGCCGTCGAGGGCGGCATCGTAAAGCCCATTGAGGAGATGAATCGCGCCCGGCCCCGTGGTGCCGACGCACACGCCGAGATGTCCGGTAAGCTTGGCAAAGCCCGAGGCCATGAAAGCCGCGGCTTCTTCATGGCGCACGCCGATGTAACGGATCTTGTCCTGGCGCTTGCGCAGAGCCTCGATCACCGAATTGATGCCGTCGCCGACGACACCGAACGCGTGCGTGGCGCCCCAGGCGACCAATGTGTCAACGATAATGTCCGCGGTCGTCTCGTCCCCGCCGAATGACGGCGCCGGCTGCGGCGAGATGGCAGACGTGACTTCGCTCGGTTCCGCGGCCGCGGACGGACGTGCATTCACGCTCGCGAGCGCCAATCCGGTGGTTGCGATCGAAATGAAGTCCCGGCGATCAATGTCCGACTTCTGCGGCATGGCGCAGCTCCCGACTTGCGAATGCGAGACAAACCGCAGCGCTCCGTTAGGTTGCAGAACCGCCGCCATAAGCTTTGCGTGACGTGCGCGCTACGAACTTTCAGAACCGGCTCGCGTTCGGCCGGCAAGTGGTGAACGCATGAATTTCCCGAGCCGACGAACCCTGCTTGCGGCCGCGGCCGCCTTGGGCACCAACGCTGCGATGGCCAGTCAAAGTAACGAGCCTGTTATCGGCAACAAGGGCGCCCCGATCATCGGTCCGCGCAACCACGATCGCGAGCAGCAAAACCCCGACATCCTGCGGCCGCCGTCCACCGATCACGGTACGTTACCGAATTTGCGATTCTCCTTCGCCGACGCCCACATGAAGATGCGCGACGGCGGCTGGTCGCGCGAGGTGACGCAGCGCGAGTTGCCGATCTCGACCACCATGGCCGGCGTCAACATGCGCTTGAAGTCGGGCGCGGTGCGCGAGCTGCATTGGCACAAGCAGGCCGAGTGGGCCTTCATGCTTGCCGGGAACGCGCGGATCACCGCGGTCGACAACGATGGACACAACTTCATCGCCGATGTGCGCGAGGGCGACCTCTGGTACTTTCCATCCGGGATCCCCCACTCGATCCAGGGATTACCAAACGACGGCTGCGAATTTCTGCTGGCGTTTCCCGACGGCCAGTTCTCCGAAGACTCCACCTTCGCCATCACCGATCTCTTTGCGCATACCGATCGCGAGGTCCTGGCGAGGAATTTCGGCGTCGACGCAAAGGCGTTCGATAATATTCCAAAGCAGGAGCTGTTCATCTTCCAAGCCGAGCCGCCGCCGCCTCTGAACACCGACAGCGTCAACGACCCGCTCGGCGGGGTGCCGCAAAACATGATGTTCAAGTTGATGGAACAGCAGCCGACCACCTCGCCCGGCGGGCGTGTGCGCATTGCCGATACGCGGAATTTCCCGATCGCCACCGACGTCGCGGCAGCTCTGGTGGAGGTCGATCCCGGCCATATGCGCGAGATCCATTGGCATCCGAACGCAGACGAGTGGCAATATTACATTTCCGGTAAAGGCCGGATGACGGTGTTCGCCGCAGAGACCAACGCACGGACATTCGACTTCCAGGCCGGCGATGTCGGCTACGTGCCGATGTCGATGAGTCACTTCATCGAGAATACCGGCAACGAGCAGCTTCGCTTCCTTGAGTTGTTCAGATCACCGCGATTCATGGACGTTTCGCTCGCGCAATGGATGGCGCTGACGCCACGTGAACTGGTCGAGGCGCATCTGAAGATCGAACGCAGCCTCCTTGATGGTATACGAAAGGACAAGCAGCCGGTGGTTTGAGCAGCAAGGTGGGAACCGTTCCCAAGGAAAGAAGTTTCCCACGCGTGTCATCCAACAAAGGGAGTTCCCGTTCATGATGAAGACCAGACTGGCAATTGCCGTACTGCTGGCAGCGGGCTTGGCCGCCTCGCCTCTTGCCGTGCAAGCGAAGTCGTACAAGCACACCAGGCATTCTCACACCTCGTCGATGACGACCGGCTCCAACATGAAGTCATCAGGTGGAACGACCGGCATGAGCCGCAGCACGAGGGGCAACACCTCGAGTGAAGGCAATGTCGGCCCGGGCACGACCAACAACAACGGTCCGGCTCCCGGCGGCCGCTGACCGCATCGACTGGCGCAGCGCCCAGAACACGCAGAACAGAAAGAGCCCCGCACCTTTGCGGGGCTTTTTTCGTACCGCGCGGCCAGCCTCTCTGGGACGGCGGCGCACGGCCGCCTGTCCTGTACTAAAATGCCCCCGCGCTCGATTAATCGATAACATCGAATATTTTGACATAAACGATCTATTGGATTAATCGATCGCAGCGATCGATATTTGGGCGAGCCCAATTGAGGAGCCACCCATGACGACCGCACCCAAGAACCGAGTTGCATCTCCCGCCACCGATTGCGCCGCTCATGCAGGACTTGCATTCCATCCGCCCGCCGCGCTGGAGACAGCACCGGGCGTGCTGCTTGCCGGAGCCATCGCGGTGAGCGCATTCCTCGCACATGCCGTTCCGGGAATGACTGCATTCAGTCCGATGATCCTTGCCATTGTGCTCGGAATGGCCTTCCACAATTTCATCGGCACGCCAGCAATCGCAAAACCCGGTATCAACTTCAGCCTGCGGCGGCTGCTTCGCATTGCGATCGTCCTGCTTGGCTTTCAATTGACGGTGGGCCAAGTCCTTGACGTCGGAGGACGCGGCTTGATCATCGTCGCGGCGAGCTTGACCGCGACCTTCCTGTTCACCGTCTGGCTCGGTCGCCTCCTCAAGCTCGATCGCAAGCTTACGCAGCTCATTGCCGCCGGGACATCGATCTGCGGCGCGTCCGCGATCATCGCGACGAATACCGTTGCCGAGGCCCATGATGAGGACGTCGCCTATGCCGTCGCATGCGTGACCGTGTTCGGATCCGTCGCGATGTTTACCTATCCCCTTCTGCCCCGGCTGCTGCATCTCGATCCGCATGCATACGGTCTGTGGAGCGGCGCTTCGATCCATGAAATCGCGCAAGTGGTTGCGGCAAGCTTCCAGAACGGCCAGCGCGCCGGCGAATTCGGCACGATCGTCAAGCTGGCCCGGGTGATGCTGCTTGCACCGGTCGTGTTCGCCCTGAGCATCATGCAACGCCTCGCGGCCGGCCGCAGCGCGGCCGGGACGGCACGGCCGCCGCTGCCCTGGTTCGTTCTCGGCTTCATTGGCGTTGTTGCGCTCAACAGCGCGATGCGGATTCCACCGGAGGTCAGCAAGGAGATCGCGCTTGTCACGACGTTCCTGCTGTCGGTCGCGCTGGCCGCGATGGGCCTGGAGACTGACGTCTCGAAAATCCGGGCGAAGGGACTGCGGCCGGCCCTTCTGGGCGCGATTTCCTTTCTTTTCATAGCAAGCGTCAGCCTGGCCCTGATTAAGCTCGTCTAACAATTCGTTTAGTCCAACCTTCTTGGGGTGATTCCGTCATGACGCTCGAACAGCTCCGGATCTTCGTTGCGGTCGCAGAGAAGCAACATGTCACGCAGGCCGCGCGCGAACTCAATCTGACGCAATCCGCCACGAGCGCGGCCGTCGCGGCGCTGGAGGCGCGTTACGGCATCAGGCTGTTCGATCGCGTCGGACGCGGCATCGTTCTGACGCAGACGGGCCAAATCTTCCTGGGTGAAGCACGCGGCGTGCTCGCAAGGGCCCGCTCCGCCGAACAGGCCCTTCACGATCTCGCAGGATTGAAAACCGGGAAGTTGACGCTCGCTTCCAGCCAGACTGTCGCCAACTATTGGCTGCCGCCCAGGCTGCAGGCGTTTCAGGCGGCTTATCCCGGCATCGAGGTCGGCGTCAGGATCGCCAATACCGAACGGGTCGCAAGCGATGTGCGCGACGGCACGGCCGACGTCGGCTTCGTCGAGGGGGAGATCGATGACGGCGCGCTCGCTGTGCGCCGTCTCGACGGCGATGCCCTGGTCATCGTCGTCGGCCCTCGCCATCCCTTCGCCAAGCAGAGAAAGCTGCCTCAGGACTGGATGACCCGCACGAGCTGGATACTGCGCGAATCCGGTTCCGGCACACGCGCGATGCTCGAAGCAGCCCTGAAGAAGCGTGGCCTGAAGCTTGCGGACCTTAATGTGCAGCTTGTGCTCGCCTCAAATGAAGCGATCCGCAGTGCGGTCGAAGCCGGCACCAGCGCGGCCGCCATTTCCAACCTCGTGGTCGAAAACGCCATCGCGACCAAGACCCTGTTCCGGTTGGAAGGCGAGTTCGCCCAGCGCTCGTTCTACGCGATCAGACACAAGGAGCGGCACGTGAGCAAGGCGGAAGCCGCCTTGATGTCGAGCGTTATCGGCAGCTAGCGGCTCGTTGCCTCAGGTGCTGTGATTATCGTTCGATCGATCCGGTCTGCCGGATCTTCTGCTGCAGCAGCATCACGCCGTAGAGCAAGGCTTCCGCGGTCGGCGGGCATCCCGGGACATAGATGTCCACGGGGAGAATGCGGTCGCAGCTACGCACGACCGAGTAGGAATAATGGTAGTAGCCGCCGCCATTGGCGCATGAGCCCATCGAGATCACATAGCGCGGCTCCGGCATCTGGTCGTAGATCTTGCGCAGGGCCGGCGCCATCTTGTTGCAGACCGTGCCGGCGACGATCAGCACGTCCGACTGGCGAGGCGAGGCGCGCGGCGCAAAGCCGAAGCGCTCGGCATCGTAGCGCGGCATCGACATCTGCATCATCTCGATGGCACAGCAGGCAAGCCCGAAGGTCATCCACATCAGCGAGCCTGTGCGGGCCCAGGTGACGAGTTCATCGATCGAGGCGATCATGAAACCCTTGTCGCCGAATTGCGTGCTGATCGACGAAAACGGCGGCGGGACCTCCCGCCGTTGAGGAGAATAAAGCGGCTCAGTGGACTGAAGCATGATATTGCTCCCGCTTGGAGCTTTCATGCGCTCAACCGGTTGCGCGCGAACTCGTTCCTCCGAGCTGCAGCTTCATGCCGCCGCGACCGATGCGGCAAAATACACGATCGCATGATGAACCCTGCAAATGAGCAGCCTGTTATAGGAATCACGCTCTCCAGCGTCCCGGGCGTTGACGGAACCTGCAAGGAATGGCCGACAAGCCGCCGCGACGAAACAAGACAACAGCGACGCGCCTCTGGCCCCTGCTCGCTATAAACTTCTTCATGGCCGACATGCAGTCCGGCATCGGCCCGTTCGTCGGCGTGTTCCTGCTACAGCACGGCTGGGCCAGCGGCATGATCGGGACAGCCATGACCGTCGGCAATGTTGCCGGCATGCTGATCACGACGCCCGTGGGCGCGGCTATCGACGCATCAAAGCGCAAGCGCTTATGGGTCATCATCCCGGGCGTGGCCGTGGTCGCCGCGTCCTCGATCATCTTGCTCCGGCAAAGCTTCTGGGCGGTGACCGTGTCGCAAATTGCGACCTCCATCGCGGGCGCCGCGATCGTGCCGGCCGTCACCGGCATCACCCTCGGCATCGTCCGGCAGCGTGGATTCAATCGCCAAAACGGCCTTAACCAGGCTTTCAATCATGCCGGCAACATGGCGGGGGCCGCCCTGTCAGGATACCTGGGGTGGCAGTTCGGTTACGTTGCCGTCTTTCTGCTGTCGGCCTTGTTCGGCGTGATCACGATCGCCTGCGTACTGATGATACCGCCTCGCTCGATCAACGACCGCGCCGCGCGCGGCAGCAAGGAGGATGATCCAGAAAGCCGCCCGAGCGCCCTGCGGGTGCTGCTCAAGCACAAGCCGCTGCTGGTCCTCGCATTCGCGCTGGCGGCGTTTCACCTTGGAAGCGCCGCGATCGTTCCCCTCTACGGCATGGCAGCGGTATCGGACGGTCAGACGACGAATGGCCCCAGCTTCGTCGCCGCCACCATCGTCATCGCGCAAGGCGTGATGATCATCGCTTCCGTGCTCGGCATGCGAGCCGCGGAAAGCCGGAACTACTGGCCCATCCTTCTCGCCTCCTTCCTGGCTTTGCCACTACGCGGAATCCTCGCTTTTTTCCTGACGGGCTGGTGGGGCGTCGTTCCCGTCCAGATCCTGGACGGTATTGGTGCCGGTTTGCAGAGCGTCGCCGTGCCGGGCATGGTGGCGCGCTCGCTGAACGGAACCGGCCGCGTCAACCTCGCGCAAGGCGCCGTGATCACGATCCAGGGTGCAGGTGCAGCACTCAGCCCGGCCCTCGGTGGCTGGATCGCGCAATGGATCGGCTTTGCCCCGGCCTTCCTTCTGCTCGGCGGATTGGGGCTGCTCTCGGTCGCGTTGTGGGTCGCGTTTGGCGCGGCCGTCAAACATTACTGAGCGTTCAAGGCCTGGCGCGGCGAGCCCGGAACGAATCCCCGTATGCCGATTATCATTCGAGAGCCGCCAAGGATTATTCGCATGAACAAGAGAGACAGCTTTGCAGGTACCGATTTCCGGGACGTCCGTTCCGGGAGTTATGACGCCATCAATGATGCAGGCCGGCCGCAGCCGGACCAGGTCCATGAAGCGATCACGCAGCACGAAGCGGCGCAGGACGGCGCGGACGTGCGGTCCGAACCGATGCCAAGCCAAGAAGAGGTCTTGCCGGAAGGCCTGAGACGCCCGCCCATGGGTCCCTATAGCTCCAAGACGGGTCGCCGCGCCACGTAGTGCGCGCGAGGATTGCCTCGCTCGGGCTGGAACGACAGCACAAGGCAGGCGTTCGCTTCATGAGGAGGACGTATGTTTTTGCCGTATCCCAGCGACCAGACCAAAGTGTTATATGAGGCGCTTGATATTGCGACGCGATACTTGGTGCTGCGCGGCTATGATCGTCTGGGCGCGCAGGAGAAGGCCGCGCGACGCATCCTGACCATGTTCAATTCAGGCGAACACCGTCCCTTGATGCTCGCCAACAAGGCGATCGCGGCCGTCGAGAAGGAAGAAGCGGAGCAGCCCTCCAGGAGTTTTCCGCAGCTCATTTGCTGAAGCTGCCTTGTAGCACGAGGCCTGGCTGCCAGCCCGGGTCTACTAATCGTCCAATTCCGCCGGCGAGTGCAAGCTGCATCGCAGGAAGACTGTCAGTGCGCTCATCCCAGCTCTCGCGTTTGCGGGCGCCCACCTCGGGCGAAGCCGCGCCGCCTATTCCGATTGCCTAAGACGCAGCTTGACGCCCAACTCATCACTTTCGCCGTTGCGCAGCGCTACAGAGGAACAAGTAAGTGAGTCCGAAGTTGCGGCCTTGGTGCTGATGACAATTAGGAGTTCGTCATGTGCGACTATAGCCTGCATGCCGTGGCCTCGCGACCGGCGGAAGCCTCGGAAATCCTGGTGTCCACCAAGTTCCTGGGCACCCATACCAGAGGGTTCGCCTCGCCTGCCGATCCGACGGTCGCTGTTTGCCTGCGTCCCGGGACCGAGATCGCCTTCGAACACAACGCTTTTGCCGAGGGGACGATTTTCCGCAAGAGTATCGGCGCGAGGCTCGCGCGATTCCGGCAGATCGATCTGGACAAGCCCGCGCAACACCATGACGCGCTTGAGTTCTCGAACGGCAAGATCGTGAAGGTGACGGACCTTGTCCTCGGACAGCGGATGCGGATCGTCCAGATGCCGGCTGACCCCGCCAGCAAGCGCACGGCAACCGAGCGCACCATCGAGGCAGACCGGCCGGTGCCGGTGACCTGACGGGCGGCCGCACTTTACGGCGACGCAATTTTCACCAATCGACGAGCCGCCGAATCCCGGCGGTTCGTTCCGTCAAAATCATGTTTGCGGCAGCATGCGACTTTGCTGCCAATCAGGGATATTTACCGAAGAATCGGCGCGGCGTGCGACCGCACGTGAGCAAGCCCCGGGGTCCGGCTGCATCTACTCTCCGCACCCTGCGCCGCGGGAGGCGATAGCTGGTGACCATTCGTGCGCTTTCGGGCTGGACAAGCGAGCAAAGACACGTCGTCGCGGCAACCTTCCTCGGATGGTCTCTCGATGCGTTCGACTTCTTCCTGCTGGTCTTCGTGTTGAAGGACATCGCGGCCGAGTTCAACACTGACATCTCCCGCGTCAGCACTACGATTCTCGTCACCCTCGCCATGCGCCCGGTCGGCGCGTTTCTGTTCGGCCGCGCCGCCGATCGCTGGGGGCGTCGTCCAACCCTCATTGCCGATGTGCTGCTCTACTCGGCGCTCGAATTCCTCTCGGGCTTCGCCCCGAACCTGACGGCGCTGATCGTGCTGCGCGCCTTTTACGGAATCGCGATGGGCGGCGAGTGGGGCGTCGGCGCGTCGCTCGCGATGGAGAGCATTCCCGCTCATGCCCGCGGCTTCGTTTCCGGGCTGCTGCAATCGGGATATCCGGCCGGCTATTTCATTGCGTCGATCGTCTATGGCCTCTTGTTTCAGTATATCGGGTGGCGCGGGATGTTCATGGTCGGCGTCGTTCCGGCGCTGCTCGTCCTGTACATTCGCCGAAACGTCCCGGAATCGCCCAGCTTCGAGCGCAACCGTGCCGACAGTGCGGACACGATGAAGCTGCTCAGATCGCATTGGCGTCTCGGAATTTATGCCGTGGTGTTGATGACCGCCTTCAACTTCTTCAGTCATGGCACGCAGG
Organism: Bradyrhizobium sp. ARR65; assembly: GCF_000472385.1. Classification (GTDB taxonomy): domain Bacteria; phylum Pseudomonadota; class Alphaproteobacteria; order Rhizobiales; family Xanthobacteraceae; genus Bradyrhizobium. Next base: position 69,580 of record NZ_AWZU01000007.1, read on the forward strand.
ATCTCTATCCGACCTTCCTGCAGGTGGAACGGAAGCTTTCGCCGCACGAGGTCAGCTTGATCGCGATCATCTACAATGTCGGTGCCATCTGCGGCGGCATCCTGTTCGGCTCACTGTCGGAGCGCTATGGCCGCCGGCGCTGTATCATCGTCGCGGCCCTTCTCTCGTTGCTCGCCATCCCGCCCTGGGCCTTCGCCAACAGCGTCGTCGTGCTCGCAATCGGCGCATTCTTCATGCAGTTCATGGTGCAAGGCGCCTGGGGCGTCATCCCCGTACATCTCAACGAACTCTCGCCCGCGACCGCCCGCGGCACATTTCCCGGATTCGTTTATCAGATCGGCAACCTCCTCGCCTCCGTCAATGCACCGCTGCAAGCGACGATGGCCGCGCAATTCGGCGGCAGCTTCGGCCTGGCGCTTGCCATGGTGGCAGCAACCGTCGCGGTGGCGATTGTTGTGCTGACCCTGTTCGGAACGGAGGCGAAAGGTATCGACTTCGTCAAAGCCGTTGTCAGCGACGGCGGCGCCCCCGAACGCCGGCCGAGGCAGGCGTCCGGAATCGTGTGAAACAGCCAAGATCGCCTTTACCTGCCGCCCGGCTGCGGACCGCTGTTGTTATTGGTGCGGGGACCGACATTGCCTTCACTGGAGGTGTTGCCGAACCTATCGCGGCCCATGCCGACCGTTCCGTCCGGTACGACGCGGCGGCCGCGCTCACGCGTATAGCCGCCATCCATGGGGGCAGGACCGTAGGTCGTCACTCCGCTATTATCGTGATAGCCCCGCCTGCCCTCAACGGCTTGCGCCGAAGCTGAAGCTGCCGAAAGAGCGAGTACGCCCGCCGCAACCAACATCAATGTCTTCATCACTGGCTCCTGGAGGTTTCGAAGACCTGCCAACCAGCGGGGCACGCAAGCGTTCCTGGCGTTGTGCGATTTCGAACGATAGCAGGGCTATGAAGGCGACTGTTGCAGCACGACCATGCCTTCATTCGCGCGCAGCAACATCGGCCCTCGACGCGATGCTCCGAGCGGTCGAGATAGGTCGAGATCAGCCGCTGCGCGCGGCCGTCCCACTTCCATTGCCTCGGCTCATTGGCGATGTTCAGGCCGACCATCATTTTGGTGCGGCCCAATGTGCGGTAGTAGCACAACACATCATTGCGCGCGCGCATCGTTGGACGTGTGATTGGGCACGAGATCGAGGATCAGCCGGATGCCGGCATCTGCAGCGCTTCGAGCAGGCGATCGAAATCTTCCATCGCGCCAAACGCCGGATCGATCGCACAGAAATCGGCAATGTCGTAGCCAAAATCCCGCATCGGGGTCTTGTAAATCGGCGTCAGCCACACTGCATCGACATCGAGCCACTTCAAATAGTCCAGCCGCTGCAGGAGCCCGGGAAGATCCGCCTTGCCGTCGCCGTTACCATCTTGAAAGGATATCAGCGCAACTTCGTAAATGACGGCGTGCTGCCACCATCTATCGTCTTTCCGAAAATTTCCGAAAATTCACATCGATGCGCTCCGCTGGCCAAGGCAACCTTTGCGGGGCCTGATTGTTCCTAGAGCAGTTTGTCAGGACATGGTCAGCTTGACGGTGTACGACCCGGCGACGTTCGCCGAGAACCACAGGTCCAGTTTCTATGGATGCTCTGATATGGAAATGAAGGACACGCTATGGTGGCAACGTGGGATTTTCTATCAGGTCTATCCTCGCAGTTTCCAGGATTCCAATCGTGATGGCATCGGCGATCTGCCGGGCATTATCCGTCGGCTTCCTTATCTGAATTCTCTCGGCGTGGACGCGGTCTGGCTCTCGCCGATCTTTCTCTCGCCGATGGCGGACTTCGGTTACGATATCTCCGACTATACCGCTATCGACCCGCTGTTCGGCACGATGGCCGATTTCGACGCACTGCTTGCGGCCGTGCATGCAAACGGCTTGAAGCTCATTCTCGATCTGGTGCCGAACCACACGTCCGACCAGCATCCCTGGTTTGTCGAAAGCCGCAGTTCGCGCAACAACCCGAAGCGCGACTGGTACCTTTGGCGTGACGGCAGGCCTGGAGGCCAGCCGCCCAACAACTGGCTCTCAGATTTCGGGGGCAGCGCCTGGCAATACGATGTAGCGACGGGCCAATATTACCATCACGCATTCCTGGCCCAGCAGCCAGATCTGAACTGGCGCAATCCGGCGGTACGCAAGGCCATATATGACGTCATGCGGTTCTGGCTGCGCAAGGGCGTCGACGGCTTTCGCGTCGACGTGATCTGGCATCTGATCAAGGACGCAGAGTTTCGCGATAATCCACCAAATGCGAATTTTCGCGAGGGCCAGCCGCCGCACCAGAGATTTCTGCCCCTGTTCTCGACCGACCGGCCCGAAGTTCACGAGGTCATCGCGGAAATGCGCCGCGTGACGGACGAATTCGACGCGCGGGTGTTGATCGGCGAAATCTATCTGCCGATCGAGCGGCTGGTCGCCTACTATGGCAAGGACCTCCTCGGCGCACACCTGCCCTTCAATTTTACCTTGCTTTCGGCGACATGGAATGCGCGCAGCATCGAAACACTGATCGCCGAATATGAGCGGGCACTGCCCGTGGGCGCCTGGCCCAACTGGGTGCTGAGCAACCACGATCGTCCCCGGGTCGCGAGCCGGGTTGGCACAGACCAGGCGCGCATCGCAGCGATGCTGCTGCTGACCTTGCGCGGCACACCGACGCTCTACTACGGCGACGAGATCGGCATGCATCAGGTCGCCATCGCGCCGGAGCAGGTGCGCGATCCCTTTGAGAAGAACGTGCCGGGATTAGGCGTCGGCCGTGACGGCTGCCGGACGCCGATGCAATGGGAGGCGACGACCAATGCCGGCTTCTCCACCGCACTGCCATGGCTGCCGCTCGCCGATGATTTCATACACGAGAATGTCGCCAATCTCGACGCGGATCCGCGATCGATCCTCAGTCTCTACAAAGCGCTGATCCGATTGAGGCGAGAACGGCCGCCGCTGGTCATCGGCAGCTACGCGCCGATCGCTGCGCATGACGATCTCCTGATCTATCGGCGCCACCGCGAGGGCGCTTCGCTGACCGTGGTTTTGAACCTGGGCCCCGATCCAGTGTCACTTGCCTCCGACGCCATTGGGCTCGACGGCGAAATCCTACTTTCGACGTTCATGGACCGCACCGGAGAGAGAATCTCCGGCGCGCTCGATCTGCGCGGCAATGAAGGCGTGATTACCGGAGCTTCCGTGCTCGACTAGTCTAGGCGCTGTCCGGTTCTGCAACCTGACCGACGGACGCTCTGCACGGCTCGCCACTTACGCGTGCCCTATCCCCGCCCTTTGTTGGCTGCGTGATCGTGCCGCTGTTCAGTTTCCAGCCATTTCCGATCCTGGCCGCGATCGCGCGAATGCTCGGCCTTGTCGCGGTTGGACAGCACCATGTTCTCGCCGACGAGATCGTCCTGAAGGTCCGTCATCCCGCCGGTCCCGGCGCCCTTGCCTTTGTCCGTAGCGCTGCCGCCAAAATGCTTGCCTGCTCTATTGACCATAGTCGATCCTTTTCCAGCGAACGCATTGTTCGTCGTCAGGGGCGTCCCTTCGCAGCCGGACGGTTATGCTTGTTGTGCCGGCTCTCCTGATTGAGGCCGCCGCGGCTCACCGGAAACTCGGACTGCCGCCCCTCGTGCCTGGCAAGACGCGCGCCGCCATTCGCCTGCAGGCGCGCGATATCCTGCTCGACCTGTCGCGAGTCGGGAACATCGGGCTTCCGCTCCAGTATTCGCAATTGCTGCTCATGGGTCTTCTTGCCCTGTAACTGCATCCTTCGCGATGGGCCGCCGTGGTCGCCGCCGCGATGGATCCGCCCCTGCAGGCGCGGCCCTTCGTCGATGCCGCCCTGAGGGTTGGTATCATTCTCTACGTCACCCTCGATGGTGTTTTCGCCAACGATCTCGTCGAGGTCCTCAGGCGCGGCCTGCGCCATGGTCAGGCCCTTCGAACCGCCGATCAGAGGATTGCGGAGAAGATCGGTATTGGTGGGCCTGTTCAACTTCGGATGCTTGGTCATGATTTCCCCTTCTCGGCTGGATGGCTGCCACCGCCCTTTTGTTCCGGCTGGTGCGCATGATGACTGTCGTGCTCGCCGCCGCCGCCCGATACGCGGCTATGCCTGCGCTGCGGATCATCGGCCGTGGGTTTCTTGATCTCCCGCGGCGCCTTGGCATCTTCATGCGCAGCGCCGGGACCGCCCTGACGGATACTCGCGGGCGTTTTGGTCGAAGTGGACATGATCCTAACGGTCCTGCTGGTAGCCCTGATTGGTCGTGTTCTGCTTGATATTGGCCTGCTGGCCCTGCTCATCGGGGTTGGTTGCGCGCGTCGACGAGCGCTGGACCTGGTGTGCATTTCCGGATTTAGCGTCGCCGGTACCCTTGTGGCTTTGGTTGTCCGGCGGCACAGGAGGCTTCTTTGTCATAATCGGCTCCGTCTGATCAGGCGGCTGAAGACTGTTGCGCGTTGTTCGCCGGCCAGAGGGAACGAACTTCCTCCGGCAACGCGTGCTTGATCTTCTCCACCTGGTTAGGATCGACATGATGATTCAACACTCGGAACACCGCGCGAGACGCATCAACCACGTCAATGGGTTTCACGGATGCAAGCTGCGCGGAAACCAGCGCGAAGAATTCGTCCGCCGAGCGCCAGTTCTGCGGCGTGTCGCTCGGACGCCACTGATCGTAATATGTGCCGCGAACGAGCAGCGGCAACTGTGCACCAAGATGCGCCGCAAGATTGATCGGAACCCGGTCACGCACCGTCCGCAACACAGCACCGAGGGCGTGCCAAGCCAACTGCTTGTCGCGCGGCAGGCTTGCCATCATTTCGTCGAGCCAGGTATTGGTGAGATGGATTGTCCTGTCGAATACGTCTAGACCCGTTGCACTCATGGAAACCATCCGTCGTGCTTGTTCGAGACAAGGACAACGGAGTTTCCGTCGATCGGTTCTTGCCGACAACAAGCTTATTGCTTGTAGCGCGTTGCCTTGCAACGTAAGAACGAGAACCTTATTCCTCGGCTTCTTCGGCCGATATGGCTGCGGTTGCAATTGCCCTGAGCACACCGATCATGGTGTGAATGGCCGCCTCACTTTGGATTGTGATCAATCCGTCCGCGCTCATGGCCGTTTGCTCCCAGCATCCCCCGCGCCCTGCAAGGCGGCGACTATGGTGCAGGCACCTCTCGCTCCATGCGTCAATTCGTCCCCTTGGTGTTCGCCAGATAGTCAATAATTCGCGCTGCGTCGGCTTCATCGATCGGCGCCCGATAAACCTTGATCATCTTGTGTACCTCCGCGTCCCAAACCGCCCTCGGGAATGACGGCTGGTTCAACACCATGTCGGCGGAGTGACAGGCGAGACAATTGTTGTTTATTGTATCGGCCTCCGCTCCGCCTGGAAATTGAGCGTCTCCGCTTGGCAGATCAACACTGACCGCTTTGAATGCGGGCCCTTCCTGAACGTGCGCCGGCGCCGACCAGGACACGGCGATGACTAGGAGGCTGATGGAGAGCGTTGCTCTGAACATGACCAACTCCTAGATCACTCTGACCTGCGTCGGCTCGACGACGTTGCGCATGAAGCCGCTGTTGTTCCAGTTTGCCGTGCTCGGCTGCACGACGTTTTGCGCATTCGTGCAGCGTGCCATAAGCGTGTGACTGCCCGCCTGGGTGAGCGTGAGATCGGTCTCCCATTGCCGGAAACTGTATTTGCCGTAATCCTTGCCCAGCCGCGCCTCACGCCAGGACATGCCGCCATCGGCGGAAAATTCCACCTTGCTCACACCCGCATCGCCGCCGAAGGCAATGCCGCGCACCACAGAGCCGACGCCGACGTGGATGGATGCGCCGGTCTCGATGTTGGTGATGAATGACCGCGGCACCATGCGGTTGATCGGGACCATCTTCACGCCGGTCTGGCCAGGCGCGATGCTGGCGTGAGGCGTATCGGGAATCGTGTAGGCCGTCGTCATCCAGTAATTGTCGTCGGGCTTGTCCAGCACCTCGATGTCGCTGAGCATCTTGACCCAGTAGGTCGAGTACCATCCGGGCACGATCAGACGGAATGGAAAGCCGTTGAGGAGCGGCAATTGCTCGCCGTTCATCGCATAGGCGATCATCACCTCGCCATCGCGGGCGTGATCGATCAGCAGCGACTTCTTGAAGTCGGGCGCATCCGGCACAACCGGCTCGTCCAGCCCATCAAAGCGAACCGCGATCGCACCCGCCTTGACGCCGGCACGATCCAGCACATCCTTCAGTCGCACGCCGGTCCAGCGTGCATTGCCCATGGCGCCGTGCGCCCATTGCGCGCCCGCTACGCGCGGCGTGAACAGCCCGCGCGAATTGCCGGAGCACTGATTGACCGCGGCCAGTTCGACGCGCGGCATCCGCACCAGTTCATCCAATGAGAGCGAAAGAACCTGGTTGACGTGGCCGCGGACCGCAAGGCGGAAGGCATTGACATCCACGGAGGTCGGAATCACCGCCCAGTGCCAACGCACATAAAACCGCTCGTTCGGCGTGAACACACCGCGATCGAACACCTCGAGTGGCGCCTCCAGGAGCGGCGGACGCGTGCGCTGCAGGATCATGCTGCCCTTTTGAGGAAAGTCATTCGTGACCAGCCGCTCCCGGGGTTCGCCGGCGAGCGGCAGCTTGATCATCTCGCCGGCTAAAGCCGGTCCTGCAGACAGGGCGACCCCGGCGAGAGCTGCCTGCGCGAGAAAGTGCCGGCGGGTCAGCCGCTCGGCTGATCGCGCCTGATCCGCGACTCGAAGCGTCCGGTCGACGTTCGATCTCCGATTGTTCATGAAGCCCTCCTCGTGGTCGGTGACATCTCTGGAGGGATAGGCCGCTTTGGTCTACCGATCCAACGCATCGTCTTGTTCAAAATGAACGATGCAATCGATCGATTGCGACGTCGGCAATGGTCGGCGGGCGATATGAATGACATCGGATCGGCTGCGAGAGCCGGGCCGGCTTGCTTTGAGGCCCCCGCTTCACGATGACGCCACCCTATGACGGGATGCAGCGAATGCGCTTCGACGCAACCTTATTCGATGCAGCCCTTAAGAGGGTGACGCGCCTTCACCCGATGGGAACAATTGCACCTGCGCAAGCGTTTGAAGTTGGGCGCAATGTGGAGTTCTGACCATGTCGTGCCGTGTGCACCGTATCGTGGTATGCGCGCTGGTATCGGCGCCACTCGCGCTTGCAGCGCAAGCAATGGCGCAGCCGGGGCATCCGGGGCGTGGCGGCCCGCCGGCAATGGGAGGTGCCCCGCACATCGCGGCCCCACAGATGGCGGCGCCACATCCCGCGCCGCAAATGGCAGCTCCTCATTTCGCGGCACCGCATGTGGCGGCACCGGCGCCTCACTTCGCCGCCCCGCATGCGGCCGCACCGCATTTCGCCGCGCCGCACATCTCGGCGCCGCCACGCAACTTTGGGGAAATGCACGCTGCTCCGCACTTTGCCGCGCCGCGCGCGGCGCCCCATGTGGCGCCCCACAATGCGTTCGCGCATGCGCCCCATGCCCCCGGCGGACCGCACCCTGGAAGGATCGTATCAGGCCCGCCGCAACACTTCGGCGCAGCGCATGGTCCACAGCCAAACCGGCACGCATTGTCCAATCTGCCACCTTCCCGACCCGCGGTGGTGAGCCAGAGGCCGGGCCCCGGCGCACCCCGGGCTGAGCGGCAGCAGCACGTCCCCGCTCCGGGTCAGACCATTGGTGCCACCGCTCATCCAAACATGGCCCCGGGCCAGACGATAGGACGCGGCCAGGCCGCGCCGGATCAGGCGCGCTTGGCGCAAGCCCGACGCGCGCCGATCCTGCAAAATCCGGTATTCGCCAGCCAGGCGGCGGCCAGGGTTGGTCGGACAGCGGCGAGCCCGGCGCAACCGACTTTCCGCGGCCGCTTCACGCAATCGGCCTGGGCGGAGGATTGGCGTCGTCACCATCATCACCACCTCGCGGTGCTGGGGTTTGTCGGCCCGCTGTTCTGGCCCTACGCCTATGACGACTTCATCGACTACACCTTCGCGCCCTATGCCTACGACACGTTCTGGCCCTACGCCTTCGACGATGTCTATGCCGGCATCTATGGCGGCTATGCACCCGAATATTACGCGCCGGAAGACGCTTATGCCTACGCGGGCTCCGCAGCCTCGCAACGGGTCTACGCGCGAACAACCAATGCGACGACGACTAACAGCTTTGGCGGCAATTCGCGGATCTGCTCGGGTGAAGCCCAGGGTGTGACGGATTTCTCGATCCAGAAGATCGCGCAGCAGGTCAATCCGGATCAGCAGCAACAAGGGCTGCTTGATGATCTGAAATCCGCGTCGATCGAGGCGGTAAAGGTCCTGCAGGCGGCATGCCCCACCGAACTGCCGAGCACGCCCACCGGCCGGCTCGCCGCAATGCGCGCGCGGGTGGATGCGATGCTGAAGGCGGTGCAGATCGTGCGGCCGGCGCTCGACAAATTCTATCAATCGCTCAATGACGAGCAGCGCGAGCGCTTCAATGCGCTGGACCAGAGTGCGCAGGCGACCGCCGCGCAGCCCGCCGACATCGAGCGCGTCTGCAACTCGCAGGACGCCGGCACGCAAGCCCTGCCCATCGATAAGATCGTGCGCAGCCTGCATCTCAATCCCGATCAGGAGGACAGCCTGAAAGCGCTCGACGACGCCACAGCGAAGGCCGCGCAAATCATGCAGGCGAAATGCCAGCCCGCGCAGAGCTTGACGCCGACCGGCCGCCTTGCCGCGATGGAAGAGCGCCTGAGCGCGATGTCGGATGCGCTCCACACCACCGAAGCCGCGCTGACGAAGTTCTATGGCTCCCTGACAGACGAGCAAAAGGCGCGGTTCGACCGGCTCAATGTCCGCGCGAGCTAGTTTGAGAGTCGTTCACGAGCCCTGTAGAGGGGGATCACGCGCAATCGGTCGCTGGCATTCCGCCAGGAGATTGATACTCTCTGCTGAGCAGAGGAAAACTCCTCCGCGTTCGATGCGAGGCATGGGCCTGGACCATGACGCGGTCGATTACGGAATCCGGCGCATCGGAGGATGCCGGCGATCTTGAGCGCCGGCTCATCGATCCGCGTGGCGGCGACGTCGAGGACGATGCCGCCAGCCCGGCGCAGAGATCGCTGCTCGCCATAGCGAGCAGCGTGCTGGTGGAAATCAGCCTGCCCAAATTGCTGTTCGCCTGGATCATGTCGCTGGTGCTCCCGGCCGTGCTGCTCGGCCTTGCACCGCTGGCGGTCACGGTGTGGTTCGCAAGCCTCTCCGCACACGTCAAGGCGCTGACGGAAATCGGTGCCGCCCTCGTGCTGGCCGCCAGCGCGGCGATCGGATGGCTCGCATGGCGGCCGTTCCTGCGCATCGCCGAGAGCAACTTCTGGGCGCTCAACGCGCTGGTCGTGCAGCCCGGCTACCTCCTCGGCGCCGAACTGCTCCGCCACCTGGCGGAGCGAGCCTTCGCCGGCCGCATGACCAATATCCGGCGGGCACGGCTGCGTGCGGCAAGCTCGGCTGCCGCCGGCGTCATCATGTGCGCATGCGCGATTGTGATCCTCGTGCTGGTCTGGCCGTATTCACGCTGGACCGGAACGGTCGCTGAACTTGCGTTGGTGCATCGCCTGATCGTGCCGATGATCGCGAATGCCGTCGTTCTGGTAACGGCTTATCTTGCGGCCGCCTCGCTGGTCTGGGGCTTCGCGGATGCCACCATGGACCAGCCGGCGGATTTCCCCGCATTCGACGTCGCGCCCGCTGGCCGCCACTTTCGTATCGCGCATCTTTCGGATCTGCACACGGTCGGAGAGAGATATGGCTTTCGCATCGAAAGCGGCCGCCGTGGTCCGCGCGGCAACGCGCGCCTTTGTCGCGCTCTCGAGCGCCTCGCGGAGATCCATGCGACGCGCCCTCTGGACCTCATCCTCATCAGCGGTGACATGACGGATGCCGGCCGCGCCACCGAGTGGGCCGAATTCCTCGACGCGATCGCCCGCTATCCGGCCCTCATTGCCCGCATGATTGTGTTGCCGGGCAACCACGATTTGAACATCGTTGACCGGGCCAACCCGGCGCGGCTCGATCTGCCCTTCAGCCCCGGCAAGCGCCTGCGGCAGATGCGCACGCTATCTGCGATTGCAGCGGTGCAGGGCGATCGCGTCCACATTGCCAATGTCGACGACAAACCGATGCGTAGCCTCAACGAGGCGCTGGCGCCCTATCGCACGCCAATTGCAAACTTCGCGGAGCACGGCGGCTTGCGTCTCGCCATGGGCCTCGGCCATATCTTCGGGGATCAATTTCCCATGATTGTGCTGCCTGGCGAGCCGGATGGCCTGGGAGTTGCGATTCTCAATTCCAACACCGAAAGCCATTTTTCCTTCACGAACGCGCTGGGCGTCATATCCGCCGAACAGGCGCGTCGTCTTGTCGCCGCCCTCGACAAATTCCCCGACGCGGCGTGGATCATCGCGCTGCATCACCACCTCCTGGAATATCCGATGCCTGTTGCGTTTTCCGAGCGCGTCGGAACGGCCCTCGTCAACGGCAGTTGGTTCGTACGCAAGCTCAAGCCCTTCGCGTCGCGCATCGTGGTGATGCACGGTCATCGTCATACCGATTGGATCGGCACCTGCGGCTCAATGAAGATCATATCGGCCCCCTCGCCGGTGATGGGCGCGGACGATGCTGCGTCCACGCATTTCTATATCCACACCCTGGTCAGGGACATCGATGGGCGGCTCTGCCTGATTGCACCCGAGCGGGTCGAAATATCCCGCCCGATGCCAAGCGCGTGAAGCGCGGGAAGGAAATCTCGCCTCAATCCGGTTTGATACTCTACTGCAATCTGCCGCAAAATTGACGGTGGCATCGTACTTGTGAAGCTTCCGGAGATGCACTCTCCATGCCCTCTTGTGACAAAATCCCTCGGTGCCCTTGTCGAGAACGCACGAAAAATCTCGACCGATGCATGGGCGAACAAATGCTCAAGTCGTAGACTTGTTTTCCGAGAGAGACGTCTGGCTATCAGCTAAGGAAAGACCATCATGACCACGGTTGCAGACCAGTTCGCCGAAACCTTGGCCGCTTCGGGCGTAAAGCGCATCTACGGAATCGTAGGCGACAGCCTGAACGGTTTCACGGACTCGATCCGCCGCCAGGGTAAGATCGAGTGGATCCACGTCCGCCACGAAGAAGTCGCGGCCTTTGCGGCGGGCGCCGAGGCGCATCTTACGGACAGTCTCGCGGTTTGCGCCGGAAGCTGCGGCCCCGGCAATCTCCATCTCATCAATGGTCTGTTCGATTGCCACCGCTCGCGCGTTCCGGTGCTCGCGATCGCCGCGCACATCCCCTCGGCCGAGATCGGCTCCGGCTATTTCCAGGAGACTCATCCCGAGAATCTGTTTCGCGAATGCAGCCATTTCTGCGAGCTGATCTCCAACGCCAACCAGATGCCGCGCGCCGTCGAGATCGGCATTCGCGAAGCGATCGGCAAGCGCGGCGTTTCAGTCATCGTGATCCCCGGCGATGTCGCACTGCAGTCCGCGACCACGGCGGCGAACGCGTCAGCCATCGACCTGGTTCCGCACCCGCCGATCGTGGTCCCCAGGGCAGACGACATCAAAGCGCTCGCCGATCTCTTGAATGGCGCAGAACGCGTCACCCTGCTTTGCGGCGCCGGCTGTGCCGGCGCGCATGATGAGCTGCTTGCGCTGGGCGAAAAGCTGAAGTCGCCGATGGTGCACAGCATGCGCGGCAAGGAGCATGTCGAATGGGACAACCCCTACGACGTCGGCATGACCGGGCTGATCGGCTTTGCCTCCGGCTATTATGCCATGAACGACTGCGACGCGCTGCTTCTGCTCGGAACCGATTTCCCCTACCGCCAGTTTTATCCGCAAGGCGGCGCCCGCATTGCGCAGGTCGATATCCGACCCGAGAATCTCGGCCGGCGCACGCCTATCGAGCTCGGGCTCGTCGGCGACATCGGCGCGACGCTGCGCGCCCTGCTCCCGCTTCTGACCGAAAAGAAGGATCGCGGATATCTCGACAAGGCGTCGGCGCATTACGCGAGGAGCCGCGCCGCACTTGATGAACTTGCGACCGGCGCGCCGGGCCGCAAACCGGTACACCCGCAGCAGATCGCAAAGGCGCTGAGCGATTTCGCCGCGGAGGATGCGATCTTCACGTGCGACGTCGGCCTGCCAACGGTTTGGGCGGCACGCTATCTCGCCATGAACGGCAAACGGCGCTTGTTGGGATCGTTCTGGCACGGCTCGATGGCCAATGCGATGGCGCAGGCCATTGGAGCGCAGGCGGCGTTTCCCAGGCGCCAGGTGATTTCGCTGTCGGGCGACGGCGGCTTCACTATGCTGATGGGCGATTTTCTCAGCCTCGCGCAGCTCGGCCTGCCCGTGAAGGTCGTGGTCTTCAACAATGGCGCGCTCGGTTTCATTGAGCTCGAGCAGAAATCGACCGGCTTTCTTGACTTCGGCACGGAATTCAAAAACCCCAATTTCGCTGCGATGGCGGAGGCGACGGGTATCCGCGGCGTCCGGATCGAAGATCCCGGCGACGTCGACACCAAGCTCCGCGAAGCGCTCGCACATAACGGGCCGGTCTTGATCGACGCGGTGGTGAACCGCCAGGAATTGGCGATCCCGCCCAAGATCACGACCGAGATGGCCAGAGGTTTTACGCTCTACATGGTCAAGGCGGTGCTCAGCGGACGGACGGACGAAGTCCTCGAACTCGCGCGCACCAATTTGTGGCGATGAGCGCGCGGCCGCGCGCTAGAGCACGATCGTCGTGTGCCGAAGCGGGCACTCCACTCAATCCCTCATCCTGAGGTGCTCGCCACCGGGTCCACGCGAAGCGCGGCCCGATGACAGGCTCCACGAGGCTCGAAGGATGAACGGCCACGCTGTGACAGCCAGGCCGTCGCCCTTCGAGGCTCGCTGTCGCGAGCGCCTCAGGGTGACGGGACTTACTTAAGAGTTCGCCGCGAGCAAGCGCTCACCGCTCCGCAAACGCCTTCTCGACGACGAACTGCGCCGGTTCGCCGTGGTTGCCCTCCACAAAACCCTTGCCCACCAGCAACTCACGGGAATCCCGCACCAGGGCCGGGCTGCCGCAGATCATCACGCGATCATGTTGTGGCTCGAGATCCGGCAGGTCGATATCGGCGAACAACTTGCCTGACATGATCAGGTCCGTGATCCGGCCGCGATTGCGAAACGGATCGCGCGTCACGGTTGGATAGTAGATGAGCTGGCGGCGTACCAGCTCGCCGAGCAGTTCGTCGTTCGGCAGCTTTTCCGTGATCATCTCGCCATAGGCGAGCTCGGCAACGCGGCGGCAGCCATGCAGCAGCACCACCTTCTCGAACCGCTCGTAGACCTCCGGATCCTTGATCACGCTCAGGAACGGTGCAAGGCCCGTGCCAGTGCCGATCAGGTAGAGATTGCGACCGTCTTCGAGATTGTCGATGACCAGCGTGCCCGTCGCCTTGCGGCTGACGATGATCTCGTCGCCCTCCTTCAGGTGCTGGAGCCGCGAGGTGAGCGGGCCATCCGGTACCTTGATCGAGAAGAACTCGAGCCGGTCCTCATAATGCGCGCTGGCGACGCTGTAGGCGCGCAGCAGAGGCCGGTGCTCGACCTCAAGGCCGATCATGGTGAACTCGCCGCTGCGGAAGCGGAACGACGGATTGCGGGTGGTGGTGAAGCTGAAGAGATTATCGGTCCAATGATGGACGCTCAGCACGCTTTCCTGATTGAAATTGCTCATCTCGCCCTTTCCAAGGATGCGATTGACCCGGCAATTTATTCGTATACGATCGTTTGTATACAAATGAATAATCCGGCTTGATCCTTTCGTCAAGCCGGGCTCAAATTTGGGAAAGCTCGCGAATCCAACAGAAGGAAACAGCCGCCATGGCCCATGACGCGCCCCAAGCCACCGGTCCCAGCAAGCTGGTGATCCGCAACATCGGGCTGATGCTGTCAGGCGCGCTGGAAAAGCCGATCCTGGATGCCGACACGATCGTCGCCGAGAACGGCAAGATCACTGCCATTGGCCGCCTCAAAGACGTCGACACCGCGGGCGCCACCACCATCGTCGATGCCAACGGCACGGCGATCGCGCCCGGCCTGATCGACAGCCATGTCCACCCGGTGGCGGGCGACTGGACGCCGCGGCAGAACCAGATCGGTTGGATCGACAGTTTCCTGCATGGCGGTGTCACGACCATGATCTCGGCCGGCGAGGTGCATATGCCGGGCCGGCCGCGCGACGTCATCGGGCTGAAGGCGATGGCGATTTTCGCCCAACGCGCGTTCTGGACGCTGCGTCCCGGAGGCGTGAAGGTACATGCCGGCGCGCCGGTGATCGAATGCGAGATGGTCGAAGACGACTTCAAGGAACTCGCCGCAGCTGGTGTGAAGCTGCTCGGCGAAGTGGGCCTCGGCGGCGTCAAAGACGGCCCCACTGCGCGCAAGATGGTCGGCTGGGCGCGCAAATACGGCATCCAGAGCACCATTCACACCGGCGGCCCCTCGATCCCCGGCTCCGGCCTGATCGACAAGGACGTGGTGCTGGAGGCCGATACCGACGTGGTCGGGCATATCAATGGCGGCCATACCGCCCTTCCCGACGACCAGATCCGCTGCATCTGCGAGGGCTGCAAGCGCGGGCTTGAGCTGGTTCATAACGGCAATGAGCGCTCGGCGCTGTTTACGCTGCGCACCGCACGCGAGATGGGTGACCTGGCGCGCATCATTCTGGGTACCGACGCACCGGCCGGCTCCGGCGTGCAGCCGCTCGGCATCCTGCGCATGATCTCGATGCTGTCGTCGCTCGGCGAAGTGCCGGCGGAGATCGCCTTCTGCTTCGCTACCGGCAACACCGCACGCATGCGCCAGCTCGACTGCGGCCTGATCGAGGTCGGACGCTCCGCCGATTTCGTCATCATGGACAAGGCCCAGCACTCGCCCGGCAAGAACCTATTGGAGAGCGTGCAGCTCGGCGATCTCCCTGGTGTCGGCATGACCATCATCGACGGCATCGTCCGCACCCAGCGCAGCCGCAACACCCCGCCCGCAACCAAGGTGCCGGAGATCGTGGGACGGTAAGGCAGGATGGCCGTTCCGTCATTCTGAGGCGCGAGCGCAAGCGAGCCTCGAAGGATGAACGGCTCCGCTGCGACAGCCGGGCCGTCGGCCTTCGAGACGGCCGCGCTCAGGGTGACGGTGATGGAGGCCAGCGATGCGTGTGGCTTTACCGCAGCTTGCTCAACAGCGCGAGCAGCGTTTCGCGCTCCTTGGCGTCGAGCGGGGCAAGCGTCTCCTTCGAGATTGCGAGCGCGTTCGGCGCGACCTTGTCGGCCAGTTGCTGGCCGGCGCGCGTGAGGCTCACCAGCAGGCGTCGGCCATCCTCGGGATCAGAACTCGTCTCCGTCAACCCGCGTGCCGTCAGGCGATCGATCACGCCCTTGATGGTTGCGACATCCATGGCGGTCAGCCGTCCGAGCTGGTTCTGCGAGCACGGCCCGGTCTCGGCGAGCTTCGACAGCGCCGCCCATTGCGTCGGCGTCAGGTTAGTGCCGATGTCGCGCGCGAAGATCGCGGTGTGACGCTGCCAGACCAGGCGCAGGATGAAGCCGATCTGCTCATCGAGGATATAGGCCGGCCGCGCGGATTTCGCGTTCCTCCTTGCCGCTGCGCCCCTTGCCATTGTTGCCCGCCCTCTCAACGACCGCCGATCACAGAGAAAGATGCGCGTCGCGAATGTCGGGACGCGCGTCGAGTTCGGCCATGGTGCCGCCGAAGCAGATCCGGCCGCGCTCGATGATGTAGGCACGGTCGGAGATCAATCTTGCAAAATGCAGGTTTTGCTCGGAGACGATGATGCTGACACCTTCGCGCTTCATGGTCTGGATGGCCTCGACCATCTGCTCGACGATTTTCGGCGACAGCCCCTCAGACGGCTCGTCGAGCAACACCAGTGAAGGATTGCCCATCAAGGTCCGCGCGATCGTCAGCATCTGTTGCTCGCCGCCGCTCATCCGCCCTCCCGGACGATGGCGCATCTCGCCGAGATTGGGAAACAGCGCGAACAGTTTCTCACGCGTCCAATAAGGCGCGTTCGCTCGTTTCGGCTGGCGGCCGACTTCCAGATTTTCTTCGACCGTCAGGTCGGTGAAGATACGCCGCTCCTCGGGCACATAGCCCAATCCGCCGCGGACGATCTCATGCGTCGGCCGACTGGATACGTCTCTTCCCTCGAATTCGATGCGCCCCGAGCGTTGCGCGACCAGTCCGACGATGGAGCGGAAGGTGGTCGACTTTCCGGCGCCGTTGCGCCCAAGCAGCGCCACCACTTCGCCCGCGCCCACCTCGAGCGCAATATCGAACAAGATATGCGCCGGACCATAGTAGCTGTTGAGGTTTTGCACGGACAGCTTCATGGAGCCGCTCCCTCGCGATGCCGGGCATCATAGACCAGGCCTTCGCCAAGATAGATCGCCCGAACTTCGCTGTTCCGGCGCACCTCGGCCGGAGAGCCCTGCGCGATCAAAGTGCCGCGGTTGAGCACCAGGATACGGTCGGCATGCTCGAATACCACGTCCATGTCATGCTCGGTGAAGAGCACGCCGATCGACTGCTCCCGCGCGATCCGCGCGGTCAGCCGCATCAATTCGATGCGCTCACGCGGCGCCATACCCGCGGTCGGCTCATCCATCAATAGCAGCCTTGGCTTGTTTGCGAGCGCGATTGCAAGCTCCAGCCGCTTGAGATCACCATAGGCCAATTCGCCGCAAGGGCGATCGGCATAGCCGCCCATGCCGACCAACTCGAGCAGACCGCCCGCCTCTGCTCCCGCAAAGTTCCGTATCGTGGTCCAGACATTGAAGAGGTGTCTGCCATGAGACACCAATGCGACCTGCACATTCTCGCGCACGGTCATGGTCGGAAAGGTCGCGGTGATCTGGAAGGTGCGCCCGACCCCGAGGCGCCAGATCGTACGCGGCGGCTGCCCGGTGGTGTCTTCGCCAAGCAGACGGATGCGGCCGCTATCGGGCGTGATCTGGCCGTTGAGCATGTCGAAGCAGGTGCTCTTGCCCGCGCCATTCGGGCCGATCAGCGCCAGGATCTCGCCGGCCTGAAGCGAGAACGAGACGCCGCGCACGGCATGCACGCCACCGTAGGATTTGGTCAGGCCTTCGACCGACAGCAATGTGGGCGCAGTACTCATTCGGCGGTCTCGATCCGTGAAGCAATGAGCGAGGTCGCCTTGGGCGTGCCGTCACGATGACGATGCCGGATCATCTCCAGCATCCCGACGACGCCCTTCGGGAACGCGACCACGATCAGCACGATGAAAGCGCCAAGCACGAGTTTCGACAGGTCGGTCTGACTCACCAGCCAGATGTTGAGCGCCTTGTACACGATGGCGCCGATGATGCCGCCGGAGACCGTCTCTACGCCGCCGAGCAGCACCATCACCAGGGCATCGACCGACAGGGGAATGCCCAAGCTGTCGGGAAACACGCTGCCCTTGAGGTACGCAAATAGCGCGCCGGCAACCCCGGCCACCGTGCCGCTGATCACAAAGGCCGTCCATTGGATGCGCTTGCCATTGATGCCGATCGCTTCGCTGCGCAGCGGCGAATCGCGCATCGCGCGCAGCGCAAAGCCGAATGGAGAGAACACGAGAATGCGCAAGCCGACGGCCGCCAGCGCGGCGATGGCGAGGGTAAGCCAATAGAAATGCGACGGACTCGCCGCCCATCGCTCCGGCCACACGCTCAAAATGCCGTTATCACCCCCGGTAACCTCAACCCATTGGAAGGCAACCGACCAGACGATCTGCGCAAATGCCAAAGTCAGCATCGCGAAATAGACACCGGACAATTGCACGGCGAAGAAGCCGAACACGGCCGCGCCGACACAGCCGAGCAGCGGGCCGAGCAGCAAACAAGCGATCATGGGCAGGCCCGCCATCTTGGCGAGGAACGCGACGCCGTAGGCACCGAGCCCGAAATAGGCGGCGTGACCAAAGGAAGCGAGACCACCGACGGCCATCAGTACATGCAGGCTGATCGCGAAGATCACGAAGATCGCGATTTCCGAGCCGACCGAGACGGCGTAGTTGCCGCCGACCAAAGGCAGCGCGGCCGCACAGAGGAGCAGGGCACAGGCTGCGAGCCGCTCGCTTCCCGTCAATGGCCGCCACGGATTGACGGTAAGACCCGGCGTGCGGCGCGCCGGCGCCTCGCGCTTGCCGAACAGACCCCAGGGACGCACGATCAGCACCACCGCCATCACCAGGAACACGAGGATGATCGAGATCTTGGGGAATATGAGGATGCCGAAGGCATTGAGCTCGGAGACCAGCACCGCCGCGACAAAAGCGCCGAGAATGCTGCCGAGCCCGCCGATGACGACCACGACGAACACGTCGACAATGACCCGCAGATCCATCGCATGGTTGACCGCGTCGCGCGGGATCTGCAGCGCCCCACCCAGTGCCGCGAGAAAAACGCCGACCGCGAACACGCTGGTGAACAGCCATTTCTGATTGACGCCGAGCGCCGCCACCATATCGCGATCCTGCGTCGCCGCGCGGACCAAGACTCCCCAGCGGGTGCGCTGGAACAGCAGCCAGAGGATGCCAAGCACGACGGGACCGAAGACGATCAGGAACAGGTCGTAGCTCGGGACGCTCTGACCGAAAAAGTCCACTGCGCCTTTGAAGCCCGGGGCTCGGCGACCAAGCAGATCATTCGGCCCCCACGTCAGCACCACGAGATCCTCGACCATCAGCGTCAGGCCGAAGGTGGCGAGCAGTTGGAACAGCTCCGGCGCGTGATAGATACGCCGCAGCAGCACGATCTCGACCACGGCGCCGATCACGGCGACCACGATCGCTGCGGCGACGATGCCACCCCAAAATCCGAATGCGCCGGCGAAACGTTCCGTCAGCGTGTAGGCGACATAGGCGCCCAGCATATAGAAGGCGCCATGGGCGAAATTCACGATCCGCGTCACGCCGAAGATGATCGACAGACCCGACGCCACCAGAAACAGCGACGCTGCGCTGGCGAGACCGGTCAGGAACTGAACGACAAAAAAAGCCATGGGTGGTCCGCGCAAGCTTGCTTCGGGTCACCTCTCCCCGCGCGAGGAGAGGCATAGGCCGCCTTGGACGGCCGTTCTTAACGCCGAAGCAAAGCTTCGGCTACGTCCATCGTCAGATGCGACCCGGGTGAGGGGACCCTCCATCTAACGCAATCCGTGGAGACTAGCCCCTCACCCCAACCCTCTCCCCGCGCAGAGCGGTGAGAGGGAGGGAAGAGACTAACGTTAATCTTTCGGGCGCATCTTCTCGACTTCGGCATCACTGGGCAGGTAGTCGGCGCCGTTGCGATACACCGAATCGACCATCACACCCTTGCCGTCCTTCAGCGCGGTCTTGCCGACGAAGGCTCCAAGGGTCGATTGGTGATCGATCTTGCGGAAGGTGATCTCGCCGAAGGGCGAGGACACCTTCAAGCCTTCCGCCGCGGCGATCAGCTTCTCCGGATCGGTCGAGCCGGCCTTGGTGAGGATCGCGGCGGCCGCCTTGATCGTCTCGTACCCGACGATGGAGCCGAGCCGTGGATAGTCGTTGTACTTCGTCTGATAGGCCTTCAGAAACGCCGCATGTTCCGGGGTCTTGATGTCGTACCAGGGATAGCCGGTCACGATCCAGCCCTCGGGCGTCTCGTCCTTCAGCGGATCAAGATATTCGGGCTCGCCGGTCAGGAACGACACCACCGCGCGGTTCTTGAACAAGCCGCGCGTGTTGCCTTCGCGCACGAGCTTGACGAGATCGGCGCCAAAGGTGACGTTGAGGATGGCCTCCGGATTGGCGGCCGCTACTGCCTGCACCACAGGACCTGCATCGATCTTGCCCTGCGGCGGCCACTGCTCGTCGACCCACTGGATATCGGGCCGTTTCTCCGACATCAGTTTCTTGAACACGGCGACCGCCGACTGGCCATATTCATAGTTCGGCGCGATCGTCGCCCAGCGCTTGGCCGGCAGCTTCGCCGCGGCCTCGACCAGCATCGCCGCCTGCATGTAGTTGGAGGGGCGCAGGCGGAAGGTGTAGCGATTGCCCTTGCTCCAGGTGATCGCATCGGTGAGGGGCTCTGCAGCGAGGAAAAAGACCTTCTTCTGGTTGGCGAAGTCGCTGACAGCGAGACCGATATTCGACAGGAACGTGCCTGCGAGCATCGCGACGTTCTCGCTCGAGACCAGCTCGTTGGCCGCGGTCTGCGCATCGGCCGGCTTGCCGCTATCATCCTTGGAGATGACGACCAGCTTCTTGCCGTTGATGCCGCCGGCCGCGTTGATCTCCTCGACCGCGAGCTGCCAGCCCTTGCGATAGGGTTCGGTGAAGGCCGGGAGCAGCGAGTAGCTGTTGATCTCGCCGATCTTGATCTCGCTCTGCGCCATGGCCGTATTCGCCATGCCGGCCAAGATGACCGCGAGCCCCGCGCTTAAGATAAATCTGCTTCGTCGCATCCCTTGCCTCCACTCCTCCAAAGAAGACTACCGCAAGCCGTCTTCGCCCTTGACCTCCGCAACCGTCAAACCGCCGACGCGGGGAAGCGGCCGACCGCTGTCGGTGACCGCCAGGGCGACCATGATCTCGTTGGCACGCGGCGCGTCATTGATCTGCACTTCCATGCCGTCGAAATGGCTGCGCACGAAGGCCGCATCCTTATGGCCGAGCGGAATGTCGAGCGTCGTCCCCGCGCCGCCGCGCTTCTTCGACGAGGGAATGAGGGCAGCTCCCTTGCCCAAGACCTTGCGCACGGGCGCACCCATTTTGGGATGCAAGATTGCTGCCGCGTGTTCGAGTTCACCGTTCTCGCCGACGGCCGCCGCCTTGCCGTAGCTGTGCGCCTTCGCCCCTTCGATGCCGAGGGCGGCAACTGCCCGTTTTGCCAGCAACTCGCCAAGTTCTTCGCCAATGGCAATCAGAGGCGACAGGTCTTCGACATAGCGCCCGGCGAAGGGATTTTCGATGACGGCGATCGCCGCCGCGCGGCGCGTCGGTGGAGAGACGAACTTCCCCATCTCCATATGCGTTTCCTCGACCACCGTGACGATCTTGCGAATGATGGCGCTCATTGCTTTCCGTCCTGTTTCCGCTCAAGCTGCCGCAAGTTCATGAAGCGCGTTCGGTCCACTCTGCGCAACCTCTCGCGTTCCCACAACAATCATTTCTCCGGAGAGGTGTAGCACCGCCCCTTCAATCAACCCTGCCCGCAGAAGCTCTCGCGCGCAACGCGCGCCGGCGTCAAGCGCCTCGGCGACTTCAGCAACGGACAACTCCCCGACCTCGCGGGTGACCAGACGCGGGCCGAGATCACTATCGGGCTGCAAGCTGTCGGCGGGACAGCGCTTAATCGCCGGATGCCCGGGCAGATCGACGGCGTTACCAATAACAGTCGCCGCTGCATCTGCCAGCGCGGCCGTGCGCGCCAGCACGGTGACGGCGTCGGCGATGCCCAGGGAAAAACTGCGGCCATGACGTCCGCTGGTCGCAACTCCGCGCGCGGGATGGCTGGCATCGATCGCCATGGTGCGCATGACGCCATGGCGGTCCGGACGATCCATCAGGCCGACGGTGAAATGTTCGCCCGCCGCAAGATGGAATGCGATGTCGCCACCGTTGTTGACATAGGCGCGTGCGAGTGGTGCCGCAGCCAGCATCGCACCGAGAATTTCTTCCGCGACGCTGCCCGCCACCGCCGCCATCGGCGTAATGAATTGATTGTCCGCAAAAGGCGCGACGGCAGCATGCATGCGGCGGGCCACAACACCAGAAACCAAACAATATTGCGGATGGGCTGCCTTGCGCAGCTCGGTCAATTCCGCGCAGAGTTCATCGAGCAGACCGGTGAAGCGGCGCGCCGCGGCGTCATGGGCCGCGCGCACATCGGCCTGTTCGCCCGTCGCTTCGATGATCAGGTCAATCGGGCCGTCCTGCAGATGCAGTCGCCGGCCATCGGCAAGAAACGCGATCTGCGGCCGCCTCGTCATGCCTGCCGCCCCGAAATCGGCCACGGGATGGGTCGAAACTCTCCGTTCTGTCTCAGCGAGGCCAGCGGGCGCACATAATCCATATGTCCGCCAAGCCCAGCATAATCCGACAGTTTCAGCGTGAACTCAATCGGCGCGACCAAGGCCGGCGTCGGCACGTAGCCGAAAGCACCAGCCGGCATTTGCGTTACATCCACCATGAAGGTGATGCCCCCGCCCGGCCAGACATAGACCGGCGCGCCGCCGCTGGTCACCCGCGTCAGCGCATCCTTCACCGAGCGCGTCAGCCGCACGGGATTGTCGGTCACGCCGGCCCGCAGCGATCCGCCGGCACCGGCCATGAACAGCACGGTGCACAGCGCCGGCTCGCAATTTTCCTGGATGCGCTCGACCGAGTGGCGAAGCGATGACGGCATCTCCTGCTCGACGGGCCGCAATGCCGCATCGAGCACGTAATACGAGGCGTGTTCGCCTGTTGTGGAGACCATCAACAGGCTCATGCCCGGCTTTGCCACCTTGGGATCGAACGAGCCAAGAATGGAGAGTGGATCGGAGATGTTGGTCCCTCCCCAACCAGTACCGGGATCGGCGACCTGGAAATAGCGACCGGGCGTCGAGCGACGCCCCTTCATCTTGATGCCGGTATCGGGAATGTCGAGCAGCTTGCCGGCCTGGTGCTCGCTGAGCACGCCGGTGATGTGATCATCGACGACGACGACCTCATCGACCTTGCCATGCCATTGCTTGGCGAACATGCCGATGGTGGCCGAGCCGCAGCCGACCCGCATGCGTTCTTCACGCACACCATTGACCACGGGCGGCTGACCGGCCTGGACGATGACGGTCGCACCGCCATCGATGGTGAGCTCGACCGGCCTGCAGTTGCTCAAGTCCATCAACGTATCGCAGGTGACCCGCCCCTCTTTCTTGGAGCCACCCGTCAAATGATGCACGCCCCCAAGCGAGAGCATCTGCGAGCCATATTCACTGGTCGTAACATGACCGACCGCCTCGCCCTGCGCGCGCACGGTCGCGGTCTCCGCACCGAGATAGCGGTCGGTATCGATCTTCAGCTTTACGCCGCAATAGCTGAAAATGCCCTCGGTGACGACCGTGACCATGTCGACGCCGTCCACTTCCGACGACACGATGAAGGGCGCCGGCTTGTAATCGGGATAGGTGGTGCCGGCTCCGATGGCAGTGACAAAGGTCTCGGG
The DNA here is from genome assembly GCF_000472385.1 of Bradyrhizobium sp. ARR65. GTDB lineage: Bacteria > Pseudomonadota > Alphaproteobacteria > Rhizobiales > Xanthobacteraceae > Bradyrhizobium. The sequence goes on from NZ_AWZU01000007.1 coordinate 92,981, forward strand.
CTGGTGGACGATCTTACCGTCCCAATCGCCGCCGGCCTGAAAGGGAACCAAGCGGCCGCCATGCTCGACCGTCCGCTCCAGGATGATGTGCGGATCGACGCGGACGAGCTTACCATCGTGATTGGCATAGCGATCGCAGGCACCGGCCGCACCCGGCTTGATGTAGCACATCACCGGGCAGGCATCGCAGCGGATCTTGTCGGTGGCGGCAGTCGCTTCAGTCACCATCTCAAAGCCTGCAAGCGGTTGACGCTGAACGGCGGGCGATAATCCCGCTCATCATTCGTATACGAACGATCTTGCGCGCGGCTCCAGGAGCTGTCAAGCGGCGCCGCGCGCGAAAAGCCGTCACTGCCGAATAATAGCTCAATTGCCTAGGCCCGCTGTTCATAAAGCAAGCAGGCGCGTGCAGTGCGGCATGCACGGCTTGCACGTTTGTGTACAAACGGTAGTCTCGAATGATGATTGCAGCGCAGCCGCAGGGGCGGGATTAGCGAGATGGCGCCGACGAAGGTCCGTTTGATCGTCAACAGCAGGGCTTGCGAAGTGGAGGCGGCGCCGGATACGCCGCTGCTTTATGTGCTGCGCAACGACCTCGAACTGAACGGTCCGAAATTCGGCTGCGGGCTCGGTGAATGCGGCACCTGCACGGTGCTGATCGACGGTACTGCCGCACGGGCCTGCGTGATCCCGATCGAGGGCTGCGTCGGGCGCGAGATCGTGACGCTGGAAGGTCTCGGTTCGCGCGACAGGCCGGACCCGGTCCAGCAAGCCTTCATCACCGAGCAGGCCGCTCAATGCGGCTATTGCCTCAACGGCATGATCATGACCACCAAGGCGTTGTTGAACATCAACCCGCATCCGTCTGAAGCGGAGATCACGCAAGCGCTGCGGTACAATCTGTGCCGCTGCGGCGCCCATGTCGAAATCATGCGCGCCGCTCTGCGTGCGGCGGGCCATATTGTTGAGATCTGCGATTGACCGCCTCGTTGAATGGTTCCGACATGCGTTCGCAGCGGCAGGGGTCATTATCCGTGGTCCGCGCGGCAAACGATGGCTCGGGCGGCTTTGAGACCTTCATCAAGATCACGGCGGATGGCTCGGTTACCGCCTATAATGGTCATGTCGATCTCGGGACCGGGATTCGCACCGCGCTGGGACAGATCGTCGCCGAGGAACTCGACGTGTCCTTTGCGCGCGTGGTTATCGTGCTCGGCGATACCTCGCTCGTGCCAAACCAGGGCGCAACGATCGCCAGCGAGACCATCCAGATCACGGCGGTCCCCTTGCGCAAAGCCGCAGCGCGGGCCAGGCAATTTCTCATCTCGCGCGCGGCGGAGCGGCTGGAGGTGCCGAGCGCCGATCTCACGATCGAGGACGGCCTGATCCGCGGCAAGGACAACCGCAGTGTCAGCTATGGCGAACTGATCGGCGACGAGACCATCCGGCTCGACCTCGCCGAAGATGTCCCGCTCAAAGCGACAGGCAGCTACACCATCGTCGGGCAATCCGTGCCCCGTGTCGACCTTCCGGCGAAGGCGACGGGCGAGCTCGTCTATGTCCATGACATCCGCGTGCCCGGCATGCTGCACGGCCGTGTGGTGCGCCCGCCTTATGCCGGCGTTGATGCAGGGCCTTTCGTTGGCAATAGCCTCATCGCTGTCGATGAAGATTCAGTGGGTGATATTCCTGGCCTGGTCGCGGTGGTAACGATCGGCGATTTCGTTGGCGTGATAGCCGAGCGCGAGGAGAACGCGGTCAAAGCAGCGGCGCGGCTAAGCGTGAGCTGGAAGGCTGTTCCCACCCTGCCCGAGCTGGACGACCTGGACGCTGCACTTCGCGCCAACCCGTCGACACCGCGCACGCTGATCGAGAAGGGCAATGTCGAAGGTGCGCTGGCGGGCGCCGCCAAGCCGATGCGGCGCACCTACACCTGGCCCTATCAGATGCATGCGTCGATGGGCCCGTCTTGCGCAGTCGCCGACTATCACGAAGACCGCATCCGGGTGTGGTCGGGCACGCAGAACCCGCACATTTTGCGCAGCGACCTTGCGCTGCTGATGGATCGGCCGGAGGGCGACATCGAGGTGATCCGGCTGGAGGCCGCCGGCTGCTACGGCCGCAACTGCGCCGATGACGTCAGTGCGGATGCACTGCTGTTGTCGCGCGCGGTCGGCCGTCCCGTCCGCGTGCAACTGACCCGGGAGCAGGAGCATACCTGGGAGCCCAAAGGCACGGCGCAGCTCATTGACGTCAATGGCGGGCTCGACGCCGACGGCACCGTCGCCGGTTACGATTTTGCCACGCGCTACCCATCGAATGGCGCGCCGACCCTGGCACTGCTGCTAACCGGCAAGCTTGCGCCGATCCCCGCCGTCTACGAAATGGGCGACCGCACCGCGATCCCGCCCTACGACTACGACCACATGCGGGTCGTTGCGCATGACATGCCGCCGATCGTGCGCGCTTCCTGGTTTCGCGGGGTCTCGGCGCTGCCGAACACCTTTGCGCATGAATCCTATATCGACGAGCTGGCGACGGAAGCAGGTGTCGACCCGATCGAATATCGCTTGCGTTACCTCAAGGACAAGCGCGCCATCGATCTCGTCAATGCGGTGGCGGAACGCGCCGGCTGGACACCACGCCCGGTCCGAGAAGAAAAAGAAGGTGACGTCGTGCACGGGCGCGGCTTTGCCTACGCGCTCTATGTGCACAGCAAATTTCCCGGCTACGGCGCGGCGTGGTCGGCCTGGGTTGCCGATGTCGCAGTGGACAAGACCACCGGCGAGGTCAGCGTCACCCGCGTGGTGGCGGGCCAGGATTCCGGATTGATGATCAATCCTGACGGCGTGCGCCATCAGATCCAGGGCAATGTCATCCAATCGACCAGCCGCGCGCTGATGGAGGAGGTATCGTTCGAGCGCGGCACGGTGGCGACGCGGGAATGGGGCGCCTATCCGATCATCAAGTTTCCCGACCTTCCGAAGATCGATGTCTTGATGCTGCCGCGCCAGGATCAGCCGCCGCTTGGGGTTGGCGAATCCGCCTCGGTGCCAAGCGCAGCCGCCATCGCGAACGCGATTTTCGATGCGACCGGCGTGCGCTTTCGCGAGCCGCCTTTTACGCCGGAGCGCATCCTGAAGGGCTTGCGCGGCGACGTGCCCACGAAGCCGGAGACGCTGCCACCGCCGACGATGTCGCGGTCGTCGAAGATCTGGCGAAGCCCGTTTTCGAGAAGGAGCGGCGTCTTCGCAAGGATCGCCGCTCTCTGCACGGCCGTCATCGGCCTTGGCGCGGCGGTGTTGCCGGGACGCGCCATCGCGCCGATCGCGCGGCCGGATCCGTCCGTCTATTCGGCAGCGACGATCGCTCGTGGCGAGCAGCTAGCGGCACTCGGCAATTGCGCGGTCTGTCATACTGCAATGGATGGCGCTGTGAACGCAGGCGGGCGACCGATCGAGACGCCGTTCGGAACGATCTACAGCACCAACATCACCCCAGATGTCGAGACCGGCATCGGCGGCTGGTCCTATCCCGCCTTCGAGCGCGCCATGCGCGAAGGCATCCATCGCGATGGGAGGCATCTCTATCCGGCCTTTCCTTTCACACATTTTGCCAAAGCGAGCGAAGCCGATCTGCAGGCGCTCTATGCCTATCTGATGGCGCAGGCGCCTGTGCGCGCGTCAACTCCGCATAACAAGCTCGCGTTTCCCTTCAACCTGCGCCCGTTGCTCGCAGGATGGAATGCGCTTTTCCATCAGGCTGGTGTGTTCAAGCCCAACCCGAGCAAATCGGAGCTGTGGAATCGCGGCGCCTATCTCGTCGAAAGTCTCGGCCATTGCAGCGCCTGCCATTCGCCGCGCAACGCGCTCGGCGCCGAGAGAGCCGATGGCTATCTCGCCGGCGGGCTTGCCGACCGCTGGGAGGCACCGCCGCTGACCTCGCTCTCGCACGCTCCGATTCCATGGAGCGAGGACGAGTTTTATTCCTATCTGCGGACCGGCGAATCCCGCTTTCACGGCGTTGCCGCCGGGCCCATGGCGCCGATCGTGAAGGATCTTGCTGCCCTGCCCGATCACGACATTCGCGCGATAGCGGCTTATCTCGCGTCCTTCAATGAACCGGCTCTCGAGCCGGATGCACAGCAAGCGCTCGCCGCAAAGCTTGAAAGCGAAACGCGAGTTGTGCTCGCTTCTTCGACTGGCGCACGCCTTTACCAAGGCGCCTGCGCGGTTTGCCATGAGCTCGGAGGGCTGCCATTATTCGGCAGCCGGCCGTCGCTGGCGTTGAACAGCAATCTGCACAGCGCGATTCCGGACAATCTGATCCAGGTGATCCTGCACGGCATTACCCAGCCGGCATCCAGCGATCTCGGCTACATGCCGGCCTTCCAGGACGCCATGAGCGACGATCAGATCGCCGAACTCGTCGCCTATCTGCGGCGGCAATTCGCCCCCGACAAGCCGCAGTGGCGCGATGTGCGCGACGCCGTCAGCCGGCTCCGGGCGTCAGCGCTGCATTGAACATCTCTGCCTAAAGAGGCGGCACCGCGCCCAGTAAACTCTCATAGTGAGGAGGCGCGAGTGCGCCGTCTCCGGACGATGCTGCGCATGGGGGATAGAGCCGTTTGTGACGCAGCAGGACGATGCGGCCGGCACTTCAAGATGTTGACGAATAAGTGAGTCTGACCGCGTCGGTCTGGCATACAAGTTGCGTGTATGCAGGCCATGATACCTGCCCCGATCCAGCTCAGTGTTCGCAACGTCCGCAAATCCTTCCACGGCAAAGCCGGCGAAGTGCGCGTGCTCGATGATCTCTCTTTCGATATCAACGCGCGCGATTTCGTCAGCATTATCGGACCAAGCGGCTGCGGCAAGACGACCATCTTCAACATCATCGCCGGCCTGATCGAGCCTGATGCCGGCTCCATGCACTATCTCGGCCAGGAGATCGAAAGCCTGCGCGGCCGCGTCGGCTACATGATGCAGAAGGACCTGCTGTTTCCCTGGCGAACGGTGCTCGGCAATGTGCTGCTGGGGCTCGAGACGCGCGGCGTCGACCGCATCGAGGCCGAAGGCAAGGCGCGTGAATATCTGAAAGCGTTCGGGCTCGGCGGTTTCGAGAACGCTTATCCAAAGATGCTGTCCGGCGGCATGCGGCAGCGCGTGGCGCTGATCCGCACGCTGATCATGGACCCGGATATCCTGCTGTTGGACGAGCCGTTCTCGGCGCTTGACTACCAGACCCGGCTTTATCTCGAAGGCGTGCTGAAGGAAGCGGTGGAGACCTATCACAAGACTGTCATCCTGGTGACCCACGACATCGATGAAGCGGTCGCGTTGTCCAAGCGCGTCGTGGTGCTGAGCGGCCGCCCGGCGCGTGCGAAGATCGTGCACGACATCGATATTGCTGCCGCCTCTCCAATTGCGGCCCGCAGCGACAGCCGGTTCTCCGGCTATTTCCACGCGCTCTGCGCCGAGCTCGACATTCAAACCGAGAAAACGACGTGACCCTTAGCCTGCCCGGCGCGGACCGGCTTCCGAAGCGCAAAGCACGCGCGCCCAAACGCCCCGCCCTCGACACTGCTGCAGGCCGCTCCTTGCTGCAGGCGCTTGCCGTGATTGCCTTCTTCGCACTGTGGGAAACCGGCGTGCGCGCAGGCTGGATCTCGGCATTCCTGGTCGGCTCGCCACTCGGCATTTTCGCGGTCGCGTGGAAAATGATCACAGGCGGCGAGTTGCTGGCGGATACCTGGTTCACGCTATTCGAGGCCATTCTCGGCTTTGTCATCGGCACCATCATCGGATCGTTGTTGGGCCTCGCGCTCTGGTATTCGGTTTTCGTGGCGCGGCTGGTCGAACCTTTCATTGTCGCCATCAACAGCGTGCCGAAAATCGCGCTGGCGCCAATCGTCGTGCTGTGGTTCGGCACGGGCCTGATCTCGAAGGTGGCGCTCTCGGTGTCGCTGACCGCAATCGTGGCGCTGATCGCGGCCTATCAGGCGGCCAAGGATGCCGATGTCGACCTGCAATCGCTGTTGATCTCGATGGGCGCCAGCAAGCACCAGGTGTTCTTCAAGGCCGTGGTGCCATCGACCTTGCCTGCGATCATCGCGACCTTCCGCATCAATATCGGCTTCGGGTTGGTCGGCGCCGTCGTGGGGGAGTTCATCTCCTCGCAACGCGGGCTCGGTCACCTGATCTACACCGCGTCCAGCCTCTACGACCTCGACACCGTTTGGGCCGGCCTGTTCACGCTGATGATCATGGGATTTGCGCTCTATTACGTGATCGACCTGATCGAGCGGACGAGCCTGCCCTGGAAGCAGGCCAGCACAACCCATCAGGTCCAGGTTTAATCGCAGACACGGAGAATGTAAGATGTCGTTGTTGAAGCGGATTGCCGGTGTCACGGCACTTGTCTCGGTGCTGCTCGCCGCACCCGCACAAGCCGAGAATCAGAAGGTGACGCTGTCGCAAGCGTTCCAATCGATGCTCTATCTGCCGCTCTATGTCGCGATCGATGAGGGTTTCTTCGCGCAGCAGGGTCTTGATCTCACCAAGGAGACCGCCGGTGCACCAACGGTCGCGCTGTCGGCGGTGATCTCCGGCAGTGCCCAGTTCTCGATACACGGCCCCGAATGGACGGCGATCGCGGCGTCAAAAGGAGCGCCCGTCGGCATCGTTGCCAACGTCGTGAACGGCGCCGCCGTGTGGATCGCAACCGCGCCCGATTTCAAGTTCGACAGCATCAAGGATATTAGGGGCCAGAAGGTCGTCACCGGGCTGATGCCGACCACCAGCACCTCGCTGTTCATGAAGCTCCTCAAGGAGAATGGCATGGATGCAAAGTCAGATGTCGAGATGATCCAGGTCGCGATCGGCAGCGAGCCGGGCCCATTCCTTGCGAAACAGGCCAATGTCGCCGTGATGTATGAGCCGGGTCTCGACCAGGTGGTCGCCAAGGGGATGAAAGTGGTGTTCGGTTTTCCGAAGGCCTATGGCCCGTACGCCTTCTCGGCCGTCACCGCCCGCAACGATGTGGATCCCGATTTGGCACAGCGTGTCGTGAACGGTATGGAAATGGCGATGCGCTTCATGGCCAAGAACGAAGCGAAAACAGTAGAGATCGCCAAGAAGGAATTTCCCACTCTCGACCCGGCCGTGGTGGAGGCGGCGGTCAAGCGCATGCTCGCCGAGGGCGTCTACCCGCCAAGCGTCGACATTACCCCGGAGGCGCTGAAAGTGGCGATGGATACGCAAATCGCGCTCGGTAACCTCGCGACCCAGCCCGACTACAAGAGCTTTGTGGTCAAGAAATACATCGATCAGGCGCTGACGATGAAATAAGCCGTCCCGGGCGCGCCGGCACCCGGCAATCCCTCCGGGATATGTGGACATACCGCAATCCTGGCGGGCGTGGCCTGCCAAAATCGCAGGCTGCTCGACCGCACCGGGTACTGGTTACCGCTGTCCCGACGCGATAAGTTCGCGCCCATGACAGCGGTAACCGATATTGCGACCCGAACCTATAACCATGGCTGGCGGCTCGACCCGATCGTGCGCAGCCTGCTCGACACCGATTTTTACAAGCTGCTGATGCAGCAGATGATCCGGGAATTCTACCCGGACACAAGGACGACTTTTTCGGTGATCAACCGCTCGACCCATGTGCGGCTCGCCGATGTGATCGACGAGGGCGAACTGCGCGCCCAACTCGATCACGCCCGCACCATCCGCTTTTCCAAGAAGGAGCTGATCTGGCTCGCCGGTAACACGTTCTACGGCAAGACCCAGATGTTCTCGCCGGATTTTATCAATTGGCTCTCCACCTTTCAGCTCCCCGAATATGAGTTGCGCAAGGTCGAGGGCCAGTATGAGCTGCATTTCCACGGCAAGTGGTCTTACACGACGATGTGGGAGATCCCGGCGCTCGCGATCATGAACGAACTCCGCTCGCGCGCGGCAATGAAGGGGCTCGGCCGGTTTGCGCTCGATGTTCTCTATGCCCGCGCCAAGGCCAAGTTGTGGGCCAAGGTCGAGCGGCTGAAAAGGCTGGAGGGCTTGCGCCTGTCCGATTTCGGCACGCGGCGTCGTCATGGCTTTCTCTGGCAGCGCTGGTGTGTCGAGGCCGTCAAGGAAGGACTTGGGCCCTCCTTCACCGGCACATCGAACGTGCTGCTCGCGATGGACAACGATCTCGAGGCGATCGGCACTAATGCGCATGAGTTGCCGATGGTGGCAGCCGCGCTCGCCAATGACGACAACGAGCTGCGCTGGGCGCCCTATCGCATCCTCGATCAATGGCGCCACACCTATGGCGGCAATCTCCTGGTCGCGCTGCCCGATGCGTTCGGCACCAGGGCCTTCCTGCGCGATGCACCGGAATGGGTGGCGGACTGGACCGGCTTTCGCCCCGACAGCGCGCCGCCGATCGAAGCAGGCGAAGACATTATCAAGTGGTGGAAGCAGAAAGGCCGCGACCCGAAGGAAAAGCTGCTGGTCTTCTCCGACGCCATGGACGTGGAGTCGATCGAAGAGACCTATCACCATTTCGCCGGCCGGGTCAGACTCAGCTTCGGCTGGGGCACCAACCTGACCAATGACTTCGTCGCTTGCGCGCCGGACCCTTCGGTCAATCTCGATCCGATCTCCATTGTCTGTAAGGTGTCCTCGGTCGACGGCCGGCCGGCCGTCAAGCTGTCGGACAATCCGGAAAAGGCGACCGGTATTCCTTCTGAGGTCGAACGCTATTTGCGTGTGTTCGGCAGCGCGGGTCGTGTTCGCACGCCCGTGCATGTTTGATCGCGGGCGCTACGCGCTTAAACACTCTGAGAAGGAGTGTCGCGACCGTAGGCGGCGCGATCGACATCCCGCATCCAATCAGGCGAGCTTGGGATAGGCCGCCTTGTCGAAGAAGCTCGAGCCCGCAACATATTTGCGACCCGGAGACATATCCGGTCTCTCCTCGCCCTCGCCGCCGGACTCGAATGTTAGCTCGAGCTGCACGCCACTCGGATCATAGACGAACAACTGCCACAGCGAGGTGCCGGGCACGATGAACTCGCGCCAGTCCAGCCCCGCGGCCTTGAAGCGTGAAATGTAGGAGCGATAGCCGGAGCAGGACAGCGAGATATGGTCGATCGCGGCGGTGCCCGCCTGCGCCTTGCCTTCGGGCCCGAGTGCCGGTCCGCCGGCATAGATGTGGATGATGGCAAGCCCACCCGGCTGGGTGCAGCCGAGCCAGGCACCGGGATAGCCGAAATCAGGCCGCGGAAATTCGCGCAAGCCGATGATCTCGGTCCAGAATCTTCGCGTCGCCGCCAAATCATCGGTCTTGATCGCAATGTGAAACAGCCCATGCACGGTGGCAAGCGGCAGTGCGATCTCGGTGGCTCTCATTCCCTCAGCGGCTGCGGTCATTGCCTCATCTCCTCTTCCGTCCTCTCCAACAGCGGCCCCACGTTCCGATAGAGCGCGGCCAGGCGATTGCGGAACGGCGCTCCGGTCTTTTGCCTGGTTCCCTTCACCGGATCGGCGCCGGCCAACATGGTATCGGTTGCCTCAAGCGAGAACTCCATGACGAAGCGCAAGCGCTCCTTCCGCAGCGCCTCGATGTCCTTCAACCAATCTGCGACATTGCGCTGCCCATCGCCGTGGCGGCGCGCGATCAACGCCGCCGCATTGGCCGCGTCTTCAATGGCCTGAGTTGCGCCCTGGCCGAGCGTCGGCACCATGCCGTGGGCGGCGTCGCCAAGATAAAGCACGTTGCTGTCAGCAGCGCGGTAGAGAATATCGTGCTCCTGCATCCTCGCCCAATGGGTGTCGTGCACATTGGCGCAGACCGTGTCGATCATCCAGCGCGCCTGCGCGCTAGGCGCGCCATGAGGCGGCGTGTAGGCGGCGCGCAGCGCCTCAGCGGTTTTCAGATGCTGCGGGATATCCGCCTGCGGCGGAATGGGAAAAGCGCAGGCGATATAGATATGGTTGGGCGGCACGCGGAACGACAGCAGGCGATTGGGTCCATTGAACCACTGTTCGTAATCGTCGATCAGACCGTTCGACATGTCCGGCACCAGCACGCGGGAGATCGCGACGCCGACTTGGCGTACCGCGACTTCACCGGACATGGTGCGCCGGACGCTCGAATAGCGCCCGTCACCCGCGATGAGGAGATCGACGCCGTCGAGCCGAAATTGTTTGCCGCCTTGCATCCACGCCACGCGCGTCTTTCGCGGATCCGCGGCGTCACGCGATATCGTGGTGATCTCGCAGCCATAGGATACGCTTGCGCCAGCCGCCTCGCGCAGCACGCGGTAAAGCTCCGACCACCTGATGCGCCAACCCGGCCCTTCCGCCACTTCGTATAACGGCAAATCGAACAGCACGGTGCCGTCGGTCAGCGAAATGCGCCAATTGCGCCAGGGAAAACTGGCCTTGGTGATGCGCTCGGTCAGTTCGGGATCAACTGCCCGCAAGGCCTTCACCGCGTTCGGACCGATATTGAGGCCGGTGCCGGCCTGGGAGTGGTCGTCCGCGCTAACGCGTTCGAGGCAGGTCACCTCGGCACCATCCAGGAGCGACAGCCTGCGTGCCATCACGCATCCCGCAACACCTGCCCCGATAATGACAACCCGCATCAGGAGCACCTCATTGCTCGGCGATCACCGCGATCAGACCGCCGCCATCCGGCCCCTGATGCTCCGCGCCGCCGGAGACGAAAATCCGACCATCACCGATCACGCCGCCAACGAGGCCCGCGACCGCTCCGCGGATATGACGCTGGGCGTTGATGTCGGTGTCGTCGAGCATCGTATGGCGATGGCCGCGGACCTGGCCGCGCCGGTCGGGCTCGCATTTCACCAGCACGGACCGAATGCGCGCCGCATCGCCCGCGGATACTTGCGGTTTCGCCGCAATGTCGAGATCGGCCAGCACATCCACCACCGCGCCGATGTCGAGCGCATCGATCATCGGCCGATGCGCGATGCGCAAGGATCCGGCCCAGTTCGGGCTATTGCCGAGCACGACAACCTCGTTGCTCTCGACCTCCACGCCCGATGAAATGCTGGCGCGGGGCGATTGAATGGAGAAATCGCTGAGCAGCGAGGCGTCGGTGAAATCGCTCGGCCCGATTTCGCCGAGCGCCAACGCGACGCCGAAGGCGCCAGCCGCGCGCGCATAAGCCATGGATTTGTTGGGATCGCTGGTGAACGGTTGCTTGCCCACGGCGATCGCAGCGGCGGCGCGCGCCACCGTCACACACGGACATTTCACTTGCACGAAATGCACATCATCGAGCTGCTGGATTCCCGCATTGGCGATGGCTTCGCGGACCGCGTTGGCGACGCTCTCGACATGGGCGCGCCGGCCGACGTCCTCCGCCGGGACGGGCTCGCTCAAAGCCGTTCCGATCGCAAGTGCCGAGCCAGCTCTCCGTGCGGCGGGCTCCGCCTCGCTGATGCAAAACACGCTATAATGCGGGCTCATCACGCCTTCCGTGCCGCCCGAGAGCCCGCAAGGGATTTCCCGGATCAATTGCGCTGGCGGCCTGTTCAAGTGCTGCGACAGCACCGCCATCAAGGTCTGTGTGAAATAGCCGCGGGTAAAATCGTTGACGCCCCCATTGCCCTCGGTCTTGCCGATGATGGCGACGACATCCGCCGCGCGGACCGTGCCATTGACAATCAGGCGCTCGAGCCCGGAAAGATCGCCCGGATGTGCCATCGAGAGCCTGAACACCTGCGCTAGTTTCATGCCTTGCTGCCCTTGCGGATCAATTCGAACAGCCGGCTCGGGCTCAAGGGGATCTCCAACAGCTCGACCCCGTTCTGCTTGAGCCCCAGCGCATTCTCGATCGCCTGCGCAAACAACGGACCGACCGGAATGGCTCCCGCCTCGCCTGCGCCCTTGATCCCCAGAGGATTGAGCGGCGAGGGCGTGGTGGTGTGATCGAGCTGCATCCGCGGCACTTCGAGCGCGGTGGGCAACAGATAGTCGGCAAGCGAGGCATTGAGGAGCTGGCCGTGCTCGTCGAACGATAGCTTTTCGTAGAACGCATTTCCAATCCCCTGCGCCACCCCGCCGTGAATCTGGCCGGCGAGGATCATCGGATTGATCACGGTGCCGCAGTCATGCACGACGACATATTTGAGGATCTTCAGCTCAAAGGTGAGCGGATCCATTTCGATGATCGCGGCATGCACGCCGTTGGCCGTGGAGCCGCTCGGCGGCCCGAAATATTGCGTGGATTCCAACCCCGGCTCGGTGCCGGGCTTGACCGCGCCGCGCATCGGATTGGCGCGCTGCGCGAGTTCGCCGAGGCGGATGAATTTTTCGGGAATGCCGATGATCGAGACCTTGCCGTCGGCGAGCACCAGGTCCTCTTCGGCGCATTCGAAAGCATCGCTGGCGAGTTTGAGCGCTTTTTTTCGCACCGCGCGCGAAGCTTCGTTGACGGCGTTGCCGGCCACCACGGCACCGCGACTGGCAAAAGTCCCGGCGCCCCAATAGAACTGGTCGGTATCGCCGGTGACGATCTCGACATCGGTGACATCGACACCAAGCTGATCGGCAACGATCTGGGCAAAACTTGTGAAATGCCCCTGCCCCTGCGTGCCGATGCCGGTGGCGACGCTGACTTTTCCGTTGGCCTGCACCCGCACCTTGGCGCCTTCATAGGGCCCGATGCCGGTGCCCTCGACGTAACAGGCAACACCGATGCCGACGTAGCGGCCTTGCGCGCGCAGCCTCGGCTGTTCCGCGACGAAATCGGCATAGCCGATCGCCTCCAGCGCCTTGTCGAGCACGGGCTCATAATTGCCGCTGTCATATTCGAGCGGCTGAAAATCCTGATAGATGATCTCGTTCCGATACGGGAAGGCATCGCTTGGGATCAGATTACGCCGGCGGATCTCGGCCGGGTCGATATCGAGTTCATGCGCGGCAAGGTCGAGCAGGCGCTCGATCACGAACACGCCGTGCTGGCGTCCGGCCCCTCGATACGGCGTCACGATCGGGAGGTTCGTGAACACAGAAGTAAAAGTGCTGTCATAGGCCGGGATGACATACGGTCCCAGCAGCGTGCACTGGCTGTTGATCGGCACCGTCAGCCCATAAGGGTTATAGGCGCCGTTGTCGTGCAGGAAGACGTCCTTCACCCCGAGGATGCGGCCGTCGCGCGTCAGCGCGATCTCGGCGTCGTGGATCTGGCCGCGCTCGTGCGTCGTCGCGACGAAATGCTCAAACCGGTCCTCGATCCATTTCACCGGGCGATTCAGCCGCATCGAGATCCAAGGCAGCATCGCCTCTTCCGGATAAAGCATCATGATCTTCGGCCCGAACCCGCCGCCGACAAAGGGGGCGATCACCCGGACCTGCCGTTCGCCGAGACCGAGCGCGCCCGCGAGACCATTGCGCACGAAGACCGGCGCCTGCGTGGTGTCCCAGACCGTCATGTGCTGGGCGCGCGCATTCCACTGGGCCACAATGCCGCGCGTCTCGATCGGTGACGACATGCCGTGCTCGTAACGGAAACGGCGCTTGAGGATCAGGTCCGCTTGTGCGGCGACACTCCGATAGTTGCCTTTGGTTTGATGGACATGCGCAGCGATATTGGTGCCAAGATCGCCGTGAACAGGGATTGCGTCTTTGTCCAGAGCCTTCTCAAGATCGACGACTGCTGGAAGGATCTCCAAATCCACCGCAATGTCGTCGAGCGCATCCTCCGCGATGTAGCGGCTTTCCGCGACGACGATCGCCAGTGGCTCGCCGGCGTAGCGGACGGTGTCTCTGGCAAGGGGCACGTGGGTGCGCAGGTTGAAGACGAGTCCCGGTACGGGCGGCGGCGGCACCAGCAATGGCCCCGATTGCCAATAGGCGCCGAGGTCAGCCGCGGTGTAGACGGCGATCACGCCGTCGCGTTTCAACGCCTTCGACGGATCAATCCCTTTCACACGGGCATGCGCCACCTGGCTGCGCAGAAACGCAGCATGCAGCATGCCCGGCAGCTCCACGTCATCGATAAACAGCGCCTGCCCGGTGAGGAGCTTCTTGTCCTCATTGCGCTTGACGGCGGCACCGAAGAAACGCGTGGTCATGGCACGCTCGCCCGCATTGCCTTGGCCGCGACCAGCATCGCGTCAACGATGTTCTGATAGCCCGTGCAGCGGCACAGATTGCCTGACAGCGCCTCCCTCACCTCCTGTTCCGAAGGCGCGGGATTCTCCCGCAAGAACGCCATCATGGTCATCAAGATACCGGGGGTGCAATAGCCGCATTGCAGGCCGTGATGCGCGTGCATGGCCTGCTGAATCGGATGCAACTCGCCAGTGTCTTGCGCAAGACCTTCGATCGTCGAGAGCTCATGGCCGTTGGCCTGGACCGCGAGCATCAGGCATGAACGGATGGGCTCGCCATCCAAAAGAACCGTGCAAGCCCCGCAGACGCCGTGCTCGCAGCCGACATGGGTGCCGGCGAGCAGCAGCTCATGGCGCAGGAAATCGCTGAGCAGCATCCGCGACTCCACCTCGCGACGATACGCGGAGCCGTTGACCGAGACCTGGACCTCGTGCCGGTCAGGCTGCATGGGCGACCCGCTGAAGGGCTTTGCGCAGAGCACGAGCCGATAGAACGCCCGCCAGATGGCGCTGGTAATCAGGGCTGGCGTGGACGTTGCCTGCCGGCGCGATCCCCCGCTGCACGTCCGTCGCGACCGCGTCGATCAGCTTATCGCTGCCCTTTTCACCGATCAGAGCGGCCGCGGCGCCACTCGCATCCACCGGCGTCTCGCCCACTCCGCAAAGCGCCAGCCGCACATCCGTACAGCGGCTCCCGTCATCCAGCGTGATGACGGCGGCGCAACCTGCCAGCGCGAAATCGCCGCGCCGTCGCGCCACTTCCAGAAAGCAGCCTCCGCTACGCGGCTTTTGCACGGGCAAAGTGACGTCGATCAGCATTTCGTCCGGCCGAAGATCCGTAGTGAGAAGCCCGACAAAGAAGTCCGCGGCGTCCAGCTCACGCTCACCGGCCTCGGATTTGACGCGCATGCGCGCTCGCATTGCAACAGTGACCGCCGGTAATTCGGAGGCAGGATCAGCATGGGAGAGGTTGCCGCCGACGGTGCCGCGATTGCGGATTTGCGGGTGGGCAATATGCGGAAGCGCATCCGCGAACAGCGGGCAAGCCCTTAGAAGATCGCCGTTCCGCTCCAGCGTCCGATAACGCGTCAGCGCGCCGAGCCGCAGGCGTCCTCCTTCGAGGCAATCGCAGGCCTCAAGCTCGGCCAAGCCGTTGATGTCGATGAGCACGGCAGGTCGCGCCAGGCGAAAGTTCAATGCCGGGATCAAGCTCTGACCACCCGCGAGAAAGCGGCCGTCATCGCCGTATTCGGCCTTCAGAGACAGCGCATGCGCGACCGAGGAAGCTTTGATGTATTTGAAAGGTGCGGGCTTCATCTGGCTCCGTTTTGACGAGTGCATTCGCAATCGACTTGGCGAACGCAACTCGAAACTATCTTCGGCCCGGTCAACAAGTCAAAAGCCACTCGCCGCGACCCGCTCCATTTCTGCATGGAGATACAGCAAAGTCCTGCTCATTATTCTTTCTGCGTGCTCAAAGAATCAGCGCGCCACTCCAAATCGCTTTTGACAGTATCGGGACATGGCATCACCCAAGCCAAGCATTTCGATTGTCAGCGAAGCGACCGCTGAAACTGACCGCGGCGAAGGCGCTTCTCACGTCCGCTCGCCTGACCCAATCTCCGCCCCAAAGGCACCGAAGCGGCTCGTGGTGGACGCACGGAACATCTCCCTCACCTTCGAGACCGCCGACGGGCGCGTGGACGCGCTGTCCAATGTCAACCTCCAAGTAACGGAAGGCGAATTCGTCTCCTTCATCGGGCCTTCCGGATGCGGCAAGACCACGATGCTGCGCGTGATCGCCGATTTGCAGCAGCCGTCGTCCGGCGCCCTTTCCGTCAAGGGCATGAGCGCCGAGCAGGCGCGGCTCGCTCGCGCTTACGGCTACGTTTTCCAGGCCCCGGCGCTGTTTCCCTGGCGGACGATCGAGAAGAACCTGAAGATGCCGCTGGAGATCATGGGATATTCGGAGTTCGAGCAGCAGCAGCGGGTGCAGCGCTATCTTTCGATGGTCAACCTGACCGGCTTTGAGCGCAAATTTCCCTGGCAGCTCTCCGGCGGCATGCAGCAGCGCGTGTCGATCGCCCGCGCGCTCTCCTTCGATCCTGATTTGTTGCTGATGGACGAGCCGTTCGGAGCGCTCGACGAAATCGTGCGCGATCACCTCAACGAACAACTGCTGCAACTCTGGAAATCCACCAGAAAGACGGTGCTGTTCGTCACGCACTCGATTCCCGAAGCGGTTTTCCTGTCCACCAAGATCGTGGTGATGTCGCCGCGTCCGGGGCGCATCATCGACGTCATCGATTGTGATTTCCCGCCCGATCGGTCGCTGGAGATCCGTGAGAGGCCGGAATTTCTCAAAGTCGCCCAGCGCGTGCGCATCGGCCTGCGCGCAGGACATTCCTATGACGAGTAACTCGCTCGCCCTGCCCGCGCCGCGGTCGCGCGCGCTGCTGAAGCATCCCATCATCGCACGCTACGCGCCGATCGCGACAATGGTCGCAGCCCTGGTCGCCATCTGGTACATCGCAGCTGTGGCGATGAACTGGTCGCTGGTTCGCGACGGCTTTGAGCGCGAAGAAACGACTTACGCGACCACGGACGTCTTGCTCGGCACCATGGAGGCGGAGCGTCCATTGCTGCCGGCGCCGCACCAAGTGCTTGAGGCCTTTTACGATGGTGTGTTCGGCTATCCGCCGCTGGCGCCGCGCAGCCTTGTCTATCACGCGCTGGTCACGTTGTCGGCGACCCTGCTCGGCTTTTTCCTCGGCGCATTGTTCGGCGTCGTTCTGGCGCTGCTGATCGTGCATAGCCGGGTGCTGAAGCGAGGTCTGCTGCCGTGGATCATCTGCTCGCAAATGGTTCCGGTGCTCGCGCTTGCGCCGATTTTTATCGTGGTTTTGGGCGCGCTCGGCCTGCACGGCTTGCTGCCGAAATCGATTATCTCCGCCTATCTCTGCTTCTTTCCGGTCGCGATCGGCATGGTCAAAGGATTTACCTCGCCAGAGCCGTTGCAACTCGAGCTGATGCGGACCTGGTCGGCCACACCGCGACAGGTGCTCTGGAAACTGCGCTGGCCGGCCTCAGTCCCCTATCTCTTCACGAGCCTGAAGGTGGCGGTGAGCATCTCGCTGGTCGGCGCGATCGTCGCGGAATTGCCGACCGGGGCGGAAGCCGGCATCGGCGCGCGGCTCCTGTCCGGCTCCTACTACGGCCAGACGATTCAGCTTTGGGCCGCATTGGTCGCGGCTGCCGTGCTCGCATCCGCACTGATCGGCGTCATTGGCCTTATCGAGCGAGCCGTCGCCCGCCGCATGGGGGCTCGTTGATGGACGCGCGTACATTTCGTCTCGGCTTCTTTTTTGCCGCAGGCGCCATCGGGCTGGCGTTTGTGCTGTCGCCGGCGCCGCAATCGGCGCCCTTGTTGGCGCGGCCCCTCGTTTGGCAGTTGTGCGCCGGCGCTGCGGTGCTTTTACTATTGGCTGCCTGGTTCGCGGACCTGCGCGCGATCACCGCTGGACTTGCTGCGGCGATACTCTGCGCCGCCGCTTCGCTTCTCCTGCTGCGGGATCCGGCCGTCGCGGGCTCCGCGCGCGGAGGATTTTGGGCGATCGTCATCGCCTGCTGGCTATCGGCCGCTCTGTGCGTGGTCCATCTCGGCGCGACGCACCAATTGCGGCGCAACCGGCAGCGCGCGCTTGATCTGCTGATCCCGCTCCTGTTCGGCGCCACCGTGATTTATCTCTGGGAGGTGGCGGTGCGTGGGTTCGGCGTCCCGCCGGTGCTGTTGCCTTCGCCGAGCGCGGCGGCCGCGCGGTTCGCGGCATCGCTGCCGATCCTCGCCACCGATTTTGTCCAGACCTTCATCCGCGGCGTCCTGATCGGTTATGTGATCGGCTGCGGCGCCGGGCTTCTGGTTGCAATCCTGGCGCATCGCTTCGAATTCCTGGGTCGTGGCCTGTTGCCGCTAGGCAATTTCTTTTCTGCCCTGCCCTTGGTCGGCATCGCGCCAATCATGGTGATGTGGTTCGGCTTCGACTGGCCCTCCAAAGCCGCCGTCGTCGTGCTCATCACCTTCTTCCCGATGCTGGTGAATGCGCTCGCGGGCCTCTCAGCCGCCGGCCATATCGAGCGCGACCTGATGCGTTCCTATGCCGCGAGTTATGGCCAGAGCCTGACCAAGCTGCACCTACCGGCCGCCCTTCCCTTCATCTTCAACGCGCTGAAGATCAACGCCACGCTCGCGCTGATTGGCGCGATCGTTGCAGAGTTTTTTGGCACCCCGACGCAAGGTATCGGCTTTCGCATTTCTACCGAAGCCGGACGCATGGCGATTGACATGGTCTGGGCGGAGATCGCGCTCGCTGCCCTCGCCGGGATGGCTTTCTACGGTCTTGTCACGCTGGCCGAACGCGCGACAACTTTCTGGCATCCGTCGTACCGGACCTAGGTCGGCAAGGTCTTTTTCAATTTGGAGTTATCCATGAAGCAGAGTTTGGCCTTGGTCGTAGGCTTGGCGGTTGGGTTGTCGCTGTCGAGCGCGAAGGCCGCCGATCCCGTCACCATTCAGCTCAAATGGGTGGCACAGGCGCAGTTTGCCGGCTACTTCGTCGCAAAGGAGAAGGGCTTCTACAAGGAGGCTGGGCTCGACGTTACCATCAAGCCGGGCGGGCCGGATGTTGCCCCGCCGCAGGTGATTGCCGGCGGCGGCGCCGATGTCACCGTGGACTGGATGCCGTCGGCGCTTGCCTCGCGCGAGAAGGGCGTGCCGCTGGTCAATATTTCGCAGACCTTCAAGCGCTCGGGACTCGAGCTGACCTGCCGTGCCGAGACCGGCATCAAGAAGCCCGCCGATCTCAAGGGAAAGACGCTGGGCGTCTGGTATGGCGGCAACGAATATCCGTTCCTGTCCTGGATGTCGAAGCTCGGCTTCAAGACCGATGGCTCGCCCGGTGGCGTCAAGGTGATCAAGCAGGGCTTCAATGTCGACCCGCTGCTGCAGAAGCAGGCCGATTGCGTCTCCACCATGAGCTACAACGAATATTGGCAGGTCGTCGACGGCGGCTACAAGCCGAGCCACCTTGTCGTCTTCAAATATGAAGACGAAGGCGTCGCAACGCTGGAAGATGGGCTCTATGTGCTGGAGAAGAACCTGAAGGATCCGGCCTTCGTCGCCAAGATGGCGAAGTTCGTCAAGGCCTCGATGAAAGGCTGGGACTATGCCAAGGCGCACCCCGATGAGGCGGTGAAGATCATTCTCGCCGCCGACACCACGGGCGCCAAGACCGAGAAGGATCAGAAGCGCATGATGACCGAGATTGCCAAACTGCTCGGCGATGCCGACGGCAAGCTCGACGTCAAGGACTACGAGCGCACGGTGGCGACCCTGATGTCGGGCGGCTCCGACCCCGTGATCACCAAGAAGCCGGAAGGCGCCTACAGCTTCACCGTCTACGAGGCGATGAAGAAGTGAGGGCGGGAGCACTGCGGCAGGAACGGGATTCCGGTTCCGTTCCTCCTTCTTTCGACTGACCCCATTTGAGGCGCCGCGCTACTTAAATATCAAACATAACTGCCATACAACCAGTTCATTTTCCCTTCCGAACCGTCTAAATTTTGACGCTGGCCTGGCCGACGCTTTCGTGGACTCGGCCGATGCTGCGCCATGGCTCCGACGGCGGTTGTCGCCGAACAGAAACAATAAATGCGTAAGGTCGATCTTGCGCGTGATCGGGAATGCTGGGGAGGTCGGTTACGATGTCTGTCGAAAGCACAATTGCACGCGGCGCGGTTCACGACGCAATCGAGATCATTCCGACCGGCGCTGCGCTCGGCGCGCAAGTGCAGGGCGTCGACTTGCGGTCGCTCGACGATCGGCAGTTTGCCGCTCTCAAGCGCGCCTGGCACCAGCATCAAGTGCTTCTCGTTCGCGGCCAGACGCTGAGCGATCAGGATCTCGTCGCATTCAGCCGCCGCTTCGGAGATCTCGATTTGGCTCCGGTCCAGGAAACCGGCCGGCGTTTTGTCGAGGGCATACCCGAAATCTATATCGTGTCCAACGTGAGGGTGAACGGCGAGCCGATCGGCAGCCTCGGCGCGGGGGAAGCCGTGTGGCACACCGACATGTCCTATCTCGAGGTGCCGCCGATGGCGAGCATGCTCTATGCGATCGAGGTGCCTCCGGTCGGCGGCAATACGTCTTTCTGCAGCATGTACGCGATCTACGATGCGCTCCCCGCGGAGACGAAACGGCGGATCGCGACGCTCAAGATCAAGCACGATGGCACTTACAACAGCGGCGGCTATGTCCGTCAGGGCGTCACTCCGACCGATGATCCCAGAACCTCGCCCGGCGCCGTGCATCCCCTGGTCTGCGTCCATCCGGACACCGGCCGGCAGATGCTTTATCTTGGCCGGCGTCGCAACGCCTATCTGCTCGGACTTGAGCTTGGGGAATCGGAAGCCTTGCTCGACGAGCTCTGGACCTATGTCGAGCGAGCGGAATTTTCCTGGGAGCATATCTGGAGGGTCGGCGATCTCGTGATGTGGGACAACCGCTGCACCATGCATCGGCGTGATCCGTTCGACGACTCGACCCGACGGATCATGCACCGCACCCAGATAAAAGGTCATGCGAGACCGGCCTGATGCGCAGGTTCGGCGCATCCAACTGGATTTTGCTGCTGCTGTGCCTGATGTACATGATCCTGTACGTCGACAGGGTCAACATCTCGACCGCAGCTCCGTTGATCAAGGCGAATTTGGGCTTGAGCAACACGCAGCTTGGTCTCGCCTTCTCGGCCTTTGCCTATCCTTACGCGTTGTTCCAACTGATCGGCGGCTATTTCGGCGACAAGTTCGGGGCGCGGCTCACGCTTTGCGTCAGCGGCCTGATTGTTTGCATTTCAACGGCGGCGACCGGATTGGTCGACAGTCTTGTGACCCTGGTCGCCGCTCGACTGGCACTCGGGATCGGCGAAGGCGCGACCTTTCCCACCGCAACGCGCGCCATGGCGGTGTGGACGCCCGAACGAAACTGGGCCTTTGCCCAAGGCATCACCCACTCCTTCGCGCGCATCGGCAATGCCGTCACGCCGCCTCTCATCGCTCTATTGATCGAGTTGGTATCGTGGCGCGGCTCTTTTGTCGTGCTGGCGTTGGCAAGCCTGATGTGGGTTGTGCTGTGGACCTGGTATTTCCGGGATGTGCCGACGACTCCGCCGCTGAGCAAGGAGGAGTTCGCCGCGCTGCCGACCCGCAGCCGCAACAATCCCAAGGAGCCGGTGCCCTGGCTCAAACTGTTCCAGCGCATGTTGCCGGTCACAATGGTTGATTTTTGCTACGGATGGACGCTGTGGCTGTTCGTGAGCTGGATTCCATCTTTCTTCTACCAGAACTACCATCAGGATCTAAGACAGTCGGCGCTCTATTCCGCCGGCGTTTTCCTGGGCGGCGTGATCGGCGACACGCTCGGCGGTACGGTGAGCGATCGCATCCTGCAGCGGACCGGGGACAGGGTCGCCGCGCGACGCAATGTCATCGTAGCCGGCCTGCTTGGCGGCTTCGTATTCCTGCTCCCAGTCATACTGATTCACGACATCAATATCGCCGCAGTTTCGCTTGCCGCAGCCTTCTTCTGCATCGAGCTTATTGTCGGTCCGATCTGGGCCGTGCCGATGGATATCGCACCGAAGTACTCGGGGTCCGCGAGCGGAATGATGAACTTCGGCTTCGGCACCGCCGGCATCATTTCGCCGCTCGTGTTTGGCTATCTCGTCGACCGCACCGGAAGCTGGACGCTGCCGTTCACCGGCTCGATCTGCCTGTTGCTGCTGGGCGCAGCCCTGGCGTTCCGCATGCACCCCGACAAGCCGTTTGAGGCCGCGCCTGTCAAGGCAGTTCTCGCATAGAGGCCGAGCCCAAGCCTTCGGGCGACCCGCTTTCAGCGACTGCTTCGAATCGGCGCCCGCGACCCGGTCGTGAATGACGCAGGTGGAAGTATCAAAATACCTCAGATAAAAGTGCATCGCCTTTGCGCCGATCCGCCGCCTTGGCACAGGGCAAATTTGCACTCGCGCGCCTTCAAAACCGCTGCGTCACAAAAGCGAACGAGTGCGGTCACGCTCCGTAAACTACCCTCCTTAAGACAATCTTCCCGCCTCACCATTAGCGTCGGAGGTGCAGCAGACATGATGCATTGAATTTTTTGGACTTCTGAACAGCCGATGGCTGCGCCTCGCAAGAAAAATACCCGCCCGCGTAGAAGGCCCCCGATGTCAGCACTGCTCGCGCTCAGCCAAGCCGCGCTCGACGGCGTGGCCGAGGGCGTTTGTGTTTATGATGCGGACAATCGCGTCGTTCTATTCAACCGCCGCTATCTCGAACTGTTCGACATGTCACCGGACGTGATCCGGACCGGGATCACCTACCGCCAAGTACTCGAACACAGCGCCTCACGCGGGAATTTTCCAGCCGACAGATTCGAACAGATCTGGCGCGCGCGCGCTGAGCTCCTTTCCGCGAGAAAGCCGTT
This sequence comes from Bradyrhizobium sp. ARR65, assembly GCF_000472385.1. Lineage (GTDB taxonomy): Bacteria > Pseudomonadota > Alphaproteobacteria > Rhizobiales > Xanthobacteraceae > Bradyrhizobium. Next base: position 115,654 of record NZ_AWZU01000007.1, read on the forward strand.
CAGCACGGAGCAGGTTTTGCCGAGCGGCATCGTGATGACGCTCAATATTCAACCGCTGTCCGATGGCGGCTGGCTCACCGTTTGCGACGACATCACGCGCCGGGCGCGGCTCGAGAGCGCCTTGCGGGTGCAGACCGAACGCATCGAGCATGCATTCGCCCACATGTCCCACGGGCTGACGATGTTCGATCGCGACGAGCGGCTGATCATCTGCAACAGCCAGTACCTCGAGGTCTATGGGTTTGATGCCGGCGTGATCAAACCGGGCGTCAGCTACCGCGAGATCGTGGAGCATTGGGTGTCCAGGGGTAACGCGAGCGGGCTCTCCGCGGAGAAGCTCTACGACATGCAGATGAGCGAAATCCGTGGCGGAAATTCCCAACCCACGTTCCTGACCCGCGCCGACGGTCGCGTTGTCCAGGCCATCTCACGGCTGATGCCGAATGGCGGTTGGGTCACCGCCTGCGAGGACGTGACCGAGCGGTTGCGCGCGGAAGAAGCGCTGAAACGACAGAATTTCCTTTTCGATGCCGCACTTGAAAACATGGCGAACGGTCTTTGCGTCTACGACAAAGATTTTCGGCTTCTGGTTCGTAACAGCAACTATCTCAAGATCTATGGCCTCGCCCCGCACGAGGCGAAGCCCGGCATGCATTTGTCCGACCTGATCCGCACGGTGGTGGGGCACGGCGTCTACCCCGCCGACTTCCCGATCGACGCTCTGTTCGAAGAATTGCGTCAGCGGCTTTCCCAAATGAAGGACCTGACGGTGCAGCGCCGCATGTGCGACGGGCGGCTGCTCGCCGTGCGCTATCGCCCGCTAACGGACGGCAACTGCGTTGCCACCTATGAAGACATCACCGACCGCGAACGGGCGCATGAGGAGCTAGGCGAGCAATATCGTCGCTTCGATGCCGCGCTGAACAACATGACGCAAGGTCTCGTCATGCTCGACAGCAACTTGCACGTCATCGTCTGCAATAAGCGCTATGTTGATATGTATCGCTTGTCACCTGACGTTGTGAAACCCGGCGTCGCCATGCGCGAGATCATGGAGCATAGCTGCGCCATCGGCAATCATCCGACCGCCACGCCGCAGCAGCTCTATGACGACTATGTCGAAAAGCTCAGGAGGGGCGGACATATCCTGCATCGTCATCTCGGTGACGGCCGCATCATCAAACTCACGCATCGCCCGATGGAGCATGGGGGTGGCTGGGTCATCACCTACGAGGACGTGACCGAGCATCGCAAAGCCGAGGCGCGCGTGGCCCACATGGCCCAACACGATCCGCTGACCGATCTGTCAAATCGCGTGCTGTTCCGGGAGAAGATGAGCGGAGGCCTGGCGGAGATTGCGGCGCGCGGCGGCAAGATGGCGGTGCTGTGCCTCGATCTCGACAACTTCAAGACCGTTAACGACCGGCTCGGACATGCGATCGGCGATCAATTGCTGCGGTGGGTCGCCGCGCGCATTAAGGAATGCGTGGGCGAGAACGATACGGTCGCGCGTCTCGGCGGTGACGAGTTTGCCGTGCTGCAACGCGGGCCGCAACCGCAATCGGCCGAACAGCTTGCCCGCCGCCTGGTCGAGGTCATCGGCCGCCCACCGCCGCTGGAGAACCACGTTATCCACACCGGCGTCAGCGTCGGCATTGCGATCGCGCCCGACGACGGGCTTGATCCGGATGAGCTGATGAAGTGCGCCGACCTCGCCCTTTACCAGGCCAAGGCGCAGGGACGAGGCGCGTATGAATTGTTCCGGCCCGAAATGGAGGCGCAGGCGCGGGCCCGGCACATACTGGAGAACGACCTGCGCTGCGCGCTGGAAGCCGGCGAGTTTCATCTTGCCTTCCAGCCACAAATTCGCCTGGGCACCGGCGAGCTGACCGGTTTCGAAGCGTTGCTGCGCTGGAATAGCGCCGCGCGCGGCCTGGTTTCACCGGCCGAATTCATCCCGATCGCGGAAGAGACAGGATTGATCGTTCCGCTCGGCGAATGGGTGCTGCGTACGGCTTGCGCGACGGCGGCCGGCTGGCCGGACAACATCAAGATCGCGGTGAACCTGTCGCCGGTGCAGTTTCGCGCCCGTGGCCTTGTGGCGATGGTCACCAGTGCGCTCGCCGCCGCCGGGCTGGACCCGAAGCGGCTCGAGCTTGAAGTCACCGAAACCGCATTGCTCCAAGATGACGAAGCGACGGTCGCGGTCCTGCACCAGCTTCGCAAGCTCGGCATCCGCGTCAGCCTCGACGATTTCGGCGTCGGATATTCTTCGCTCGGCTACTTGCGCAAATTTCCCTTCGACACCATCAAGATCGACCGTTCCTTCGTCGGCTCCCTTGGCGAATCCCACGAGAGTGGTGCGATCGTTCGCACCATCGCGAGCTTGGGCGCCAATCTCGGCGTCGAGACGACCGCGGAAGGCGTCGAAACCGCCGAACAGCTCGAGCTTGTGCGTCAGGCCGGCTGCACCGCGGTCCAGGGCTTTTATTTCAGCAAGCCATGCTCCGCCGGCGATGTCGGTCACATCATCGAGCAGATGAACCCGGTGCACCGCGTGGCGTGAGAGGTAGTCGTCGTGGAGTGGGTTGAACCTCGCGAAACCCACCTTCTCGTTGATGGGTTCCGCTACCCCTCAACCGATCCTACGCTCTCTTGAGCTGATCCAAGATCCTGTCGGCCTCGGTCCGCCAGTCGGGACTGCGCGCGAACGCCTTGCTATCTCTCGTCCCAAACACGCCGGTATCGGCGAGATCGGCCATCCAGGCTTGCCGCTCCGCCGTCCCTTGCGAGGACCAGGGCGCGAGCCCGATCTCGCGGACGGTCTCCGCGACCTCGCGCACTTCTTCGGCGCGCCGCCTGCCATGCTCGATCACGCGCTGGAAGAAGTAAGCGCCCTGCTTCTCCCAATCGATGCCGGGAAACGTCGTCGCAAGCGAGGCCAGCACCGCATCCTCTACACCATAGGCCCGCGCGGTCGTAAAACTCTCGATGACCATGGCTTCCATGCCCTTGATCATGATGCTGCGGCACATTTTCACGGCCGAGGCAACACCCAGTTCCCCGCTGGCAACCTTCGCATCGAAGCCGAGAGCAACCAACAGCTGCGCCAGTTCCCGCGCGCCACCGCCACCGAGGAGGAGCGGCACCTTGATTCGATAGGGCGGCACCGAAGTCATGACGGCACCTTCCACATAACGACCGCCTGCGCCATCAATTATCGCCGCTGCCCGTCGTTTGGCACCAGGCGAAGCCGAATTGAAATCCAGGAACCAGCAGCCGTTCCTGATTGCGGCGGCGCAGGCCTGCGCAACCGCGACGGCCTGGCTCGCCGTAACGGCGGAGACGATGAAATCAGCATCCGCCGCCAAAGCCGCATGCGAGGGAGCGAGCGCAACGGCGAACCGTTCAGCATGCTCGTGCAACGCCCCCGATTGCCCGCCGCCGAGCTTGATGTCGTAAGCGCAAACCCTGACGTCTTGCTTCCGTAGATCTTCAGCGAGGATTCGTCCGACCTCGCCATAACCGATAAGGCCGATCTGCCAACGTTTCGGATCAGGAGGCTTCGTCATCAGTTCAACTCCCGTGTCGTCTCGTCAAAGAGGTCATCGACCTGGAAGCGTCGAGGGATCAGAGATTGCTGGGCGGCGTAGCTTATAATCAGCTCAACCGATTTCCTGTTGGCTTCGACGCCAAAGGGAACGGGATCGGGAGCCGCCGGCCGCCCCGCCCTGGCTTTGCTTTGCTTGAGCAGCCGATAGATTTCGCGCACGATGTCGGGCCGCTCGCCCGCAAGCTTTTCAGTCACGACTACCAGGTGATTGACCGGGAAAACGCCATGTTTGGCAAACCATCGCTGGGCCTCCGCCGCCGGATCGGCGAATAGCGACTTGAGCCGGGGATCGCTGGAGGTCTCACCAAGCACGGCATCGAGTTCGCCGTTCAAGAGCATCTGGATGATGTTCTTGCCTTCCGCTGCGCGCTCGGTCGTGTCGCGATATTCGGCGACATGCGAATCCTCGAAAGTGACCCAATGGATTCCATCGAGATTGACGCCGTAATCATTGGCAAGGATTCCGCGGATCCAGGCGCCGGTCGTCGTGGTGAAGGAGCGGATGCCGACACGCCTGCCTTGCAGATCGCGCGGCCCGATCGTCCCGCGTTCGCCGTTGTAAATCGCATAGGCGTGCTGAAACCGTCCGAGCATCACGGCCGGCAGCAACACCAGCGGTTTGCGATGGGCTTTCGCCATCAGATAGGTGACGATCGCCATCTCGCAGATGTCAAACGCCTGCTCACGCACCATCGGCTTGAAGGCCGCGTTGGTCGGCGTGTAGTCGATGAATTCGAGATCAAAAAGGTCCGAGCGGATCTCACCGCGTTTGAGCGGCTGCACATGGGGATAATTGCCGAGGACCGTGCGCAGTCGTGGACTAGCCATCTCAACCACCTCTAAATGACGAGTTCGCGCGAGCGGCCGGACGCCTAAGCCCGCTCGGGATGATCGACATGGACCAGACCTGCCCTGGCCAGCGCCTTGCGCATCTTATACATGTCCATGCCGCTCGCATCGGCGCGCTTGATGTTCCTGACCACGACAGGCTTCATTGCAGGATCTCCTCCACGGTCGGAAATAGGCGCTGATAGGCTTCGCCATAGGTCATGGGAACGCCTGTGTTGCGGCTGCCCTGGATGCCGCGGTTGAGCGCCACGCGCTCGTAATATCCCCAGAGATGTTTTTGCGCCGCCAGGATCTGGAACGCCTCGTATTTCTGCTTCCAGACCTCGTCGATCTTGAGGATCAGGCTTGGTTTGAAGTTGCACATTTCCGGCTGATGGGGCTCGAACAGAAATACCGGCGGCGCTGCGTATTTGTATTTCGCGTCCGGTTTATGGCCCATCGCCTGCGCGACCACGCGCGTCTGCTGCGCGAAATGCGCTGCATCAGGGTGATCGAAATTGTAAGGGTCTTCGAGCGCATGCGTCAGCACGAAGCTGGGATTGAGCTCACGGTAGATATCGACCATGCGGTCGAAATGGGCCTCGTTGAGCTTGAGCGGATAGTCGCCGCAATCAAAGAATTCGATCTCCGCGCCGAGCAATTTTGCCGCGCGCTCCGCCTCATCCCTTCGCCCGGCCTTAACAGACTCCAGCGTCGCGCCCGCCTCCTTCCAGGCGAATTGGCTTTCGCCGCGCTCGCCGAACGACAGGCAGACGATCTTGACCCGGTACCCCTTGTTGGCGTGGAGCGCGATGGCACCCCCGGCGCGCCAGACGAAATCTCCGGGATGGGCTGTGATCACAAGACCGGTTCTCATTTTTTGGCACTCCATTCTCTTGCCGAACGCATCACGCTGCTCCGTTACGTCATCGCGGCCGTCGTTTCGCCATCGAGCACTCGCTTGAGCCGGCCTTCATCGAGAGCCCTCTCCCACTTAGCGATGGCGATGGTCGCGACCGCGTTGCCGACAAGATTTGTCGGGGTCAGCGCCTGCGACATCAGGCGGTGGATGCCCAGCACCAGCGCCACGCTCGCTACGGGAATGCTGCCCGTCGCCGCAAGCGTTGCCGCCAGCACAACGAACGCCGCCCCTGCCACGCCGGCCGCACCCTTGGAGGTCACCAGTAAGATCAGGAGAAGCGCGACCTGCCGCTCCAGATCCAGCGGCGTGTTGGTCGCCTGGGCCAGGAACACGCTGGTCGCAGCCAGATAGAGGCAGGTGCCGTCGAGATTGAAGGAATAGCCGGTGGGAATCACGAGCCCGACCACGCTCCGCTCGCATCCAAGGGCCTCAAGCTTTGAAATCATCCGCGGCAGCACCGTCTCGGAGGACGTCGTCGCGATGCAGATCAAGAGTTCACCCCAGATGTAGCGGATCAATTTCACCAGACTGAAGCCACAAAACCGCGCAACCACGCCAAGCGCAACAATGATGAAAACAACGCAGGTGAAATAGAAGCCCGCCAGCAGCTTGCCGAGCGAAGCCAGCGCCCCAACGCCGAATTTGCCGACAGTGAATGCGATCGCGCCGAAAGCCCCGATGGGCGCCGCCCACATGATGATGCCGACCACGGCAAAGATCATTTTCGCGGCGATATCGATGAGGTCGACGAGCGGCTTTCCTCGTTCGCCCAACTGCACCAGCGCGAAACCGCAAATGACGGAAATGAACAGCACCTGCAGGATATTGCCTTCAGCAAAGGCGCCGGCGAATGTGCCGGGAATGATGTTCAGCAGAAACGGCGAGAAGCCTACGGCGGCCGTCTGCTTGATGTAGGGTTCGATAGCGCTGGTGTTGATGGCGGCCGGATCGATGTTCATCCCGGCGCCCGGCTTCAAGAGATTGACTGCGATCAAGCCGATGATGAGTGCGATCGTCGTCATGATCTCGAAATAGACGATCGCCTTCAGCGCGACGCGCCCTACCCGCGCGACGTCGGCCATGTGAGCGATGCCGTGCACGAGGGTGCAGAAGATGATCGGCGCGATCAACATGCGGATCGCTTTGATGAAGGCGTCGCCCAGCGGCTGCATCCTGGTGGCAAGATCAGGATGAAAAACGCCAAGCGCGATGCCGAGCGCCATGGCAATCAGCACCTGGACCCAGAGCTCCTTCCACCACGCTCTCATGCGCTGCTTTTCGATGATCAGCGTCGTCATCTCGAACCTAGGCCTTCGCGCGGCGCGCCCGTTTCACGAGCGGCCAAATTCGAACAATCGAGCCGGGTTGCTCACCAATATCTTCTGCTGCAGTTCCGCCTCCGGCGCGAACAGCGGCACGAGGTCGACAAGGTCGCCGTCGTTCGGCATCACCTTCACATTGGGATGCGGCCAATCCGTGCCCCAGATCACGCGATCGGGCGCGGTCTCGACGATCTTGCGCGCGAATGGCAGCGCATCCATGAAAGGCGGTCCTGCCGAAGAGACCCGCTCGCAGCCGCAAACCTTGACCCAACACTTCTCATCGCGCTGCAGCAGTTCGATCAGGGTACGGAACGGAAGCTGGTCGAGGCCATCGGCCGCTTTCACCCGGCCCATGTGATCGATTGTATAGCGCACCGGTAGTTGCGCCAGCATGCCGGCATATTCGGGGATGTCGATTGCATCGAAATGGAGGTCGACGTGCCAGCCGAGCGGCGCGATCGTCTCGACCACGCGTTCGAACACCCGCTTGTCCGGGACACCGCCGAGATGGCGAACGAAATTGAAGCGGCAGCCCCGAAAGCCACCTTCATGCAGAGCGTGCAGCTCTCGCTCGCTGATCTTGTCATCGATGTTCGCGACGGCGCGATAGGCGCCGTTGCTCACGGCGATCGCATCCAGCGCGACGCGATTGTCGGTGCCATGGACGCTGGCATTGACGATGACGGCGCGCCCGATGCCAAGCTTGGCATGCAGCGCCCTGAAGTCTTCCAGCGGCGCATCCGGCGGCGTATAGGGTCGGTCCGGCGCGTAAGGGTATCTCGAACCCGGCCCGAAGATATGGCAATGCGAATCGCAGGCAAGCGACGGCAGCTTGAATTTCGGGATCTTGGTGTTGGCATCAGGACCCGGAATGGTCGGCGTGAACGTCATCGCTGGGTAAACCTGAACAGACGTGCTGGATTTTCGACGAGAAGCTTGTGCTGGATCACCGGGTCAGGCGCATAGAGCGGAATTCAGGTCGACGATCTCGCCGTGGTTGGGCCCATTCATTTCCTCCTCCCTGAACGTTTCGAGACAACGCCGGACCGCCATCGCTCAGCGCGCGGCGGTCGGTGCCGTCTTATGCTTTTGTGTGTGCCGCGGCCCGCCGGGGCGTCCGTGCCGGCTCGTCCAGCGGGGGCGCCTGCAACGAGGCGACGGTTGCGCGGACAAGCTGCTCGATCGCGTTGCCCGCATCGGCCCCATCCGCCTCGCCCCGTGAGAGGCGCGAGACGCGTTCGGGCGTGACCAGCGAATAGTAGAGCGCGCCAAGCAGGAAGTGGCAGCGCCAGACGATTTCGGTGCGCGGGATGTGCGGCAGGCTTTCGTGGATCGCGTCGATGAACGCGTGGCTGGTATCATCGAAAGTCTGGGCGATAATCCGCCGCGCGACTTCGTTGCCCTCAGCCGACATCACCGCACGCAAGCGCGTGAAACGCGCGCCGCCGCCGGCCACGTCGCTGCCGGACGAAAAGGCCGGCAGCACATAGGCGCGCACGATCGCCTCGAGCCGATCCTGCAGGTCACGCACGCGCTTTGCCGCCGCGAGCAGTTCCGAGCGGCGGAGGTTCATTGGTCCGCAATGCCGACGGTAGATTTCCAGCAGCAGACCATCCTTGGTCTTGAAATGATAGGTGACGCTGCCGGGATTGGCACCAGCAGCCTGCGCAATATCGCGGACCGACACAGCATTAAAGCCATTGGTCGAGAACAGCTCTTCCGCCGCGCACAAGATCGCCTCGCGCATGTTGGCCTTGCGCGCCGCGGCCGACTTGGCTGGAGACTTACGGACCATGCTATTTGTACTAATGTACAAAAGATTAGGCCTGGTCAACAAAAAACATGGGCGTCAGTACTGTAGCCGAAAGACGCCCAATCGATCCTTCTGCTTGGGCGCCCCCGCGCTCGCGCGGTTCACGAATGCTTCACCTCGACCGGCGGCGTGCCGTGGGTGTGGAAGGACTCGATAGTCTTCAGGCCCCAGGCCTGTCCCTTCTTGCGTTCGGTCTCGGTCCAGACGATCGGCTTCCAATCCGGCGCCAGCACGAGACGGGCGCCGGCATTCGCGACCTCGACGCGATTGCCGCCCGGCTCATAGACATAAAGAAAGAAGGTCTGCTGAACCGCGTGCTTGTGCGGGCCGGTTTCGATGTAGACGCCGTTCTCCAGGAAAACATCGGCGGCGCGCAGGATTTCCTCGCGGCTGTCGAGCGCGAAGGTCACGTGATGGAAGCGGCCTTTGGTGCCGGTATGATCGCGCGTATAGGCGAAGTCATAGCTCTTGTTGGTGAAGGTCAGCCACATCCCGGCCTCGGTACCGTCATCGAGCACGATCTGCTCGGTCAAGCGCGCGCCCAGATATTGTTCGAAGAAACGCCGGTTTGCCGACACGTCGGCGGCAAGGCCGTTGAAATGATCGAGCCGGCGCACGTTGACGCCGCGCGCGGGAAACCGCTGTGCCTGGTTCTTCAGCGCCGGCGTCTGTTCCGGCGCGGGCTTGAACCATTCGGTCTCATAATAGAGCTCCAGCAAATGGCCATCGGGATCGCGGAATTGAAACGCGGCCCCGTGCCCGATGTCGCCATCGATCCAGCCGATGTCAAAGCCTGATCCCCTGAGCGCGGCGACGCGGCGCTCAAGCGCTTGCGGGCTGCGCGCCCGAAACGCCGCGTGCCCGAGGCCCGATGTCTTCGATGCCGTCAGCTTCAGCGAGTACCGCTCATAGTCGTCCCAGCCGCGCAGGTAGACGGAATCGCCCTTGCTGCCGCTGACCGTCATGCCGAGGACATCGACAAAGAACGACAGACTTTTGTCCGGTACCGGCGAGAAAATCTCGACATGGCCGAGATGGGCCACGTCCATGATCGGTTCGTCCTGCATCGTGTTGACCTCCCTGCCTCATTCCATCCGCCCCAGGGGCTTGCCGGCCATGTGACCGAAAGTCAGCGCCGGACCATCATCGTCGAGCACAATCTCGACCCCGTGCTGGCCCTGGCCGATCGCGTGTTCGCGCTGGAGCGTGGCGCGCCCTTCGCGAAGGCCACGCCGCGCCGCTGTAACGATGTCGACTATCGCAAACGGATTCCCCTGGCTCTGACGACAGCCGGTGACGCATCAATTCATGCCTTAAGAAGGCGCGCCGTAATCGTAGAACCCTTTCCCGGTCTTGCGGCCAAGCCGGCCGGCGTCGACCATCTCCTTGAGCAAGGGTGCCGGACGGTATTTCGGATCATTAAAGCCCTTGTAGAAGACCTCCATCACCGACAGCATGGTGTCGAGGCCGATCAGATCGGCCAGGGCCAGCGGTCCGATCGGGTGATTGCAGCCCAGTTTCATGCCCTCGTCGATATCGGCGGCGGTGGCGAGCCCCTCCTGAAGCGCGAAGATCGCTTCGTTGATCATCGGACACAGAATGCGATTGACGGCGAAACCCGGGCTGTTCTTGGCGGTGATCGGCACTTTGCCGACGCGCTTTGCGAACGCCACGGCTTTCGCATGAGTGTCGTCGGAGGTTTGCAAGCCGCGGATCAATTCCAGCAGCGCCATCATCGGCACCGGGTTGAAGAAATGCATGCCGATGAATCGGTCGGGACGGTCGGTGGCCGTTGCGAGCTTGGTGATCGAGATCGACGAGGTATTGGTCGCGATCAGCGTCTCCGGCTTCAGCGTCGGACACAGGTCCTTCAGGATCTTGATCTTCAGTTCCTCGTTCTCGGTCGCCGCCTCGATGACGAGATCACAACCGGCAAGCTTGCTCTTATCGGTCGTACCGCTGATGCGCGACAATGTCGCCTCACGGTCGGCGACGGTCATCTTCTCCTTCTTGACCAGGCGGTCCAGGCTGTTGCCCACCGTTGTGAGCCCACGCGCCACTGCTGCGTCGGAGATGTCGACCATGGTGATTTTCAGTCCGGCCGCGGCGCAGACCTGGGCGATGCCATTGCCCATCGTGCCCGCCCCGATAATGCCAACCGTTTCAATCATCGTTCGTCTCCTTCCATTTGCCGAGCGCCTCGTGGCCGGGCTCCAACCGTTCGCCGCCGGTAAGGGCTGCCGATGCACATGCTTACCAGGAGGCTTTGGCCGCCGATATGCAAATCGGGCAGGAACGCGCTGCCTTCCCTCGCGCTAGTCCGTTGTCCTGGCCGGACTTTTTGGCTGGGGCGGGAGGGATCGAACCCTGCAATAATCCATTGGTACACAAGGATTTTTCAATTTCTTCCCGCCCGTTTGATTCCATCTTTGCTTCCAAAGCAAAAGCCCTCGTCGGAATGACCGAGACGAGGCGGCCTACATCGAGGCCAAGGGCTAGAAAGCGAGCGTCGTTCCCGAGCCGAGCATCATCCAGCACTTCGCGAACTACTGTGGATCAAACGCCGGAGCTTTGAGGTCCGCCAGCCGCTTGTCGAAGTCGGCTTCGTCGTCTATTTTGCCGGCGGCGTGACCATGATCTTCGGCGCTCGCGCCATCATGCATGAGAGCGTCTTGATGTAAGCGTCTGAAATTTCCGACAGAGCTGCTGATTAAGAGACAGCCACGGGGCAAGTACAATCAATGACTCGCCGGTCGCACGCCTGGGCTTATCCGGCCGAAAATGGGCATCCGTCGCACGATCATAGTCGTTCGTTGCCGGTCATTGATAGAAGGTGTGCTCGTTCAACCGTGTAAGGCCGGGGAAGAGTACGAGCTCCGTATCAGGCGCCCTTTGGCGGCCCTAAATTAATGGGCGCGGAAGTGTCGGCTTTATAGATAGTAGCGGGGAGCGCTACCGCCTTTTCCCACACCAACCGAACTTACGACACCTTATCCGATCTTTCGCATAAGACGGTTCGTGAGCCCCTGAGCGAGCTCAGCCTTTACACGTTTAAAGATGGACGTTCGAAGGCCACGAACCCCGGTGTCGGACGAAAGCCGCCGATGTCGCGGAAACCCGAAAAGAAGTGCATATTCGGCGTCTCCGTCGTACAGCGGGGCCGCAATCCCGGTAAGGCGTCCGGGAAATTGGGGCCGAACGTTACGGAGCGATGGCCAAGGCGGCGCCGCCACTAGTTGGCTGCGTTGTTCTCCAGCCACCGTGCAATGTTCGCCGCGGCGTCGCCGTAGAAAGTTCGATAGAGATCCTCGGTGACGTAGCCGATGTGAGGCGTAGCGAGGACGTTATCCATCTTACGGAAGGGGTGATCGGCGGGCAACGGTTCGCCATCAAACACATCGACCGCCGCGCCGGCGATCCTGTGCGCCTGCAGCGCCTCGATCAGGGCTGCCTCGTCGACGATCGGACCCCGTGATGTATTCACGAACCTGGAGGTCGGCTTCATCAGGGCGAACTCCGGCGCCCCGACTAGGCCTCTGGTGCGGCTGCTCAGGACGAGATGGATCGTGACGACATCCGCCTCACCGAAGAGTGTCTGCTTGTCGACGAGAGTGGCACCGGCAGCGCTGGCCTTCTCCTGCGTCAGGTTCTGGCTCCAGGCGATCGCTTTCATGCCGAAGGCGACACCGATGCGCGCGACCTCTCTTCCGATGTTGCCTAGCCCAACGACCCCAAGGCTTTTGCCTCGCAGGTTTGAGCCAAGGCCCGTCTGCCAGCCACCCGCTTTCAACGAGGCGGCCTCCCGGTCGATGCCTCGCATGCTCGCCAGGATCAGCGACCAGGTGAACTCAATGGTTGGAGTGGAATCGTAGCCCGTCGCAGTGACCGCGATGCCGAGATCGGCCGCGGCCTGGATGTCGATAGAGGCGTTTCGCGGTCCTGTCGAAGCTATCAGCTTTAGGTTCGGCAGCTGCTGCAGGATCTCCCTTGTGAGCGGGGTGCGCTCGCGCATGACGCATGCCACCTCGAACGGCCGCAACCGCGCCACCACTGCCGAGGGATCGGCAATGTGGTCGTTGAAAACGGTGATCTCGGCGTAGCGCAGCACGCCCGACCAGTCGGCGAGCTGCAGCGCGACGTTCTGGTAGTCGTCGAGGATCGCAACCTTCATGGTACCCTCCTGTCAGCGCTTGGCGGCAAAGAACTCGGCCAGAGCTCCCGCTACCGCTTTGGGCTCGTTTTCCATCGGAATATGGCCGGCAGACTTGATCCGGACGAGCTTGGTTTCCGGGATCTCGCGTGCGTACCGTTCGGCATAGTCGATCGTCTGAAACGGGTCGTCCTCGCCCCACACCAGAAGCTTTGGCGTCCTGGATTGGAGCAGGTCCGGCAGCATTTCCTGGGTGTAGCGGTTGTCCGCGGCGCCCGCGAGCGCCAGCCAGGATTGAGCGACCCTTGGATCGGTCCACGGATCAAGATATTCGGCGATCTCGGCCTCGCTGACCGGACGTCCGAGCGCCTTCACGACGGAGACGCGACGCGCGGCCAGGACGTCATCCCGTGTCGTGGCGGCAGCCACGGCCGCTTCCCGGAAGCGGGCAACCCCAGGGACCGGCCACGAATCGTACATGATCCCGTTCACCACGGCAACGCGGGGCACCTCAACCTCCTTTGCGAGCATCAAATACTGCGCGACGCCTCCGCCGATGTCGTGGCCGGCGACCATGACCGGACCCGCGTGGCCAAGCGCTTGGAGGAAACGCACCAGCCAGGCGGAGAGACGCGGCACCGAAGCCTCGCTTACCGTGAGCTCGCCTCCGGAGCGCCCGAAGCCGGGGAAATCGACTGCTACCGGGCGGAGGCGAGCAGCAGCGATGCCAGCGAGCACGGGCAGCCACACCCTGCTCCAATACGTGCCGTGAAGCAGGAGGACCAACGGACCATCCTCGCCAGCGGTTAGATAGCTGATCGGAACGCCGCCTACCTCGACTGTTTCGCGCCTCGTCATCGAACTCCTCACATGGTCCCCGTCGAGCCCGACGGCGTCGTAGTGCTTGGTCGCGTGCTCCAGCTTCGTGAAAACGTCCTCGTATCCGAGCGCCTCGCCGCACGCATCGGCTGCGGACGCTGCCCTGCCGGCGGGGCAAGGGCGGCATCGATTTGGCTTAAGCGGCAGGCTTCAGCTTGCCCGGCGCGCTCCACTCCGCGCTCTTCATGAAGGCGTCATTAGGCGTCTGCGCGAGATGGTTGGTGTAGTTCGAGATGAGCTTGGTCGCCGCCAGAACGAGGACGTCGAGCACCGCACGATTGTCGTAGCCGACAGCCTTGAACGCGGCGACGTCGGCCTCGCTCACGAAGCCGCGCTGGCGGGTGATGCTGGCCGCGAACTGGCAGAGCGCCTCGAGCTTGGGATCTGCAATCGGCCGCCCCTCACGTACCGCGGCGATGGCGTCGTTGTCGACTTTTGCCATCCGCGACAGATAGGTGTGGCCGGCTATGCAGTAGGTACACTCGTTTTCGTAGATGATCGCTAGATAGGCGATGTTGCGCTCCCGGGGCGTGAAGCCGGTTTTTTCCGCAATTCTCCACAAGGTGCTGTAGGCCTCGAGCGCGGCAGGGCTCTCGGCGAGGACGCGGTGGAGGTTGGGCACAAAGCCCCAAGCTTTTTCAACGCCGTTTAGAATCTCCGCCGAGGCCGCTGGCGCATTGGAGGTGTCGTGAAGCGAGAAGCCGTTGATCATTGTGCTCTCCTTTGGGCAAGCATCGAATTGACGCTCGCAGCCTGCTTCATTCCCCCTCCGCCCGGCAGAAATGCCGAAGCGATATGAATCATTCCTCGAAAGAATGGGGCAGGCAATTGAAAGATGGGTAAGCCTAGCTAACCCGTCGGCCGCCGGCATCATTCCGGGCCGGAATAAAAGCTATGCCTGCATCGAAGCTGGATGGTGTGGATCGCGCGACATAGCACGTGAGTACCGCGCTCGAAGGCGCAGAGGACGAAGTCGTCGCATTCGATTTCACGACAGGCAAATGTCTGGGCGCAGTGGTCAGGCCGCCGGGCCTCAATGGCCAGGCTGTGATCTTCTTTGGCTAAGGAGAAAAGGAATGCAGACGTCGGGAGGAGCGCAGCGATTCACGCATGAGCAATGGCCGTGCGAGCCGAAATTCAGGCGCGTCAACGGCTGGCGCATGCACTATATCGACGAGGGCGCCGGCGACCCGGTCGTTCTCCTTCACGGCAACCCCGCATGGGGATTTCTCTACCGGAAGTTCGTGAAGCCGCTGACGGCGGCAGGGCGGCGCGTCATCGTTCCCGACATGATCGGATTCGGACTGTCAGAGAAACCCACGCGCGAACAGGCGCACACGCTCGATGGCCACATCGCGAACCTCACAAGCCTGCTGCGGCAGTTGGACGTGCGCAATGCCACGATGGTCTGTCACGACTGGGGCGGGCCGACCGGCCTCGGGTTTGCGCTATCCAATCGCGACCGCGTCCGCGCGCTCGTGATCATGAGCACGTGGGCATGGCCTCTGCCTGCGGCCGAATTCCACAAGCGCATATTTCCCTGGCGGATGATGCACGCGCCGCTCGTCGGGCCTTACCTGCTCGGGCGCCACAACGCGCTTGCTGGCCGCGGGATGTATCTTTCCGTGGTCGACCGAAAGAAGTTCGCGGCCGAGGCTCAGCCCATCTACGAAGAGGTGCTACCTGATCCAGGGTCGCGCCTCCTCACGTGGACCTGGCCGCGCTGGATCCCATTGGACGAGAGCGCGCGCGGCTTCGCGCGTTTCGAATGGCTGGAGCGTGAGTTGAAGACGTCGAACTTTCCGACGCTCCTGGTGTGGGGCCGAGAGGACGAAGTGTTCGACCAAAAGACGTTCGCGACGCGATTCAAGGAGCTCTTGCCGCACGCCGAAGGGCCTGAACTGGTGACGGGCCGACACTTCCTGCAGGAGGATTCCGGCGTTGAGATCGCCGAAAAGATCAACAGTTTCCTCGACCGTATCGACGGAGGGCAGTCATGACGCAGATCGAAGTCGTCGATAATCCCAAGCTTGAAGGGACAAGACGCGCGCTGGTGCTGACGGAGGATCGCGTCGGACACTATCCTGAATTCCGCGACTTCTTCGTGCGCCGCTTTTCGTTGGATTCCGCGGGATTGTCGCGACCCGGCTACGTGCGGGCTCCTTCCGGAATGGTCTACGCGCTTGTCTTCATCGGACGCAGCGGTGAGCCGTTTCCGGACGGGCTTGAGATCTACGCCCTGCCCTCTGCGCTGGAGCCCCTGGACGAGGCCGATGTCGATGCCGATTTGTGGGCGCTGCTCAGGTGGATGATCGAAAGTGTCGGCGACGAATGGCGCATCGAAGACCTGGACGCAACCGGGCGGCTCTATCAGCTAAGTGCAGCCGGTGCAGGATAGCAATTGCGGCGCCCGCCTGCCTCACTCGACGGCGAGCGCCCCGACTCCCGCCTCGTGGAGGATCACGCCCGATAGTGGATCGAACTGGCCGACCCAGGGCTCGACCGCCAACACCGCCTTGGCGTGGGCGTAGCCCGCGCCCCAACGTGCTTCGATGGCGGCAGCGCTAAAATCGACATCCTTGGTGTGGTCTTCATGTTCCAGCTGTGGAGCGAGCAACTGCACCACGTGCATCCGTGTCTGGCAGCCGTAGCCGATCAATTCCCTGACTTCAGGTCTGTCCCGTTCGCTGTCAGGCAGTCGGGCCGCGAGTTCGTTGATCACATGACGCAACCGGTGCGTCTGCTGGTGCCGTGCGATCTGGCTCGCGATACGGCTGGAATACTGAACGTCCTTTTGACGGTTGAGCACCTGTGCCATCGTCGTTGGCTCGGTGCCGACCGGATTCCACAGGTGTACCGTGAAGATCAGCGAGTCCCTGCGCGGGTCGTCGTCGAATACCACCTCGGTCGGCGTGTTGGAGAGGATGCCACCATCCCAGTAAAGCTCGCCGTTGACGCGCACGGCCGGAAATCCCGGGGGCAGAGCGCCGGAAGCCATGATGTGCTTCACGTCGATCTTGCAGCAACGGCTATCGAAATACCGCATCCGGCTGGTCCGCACGTGCGCAGCTCCGACGGTCAGGCGTGGGCACCCTTGATTTAGGAGATCGAAGTTCACCAGATCGCTGAGAGTGCTTTCGAGCGGCGCGGTGGAATAGTAGCCGGCGTGATCGGCACCGAGCGGAAAGCTATCGCCGGCGTGGGCGAGCAGATTGGGCGTGAAGAAGCCGTGAATGCCACGGGTCAGCGTCGTCCAGTACAACCATTTGTCGACCGATCCCGGCAGGAGGCCACGGAGCTCCCACGTGGGGGCGCGCTGCACCCTGCTCCAGAATTCCTTCAGCCGCACCAAGCGGTCCTGCGCGGCATTGCCAGCGATCAAGCTGGCGTTGATCGCCCCGATGGACGTACCGACGATCCAATCCGGCTCAACACCGGCTTCGTGCAGCGCCTGGTAGACACCGGCTTGGTATGACCCGAGGGCCCCGCCGCCCTGCAGTACCAACACGATCTGGCCGGGCAACGCGTTCGAGGCGGTACGTGAGAAATCCGGGTCAAGAGGAGATTTCGTCGATCGCTGCATTCGAGACTCCTGCTTGGCGCTTCCGGGATGCGCTTGCCGCGCCGGATTCAATGCTTTGGCAAAGGCCTGTCAACCACCGTCGGCGACAGAGGCGGCCCGAGCCGGACTACCCACGGACATGGAAGACGCCGCGCAGCAGTATCTCCAGATGCGGCACGGCGATGATGGCAAGGCTCGCCACCGCACTGCCCGTCGTCACATGAGCGAACAGAATATGTCTCGCAGTCGCGCTCAGCGTCTGAACGGTCTCGAGGGCCGCTGCCTTCATGCGGAGGGAGCCTGCGCCGGAGGTTCGGGCCTGCGTTGCGATCGGGTATTGGTGGATGCTCTTGCATTTCTCCTTCTCGCGCAACGGCTTGGACGGCTGGAGAGATGGCCAATTCTTTTGCGGCATGGCAGATAGGGCAAAGCAATATTGCTCATTCCTGCGGAGAATAGGATGGATCGTCTGGCGTCGATGGAGACGTTCGTGCGGGTGGTCGAAACGGGCTCGTTCTCCGGAGCGGCCCGGCAGCTTCGGGTGGGCCAACCGGCCGTCTCGAAATCGGTGGCGCAACTCGAGGACTATCTCGGGGTCAAGCTGCTGACCCGCTCGACTCGCGGACTCACCCCGACGGAAGCGGGCCTCGGCTATCTCGAACGTGCCAAGCGGGCATTAGAGGAGGCCGCCGAGGCCGAGCTCGCTGCAAGGGGAGCGGGAGCCGGACTCAAGGGACGATTGCGGATCGGCGCTGCCGTGACTTTCGCCCGGATTCATCTCATTCCCCTGCTACCGAAGTTCATGGCGCAGCATCCCGAATTGGACCTCGAGGTTATCCTCGACGACCGCCAGATCGACCTCATCCAGGAGGGCATCGACGTGGCTCTCCGGATGGGAAAGATGATGGACTCGACGCTGACCGCTCGCCGTATCGCACGATGCAAACGCCTCGTCTTGGGCTCGCCGGCCTACTTCGATCGTGTGGGTACGCCGTCCACGCCAAGCGAACTGAGCAAGCACCAGGCGGTCGTCTATCTTCAGGAAGGCAGCGTCTGGTCATTTCGGCGCGAGAGCTCGGAATTGGCTGTTACGGTTCAGAGCAAATTGCGGGTGACCGCTGCGGAAGGCGTGAGAGCTGCGGTGCTTGCCGATGTGGGGCTGACGATCGCGTCGGAGTGGATGTTCAGCCCTGAGCTGCGATCAGGCGCCGTGCGGGCGGTCCTGTCGGAATGGGGTCTGCCGCCCCTCGACCTCTGGGCCGTGCTTCCGAGCGGACGCGCAGCGACCGCCAAGGCGCGGGCGTTTGTCGATTTCTTCGAACGCACCTTCAACGCGTAAGCGAAAAGCGGATCCACCTTGCGCCACCGATGTCGTAACATCATTGCGGAGGTTCCATTTTGATTGCGGGATGGCTGATGATGATCAGCCGGGTTGTTTCGAATACGCGGGCGATTCCGGTGTCGTCGGCCACGGACTGGGTCCGCAATAGCCATCAAATCCGGACTTCGTAGCCTTGCATTCCGCCACTGTATCGAAGTCGCAGCGCTGAACCCAACCGGTGGGGGAGAAGTGACAATAAGCCAGGAAGGGATAGCGCTCGCATCTGGACGACGTCAGCTTGCATTGCTTCATGCTATCGAATTCGCAGACCCGCACGTCGCCGTTGGTGAGATGGCGGCAATACTTGCTCTGATGCGCGCCCGACTCGACCCATTGCTGATGTGCAATCGCCGCGGCCGAGGGCTGATGCGCGCTCACCGCGACCGGGGTCACGCTGAGGGAGGCGAGTGCGATCATTGCGGGAACGGCGAGTGCGATAAATCCTGAAAAGGCGAGTGTGTGTTTCCGCTTTGAATGTTGACCCCTTTCGGCGTCCAACATGGATCCCGGTGCGCAAAGGGCTTTCGACGGCTGTTCAAATGCTTGAGTGATCTGCAAAGAGGACATTTCAGACTCTCCTTGGGCTAAGCAACACTTGTTTGCGGAGTGACCGTATGAGCCCGACACGAGAGTCTGAATTTCAGCCGGTATCATCTTTCTGCCGGATCGTCTCAACTTGGAGATCTGGCTCTTGAGGCCCGGTCGCCTGAACGCATGCAACTGGGAGCGAGCAATTCTCGATATCCGCTGACCGCCCGCTCAACGGGTCCCGGCTCGCAGGCAGCACTCAGTGCGACGCCGGGACCGTTCGCCGCGCTTAACAGCGGCTCCGAGGTATGAGGGCTGACGAGTTAGTGGCGGCCATCCTGGCTAACGTGGTCGCGGACAATGTCCATGCGCCGATCATCGATCTCAGCGAACTCAACAAGCACCAGGCCGTTGTCTATCTTCAGGAAGGCAATGTCTGGTCATTTCAGCGCGCGAGCTCGGAATTGCCTGTCACGGTTCAGAGCAAATTGCGGGTGACCGCTGCGGAGGGTGTCAGAGCTGCCGTGCTTGCCGATGTGGGGCTGACGATCGCGTCGGAGTGGATGTTCAGCCCCGAACGACGATCAGGCGCCGTGCGCGCGGTTCTGTCGGAATGGAGTCTGCCTCCCCTCGACCCGTGGGCCGTGCTTCCGACGGGGCGCGGCGCGACCGCCAAGGCGCGGGCGTTCGTGGATCTCTTCGAACGTACCTTCAACGCGTAGGCGAAAAGCGGATCGACCTTGCGGCCATGGCGCATCTCGCATCGCTCATGAGACGAGCGGGCATATCTTCGATCCCAGCCAGCATTCAGCAGTTTCCGTGAATGAGTACGGTGACACGCAACGGAGTTGCTCATCCCGAGCCTTCTCCTTGAGGGAGTGTCGACATGTCCCGCATCTCGATCCTGAAGCGCGCAATCAGCACGGCAAGGGCAGGTCTTATCCTTGCCGGAATGCTTTCGCCGGCGCACGCGGCTTACCAGCACGATGGCGTCAGGGTCTTCCCCAATCTGCCGATCAGCGCGACTGCAGATCACGCGCCCACAGCGTTAACCTCTCAGCTGCCCTGGCTTGCTCCTGTCGGCCATCGGCAACCACACCAAGCCGACGTCCCGCAGCACGGGGCTGTCTCGGCATGGGAGCGCGAGCAGCAGCAGGCCGACCGGGAGCTGGATCGCAAGCTGATCATCTGCCGCGGGTGTTGACTAGCTGCGCGGCCCCTATTCCCACACGGAATAAGCGCTAGTCCGCCGTGCCAGCTACCCGGCATGACGGACTCCTTTAGCTTCCTGCGGTGTGATTTCAACGAAACGGGCGGCGTCCCCGCCCACGCACAAGGCCCAAAGGAGAACCGTCATGTCGCTTCAAGCCAAGCTCGACGCTTTCAAAGCCGATTTCGAGGCCGGAAAGCCGCCCTACAATGTCCCTCGCTCCGTCATTGAGACGATGCACCGAGCCACCGCAGAACTCATCAACTCGGGGGCCGCCCAGCACGCCAGAAAGGCCGGCGATGTCGCCCCGTCCTTTTCGCTGAAAGATCCGGAAGGCAACGTCGTCAACTCGGCCGACTTGCTCAAGCGCGGCCCGTTGGTGCTCAGCTTCTATCGCGGCGTCTGGTGCCCGTATTGCAACATGGAGCTACAGGCCCTCGAAGCCGCCAAGCCGGAATTCGACAAGTACGGCGCCTCGCTGGTCGCGATCTCGCCGCAGACCGCGCCGAACAGCCGCAAGTCGGTACGACAGAACAAGCTGTCGTTCCCCATCCTGTCCGATGTGAAGGGCAAGGTTAGCGCCGCGTTCGGACTGCGCTTCAATCTGCCCGACTACCTGGTCGAGCTCTATAAGCAGCTGAAGAATGATCTGCCGACGTTCAACGACGATCCGAGCTGGACGCTGCCGATGCCGGCCCGCTACGTCATCGGCCAGGACGGCGTGATCCTCTACTCCGAAGTCAATCCCGACTACACGCGACGACCCGAGCCTGAAGACATGATCCCGGTCCTCCAGCGTGCGGCCGCCGTCAAGGCGTGACGGCGCACGAGGCGGCCGGTGGGGCGCAAACTCCTCGTGACCATCGGCCGCTGTCTTTTCACTCAAGCTCCCGAAAGGAAGATACCGATGTCCAAGCTGTTCACGCCCGTCCAGGTCGGTCCTTACCGATTATCCCATCGCGTGGTAATGGCGCCCTTGACACGGATGCGCTCCGATCCCGGCGATATTCCAAGTGACCTGATGGTCGAATATTACACCCAGCGCGCTTCCAGCGGCGGCCTGATCGTCTCCGAAGCCACGCCGGTTTCGATCCGCGGCAATGGTTATGCCGGGGCACCGGGCATCTACTCGGACACGCAGATCGCGGGATGGCGCCGCGTCACCGACGCGGTCCACGCCAAGGGCGGCCGCATCTTCCAGCAGTTGTGGCATGTCGGGCGGCAGTCGCATGTCGACCTGCAGCCGAACGGCGAAGCGCCGCTCGCGCCTTCTGCGATTGCAGCCGAGGGCTACGCCTACACCAAGCATGGCGAAGCGCCCTTCTCGATGCCGCGCGCCCTCGAGCTGCATGAAATCCCTGGCGTCATCGAAGAGTTTCGCGCCGGCGCCGAGCGGGCGCTGCGGGCGGGCTTCGATGGTGTCGAAATCCACGGCGCGAATGGCTACCTGCCCGACCAGTTCCTGCAGGACGGCACGAACAAGCGCACGGACCAATACGGCGGTCCCATCGAAAACCGCGCTCGCTTCCTGCTGGAGGTGACGCAAGCCGCCATCTCCGTCTGGGGTGCCGACCGGGTTGGCGTGCGTATCTCGCCCAGCGGCAAGTACGGATCGATGTCGGACAGCAATCCGCCCGCAACCTTCGGCTACGTGGCAACGGAGCTCAATCGCCTGGGTATCGGCTATCTCCATGTTGTCGAGCCGCGCATCAAGGGCACCGAGGAGATCGCGCATGGGCAGCCGGCCGTGGCGGTTCAGCATTTGCGGCCAAAGTTCTCACGGACTTTGATCGCGGCCGGCGGGTTCACCCCGGCTTCGGCAGAGGCTATCGTCACCTTCGGTGACGCCGACCTCGTCGCATTCGGCCGCCATTTCATCGCCAACCCGGATCTGCCCGAGCGGCTGCGCCGCGGTCTGCCGCTCAACCGCTATGACCGGTCGACCTTCTACGGCGGCGACGCACGCGGCTACATCGACTACCCGGCCGCCGAGCCCGCACCTGCGGCCTGACCGACACCTCGCTCATCTGTCGGCCAGCGAGGGCGCACTGCCGCCTCTCGCTGGCCTACGCCTGTTAGGCGTATCCGCGTCGGTGGCCTTCGCCGGCTTTGCAGCTGCAGGCCTTGCGAAGACATCCCGGCCGGACGGCTCCTGCGTCTTGCGCCACTGCGCCGGAGTCACGCCCATATGGCTCTTGAAAGCACGTTGGAAGGCCGCTTCGGATTGGTAGCCCGCCGCCTCCGCCACTGCGCCCGTCGAGAGGGACGAGTTCTTCAGTTCGTTCGCTGCAAGCGTCATCCGGATGTCAGTCAGAAGGTCGCTGGCGGATCGCCCGAGCTTCTCTTGAAATTGCCGCGCGAGCGTGGCGCGCGACATGTTGCACAGGCGAGCAAGGTCCGGGAGCGACCATGGCCGTGCTGGTTCGTTGAAAAGCGCGGCCACCGCCGGTGCCAGTCGAGGATGACCGGCCAGGGCAAGAATGCCGCGGGGCGCATTTTCCGTCTCGCTGGCGAGGCGTAGCACAAGCGCGAACATCGCCGTCGACAGCGCGTTCAGCATCGCGCGACCGCCCAGGTGACCGTCCGCCGCCTCGCCGCGCATCAGGGCAACGAGACCTGCGAGCTGCGCGCCGGTGTCCTTTTGCCCGGCTCGCGCGCCGGCGTGCACGACCAGGCGCGCCGGGAGATAGGTGCGCAAAAGCCGATCGTGCGGCGGCGCGATGGCGAAATGTCCGCAGAGCAAGTCCAGCCGCTCGCCCCTGCCAGCGTTCTCGCTGATCACGAGATTGAGCTCTTGGCGATCGCGCGCCGGCTTCGCTCGCGCGCCGCTGCCGTCGTGCATCACATGGCGCGGATTGCCGGGAAGCAGCAGGATGTCGCCGGTCTCCAGCTGCAGTGGCTTGCCGCCGGCCGGGTCTTCCAGCAGGGCCGAGCCACCGAGGACCGCGTGGTACGGGATTTCGTTCGCCTCGCCCGGCCCTTGGTCGATGCGCCACGGCGCGCCGTAGGAGCAGCGCAGGTCGAGCCGGCCGCGCACCGGCACCATTTCAAACAATCGGCTGAGCCAATCCATGCGCGGCCTTGTATAAATCCCGCCTTGATACGAACGAGCATATAAGCAAGGTGTCCAGACATTAAAAGTCTCGTCACCGCCTCATGCGATCACTCCATCCAACCCAACAATGGAGTGTCCTATGTCCGTTCTTTCAGCGCCCCGCCCTGGATCCGTCGTCGATAACGCGAAGCATCTCTTGAAACTAGGTGCACCGATTGCGGCGCTCTCTGCCCTCGCCTTCGTCTCCACCTCCACACCGGCTTCCGCGCATACGTACGAATACTGTCGGCGGGGCGTCACCTCCCAATTGCTCGAATGCAGTTTCGATACGCGGGAGCAATGCAAGTGGACTTCCTCGGGCCTCGGCGGCGATTGCTTGCGCGATCCGTTTCTTCCCTCAGCCGACACCCTGGCCTACGCACCGAAAGCGATTAACGCCAAGCCTGGCGTACATCGCGCAAGAACGGCCGCACACAAATAACGCGGCAACCCGCTTGCTCTTGTCTTCACGCCCGCAGCGCGCAGCAGCGCTGCGGGCGTCCTGTCGTGCGGAAACCACAAGAAGCTCCCCGTATTCGATGAGGTAACACCCAGCGCCAGGCCCAATGAAGACAATCCAGCGCGCTTTGAGATGATTGAGCATGTATTCGAGACCTAGTGACATTCAAAGTCCCATGTCGGGACCATACAGTCACTCCGCAATCGTTGCTCAACCCAACAGTTTCTCAACGCTAACCAAGGAGTGTCACCATGTCTCGTCTTCCCGTTCCCAGTGTTGAATCCGCCACCGGTGCCACCGCTGAGATTTATGCGCAGATCAAAAAAGCAATTGGCAGGATTCCGAACACTTTTGCCGCCATCGGCGCCCATGGACCGGCTGCATTGAAGGCCGTGCTTGCCGCTGATGCCGTGCTCGCATCGGGCTCGCTCAGCAAGCGCGACCATGAAACCATCAAGCTGATCATCAGCGGTGTCGCCGGCTGCGATTATTGCGTGGCTGCGCACAGCTTGCTTGGCAAGCTTGCAGGATTGAAGCCCGACGAGCTCAAGAACATCCGCGATGGCAAGCCCACAGGCGATGCCAAGCGCGATGCCTTGGTCCGCTTCGTCCGAAGCTTGGCGCAGACCAGCGGTACTGTTAGCGAAGCCGATTTCGCGGCGATCAAGGCCGCGGGCTACAGCGATGCCCAACTGGTCGAGATCAGCCTGGCGTTCGCGACCACCGTCTTCAGCAACGTCTTCAACCGCATCAACGACACCGAGATCGACTTCCCCGCAGTCGCATGAAGCGACCGTGCGTCCTTCGAATCTCGAATGACAGGATCACGACCATGACTACGCTTTCTACAACCGCTCGAAATCCGCTCGTCCGGGCGCTGTACGGGTCCGGACTGCTTGCTGAGGACCTTGACTACCACGTCGTCCGCGCCTCGATGGTAACCATGTTCTTCTTCTTCGGCTACCAGAAGTGGTTTCCGTACGAGTTCGAGCGACTGGTCCCGTTCATCAGCAACGGGCCCTTGATCTGGTGGCTTTATCCGGTCTTCGGCCACGCTGGCGCCAGCTATTTCCTGGGCGTCTCGGAGTGGACGTTCGGGTCCCTTCTGCTTGCAGGCTTTTGGGACAAGCGGCTCGGCATTCTCGGCGCCCTCGGCTCGACCGGCACCTTCATCGCAACGGTCACCATCATTCCGTTCATGCCGGAAGGCTGGGACGTCGCCGCGGGCGGCTTTCCTGCCATGACGGGCAACGTGCCCTTCCTGATGAAGGACGTCGTGCTGCTCGCCGTGTCGCTCTACCTCCTGCGGCAGGACGTGGTTCGCCTGACGCGGCAATGAGGTGACACTCTGCTGATGGCGATGCGTCGCCGGCGAGCTTCCCACTCGCCGGCGATTGCGCCTTCGGGAATTCGAATCCGTGCTGGGCCCAGGAGGAAACTGGCCACCTCGAGCGCCCCGCATTTCCGACAGGCAATAGGCCGCTGCGTAGCACCTGGTTTCCGACGCTACCTGCTGTGGTTCATGGCGCACAAGTCATCAATGCCGACTCAAGGAGCGGTCACAGTCTACGTAAGCACCTTCTCCATCTCTCTCAGTTCGAACCGTTTGATATTGCCGTCCGCAGTTTTCGGCAATTCAGGCCCGGCGAGAGGCATCCAAGTCATTGAAGATGGTCGGCATGACAGGGATCACACCCGTGACCCTGCCACGTCAAGATAGTCCGAAACACCAATTCTCGTGAGCAATCAAGACGAAAAGCCCGGTAGAAGTGCGACTCTGAATATGAGCGAAGCTGGAACGAAGCTGATTTGCTGTTGACGTGCTGTTGACGGGTCGGCGGGCAGCGCTGGCCCTTCTGACTTTTGCTCTGAGGGAGTGGCAATGCCACGACCGCCGCGATCGGTGCATTACAATGATGCACCCACCCGCACATGATCAATTCGCCACGATCCAGAAGGATCGAATGAAGCTGACGGGCCCGCAATCTGTCGCAACGCCGAGGGAAGTCACGACGCGATCGGAGCGGGCGCGCGATTGTTGTTCGCCTTGCAATGATCTTGGACTCCTAGTCTATCCGCGTGTCGACATCAAAGCCTTGAAGGCGGTAACGGCTCCTCACAAGCGATGTAGGCGCACGAACGCAGAGGTCGCTGTGGTTAAGGCCGTCAAGGAACAACGCAAGGCAGCGCGCGCGACCCGGGCCCCTGCAGACTGATCCGAGAGAGTGGGATTCCCTTCACGTTTCCAAAGATTCCCGAAAAGCACTGCAAAACAAGGGCTCGACTGAATGGCCGGCGGAGATTTGTGACCACCGCTGTGTACCACCGTCCCGGGCCGGCAAGCACTCGAATTTCAGGTCTCTCGGCGATGGATCGAGGCATGAGGCAAGGCATCGGCTCTAGGCTCTGTCATCAGGATCGATAAAAACGATGCCGACGTCGGGAGTGGACTCGATCTCTTCCTCCTTGGCGCTGTGAATATCGGCGACAAAAAACATTAGGCCAGCTTCGCGATCGGGGCCTTGCTTCGAGCGGGCGGGCACCTAGCGCGCCCGCGAATTGCGTCGTTAACATGCACACGCCGACCTTTTCGATAATGTCCCAGACGCGATCGATGTTGTCTTTCTTGTTCATCAAGGCGCCGTCGATATGGCCGAGGTCGTCCTGAAGACTGGGCATAATGCTGAAGCCAAGAAGTTTGCGGAGCAAGTGAAGGAGCAGGGCAACAGACTAGCTGGATGAAAGATTGGCTTAATAAGTACGCCGGCAAGGACGAGAACTGAGTTCACGAAAGGCAAAATGGAGCATCGCCTCAGCACACTCAATTGGGCAACCTTGGCTTCTTCGCCACTCCACTTCAAAGCAATCTCATTTGGAACCTCACCGGAACCACGAAACTCGTCAGCCACACCACACCGAGCAGAACCGCGAACGTAATGGCGATGATGACCGCGGCGCGGCCTGCGGGCAGCTCGTTCATCGCGTGATCATGGTGTTGATACATCGCGCCGGCCGATCCCGCCGCGTAGTGCATGTGAGTGTTGTCCATCATCGTGGAGGGCTCGGGCGAGGCGTTGCCGAGGCCCGGCGCAGGTCTATCTGCTTCCGGCGGAGTCATGCAGCCATGCTTCATGCGATTCGCTACCAGCCAGTGGTTGATCGGATAGGCAAAAAGGCCGCCGACGATCGTCGCCATGCTCGTGCGGAACCAGAACGAGGGGTCCTGCGGCTCCTTCGAGCCTGTCCAATGGGAGCCGAGGATCAGCATGACCGGGATCATGCCGGCCATCACCATGTTCATCGACACGGTCTCGGCGAAGAAAGTCTTGCGCACCGCCTTCCAGTAGTCGCCCTCGTACATGCCAACCATCATCAGCGCTTGGAAGATGAACAGGCCGCAGACGAAGCCCGCCAGGTATTCGAGGGTCGCGTCCCAGCCGTTGGTGAGGCTGAAGACCGGCAGGATCGAGGCCGCGACGACAATGCCGGTGGCGTCCCCCGCCAGACAGTGCATCTCGCTATTGAGCGACTGCTTCCACGTCGCTGCGGTGAAGGCATCGTGGGTGCCCGGCAGGGGCCTCCGGCAGGCGAGCAGGTAGAAGAACGCGCCGACCGGCCCGGTATAGATCGTGACGAGGATCCAGGCGATGCGCTGGAACCAGCTGGTGACGCCGTTGAAGATCGAGTCCCAGACGACGAAGACCACGCTGCCGGCCGTCAGTGCGAACCAGACGATCGTGGCGCCCTCAAGCATGGGAAGCCCCCGCCTCGTCCTAATGTTGCATTAAGATAGACCGGATAGGCGAGGTCCTGCTCTGGCTGCGCCCAGATCACGCTCCCGAATATTGCGTCGTCGGAGCCGGTTGGTTGGGTTCGGTTTTCCATGCTCACGCCTCAGCCTGAGTTCGCGCTCCGGCTAGAATGCACCCATTGACCCGGCACTGACTTGGCCCGGCTTGTCGCGATTTTATTGATCTTGCGTCAGACTTTCATTTTCGAAGGTGCCTTGATCGGTGTTATCGCAGTGCTCACTGCGCGATTGGAGCAAAGATGGGACCTACTCACGACTCGTGGCGTATTGGCAAAGGCATTACGGCTGGTGTAGGCCCGCCCGGAATCGGCATGCCTCGGTGACCTCACCAACTAGCCATCCGAATGAGGCAGCTCGGTGCCGAAGGTGCTCGTCCGCCATGGGTCAGCAACGGACTCATACGCAACCAAACAACCTCTTATTCCATCGTCGCGGACCAAGAGTCACCGCATAAAGGGATTGTCCGATCCTGTGCACGAAGTCAGCTCCCGTACACTCGGCGCCCGCAATTCTCGCAAGTAACCGCAAACCACGGCAATGGCAGACCACGATGAAATTGGATCAGTGGCTATTCTCCAAACGTGATCGAACGGAGACCGCCGCCATGGGCAGAGATGGCCAAGCTGCCATTCAGGTGAATGAAAATCGCGCGCTCCAAACGCGCAGGCAAATCCTCGCGTCCGGCGTTGCCATAGCCGGCACAATGCCGATGATGCGGGCTGCTGCCGTGCCCGAACGCGGCACCGAGAAGCTTCGCTTGGTTGCGGGGACCCGAGTCCTGTCGGTCAACGGCAGAACCTCGCGAGTATTCAACCTCATCGGGCCGAACGGAAAACCCGGTATCACGCTCGCGCCCGGCGACCGTTTCCACGTCGATCTGACCAATCAAGCCGGCACATCCACCATCATCCACTGGCACGGTCAGTTGCCGCCCTGGAAGCAGGACGGCTTTCCCTGGCCGCAAACACCGCCGATCCCCGCGGGCGACACCCATTCCTATGATTATGCGCCAATCGCCGGCACATACTGGATGCATTCGCATCAGGGCATGCAGGAACAGAGCTTGATGTCCGCGCCGTTGATCGTGCATAGCGCCGAGGATTTGCGCGCCGACCGGCAGGAAGTGGTGCTGATGCTGCATGACTTCAGCTTCAAAACGCCGGAAGAATTGCTCGCGGGACTAACCAAATCCAACGGCGGCCCGAGCGCCATGGCGAAGAGTGGCATGGGTAGCGCCATGAACATGGCCTCTGGAGAGGGAGCCATGAAAACGGGCTCTGCCATGGCCGCGATGAAAATGGAGTCCGACATGAAGATGAACCTCAACGACATCGACTACGATGCATTCCTCGCCAATGACCGCACGTTGACCGACCCGGATGTCATCCGCACAGAACCCGGCGGGCGCGTGCTGCTCCGGTTGATCAATGGCGCGTGCTCGACGGGGTTCTGGATAGATCTCGGTGAGCTCACCGGCACCGTGATCGCCGCCGACGGCCATCCGGTTCGGCCGGTGCGCGGCACGCGCCTGCCACTCGCCATTGCCCAGCGGCTCGACGTGGTGATCGATCTTCCTCGGAACGGTGCCTATCCAATCTTCGCGCACGTCGAGGGCAAGCGGGCACGCACCGGGATCATCCTCGCAGCGTCTGGCGCGTCCGTCTCGCGCCTTACCGCGGAAGCTGCAGAAAATGCGCCGCCTGTCGATCTCTCGCTTGAACATCGCCTGGAAGCGGTCGCACCTTTGGCCCCGCGCGCGCCCGATGTAACACACCGCGTGATCCTCGCCGGCGGCATGTCGCCATATGCTTGGTCGATGAACGGTCAATTCTGGCCAGAGATAACCCCGCTGATGGTTGCCTCGGGACAGCGTGTGGCGATCGAAATGGTGAACGCCTCGATGATGGCGCATCCGATGCACCTTCACGGCCATGCTTTCCAGGTGGTCGCGATAAACGGTACCCCAATCGCAGGCGCCGTCCGCGATACTGTCCTGGTGCCACCGATGGGGAGCGTCACCTTCGCCTTTGACGCCAACAATCCGGGCCGCTGGGCATTTCACTGCCACAACCTCTACCACATGATGACGGGCATGATGACTGAGGTTCGCTACCCCGGAATCGTCTGAGCAATTCTGCCATCGTTCAGTTTCAGAGTCTCGGCCAGACATTTTCCTGACTTACTGTGCGTTATGCCGAAGCCTAGAACTTCAGCGTCGAGCGAAGACCGATGCCCCACGCGTTCAGCCGGAGCCTGCCATCCGGGTTGAGGACACCGCCACCCGGCCGGATGATGTATTGGAGTTCGGGCTGAAGCGTCAATCATCGTGCCGGCTGCGCTTGATACATCATCTCGATCATCGTTTCGCCGCTGCGCACCGGATAGAAGAAGCTTTTGTTGTTCGTAGGACTGGGGATCGACTTGGTCATCTTGATTTGACTGGGCTCCTCATTCCACAGCCAACTTGCGGCTGTTCAGGAGAGGCGACTGCGACGCCGCCAGGCGCGACGGTGGCTTTAGTGGTCCTTGGTCGATTCGGCCGCCAGAAGGGTCCTTTCCGCGCTTGCAGCTTCGTCCTGCTGCACGGGTTTTGGGCTGCCGTCGTCATTCGATGGGGCCGTGCTATTTCGCGGGACTACGTCGGCGACTGCGTCACTCGTTACCAAATTGGTCAACCGCAATTCTGCTGGCGACAATTCGTGCAAGTCTTCCCACGGCGGCACGCTGAGCGCGAGCGACAAGAGATCGCCACCGCCGCTCATATCGAACGTGTATTTGGCAAGGCGACCGATATCGCGTTCGACGATTGTCATGTCGTCCGCACTGTAGCTCGCCGCCTCGGCGTTATCGGTGCGATCCTCTCCAGATCTGATGCACCCACATGCGTGCCATCCGGCACATAACGCACTCTGCCCGATAGCAGCAGAAACACGCAGATGGACTCACAATAGGCCTGCGGCACGATTTCGGCATGTTCGCCGTTTGCATCGATGCCGGTGCCGACCGTCGTCAGCATGCCAAGATTGCGCCAGCGCCGCCCCAGCGCGATAGCATCATTGACCGACCCGCCCTGGAATCCAGCACGATCGTCGCGCCGAAGAGCTCACGCCCGCGAGCAAATTCATCGAAACCATTCGGGGTGTCCGCGGTGACGATGCCGACGGCGCGAACCGAGCCGCGACAATTCGGCTAGCACGCGACCCAGCTGAACTGCATCGGCAACTTGCGTTCTTCGAGATTCGAAACCGCACGCGCCGGACCACCGAACGTCTTCGCGTGGCCAGCTGAGATCACGGCTTGTCCTGCCCCAAGGTCCATCGGCATCAAGCGGATCGCGGCGGCACAACGCAAGAGAGCCACTGCCGCGATCGGATGCCAATTAAATATCAACGCAAGCCCCACGAGGCCCGTGTTTATTTCGAAGGATTTGCACCTCAGCCGCTGTAGCGGAGCTCCGATGAAATCCAGGCGGTTTGTTACGCTCCGGGGTCGGCGCAATCGTCACGGGCAGCGCCTTGACCCGATCCCGATTCTTTCGGCTGACCTCGTTCAGCCAATAGGCAGCAATAAAGCTCCACATGAGGAGTTTGCAAATAAAGTCCATGGCAGAGCCTCACGCAGTTGAAACGTCACTGCTTGAGATTAGTGATCCACCCTGACACTGAATTTGCGGGAATTGCCGTAGTTTGAGGGATCTTGGCGCCGCTTAACGTCCAACGCCGCCGCTTGGATCTAGCCGCTCACGAGAACCATATCGCTACTGGCCTGACTCACGAGAGCTTGTCCAGCGTCGCCAACTCTTTTGCTGCCCTGACCGGACTTCGCTCCAGGAAGGGCCTGGCGGATTTCGTGCGCTTGAGGGCAACCGCACGCCAAAGAGAGCAATCGTTCTAAAGCCGGCGCCTACGCGAGCCGCTAAGCTCTGTCTCAAGATCTCGAATTGGAGTGCTCTCCACAGTGCAATCGACTTCTCAGCCATGTCGGTGCCACAGGCCCGTTCCGGTGGAATAGGAAACACAAGAGGGAACAGGAGACCTTTGTGAAGCGACGTCCTCCTCTCGGCGCGGCGAGAGTTCGCAGCGTATGAGCCAGCGGCCCTCAACACACCATGAGAACCGACGAACTGGACATGAAACATCGACATATCTCGAAAGCCTTCGGCTCCATTGTGCGCAGGCTGGCGGTTCTGGCGCTAGGCTCGCTGGTCTTGACCGCAACAGCTCGATCCCGTGATCTCGGGCAATGGGAGAACACCGACCCCAAGATCCGCGCGTGGTATCAGGCCTTGATGATGCCGGATGTCCCCACTGCATCTTGCTGCGGCGAAGCCGACGCCTATTGGTGCGATGACATCCATGTCAGGAATGGCAAGACCTTCTGTACCATCACCGACGATCGCGACAACATCAAGCTGAGGCGAACGCCGGTCCCGGTCGGCACCGAGATCGAGATTCCGGACAATAAACTGACCTGGAAGGACGGCAATCCGACGGGCCATAGCATCGTGTTTCTGAGCACCGCCGGATTCGTCTACTGCTTCGTGCAAAACGGCGGAGTGTGAGTGAGCGAGTAACAAACTCGACGACCCATTCTGTCCTGACCGGTGCCGGTAGGTGCATCGATGCCGCAGACGGCCTAGCGAAGCTCCCCCAACGGAAGGTAGTCACACGGAATGAAGGGGGAAAGAATCAGTTTGGGCGAAACCGCCCCTGAAAGGCGTTCGTCGCTCCAAGACCACACCTCACATCTCCACGCTCAGCCGAGCTGTCTGCCGCGCGGCGGCATCTGGCGGAGCTTCTCCACGAGATTCCGACAGCCCCTTCAGTCGCACCACCTAGCCATTGCAAGTACTTTAGCGGCAGGAGTTCCGCAGCAAGAGCAATTCTCGGCAAGTCGCGTCGTGCACGTTGTCTATTATTTGGAAACAAGGCGTCGCCAGCCGACCCCCGGGTCACCACGAAGATGCGCGACGCAAAACATCGCATCAGGGCGCTGGTTGTTGCCGGGTTCCTGGTGATCCCACCCGCGAGCTACGAGGACTACGGAGATGCAGCACGTTGCGACAACGAATGCGAGTTTCAGGCGCGAAGGCGCTGGGGCCGCCAGCTATTCGCTTCACCAGGTACTCACGCCGTTTCCCGTCGCCTATTTTACAGGCGCACTTGCAACCGATCTCGCCTATTGGCGGACAGCGGAGGTGATGTGGGAAAACTTCTCGGCTTGGCTGATAACGGCCGGCCTGCTCGTGGCGGGCCTGGCCATGATCGCTGCCGGAATTGACCTTGCAGCGGGCGGCCACAAGCCAGCCTGGGGTCGCGCGACTGCCTATCTGGTTGCTGTCCTCCTCGGCCTCGTCAACGTGTTCGTACACAGCCGGGACGCTTACACCGCGGTTGTGCCGACCGGACTGATGCTCTCGGCGGTCGTCGTGATAATTCTGTTGGGCATGGCCCCGACCGGCTGGGTCCTGACCTCTCCTCGTCATTCTGGA
The DNA here is from genome assembly GCF_000472385.1 of Bradyrhizobium sp. ARR65. Taxonomy (GTDB): domain Bacteria; phylum Pseudomonadota; class Alphaproteobacteria; order Rhizobiales; family Xanthobacteraceae; genus Bradyrhizobium. The sequence continues at coordinate 148,718 of NZ_AWZU01000007.1, forward strand.
GCAAACGCGTGATGCCCGCCCTCAAGACTGCCCGTGCGACGAACCTGGCGCGCTTCGCCACTCTCACCGTCGCCGTTGCCGGCCTGGGGCTCGCAAGCTGTGACAATACCGGCGGCGACCCAAGAAACCAGATTGGCGCAAATCCGAGCCTGCCCGCTCTCCAGCAATATCTGCTGCCACCAATTCGGATTGCGCAGCCGGTCGGGTGGGGAAAAGACGAAAAGCCGACCGTGCCGCAGGATCTGCAGGTCCAGGCATTGGCGACTGGCTTGGAGCATCCGCGATCTCTTTATGTCCTTCCGAACGGCGGCGTGCTGGTCGTTGAGAGCAATGGTCCGAAGGCGCCGATCTACCGTCCCAAGGATGTCGTCACTGCCTGGGTAAAGTGGTTCGCCGGCGCCGCAGCAAAGGATGCGAACCGCATCACGCTGCTGCGTGACACCAATGGCGACGGCATTCCCGAAGTGCGGACGGTCTTTCTGGACCACTTGAATTCGCCTTTCGGCGTCGCGCTCGTTGGTAACGACCTTTACGTCGCCAATACCGATGCCATTGTCCGGTATCCCTACGAGGAGGGACAGACCAGCATTAGTGCCGCGCCGAGCAAGCTGACGGATCTTCCCGGCGGTCCGATCGATCATCACTGGACAAAGACCCTGTTGGCAAGCCCGGATGGCTCAAAGCTTTATGTCGGGGTTGGATCCAACAGCAACATCACCGAAAACGGAGTCGGAGCCGAATATGAACGAGCGGCGATCTGGGAAGTCGACCGCGCATCTGGCGCACATCGCATTTTCGCTAGCGGAACGCGCAATCCGACCGGGCTTCAGTGGGAGCCCGAAACCGGCAAACTATGGGCCATTGTGAACGAACGAGACGAAATCGGTCCCGACCTGGTCCCGGACTATCTCACCTCGGTGCAGGACGGAGGCTTCTATGGCTGGCCGTACAGCTATTACGGTCAGCATCTGGACCCGCGCGTCCAGCCGCAGCGCCCCGATCTGGTGGCTAGAGCCATTGTGCCGGACTACTCGCTAAGCTCCCACGTGGCGCCCTTGGGAGTAGCAATGTCCGCGGGCGGCGATCTTCCCGCCGATTATCGAAGCGGTGCGTTCGTCGGCGAACACGGTAGCTGGGACCGTGTTCCGCTCAGTGGCTATAAGGTCGTCTTCGTGCCGTTTAGCGATGGAAAGCCCAGTGGCGCGGCACGGGACGTTGTCACAGGCTTTCTCGATGAAGACAACCGCGCCCGCGGACGACCGGTTGGTCTTGCGCTCGACCGCGCCGGAGGATTGCTGATTGCTGACGACGTTGGAAACACCGTCTGGCGCGTGTCGTCAGCTCGCCCGAGCGCTCAACCGAAGCCGGGAACTTAGCGGATTTCGGCGTAAGCAGCAGCCAATCGCAGCAATACCAATGCGGAGAAGCGCTCATCGTCAATGAGGTTCAACAAGAACGAAGACGTTGAGAGGCTGACCGCGATGGGCATTGCTTTGCCAATGGCCGAAGCCTCGAAACTGAATTCAACATTGTTTTCCCAAACTGGAAAACGGGGCCTGCAGGAAACGTTCGATTCCTCGCCCGCGTCGAGGCGCAGGGGTTTGAGCCCTTCAGAGGAGAGCGACCATGGCGGATGCAGCGGCGCTGACGCCTTATTCAACCCCGTGGTGAGTTATATGGAGCGGCGGCCGTTCCTCGCTCTTGTCGGCGGTGTTGCAATGGTGTGGCCGCTTGTCCCTCATGCGCAACGGTCTAAGCGGGCCCGGCGGATCGGTGTGCTGATGGCAAATGCCGGTCCGGTAGCGCAAATCCGAGGTGACCGCGTTCTTGGGCGCCCTGAAAGGGCTCGGGTGGACAGAGGGCAGCAATGTTCAAACCGAGCTTCGCTGGGGCACCGGTGATGCAGGACGAATCCGGTCGTCTTCAAAGGAGTTGGTCAATCTGCGGCCCGATCTTATCGTCGCTAACGGCACTCGCGCAGTTGTCGCCCTTGTTCGGGAGACAAACACAATCCCGACCGTATTCACGAATGTAGCCGACCCGATCGGTAATGGGTTCGTCTAAGGCTTCTCTCGTCCAGGTGGCAATTTGACCGGATTCATGAGCGACAATTCAGAGCTCGGCGGCAAGTGGGTTGAGTAATTGAAGGGAGCTCGCTCCACACACGGTACGTGTAGCTCTGCTATTCAATCCGGCGACCGCAGCGCCGCTCAAAATTTACATGCCCTCCATTCCGGGTGCCGCATCTTCCTCAGCCGTCGAGGTGAATACAGCACCGGTTCACGGACAAGACGAGATCGAAGAAACTATTGCGGTACAGGCACGACCTCCGGGAGGCAGCATCATCGTAATGCCGGACCCGTTCAACGTGACCAACAGCCAGAAAATCATTCTGCTGGCGGCCCGCTATGGCGTGCCAGCGATTTATTTTACGCCCACTTACTTCGCGGAGTCCGGCGGTCTCGTCGCCTACGGTAGCGATTTCGCTGAACAGTTTCCAGAAGCGGCAATATACGTCGATCGGATCCTCAAAGGTGCAAAACCTGCCGAACTCCCTGTCCAGGCACCGACTAAGTTCGATCTGGTCATCAATCTCAAGCCGCAAAGGCGCTCGATCTTGAGGTGTCGCTATCCTTGCTCGTGCGCGCTGCTGGCGTTATCGAATGAAACTGGCCGCTTCTGCCCCTGGAGACCTGGGTATAGCGGTCTCGCTCTGCTCTGCAGGGACTAGCAAACTGCGAAGTCTGCCAAGCTAAGCAGCTCAACTCCGAATGAACTCCGATCTGTCTTTAGCTGGCTCCGATGCTCGGACCAGCCTGGGCACACTGATACGCTTTTGCCGTGAACCCGACTCATCGCTTTGTTGACTACTCGCTCAGAACACGCGCCGGCTACACAGAACAAGCGCCTTTGAGGCGGGCGTGCGCGCCCACATCAGCGGCAAGGCCCGGCTCAAGTGGTCGCTCACCGTAGGTTCGAGCGTGTTAACACGATAGCGATCCACTCGGCCTGGCGGCAGAATGGTTACGAAAGTTGCTGTCGATCAATTCGACCTCAATAAGCGAGCTCGGTGGCCCGACCGAATTTCCCGTACGCATTGAAGGCGGATACCGGGTTAGTGACGCAGTAGCCCAAACCACCGGACGCGCTGGCGCGGCATTGCCCAAACCTTGCGAAGTCGCACCGTAAGGAGTTGTTATCACCGCAGGCAGGCACACTGGATCTGGCGCTCCGCTCGCCAATGCTACCTCGGTGGGAACGCTCGCAGCCAAAAAGACCGCTACAAGAGTGCTAACAAGTCGCCGCATATGTTTCTCCGTCGTGTAGTGTCGAGCGCAACGCGTGCGCCCTGTTGCTGCAAGCACAGGGGATTTATTGGCCTAGCCATGAAGATTCGTGTGCGGTTTTGTCGCGCATTGCAGGTCCTTGCGCTGATCACACTTGCTTCGATTCCGATGTCGTCCGCACCTTTCTGGTGCGTTTCACCGTCGGAGGGTGAAATGAGCAAGATCACAACGAGAGTGGCAACAACGACAAATCTCGCTCTGCAGAGAGCTGGCAAGGTCGCCTCCCGATTGACTAGTCGAAGACCGAAACAAACGCCGGAGGTTCATCATGCGAAAGCTTGCGGCGACCCTAGCGTTGATGACTTTTGTCGGCACGTCCCTGGCGATTGCGCAGCCCGTTGGTCGCTCAAATCCAGCCGTTCCTGGCCCGATGGTCTCGGGACAGCAATCATTGCCGGAGGCGCCGGTCGGGCATCGTCAGCCCCGTGCCGACCAAGTACCCTCGGAGAAAGACCTCATGGATCCGAACAATCCCATCAACCAGGAGAACGCCGCGCTCGACCGTATCATCAAGGGCATTTGCCGCGGCTGCTGATATCTCTACCGCATCGCGGCCGAACCGATCCGCACCTGTTCATGGCGATGCCCACGGCGGCACCGAAACAACGAGGCCTCGATGGCGACAACGTCCCTGAATGTGAACGGCAGAACCGTTTCGGTCACTATCGACGATCCGGATATCCCCCTGCTCTACGTTCTGAGAAACGAACTCGGTTTGCACGGCCCTCGCTTCGGGTGTGGCCTTGGCCAATGCGGCGCCTGTACGGTGCACGTCGACGGAACGGCGGTGCGCTCCTGCGTCACGCCCCTCTCGTCCGTTTCCGGCCGGGTCGTCACTCTCGAAGGGCTCGGCACCGAAGTGAAGCCGCATCCCCTGCAGACGGCGTTCGTCGAAGAGCAGGCCGTGCAGTGTGGGTATTGCATCAACGGCATGATCATGCAATCCGCCGACCTGCTCGCGCGCAGGCCGAAGCCGAGCGAGCAGCAGGTTAAGACCGCACTTGCAAACAATTTGTGCCGCTGCGGCACGCATCTGCGCATCGTCCGCGCGGTGATGCGCGCCGCGGCAAGCTCCTGAGCTCGAGGGCTCCATGAACAAGACGATCGACCGGCGCACGCTGCTGAAGGCTAGCGGCGCACTCATTGTCGCCTTCAGTCTCCCGCTCGACCGCACGACAGCGAAGAAGGCAAACAGCACTGTCTCGGCCGACCGCGTCGACGGTTTTCTTGCGATCGCACCGGATGGAGCAGTCACGGTTTATTCCGGCAAAGTCGATCTCGGTACCGGCGTCCAAACCGCGCTAGCGCAGATCGTTGCCGAAGAGCTCGACGTTCCCTTGGGCAGCGTCACGATCATCCAGGGCGACACCGCGCTCACGCCAGACCAGGGGGTCACGAGCGGGAGCTTCTCTATCCAGAACGGCGGCATGCAGCTCCGGCGGGCGGCAGCCACGGCGCGCCAGGCGCTGCTGCGCAGCGCCGCGAGGCGGCTGCAGTGTGAAATCTCCACGCTCACGATGCGTAACGGCATGATCGCCGCGGCAAGCGGGGAGCACCTGTCAATCGGCAGCCTTGCTGAAGCCGCGAGCTTGGCGCTCGAGATCGAAGACACTGCGCCGGAAAAACCACCCGCCGAATACACGCTTGTCGGCAAGCCGGTGCGCCGTCTGGATATTCCCGGCAAGGTACATGCGCGTTTCACTTTCATGCAGGATTTCGATCTGCCGGGCATGTTGCACGGCCGGGTCGTACGTCCCTCGGGCTTCGGTGCAGAGCTGATCTCCTATGATCCGTCCTCGATCGCCAACATCCCGGGCATCGTGCAAGTCGTTCGCATCAAGAATTTTCTTGGGATCGTGGCCCAAAGCGAGTGGAGCGCGATCAGGGCCGCCCAGCAATTGAAGGTCACGTGGTCGAACTGGCAAGGACTCCCGGAGCAAAGCAAACTTTGGGAGCATGTGCGGAGCACGCCCGTCGTGCGCGATGATGTCACAAGCCGAATCGGTAGCTCGCGTACAGCACTCGAGGCCGCGCCACGCAAGTTGCAGGCGAGCTATGATTTCGCCATCCATACCCACGGATCGATCGGCCCCTCCTGCGCGGTGGCGCGTTTTGGTCATGGCAAGCTCACTTGCTGGACTGCCTCGCAGGCAACGCACAGCCTGCGCAAGCAACTCGCCGCGACGCTCTCCGTCGCAGACGAGGACGTGCGCTGTATTTATGTCGAAGGGGCCGGTTGCTACGGCCGGAATGGGCATGAAGATGCCGCATCCGATGCAGCCCTCCTAGCGCGCGCCGTCGGCAAGCCGGTTCGTGTGCAGTGGATGCGCGCCAACGAGCACGGCTGGGACCCGAAAGGGCCGCCGACGCTGGTTGATCTGCGCGCCGGAATCGATGCCCAACACGACGTGGTGGCTTGGGAATCAGAGTTGTTTGTGCCGGACGGAGCTGCAGGAATGGTGGCGCTCACTGGCGCCGATCTTGCCGGGCTTGACAGCCTCGGCACGCTCAACCCCGGCGGCGTGCTCAATGACCTCGCGATCCCCTATGCCATACCGAACCTGACGACGACGGCTCATAGATTGGGGTCGACGCCGCTTCGTCCGGCCTGGATTCGCTCGCCCGGCCGCCTACAGAATACGTTCGCGAACGAGTCCTTTCTGGACGAGATCGCTGCCAGCCTTAGCGTGGATCCGCTCGATATTCGCCTTCGCTATCTCACTGATGCACGCGGCAAGGAGCTGCTCGAGCGCCTTGCCCGCCTGAGCAACTGGCGTAAGCGCCCAATGCCCGATCGCAATTCCGACGTGTCGATCGGACGTGGGCTGGCTTATGTCAAATACGAGCTGGTGCGCACCTATGTCGGCGTCGTTGCCGAGGTCGAGGTCAATCGCAAGACCGGCGTGCTGGCCGCCAAGCGCTTCTACGTCGCGCATGATTGCGGTCAGATTATCAATCCCGATGGACTTCGCAACCAGATCGAAGGCTGCATACTGCAGACAGTGAGCCGCACGCTCAAGGAGGAGGTCACCTTCGATCGATCCATGGTGACGAGCCTCGACTGGGCGAGTTATCCGATCTTGACCTTTCCCGAGACCCCGGAAGTGGTGATCGACCTGATCGATCGGCCGCAAGAGGTGCCATGGGGTGGCGGAGAGCCGACCTGCGCGGTTGTACCATCCGCGATTGCGGGCGCGGTATTCGAGGCGACTGGCGTACGGGTGCGCTCGGTGCCGTTCACGCCCGCCAAGATGCTGGCTGCGTTGCGCGCGACATGAACGCCGGACGGGACTCACTTCGTTCTGTAAACAAACAGCTCAATCCGCATGCATCCGCGCTGGCTCTCGCTCAAGGTTTCGATCTGTTCGACCCCGATACAATAGACCCGTCGCGGCCAGATACCCTTCCATCTCATCATGGACGGCAGCTGAACAGGGTACGGCCGATCGGCTCGAACGAAACAGGATAGACCCGATGGATATGCGCTATCGAAGCACGCTTGATACTCACCAGCCGCACGTAGGTCATACAATCGATCCTTCCGTCAAGTTGCCGTTCGCGGAAGAACTATTGCTCCTGCACGAAGCGAACCACAGGATCGTCAACGAATTTACCTTCATTATGAGCGTCGTTTCTGTCATCGCCAAGCGTTCTCAGAATGAGGAAGTCAAGGCCGCATTGGCAAGTGTCGCGAAACCCGTTCAACCACTGGTTGACATGCATCGTGCACTACAGATTCCCGAACATGACGCCTGCACTGACGCGGCGGCATATCTTCGAAGATTGTGCTTGTCAATCAGCCGTTCCAAGCTCGATCATCTGAAAACAAGGCTCGTGCTTGCGGCGGCTCCCTTGCAACTCCAATCGAATGATTGCTGCCGATTGGGAATGATCGTCTACGAGCTCATAACGAATGCGGCCAAGCATGCGTTCCCTAATGGCGGTGGCGAGATTCGCGTCCAGCTATTTCGCGCAGGCGCGTTCGTCGAATGCCGGGTTCTTGACGACGGCTCGGCCGGCCCCACAATCCAGCCTGGACGTGGCCTGAAGATAGTCAGAGAACTGGCAAGGACACTTGCGGGAAGCGTTCGGCATGAGTTTGGAACTGGGGGATCAAGATCGATCCTGATTTTCCCGCGGCGCTCCGACCCCAGAGAAGAGTAGCGCTCAACAACGATCTCCGCGCCGCGTCCGCGGTCAACCTTCGGATGCGGATGGCCGCCAATCCGGCGAAGGTGCGCGAAGCGCCTCCGTCAACACACAGAGACTATATTCGTTTGGCCGCTGGCAGCGTGAACTGAAAACTGGCACCACGGGGGACATTGGCGCTCGCGCACACCCGTCCGCCGTGCGCTTCGACGATCGAACGGCAGATCGAGAGCCCGAGTCCCAAGCCGCTCGGCTTGGTCGTGTAGAATGACTCGAAGATTCGCTCGAGAGTCGCTGGCGCCAGGCCCGGACCCGAATCTCGGACCCTCACGAACACGTCGCCGGACTCGATCTTTCCCGTGGAGATCAACAAGTCTCGAGGCCCTTCGCTGACGACGCTCATGGCCTCGATCGCATTGATGATCAAGTTCAGAACGACTTGCTGCAGCTGAACTCGATCTCCTTGAACGATCGGCAAGCCGTCTGTGAGCTCGGCCTGCATAGAGACACCATTCTTCGCGGCTTCCGTGTGGATAAGCCCAATCACCTCGCGAATCGCTCCATTGATCTCCAAGTCGTCGCGCTGGGGCGGCGCTTTCTTAATGAGATCGCGGACGCGGCTAATCACCTCGCCCGCCCGCTTTCCATCTTTCACGATATCATTGAGGCTCTGCCGCACCTCGTCCAAATGCACTGTTTGGGCCTCAAGAAAGCGTAGCGCAGCTTGCGCGTTGGTAATCGTTGCGGCGATCGGCTGGTTGACTTCATGGGCAATCGAGGCCGTGAGCCGTCCCATGGTCGCGACGCGGTTGGCGTGGGCCAGCTCCATCTGGATCTCGCGGTGTCGCCGTTCGATATCCCGCGCTCCGGCCTCTGCCCGCTTGAGCTCGGTCATATCGACGACGAAAACCACGCCTAATGGCACAGCCAGGTTGCTTTCATCGAATATCGTGGAGCCAACTAGTACCGGCACACGGCTGCCGTCCTTTCGAAAATACTCCTTCTCGTACGGCTGGACGGTTTTTCCCAGCTTGACCTCTTCCTGTGTCTGCATCGTTCGGTCCAACCATTCCGGCGGCGTCATGTCGAGCACATGCATCCGACCGCTGCTAAGATTTTCGCGCTCGTATCCTACGATGCGTAGAAACTCGTCATTGGCATCGGTAATGTGACCATCGAGGTCGGCGACGAAGACCCCGATGATGTTGGCGTCGACCAGGCGCCGAATCTTGGCTTCGCGTTCCCGGACGGCTTGCTCCGCCCGCTTGCGCTCAGTCAAATCGAGCACAAAGGCGACACCATCGTCTCCACCTTCGAAAGTCTCGACACCCATCAGCACAGGCAAGCGGCTCCCGTCCCTGCGGAAAAATTCCTTCTCGAATGGTGGCAAGTGCCCCATCCCCTCAATCTCTTGTGCTAGCCTGGCGTCCTGGTCGCGCCATTCCGGCGGCGTCAGATCCATCCAACTCATCCGGCCCGCCGCGAAGTCGTCGCGGTCGTAACCCAGCATGTGGAGAAATGCATTGTTGACCTCGATGATCCGACCTTCGAAATCCCAGATAAATATCCCGATGATGTTCGCATCGATTAGACGCCGTATTTTGGCCTCGCGTCGTTCGAGATCGCGATACAAACGGGTGTTCTCGATGCCGAAAAAACGGGCGCGAATCTCTTGATGCAGATGCCGGTACTCTGGACGCGACTCATCGAGATCGCCTTGAACCAGACTTATCTTTCTGCGATCCAGAGCGATCCCTATCGCGGCAATGATCAAAACACCTCTCACGACGTCGTCCCAAGACGGCGGGATGCCCACAATCGTCAGGCCACTCGAAAGCGTGACGAGAGCAACCGCACCCATAACGGTCTTCGAGATGCTCCCATATCCGCCTGTCAGCGGAGTGCCCCCGATGACAACCGCAGAAATCGCCTCGAGCTCGAGCCCAGTTCCTGTCATTGTCGTGGCCGCGCCGATGCGGGCGAGATTTATCATGCTCGCGAGGCCAACGAAAAATCCCGAGAGTGCGAAAACTGAAAGTCGCCGAGAATTGACGTGAACACCCAATAGTCCAACGACGCGTTCACTACCGCCCATCGCCTTCAGGTCATCGCCGAAGACGGTTTGGTTGCAGATAACCCACGCGATCGCGCATAGCGGGATCGTGGCAATCAGGATGCCGGGGAAGCGACCGATCGCATCGAAGCGAGCATAGCCGGCTATCCCACTACTCTCATCGGAGAGATAGATCGCTTCACCACCAGAGATGATCTGGACGGCGCCTCGTAAGATCACCATCATGCCCAGGGTGACCATGAATGACGGAATGCGCGCGAACGCAATGATTGCGCCGTTGATCAGCCCGCCGAGGACGCCGATGACCAGGCCCAAGCTCAGGCCCACCATGAGCCCACGTGTCTGAGTACCCCAGGCGGCGAGGTACGCTGCCAAGCCAAGCAGGGATCCTACTGACAGGTCGACATAGCCAGCCCTGATAAGAAAGCTCTGGGCCATAGCGACGATTATAAGCACAGGTGCTTGTTGGGCGATGTAAGCCCAATTCCTGACCGACATGAAACGGTCGCCTGCGGCAATCCAGAAGACGAGAATCAGGAGGAGAAGTGCTATAAGTGCCGCGTTGTCGCGGAGCGTGCGCATCCAATCGATAGCAGTCGGATGTGAATCTGACTTGCCTTCGGGGGTCTCTCCGGCCGATAGATTCGTTCCGATTGGCATGAGAAAGCCTTCAATGAGCGCCGCTGACAATGGCCGCGGCAAGCTTTGCCAAGTTCGTGTCCTGCCGCTGCATCTGCGCAATGCTTCGACCCTGATACATGACCAAGATCTGATCGGCGACGCGGAACACGTGTTCGAGATTATGCGTGACGAGCAAAATTGAAGCCCTCTTACCTTTGAGATCCCCAATGAGACGCAGCACTCGCTCGGTTTCAAGGATGCCGAGGGCGGCAGTTGGCTCATCGAGAATGATGATTCCGCTACCCCATGTAACAGCTCGTGCGATCGCTAGCGCTTGCCTCTGGCCCCCAGACATGGTCTCGACCGGCTGGGTCACATCTTGAACAGTCGCCACACCTAACCCGGTCAACACCTCCCGGGTCTTGGCAATCATGCTCTTGTAGTCCGCAAAAATTCCCCACTTGCGGATGGGGCGGCCGACGAAGAGGTTGTAAACCGCATCCATGTTCGGCACGTCGTCCAGGTCCTGATAAACCATTTCAATGCCACGTCCTCGGCTTTCAGGTGCACTGAAGGAGGTCACTTCCTCGCCATTGACCCGCAGGGTCCCTCCATCTGGGGGGTAGACGCCCGCAAGAATTTTCAACAGGGTTGATTTACCTGCGCCGTTCGCTCCAACAACTGCAAGCACCTCGCCTTCGGAGAGGGTAAAGGAAGCTGATTGCAAAGCCCGGATCTGACCAAAATGCTTACTTAAGCTTATTGCTTCCGCCACAACTTTGCGTCGGCGCCCGTCTCGCACGTTGATCGTCGCATCGGACTTTGTGGAAGGAAATGTCTTCATGGTCGAACTCGCAGCTTGAAGCCGTTTCTCCGGCTGATAGAGCAACTACTTGTTCCAAATCGCCCCGATCGTTTTCATGGTTTCCGCGATGTTCGCGTTAGGATTGTAAGTCATGGACATGGCGCGAATTTCGTCCGCAGAGAACGGTTCGCTATTCAGGAAACGTTTCGCATAAGCGTCTGCATTTGTTTTATTGATTGGGACCAAGTTGAATTGAGGCTGCGGTAAGAGCGGGGGGTGACCATTCAGATAATCGTAGAGCACGATTAGTCCGAACCCGCCGTTCATCCAGTGCCCCCCGAGGGTGGAGGAGAGACTTCCGTCCTTGATGGCGGCAATCACTGACTCATCATCGTCGGCTGTCGAGACCTTGATTTCATTCTGCCGTCCAGCCTGTTTGATCGCCTGAAGGGCGCCAAGTCCGACAGTGCTGCCAATGCACCAACATCCATCGACCTCGCCTGGTGCAAAGCGAGCAAGATACCGCTCCATCGTAGCCATCGCGTTTTCGCGCGATTTTGATTGCCTACTTACTTGCAAGACTTTGAGGCCCGGATGCTCGGCTACTGCCCGTAGCGCTCCCTTCCACGCCTCCTCGACTGTGGTGACCCCGGGACCATCCATGATCGCGACAATATTCTTTGCGCCCTGGCCTACGAGGGTCATCATCATGTCGTAACCCCACTGCTCATTGCTCTGTGTGACCTGCGCTACGAGAAACTTGCCCTTGTAATCTTTGATGTTCGGAACAACGAGACGATCCTCGGTTACGCCGGGAATCTCCGCCTCCTCGAGCGCTTTCGCATCCGCTTCGCCGGCAGCCCGCGTGATCGGATCGAATAATATCCCGTCTGGACGTTGGGCAATGAGCCCGTGCATGGCGGCGATGTTGGAATCCTCGGTGCCCTTATCACTGACGACCAAGAGCTCGAATTTGAGCGCTTTCGCCACTAATTTCTGGAAATTGACATTGTTTGCGACCCACGGATTAACAAGCGGTTGTACCAAGGAAGAGACCGCCACTTTCTTTGGCTCCGCCGACCCAGCGAATACAGTTGATGCAATCACGTATGCCGTAGTGCAAACTGCGGCGAGCAAGATGCCCTTGCTTTTCCTCATTGAGAGTCTCCAAATCAAGTTTACGCCTGATCAGACCCACTCGGCATGCTCAGGCTCAGCACAATCGGCAGTCTCACGCGTCTGTCATGATGCATGCTCCGAGGGATAACCGACGTAAGCCAAAACGTGGTGCCTTGGTGGACATTTAGCGCTCGATCGATTCAATTGTCGGCCTCCATCATCACGCCCGCGGTTACTCGGCCATTCCGCTCATCATTGTTGACCCAATACCTGCGGACACACGCGGGGGTGATCATTCAATCTCTCGCTCGTCTTCATTGGGTGGTCGGCTGGATGAGCGGGCAGCAGAAACTGAAAGGTAGCGCCGCTCGACCCATTCGCGACGGCCCAGAGCTGGCCGTCATGCGCCTCGATGATCGAGCGGCAAATCGAAAATCCCATGCCCATGCCGTGGCTTTTTGTCGTAAAAAGAGGATTGAATATTCGATCGAGCTGTTTGGGGTCCACTCCCGTGCCAGTGTCTGTTACCGATACAATCACGCCGCCAGAGCTGTGAACTTCCGATGTCACACCAAGCACCCGCGGCCCATCATTGGATGACATCGAGTCGATGGCGTTCGTGAACAAATTCACGAACACCTGCTGCAGCTGAACTCGATCAGCTTTCACCTCGGGCAATACTTCGTCCGTCTGGACCCGGACAGAGATCCGCTTCGCCTGCAACTCCCCCGCCAACAAAGCGAGCGTCTCTCGAAGAAGCTCATGAATGTTGAGTGATGTCCTGGTCCTTGCATTTTTCTTAAACATCGCCCGAATACCGTCGATCACCTCTCCCGTACGAAGACCATCGGCTACGATCTCGCGGAAGGCCAGCTTAGCTTCTTCCAAATCCGGCGTTCCGCGATCCAGCAGGCGAACACCGGCAGCGGCGTTGGCTATCATTGCCGACAAGGGCTGTTTGATTTCGTGGCCTATCGAGGCCGAAACCGCGTCCGCGGTCATCAACCGCGCCTGACGCTCGCGCCGCTGCGCCAGCATCGCCCGAAGCAGCCGTACATATAGCGTCGTGATCTCGTGCAACAGCACAAATAGAACCAGACAACCGGACAAAAATCCAAAGACCCGCCCGGCATACCAGCCAACGGTGTAACGGGCCGGAACGGGAAACGAAATCAAGACCATTTCTATGACAAATGCGCACATCACCACGATGAGCCATAGATCGAGCACAGAGCGTCGTCGTACCCAGAGCAGAACGAGGGCGGAAAGGCTCAGCAGCGAAGCGAATCCGGCAGCATATGGCCAAAGACTGGAAAGATGAACGGTGTCTAGCATAAGGTGGGGCAGCAGCGGGTCGCTGGCTATCACCAGAAATGTCGCCGCACATACGAAACTCGCAGTCACAGCGATACTGAACACGATGACCGCACGCACCGAGCTCTCCGAGACCCGTCGTGCGGGATTGCGGTCTTTCAGCGTCGCATAGGTGATCACGAATGTGGGAAAGCCGGCGTGCCAGACGATATAGAGCCACGCAGTGGTCTGGAGCCCGGCACCAAGCATGCCACGAGGCGCGAACACGCCGGGAAATGTCAGCATCCATGGGATCATTATAAGCGCTGTGAATAGGTAACCGCTCGAGATCGCCAAAAGCGCGCGCGACCTCAGGATGGAAAACTGTGCGAACAGCAAGACCGCGGTGATCGAGTCGTTCACCAGCATCGCTGCGGCATAGGCCGGCACGAATGCACCGACCGGCGCCAGCTGAACGCTGGAGAGCGGTCCTGCCGTAATGAAAAATCCAAGAAGCAGGATCAACACGACGGCAAGTGCAAGCCGCTTTTGAGTCGTGCTCGGCGCCAAGCTAGACAGGATGAATTCCTCGTTTTCCAGTCGGCCGGGCACAGCGCTCATGTTCGACGACCCTCCGAAATGCGCCCATTGGGTCGCTCACGCGTGGGATCACGCAGCTTGCCTTGTCGGACTGGCTCCGGCGGCGGTAGAGTTGGCCGACGGTGCATACGATCAAGGGTTATTCGGGCGGTCTTGGTTTCTCTGCAAGGCCCGCTCCACGCATTCAAGTAACTGCGGTTCATCGAAAGGCTTGCTCAAAAAAGCGATTGCGCCGGCCTTCATCGCCCGCTCTCGAATCCGGTCCTCCGGAAACGCCGTGATGAAGATCATCGGTGTCCTGTGGCCGTTAGTAATCAGGTACTCTTGCAGCTCAACGCCGGTCATGCCCGGCATCTCAACATCGGCGATGAGGCACGACGTTTCGCGCAATCGGGACCACGATAGGTACTCTTGCGCCGAAGCAAACGCATGGGCGGAGAATCCAAGTGACCTCAACAACCGCGCGGTCGCGGTACGCACCGAAGCATCATCGTCAACGATCGAGATTATCGGGACTTCGTCCACGCGGCTGACCTTTGTTCGGGGACAGGCGACCGAGATCGCACCCTCGATGTGGTGCCGCCTCAGCCATGATACGACGGCCTTTGGGGATGAGAACTATACTTAGGTTTCGAAACCAGCAGGCCTAGAGGTGAGCTGTGAGCTGATCTCATCCTTCCGCAGTATCGGGTTTGACCCCGAGTGCCTGGGCCATCGTGACCAGATCGGCCACCGTTCTGGCTCCCATCTTCTTCATGAGGTGATGGCGATGCACTTTGACGGTGATCTCGCTGAGATTGATCTTGGCTGCGATCTGCTTGTTCATCAGCCCACTCGCGACCAGCCCCATGATTTCGCGCTCGCGAGACGTCAGGGACGCGAAGTTCTTCCTAAACTCCGCCAGCGCATGTTCGTTTTTGCGCCGTTTCTGATCGCGCTCGATGGCGGCCGCTACCGCATCTAGCAGATCCTGGTCACGAAACGGCTTGGTGAGGAAATCGACCGCGCCGGCCTTCATCGCGCGGACCGACATGGGAATATCGCCATGTCCTGTAATAAAGACGATCGGAATTCGAACATCCGCCTTCATCAATCCCGCCTGGAAGTCGAGACCACTCAGCCCGGGCAGTCGAACGTCGAGCACAAGGCAGCTCGGAACTTGCGGGCGCTCGCCCTGCAGGAACTCCTGCGTCGAAGCGAATACTTCCACCTTCAATTGCACCGAGTGAAAAAGTCTTGCAAGTGCCTGCCGCATCGACGCGTCGTCGTCCACGACGAACACGGTCGGCCGCTCCAAGTCTCCCACGGGTTTTGCCGACGAATTGCGCTGCGTAATCATTCGGTACAGCCCTGATCATCTCGTATGATAAGCACCTGGTCCCAGGCTGGAAGACAAGTCACCGCTAGGGGATCGGCCAAATCTGACGGGTGACATTGTAACGGAAACAGAAAAACAGGCAAATCCGGCCCTTTTTCTACCTCGATTTGAGCGGTAGCGGGGCTTTGTGACGATCCGCCATCCCCCCGCATGCGCTTACATTGGGAGGATTTTGTCAGCCGGGCGCCGACATTGCCGACTGCTTCAGCACCGACTACCCTTCCCGTACTGTCACACCAGAGTTATCATTACGGAAGTTCAGCAGGGACGGAGTTACTGCGGTCGAGAGGCACTGGCCTCCAAGCCAGGACGATGGGAATGAGGCGCAGTGCAATCCATGAGACAGCAAGATTCTTGGTTGGGATTATCGGCCTGGCATTGCTGACAGCGCTGTGCTTTTGGCTCGACTTCCGCGTTGGCTCAACGGCTCTCATCTATTTGCTTCTGATCGTTCTGTTGTCGCTTGCGGGTGGCTTCATTTCCTTGATTGCCTTGTCGTGCATTGCCGTTCTGTGTCTGAATTACCTTTTTGTCCCTCCTATTTTCAGTTTTAGGATCGAGTACCTGGATGACACGATCAGGCTGGCCGCGTTCTTGATCACGTCGTTGGTCATCACCGGGCTGGTGGCAAGATTGAGGAGCAGACGAGACGAATTGACGGACATTCTCGACGGTCTTTCGGTCCTGGTCTGGACCACGTCATCCGATGGCTCGGCTGATTTCTCCAATCAACGCTTCCGCGACTACACGGGCTTATCCCGCGACAAACTAGTCGGGTTCGGCTGGATGAATGCTCTGCAGCCGGAAGACTCCGGGGCGGAAGAATGGCGCGCTGCGCTTGCGGCCGGAACGCCGATTGAAAAAGAGGTGCGCATTCGAAGCGCTACTGGGGAATACCGCTGGTTCTTACTTCGCATGAGGCCGCTGCTCAACACGCGGGGTAGAATCTCGAAGTGGTTCGGTACCGCCGGCGACATCGAGGAACGAAGACGTGCATTGGAAGCCTTGCGGGAAAGCGAGGAACAATGGCGAGCCGTCTTCGAACACAATCCTACCATGTATTTCATGATCGATGCCGCCGGTTTGGTGGTGTCGGTGAATCCGCATGGCGCCGCGCAGTTGGGCTACTCAGCGGGCGAGCTGTTAGGCCGGCCCGTACTGGACGTGTTTGATGAGGCGGATCGACCCGCAGTCGAACGCAATGTCGCTATTTGCCTTGAACGGCTCGGCCAGTCGATGAGCTGGGAAGCGAGAAAGCGGCGCAAGGATGGAACGATACTGTGGGTCCGGGAAACCGGCAGAGCGACATTGATCAAGGACCGGCCGGTTATCCTGGTCGCCTGCGAGGATGTGACCGATCGCAAACGAGCAGAATATCTGGCTGGACGTGTGTTTGAGACCTTACCCGACACGGTAGCCATTGTTGGCACGGATTACCGCTATCGCCGGGCCAATGCGGCGCACGAGCGCGTTTGGGGAGTACCGGCTGAGAAGATGGTCGGGATGCACGTCGCGGACGTCCTGGGACGAGAACTGTTCGAGCGACTGGCCAAGCCATATCTGGATCGTTGCTTTGCCGGCGAAAGAGTCACCCTTGCAGAGTGGTTCGATACCCCTGTTGGCCGCCTATACGGGGCTGTCACCCATTCGCCGTTACGGCTCGAGTCGGAACGCGTGGAGGCCGCGCTTGTGCTGGGCCGCGATATCACCGATCAAATGCTGGCTTCAGAACGGCTGCGTGAAGCGCAGGCCGAGCTCGCGCACGCAAACCGGGTTGCGACTATCGGTCAACTGACGGCCTCCATCGCCCATGAGGTCAACCAGCCCGTCGGAGCGTTGGTCACCAACGCCCATGCGGCGTTGCGCCTGCTCAGGGCCCAGCCGGCTGACCTGGAGCGTACCACCGAGGCCCTTGAGGACATCATCAAGGATGGGCGGCGGATCAGCGAGGTAATCGATCGGACTCGCGCGCTGGTCAAGAAGCAACCGACGGAGTGGAATCCACTCGATATCAACGAAGTGGTTACCGAGACCCTCGCGCTGACCCGTGGTGAGCTCCAAAAACAAGGAGTTTCCCTGGAGACAAAGCTCGCCGTCGCTTTGCCGCTGACGCGTGGAGATCGGATCCAGCTGCAGCAGGTCATCATGAACCTGGTGATGAATGCCGTCGAAGTGATGAGCACGATCGAAGGCGAACGAAAGCTGCTGATTGGCACGGCCAAAGGGCAAGAGGACACCATCCTGATCACCGTTCGTGACTCGGGTCCGATCGTCAATTCGGATTCTCTCGACCGGTTCTTTGAGCCATTCTACTCCACCAAGCCTAACGGCATGGGCATTGGACTATCGATCTGCCGCTCGATCGTCGAAGCGCATGGTGGACGGATTTGGGCTGCCGCCAATGAGCCTTGCGGCGCGGCTCTTCATCTCATCTTGCCTTCTTTACAGCCGTCTGCGCGCTAAGGTCCGCCAGATAACCAAAGTATAGGCGGCTGAACCAATGAGATAGCTGCGCGAACCTCCGTAGACTGGAGTTCCTCTCACATAACGCATTTCTTTGCCTCGGTAGGAGCTGCAACGTAGCAGCCGTCTGGTGATCTCTCCCTTACGGAGGCGACATGCTGAGTTACTCGCTTCGAGCGAACGCCGCTTTGCGCACCAAAGGGGGTTCGGCCTTTGAACGGAGCGACTCGCGACGCGGGCAAAGCGGCGTGATGTTATCCATGCACACGCAGCCTCGTTTCGACGAGGAAGATAGGGCGCCCCGCGAAGATGCCATGGCGGCGCTCGCCCGCAACGATGGCGACAGCGCTCTGGAGTGTGGCGTCAATATCTTTCCACCCAATGCGATCGATCGCCGCGCTGTCAATTGGAAGGGCGGGAAAGCCGAAGTCGTCCAGGTGATGAGTTGCGATAGGACCGAGTTTGGCTTCCGCGCACCATTCCATTTGCTGATTGCATATGAACAAGGCACGCGCCGTGACGGCGAGATCTACGTCGAGGGGTTGCCTGCCTCGAAGTTGCGAGAGGTCAGGCGTAGACTGACCTTTGTACCGGCCGGTCATGAATATCGCGAGTGGCACAAGGCGCGCGCTCCGGGCCGGATCGCATATTTGTATTTCGATCCTGCCAATCTGCTCTGCGATTCGGAGACGGGTGCTTTGGCTACGCCGTTCGCGCCACTGCTGTTCGTTGAGGACCTCATGGTCTGGGAGTGGGCCATGAAGGTTGCGGCAATGGTCGAGAGCGGCTCCGCGAACCCGCGCTATT
Source organism: Bradyrhizobium sp. ARR65 (assembly GCF_000472385.1). Taxonomy (GTDB): domain Bacteria; phylum Pseudomonadota; class Alphaproteobacteria; order Rhizobiales; family Xanthobacteraceae; genus Bradyrhizobium. Next base: position 167,374 of record NZ_AWZU01000007.1, read on the forward strand.
GTGAAGCCCTTGGTACCGTGCTGGCTCATGAGATCGTGCGCCTCAATGCCGAGGCTCGGCGATCCAATCTGCCATTGCGAGGGGGACTGGCGGCATGGCAGCAGCGAATCGTCACCACGTACATAGAGGAACATCTTGCGGATCCGATATCGCTCACCGAGCTTGCGCAGAGCGTTCGGCTGAGCGTCTACCACTTTTGCCGGGCCTTCAAGAAATCATTCGGCGTGCCGCCGCATCGCTATCACAACATCCGTCGGATGGAGCGTGCGAAGTCGTTGTTGGCGGAGCCAGGATGTTCGGTAACCGAAATCGGGCTGGCGGTAGGCTTCAGCGAAACCAGTTCATTCACAGCTTGCTTCCGGAGGGTGACTGGCTCGACCCCAACCGGCTATCGCCGAAGCGTCGAATAATACGGAGATCTCAATGCCGCGCGTTCTTTTTGTTGCAACGACGGCGATTGTACTGGGCTGCGGCTGCAGTCATGCGCAGATGAGTTCGAGCGGTGGGCCTCCCGCAATGGCAGCGACTTCCCCCCTAGGTATGCCAACGAACTCGGCAGTCGGCCCGACTGGAATCCCGCTCGGCGCCACGGAAATCACGTCACCCGGGCTCAGTCCGGCGCCGTCAACTGCGACAGGCACAATCACAACGACGAGCAACGGCACAGCGTGCTCGACCGTAGGGACCTCGCCATCTGGAACGTATGGATCATCCACGACCTATGACGGCGGTGGAATGGCGATAGGATCCGCCACACCCGCCACCGGAGCGTCGGCAGGGCCCATGGCAACTTCATCAGGGGCATCCGCCGGGTCCGCAATGCCGACGACCTCGGCAATGACGAATACTTCGGGCCTGTCCGGAATGTGTGGCTCCGGCTCTAGCAGCGTGGCCGCATCGTCGACCTCGACATCGACGTCGCCGGGCGGAGTCGCCAGAATGGGGATCCCGTTGGGATCGACTGAGATCGGCAATCTTGGGGTTAGCCCTGCAACCTCGGTGCCGATGATGGGCGTATCGCCCATCATGGGCCCGCTGGGGTCGATCCCGACGATGCCGGCCGTTACGCCTCCAGCAGCCGGTTCGTCGCCCACAACAAGTACGCTTCCAACGATAGGTACCTCATCAACCGTACCGGGCCTGGCCGCGGGAACGCTCCACTAAAGAAACAACCCAACGCGCGTGACGATCATGAAAAAGCGAGTCGTTATTTCCGCAGCCTTGCTCGCGGCCGTAGTTGCGGGCGCAGGTCTTTACGCGGTGCACATCCAACCGTTCGAGCAGGTCGATGCCAGCACCACACCCACGCCACCACTTGCGGTTCCGGTCGTCGCCAGCGTAGTCGCCCAGCACGATGTGCCGATCTATCTGAGCGGTGTCGGCACTGTGATTGCATACAACACGGACGTCGTGCGCGCCCAGATCCAGGGCCAGATCATCAGCATCAACTTCAGCGAAGGCCAAACCGTTCATGCCGGCGACCTGCTCGCACAGATCGATCCGCGGCCGTACCAGGCCATGGTCGAGCAATACACCGGAAATCTGGAACGTGATCAGGCCCAACTCACCAATGCCCAGGCCAATCTCAAGCGTTACACCCAATTGGGCGACAAGGGCTGGGCCACTCCGCAATTGGTCGAGACTCAGAAGGCGCAGGTTGGGCAGTTGCAGGCGGCGATCAAAACTGACCAGGCGCTGATCGAGGCCGCCAAGGTCCAGCTCAGCTACACACGCCTGACGTCTCCTATCGACGGCGTGGTGGGCATCCGTCAGATCGATGTCGGCAATATCATCAGCCCGTCGACGACCAACGGGCTTGTCGTCGTGACCCAGCTCAATCCAATTTCGCTGATCTTCACGCTCCCAGAGACGGATCTGCCGCAAATCCAGCTGCAGCAGCAAGAATCCAGGACGCCGCTGCCCGTTCTCGCTTTTAGCCAAGACAACAGGATACAGCTGGATCAAGGCGAACTCGGCCTCGTCAACAACGAGATCCTGCAGACAACCGGCTCGATTCAGCTCAAGGCGAACTTCCCCAATAACGCGCACCGGCTTTGGCCGGGCCAACTCGTCAATGCACGGCTGCTCGTGGATACGCGGCACAACGGCCTGACGGTTTCCGCAGCCGTCGTGCAGCAAGGCCAGAATGGCCCCTACGCTTACGTCATCAATCCCGATAACACCGTGGCGGTCCGCCCGATCAAGGTCGCGCAGATCAGTGACGGGCAGGCGCTCATCGATTCCGGCCTCGAGGCCAATGAGCGGGTCGTTGTCGACGGGCAATATAAACTACAGCCGGGCGCACGTGTCACGCTGCTGCGTGGCAAGGCGGCAGAGGAAGCAGCCGCACAGGACGCACAGCAGGCGCCAATCCCATGAACATTTCCGCGCCGTTCATTCAACGGCCGATTGCCACCGCCCTTCTGATGGTGGGTTTGCTGGTTGGCGGACTGGTCGCCTACCCCCTACTACCCGTGGCGTCGCTGCCGAACGTGAATTATCCGACCTTGCAAATCACCGCACAAATGCCCGGCGCTGATCCGCAAACCATGGCGTCCTCGGTTGCGACGCCGCTCGAATTGCAGTTCGGGCAGATCCCGGGGCTCGCCCAAATGACATCGGCGAGCGCGCTCGGCTACACCCAGATCACGCTGCAGTTCGACTTGAACCGCCAAATCGATGGCACAGTGAGCGACACGCTCTCGGCGATCAATGCCGCCAGCCCCTATTTGCCGACGGGCATGCCGTATCCGCCGACGATCCGCAAAGTCAATCCTGCTGACACGCCGATCCTAGTGCTCGGGCTGACCTCGGACACGCTACCATTGACTACCGTCGACGCTTTTTCCGAAAATATTCTGCTGCAGAAGATATCCCAGATATCCGGAGTTGGTCTCGTAGGCGTCCCCGGTCAGCAGAAGCCCGCCATCCGTGTGCAGGTCGATCCGGATGCGTTAGCGGCTCGCGGCATCAACCTCGAGGATGTGCGCACGGTGCTCGGCCAGGCCAATGTGGACCTTGCGAAAGGAACCCTGAACAGCCCGCGCCAGACCTACACGCTTAGCACCAACGATCAACTATTCCAGCCCGACCAATACGCCAACCTGGTGATCGCCTATCGCAACGGAGCGCCCGTCCGCATCCGCGATGTTGGCCGTGCTATCAGCGCGCCCGAGAATGATTTGATCGCGGGCTGGTTCAACCAGAACCGGGCGATCCTCCTGGCAATCCAGCGCCAGCCCGGCGCCAACGTCATCGACACCGTGAATCGGATCAAGGCGATGATGCCGGTGCTGCAGGCCTCGATCCCGCCCGCGATCAAAATTAACGTCATCTCCGACCGCACCGAAACCATTCGCGCTTCAATCAGCGACGTGCAGTTCACCTTGATACTGACGGTCGCGCTGGTGGTGATGGTGATCTTCATCTTCCTGCGCAATTTCTGGGCCACCCTTATTCCCGCCGTGACCGTGCCCTTGTCGCTGATCGGTACCTTTGCCGTGCTCTACGAACTTGGCTACAGCCTCGACAACCTCTCGCTGATGGCCTTGTCGATCGCGGTGGGCTTTGTAGTCGACGACGCAGTGGTCGTGATCGAGAACATCGTGCGGCACATGGAGGAAGGCGCCTCGCCTTACGAAGCAGCGCTGAAGGGCGCCGGCGAGATCGGATTCACCATCGTATCGATCACGCTGTCGCTGATCGCTGTGTTCATTCCGCTGTTCCTGATGGGCGGATATGTTGGGCTGCTGTTCCGGGAATTTGCCGTCACCGTCAGCGTGTCATTGGTATTGTCGCTCCTGATATCTCTGACACTCACGCCGATGATGTGTTCGCGCCTGCTAAAGCCGGAGAGCAAGGAGCACGGATGGCTTTACCGGTTGTTCGAACGCGGCTTCGATGGCCTGCTCAATCTCTATGAGGCTGGTCTGGTCGTTGCGCTGCGGCACCGCTTCATCACGCTGATAACGATGTTCGGCACGATCGCGCTGACCGGGTATCTCTATGTCGTGATCCCAAAGGGTTTCTTTCCGCAGCAGGACACTGGGTTGATCATCGGCCTGTCCGAGGCGGCGCAGGACATCTCTTTCCAGGCCATGGCCGAGCGCCAACAAGCCTTGCTTGACGCGATCATGAAAGACCCGGCGGTCGCGTCAATCGGCTCAGCGGTCGGCGCCGGTGGCGGCAACACTACGGTCAATAACGGCCGCGTCTATATTGCTCTGAAACCATTGAATCAGCGGGACAGCATCGATCACGTGCTCGCGCGGCTGCGCACCAACCTCGCAAAAATCCAGGGCATCACCCTCTATATGCAAGCCGCGCAGGACATCACCATCGGCGGTCGCGTCTCCAAGACGCAGTATCAGTACACACTCGCCGATGCCGATCCGGGCGAGCTCAATCACTGGGCTGCAATGTTCCTCGACCGGATCAAGACCATTCCCGGCATTGCCGACGTAGCGACGGACCAGCTCAACGCCGGACCAATGCTCGACATTGCCATCAAGCGCGAAGTGGCCTCGACCTACGGCATCCTCCCCTACACCATCGACAACACGCTCGACGATGCCTTTGGCCAGCGCATTGTCTCGACCATGTACACGACTTTAAATCAGTATCATGTCGTCCTGGAGGTCAACCCCAAATTCCAGTATGGACCCGAGGCGCTGAACGGCATCTATGTGAAATCCTCCAGCGGCCAGGAGGTGCCGTTGTCGACGCTGGTTGATAGCGTGGTGAAGGTCGCCCCGCTCGTTGTCAACCACCAGGGTCAGTTCCCGTCGGTGACAATCTCGTTCAACCTGCTGCCCGGCACCGCGATCGGTCAAGCGGTGAGCGCCATCCAACGGATCGAGGAACAGCTCGGCAAACCTCTCTCGCTTCAGACCAGCTTCCAGGGCAACGCGCAGGCCTTTGGACAGTCGCTGTCGACTACACCGATCCTGATCGTAGCCGCGCTGTTCGTGATCTACCTCATCCTTGGCGTGCTCTATGAAAGCCTCATTCATCCCATCACCATCATCTCGACGCTGCCCTCAGCAGGTCTGGGCGCCTTGTTGCTCTTGATGGCGGTTCACCTCGATCTCAGCGTGATCGCAATTGTCGGCATTATCCTCTTGATCGGCATCGTCAAGAAGAACGGCATCATGCTGGTCGACTTTGCACTGCACGTCGAGCATGAGCAGGGCCTGACCGCCGAAGAGTCCATTTATCGCGCATGCATCATGCGCTTCAGGCCGATCCTGATGACGACAATGGCGGCGCTGCTCGGCGGCGTTCCGATGATGCTCGGAACGGGAGCCGGATCCGAGCTTCGTCAGCCGCTCGGCTATGCCATCGTCGGCGGCCTCGCCGTATCTCAGGTGCTCACTCTCTATACGACGCCCGTCGTCTATATCTACCTCGACAAGCTGCAGACCTGGCTGTTCGGCGCGCGACACGAAAAACCGGCGTCTGGCGAACCAGCGCCAACGGCGGCCGAATGAAATTTGACACGGTTACAACAAGGCCAACCCAATTGCGGCAAGACCAAAATAGCCGACAGTGTCCAAATCCCGGATGATGCCGGCCGGTTTGTATCATACGCAGCATTTCGTGTGCCTCAGCAGCAGCTTCTTAATCAAGTCGAGAACGAGATAGTGACATGAATTACGAAACCTTCCTCGCAACGGCTGTGGACCGGTTGAGGGATGAGCAGCGCTACCGCATGTTCGTGGATCTTGAACGGATCGCCGGCCGGTTTCCCTATGCAGATGTCATCGCGGCGATGATTGCCGCCACGGCATCCTTCGGCGCGGGCGCAGGTGGGACCCGTTGCCCCATCCCGAGATAATCATTTGAGCACCAGATCACGACCTCTTGCGGACCGCGCTTCTCAATGTCTGGCGACGGCTCGGGCTTGCACTGAACGCGCAACCGCTCGCGGCCGGATGAGCGTCAGGCAATGGCTCCGCGGCAGAAGCATTGGTCCGGCCTAGCGTAATGGCCTTGATTCCATGATCATCTGTTCGTGCAACGTCTTGGCCGACCACGATATACGGAATCTGGCGTTGGCTTCTGCACTGCCTTTGAATGCACGCCTGATCTGCGACCGTCTTGGCTGCAGACTGCAATGCGGTCGTTGCGCCCGTAGTATAAAACGGATCTTCGACGAGACAGTCCCACTCCGCCGCACCGGTTGCAGCCGTTGTCCCCTTATCGCATCTGACTAGCGCAATTCTGTATGCGGCCAGGGGGGTCCACCGAGAGCTGCTTGCGAGCTATCGCGCGTTTAACTTTACTCTGCAGCTTCTGAAAGGCCCGGAATTCAATCTGCCTGATACGCTCGGGCGAAATGCCAAATTCGGCCCCAAGCCTATCGAGCGTCATCGGCTCATCCGCGAGCCACCGCGCCTCGATGATGCGCCGCTCCCGCTGGCCGAGGACGGTTAGCGCCTCGTTCAGCGCTTTCCCTCGTATCGCCAACTCGTCGGCATCGGCGAGTCGCGATTCTTGGTCGGAATCCTCGTCGACGAGATGGTCCTGCCATTCACCTGGACCACCGTCGCTCTGGACTTGCACGTTAAGCGAGAAGTCGCCACCGAGGCGTCGATTCATTTCGACGACCTCCTGCTTGGGGACACCGAGGTCTCGCGCAATCAGCTGGATGTGATCGGGATGCAGATCGCCTTCCTCGATCGCCGAGATGCGACCCTTCGCTTTGCGCAGGTTGAAGAACAGCTTCTTCTGGTTGGCCGTGGTGCCGATCTTCACCAGCGACCACGAACGCAGGATGTATTCATGGATCGCTGCCTTAATCCACCAGATGGCATAGGTGGCGAATCGAACGCCCCTCTCTGGATCGAAGCGCTTAACCGCGTTCATCAGCCCGACATTGCCCTCTGAAATCAAGTCGGAGACCGGCAGCCCATAACCGCGATAGCCGATGGCGACTTTGGCGGCGAGCCGCAGATGGCTGGTGACGAGCGAATGCGCCGCGTTTGCGTCGCCCTGCTCACGCCAGCGCTTCACCAGCCTGTATTCTTCGTCGGGTCTCAACATGGGAAAACGACCGACTTCTCTCAGATAGCGAGCAGTGCTGCCGGAAATCAAGGTTGCAGCTTGCATGTCGATCTCCATGCCGAAAACCAGCTCGAACCGCGAGCCGATCCTTGAGCAACGTTGTGCACTCGCGACTCCGCGAAATCCTGCAGCCGGCGCTCGCCGCTCGCTGAAATTCGGATAACGGGCACTCGTAGCGGCTAGCGAGGAACATGCAGGGCGTCCTACCCTGCTATTGGGAGCCCCTCTCATTCGACTAGGCCACGCGCCTACGAACCTCTCAATCGTCCGGAGGTTGATATGATTGACCAAGTGGTGTCGCCCGCACTTACTCGCGGTTTACCGCTCACATACTTTGGTTCCCCCTGCGATACCTTGGTTTGGCATCCGGCTACTGCTCCTACTGAAATTCGAGGAGCTGACTATCTAAGGCCGGCTGGTGTGTCATCATCTCGGAGCCACTGATGAAGATCGGCATTATTAGGACAGGAAATGTCGGCTGCGCGTGTGCGATAGCCGCTGCCGTGCGCGGCAGCGCAAGCAAGATTCTCCTGGTCAACCGCACCCGGGAAAACCGCAGAAGCCGTAGCGACCGACATTCGATACGGCATCCCCCTCGGACGCAAAGTCGAGATCGCCGACGGCGACTACGACGATCTCGAAGGCGCCGAGGTCTTGTTGATCACCTCCGGGCTGAACGAAAAAACCGGAGGGGCCACTTCCCGCAACGATCCGCAGGGCCGTCTCAGGCTCTTGGAAAAGAACGCCCAGATCTATCGCGACATTATTCCGAGGATCGTGAATGCCGCGCCGCGAGCCGTGCGGCTCGTTGTTACCGACCCGCCGGATCCACTTGCGGACGTGGCGCGCGAGGCAGCCGCCGGCGCTATCGTCCTGAGTGCCGGCACGTATCTCGACAGTCAGCGCTTCCGCGTTCACCTTGGCAAATATTTCGGCGTTGATCCCGCGCATGTCGAAGCCCATGTCATTGGCGACCATGGGACGGCCCAGGTGTTTCTCTGGTCATCCGCCCGGGTGGGCGGCGTTCCGATCGCCGCTTTGCTTAAAAGTCGGGGAGAAAAGCTCGCTGACCTACGAGAGAAGGTAGAAAAGGAGGTTCGTTACGCCAACATCACGATCATCGAGGCTCATAACGCCAGCCAGTATGGTATCGGAATCGTGTCCGCCCGTATTGCCGAAATGGTTTGCAACGACGAACGCGCCGTGATCCAGATCGGAAGCTTTCAGACCAAATTTGGCGTCACTCTCTCGTTGCCACACGTCGTTGGAAGGGGCGGTGTTCTCGACGTGTTGGAGCCTGACATGTCGGACGAAGAGCGTGTTGGCCTTCAGAGAAGCGCCGGATTTCTGAAAACGGCAATGGACGGTATTCGCGGCACGTAGGGGATCTTCCGTCAGTGATGCTCCGATGCCTTCTGCGGAGAGTTCAGTGCTGCTGCGGCGACGCTTGCGATCCCGGTGTCGGTCTCCTTGCTCAAGCCGGCAATTCCCACTGCGCCAACGACCTCGCTATTTAGCCGTATTGGCATGCCGCCGCGCAGCACCATGGTGCCGGAGGTGATGAATGCAGTTCTGCCCTTATTGATGGCGTCCTCGATCTCCGCCGTAGGTCGTTGTAGCCGAGCAGCCGTTCGTGCCTTCTGGATGGCGAGTTCCGCGCTTGCCGGGCGGACACCATCCATGCGCTGGAAAGCAAGCAGATCCCCAGCGGGATCAACTACCGCGATGGCTGAAGGCGCATTCTGTTGCAGCGCACGATCCTGGCTGCCTGCAGGACCGTCTGGGCCCGGCTTGATCGAGGACCGAGATGTTGATGGTCTGTGCCTCGGCCGACATACAAAAGACCGTTGCAAATATTGCAGCGCTAATTCCGAGTTTTGTCGTAGCCATCTGAAGCCTGTTCGGCGCAAGAGCACCGTCGCTGAATTGAGATTAATGCCGCTGGGCAGCGTCCCGCGACAGCTTTAACCGCTCCGCCTGATATAGGAGCAAGCGACCCTCCTCCTCATCACGATTGAGTGCCCGGCGAATGGAGCCAAGCGCAATGCTGGCGGCCGTGCAGCAATTCGATTGACACACAGGTGAAATTTCTTCTCCGCAAGAACTCGCCAAGTTGAGCAAAGCCCGGCAAGCGATAGGACGCGCCGCGTCTAGATTGCCTTTAACTGCCCGACCGCGACAGAGCGTACTTCTCAGCGAGGACACAATGACCAAGAGACTTAGGCTGACGACCGAAAGCGGCATGCCGGTCGCCGATAATCAGAACTCGATCACGGCCGGGCCGATGGGGCCGGTGCTGATGCAGGATTTTCATCTGATTGAACGGCTGGCGCATCAGAACCGCGAGCGCATCCCCGAGCGTACGGTGCACGCCAAGGGATCGGGCGCCTACGGGACGCTGAGCGTGACCAACGACATCACCCGCTATACTCGCGCTGCGGCACTCTCGAAGATCGGCAAGAAAACCGAAGCGTTCCTGCGCTTCTCCACCGTCGCCGGTGAACGCGGCGCGGCGGATGCCGAGCGCGACGTTCGCGGTTTCGCGTTGCGCCTCTACACCGAGGACGGCAATTGGGACATTGTCGGCAATAATACGCCGGTATTCTTCATCCGAGATCCCCTGAAATTCCCCGACTTCATCCACACCCAGAAGCGCCATCCCAGGAGCAACCTGCGTTCGCCGACGGCGATGTGGGATTTCTGGTCGCTGTCGCCGGAAAGCCTGCACCAGGTCACCATCCTGATGTCCGATCGCGGCCTGCCGCAGAGCTTCCGCAATGTCGATGGTTTCGGCTCCCATACTTACTCGCTCATCAACCTTGCGAACGAACGATACTGGGTCAAGTTCCACTTCAAGACCCTGCAGGGGATCAAGAACTGGACCAATGCGGAAGCCGCCGAGAAAGTCGCACAAGACCGCGAGACGCATCAGCGCGACCTCTATGAAGCGATTGAGCGCGGTGACTTTCCACGGTGGAAATTCTCCGTGCAGGTAATGCCGGAGATTGACGTCGGCAAACACTGGTACAACCCGTTCGACCTGACAAAGGTCTGGCCGCACAAGGACTATCCGCTGATTGAGGTCGGCATCCTCGAATTGAACCGCAATCCCGAGAACTATTTTGCGGAAGTCGAGCAGGCGGCACTTTCGCCCGCCAATATCGTGCCGGGCGTCGGCCATTCGCCCGACAAAGTGCTACAAGCCCGCATATTCTCCTATGCCGATGCGCACCGCTACCGCGTAGGCGTCAACGCCGAGCAGCTCCCTGTCAACAAGCCGCGCTGCCCGGTAAACACCTATCATGCCGATGGCGCCATGCGGCTCCAGGGCCATCCTTATCCGGATGCCTACTACGAGCCGAACTCGATGGGAGGCCCGGTTCAGGATGAACGCTTCCGCGAGCCCCCACTGAAGATTTTCGGCGATGCCGATCGATACAATCATCGCGACGGCAACGACGATTACCGCCAGCCTGGCGAACTGTTCCGGCTGATGACGGCTAGGCAGAAGGACCAGCTCTTCCAGAACATCAAAGATGCCATGGAGGGAGTCCCGCTCGAAATCATCAGGCGCCAGCTTGCCCACTTCTACAGGGCCGATCCGGAATATGGCATCGGCGCTGCAGAGCGCCTTGGACTGACGGCATCCGATATCTCACCGACAGTGGCCCCCGAATAGAGGAACACGACCCCCGCATCACTTCCAAGCCAAGCAAAAAGGGCTGCCGCGAAGAATTTCTCAGATTTGACCGAGCGCGAGCTGCTGGCAGTCGCGATCGCCTCGGAGGAGGAAGATAGCCGCATCTACATGACATTCGCCGAGGATTTCGCGGACCGCTATCCGGACAAGGTGTTCGAGGAGATGGCCACGCGGTCATCGACATTTGCTTTTGGAAATGTATGAAAAGCGTTTTGGCAAAGGTCTCCCGCTTATCCGGAAAGAAGATGTCAGAGGATTCCTGAAGCGCCGTCCGGTCTGGCTGACGAAGAACCAGTCGCTGGACACTATTCGCAATGAAGTCGACGCTAGGAGTTCGAAGCCGAACGCTTTTATGCCAAGGCGGCTGCACACGCCGAGAACGCCAGCATACGCCGGTTGCTCTGCGACCTTGCCGATGCGGAAAAGGATGACGAGCAGTTCGCGGCGAAGCTGACCGATCGGATCTTGAACCCGGATGCACGCGAGGCCGAGGACAAGACGCGGCGTCGGGTGTTCGTCCTGCAATATGTCCAGCCGGGTTGATGGATGGTTCGGTGTCGACGTCGGCGCCGCTGTTCGCCGCTGCTTTTGCTAAGCACCAGAACGGGCAGACCTTGCTGGTGGGATTGGCGACCTCGATCGGCGCCGGCATCAGCATGGGGTTTGCCGAGGCTTTATCCGACGACGGACTGCTAACCGGACGCGGTTCGCCCTGGCTGCGCGGATTAACCTGCGGGCTGATGACCACAGTCGGCGGTCTCGGCCACTCGATGCCCTATCTCGTTCCTGGCCCAATGCCTTCTTGATTGCTACCGCAGTTGCTGGCGTCGTGGTGTTCTTCGAATTGTGGGCAATCGCTTTTATTCGTGCGCGTTACATGGACACGCCGTTCTTGAAGGCCGTATTCCAGATCGTGCTCGGTGGCGTCATTGTGCTCGCAGTCGGTATTCTCATCGGCGCAGCCTAGACTTAGACCGTGATCGGACGTCCTGGTCGCGGGACGCGATGCAATCTCGTTAACGCCTTTCACCTCAATCGGGACCCCGCGTCGTGCAGAGGGCAAGAACACCGCGATCCCAGCAAGCCGCAACAAGCAAGATTGGCACGACCCGCCTAGACTCGTCGCGGTCTCAATTGCGAGGTGCTCAAAACATGCGAAACAGAACTGATGCAGTTCTCGCTGCTTTCGCTACTATCGCAGCAAGCGCCGCAGTGGTCGCCGCTCCATCGTCGGCCAGCGCGGCCGGGAGCGCAGCAGCGGGGCAGCAGGTGTTCGCGCGCTGCGCGGCCTGTCATTCGACAAAGCCAGGCGAAAACAAGATCGGCCCATCGCTCGCCGGCGTCGTCGGGCGCAAAAGCGGAACGGAAGCCGGCTACAACTACTCACCAGCGTTGAAGGCGGCGAATATCAGCTGGGACGAACATAGCCTCGACCAGTTTCTCGCCAACCCGGCCGCCGATATCCATGGTACCAAGATGTTCATTTCGGTGCCGAACGCGACGGACCGCCAGAATGTGATCGCCTATCTGGAGACCTTGAAGTGATCGATTGCGCGTTTTTCTAGCGCGGCGTGAAGTATCCCTTGGCGTCGATCGCGCGACAGTTACCGCTGCATAAAGCCGTCGCTAAGCGTCTGCATGAAGCTCACCAGCGCATCTTCCTCCTCGTCGGAAAGGCCGAGCTTACCAACGAATTTGGTATTCATGTTCTTCGTCGACTCCGGCGCAGGCCAGCACGTAATGCCCTCGCCGGGGTCATTGGGGCTGCAGCGCCGCAGGACGTCGCGTGTATTGTAGAAATGCACGATCGATTTGAGACTCTTGAAATAGCCATTGTGTCCATAAGCCTTGATGAAAGTGGCATTGGGCCGCTTGTCGACATTGCGCAACGTCGGGACCTGGAAGCGCCCCTCGTTCTGCGGTGCGAGCGGCACCCAGTGCGCATCGACTTCCGAAGGCTGGCTCAGCAGGTGATCCGTGGCGAGAAAGCCGGCGACGCCGGGATCGACATAAGAAGAGCCGGCCGGGTTGGCGAGGTAGCCCGCTGCATCAGGTCGCGCTTCGGCGTAATAGGGCAGCAATGGGTTCGCGGGCGTTCCGATATTGCTCGCGGTGAAGTCGGTGAACAGTGGGTCTTCGCCGGGGCCGCCGTCGCGGTGGCAATTGTTACATTGCGCCTTGCCGCGGAACAGCGCGTAACCCGCCTGCTCCTGGGGTGTGAACTGCGCCCTGCCCGCCTGCACTGCATCGAACTTGGAGGTAAGCGCGGTCACCTCTGCGGAAGCCTCATAGCTCGCGATCGACTGCGCCATCTGATCAAACGTGGCTGCGGCGCGGCCGCGATCTACCGGTGTCAAGTGAACCGGCATCTTGTCATTGTCAGTGGCCGGACCCGGCCGATTGCATACCTGCTCGACATCATTCGGCCATTGAATTGCAAAGGCTTGCTCGCCCCAGACCATCTCGAAGAGGCCGCGATAGGGTCGCTGTGAAGCCCGGTATACTGCACAGGCGATGTCAGGCAATCCCATCTCGACCGGATTGGTTGGTGGGCCCTCGGCCTGTTCGGCCGCGGGATTGCCCAGGCGGCGACCAGTTGCACGCATGTCCCAGAAATTGCCGCCGACCAAATCACCCTGGCCGGGATTGTAATGCAACACGGGCGAAAGCGGTGCGTAGGCGTGCGACTGCGGCTTGCGGTTGCTGGAGCGGGTCCGCACCGAACCAGGATAGGAGCCGGTGGTGCGATTGAGCTCGGATATCGGCCCGGTGAAGCCAGTTTCAGGCGTGTGGCAGAACGCACATGCCTCGTTGCGATTCACCGACAGCTCCTTATCGTAGAGCATCAGTTTGCCGAGCAGCTCGATCTGCTGCACCTGGTTATTCGGCGGTGGGGATAGCCGCTGGAGCACTTCGGTCTCGATCCGGTCAATATCAGCCTCAACCTTCTCGATTTCCTCCAGCGCGGCCGGCGATAGATTCGTGCTCGCCTCCTCCGCGCATACAATCGCGGCGCTAAGCGTGGCGAGCATTGCAATGGCCGAGCTGATCCAGAGATTCATTCCGGCATTGTCCTAAAAGTGGAAGCGCCTTCCCGCAGCGTTCTCAGCGATGCCGGGCAGGAACGCTTGTTGGGAATTGCTCCAACAGCCGAATTCCTGCCTGAAGCAGCTTTCGTCAAACCGACCGAGCCTCCTGCGCTCCTTAGCCGCCGTCAGCGCCGAACCCAAATCACGATCGCAGCAACTGCGGTCAATAAACCGCAAGCACCCTCAAGAGGGCCATCGCCATGGTGATTAGCTTGCGTTCATCTCACCAGTGTTGCGAGAATTGATATGCCACAAATCAACATCAACGGTGCTGTGCACGACGTTGACGCCGATCCACAAATGCCTCTGCTGTGGGTGATCCGCGATCTTGTCGGTTTAACCGGCACCAAATTTGGCTGCGGCGTCGGCGCTTGCGGCGCCTGCACTGTGCACCTGGACGGGGACGCGGTGCGTTCCTGCGTCACGCCGCTGTCAGCAGCCACGGGGCACAAGATTGTAACCATCGAAGGGCTGAGCACTGACGGCACACATCCCGTGCAGCGCGCCTGGCAGGCCAACAACGTACCCCAGTGCGGCTATTGCCAGCCTGGCCAGATCATGCAGGCGGCCGCCCTGCTGAAGCAGACCGCCAAGCCGACCGATCAGGAAATCACCGATGCCATGTCGGGCAACATTTGCCGTTGCGGCACCTATGTGCGGATTCGCGCGGCAATCAAGTCAGTCGCCGAGGCCATGTGATGACTACTGTCGTAAATCTCAGCCGGCGTGAATTCGTAGGCGGCGCTGCCGGCCTTGTTCTTGGCTTCTCGATCGGATTTCGGGAATTTCCGGCAGTGGCGGCAGAAGCTCACGCCGGCGCAGCCTTCGAACCCAACGTCTATTTGACGATCGATCCAAGCGGCGATGTGACGATCGTTGCGCACCGCTCGGAGATGGGGACTGGAATCAAAACGGGATTGCCGATGGTGCTCGCAGATGAGCTCGGCGCCGACTGGACCCGGGTCAAGATCGTACAAGCTCAGGGCGATCCGAAATATGGTGACCAGAACACCGATGGATCTCGCAGCACACGTCAATTCTACGAGCCGATGCGCATCGCGGGCGCCTCAGCCCGTCAGATGCTCGAGGCGGCTGCGGCGCATGTCTGGAGCGTCAACGCAAACGATTGCCAGGCGCGCAACCACACGATCGTTCATGTCCCAAGCGGACGGCAGCTGTCGTTTGGCGACGCCGCGAGGATCGCGGCAACGCTTGAGATAGCACCACCCGACCATATGGAATTGCGCTTCCGGCCGGCGAATGAATGGCGCTACGTCGGCAAGCCCGTTCCGATCGTTGACCTCAACGCCATCGTTCGTGGCAAGGCCACCTATGGCATCGACGTCGTCCTTCCCGGGATGAAGTACGCATCTATTGAGCGCTGCCCGGTCTATGGCGGCAAAGCCTCGCAATTCGACGCCACCGAGGCGATGAAAGTGCCCGGCGTCGAGCAAGTCGTGGAGATTCCGGCAACACCGATTCCGTCCGGCTTCTATCCGCTCGGCGGCATTGCCGTCATCGCAAGCAACACCTGGTCGGCCCAGCAGGGCCGCGAAAAGCTCAAGATCACCTGGGATTTCGGCCCCAACGCCAGCCACGATTCGACTGCGTATCGTGCCCAACTCGAGGCGACGGCGAAGCAGCCCGGTCGGGTCGTTCGCAATCAAGGCAACGTCGACGCAGCGCTAGGCGCCGCCAAGCACCACATCGCGGCAGATTATTTCGTGCCCTATTACGCCCATGCGCCGATGGAGGTGCCGAACGCTGTCGCGCACTTCGTCGACGGCAAATGCGAAATCTGGACTCCAACCCAATTCCCGCAATCGCCACGCACGACCGCGGCGCAAGTGTTGGGCCTGACCGAGGAAGACGTTACCGTCAATGTCACGCTGCTCGGAGGTGCGTTCGGCCGCAAGTCGAAGTCCGACTATGTGGCCGAGGCGGCGCTGCTGTCCCGCAAAATCGGTTCCCCCGTCAAGGTGACGTGGACGCGCGAAGACGAAATCCAGCATGACTATTACCACGCGATTTCGGCCCAGCATCTGGAGGCCGGGCTCGATGCCAAGGGGCGTCCATCGGCCTGGCTGCATCGCACGGTCTTTCCCGCGATCGAGTCAACGTTTCAGCCGGACGTAACATACGGCAGCGCCGGCGAACTGCAGCAGGGCGTCACCGACATGCCCTACGCGATCGCCAACGTCCGGTGCGAGAACGGTCCGGCGGCCAATCACGTCAGGATTGGTTGGTATCGCTCGGTCTACAACATTCCGCATGCCTTCGCGGTCTGCTCATTCGCCGATGAGCTGGCGCATGCGGCCGGCAAAGACCCGCTCGAATATCTGCGCGAGTTATTGGGCGAGCCGCGCAAACTCGATTTCGCTGCGATGCATGTCGACTATCCGAACTACGGCGCATCGCTTGATATGTATCCGGCCGACACCGGAAGGCTACGGGGAGTTCTCGATCTGGTCGCGCAAAACAGCGGCTGGGGCAGCCGTCTGCCGTCGAGGCATGGTCGCGGCGTCGCCGTCCATCGCAGCTTCCTGAGCTACGCAGCCGCGGTAGTGCAGGTTGCCGTTGGCGCCGACGGCCAGATCACAATCCCACGGGTCGATATCGGACTCGATTGCGGCCTCGTCGTCAATCCCGATCGCGTGCGCGCGCAGCTCGAAGGCGCCGTGATCATGGGCATCAGCAATGCGCTCTACAGCAATATCAGCATCAATCAGGGACGCATCGAACAGAGCAATTTCAGCGATTATCTCGTCGCTCGTACCGACATCACCCCCGAAACGCATGTCCATCTTGTCGAGAGCAGCGCGCCTCCCGGCGGTGTCGGCGAGCCCGGAGTGCCGCCAATTGCGCCGGCGATCTGCAACGCGATCTTCGCCGCAACCGGAAAGCGGATTCGCGCGCTACCGATCGATCCCGCGCAATTGAAGTCAACCTGAACCGAGGACGGGCCGTCCTGTCTCCAGGGCGAGCTGCACTTGTGTCAAGCGAAGGAGCAAAGCTTATGGATGGTGAAGCCAAGGCTGTCGAGGTCAGGCCGCGTGAAACGGCGATGGAATGCGCTGAAATTCCTGGAACGTCGCTTCAGGTATCGCGAGTCACGATCGGGACGTGGGCAATCGGCGGCTGGATGTGGGGTGGCACCGATGAAGCGGAATCGATCAAAACGATCCGCGGTGCAATCGAGCATGGCGTCACCGTGGTCGATACCGCGCCGGTCTACGGATTTGGCCGCTCCGAAGAGATCGTCGGCAAGGCGCTTGCGGAGGGAGGCCTGCGCTCGCGCGTGCTGATCGCAACAAAGGCAGGACTGGAATGGCAAGGCGAGCGTGTATTCCGCGACGCCACTCGCGCCCGAATCTTTTGGGAGGTCAAGCAGTCGCTGCGTCGGCTTCGAACCGATTACATCGATATCTATCAGGTGCACTGGCCGGATCCGCTGGTGACCATCGAGGAAACTGCCGAGGCCATGCGCGAACTGTTCGAGCAAGGCACGATACGCGCGATCGGAGTCAGCAATTTTTCGACTGAACAGATGGAGCGGTTCCGGCGAATTGCCCCGTTGCACGTCCTCCAGTCGCCGTACAATTTGTTCGAGCGCGGCATCGAGTCCGACGTCCTTCCCTATTGCCTCGAGAACAATATTGCGACTTTCGGTTATGGGGCGCTTTGCCGCGGTCTTCTCTCCGGCCGGATGCGCCCGGATAGCAAGTTCGATGGGGATGACCTGCGCCGCAAGGATCCGAAATTTCAAACACCGCGCTTCGCGCAATATCTCACCGCCGTAGAGCGGCTCGATCAGGTTGCGCAGCAACGGTTCGGCAAGCGTGTTATCCACCTGGCGATCCGGTGGATGCTTGACCAGGGCATCACAACGGCGCTCTGGGGTGCGCGCAACCCCGCGCAGCTGCTCCCGGTCGACGATGTGAGCGGCTGGCAACTCGATACGTCCGCAAAGGCGGAAATCGATCGCATCCTGCGCGAAACGATTACCGATCCGATCGGCCCGGAGTTCATGGCGCCGCCAGCGCGCTATGTCGCGCCGAAATAAACCGGTGATGAGGCTGACTTGCCTCCAACTTCTTGGCGAAGGTCGCTTTGTCGTTCCGCTCGCTTACGGGACAAAGCCAAATCTTGGTTCGCCCGGCCGGCTCCGAGGCGACATTTAAGCAATCACGCCGTGACATGGCAATTTCACTCAAGCCGAACGCTTCGGACATGACTTATCTCTGTACAGGAATTAGCCCCCTCCAGACGCGAGCAAGAGCATGTCAAAAACGGTGGCGGATCAATTCGCGGAAATCCTCGTCGCGGCCGGGGTCAAACGAATCTACGGCATCGTAGGCGACAGCCTCAACGGACTGACGGACTCGATCCGTCGTCAGGGCAAGATCGAATGGATCCATGTGAGGCACGAGGAGGTCGCAGCCTTCGCGGCGGGTGCAGACGCCCATCTCACCGGCGACATTGCGGTGTGCGCGGGCGGTTGCGGACCCGGCAATCTGCATCTCATCAATGGCCTGTTCGATTGTCATCGCTCCCGCGTGCCCGTGCTCGCCATCGCCGCCCAAATCCCGTCGAGCGAGATCGGCTCTGGCTATTTCCAGGAGACGCATCCTGAGCAGTTGTTCAAGGAATGCAGTCATTATTGCGAGTTGATTTCCGGCGCCGATCAGATGCCACGTACGCTGGAGCTCGCGATCCGCAAGGCCATCACAGACCGCGGCGTTTCCGTGGTGGTCATTCCCGGCGATGTCGCGCTGCAGCCCGCGCTTGCAGCATCGGACCCGCAGCCCGCGAATCTCCTGCCGGCCCGCCCCGCCGCGGCGGCGGCAAACGAATCTTTGGATCAATTGGCCGCGCTGCTCAATTCAGAGAGCCGCGTCACCATGCTGTGCGGCTCGGGTTGTCAGGGAGCGCATGAGCAGATCGTGGCTCTCGCCGAGCGGATCAAGGCTCCTATCGTTCACCCCCTCAAGGGCAAGGAACATGTCCAGTGGGAGAATCCGTACGACGTCGGCATGACCGGGCTCCTCGGCTTTTCATCGGGCTATTACGCGATGCTCGATTGCGATGTCTTGCTCATGCTCGGGACTGACTTCCCCTATCGGCAGTTCTATCCGCGCGGGTCGGGAGTGAAGATCGCGCAGGTCGACCTGAGGGCAGAAGTCATCGGGCGCCGTACACCGGTTGATCTCGCCGTAATCGGCGACGTGCGCGCGACCATCGACGCGCTTCTACCGCTTCTCAACGAGAAGCGAGATGATAGCCATCTTGCGCAAGCACGCGAACACTACCGCAAGGCGCGCAAAGGCCTCGATGAGCTTGCGCGCCCGGGCAGCGGCAAGTTGATACATCCGCAGCAGATCGCGAAGGCCGTGAGTGACCTGGCCGCCGATGATGCGGTCTTCACTTGCGATGTGGGTCTGCCGACGGTCTGGGCCGCGCGCTACCTCGCCATGAACGGCAAACGGCGGCTGATCGGCTCATTCTGGCACGGCTCGATGGCCAATGCGATGCCGCAGGCAATCGGCGCGCAAGCCACGTTTCCCAGCCGGCAGGTGATTTCGCTCTCCGGTGACGGGGGCTTCACCATGCTGATGGGCGATTTGCTGACGCTCGCGCAGTACGGCCTTCCCGCCAAGATTGTGGTGTTCAACAATGGCGCACTTGGCTTCATTGAGCTTGAGCAGAAAGGCACCGGCTTTCTCGATTTTGGGACGGAGCTCAAGAACCCGAATTTCGCGGCCATGGCCGAGGCCGTCGGCATTCGCGGCATCCGGATCGAAGACCCCGCCAAAGTGGAGGACGGGGTAGCCGCTGCCCTCGCACACGACGGCCCTGTTCTCATCGATGCGGTCGTCAGCCGGACAGAGCTTGCCGTGCCGCCATCGATCCACGTCGAAATGGCGAAGGGCTTCTCGCTCTACATGGTGAAGGCAATCATGAGCGGCCGGGCCGACGAGGTCATCGACCTCGCAAAGACCAATCTCTGGCGATAAAGGCACGTGCACCATGGACATCACGGCGCTTCTTCTGTCGCGGCTGCAGTTCGCGTTTACCGTCTCGTTTCACATCATCTTTCCATCCTTCACGATCGGCCTGGCAGCTTGGCTCACCGTGCTCGAAGCGCTCCATCTCGCAACCGGGCGCCCGGCCTACCGCCTGCTGTTTGAGTTCTGGCTCAAAATCTTCGCTGTGGCGTTCGGGTTCGGCGTCGTCTCAGGGGTCGTCATGGCCTTCGAGATTGGCACGAACTGGAGTGATTTTTCACGGATGACGGGACCGATCCAAGGGGTGCTTCTCTCCTACGAAACATTCACCGCTTTCGCGCTGGAGGCAGGTTTCCTTGGCGTGCTGCTGTTCGGCCGCCCGAAGGTTGCCCCGTGGTTCTACCTGTTATCGACCGCGATGGTCGCGCTCGGCACCACCCTGTCGGCGTTCTGGATCATGATCAACAACAGCTGGATGCAGGTGCCATTCGGTTATGTCGTCGAGAACGGCATGTTCGCGCCGAACGACTGGACCAAGATCATCTTCAACTCGGTGGTCTGGTCGCGCTTTCCGCACATGCTGCTCGCCGCCTACCTGACCGGCGCGTTCTGCGTTGCTGCGGCCGGAGCCTGGTATTTGCTGCGGCGAACGTTTATCGCTGAAGCGAAGATCATGCTTCGCATGGGCCTGTACTTGGCAGCGGTGCTCGTGCCGGTCCAACTCGTGTTCGGGCACCTCAACGGTGAATACGTTGTCCGTTACCAACCCGCGAAGATGGCCGCCATCGAGGCGCGATGGCACAATGAACAGCCAGCATCCGAGGTGCTGCTCGCATGGCCGGACGTGGCAAATCGGCGCAATCTCTTCGCGATCACCTTGCCTCCACCCCTGGGCAGCTTGATCGACTCCGACAGCCTCGACGCCGCGGAGGTTGGGCTCGACAGCATTCCCGAGAACGACTGGCCGCCGGTCCTCATTCCATTCTTCACCTTCCGGATCATGGTCGGTTGCGGCTTCCTTATGTTGGCCGTGGCCTGGATCGGAGCCTATCTGAGCCGCAAGGGGCGATTGGCGCGAAACCGGACGCTGCTCTGGGCTACGTTTCTCAGCTTTCCGCTGCCCTTTATCGCGACGTTGACCGGCTGGTTCACGGCCGAGGTGGGGCGCCAGCCCTGGGTTGTTTACGGCGTACTTAGGACTGCGAACGCAATGACGCCGTTCCTGACGACCCAGACGGCCATGATCTCGCTTGTCGTCTTTTGCGCGATCTACACCTTCATCTTTGCGTTCGGCATTTATTACATCTACCGGCTGCTGCGCGCAGGACCGGTTGGGCGCCTCGTGCAGCCGCCGGCGGCCGCCTTCTCTAACCGGCCCTTGTCTGTCGTCGATGAACCAGATGCGGCGTCGGCAGCTCTTCACGTTCCAGGAGAATAGCGATGGTCATGTTCTGGGTGACGCTGCTTGCCATCAGCATTCTCATCTACGTGCTGCTGGACGGCTTCGACTTAGGCGTCGGCATGCTCTTCGGCATAGCCAGAGGCGAGCCGTCACGGCACGCCATGATCAGTGCGGTGGCGCCGGTCTGGGACGGCAATGAGACCTGGCTCGTCGTCTCGGGCGTGATCCTCTGGGGCGCTTTTCCCCTCGTCTATTCGATTCTGATGTCGGCGTTCTATCTCCCTGTCCTGTTGATGCTGGCGGGGCTCATCCTGCGCGGCGTAGCCTTCGAGTTTCGCTCCAAGGCCAAACGCATGCGCTGGATCTGGAACGCAAGTTTTGCGGCAGGCTCACTGGTCGCGACGTTCATCCAGGGTTTGATGGTAGGCGCTCTCGTCGAAGGTCTTCCAATCTCCGATGGCCGGTATGTTGGTGGCGAATTCGACTGGTTTGGCCCGTTCGCGGTGCTTTGCGGCGCGGGCCTGTGCATCGGCTACGCACTGCTCGGCGCCTGCTGGCTGGTGCGGAAATGCGGGGGTGAGGTCCGCGATCACGCCTACCGCCTCATTCCTTATCTGTCGGCTGCGCTGCTCGTCTTCCTGATCGCTGTGTTCGCCTATGCCCTGGCCGAACACCTGCCGGTCATGACGCGATGGCTTGACCGGCCCTCCTTATTCGTCTTCCCGGTGATCGGCGCGCTGGGCGCAATCGCCCTCGCCGCCAGCGTTCATCGCCGCGACGACGCCCTGCCGTTCCCGATGGTCGCCGTCATTTTCGCAGCGGCCTTTGGCACGCTGGCGATCTCGTTCTGGCCCTACATGATTCCGTTCTCGATCACGATCGAACAGGCGGCCGCCCCTCACTCAAGCCTCGCCTTCATGTTCTGGGGAGAGGGTCTCTTCGTGTTCCCGCTCATGCTGCTCTACACGATCATCAGCCTCTCCGTGTTTAGAGGCAAGACCGCTGCGTCGACGGACAATTACTAGAACGGAAGGGCTCGCGGCGTTCGCATTCCCGTTGGCAAAACGATCCGCAGCCCTCGCTAGAAAGCCGAAACGTGACACAGACTATTTTATCAGCATTGCTGCCGGTTGTATTCGTGGTCGCTCTGGGAGGGTTGGCAGCCCATTTTGACATCATTAAGAAGAGCGCGGCACCGCTGTTTGCGAAATTCGTCATCGACTTTGCGTTACCGCTCGCCCTCTTCGAAGGCGTAATGAGCGTCTCTCCGAGTGCGCTCAAAGATGGCCCCTTTCTGCTCGCGATTGCGGTCGGACTAATGGGCACCTACGTCTTCGCTTTGATGCTCAGTCGAGCGATCTTTCGCCATAGCCTAAGCGAAAGCGCGATGCAGGCGATTACCTGCGCGTTTCCCAGCATGGCCTATTCGGGGCTTCCGGTGCTGGAGGCGGTGCTGGGGCCGGAGGGCGTGCCGGTGGTTGTGATCGGCAACCTCGTAACCAGTCTGATCATGATCCCGCTCACGCTCATCCTGGCCGAAATCGGTCAGGGGGCACCGTTGCCAAAGGGAACATGATGTCACTCGCCGCCCACAGCCTTGTTGGCGCGGTCAAGCAGCCTCTGGTCTGGCTGCCTGCCGCGGGCGCCGCGCTCGCGCTCAGCGGCGTCCATCTTTCCCAGGTTCTCCAGCTCTCGTTTGACTTGATCGGCAAGGCCGCCGCGGGCGTCGCGCTATTCGTGTTGGGACTGATCCTCTACGGCCAACGCTTCCGCATCAATCGCGACGTCGCGCTGAACGCGCTATTGAAAAACGTCGGACAGCCGGCCGTCCTCCTTGGGTTGGTGCTGTTGCTCGGCATTCAAGGAGCGTCGGCCAAGGAGCTGTTCCTGACCGGCGCGATCCCGACGGCAACGACCGCATCCGTACTCGCGCTGCGCTATCACATCTACTCGGATGAAGCGGCAGCCTCCACGCTGCTGAGTACGGTCGGCTCGGTCGCAACCATTAGCATCGCCATCATCATGGCGGAGCAGTTCACATGATGCGATCCCAGCCAATCACTTACGAAGTGGCAAGATCGCGCAAAACGCCGCAACACCCACAAAGCGAGTGAGCGACGCATGGGTCACTTGGATATTTCAGCATCGGCAAGGATCTGACGCGTTCGATACCGCGACGTATCAAGGCAAATTCGACGGAGTGATTGTAGATGACCGCACTCATCAACAAGAAGACCGCACCGACGCTGGGCCACCCCACTGGTTACCAATTGCTGCACAATCCGCGCCTCAACAAGGGCACGGCCTTTACCGATGCGGAGCGCCGAGCCTGGGGTCTCGAAGGTCTGCTCCCCCCCGCGGTCACCAATATGGCGCTGCAGGTGGCGCGCCGGCACGCCGAAATCGCCGCGCTCGACAACGATCTGCAGAAATATCTCGTTCTATCAGATCTGCAGGTGCGCAACGAGTCGCTGTATTACGCCGTCCTGATGTCGGACCCGGCGACCTACATGCCGATCGTCTATACGCCGACCGTCGGAGAGGCGTGCCAGAAGTTCGGCCATATCTTCCGGGCGCCGCGCGGCATGTACTTGCCGATCACCGCGCGCGGCCGGCTGAAGGAGCTGTTGTCCAACTGGCCGGAAAAGGATGTGCGCTTCATCGTTGTCACCGACGGCGAGCGCATCCTCGGTCTCGGCGATCTCGGCGCCGGCGGCATGGGCATTCCGATCGGCAAACTGGCACTATATACCGCCTGTGCCGGCGTGCCGCCACAAGGCTGTCTGCCGGTCGTTCTCGACGTGGGCACCAACAATCAGGCGCTGCTCGACGACCCGCTTTACCTTGGTCTGCGCCAGCACCGCGAGCGCGGTGATGACTATCTAGCCTTTGTCGACGAGTTCGTCGAAGCGGTGCAGCAGCTCTACCCGAAATGCTGCATCCAGTGGGAGGACTTCGCCAACTTCAACGCAGTCCCGATTTTGGCGCGCTATCGCGACAATGTCTGCACCTTCAACGATGACATCCAGGGCACTGCGGGCATCGCGCTGGCCGGCATTCTCGCCGCCTCCCGCATTACCGGACAGAAGCTCTCCGAGCAGCGCTTCCTGTTTCTCGGCGCGGGATCAGCCGCTACGGGCATCGCCGAACTGATCAGCCTCGCGATGGCGCGGGAGGGCATGGACCTCGCCGCGGCGCGGCGCCACAACGCGCTATTTGACATCAACGGCCTGCTGGTCACCTCGCGCACCGATCTCGCCGAATTTCAAAAGCCGTTCGCCGACGATCGACCGCCAATCTCCACTTTTGTCGAAGCGGTCGAGGCGGTGCGGCCGACTGCCATCATCGGCGTCAGCGCCGTGCCAAAACTGTTCAATCGCGAGGTGATCGAGGCGATGGCCCGGATCAACGAGCGTCCCATTATCTTCCCTTACTCGAACCCGACCTCCCGCTCCGAATGCACGGCCGAGGAGGCCTATCGCTGGTCCGACGGTCGGGCCATTTTCGCCAGCGGCAGTCCGTTTCCGCCGGTCGAGATCGCCGGGCGGCGCTTCGTGCCGGGCCAAGGCAACAACGTCTACATCTTTCCGGCCATGGGCATGGCGGTGTTTGCCACTGAAGCGACGCGTGTGACCGATGAGATGTTCCTGGTTGCTGCGCAAGCTCTCGCCGAGCAGGTCACCGAGGAAAACCTTTCGATCGGGCTGATCTACCCGCCGCAGAGCCGTATCCTTGAGGCGTCGCTCCATGTCGCCGAACGGGTTGCGGCGTGCATTTTCCACCAGGGACTGGCGGGGGTGAAGCGGCCGGACGATATCGGCGCGCTGATCCGCAGCCGCGTCTACCGTCCCACTTATCTGGAGTGAGATCGATGGCGGAGATCCTCGATCGTCAGATCGATCATGACTTGGTGCGCCCAACTCCGCGCTCCGAGACGACGACGCTGCGCGCTGGCAAGCGCGTTGGCGAGACGGCGCTGCACCGCGTCGTCGTCGTTGGGGGCGGCGCGGCTGGGCTGGAACTAGTCACCCGACTCGGCGATCGCCTCGGCAGGCGCTCGCGGGCATCGGTCACCCTGATCGACTCTGCGCGGACCCATCTATGGAAGCCGCTCTTGCACTCTGTGGCAGCCGGCAGCATCGATTCCGGCGAATACGAGGTCAACTACCTTGCCCAGGCGCATTGGCACGGCTTCCGCTATCACTTCGGCGAGATGATCGGGCTCGATCGGGAAAGGAAGGAAGTGCGCCTCGCTGCCACTGTCGACGAGGAAGGACGTCAGATCACGCCGCTGCGCTCAGTGGGATACGACACATTGGTGATGGCGATCGGCAGCGTGACCAACGATTTCGGCACGCGCGGCGTCGCAAAATATGCCGTGCCCTTGGAAACGCCGGCGCAAGCGGAGCGGTTCAACCGACGCCTGGTCAACGCCTGTCTGCGCGCTCAGACGCAGCCAGGCCCGGTGCGGCCGGGCCAACTTCATGTGGCGATCGTCGGCGCCGGTGCGACCGGCACCGAATTGGCCGCCGAGCTTTATCGCACGACGCGAGAAGTTGTTGCCTATGGCCTCGATCGCATCGACCCCGAACGCGACATCCGCATCGTTTTGATTGAGGCTGCAAAGCGCATCCTGCCTGGTCTGCCGCAGCGCATCTCGAAGGCGACGCAACGGCTCCTCGACCAGATCGGCGTCGAGGTCCGTACCGGCGCCAAAGTGAAGGAGGTGACGGCGCAGGGCCTCACGCTCGCCGACGGCTCCTTCATCGCCTCCGAGCTCGTGGTATGGGCAGCGGGCGTGAAGGCTCCGGACGTGTTAGGGCGACTCGACGGCTTGGAGACCAATCGCATCAATCAGCTTGTCGTCGAGCCGACATTGCAGACGACTCGCGATCCCGCGATCTTCGCGATCGGCGACTGCGCCGCCTGTCCTCGCCCAGGCTCATCAGCGCCAGTGCCGCCGCGGGCGCAGGCGGCGCATCAAGAAGCATCGCATATGGCGCACCAGATCGAGCGCCGTTTGCGCGGCCAGACTTTGCGGCCTTATGCATATCGTGACTTCGGTTCGCTGGTTTCCCTCGGCAGATGGAGCACGGTCGGAAACCTGATGGGTTTCCTTTCGGGCCGCAGCATCTTCGTCGCCGGCCTGTTTGCCCGGGTCATGTACCTCTCGCTGCGCATCATGCACGAACGAGCGATCGGCGGCACGCCGCGTGCCGTACTGAGCCTCCTAGCCCGGGCTCTGGCGCATCGCGCCGGCCCACCGGTGAAGCTGCATTGACGCTGGGGTACTCGACGCAATGGGAAACGATATGACGGCTGTTATCGTCGGCCACAATGATGCGCAAATCAGCGCAACGCAAAGCCGAACGCAGCAAAGTCGACAAAGCCAGTCATCGGAATTGTATTTAGTCGCTTTGGGCAGTGCCGATCGTCCCCGCGACACCAGGTTCGCCACGCCCCATCATAGAGGGTCCCTCTTGGCCAAGGATGCCATGACGCAGAGCATCTTTTTCTCGACCGCCGGCATGGAGGGACAGCAGAGCGTCGGGGCCTGGAGACAGGCCATGGCCGAAGTATACTGTCGGCTCGATATCCAGTCCGCACATGCCGATCGAGTGCGCGGCGAAATTCGGGCTTGGCAATCGGACGTCCTGGGAGTCTCGAATATCAGGGCGGACGCGTACCGCATAATCCGTCGCAGGGAGGCGGCGAAGGCCGACAAAACCGAAAATTTCATTTTCTCGTTTCCGACCCGCCAGGGGAGGCGCTTCGAGCAGCGCGGTCGCGAGTGCCTGGTGCCGCCGGGCGGCGTCTTCATCTTGAATGCAGCGGAGCCCTATGTGGTCGATGTGCCCGACGCTGCGGAGAGCATCACGCTCAAGGTTAATCGCGAGCGCCTTGCCGGCCGCATCGCCGGAATTGATGACTTGTGCGCAAGCGCCGACTTCACCAGCCCGCTGTTAGCGCCCGCCATTACCACCCTCGGCGAGCAGGTGCTCAAGCTGCAACCGACAGAGCACACCGCGCGGATCGAAGATTCCATTATCGACCTGCTTTGCCTCATGATCGAATGCCATGATCAGGGGGATACTGGTGCCCTCATCAGGCAGACCCTTGGCACATCCCTGTTCAACCGGGTCAACGCCTACATCCGACGAAATTTCGCAGATCATTCGTTGACACCAGACCGCGTCGCCGCCGATCACCGAATTTCGGTTCGCTACTTGCACAAGATCTTCCATTTTCACGGCACGACGTTCGGACAGGTCCTGCGAGAAGAAAGGCTGAGACAGGCGCATCAGCTCATTATCGGCAGCCGCCATCACGGCACGACCAATTTTGGAGAAGTTGCTTACCGCTGCGGATTCGGAAGCCAGTCACACTTCTCCGTCAGCTACAAAAACCGCTTTGGCATTTCGCCACGCAGGACACTTCTTGCCGCTGAGTGATGGCGCAAGCATCCCAGCAGCGTGCGCTCCGGAGAAAAACACAGTGCTCTCCCCGAAAAGACAGGTGCCCAGCTAGGAGCTAACCTCCCTCTATCGCACATCGGCGTTATTCCAGAAGCAGCAGGACTCAGATGACCACGGCGCAACATCCGCAGATTGAGCTAGGATCACACGCGCCTAAGGAACCTAAGTCTTTTGGACGCGGCGTGGCGTGGTTAGGCCCGGTGGCAGCATCGCTCCGACAAATACCGCTTAATGCAGCGCTGTCGAGCACCGGCAGGACGACAAAAAGGTGAAATCCAATACGTCCGAGATAATGGAGTAATACATGCGAATTGGGCTTTTCGTACCTTGCTACATCGATGCTTTCTTTCCGCAAGTCGGCATTGCGACTCTCGAGTTGCTGGAACGCTTCGGACATGAGGTCGTGTACCCTCGTGACCAGACCTGTTGCGGACAACCGATGGCGAACAGCGGGTTCAACGCCGAATGTGCGGCTACGGAGGCGCTGTTCGTGCGCAATTTCTCCGGCTTCGACTATGTTGTAGGACCGTCCGGCAGCTGCGTTCACCACGTGCGCGATAATTTCGACGCCATCGAGCAGAGCGACGAGGTGAAGCAGGTTCGTGCCCGCACCTACGAGCTCGTCGAATTCCTGCACGACATCCTGAAGGTCGATGCGTTTCCGTGGGCCAGGTTTCCGCATCGCGTCGGCCTGCACAACAGCTGCGGCACCTTGCGCCGGCTTAAGCACGCCAAACCCTCCGAGCTGAACGAGCCGTTCTTCTCCAAGCCAATGGATCTGCTGTCAAAGGTCGACGGTATCGAATTCGTTATGCCGGCGCGACCTGACGAGTGTTGCGGCTTCGGCGGCACCTTCTCGGTGTTCGAGGAAGTCGTTTCCACCAAGATGGGATACGACAAGGTCAGCGATCATGCCCGCGCCGGCGCCGAGTACATCGTATCGGCCGACAGCTCCTGCCTGATGCATCAGCAAGGCTGCGCCGAGCGCATAGGCGTGCCGCTCAAGTTCATCCACATCGCGGAAATATTGAACGGAGCCAGTGCATGACCAGCCCTGCTGAGCAATCGTCCGGCTCTGCCGTCCTGCATCCAGAGATGGTGGCTGCCGAGGACACTCATGCCATCTACCGCGACGGCCATCGCCTCGATCACGCCGAGGGCGCCTCAAAACCATTTCGCTCGCAGCCCGAACCGCAGCCGCGCGGCGCGAAGGTCCACGGTAATCGGCCGATCAACCAGGCGGAAGCGGCTGCGCGCTTCATTGCTGCGCCCGAGCACGAAAAGATGCATGACGAGCGCCTCTGGGATCTGCGCCAGAAGCGCGACCGTGAAATGCATCACATTCCGGAATGGGAACAGCTCCGCTCGCTTGCCTCCGCCATCAAGGAGCACACGCTCACCCATCTCGATGAATACCTCGATCAATTCGAGGCCAACGCGCGGGCGAACGGCATTCATGTGCACTGGGCCCGCGACGCCGCCGAGCACAACAGGATCGTCCATGGCATCCTTAGCGACCACGGCGCGAAATCGCTGATCAAGAGCAAATCGATGCTGACCGAGGAGTGCGGCTTCCGCCATTACATGGCTTCCGTCGGGATTGAGGTGACCGAAACAGATTTGGGAGAGCGCATCCAGCAACTCGACAAGGAAGACCCGAGCCATATCGTGGTGCCGGCCGTGCACAAGCTCCGGACAGATGTGGCGAAGGTATTCGCCGACACGATCGGCACCGATCCCGACAACAACGACGTCCATTATCTCGCCGAAGCGCAGCGCGAGGCGACGCGTCCGCTGATCCTCGCCGCCGATGCTGGCATGACGGGAGGCAATTTCGTCGTCGCGGAGACTGGCACCTTCGTCGTTTGCACCAATGAGGGAAATGCCGACCTGTCGGCTAACGTCCCGAAACTGCATATCGCCTCGATCGGTATCGAGAAGATCATTCCTCGCCTGGAACATCTGGCAGTGTTTGTTCGCCTGCTGTCGCGCAGCGCGCTGGGTTCGCCGATGACGCAGTACACCTCGCACTTCCGCGGCCCGCGGGCTGGCGGCGAGATGCATGTGGTGCTGGTGGATAATGGCCGCTCCGAGCGTCTCGGCCTGGAAGAGTTTTGGACCTCGCTCAAATGCATCCGCTGCGGTGCGTGCATGAATACCTGCCCGGCCTATCGGCGCAGCGGCGGCCTGAGCTACGGCGCAACCTACTCCGGTCCGATCGGCCTCATCATCGATCCAACCTTCAACGCACGCAAGTACAGCAACTTGCCTTTCGCCTCATCGCTCAATGGCAGTTGCAGCAATGTCTGTCCGGTGAGGATCAATATTCATGAGCAGATCTACGCCTGGCGAAGGGAATTGGTGAAGCGGCATGACGTCCCGCTGGTCAAGAAAGCCGCGATGAAAGCCGCCGGCGAGTTGCTGTCCCGGCCCGTAGCCTACCGCGCTGCGATCGCGGCTGCTGATGTTGCGCTGGCGCATCTGCCGCGCTTCGTCATCTACAACGGCCTCAATGCCTGGGGAAAGCACCGCGAGGTGCCGCATCCGCCGAAGCACACCTTCCACAGCTGGTACCAGGCAAACCGCGGAGGCAAGCAATGACGAGCCGCGATGATATCCTGGCGTCGATCCGGGCCAACCTGCCGCGAGTCGACCGGCCGCTGCCGCACGTTCCCCTTTTCGACGAGAGCCCTCCCCCATCGCTTCTCTCCGCGTTCAAAAAGAGCCTGGAGCGCATGGGAGGGATATTCCTCGACCCGCCTGATACCGGCGATGTCCTCGCGCCGGTGCGCGCGAAGATCGCAAGCGCGAAAGTCGTGTGTTCGACCGTGCCGGAGATCGCCGGCAACCGCGATATCGCGAGAGTCGATGCCACGCAGGACCTTGCGGATGTGGATTTCGCGATCGTCCGCGCTACCTTTGCCGTGGCCGAAACTGGTTCCGTGCTCCTGAGCGACACGGACCTACACGTCAACGCAGTTGCGTACCTCGCCCAGCACCTGATCGTGCTGCTTGATCCCGCCGACATCGTTGTCAACCTGCATCACGCCTATCGCCGACCCGAATTCCGCGATCGGCACTATGCCAGCTTCCACACTGGTCCCTCCGCCACGGCGGACATTGAGGGCGTGCTTATCCATGGCGCGCAGGGCGTCCGCTCGCTGTCTGTTCTGCCTAGCCCCAGAACTCTCTAAACCCGACCGACTTCACCACAGGAGAAGAAGTACATGAGTGAACGCGTAAAAATTGGTGCCAAGGCTAAGGCCGTTGCGGTTCCGCAAGGCTTTGCGTTGCTAAGCGACCCTACTCGCAACAAGGGAACGGCCTTCACGCGCGAGGAGCGCAGCCTGTGGGGCCTCGAAGGTCTTCTACCGTATTCGGTCGACACCATCGACCATCAGGTCGAGCGCGTGCTGGGTCACCTGGAGGCCAAGCCGACCGATCTCGAACGATACATCTATCTTACCGGCCTGGAAGATCGAAACGAGACGCTGTTCTACCGGACCGTGATGTCCGATCCGGCGCGCTTCATACCGATCCTCTATGACCCGACTGTGGCCTATGCCTGCCTCACCTTTGGCCACATCTATCGGCGCGCCCGCGGCATGTACATTAGCCGCGACATGAAGGGCCGAATCGCCGAGGTTCTGCGCAACTGGCCGCAGCGGGACGTCCGTTTTCTCTGCGTCTCCACGGGTGGGCGCATCCTCGGTCTTGGAGACATTGGCGCTAATGGCATGGGCATTCCGATTGGAAAACTGCAGCTCTACACGGCTTGCGCAGCGGTGCCGCCGACCACCCTGCTTCCGGTGCTGCTCGACATTGGTACGACCAACGACGCGTTGCGCGCCGATCCGCTCTATCTCGGCATGCGGGAGAAGCCGCCGTCCGAGCATGAACTCGACGAGCTCGTCGACGAATTCGTGCAAGCGGTTCAGGAGGTCTTTCCAAACTGCTGCCTCCACTTCGAGGACTGGAAGGGCACCGATGCCATTAGGTTGCTCAAGCGATACCGCGACAAGGTGCTGTGCTACAACGACGACATCCAGGGCACCGCCAGCGTGACCCTCGCCGGCCTGATAACTGCGTTGCAGATCCTTGATGCGCCGTTGACCGAGCAGCGCATCCTGTTTCTCGGCGCCGGTTCCGCAGGAATCGGCATCGCCAATCTGATCGCAGCCGACATGCAGACCAAGGGCTTGTCGGAGGCTCAGGCGCGCAGCCGCATCTCCATGTTCGATATCAATGGGTTGCTGGAGCCATCGCGCACCGATCTATCGGAAGATCAGAAGGTGTATGCGCACGAGGCGGCGCCGTCCAAGGATCTCGCCGAAACGATCGAGAGGCTGAAGCCGACGATCCTGATCGGAGTCAGCACCAAGGGCGGCGCGTTCAATCAGCGCGTCGTCGAGGCGATGAGCCGGGCCAATGAGCGGCCGATCATCTTCGCGCTTTCCAATCCGACCGAAAAGGCGGAGTGCTCCGCAGAGCAGGCCTATACCTGGTCAAAGGGGAAAGCGCTGTTCGCGGCCGGGGTGCAATTCCCCAACGTGACGCTGAACGGCGAGACCTTCTACCCCGGACAGGCCAATAACTTCTATATCTTTCCGGCGGTCGGCCTCGCAACCTACGTGGCACGGCCGAAGAGGCTCACTGATGCCTGCTTCATTGCAGCGGCTCAGGCGTGCGCCGACCAGGTCGGCCCCGAGCTGCGCGCCAAGGGCATGCTGTTTCCCGACCAGTCCAGCATCCTGGAGCAGGAAGTAACTACCGCAGTCCGCGTCGCGGAGTTCATGTTCGATCAGGGCCTGGCGCAAGTCGAGCGCCCGCGCGACATCCGCGCCTGGATCGAGGGTCAGCTCTACAAGCCTCAGTACTGATCGAGAGAGAGCCGGGCAGCGAATTCAGGCCGCTCGGCTCCGAGCCATCGCGCGATCCACAAACCCCAAAATCCATCCAACGGAAACCATGTCCATGAACGAATCTACAACCTCTATCTTGCGCGATATCCCGGTCGGCATCAGCGCGACCGGCAAGCGTCACGAAACCGATTCGATGGGCGGCATCGACGTGCCGGCCGACCGCTATTGGGGCGCGCAGACGCAGCGCAGCCTTGTTCATTTCTCCATCGGCGACGACCGCATGCCAAAGCGGGTCTATCACGCCTACGGCTACGTAAAGAAGGCGGCGGCGCTGGTCAACGCAGCAGCCGGCCGTCTGCCACAAGGCAAAGCAAATGCCATCGTGCACGCCGCTGACGAGGCGATTGCCGGCAAGCTCGATGAACACTTTCCGCTCTATGTCTGGCAGACGGGATCGGGCACCCAGTCGAACATGAATGTCAACGAGGTGCTGTCGAACCGCGCGATCCAGCTACTCGGCGGCAAGATCGGCAGCAAGTCACCGATCCATCCTAACGACCATGTCAATATGGGGCAGTCGTCCAACGACAGCTTCCCGACCGCGATGCACATCGCCGCGGTGCTGGAGCTTGAGCAGCATCTGCTGCCGCATGCCGAGGCTTTGGCAGACGCCATCGAGGAAAAAGCAAAGGAATGGCGCGACGTCGTCAAGACCGGGCGGACGCATCTGCAGGATGCCGTGCCGCTGACAGTGGGACAGGAGTGGTCGGGTTACGCGCGTCAGATCCGTGACGCACTGGAGCGCATCCGTTTCTCCGAGAAGGACCTCTTCGAATTGGCAGCAGGAGGGACCGCCGTCGGCACCGGAATCAACGCCCCTCCAGGCTTCAGCGAGGAGATTGCGTCCAAAATCGCCGAGCTGACTGGCCATCCCTTCATTACTGCGCCCAACAAATTCGCGGCGCAGGGCTCGCTCGACGCGATGGTTGCCGCGATGGCGGCGATGCGCGGGCTTGCGGTTGCGTTGATGAAGGTCGCCAACGATATGCGCTGGCTCGCCTCCGGGCCGCGCTGCGGCCTGGGCGAACTCTTGTTGCCGGAGAACGAGCCGGGCTCCTCAATCATGCCGGGCAAGGTCAACCCGACCCAGTGCGAGGCGATGGTGATGGTCTGCATCGAGGTGATCGGTGAGGACAACGCGGTAGCGTTTGCCGGCAGTCAGGGCAATTTCGAGCTTAACGCGATGCGCCCGGTCATCATCAACAACTTCCTGCATTCCGCCGGCATCCTCGGCGACGCCTGCGAAAAATTCCGGCGCTTCTCGGTCGAGGGAACGCGGCTCAACCGCAAGCGCATCGACGAGACGGTTGGGCGTTCGCTGATGCTGGTGACCGCGCTCAGTCCGGTGATTGGCTACGATAAGGCCTCGGCGATCGCGCACAAGGCCAATGATGACGATCTGACCTTGAGGGAAGCTGCGCTTCAGTCCGGCTATATCGACGCGAAGCGCTTCGACGAGATCGTCGACCCCAAGAAGATGGTCGGGCATGGGCTCGCCGGAGCATAGCTCCGGTGCACATGATCGGTTCGAGACATCATCAGCTTCGCTGAGGAGCGCATGCGATGAGTAAACTAACAAGGCTGTCCTTGTGGGATGTCGTCTACGCCTTGGACATGGCCATCGCATGCGCGATCTCGTACTGGCTCATCACCCATGCCCTTCAGCCTCTGACTGACAGAGATTCCGATTTGCTGGGAGGGATGTGGGCTGTGGCCGCCACCGTGTTCGTGTTCCGCGAAACGCGCCAAGACAGCTTCACGGCCGGTGTGGCGCGTTTGATCGCCACATGTGTCAGCTTTGCGCTCTGCCTGATCTATTTGTGGTTCTTTCCGTTTACCCCGCTGGGTATGGCCGCCTTGCTCGGAATAGGAACCCTGGCGATGATGCTGTTGGACCGGCGCGGCGACATCGTAACGACCGGGATAACGACTGCTGTCGTTATGGTCGTCGCTGGAATGTCTCCCCTGAATGCATGGCATCAACCGTTGTTGCGCCTGATCGACACGGTCGTCGGAATCGCAGTCGGCGTTGCATGTAAGTGGATCGCCTCACATGTCTTTTTTAGAATCACCGGCGAGCCTGTGCGATGACGAAAGATCAACGGCAGCCCAGTGGCGCAGTTACCCCGAAGTCCCTGATCGAGCGGTCACTTGCAGCGACGCTTCTGCCAGTGGTGTTCAGTCTAACCGCCGGCAGCGTCGACATCATTGGCTTTCTCGGGCTCGGCGGCCTCTTCACCGCGCACGTCACTGGCAATCTTGTCATTTTAGCGGCGCACGTCGTCGCCAGTGACGAGGCACCATTGGCGCTCATGCTGTCGGTTCCGGTATTCATTGTCGTGCTCGCTGTGACGCGACTTCTGGCAGCAGGCCTGGAGCGAATGCACGTCGCCTCGCTCAAGCCCCTGCTCCTTCTCCAATTGCTCTTCCTTGCCGGTTTTCTCACCCTGTGCGTCGGCGGCAGTGCGCCACTCGATTTAAACTCTGCAACGGCGACCGTTGCGGGGATGTTGGGCGTCTCCGCGATGGCAGTGCAGAATGCTCTCGTGCAGATCTCGCTGAAGGGGTCGCCGTCCACCGCAGTGATGACAACAAATATCACCCGTTTCGTCATGGATCTCGGCGAGGCTCTGCTCGGGCGCAGTCGAAACGACAGGATGAACGCAGGCGGGCGCGCGAGGCGCACCGGACTAGCGATCGCCGGCTTCGTCGTAGGCTGTGGCGTCGGCGCCGGGTGTCAGGCCATCACAGGTCTATGGTCGCTGGCGCTGCCCGCCGGTCTTGCGCTGGTGGCGCTTGCCATG
Organism: Bradyrhizobium sp. ARR65; assembly: GCF_000472385.1. GTDB lineage: Bacteria > Pseudomonadota > Alphaproteobacteria > Rhizobiales > Xanthobacteraceae > Bradyrhizobium. Next base: position 202,837 of record NZ_AWZU01000007.1, read on the forward strand.
GCTATTGCAGCCAAGCTCGAAACGAGCTCGCAACTCGGCGTCTCCCATCGCGCAAGCGCATTAGGGACAACTTCCAATGCCGGACCTCCTTGACGAAACGAGCCTGATCGGCGCGAGGACCGCGACACGATCAGGCGCTTTGAGAAGCGCGATCAGGGCCGCCGGTCCATCATTGCTCTTTGGCGTCCGGCTGTGGGGCTCCGTCTGCCTCGCCCTTTACGTCGCGTTCTGGCTGCAACTGGACAACGCATATTGGGCCGGCACTTCCGCGGCGCTCGTGTGCCAGCCGCATCTTGGCGCATCGCTGCGCAAGGGGTGGTTTCGCATGATTGGCACCTTGGTGGGCGCGGTGGTCATCGTGGCGCTGACCGCGTGGTTCCCGCAAAGCCGCGCAGGCTTTCTTATCGGCTTGGCGTTGTGGGGTGCGGCTTGCGCGCTTGTCGCGACGCTGCTGCGCAATTTCGCGGCCTACGGCGCTGCGCTAGCCGGCTACACGGCCGCGATTATCGCCAGCGATGAGCTCGGCGCGACCGGAGGCGCGAACGGTGAGGTCTTCACTTTTGCCATCACCCGCGTCAGTGAGATCTGGATCGGCATCACGTGCGCCGGCATCGTCCTCGCCGGGACCGATTTCGGCGGCGCCCGGCGGCAGCTCGCTGGATTGCTCGCGGGCCTGTCTGCCGAGATCGCGGGCAGGTTCAGCTCGGCACTGGCACTGGCTGGATCGGCCCTGTCGGACATGCAGCCGGTTCGCCGCGAGCTCGTCCGGCAGGTCATTGCGCTCGACCCGATCATCGACCAGGTAAAGGGGGAATCCTCAGTGCTTCGCTATCATTCGCCTCTGCTGCAGGCGGCGGTCGATGGCCTCTTTGAGGCGCTGGCCGGTTGGTGCGCCGTGGTCTGGCGGCTTGTGCGCTTGCCAGATGATGCCGCTCAGCAGGAGGCCGATGCTGTGCTGCGCAACGTGCCACGGGAGCTGCGGTCGGCGGCGTCGCGGGGCTATCCGATGCCCTGGATGACCGATCCGATCGGGATGCGCGCTCTGTGTGACGATGCGGTGCGGAGGCTAATCGCCATGCCGCCCGTCACGCCCTCCCTGCGGCTGCTGGCCGACCAGACCGCCCGAGTCCTGGCCGGCTTCTCCCAGGTGCTTGATGGACTGGCTTTGCTGGTGGCCGGCCCTGCCCGTCTCGCCTCTCGTCCTGGCCGCTTCAGGCTACACGTACCCGACTGGTTACCAGCACTCGTCAGCGCCTCCCGCGCATTTGTCACCATCGGCGTCGTCGAGGTCTGTTGGATCGCAACCGAATGGCCAAACGGCGCGGTGGCCATCACCTGGGCAGCCATTTCGGTGATTGTGTTTGCGCCAAAGGCCGACGAGGCCCACGCCCAGGCGATCAACTTCACGCTGGGTACTGGCCTTGCCGCGGTTTGCGCCGCGGTCATCGCATTTGCGATATTGCCGAACGTCGCGACCTTCGCCGGCTTGAGCATCGTGTTGGCGCTCTACCTGATACCGGTGGGTGCCCTGATGGCCCAACCATGGCAGGCCTCGATGTTCGCCCCCATGGCCGGCAACTTCGTGCCTCTGCTCGGGCCCGCCAACCAGATGAGCTACGATACCGTACATTTCTACAACACTGCGCTCGCGATCGTTACGGGGTGCGGCGCCGCGGCGCTGTCGTTTCGCCTGCTGCCGCCGCTATCACCGGCGCTGCGGAGCGAGCGGCTGCTGGCGCTAACCTTGTGCGATTTGCGCCGGCTCGCGACTGCCGCTGTCGAGCGGCCGGGAGGCGATTGGGAAGGCCGCATGTACAGCCGCCTCGAGGCTTTGCCGGACCAAGCCGAGCCGTTGCAGCGCGCGCAGCTCGTCGCGGCGTTGTCGGTCGGGACCAACATCATCCAGCTTCGCCGCCTCGCACCTCGACTGGCCTTGGTCCAGGAACTCGACGCGGCGCTCGCGGCATTTGCACGAGGAGACAGCACCGCCGCAACCGCCGGGCTGAATGTGCTCGATCAGCGTCTTGCGTCTCTCAGCGTGACCGGCCCAGAGGACTCTCTTGTGCTGAGAGAGCGCGGCCGGGTCCTTGCGATCTGCGACGCCTTGGTCCGGCACGGCGCTTATTTCGACGCAGGGGCATTCACTTGAAGTTCGTCGAGATCAACCTGCTGGGCGTCTACGTTTCGCCGATCTCGGTCCTGATGGTTGTCGCGTGGCTCGTCATCATGCTCTTGCGCAGGATTGCAGTCCGAATCGGGTTGCTGGTCCACGTCTGGCATCCGGCGCTGTTCGTGTTCGCGGTGTATATCATCGTGCTGTCGTCAACTGTACTCGTCATCGCCCATTGATCTCGCCATGTCGGATGCCGAAGCCAAATTCGAGGGGAAGGATGCTGATCTTCGAGTCGTGCGCACCGTCCAGCCAAAAGCCAGCACCCCGCACAAGGTGCGGCTCAGAATCACCCCGTTCTTGATCACGCTCGTCGCAGCCGGGCTTTCTTTGGTGCTTGGTTGGGCGACGTGGAACGCGTACATGGGAGCGCCGTGGACGCGCGATGGCACGGTACGCACCTATGTCGTCACCATGGCGCCAGAGGTCGCAGGACGCATTGTTGAGCTGCCCGTTACCGACAATCAGTTCGTGCACAAGGGCGATTTGCTCCTGGTGATCGACCCGATCGATTACAGGAACGCGCTGCGGCTCGCGGAGGCCGCGGTCGCGCAGGCTCAGGCTACTGCAGATAACGCGCAGCGACAGGCGGAACGGCGTCGCAGGATGACCGATCTGGCGGAGACCGTGGAGGACAGGCAGACCTATGAGGCCAACGCTGCCGCGACCCAAGCGCAATACCAGCAGGCTCTTGTCAACCGCGAGCAAGCCAAGGTGAACCTCAATCGCACGGAGATCCACTCTCCCGTGAACGGGTGGGTCACCAACCTTTTGGCGCGGGTCGGTGACTACGTCGCGGTCGGAAAGAACGTCATCTCGGTCGTCGACGCGGATTCCTTCTGGGTGGACGCCTATTTCGAGGAAACTCAACTGGGATCCATGCACGAAGGCGATCCTGCGAAGATCAAGTTGATGGGCTACAGCCAGATCGTGCAAGGCGAGGTCGGCGGAGTGGCGCGTGGCATCAACGTCTCAAATGCGCAATCCGACGCGCAAGGTCTCGCCACGGTCAACCCGATCTTTACCTGGGTACGCCTTGCGCAGCGCGTGCCGGTGCACATCCGGATCGATCAGGTACCTGATGGCATTCGCCTGGTCGCCGGCCTGACCGCAACCGTCCAGGTCGATCCGCAATCTGGGCGCCCCGCGAAATGAGCAAGCAAATGGCGTGCGAGCAGATGGAACAGATGAAGCCGGCGGCCGTTTCGCCGGCCGATAAGTTGATGTCGCTCGCGGCGAGACTGCTGTTTGAAAATGGCCAAACCACGCGACGCACAGTGGAAGCCGTCGCGCAGATGGGAGAAACGCTGGGCCTTCGAGCCACGTTGATTCCTCGCTGGGGTGATTTGACGCTGCGAACCGACGATGACACGAGCTCTCGTTACGAGTCTTTCGCGGCCGAACCGGCTGGTGTGGACATGCACCGCGTGGCCGCTGTCATGCAGCTTGTCGATGATTTCCACGCTGGCGGAATCGATATTGGTACGGCGCAATCCGACCTCGAAGCTATCGGGCGATACCCGCCGGCCTCGACCCTGCGTTTTGCGTTAATGGCGGCGGCTGGAGCGGCGGCGCTCGGCGTGATTTTTGGGGCGGCGCATCTTCCCAGCCTCGCGCTAATCGCCTTCAGCGCCGGCCTCGGCGCAGTTCTGCGCCGGGGCCTTGCCATGATCAGCCAAAGTCCACTCGTTCAGCCGCTCTGCGCAGCAATTCTCGCCGGCATTATCGGCGCCATCGCGGTGCGTCTGGATCAGAGTTCGCTTCTGCGGCTAGTCGCGGTGTGTCCCTGCATGGTGCTTGTACCCGGCCCGCATCTTCTCAATGGCGCCATCGATCTTGCGCGACTTCGCATCGGCCTGGGGGCTGCACGCATTGCTTATGCGGGCTTGATCATCCTGATGATCTGTACCGGTCTGCTGGCCGGATTGGCGCTCGGCGGTGCGACCTTGCCCCCGGAACCGCCATCGATCCCGGTACCGGTGGTCTATGACGTCCTGGCAGCCGGTGTTGCTGTGGCCGCTTATGGCACCTTTTTCTCGATGCCTTGGCGGATGCTGCCATTTCCTATCCTGGTTGGCATGCTTGCGCATGCCGTACGCTGGACGCTGATCTCGATGGCTGGTGCGAACGTCGAGGCGGGAGCACTCGTCGCATGTCTGATTGTCGGCATCCTCGTTACGCTGATCGCCGATCGACTGCGCCTGCCCTTCGCGGCTTTCGCCTTCGCATCAGTGGTTTCTCTGATACCCGGCGTATATCTCTTTCGGATGGCCAGTGGATTTGTTAGTTTGATAACGCTTGGCGCGAAGGCGCCACCCGGTCTGCTTGCCGAAGCGGTTACGGATGGCGTGACTGCTCTGTTGATCATGCTGGCCATGGCCTTCGGGCTGATTGTCCCGAAAATGATCATCGAGCCTTTCCTTCGGGAGTCATCGAGCCTCAGCCCGTGCAAACGCAATGCGTAGCACTGTTCCAGAGTAGCGATCCTAGCTTGTGAGCGGCCGATAGGAACGATGTTTGGGAGTGCGGATGCAGCCCTTCATGCATCGCTCTCCCGGCCATGTGCGCGGACGTGAGGGGGGCGACCCGTTTGCGGACGCTGATCAGCGCAAGATCAAGCCCAACACGGCAACAACGACAAAGCTCCGTCCTCTAGAGATTGCTAGATCATTGGAGCCTGGTGTTGACCTCCTCCCGCAGCGAGGCCGCGGCGGTCCATTCGGCCCTTAATGGACTGCCGCTTCCTTTTCTTGCCGGACGCTCAGGCCGCATGCTGTGGCGATGTCCGGCTTGCTGACGCACAACCTGGAGACTGAGTATGCATGGTGTCGGAACGTCCACGCGGCTCGTCGGGCTGGCAGGTAGCTTACGCAAAGCCTCCTATTCGCGAGCAACCTTGTTGGCCCTGCGCGAACATCTTCCTGGAGCCGTAAAGCTCGAAATCTGCGATCTGCGGCTTCCTCTCTACAACGAGGACGAGGACGGAGCTGCCTCACCCCATGACGTACGGCTGTTTCGCGACACGATTGGCGCCAGCGATGGCGTTGTCATTGCGACTCCGGAATACAATCACGGTATTCCCGGTGTCCTGAAAAACGCCCTGGATTGGGCGTCACGCCCGTTTGGCAAGTCGGTCCTGATCGACAAGCCGGTCCTGGTAATATCGGTCTCTCCTGCCTTTACCGGCGGCGTGCGCGCCCAGGCACAGGTCAACGAGACGCTTCTCTCCATCCCCGCTCGCATCGTGGCGGGACCGCAGGTCGTCATTGGGGGCGTCGCCGCGAAGATAAAGGATGGGATGCTTGATCAAGCTTTCCTCGGCTTCACGTTGCAGGCTCTCGAGCGGCTGGTCGCCATATCTCGTCCCACGTCACGAGCAGTGCAGTAGGCACCACTGAACGCTCCACGGAGAGTAGAAGATGAAAGTCGGATTCATAGGGCTTGGCCACATGGGCAGCGGGATGGCTTCCTCGCTCCTGAGGGCAGGCCATCATGTGACCGTTTATAATCGTACGTCCGCCAGGGCCGACGAATTGGTGAAAGAGGGCGCGGTTGCGGCGTTGCGCATCTCTGAGACGTGTGATGCTGATGCGGTCGTCACGATGCTCGCCAACGACGCAGCAGTTGAGAGCGTCGTATATGGTCCCGAGGGACTGCTTGCGAATCTTCCTGCGGGTCGTCTACATATTTCCTCGAGCACGATCAGTGTGGCCCTTTCCGAACGCCTTACGACCGATCATGCGAGTGCCGGGCAACGCTTCGTTGCCGCTCCAGTGCTTGGGCGGCCTGATGTTGCGGCAGCAGGAGATCTATCCGTCATTGCCGGTGGCACCAAGGACGCGATTGTGGATGTGACGCCGATTTTGGACGCGATTGGCAAGAAGACGTTCGTTATTTCGGACAAGCCGGGCCATTGCCCTTGAATGCTCCCTGGGTCCTTACGGTGATTCCTTCGAAATCGAAGCACGCAACAGGGGCGAACACCAGCCGCCCCCGACCAGCGTGGCGCCATTTCGCCATATGAACCGCGACGGCACGAAGCTGAATGGCGCTGGCGAAGCCGTGTGTCCGGGTGACAAACAGCTCTTCGACGTCATCGAAACGATCCCGGCGATGGCCTGGACAACACTGCCTGACGGCTCCAACGCATTCGCGAATAGGCGGTGGGCCGAGTATACAGGCCTGTCTGCGCAGGATACCGCAGGTGCAGGTTGGCAGGTCGCAATACATCCAGAAGATGTTGAGCAATATTTGCGCAAGTGGCGTGCGTCCCTGGCCACAGGTGAGCCGTTCGAAGCTGAAGCGCGTTTCCGCTGCGCTGGCGACGGCGAATACCGTTGGTTCCTGGGGCGCGCTGACCCGCTTCGAGATGACCAGGCAAATATTCTCAGGTGGTACGGAATCCTGATGGACATTGAAGATCGCAAACGGGCGGAGGCCTTGCTGGCTGGAGAGAAACGCATTCTCGAGATGGTGGCCAAAGGCGATTCGCTTCCTTGCATCCTCGACTCCCTCTGTCGACTGGTGGAAGATCACACAAAGAATGCGCTCACTGCGATCCTCTTGGTCGAGGACGGCCGTCTGTGGCATGTCGGCAAGCCGAGCCTTCCTAAAGACTATGTCGAAGCCGTCGATGCTATCATCTCGGTCCAACCCACCGTCGGCTCATGCGGACCTTCGGCGTATTTCGCCAGACAGGTCATTGTTCCCGATATCATGAGCGACCCTTTGTTTGACGGCCTTCGCGACCTCGCATTGTCGCTTTATCGCGCCGTCTGGTCGACTCCCATCATCTCCTCCGAAGGCAAGGTGATCGGGACCTTCGCGATGTATTACCGCGAGCCCCGCAGCCCAACCCCGCGTGATCAGGAGATCATAGAACAGGTCACGCATCTGGCGGGGGTTGCGATTCAACGTGCCCATTTGGACCGCGATCTCAGGGAACGCGAAGCCAAAATCCGGCGCCTGGTCGACGCCAATATCATCGGCATCTTCATCTGGGAGGTCGAAGGCGGAATTCTTGAAGCCAATGACGCGTTTCTCCGCATCGTGGGATATGACCGCGAAGATCTCGCCGCGGGCCGATTGCGTTGGACGGAATTGGCGCCGCCAGATTGGTTCGAAAGCGATGAGCTCCGGCCGCCGGAGTGCACGTCGACACGGCGCTGGCACCCCTTCGAGAAGGACTTTTTTAGGAAGGACGGCAGTCGTGTGCCGGTCCTGATTGGCTTGGCGGATTTCGAGGAAAGCGGACGCCAAGGTGTCGCTTTCGTGCTCGATTTGAGCGAGCGCAAACGGGCCGAGGATGAGCTGCGCGCGAGCGAAGAGCTTAAGCGGAGGATCATCGAGAGCAGCAGGGACTGCATCAAGGTGCTGGACCTGGATGGAAACCTGCTGTTCATGAGCAGCGGCGGTCAGCAGTTGCTCGAAATAGACGATATCCAGCCTTACCTGCGTTCGTGCTGGATCGACTTCTGGCAGCCGGAAGACCGCCCAAAGATACGCCAAGCGCTCGCTACGGCACGGGCTGGAGGAATTGGGAGATTTCGGGCGTTCTGTCCATCAGCAAAGGGAACTCCGCGCTGGTGGGAGGTGATAACGACTCCCATTTGCAATGCGGACGGCCGGCCGGAACAACTGCTTTCAGTGTCACGCGACATCACTGAGCGCGAGCGAGCCGAAGCTGAAGCGCAAAAGAGCGAACGGCGATATCGCGAAGTGCAGATGGAGCTGGCGCATGCGAACCGCGTTGCGGCAATGGGGCAGCTAACGGCCTCGATCGCCCATGAAGTGAAGCAACCGATCGCCGCGACGATGACCAATGCACGAGCCGCTTTGCACTTTATTGACGGCCCGACGGCGGCCCTGGATGAGGTGCGACAGATACTCAATGACATCGTGAAAGATGGAGATCGAGCAAGCGAGGTCCTCAACCGCATCCGTGATCTTATCAAGAAAACGCCACCGCGGCGCGATCGCTTGGAAATTAACGAAGCGATCCGCGAAGTGATGGAGCTTACGCGCGGAGCAGCGCTAAAGAACAGCGTCTCTGTTCATGTCGAACTCGCGGACGGCTTACCGCTTGTTCAAGCTGATAGGGTACAACTGCAACAAGTCGTCCTGAATTTGATCATCAACGCGATCGAAGCCATGAGCGACCTCGGTGAGGAGGCGCGAGACTTAATAATCGGTAGCGGCACAATTGAGACGGGGGAGGTCCTCGTTACGGTGCGAGACTCGGGTCCGGTACTGGCGCCTGAGACTCTCGATCGCGTCTTCGAATCTTTCTATACGACCAAGCCCAACGGCATGGGCTTGGGACTGTCGATTTCGCGTTCGATTGTGGAAGCTCATGGCGGACGCTTGTGGGCGAGCATGAACCATCCCCAGGGCGCCGTCTTTCAGTTTACTGTGCCGGCGGTGGAACGCATATTGAAGCCCTCCGTGTGACACGAGGCCCGCAAACGTACTTGCAACTGAAAGACGATCCGCCAGCCTCCGCCGCGTTGGGACACTTCCCAGATCAGACTCGGCTCTGATTGCCTCAAGGCGTTGCTTTTTTGGGAGTGAGGACAATTATGTTGATGCCAATCTCGCTGAATGGGTGCGCCCAAGCCACTTTTCATCGCGGGTCGGCAATAACCCGCGCTCATAAGCAAGCTCGTATGCGTAAGCGGCGGTTAGTCCGTTGCTCATCGCAAGTTCAGTCCCTTTGATGGGATTGCCTAGATAAGCATGCAGGATTTGCTCGCAAATTTCTTTGGTAACCCTGTTGCGGCTATTCCATCTTCCAGTTCTCATTTGACGCCTCCTATTCGCGATTGGGAGCGAGACTAAGTCGATGGACGCTGGCCATTCAATTGTACGGACGTAAGTGCTCTCTATCGAAAGGAATCGATGGCTTAATACAAGAGTTTCGTTTTCTTCCTCCGGGCTCAGAGATCCGCATCCTAAGATGTAATCCTCGCCGCATTTCGATGTTCGTTTTTATGCAGCCAGAGTCAGAAACGGACGTTGCGCACTCAATGACGGCGGCCAAACATCACGAATAGGGCAAAGGCGAAGCTGCACGCCGCAATATCAATAGAGCCAATCATCGGGACTGGATCTAGTTGCGTTGGCATTGGCGAGACTTTCGCGGCTCCTCTACCTGCGCCTGTCTACAATTCGGATGGGGCATTTCGGAGCGCGTCGGGCTCACCGCGATGCCCATTTCAGCACTGATACCGGAGGAATTCCATGTCGACCCGTATTTTGATCCTTGCTGCTGCAGCTGCGGCCGCCCTCGCCTGCGGCGCGGCGGCCCAGCAGAAGCAGACGCTGCCGAGGGGTGATGGCAGGGCGATGCCGATAGCAGCGGACAGCCTGCCCAAGGAGTGCCGATAATTGCACACCGGAGCGAGCAGGGCCTGGACATTCAAAGTATGCCGCAGGAAGGCCAAGGCATGGCCAATCTGAGCGAGGCTCAGAACGGCTATCGTCAATCGATGGTGAAGATGCGAGGACCGATGCGGATGGGCATCATGGCGAACAGTCCTGATGTCGGGTTCATCTGCGGAATGATCCCTCACCACCAGGGCGCCGTCGATATGGCCGAGGTCGTCCTGCAGACCGGGCATAACCCTGAAGTTAAAAGATTCGCGGAGCAAGTGATCAGAGAACAGGGACAGCAGATCAGCTGGATGAAGGATTGGCTCAAGAAATACGCCGGAAAGGGAGAGGACTAACTCACAAGAGCCAAATGAAGCACATCACATCATGGTGTGCGCCCGCGTGGCAGCAAGTTGTGCCCTGGAGATCCCAGAGTGCGGAAGCAGCAACGGAACATCATTGGCGGCAAACTCGAGCAAGCTCCTTTTCGAGCCGAAAGGTAAGTTGGATCGTTCGAGTAGTTCTGCGTCACCACGCCTATCACGAGTCCCGAATTGACGTCGTCATAGGCACGGCGGCCAGACTCGGTGTCTCAGTTGCGTCAAAAGCGGACATATCAATGCGCACCAATCGACCATCAGGGCTGATTAATACGTCTGTGCTTCTTCAGCTCGCCACCCACGCTGCCATGGGCGTTGCTTTGGGTCTTGCCTTCTCATTGATCTTAATCATTACCCCGGTCTTCGGCGTGAGAGCACTTATCGCCATGGGGTCAAACCCAAACGACACCACGCTTACATTCGTCGGCACTTGTGCGCTGATGTTTGGCGTGGGCGCGACTTTGACCGCCATTGCGTTCAGAGTGGCGGAGCAGAGCTGAACACAACGAGCACTCTTGGCATGGCTAGCTCAGATCCTGCGGAGAGCCATGGCAGCCTCCTGGTGCTCGCTCTGTTGGCGCTCCCTGCTGGCGCGGCGGCGGGGCTCGTGAACGTCCCGGGAAAGACGCCGAGCACGACAGTTGCTAAGACGCTGTAGACCCACGCGACCCCGGTGCCCATCGCGATCAGCGTGAACATGTTCAGATTTCGGGTCACGATCGATTGCCAGCCGCGCACGAAGAACGGCCAGCCCGCCCAAAGCACGACCGGACTCGCGAGCACCAACTGGATCCAGTTCGTGAGCGATTGATCTAACCAGCCGTGGCCGCCGATGAGATGACCGCTCAACTCCAGGATCACGACAGGAACGGCGAGCACGAGCCCCATCCAGAAACGGCGGGTCATGTCGATCAGCTCGGGGTTGGGCTCCGTCTCTGCAGTTGCAAGTTCTGGTTCGAGCGCCATGCCGCAGATCGGGCAATTGCCAGGCCCGACCTGTCTGACCTGCGGATGCATCGGGCAAGTATAGATCGTGCCCTCGGGGACCTCGACGCGCGGGGCTTCCGGCACCTTGCCCTGGACGTACCTTGCCGGATCTTCGGCAAATTTTGTCCTGCAACCGTCCGAACAGAAGTAAGCAATCCTGCCATCTCGCTCGGTCTTGTGGCGTGCCGTGGTTAGGTCGACGGTCATTCCACACACAGGGTCTATCGCTGTGACGGCAGGCTGGTCTTGATGATGCGCGTGGACGAGCCGGGAACGTACATGCGGAGCGGAATGCGAGTGCCCGTAGCAGTTCGTGCTGGTGTTACCGGAACTAGGCCTGTCCTGCACCGCCATTTGCGAATCCATCTCTTGGAAGGAAAGCAGGCGAGAGCTCTGCGGCCCGAAGGCCGAAGAGCTATGCGCGTACTCTCAGCTCGTAGCAGGGGATTTGCCGTTCTCCCGCACTAGATATGCGCTGGTCCAAGTCGTTCGCCTTGCATGCGGCATTGCTCGGGTTGAACGAAGTCTACGGTTTTGAAGCTTGGCGCGCCGGGCCTGTCGTTTGATCGACCTCGGTAATGGCCGTTACTGAATCCGGATTGACGACCATCATCACAGGATTTCCATCCTGGTCTTTCGCACGTACCAAAAACGAGCTCGGCATGACTTGAATGTTCGTGAAGCCGGCTGCCTGCAGATTCTTCTGGATGTTGGTTCCGATCGGCGCCTGATTCTGAATCGAGCTCTGCTGAGAGTCCGAACCGGAGGGCGGTGTGCTAGCCGAGCTAGCGCTCTGTGCGGAGGCTGCGGAAGCAGTGATCAATGTGGCTGCGACAATTACAAAAGAAGTTCGCATGTCTCTTGCTCCTTTCATGCGCCCCAGGAGGTCAAGTAGGTAGACAGCGCGGAGCTACAAGTTTGCGAATCCCCTTTGACGCAAACGCTCTTAAGTCATCGCAATTTTCGACTGGTGTCGCTGACCGCTCGCTCGGCCTGCTCTTTGGCTTCTCCTGCTCCACGTTGGGAATCTGTTCATCCGCGGCCTGAGATCGAACCTTTGTTTCGAGCCCTTATACAAGGATGCCACGCGAACAACCACCTGGATGATTCAGCTTCTCGCTTTCGTTCCATAAGCTTCTTCCACCGCGACGGACTCCACGGATCGGAAGGAGAAACAAATGCCACAGAACGACGCCATTATCGCCGTCTTCACCGATCATCCGGGCGCCGAGACCGGCATAAGGAAATTGGCCGAGGCCGGCTTCGATATGAAGAAACTCACTCTAGTCGGCAAGGGCTATCATAGCGAAGAAAAGGTGGTTAGATTCTATAACACAGGCGATCGGGTCAAGTTCTGGGGCAAGTACGGCGCATTCTGGGGCGGTTTGTGGGGGTTGCTCTTTGGGGGCATCTTCGTGACCGTCACCGGGGTGGGGCCTGTCGTAGTCCTTGGATACCTGGCCGCGGTGATCGTCTCCGCCATCGAAAGCGCGGTGCTAGTCGGAGGTCTGAGCGCGTTGGGGGCGGCGCTTTACAGCATCGGAATCCCGAAAGACAGCGTGCTCGACTACGAGACAGCCCTGAAGGCCGACGGATTTCTGGTTATGGCGCATGGCACGGCCGAAGAAATGGCCCGGGCGAAAGCCATCCTCGACAGAAGCAATCCCTCGCGTCTCGACGTACACGAAGGCTTGCCAGAGGCGCCGCCCGCCGGTGATTCCGTGCATCCGGCTGCATGACACAGCTTGACTTCGGCATTTCGCGGAGACTTGGCGGACCGGATCAAGCGATCTCGTCCGATGTTCCCCGAGGGCGGGCGATTGGAGTGCAAGAGACTTGGAGCCCTACGATGACTGACACCGTCAGACAACACGGTAGCAGGCGCGTCGCCATGTTGACGATAGCGATGGCGGCGCTGTTTATGGGCTTGGGCATCTGGCAACTGCAGCGTCGGATCGAGGAGCGCACGCTCGTTGAGGCGCTGGGTGAACGTCTTCGCACGGCGTCCGTACCTTTGCCCGATCCGTCGCAGTGGCACTCCCTGAGCGCAGCGAGCGACGAATTCCGGCGCGTCAACTTTAGCACAACCTATGAACCCCGCCTGGATGCAATGGTCTACAGTTCCGCCTCCCCCGAGCGCACCGATATTTCAGGTCCGGGCACGTGGGCGTTCATTCCCGGGCGACTGCCGACTGGCGAAATCGTAGCGATCAACGCGGGATTCGTGCCAAACGCGAGGCTGGACCGAGACCAACAGGATCCCGCGATGGCCCAGCTCATCACATACAAGCCCGTCGTGATGACCGGCTACATTCGCTTCCCTGAACCGGCTGGTGCGCTTACGCCTAACCTGGAGAATGACAAGCGGCTGTGGTTCAGCCGCGATCATCTCGCGATGGCGCAGGCCCTCGGATGGGGTGAAGTCGCGCCGTTCTATATCGATCTGGAGACGCCGGTGCCGGCGAGTGGCGTTCCGAAACCCGGACCGCTTCACGTGTATTTCGTCGACCATCACCTGCAATATGCGATCATCTGGTTTTCCTTAACATTCCTAGCCCTGACAGCACTTGCGGTCTCGCTGCGCGACTGGCTGCTGCGCCGGCCTCTATAGGACTCCACAGTACCGATTGCCCAAAATGAGGCGTCCAGCTGCTCCGCCTCAATCTGACTATTTGGAGCGATCCCAGCGAGCGCTCTGTCGCGCCAATGCAAACTGGCAGAGCCATGTTCCCGGGACCAAGACAACGGCTTTCTGGATGACCTTCCGCAAGGCCCCCGAGCCTTACACTGAAGCTCTCTTGTGTCTTCGATCAGAACGACCGGGTCGGAATCTTGGCAAGGGGCCAGATCGTAGCAAGGGACTTGGTCGATTGACAGGCCTTGGTGGCGTTCGAAGGGACCCGGCCAGTAGTCCCGCCATTGCGATTAAGTAATTCAAAGCGTCAGGAAAAGCTGCATTACATCTAAGCTGCGCTGCCATCCTGTTTCCCAACCACGCATCGCCACGCGGCCAGGCGCTCAGCCGGATGCTGCTTCATCCACTCGGCGAGCTGCGGCGCCCCCATCAGGCAGGACTGCATCGAAACGTCAGCGAAATCCGAGGTAGTGACGGTCTGCTCATGGCAATTTTCTGGAGAGGAGAGACTGCAGAGCACGGCGATGATTTTGATCACGACTGGAGAACCCCTTCGCTGTGATTGGCGCTACTGACCATGGGTGCCTTGTCCTGCTGCTCGCTTACTGGATCAGTCGGCCGGAAGATGCTGTCGAAGCGATAGAAGCTCGCGACTAGGCCGGCCGTCCCAACGATACCAGGCATTTTCTTACGTGGTGCCCTATGAACCTGCCCATCAGGTCACGTACGCCACGCGCGTTCAACGCTACCAGACGACCGCGCAGATTCCTTTTGCGCATCAGCATGCGAAGCTTTCTCCGCTCGGCGCTGATAGTCGTCGGCAAGGGCCTTAAGCTGACCCGCAATCACTGAGTCAGTCATGGTTTGGGCAGCGCGGAGCAAGGTCGGTGCCGTCTCCAAATATTCCTTGCCTCGTGGTGAGATCTGGACCGTCATAGCGCCCCCGTGCGGTTCTCGGTCAGCCGATCGAACGCGATTTCGAACCAGCCCGCCCAATTGCGGTCACTTTCCCTGCGAGCCGTGAAGCAATCGACGCACTTCTTGGAACAGAGCGGGGTTCGCCACGAGTAGTGCCGGACGAGACCAAACTTGCCATGACAAATTGCGCATCGCGCGGTTCCGCTAGATCTAAGGCTCTCGTAGCTGTTCGGCATTGTCTTCTCCGCTTGGCGACTATCGACGTGTTCGTCGATCATCCTTCTCACAGTCGCACCTATGAACCCCGTGCGCTCTTCCAACGCATAAAACCTAAGTCGATTGCGATCAGCGGATCAATTGAACGTGGGTAATCGCCGCTGATCCAAATGGGGCCAGGAACGATACGAAGGTTTATGGCGCTCGCCTCCAGAGCCGACCACTTTGGCAATACGGAGCCGTTGTCGGCGCGACACGGAAAAGGGAGTGCACGTGCGATAATCGGTCCTCCAACAGTCGACGGCAACCAAGTCTAGTTTGGTGCCAAGATCGCTAAGTGTGATCCGCTTCCGGGTGAAGGTTCATGGGTTGGCGAGCTCGCCGGAAGGTCTCGTCGGATTACCTCTATGCGGATTATTTGTTCGCTTGCTGACGCAACTTTCGTGACCTCACAAACGCTCGATCCGTCGCCATGAATCGTGCGAGCATCGGTGCAATCAGCTTGATGGGATCGCTGATCGGGTGGGCGCTTTGCTGTCCCAGGATTTCGCATATGCGACAAGATCGCGGTGAACACTTGCGGGCACTTCAAGCGTGACCTTTACCGGTTTATCCTCGGTCAGCCCTGTTATCCTCAGCTTTGCCATTTTTGTCATTCTCGGTACGGCTCGAGCGCGAGATCGCGATCAACACCGCACTTTAAATCCCGGTCGAATGGTCAATGTCGGCTGAATGTTGAGATTGCGGCGAACAACTTGTTGACCGGTCTGATTAAGGGAGTCCCCTGCCCCACGCCGCAGCGCCTGAATGATGGCGCTGTTGGTATTGTTAACGTCCGTCCCCGAGTTCACCTCAGTCCCGACGGTGAGCAGCGTCGATAGCGCCGCTGCTCCGGGTAACTCTTTCCAATTGTAATCGACCTCGTCCTCAAGGCCGGAATATCCCGCGACATCCGCGCCGGGCTGCCGCTCCAACACGATCGAGCGCCCATTCGGCATGATGAGCCGGGTCCAGACCAGGAGCACACGTGACTGCCCAAATGCGACCTCTGTATCGTAGGTCCCTATCAGCCGCACTCTTTGCGGAATTAGCCTGACACGCCCGGTCGGAGTATCGAATACCGCTTCTGTCACTTGCGCCGTGATCTGTCCCGGCAAGTCAGACCGGATTCCCGTGATGAGAGCAGCGGGAATGACCGTCCCCGCCTGAACAACAAAGGGCGATGCTGGCCTCACCAGGCGGTCGGGGCTTGTCGTCCGCCGATCGGCGTGCGCGTTGACGAACGCGAGTTTTTGCTGACCGAGCTGACGAGGCCGTACTCGACTATTGCGAGGCGAACGGGATCGGCTTCATCCCCTGGTATCCGCTCGCGGCGGGCGATCTTGCGAAGCCTGGCGGCGCGGTCGACAGGCTTGCCAAGGAAAAGGGCGCAAAGCCCGGCCAGATCGCACTGGCCTGGATGCTGAAGCGCAGCCCCGTGCCGCACTCACTGCGGTCATTATAGTTGCCGTCACATAGTTGTGGCTGTGTCTCAAGGCTCTATGGGCCCAGGACAGCGCTTCTCCGTAGCGCCCGCCAAAGAAGTGAGCCAGCACTACGCCGGTTTGCACGATGAAGATGAGCAGATCGAGCGGGCTCAGGCGCATCGCGCGCTGCAAATGATCAATCGCACGGTCCGGCTCGCCAAGAAAGACACTAACCCATCCGCTAAATCGCCATGCCGGCGCCAAGATGCCATTGAGCACGAGCGCACGCTCGATCAGAGCAGCGCCATCGTCGAGGGCTCCAACCACTTAGGTAAGAGCGTAGCCGGCATGAGCAAGGGCCACCGGATCATTCACACCGTATCGTGCCGCAGTGCGGGCGAATCGTTCCGCTTCGGCGGCTTCTCCTTCCCGATCGCTTGCCCAGCCATTTGCCTTCCGCCAGACGTAACAATAGCCGCACATCCCGTAGGCCGTTGCAAAATTTTCGTCCGTGCCGATCGCCCATTGAAAGTTCTGCAGAGCCTCGAAGTTGGCCTGTCTCCTGACTTGATAGATATTGGCCATACCACGCAGAAAATAGTCGTGAGTGGCCAACCTTTCGGTCGGCTTGCGCTTGGCACGTTCGATTTCGGCCTGTTCAAGCTTCGGCGAGATCGGTCCGATAACCTTCCTGGTGACTTCGTCCTGCAGATCGAAGATATCCTCGACGCTACCGTCAAAATGATCCGCCCGCAATGCGCGCCGGTGGGTGCCTCTATCAGCTGCCCTGTGATGCGCACCTTGTTTGCCACCTTGCGAACGCTTCCTGCGCATTTCGGCAAGGCATCTTGCGATACATCAATGGCGGATCATTCGGCGATCCTGCCCCTCGCCGTAATTCTGCGTTCATTGCCACTTCGCGCCTATGTTTTCGAGAAACCTGCGGATGGAAAGCTATTTGAATCCCATAAAGGAGCCCGGAACCAACGTCGAGCGAGCGGCACTTTATGCCGCGTTTATGCCTGGGCTCTTTGGTTCGTATCGCTTTTAAATCCGCTTTGCGCCATTCTCTTGAGTCAACGCTCTTACCTGAGCCACGACCTCGTGCGTGAACCGGCCATGCGACTTGCCTCTGAAAACTGCGCCTCATTGGCTCTCAGTGAGAAGCTGCGCGCTGCCGATGATGTGACGCCCGGACTGATGAAGGAAATTCTTGATGTCATCTGCCGGCGCGCTCCGTTTCAGGGGCGCAGCGTAAAGGTGCTGCGCCTTAAGCACTTGGCAGAGGCCCACGCCTGGACCGACGCCGCGCTGGCGCTGATCGACTTGGAGCTGCCCCTCTGGCAGCTCCGGCGCATCGCCGGCCAATGGCACTGCGCGCTCTCGCGCCAGCGAGAACTTCCTGACTGGCTCAATCAATCGATCGAGGCCCGGCATCCGGACCTCGCCCTGGCGATCCTGTCCGCACTTATCGAAGCTGCGACCGCTACCGCGTCAAGCGGCACAAGCGTTCGCATAGCGTCCGGCAAACTGAGCTCAGACTCCATTCCCCTTTGCTGCGATAATTTCGCGTAAGCCGTCTATCTTTCGTCGTCGGAGCTTCGAACCTTTGGCGCAGCCTCACCATCTGCCGCAACTCGGATCCGGTCGGGTCCTGATCCGGTTTGCGGCGACTACAATCATCCTGGTGAGCGCTGCCGCGTTCAGCAGCATTGGGTTTGCCCGAAGCCTTGGCACGCTGACCTGGATGGCTATGATCGTCAGTTCGGTCGTTGCTGCTGTCAGACGAGAACGGCCATTCGGATCAACTCTCAATCATTGGGATGACATGGTCGGTTACGCGGCCATGTTTTCCCTGATCAACATTTTCGCGCACGCATCTGCACTCTGACGTCGCCGCAATTCTATGCGGCGAATATACGATCGGTCCTGCGCCTCTCTCGAATTCATATGCGATCCCATGCATATTGCGCGCATGAGTCAAACACTCTCCAGCCTACGATAGCGATTGAAACATCCGCGGGCGCACCAAAGCATCGGACGTTCCGCGGCTTCGATGCGCAGCGCCCTTTCCAAAGCGCAATCGGCCTGGATTCGCGAGAATGGAAGGGTAACGAGTATAGGTGATGTCATGGCTACCTCTAGGGTCGCTACTGGCGACAGAATTATTGATCCGATGATCGCGCTCGCGCACTGCTCGACGCAGCACCGCATCCTCGTGGCCGGATCAAAGAGCACCGAGATGATGATTGAGCTGCATCGGCGCGGCTACGTCGGAGCGGCATCGACCGGAAGCTGCGGTCGTCCCGCCTGTCAATACGATGTTGCATTGATTGATTGGCGACGACGGAGCCTCCCCGATCTTGAGACGACGCTGGACTGGCTCGGCAGGTTTCTTTGTCCGGCCGGGGTCCTGGTGGTCTGGGTCGATGCCCAGAAGCCTGCGGCCAATCAAAGCCTCCGCGCCTCACTCGAGAAGCGCGGCTACGTCATCGAGCAGGCGACCGTGCATGACTGCGGCTGTGCACTCTCGGCGCGGGCACAGCGAGACACTCCGCTCACGAAGGCGGCATAACGGTATTAGCCCAAAGGGAATGGGGGATGGCGGCGGGAGCCCGTTGCGCACTGTCTCGCCGCCGCACTCTCAAGGAGAATCCAGATGGCAAAGTCCAACCCGCGCCGCGCGATTATTCGTGAGTGGACATCACTTGCCCGCGAGAAGCGACAATCAATTCAGCAAGCGAGCGCTTTTGCGCAAACGGCTCTGCAACGGCACCATCTGCCTCGCAGCAGGCGGCCGCCGCACGATGTGATCATGGCATGGCTGCGGCCGCGCATTGGACGGCCCTGACAAGGAATGCGTTCCACATGAAGCCAGAGGAGACCTTATGCGGCTCTTATGAGATGGGCATGCCTTCGCAATCGATTTCATATCCGACTGGACCGATATTGAAAGCCGTCAAGTGACGCGGCTTCGTGCCGACAATCTTTCAAAGATCGTCGAGAACGGATCGCGACGGTCGCTGAAGAGCGTACATATCGAATTCTCTGGCAGGACTATGACCGTGAAGCCTGTCGAACCTCCCTCGTGTAGCCCTGCTGTATCCAACGTTATCCTTATCGGCAGGGACCGGCGTGGCAACTGGATTGCCCGCGAACAGAACGGCTTGTTTGGCGGCCTGTTCGTCAACCGCGCCGAAGCTATCAAATACGCTCTTTCGAGAACGGCCGCCATCTCGAAACGATCATCGAACTGTCACGCGAAATCGAGCTTGACGCGTGACCTGATGCGACCGCGCAAATTCAGGAGACCGCAATGGCCGAGCCTTGTTTCGCATTGGACCAGGAGCAGGTCGTCGACACCATGATCGCGCTCACGCGCCCTTCCAGTCTACGTGGAATTATCGTTACTGGTAGCGAAAGCATGGAGCTATATCTCGCGCTGCGGCGGCGCGGATTCTGTCGGGTCTCCACCCCTGTGACATGTCCCGCTCCGAGGCGGCAGCATGCGATCGGTCTGGTCACAGGCGAGAATCCGGTGGCGGCGCTTGCCCAGGCTTCGCCGTTTCTCAGCACGAATTCGGCTGTCGCAATTCTGATCGAGTCTCGCGAAGGCAAGCTCGCGATTGAGATACGACACAAGCTGCACCAGCTGGGCTTTCGGATTGAAGCTGGCGTGAGGTGCCGTCGCGGACTTGTGCTTTCCGCCGATCGGCAAGGCTTCGCTCAAATGGAACCTGCAGCGTGATCTCGCCGCTAACCGCGACCGCCTGGCTGACGGGTTACATATCTGATCTCCCAACTCCGTTTGATCACGCAGACCGCGTCGATCTGCGAGCCTTGGGGCGACTTTGCGAGCGCCAGATCGCCGCTGGCGCTTCCGCCGTGGTGGTCTGCGAGACTGCCGGGGAAGCCTCGACCCTTTCAACGGCTGAGCGGGACATGATCATCCGCGCGGCGGTCGAGATCGCAAGCGGCCGAGTGCGGATCATTGCGGGCGCAGGCTCGAACTGCACCAGTCGCGCCATTGAATTGACACGACGCGCGGAAGCAGCCGGCGCCGATGCGGTTCTTTCGGTCGTACCTTACTATAACAAGCCGATGCAGAATGGCCTCTACGCGCACTTCTGGGCGATCGCGGATTCGACTGAATTACCGATAATCCTGCACGACATCCCTGCGCGGACCGTCCGGGAGTTGGCTGACGACACGCTTATACGGCTGGCTGAAACCAAACAATTCATCGGATTGAGGGACGGGGCAGGCGATGTTACCCGTCCCATGCGGTTGCGTTCTATGCTGCCACAGAATTTTCGGCTGATGTCCGGAAACGATGCAACAGCATTGACCTATCTTGCCGAAGGCGGCGATGCCAGCATTTCGATCATCTCGAATGTGACGCCGGACCTGTGCCAGGCCATTTTTGCCAACCTGAGGCTGGGGCGGCTGCAGATCGCGAGATACCTTCAGAAGACGCTGGTTCCGCTGGAGTGCTGCGTTTCGAACGACACCCCGGCCGGCGTAAAATATGCGTTGAGCTTGCTCGGCCTGATGGATCCCGGCACGCGTCTGCCGATCGTGCCCTTGGATGACCCCGCCAAAGCTACGCTCGCCAAGGCTATCGCCGTGATCGATGACGATCTGGCCGGGCCGCTCAAGCCTGATACCTCTTTGTGATGGTCGCCAGAGGGGCAATCATAATGGATCAGCAAGATCCCACCGAGTGGCACTCCAGGACGTTGCGCTCCTGGCATTTGGCAATTCTGCGCTTCGCCCTGACGCGGGACAATGCCGATCGGCTCGGCGTGCTCGCGATCGCCAATGCAATCGATAGGCTCGGCAGCCCGCAGGATGATCGGTCGGATTTCGACTTCCGGCGGACCTACACAGAGTTATGCGAGGCTATTCAGGACTCGAATGAAGTTGGCGCTGAAACACTGCTGCACCAATACCTCGCGCGAGTTGACGATTCTCTTCTGAAGCGCGCCCTTACAGCTGTCTTGAAGATCGGACAGCCGGAGCGGATTTCCACCAAGCGGTCAAGGGCTTACAGTGCTCCATGGCGAACGCGGGGCCTGCCGTCGCGCCGCAGCGCCTAGTCCGGCGCAGGCAGTGACATGGGTTCAGCTCTTCCGAGACGAGCCCCCGTTTGCAAGATGTTTGGCGCGCCATTTCGGTCCAGGACCACGCATGTAATGCTTCTGTGGCTGGTACTTCTCCGCTTCGTACCAGGATGGAAACAGAAACTGCAGCAGCATGGAAATGGCCTTACGTGAAAGCGAACGAACGTCTGCGGCCAATCGCGAGAGTACCGTCATAGCACCGCCCTGACCCACTTGCGTCTATCGCCTTCACGCAGAGAACTGGCGATCCACACATCGTTCGGCCCTTCGAGCCGTACGCCCCGAAGCTCCAGCTCACGTCGTATGCGACGCAGCTTTGCATCTGCGATCGACCGAATCAGATCTCTCAAATAGCAGCTCGCGCGATTGGGCGCGGATGCACCTGGACTGTATTTCCTGCAGCCTCGGCCAAATCGATAGCCGCGCAGCTGCTGTTCACCCTCGCCGCCGTAAGACGAGCCAGGATATTTGCCCTCATGGATAAGGTAGTGCGCCATCTTCGTGTTCCATGGCCAGACCTGTCATTGGATGAGGATGGACAAGCACGCATAGGAAATCGAGACGGTTCGCTGGGTTCCTGCATAGCCGTCGCATAAGGGCGACGACCCGCCAATCGCCTGCCCAGTCTTTATACCGTCCCTATGCCGGACCATCACGAGCCGTCTCGCATTCCTATGCTCATCGGCACATCATAGAGGTGGGACTCGTGAGGAGGCCGCGATGGGCACCACTGTGAACACCTACCGCAGCGCGCAAGTCTGGGAGCAGATCAGGAAACTTCCAGATGCTTGCCGCGCGATGCTCGACGCCTTTGTCAGCAGACGGATGCAGCACGCCGCCTCGGCGGTCAAGCACATCCACTCGCGGCGTGATGACCTGCGCGGAATCCGGTTCAACGTTTCGCCAACCAGTCAGGCCGACACGCCTGCTGTAGAGTTTGGACTTTTGGACCCGAACGTCATTAGCGGGTCTATCCCCGCCTTCTTCATCGGGCGCAACACTGATGGATTATGGGTCGTCCGCGAAGCGAAGGGGCGCATCGGGGGACTTTTCATTCTCAAGAGGTCTGCCATCTCATTTGCACATGACCAGAGCGGGACAAGAGGCTGTGCAACCATCTTTCCGACGGAGGGGTTCGAGCTCGATCTTGAAAACAAGGGCAATCTGTTCGCCGGTTATCTGGCTCCGCTCCTCAGGTTGGAAGGTTTTTCGCGGATGATCCGACGATGCCGGCGCCTTCGTGCCAGCTCGTGAGAGTTCCACGCGCAAATCTGGCTACGATCCTGTTTCATCGTCCCGCTGGTGGCGGACCGGAGATGGCGGCAACGATCCGCGCGCGTTATGGCAACAACCGGGCAAGCCAGATTGAAAAGTCTCTCGCACCGCGATGCCTATCGGACATTGGGAAGGATAAGCAGTTTCGCATCCGTAGAACCGAAGTGATTCTGCCGGTCGATTCCGGTGATTTCACCTTCTGCCGTTCGAGGTGGTTCGGTCGGCGACGTCCGCATTCGGAAAGACATCGGTGATTTCACCGAACAGCGGACCTGCGGAAGGCATCCTTCAAAATCGTCGTGATGATCGTCGGGACTTTGAAGCTCTTCGCCGCGTGAGCGAGTATCGCAACATTCGTGCGCAAGATGGTGATGTCAATCGACTTCGTGTTGAAAGCCATTTGCGATTGATGGTCGATCAGCAGCAGCGCGTGATCATTCGGGCTCAGAAGCGTTTT
>NZ_AWZU01000008.1 GCF_000472385.1 Bradyrhizobium sp. ARR65
ACGGCCGTCGCCTTTGGCTATCCAACGCGAGCGCTTGTTTTTGAACAGCGGGCACTTCTGCCTTTGGCTATCCGCGACAGGCGCCGTTTTGCTAACGGCGGGCGACGGCCTTCTGGTTCTGACTACAAGTGGCCAACGCGCGGTTCGTTCCTAAAACAAACACAATCCGTGAAGTTGGAGTGGAAACCGGGAACAGCAATTCCTCCCTCTTTTCCAAGGCAGGCGAGTGATGGAGCACAAGGATTTCGAGTACCACCTTCTGCAGATTGCTATCCACCTGGCTGGAAATGGATCATGTTTGTTGATGCGAATAGGACGCGGACCGGGCTTCATCAACGCGGGCGCATGCTGTCTTCATGCCGAGCGCACCATTGAGAGGATCGTAGGACAACCCAACCGAGCGGTGGGAGAAGAAAACTGACTGCCCCAGCTCGCAATTGCCGACGAAAGGCGACCTGTTAGTTCCAGATTTAACTCCGATCACGCCTATCAAGCTTAATAGGCGGCTTACGTTGCGGCTTTGCGGAATCGGCCTAGCATGACTTCCCGGAAATCGCCTACACGGCCGGCTCTCTAGCGAAGTTGCCGCGCGAAAATACTCCGCGCGGCTGCTCCGTCCGAACTAACAGTTTGAAAATGCGGTCGAACGCTTTGAGCGATCCCGAGGATGATCTCGATGCCAGCACGATGCCCGCATGGGCTCGCGTTTGGCATGTCTGGCGGGTAATTATCCGCAGGCGCTCGATCGACGGCGGCATTGCCTGGGGCAACGTCTGGCGGCGGCGTGATGATCGCCGGTGGATTTACAAGCGCCTGACTGGCTTTGATGATCTCTGACGTTGAGAACGCCGATGTCTCCAAAGTCCGCGAACGCAAACGGCAATGAATGGAAAGGCACTGAGCGGCGTAGAGCAAAGCGCAAGCTTCTAAACGAAACGGTCCTAGTTTCGCTTCCCGGCCAAACCGCTTACAAGCCCTACCTGCTCCGAGATTTGACCGTTTTTGGGGCCGGCCTTTGGCTGGACGGGCTCACGGTCGTGCCGGCCGCATTCAAGTTGTCGTTCGATGGTTTCCGAAACAGCTTTGAATGTTGCTTGATCTGGCGGCAGGCGGAT
Organism: Bradyrhizobium sp. ARR65; assembly: GCF_000472385.1. Taxonomy (GTDB): domain Bacteria; phylum Pseudomonadota; class Alphaproteobacteria; order Rhizobiales; family Xanthobacteraceae; genus Bradyrhizobium. The sequence goes on from NZ_AWZU01000008.1 coordinate 1,116, forward strand.
CGCATCGGCGTAAGCTTCACCTGAAGCGATCTGTTCGGTTCCCCATTTAACTCCGCTCGCGCGTATCAACCTTAACAAGCAGCTTCTGTTGCGACTTCGCCCGCGCAACCTAGGATCGGTCTGCCGGAAATTGCCTCTCTACCGGCCCTCCGCCGAAGGCGCCGCGCGAACATACTCCGCGCGGCGGCCCCGCGTATTTAGCCGAACCGACAGGTTTTGAAAGTTTATTGCAGTCGAGCGCATCCAGATGGTCGGCCCGCTCGAGCTTGCGTTTGCCACGTTTTGCGGTTCGCAAATTCCGAAAAGCATATTCCGGCCGCGCCGGCTGCTCTTTCGGAGCGTGTGGTGGCGATGATCACGCCGGCTCCTTCTCCGCCTCGATCGATGGTAGCGGCTCGTGATAGATGACCGCCTCGAAGCCGCGCAAGCGCTTATAGATCGATATCAGATCGATAATTGTGGTCCAGGAGGTGATGAGATACTGGAACGAGCTTCGTACTTCACTGAACGCTCTCAGGATTTGGTTCATCGGGCCGAGCGTGATCTTGCCCGCAACCAGGGTAGGTATGAGTAGAACGTACGGAAAGATGACGTCGGCCTGCAGATAGACGATGCGGCCGATATTGAAATAGACGAAATTCAGGTAAAGCCGAAAGTAGTTTCGCCTAACATTGCTGAATAGAACGCCGAGCGTTGGCGGGTCGGCGTGAACAGGATCGTCCTCGCCGAGCACGAGCTCCTTGCGATAGGCGGCCTCGACCCGTTGGTTAAAGAATTCGATTGCCGGCAGTCGAATTCCGATCAATGCGAGCGCGCCGGTGCCGAACAGTGACCAGATCACAGCCGCCCAAACTAGCGGGTACGGGATCGCGCCGACCAGCGGCAGCTCGGTGACGACGTCGGACAGCTTCATCAGGATCGGCAGGAAGGCGATCAGCGTCAGCACCGATCGGATGAGACTGGCGCCAAGGTTTTCCAGAGTGTTGGCGAATCGCATCGTGTCTTCCTGCACACGCTGCGAGGCGCCTTCGATGCTGCGGAGCCGCGGCCAGTTTCGGGTATAGAACTCGTTCATCGCAGTACGCCAGCGAAAGATATAGTGACTAGTGAAGAAGCTTGTCAGCACGCTGACGATCACGGCCACAAACGCAACACCAGCAAAGATCGACAGCTGGGCGACGAACTCATCGACAGTAACCGGCCTCGACTTGGATACCGCGGCTTGGATAAGATCATAGAACGGACCGAACCAGGCATTGATGGCCACGCTCACCTGGACCTGAAAATAGGAGGCGAACAGGATCAGTGCAGAGCCCAGAATGGACCAGCCCGCCCAGGGATGCGGAGCAAACAGCGTCCAGGCGCCGGCGAAGATAGCGACGCAAAGCGCGAAGTAGAGATCGAACCAGAGCTCGGAAGGCGACCAGAAGACCGAAATCCCGACCGGCTTGGGGCCATGGACGAGAGCGCTGGCGAAACCGTACCAAATCGCCATGGATAGGGCGGTCCAAAGCAGAGCCGTTAGAAGGAACAGTTTGGGGCGGGGGAAAAACGAAACGAACATGTCAGGGGGCGCTCTGATCCGAAGGAGATGGGGCTTGTCGAACGATTGCGTGGGAAAACGGGACCCAGGCCGCACGGTCTCGAGCCAGAACGTAGAACAAGCAGTGCGGCGGGGCTAGCCCGGCCCGCACGGTCAGGCCGCGCCGGGGAACTGACCGCTCGCGCGCCGATCTCGCACAAGTTGCGCGCCCGCATGATGCAGCCCGTGACCGCGCATCCGTGCCAACGAGCGGTCCACGACACTTGACTTGACGGGCGCACGCGTGGCGAAGGACGCGGCGTCCACCACAAGACGCTGGTCGCGGCCGATGCCGAAGTCGTCAACGTGAAACGGGGACCAATGCGACGCGCACAGAAATGGCCGCTACGCCTGCGGCTCGGTCATTCCGGACCGCAGCGCCGTCCGGAAGTGTCGGCCTGTGTCCATCGTGCGCAACAGTTTCGCGGCGTATCCATAGCCGGTGTCGGCGACGCGTGACCGATCTGCCGCTGTCCGGGCGGGTCGTAGAGCTCCTGGTGATCGCCCGCCGCTTCCGCTGCGACGTCGTCCTATGTGGACGCCACATCTCGCCAACGGGAGAAGTGATCCGCTGGGACTTGATCGACACGATCCCCATGATCGGCTCGCCAGCAGCGCGGCGCCGTCGCCTCGGTGGGCGTCGCGGGGCGCGCCTCTTTGGCGGTGGCGCCAGCGGTCAGCACAATCAATGCGGCCATCGCGGCGAGCGATACTACGGCGGAAGTCACCCAACCCGGCATCTCCACCGTGGATCGCGCCGTCATGGATCGATTTCGCATGCAATGCCCCGGTTGATATGCCTGTCCCGCGCTTGTGTCGATCAAGATCGGCGACCAGCTTATTTGACTCACCCCGACACGGCTAGACAGACCCGATGTCGGATGTTGGCCCGAACGCGAAATCCGGCAAGGCTTACGAACAGTCAGCTTATCGCAATAGACCGTAAACGACTGGCCGGCCTTCAACCGGCGCTTTTGATCCCCAAGAGACATGCTCGACTCTGAATTGCTGCTGCAAAATTGGGGCTTAGCCGCTCGCGCTCGATGGTGGGCCTGCTATCGATGGATGACGCGCTCGCGGTTCATCTCCGGATTCTTTATGCCTTTCCATTCCCCGCTGCGGCGGAGAAATTCGTGGTGGGACTTAGCAGCACAAGCTGTGGTGGGACTTAGCAGCACAAGCTAAAGCACCTCAGCGCGAACTTGGACCACGCCACGACCCGTAATCTCCAAGCTGCGCGCCGCGCCGAGCGAAAGGTCGAGGATGCGGCCGCGAACCCTCGGTCCGCGGTCGGTTATGCGAACTACTACGGACCTCCTGGTCGCAAGATCAGTGACGCGAACCCTTGTGCCGAACGGCAGACTGCGGTGGGCTGCGGTTGGCAAATTCCGATTGAACGACGAACCGCTCGCTGTTTTTCCGGTCCGATACGAATAGTATGAGGCCTTTCCGGAAAAAACTCGGTTGAAGGTTCGAGTGGCTGAGCGATCTCCTGAACCATGTGTGGGCTCTGCTCCAATCGGAGCCTGCGTTTGCGAATCCTGCTGATCGTGGCCGGGCGCCTCGGGAGCTGGCTCTGCGTGTGCCTTCGGAATGATGGACCATCTCTCATTGAAGGTTTGTGCTGCAGCAGGGTCCACATGTATCCCCAACCACGCCGGGACTGTCGCAATCGCGACTATTCTTGAAAAAAGATGCATGATCGCCTCACAAACCAACACAATGCAAAATCATGAGTCTGTGTTCCTGCACATGGAGAAAGTCCCGCTCCTCGCGCCGGTAAAAGGTGAATGAATACCTGATACTTTCGGCGCCGTACTTGTGTAGGCCGGTTTAGACGCACCGCAGCAAGAAACACCGATTTCGTCTCTTCCTTGTCGTCCAGAGGAGACGAGGAGACAGTCGTACCGATGCATCGCCGCTGCTCAAAGAAGGCGCAGTTGTAGTTCATGCTCGCGCGTCGGCAGCTCGGTGATGTGGTTGGCGATATCACGAGCGTATTCAGCTCGCAGCGGCCGCGGGCAGCGGGAATCGGATCGTCCAAGGCGCGATGCCAGCCCATCTTCGGCATCAATCGTAATCCCGCACGTTCAAAATGGCCCCGGTTTAGAGCCGAGGTCGCCGGGCCCGAGGACTCATGCAGCCGTTTCTGGGTTTGGGCTCGCTAGCCATCCGGTGTTTTACGGGTGCAGTCTTTAAACCATGTGATTTTTCTTCCACCCATGCTTGGGGTGCTATTGAGTGGCCGGTTGGGTCATTTTTCATTGGGGCAGGTTCATTGGTCGCGATTGGAAATCGGCTTCTGGCAGCCTTGCCGCCGACAGATTTGGGCTTGCTCACGCCCCACTTCCACAAAGTCTTGTTCGAACCCGACACCGTCTTGGTGCGGTCGGACGATGAGCTCGATCAGGTTTATTTTCCCCATAGTGGCGCCATCGCCTTCATGATCGATATGCCAGACGGACTAACGGTCGCCACCACGTTGGTAGGGCGGGAAGGCGCATTGGCATCGCTCTCCGTGCTCGGCCCCTCGCTTTCGTCCGTCACCGCGACTGCTCGCCTGGCCGGCACCGCGTCAGTGATTTCCGCAGCGAAATTCCGGGTCGCCTATGCCCGAAGCGCGGCCATCAGGCACGTCGTGCAGGTCCACGCCCGCGCGCTGTTGTTGCAGCTCCAGCACGTGGCCGCCTGCAATGCGCTGCATCGGGTGGATGGCCGCATGGCGCGGTGGCTGCTGCAACTCCACGACCGCGTTCCCGATGATCTCCTTCCGCTGACGCAGGAGGCGCTTGCCCAATTGGTCGGGGTGCGGCGGACGACGGTGACGCTGACTATGAACAATCTTCGAGGGGCGGGCGCCATTGCGTCCTACCGGCGCGGCTTCGTCGAGATCGACCGAGCGCGGCTCGAAGCTGTGGCATGCAACTGCTACGCGCTGATGCAACGCAGAATCGATCGCATGTACTGTCAGGAATTGTCCGCTCCGCGAGCTGCACTTCCGCCGTTCCGAGAAAGCTCCATTGTCGGCTCCGACGAAGCGGGTAGTTAATCCAAAGCCGCTTCGCGAGAGACGAACTTGAGTATCAGGTGAAAGTCATCAAGTGCGGGGTCGGATGGGGCTCAAAGGTCTTTTGTCGCGAACAGAGAACTGCCTAAACTTTAGTAGGTGAACGCGGTGCCAGGCTCCTTGATCTTCACAGAAGTCCCACTCTCGTGCATCCAGAGTCGAGCCCTTTCGCGATCGCGAGATCAAAACCAGCTTTGCATTCTGCACGCGTACCATTGAGCTGATGGATAAAAGTCACCCTTGATCTTCTCGATGTAGATGCGGCCGTCCTGTGCCGGCTCGACGGCGTTGGCCAGCCTCAGTTTTGCGGGCGGTGGCTTCTGGATCGGCGAAGGGGCGATCAGAGACGAACTTGATGCTGCGGCGTTATCTGCTTCGTCCACTGCAGGGAATGCGCACATCCCTCGCGTGCGTTGTCCCCTGTGTACCGAAAGCGGACATGAACGTCGCTTTCGGGATGGCACAACAGGCGACACGGGCAAGATCGACGATGCAAAGGGTTCATTCCGTGATTCGCGAATGACGCGACATGGATTGCCTGCGGTCGCCGTGTGGAAATGTCATTCCTCGCCACGAAGCCAGCCCCGATCAAGCTGCATACGACCGGCGGACTGCCGGTATTTTGGGACGACGCTGCCTACAGAGATTATTCCCCTCGAGCCATTCCTCGCGGAAAGGGCGTCAACTTCGCTTGAAGAAATCTTATATGAGTTGCGCCTGATGAAAATGGGCGCGAGGCTTCCTAATTGAGTTCATCCACGGGCGTTTATTCAGTCGTACGCCATCAATGCCCTAAACTGCAGGGGTTGACTCATGGTCAACACTCAGGCGCTTTCTTCCGATCCCGCACTGCGCAACCTCGATGGAATGCTTCCTGATCTGGAGGCCCTCTACAGAGACGTTCACTCGCATCCAGAGCTCTCGATGCAGGAGACGCGCACAGCGGGCCTCGCGGCCGACCGGCTTCGAGCCGCCGGCTACGAAGTAACTACCGGGGTCGGCAAAACCGGTGTCGTAGGTCTACTCCGCAACGGCGAAGGACCGACAGTCATGTTGCGCGCCGACATGGACGCGCTGCCGATCCAGGAGGCGACGGCTCTTCCCTATGCCAGCAAAGCGACAGCGATGGACCGCGAAGGCAAGACGGTCCCCGTCTCACATATGTGCGGCCACGACATGCACGTCACTTGGCTCGCGGGCGCTACCAAGCTAATGGCGGATGCCCGGACCTCGTGGCGCGGCACGCTGATGGCGGTCTTCCAGCCCGCAGAAGAAACGGGCGAAGGCGCGCAAGCCATGATCGACGATGGCCTCTTCAAACACTTTCCAAAGCCCGACGTGATTTTAGGTCAGCACGTCATGGTAGGCCCTGCGGGAACGGTCGCCGGGCGCGCCGGCGCGATCACGTCGGCGGCGGACAGCCTGCAAATCCGCCTGTTCGGGCGGGGCGCACACGGATCGATGCCCCAGGCCAGCATCGATCCCGTCGTCATGGCGGCCTCGACCGTGCTGCGACTGCAAACGATCATTTCGCGCGAGGTGGCTGCGGCCGAAGCTGCGGTTTTGACAGTGGGTGTCCTGCAGGCCGGAACGAAGGAAAACGTCATTCCGGACGAGGCCATCATCAAACTGAATGTCCGGACCTTCGATGCGGGCGTGCGCAAGCGCGTCCTGGCCGCGATCGAGCGGATCGCCAACGCCGAGGCGGCTGCTTCCGGGGCGCCTCAGCCGCCGGAAATCACGACGATCGATCAGTACCCCCTCAACGTGAACAACCAAGATGCCGCCAAGCGAGTGGCAGATGCTTTTCGCGGACATTTCGGAGCGGAGCGAGTCCGGGAAACGGGGCCGGCTCCCGCCAGCGAGGATTTCGGATCGTTCGGATCCGAGTGGCACGTGCCATCGGTCTTCTGGTTCGTCGGCGGCACCGATCCGAAGACGTACGCGCAGGCCAAGGAGGCGAACAAAATCAACGAACTTCCGGTGAACCACAGTCCGAAATTCGCGCCCCTTCTCCATCCGACGCTACGAACCGGCGTCGAAGCGCTGGTCGTCGCGGCCCGGGCCTGGCTACCGGCATAGGAATGCGAGCCGGCCTGCTAGCCGATCGAAGCATGTTCGTCCTCTCTTAAGGCAAGGAAAGCGGCATCATGGACAAGCTTCCGCTTGTGCTCGATCTGAGCGGCACTTTCGTCTTCGCGCTCAGCGGGGCGTTGGCAGGTGCCCGGCGAGAGCTGGATTTGTTCGGCGTTCTGGTGTTGTCGTTTGCGGCGGGAAATTCGGGAGGGATCACGCGCGACCTCCTGATCGGCGCCGTTCCACCCGGGGCGGTCGGCGACTGGCGCTATCTCGGCGTGTCGCTCCTGGCCGGCATCATCACCTTCTACTGCTCGCCCCTCATCGTGCGGATGTCGAATCCGATCCTCATTTTCGACGCGGCGGGCCTCGCGCTCTTCGCCGTTACGGGCTCTTCGAAGGCACTGGCCCACGGACTGAATCCCGTGATGGCGACGGCACTCGGCATGGTGACCGGCATCGGCGGCGGCATGGTGCGCGACGTGCTGCTGGCCGAAATTCCCACGGTGCTGCGCGCGGAACTCTATGCCGTCGCCGCATTGGCCGCGGCAGCCATCGTGGTGATCGGCCACATGCTACAGCTACCGGTCGCCGCGGTCACGGCGGTGGCGCTGATTTCATGCTTCCTACTTCGCGTCATGTCGATCAGGCGCGGTTGGCGGCTTCCGGTCGCTAAGATCAAGGAACGAGACGATCCAAATACCGCGAAGAAGAGTTTGAACGACACCGGACGATCTTAGACCGGATTCGTCGAAGGACTGAGGACCGCTAAGGCACGCGAGCCGTAATACTTGCGGCGAGCAAATCCAGTCGGCTTTGCCTCCGACAGAAGACCTCAGCGAGACCTGCTAAATCTGTCGCGATTGGCCTCCGGAAATTCTCGGAGCCGCAGTCGTCGCCTTCGGACGGGCTGCCAATCAGGTCGGGGCGGCGTACTTACCGCCGACCGAGCCGCGGGGCGGGTCAGTCAAGCTGACTTGCTCTATCAGTGCCGGAGCGAAGCTGGCGACACTAGGTGCGGTCATTTTTCAGGCGCGTCAGGTCGCGTGGAACGTAGTTGCCCTTGAAACGGGACGTGCCGAAATCGGCGTCTGGAGCGAGCGAGCAGCGCTGATGCCATCGGCAGGCACGTTCTCACAAGGCACGCGTGATCATAGGCATCACGGACCTGACGGCTTAAGGCTCGTTTCTTCGTAAGAGACAGACTGCAGGTGCGAATGGCGTACTCGATGAGGCGCCATCCGCCGAAAGTCGACCGACAATGATTGCGGTGGAGCACGCAGGCTGCTCTGAAGTATGCGGGAAGGCGCTGCCCAGCCGACCTTCACACCCCCTCGACAAGCGCCGTAAAGTGCGATCCAATACCTTAGCGGGCTGGAGATGTATCGTGGCTCCCTATGCTGTCAGCTTCTCGCGCAGGAATTTTCGCGCTGCGTTAGACGCTGCGAGCTTCTCACTCAAGGACTAGGTGGGCTGCTGCTCGTCGACCGAGGCCGCGCCCCGGCGGCGGCCGATGAGGCCAGGGAGCCATCCCCGATGGATGGCGTTCACGTGCGCGCTTATGGACAGACCCCGTTAGTGGGCGATCCGTTCGAGCCGAGTGACCACACTAGCACGCGCCGCACGGGCGCCGATGTCCGTGGAGACCAACAGGGAGGATTTTCATGACCCAGTATGCTGATCCCAAAATGCTGGTTGATACCGGCTGGGTAGCGACGCACCGGAGCGATCTGAACATCCGTCTCGCCGAAGTCGACGTCGACACGGGTGGGTACGACCAAGGGCACATTCCAGGTGCGCTTGCCTGGAATTGGACGACACAGCTCTGCGACACGCTGCAGCGTGACATCATCCCGCCCGACGACTTCCGACGCCTGATGGAGGAGACGGGGATTGCGAACGACACGACCGTGATCCTATACGGCGACAACAACAACTGGTTCGCCGCCTGGGCGCTGTGGCAGATGAAGATCTACGGCCACTCGGACGTTCGCCTGATGAACGGCGGGCGCCGCAAATGGCTCGAGGAAGGGCGACAGCTGACGACGGACGTGCCGCAAATCGCTCGCAGCAGCTACACGCTGCCCGGTGAGCCCGATTTCTCTATCCGGGCTTATCTCGGCGAAGCGCAGATGGCCGCGGCGGAAAAGAGCGCCGTGCTGGTGGACGTGCGGAGCCCCGATGAGTTCACGGGTCGCATCCTGGCGCCGCCCGGCCTTCCCGAGACCTGCCAGCGCGGCGGGCACATCCCGGGCGCGCGAAATATCCCCTGGGCCAAGGTCTGCAACGAGGACGGCACATTCAAATCCGCAGACGAACTTCGTGCTCTCTACGAGGGTGAGGGGGTGACCCAGGATCGTCCGACGATCGCCTATTGTCGCATCGGCGAGCGCTCGAGCCACACTTGGTTCGTGCTTAAATATCTCCTGGGCTACCCCGACGTGAGGAATTACGACGGTTCCTGGACCGAGTGGGGCAACCTCGTCCGCGCGCCAATCGAGCGCGCCGCGGCGTGATTGTTCGAAGGAGAAGCGTCATGCAAAGCGAAACGGCGCTGCGCGCCGAGGAGTATCGGCGCCGGCGACATAACATCGAAGCCTGGGACGTTGGCATTACATCGTACAAGCTCGGTGGTCGGTACCGCTGCGAGGTTGAGAATGCTGACGCGGGAGTCCGACTGGCGCGAGGCGAAGGAACCACCCGCGAGGAGGCGGAAGCCGAGGCGCTCAAGAGGGCAAGAGAATTGTTGGCGCGGACACGGGTATACCCACTGCGCTAACGATTTGCGCAAGAATCGGATTTGGCCACGCCCAATTTAGGCGCGCTCTTTCGCTTTCCGGCGGCGGTACCCCGGTCAGCCTCAATGCGGCGCCAGCGCCGCTAGTGCGGGGCAAGTTCGTCGTGCTAGACTTTGAAATCAGCGCGCGACTGGCGGGGCCAGGGAGGGGCGCATGGAATGTCCGAGCTGCCGGGCCGACATTCCGGAGGAGAGTAAGTTTTGCGAGGAGTGCGGCGCGGCTCTTCCAGGCCGGTGCCCATCCTGTGGCGCTGTGGTTCGGCCAGGTGCAAAGTTCTGTTCCGCGTGCGGTAAAAGGCTGACGCCGAGCAACCGTGATCCAACCACCGCGACGCCGGCGGTTTCGCCTCCGCACATTGTGTCAGCTGGAGCATGCGCCGAGCGCCGGCAGCTCGCAGTCATGTTCTGCGATCTCGTCAACTCAACGGCGCTCTCGGCGAGGCTTGATCCCGAAGACATGCGTGAGGTGATGCATGTCTACCATGATCGCTGCTCCAGCGTTGTCAAAAGGTTCGAAGGGTTCGTCGCCAAATTCATGGGCGATGGCGTCCTCGTCTATTTTGGTTACCCGCACGCCCATGAGGACGACGCAGAGCGCGCGGTCCACGCCGGTCTGGCTCTGGTTGAGACCGTCGGCGCAATCGCGCTTCCGTTCCCTGGCGAGCTGAAGCTGCAAACCCGCGTCGGCATCGCCACGGGCCTGGTGGTGGTCGGCGACCTCATCGGAAGCGGAGCGGCTCAGGAGGAAGCGGTGGTTGGCGAAACGCCGAACCTGGCTGCCCGGCTGCAGGGTTTGGCGGCTCCGAACACCGTCGTGATTGCCGCCGATACCCGGCGCCTGACGGGCGGGCTATTTGAATATCGCGACCTCGGCGCCGTGACGCTCAAGGGCTTCGCCGATCCGGTGCGGGCATGGCAGGTGGTCGGCCTGAGCACGATCGAGAGCCGCTTCGAGGCGCTTCGCGCCGCCAGCTCCAGCACACCGCTGATCGGCCGCGACGAAGAACTCGATCTTCTGATGCGCCGCTGGCAGCAGGCGAAGGAAGGCGATGGCCGGGTCGTGCTGCTGTCCGGTGAGCCAGGCATCGGGAAGTCGCGTCTGACCGAGGCGATAGAAGAACGGTTGAAAGGCGAGCCGCACACTCGGCTGCGCTTTTTCTGCTCGCCTCATCATGGGGACACCGCGCTTCACCCCGTCGTCAGCCAATTGGAGCACGCCGCGGCATTTGAGCGGGACGACAATGCCGAGCGCCGGCTCGGCAAGCTCGAGGCGATCCTCGCTCCGTCAGCAAAGGACACGAAGCATGCCACCAGCCTGTTGGCGGATCTGCTATCGATCGGCGGCGATCGCTCCCCGGCGCTGCAGCTCGAACCGCAGAGGCGCAAAGAGGAAACCCTCGAGGCATTGATAGCCCAGCTTGCCGGGCTCGCTGCGCATCGACCGGTGTTGATGGTGTTTGAGGACGTGCACTGGATCGATCCCATTTCGCTCGAACTCCTTGAGCTGACGGTGGAGCGGATTCAGTCCTTGCGGATGTTGCTCGTTATCACCTGCCGGCCGGCATTTCCGTCGCCCTGGACCGGCGATGCACACGTCACGACATTGACGCTCAGCCGTCTGGGCCCCCGACACGGCGCCGAATTGGTGAACCGCCTCACCGGCAACAAAGAATTGCCCTCGGCGATCCGTGATCAGATCACCGCTCACGCCGATGGCGTCCCGCTCTTCGTCGAGGAACTGACTAAGACGGTATTGGAAAGCGGTTTGTTGAAGGACGCGGGTGATCAATACGTTTTGACTGGTCCGGTGCCGCCGCTGGCGATTCCAACGACGCTGCATGCCTCGTTGATGGCACGGCTCGATCGGTTGGCACCGATCCGAGAAGTCGCGCAAATCGGCGCGGCTATCGGGCGCGAGTTTTCATACGACTTGCTGGCCGCCCTGGTCCCCCTACCGGAAAGCTCCTTGCAAGAAGCAGTGGAGCGCCTCGTCCACTCCGAATTGGTCTTCTGTCGCGGCACGCCACCCGGCGCAACCTACACGTTCAAACACGCCCTGATCCGGGATGCGGCGTATGCGACCTTGCTGCGGAGCAGACGGCAGGAGCTCCACGCACGGATTGCGAAAGTGCTGGAGGATCGGTTTCCGAAGACGGTGGAGATGCATCCCGAGATCCTCGCCCACCATTGGTCGCAAGCGGGCCTGGTCGAGAAAGCGGCCTTTTATGCAGGAAAGACTTGGCTGCATGCCGACGGCTATCAGCGACGGCAGCAGCGCCTCGGTGATTGGGAGATCGGGGTGGTTTCATACAAGCTGGGCAACCGATATCGCTGCGAGGTGGACAATGTCAGCCCCGGAACACGCCTCGCGCGCGGTGAGGGCGCAACTCGGGCGGAGGCGGAAGCGCAGGCTCTGAACGAGGCGCGCAAGATGTTGGCCGGAACACGGGTGCGCTCCTAGGTGTCCGATAGCATCTCGTGACTATCAAAAAAGCTGCGCGAATGATGTGCTATTTAGGCAGGACAGAAACAGCAGCGGCTCAGAAGCCTGCGTACCCGACGCAAGGTCACCTTTGGGTCACAGTGCGCGAACGCCGGCGAAAATATTCTTGTTCAGGTGGACGAACTGTCCGGCAGCTTCGACCACAACAGCGGCCGCGATGAGCGGGATGACGTATGCCACAGTAACCTGCCGTTGAGTCCGCAGTTATGCTGGGAAAAGTTAAACGGATCGTTCTTCGGACCTTAAACTATCTGCGACGAACGATGCGATAGCCGATAGCGCTACCACCAGAGTTTGCGATCTCGGATCGGCAATTACAGTGCAGCGTTGATCAACCGGCAGGTAATTTTATGGGAGCTTGTACCCGACCTTGCCAGCGAAAATCGCCCTCGCCCAACGGGTGACTACAGCACCTTTAGCAATCCGCATGTTTACACGGAAGAACCGGAGGACGCTCTGACTAATCTCGACTGCCTCCAAGCAGGAACGCATCGACGTAGGGCTCGTTAACTCACGCGAAAACATTGCTCGATGCTGCCAGAGGCTGTCATGGAGGAGCGTACAGTCCCGTTGAAGATCATGGGAGCGTTTGCGGCGATCTACCTCCTATGGGGCGGGACTTATCTCGCCATTGCCTTGAGCCTGCTATCAATCCCCGCCTTTATGCTCATCGCGTCTCGCTCTCTTGTTGGCGGCGCGGTGCTTCTCTTGATCGCGTACTTTCGAGGCTCGGGGCTGCGTCCTCTCGCCGACTGGGGCCATGCGGCGGTTGGCGGCGCATTTTTTTTCGTCGGCTGCCACGGCGCTCTAGCGTACGCCCAGCGCCAGGTGCCATCCGGCCTTGCAGCGGTCCTCCTGGCAACAATTCCGTTCTGGATCGTCCTTGTGAACACCGTGATCGCACGCAGCGAGCCACTGGGAAAACTGCTGGGACTCCTTCCGGGATTTGCTGGGGTCGCACTGCTTGCTTGGCATGATACATCAAGCTCCACTCGGCCGCTCTCCTGGATGATGATCCTATTGTTGTTGGCGTCGGCTCTGTCCTGGGCCTTAGGGACCGTCTATTCACAACGACGAGCCGCCCATATTCCGAGCGACCAGCTTGCAGCCATGCAGCTCATTTGCGGCGGCGTGGTTTTACTACTCGTCAGCGCGTTTGCTGGCGAGTGGAGAGCATTCGCAATTGAGAACGTCACGGTGATGTCGATTACCGGTATGCTCTACCTTGCGCTGCTTGGGAGCGTTGTCGGGAACACGGCCTACCTATGGCTCCTGGACCGCATGTCGGCACCAATCGTCGCGACATACACTTTCGTGAACCCGATTGTCGCGCTGCTCCTCGGCTGGTGGGTGCTTGGCGAACAGGTCACCTGGATCACCTTATGCGCAGCGGCTTTGGTTGTCAGTTCGATTATGATGCTCCTGGCATTCCCTACACCGCCGGCGAGAAGCATCTCTGACATCGAGCCCATTGAAGCTCGCTTGCGAAAAGGCGATGTTGCGTGAGCTTGGTAGGAGACTCGGGGAGCAAGGCAACGTTGTCCGCCTTGGGACCAGGCTGTGTGAAAACGCTCTGTTTGAAGTGATTCGCGCGATAAGATTCCCTGCGATTTGCGGGGCAGCCGATGAAGCGTTTTGTTGAAGGAGTGCATCGTGGACGGAGCACCCTATTTCCAGCGTTGCTCGATGATTATGTGATCGGAGACAACCCGGTGCGAGCGGTCGACGTGTTCGTCGACGGCCTCCATTTCGATAAGATCGGGTTCGTCGGGGTCCAGCCACTCGACACCGGTCGACCCAGCTATCACCCCGGTACGATGCTCAAGCTTTACATCTACGGCTATCTTAATCGGATTCCATCCGAGCCGGCGCCTGGAGCGGCAATGCAAGCGCAACATCGAGATGATTTGGTTGACCCGGCAACGGGCGCCGGACTTCAAGGCCATTGCGGATTTCCGTAAGGACAATGGCGAGGCCATTCGTAAGGTCTGTCGCGAGTTCGTTGCGCCGTGCCGCAAGCTTGAGCAGTTCAGTGCAGCGAGCGTCGCAATTGACGGATCAAAGTTCAAGGTTGTGAATACACGGGACAAGAACTTCACCGAGGTCAAGATGAAGAGGCGCTTTGAGCGGATCGACCAAAGCATAGCCCGCTATCTCTCTCAGCTTGAAACCGCCGATCGGCATGGCGATGCGGTGCCGGTGGTGAAGGTTGAGCGGCTCAAGGGCAAGAGATCGAAAAGCTCAAGGAGGAGATCGTCCGGCTCAACGCGATCAACGCGGAGATGATGAAGAGCGAGGACAAGCAGATCTGGCTCTCCGATCTTGACGCACGTTCCATGGCGACAAGCGGCAAGGACACCGGCATCGTTGGCTACAACGTGCAGATTGCGGTTGATACGCAGCATCATCTTATCGTCGCTCATGATGTGACCAACGTTGGCACCGATCGCCACCAACTCGCCAACATGGCCGAGCAGGCTCGTGCCGAGATGGCTGTCGAGACGCTCGAGCGTCGTTGCTGATCGCGGCTATTACGACAATGAAGAGCTCCGTGCCTGTGAGCAGGCGGGCTTCACGGTGACATTGCCGCGGCGGAGGATATCTATCACTGCCCTGCCGGTGAACGGCTGACGTATCGCTTCACCAAGCCGCGCAGGAGCTGCGGGCCGGCGAAGTGGACGCCGTGTGGATACTCGGTTCGCCGAACACGTCGGCCGTGCAATCGATGCTGCGCAGCCCGAACGTCCGGCTCATGAATTTCCCCATGGCAGAAGCGTTCACCCGCGTAATGCCAAGCCTCGTGCGACTAGACCTTCCGGAAGGCGTCATCGACATCGCAGAGAACATCCCGGCCTATGACGTTCCGCTCCTCGCGACGACCATGAGCGTGCAGGTCCGTAGCGACCTGCATCCGGAAATCGTCAGCCTGCTTCTCCAGACTATGCGGGAGATCCACAGAGCGCCCGGCATCTTTCAACGCGCCGGCCAGTTTCCGATGCCGACTGACCCGGACTTTCCGGTCGCCGCTGCCGCTGTGCATTTTTACAAGAATGGTCCCTCCTTTCTGCAGAGACATCTGCCGCTCTGGCTAACCGTTCACGCGCAAAGAGCGATCGCGGTGCTTGTGACCGCAATTGCGATCGGGCTGCCTCTCTTCCGATTCCTGCCCGCAGCATACGAGTGGCACATCCGGAGGCGCCTGCTCTATTGGTATAGCCAGCTCAAGACGCTGGAAGTCTCCATCGAAGGTGACCAAGGCAGCAAGGATCAGGCCGCCACACAAGCGGCGGTAGACAAGATCGAAGAAGCGCTGAGCCACACCCGTTTCCCGCTCGGCTTCGCAAACCAGGTCTATGATCTGCGGGGGCATATCGATGTTGTCCGCCGCCGATTGGCCGCACAGACCGGGGCACCGAACAACCAGGAGATGGAGAAGGTGCCACTCCGCGCGTCTGCGCTCTCTGATGCAGACCTCCGAAACCGCCCGCACCAAGTCGGCGGCACCGTCGCGTGACGTTGCTTCTGCTACGAGTTGCCTTGCGCTTCATAGCGCTTAGGAGGCCGGTTTCTTGTGCAGATGGCCAGCCGCAGCACTTCCGGTTCGGCTCATTCGCCGCGACCTAAAGCGGTCCCACCGCCCCCCCCGCGTCCGCAAGCCTCTGAAAGCAGACACGATCTGCGCGTCACAATGCATGCCCGGTGCCCTCACAAAAGCAACCGGCAACCCGGTAGGCCTGGATTTTATTGCAGCGCCCGTTGCGATAGTCCGCACCGTGGCCGCGCCCATGCGTGTTTTTGCGCTGCGGCTAGTCTGGTCAAAACAGCGGGCGCCGGAAAACACCCTCTGCGGCGCTTCCCGGGGTGGCATCAACTTACTTTTCCAGTTCCTTTAGCCGCTCCTCGGCCTCTTCAAGCGCCTCCCTCAACTCCACGATGTAGTCCTTAAGCTCCTGGATTCTTTCTCGTCGGCTTGGTCCCCATCTTGGAGGCCCTCCGAAGCAACAGCCGTACCCGTACCATGGTCCGAAATCCCATCGGCGCCCTGCTTGCACGCACATGGCTGAAACCTCCTTAACTGGTTTTGGTATTACGAACTTAATCGACCAATTCGGCGAATTACGAATTAGGGGACTCAGTTAAATACTGACAGTACTCACCAGTGAATTCGGCAAGGCGATTGAGGGGCTGACGCTTGTCACGCGAGCGTGACCGCCATCAGAAACGCGGAAAGTTGTCTGTCCCTTCGCGCTTGCCGTTCTCACTGGAAACGCGCCACCTCCCTCTGCGACTGCAGCGTAGTCCACCCGCGAACGTGCCCAAGTGTGCTATGTTGCGGGGGACGCGCGGTCGCCTACTCGCTAACCCCATGGAGTAGCAGCCATGGTGAAGAAGATTGTAGCCGGATGTGTCCTGGTTGCTTTGATTTTCATGTTCTTGCTTGCCTACGCCCAGGAGCACCTTGAGTGCCGGCGTGGGCACATCCTCAAAACCCTTAGGCCCGGGCACATCATCCATACCCTTAGGCCCTGCGGATCCGTCGACACTCAAATGTAGCGCCAAGCGGGCCAGCGGGGCCTGTCCAGCGCGCCATTCGAGTCGCGTCTGGCGGCTTTTTCATTGCTCGTCACCGCATGGTCGAATTTGTGTGCTGCTATTGCGTCGTTGGGCATTGGCTTACCTCCCAGCACTAGCCCCGCCCGGTCGGCGGGGCCTCCTTTGGCCGTCATTCAGGAGGCCTCTCACAAGTGTACTCCGGCGGCATCAGACCCCTGCCGGGAGCGGCTGCGCACTGGTCTTCAATCGACTCGGCAAGCGGCGGCTTGACCATCTTGTAGTGCGGCGGTCGGAACACAAAGAACACCGACAGCGCGATCATCGCGCCCACCGCAATTAGCGAAATTGGGTGCCAGCGCATCTCGATCAGTATGGCACCGGAACCAAGATAACGCCAGTTACGAACAGGTCAGGCTCGGTCTCGCATCGTGATCGGGCGAGCGTTGCCAAGAGGCGATGCTATCTCGATGCAAAAATGCAAGACAGGCTGACCTATAAGCCTCAGCAACGTCAACATTAGGCCACGTCGCAGCACCTGCGCGGATACATTCAAATGATACACGGCTCAGCGCGGGGAATTAATGACCGATCACGACAGCAATCGCGCCAGTGGAGCTAGTAGCTGCAGCGTTTCAAGAAACGTCCAATTATCCATCCTTCGGCTGACGCTTGATCATCTTGACCCACAACTAAAGAGGATGCGGAAGAGCGACGGCGAGAGTGTTCTGGAGGCTCTCATAGAAAAGAGCCGTACAAGCACGTTCATTCGCGAGGTGGTGGAGCGTCAGCTAAAGCGACGGGAACAAGGAGAGCAATGGTTCGCCCGCGTTGAGCAAATGGTTCAAACTCTTCGTGCCGCAGACCGCGAATAGAAGTGCGAACTTGCAGTATTAGGAAGCAAGCACCAAATTCAGGATTGGCGTGTTGCGGCCTGAGCACATTTGGAGGTCGGGTGGCCACCCTTCTTTTGGCGCGGTGGAAGTATCTAGGAGCCCCTCCCAGGAAAATAGATTGGCGGCCACGCGATGTCACAGGCGTTCGATCAGGCGCGCCACCTGCGTCGGCGGCCACTGGCCTGATCCGCGTGCGGTGGGAATGCCTTGTGCGTTCAGTCCATCCGCAATGGCGCGCAGTGACGTTGCGCCGGCCTCCTGCAGCGCTTTGATGGTCGGTGCGAATCGGCAGCCCGCACCGCCGCGCATTCCTGTAGCGCCCGCGTCCCAGCAGTGCGAGCCTTCCGAGCCGTTAGCAACGTCGCCATAGATCGGCGGGCCCGGACTTCGCATCAGGCACAGAAGCGGAAGTGGTCCCCGACTCGAAGAGGACTCCTCACTCGCGACGCTTTCGGACTACTTTCGCCGCGATCTGATCTTCCGCGATGACTCCAGTGGCTCATATCCAAACGTTAGAGCCAATCGTAGTGAGATCCGACTCGGCCGTCTTGCGAGTTCAAGACATTGCCCAAAGGTTACATTGTAACATCACACTGCTTCTGAAGCCGCACAGGTAAGCCAGTGTCATCGGCGCAAGGCGCCAATCGCTCTCTTGCCGTTGATGCGGCAGGGCTGTACTCTTTTGAGAAGCCGCCGTGGGGCTGTGGCGACGACTAGTCCGAACGCTTTTGACTCAGCGCAGCGGAATGGTCATGGCTCGATTCCTTCATAAACTCTTCGGCACTTGGCCGTATCGGCGCGCTCTCTTCGCTCTTGCAGCGATAGGTTTGATCGCTGCGGTTTCCAGCCTTTGCATATTCACCGTAGACAGTGCGGAGTACGCGATCGTCACCGACTTCGGCAAGCCCACGCAAGTGCTGACAGAGCCGGGACTTGGGTTCAAGCATCCATTGCAGAGCGTCTGGGGGTTCGATCGTCGGCTGTTTGTCTACGCTTCTTCGCCGAACGAATTCCTGACTGTTGAGAAAACGCCAGTGGTAGCATCGGGTACCGTGTTGTGGCGCGTGGCCGATCCGAAGCGATATTTTGAGACTGTCATCGACAGACGGGGTGCCGAATCCAGACTAGGCGACATCCTTTCCGCGGAACTGGGGGCCGCTATCGGGAGCAATCGCCTCGTCGCGTTTGTCTCGACGGATGCCTCAGCCTACCGAGCGGACGCCATTGCCGCCGAGATTGCCCATCGGTGTAACGTCATCGCATTGCGGGACTACGGAATCGAAGTCGTCGACGTACAGCTGCGCGGGTTCGACTTTCCCAAGCAAAATCGGCTCCGCCTGTACGCCAGGATGAAATCCGAGCGCGGTCGCATCAGCATGCTTTATCGTTCGGAGGGAGAGGAAGAGGGGCTCAAGGTGCGAGCCGGCGCAGAGGAGCAGAAGGCGCTCATCCTCGGGAAGGCAATTGAGCTCGCGCAACAGCGCCGCGGCGAAGGCGAGGGCGAAGCGGCGCGGATTTATGCGAAAGCTGTGAGCCGGTCGCCCGAGTTCTACGCTTTTCTTCGTGCCATGGAGACCTCGCGTTCCTTGGCGCGCAAGAACACGACCATGGTGTTACCGGTCGACTCGCCGCTGTTCGCAGTGCTGCTTGACAGTAGATATTCCAACGGCGGGGCTCCCGCCACCAATGCCATGCGCGAGGAATTGCGCGGGAAGTAGATGGATTGAAAAAAACCAGCGCGGACGAGCGCAACTAACAACTTAAGGGAGGCACTGAATGCTTAACCTCCATATGGCGTCGAGAGAGACGTGGCGATGGTTGCCGGTCGTATTGCTGTTGTCCAGTGCCGCGGTTTCGGCGACACGGCCAGTTGCTGCGGCCGAGGTGAATTACGATCCTGGCGACAAGGTCTATTTCACTTACTGCTATGCCCATCCTCCGGCACTTCGCATCAAACCCGGAGACTCGGTGACCACCACCACGCGTGACGCCTCCAACGACGTATTCTCGGTGTCCGACAATACCGTCTTGTCAAAGCTCGACCTGACCAAGGTCAATCCGCAGACGGGTCCGTTCTATATCGAGGGTGCCGAACCCGGCGACACTCTGGAGGTCCATATCGACAGCATCGATCTGAACCGCGACTGGGGATGGGGCGCCTCAATCCCCAACTTCGGGCTGCTTGCGCCCGAGTACAAGACCGCGATGGTGACGCCGCCTGTGCCCGACCGCTTGTTCGTCTGGCATCTCGACAACAGCCGCAAGGTCGCCAGGCTCGACATGCCGAACAGCAAGATCGGCAAAGTAGAGGTTCCGATCAGGCCCTTCTTCGGCACCATCGGCACGGCTCCGGCAGGCAAGGAGTGCATCAGCTCGCTCTATCCGGGGGCTTATGGCGGCAACATGGATTTCAATGAGGTTGTCGCCGGGGTCACGATGCAGTTTCCGGTGTTCGAACCAGGTGCGTTGTTCATGCTGGGCGACGGGCATTCCGCCCAGGGCGACGGAGAGATCGACGGTGCCGCGATCGAGACCCCATTCAAAGTCAAATTCACAGTCAACCTGATCAAGGGTAAGAAGATCAACTGGCCCCGCCTAATGAACGACAATGAGATCATGTCGATCGGCAGCACCCGGCCTCTGATCGACGCGCTGCGGCTTGGCTGCGTGGACATGGTCGACTGGCTGATGACCGACTATGGCTTCGATCGGTACGAAGCGGTTGAACTGCTTGGTCAGGCGGCTCATCTCTACATCGCCAACGTTGTGGATCCGCAGTTTTCTGTGGCTTGCGCGTTGAACAAGAAATATCTGCCCAGGTGACACGACGGTGTCAGCGGCCGCGCCCGCAGGTGCGGCGGCTGGCCGAAGCTGGACAGAGCATCGGTCCGGGAAAACCGTTTGAAAACGGGCGACTGGGATGGTCAGCTTTTTGTTCGATGTCCTTCACGAAACCTGGGAGATCCTGGAAGACGCTTCGGTCTTTCTTCTCTTTGGTTTCCTGCTTGCCGGCTTGCTGGCCGTCCTGGCGCCAGGTGCGCTGCTGACCCGGCTGGTCGGAACCGGAAAGATCAAATCGGTGCTCTGGGGATCAGTGCTCGGCGCACCGATACCCTTATGCTCCTGCGGCGTCCTGCCAACTGCACTCGGGCTTCGCAAGGAAGGAGCGACCCCAGGTGCCACCATAGCATTTCTGGTCGCGACCCCCGAAACGGGAGTCGACAGTATCAGCCTGACGTACGCGCTGACCGATCCACTCATGACGGTGTTCCGACCGGTGGCCGGGGTTGCAACGGCAATCGTTGCTGGCCTCGCCACAAATTTGTTCGGTGCGCCGCACGCCAGAACGCCCGAACCGCATCCGACACCGGACACAACCGCGTGTAGGGACAGCGACCAGTGTCATGCGAGCGAGGAGCTTCAAAGACGACATGATACTGTGGGGCACCATCACGAACACCTCTGCGAGCCCGATTTGCGGCCCCATCCTGGCACCACGCACGTCGATGCGGTCGTCAATGCGACGCGGCGTATCATCCGTTATGGATTTGTCGAACTGCTCGACGATGTCAGCTGGTGGCTCGCTTTGGGCATCGTTCTTTCCGCAGTGGCCGTGGTGGCGATTCCAGAGCAGTTGTTTGAGGGGTCCTGGGGCGCCGGCGTGATCTCGATGTTGCTGATGTTTGTCTTGAGCATCCCTCTCTACACCTGCGCTTCGTCCTCTACGCCTATGGCCGCGGCATTGGCGCTCAAAGGATTGAGCCCGGGCGCAGTGCTTGTTTTTCTGCTTGCGGGCCCGGCTACGAACATCAGCAGCATCGTCGTCCTGTTGAAAGTCTTGGGGCGCCGCGTAGTGGCGGCCTACCTGATCGCTGTCGCTATCTTCACTCTTGCAGCCGGTTTCGGCCTTAACGCGATATATCATGCGTGGAGTCTCGATCCACGAACAACGTTCGGCGCGGCGGCCGGCTTTGTGCCCGATGTCGTCAAGATCGCGGGAGCTGTGCTGCTTAGCTGTCTGCTGATCCTCAGCATGTGTCGGACGCACGTTCCAGAGGAATGGGGCTGGCTGCGGGACCGAGCCGCGAGTCTAACGGGCATTGTGGTTACCCTGCGCGGTCTTGGCTACACGGCCGCGATCGCGGCGGCGCTACTCTGGCTTGGCAGCGGATTCTTCACGGTCGCGCCGGGCCAAATCGGAATGAGGATTCAGTTCGGCCGCATATTGGCGTCGGATCTCCAGCCTGGCCTGCACTTCAGGTGGCCCTGGCCGGTCGAGAGTCACCGCCTCATCGTGCTGAACAGCGTGCGACGTATCGAGTTCGGACTTGCACCGGAACAGTCACGGGCCGATGCCACGCGCGCGCAACTTCGTGGCCGGCTTGCGTTCGGAGCGAACCCGGCTCCGCAGGTAGCGGCGAGCGGCGTCTGGTTCCAGAAGGAGATGATGCCGGGCGACTCCTTTCTGCTTACCGGGGACGCCAACCTCATAAATCTGAGGTCGACGGCTCACTACCGAGTCAAGGACGCGCTCGCATTCGCTTATCATCTCGCCGAACCAGAGGCCCTGGTGCGCAGCACGATCCTGGCAGCGCTACGGCATGCGGTCGCGACCCGCCCCATTGACGCTGTCTACACCACTGCGCGCGAAGACATAGAGCGCGAGACGCGTGCGACCGCCCAGTCGATGCTGGACCGCTATCAGGCCGGAATCGAGGTGCTTTCAATCAGCCTGCTTTACGACCACCCTCCGGACGAGGTGCATGATGCCTTCCGGGACGTTGCGAGTGCGTTAGAAGACAAACAACGTACGATCAACTTGGCGAATGTCTTCGCAGTGGAGAAGATCAATCAAGCGAAAGGCGAAGCGGCAGCGATGACCGAAGGTGCCCTTTCCTTCAAGGAGCAGCGGATCGCAACGGCCCAAGCCGAGTCAAACGCCTTCGCGCTCCGCCTTGAAGCTTATGAGCGCGCTCCCGAGCTTACCAAGTTCCGGCTGCAACTTGAAACGCTCGAACAAGTGCTGCCGGGCATGCGGAAGTTTGTACGACCCGCCAGTGGAGAGGTGAAAGACCTCGACATGTGGCTCGTGCAGCCTTTTGGCCAAAGCAAGTAGCAAAGAGCTGGAATATGGTGAGCGCTCTCGATCAGGCAAACAACTGATAATCACGGCAGCAAGAATGGCCGAACAAGCCACGACATCCGGACGATTAAGCATCCTACGTCGGCGTTCCCTGCTCGCCGTAACCGCAGCCTTTACGGTATTGCCACTTGTTTCCTCATTCTTCGTCGTGGACACCACAGAATATGGAGTTGTCACGCGTTTCGGACGGGTGATCCGGGTCATCGCCGAGCCTGGTCTTCATGTCTCTTTGCCGTTGGATCGGGTTGTGCGGCTGGACAAGCGCATCCTGTTCTTCCGGTCGGCATCTTCCGAATATCTGACGATCGACAAGAAGAACCTTGGAGTCGATAGCTTAGTCACGTGGCGGATCGCCGACCCAGCTTGCTTTCTCGCGGCAGTCGCAAGCACGGCCGCTGGCGAGCGGCTTCTGTCGGACATCATCAGGGCGGAGATTGGTGTGGTGCTGGGATCATATCCGGCGTCTGCTCTCCTTTCCACTGACCCGGCCAAAACTAGTTTCCCGGCGATTACATCGGAAGTCGTTCGCCGCCTCGCAGACGGCGCTCGGTCGGCCTATGGCATCGATGTGGTCAGCGTCAGCGTGAGCCGGCTCCACCTGCCGGAAGTGAACCGGGAGCACGTCTTCGAACGTATCAAGGCGGAGCGGGCCAAAATCGCCAAGGAGAACCGCTCGGCGGGCGAGCTGGAGGCGAAGAGAATCATCGCGGCGGCCGACCACGAGAAGGCCCGCATCGACTCCGACGCTGCCGGACAGGCCGAACGAATCAAGGCCGAAGCCGACGCCGAGGCTTCGCGCATCTACACTGCCGCTTTCGGGCAAGACCCAGACTTATACGAATTCCTGCGAACCTTGCGGGCCTACGACAGGATCCTCGACGACAAGACGACTCTCTTCCTTCCCTCCGATGCCAAGGTACTTCGTATGCTCCAATTCGATCGGCGACCGGGCGACGTCGGGCCGTCGCTGGCACCAACCGGCGAAACGACGACCGGCGCCCATCTCCTGTTGAACAAGAAACCCGAGGGAATCGTCCGGTGATATTCGCGCACGATCAGGGCCGCACTCGCGGGCAAGGACCAAGACAGGCCGCAAAGGATCCGGCGCACGGAGCCGAGGTGCGGCCGCGCTCAGGTTATCGTTACTGGTTCTTTGGCGTCGTTTTGCTTTTGCTAGGAGTGTATTTGATTTCGGGATTTTACGTCGTCGGGGCCGACCAACGCGCTGTGGTACGCCGTTTTGGGGCCATCGAAGCAGTGGTCGGCCCGGGCATGCACTATCGCGTTCCATGGCCGGTAGATCGGCTCGATGTCGTCAAGGCGACAAACGTAATGAAGGTTGGAGTGGGATTTACCATCCCGACGGGCGACTCGGCCGCGCCCACCGGCATGGAGTTGCTCACAGGCGACACCAATATCGTCAATGCCGCTCTCGTTCTGCAGTATGTTGTTCGCGATCCGGCGGAATTCCTGTTTCAGATCGAGGATCCACAATCGCTCGTGGAGGCTGTCGCTGAGGGGGTGTTGACCGACACGGTCGTGGGCATGCCGATCGACGAGGTGCTCACCAGCGGTCGCGTCGCAGTGCAGGAACGTGTCAAGGCGAACACGCAAGAGCTTCTCGACCGCTGGCACAGTGGTGTTCGCATCGTATCTGCGAGCATTATGAGCCTCACTCTCGACAGGTCTGTTGTCCAGGCGTTTCAAGACGTGGCGGACGCCATGGCCGACCGCGAGAAGGTCATTAACGAGGCGCGCGCCTACGCGAGTAACCTCATCCCCAAGGCAAGAGGCGAGGCACGCATGCAACGAAGTGAGGCCGAAGCCTACAAACAGCAGCGGGTCGCGGATGCTGTCGGAGAGACGAGCCGTTTTTCGGCGCTACAGAAGGAGTATGAAACGGCACCCGAGACAAGCAGGACACGCCTATATATGGAAACAATGGAGAAGATCTTGCCCAAGCTCCAGCTGTATATCGTGGACTCGGACAAGGGACGCGTGCCACTGCATCTGAGGCTGACCAGCCCGTAAAAAAGATTGCAGTGATTGCCGGCACGACAAATGGCTAGTACCGAATGGCTTAAGAAAGACGGCTTCGGGTCATCTGCGCCGATTCGGCCGCGCGCCAGACCTTTGTCTTCCCCTGGCAGGCGACATGTCGACAAACGCTAGAGTTTCGTCGGTATGGCCGACGGGCGACATCAACGACGGCTCATTCCGTAGTGTTCTCACCCGTTGTGTTATCGGCGGATGGGTCAAAGCTCACGACAGGCGGTAGGAAAAAAGTTCACAGGCGATGTCGGATAGGCTGACCTTTCTGCGTCCTAGGTTCGCAACAGGACAACCAAACAATGCCTGAACATGCCAACACCGAAGAAGCCTTGATCAAAACCCTTCTTGGGGGCTGGGCAGACGCTGTCCGGCGTCACGATCTTCCCGCGATCCTTGCGTCGCTACCACAAACCCGGCGCGGGCTTTGATTTCCGAGAACTCGCCATAACCGCGAGCGCGGACGTCGCCTTCGCAGTAGCGATCATGTGGTGTGGACCGGATTCGTCAAGCAACCCCATGGACAAGGACGGCTTTCTTTTCAGGCTCTCGGTGGGATTGCGCAAAATCGATGGCAACTGGCGCATTGCGCACGAGCATCACTGAGTGCCCGCTACAGACTGATTCCGCAGGCTAGTCAGCCGGCGCGTCGGCTGTGGGTCAAAACCGGCTGTGGCGAATCGATCTAACCGACGCCCGCTTTACCCCTTAGAGCCGCTCTCGCTCGCGCGCACAGCGATCTGGTTCGTGCTAACCGTCGGGCGCGCGCGTGTGTTTTGCCGCTAACGAGAGAGCGATTGCACCGCCGAGCTCGATCGCACCACCGGCAATGACGCGCTTGAAAAAGCCGGCCCGAGCCGGTGCGGTACCTGCCTGGCACGCAACGACCACGGCGGACAGGATAGCAACTCGACCCCGATGCTCTTGTTCTTGTAGGTGACGATGAACGGGCGAACGCCGCGTCGCAGCGTCTCTCCGGAGACCGGCAGGTCCGTCTTCGATACGGCCATGGTCATTTCACCTGGGACGATATGATCCGCTAGCGCGAGAGGCGATACTCGTCGTCGATCACCACCAGCCGGGGCGGGACATCCGCGCCCCATCGCACAGCACGAGGTTCAAATCCTCCACGGTCGCGCCCGGCGCGAAGCTTCGCACCAGCAACGCGTCAAACCGTGCCTCGATGAGGCGGCGGGCGAAGTCTTGCGTCTTCGCCTCTCCGCACTCCGGTTGCCTTCACGTGGTCGCGCCATGTCGTATCCGCGGGCGCGGCGGCGTCCATGTGATACTTCAACAGTGCGCTGTCGTCGCGGCTATCGAACACGCGCTCGATGTCGGCATCATATGACACGACCGTCGTCGGTTGCAGGTTGCCGACCTGGTTGGCCTCTCGCAATGCCGTCATGATCGACAGGGACGTGTAGAGCGCCGGCATGCCCCTTGGATTGAAGCGACCGCCGTAAAGCTCCGCCCCCCGGCCCGACAACGGTTCACGCGCATAGATTGGGTTTAGTGCCCGGTAGAGCTTCCCCTCAAACCGGATCGCCACGGTCAAGCGTGAACGCCGGCGTCGACTGCGTCGACATAGTCGAGCACCTCATCGGCACGCCCGCTGCGTACAAGCTGCATGGCCGTCTGGCCGGAAAATCCCGGCAGCGGCTCCGAGCGATACCAGGCATAGGCCATCAACGCCGAACCGAAGCGCGGCTCGACCTTGTTGATGACCTCGATCATCTCGCGCAGCCGCCGTTGCGTCCGGTTGGATCGCACCCGCTCCTTCCGCTGCACCGCGTCCCGGCCGAGCAGGGCCGCTGACATCGGGGACGTACTATGCCCGGCGCGGTGCACTCCCCCCCACTCAGGAGCACCCGCCCGCGGCGGAACCGCACTTATGCACGGCGCGGCTGACCAGTTCGCGCCCGAGGACCGCTGCGGCATGGACTGCGATGCCGCCGATTCGCGCTACGCGGCGAGCGTCCTTTAGACTGTTCCGACCGAGAGTGGCTGCAGTACCTGCCTGTCAGGGCGCTCGCACCTTGATGCCGCCGAGAGCGTTGGCGGCATCGGCGAAATCCTGGTCAAAGCTGATGAAGGCCTCACAGCCTTCCGCCTTCGCCAGATGAAGGCCATCCGCAAAGTCCACACCCTGCCGCATCCAGCCCAACGCCTTCGCCGCGGCGGTCGCATCTTCCAGACTCGCGCGCGGCAGCCCCGCGAAATCGGAGAGGGCCTTGACACACTGGACAGCAGAAAACCCATAGACGCTCCGCAGCACCCACTCGGTCTCCAGCAGGACCGTGGTGCAGACGAAGACGTCATTGTTGTCGATCAGCCTACGTGCCCGGGCAGCCTGCCTGGGATCGTCGCCCACCAGATAGCGCACGATGAGATTAGTATCGATTGCGAGCATGCCGCCGTTTCGCCTCGGCGGCGATCCCCGCCTCCATATCCGCGATCGACTTTGCGGGCCCCTTATATGGCAGGGAGCCGAAGACGTCTTTCGGCCGCGTGGGCGCAAAGGCGGGCTTTGCCTTCAGCAATACGCCCTCCGGGGTATCCTCCACCACCAGTTCCGTTCCCGCAGGCCAGTGCCGCCGTTCCCGGATCGCCTTGGGCAGTATCACCTGGCCCTTGGTCGAGACGGTGGTGGTCAATTTCTGTTTGGCGGACATGGCGCCTTTCCGGTAAGACAAAAGTAAGATAGTCTGGCCGAGACCGAATGGCAAGGCTAAGTGCGCCCAATAAGTGATGGACACGACGACGTGGGGCTGGGGATTGGGTTATCGAGCCCCTGTTAAAAGATTTACGGTGGTCCAGGACGTTCAAGAATTCCTCGTGATATGATCGGACGGGCCAATAGCGGAAATTCGCTACGACGCAGCTTTCGGATTCAAACCGGTCGAGCGCTCGGCCTAAATTGTGTCAAGGCAACACCAGAGATCGCTAGCAGCGCACCGATAATCAACTTCGGAGTCATCGGCTCGCCAAGAAATAATGCGCTCGACATCAAGGCGAACACCGGCAGCAGTAGACCGAAGGGGGCAACGCGGCCCATAGAGCAGCGAGCGATCAGCCAGAACCAAAGGCCAAATCCAACAATTCCTCCGATAAAAATTGTGTAGGCGAGTGCCAGCCAGCCACGTTCATCCGCAGCAACGAGGCTCGCCAGTTGTCCATATTCAAGGAGCAACGACATCAA
This sequence comes from Bradyrhizobium sp. ARR65, assembly GCF_000472385.1. GTDB lineage: Bacteria > Pseudomonadota > Alphaproteobacteria > Rhizobiales > Xanthobacteraceae > Bradyrhizobium. Next base: position 28,979 of record NZ_AWZU01000008.1, read on the forward strand.
CATCACCTGCGGTACAGTGAACAGCGACGACCAACCCATCAACATCAAGGGGTCAAAAGGGCCATAGCGTTTCGTCAAGACGTTGGATATCGCGAACGCGAAGGCAGCTCCGATCACCAGCAGTAGTGGTAGCCCGTTTGACGACAGGCCGGGCTCCGCCCTCAACACAAAGACGCCGGCGAATGCAAGCACTACTCCTGAGACGGTGTTGAGAGACGGCCTCTCGGCCAGCAGCGGCCAGGCCAACAGGACCGTGAAGGGCGTGGAGAGTAGATATGCGACAGCCGTCGTGCTTCCCGAGCCACGCCCGAGACCAACGTAGAAGAGCCCGAAGTTCAGTCCACCAAGAAAAAGCGAGATAGCTGCGATAGGACGCAACTGTTCACGCGTGGGCTTTTTGACGAACGGAATAAGCAGGAGCGCGGTGGCCAGGAAACGCAGCGCAAGGAAGAAGAACGGCGGAAACTCCGTAATGCCCACTTTGATCACCACGAACTGATAACCCCAGAGCAAAGGAACGGCCACCGCGCAAACAATCTGGATCGCGGACATCGTATTCTCCTTTAAAGACCGATTGGTCCAGATATCGGCGCGCCGATCGTGAGGACGGGCCCGGGTTTGCTTACCTGATGAAACGATCGAGCAGAGCGTCGGCCGCGGCTTGGGTTATGGTTCCAGTCGGCGCCGTTTTGCTGATCACTCGCAGCCCCTCAACGAAACAGACGAGAATGCGGGCAGCATTTGCAGGGTCGACACCGTCGGCTAACTTGCCCGCCGCCTTCGCACGGGAAAGTGCATCCGCCACCCGCGCCTCCATGACTTTGAAAAAGCTCGCGATGCGACGATTAACATCAGCGTCACGCCCGGCCAGTTCCATGGTTGTGGCAATCACCAGACATCCGAGCCGACCGTGGGCGCCGCTCGTACGGTCAACATATCCAGCAAGGTAGGCCCTCAGGCCGTCCACCGGCTCCTTGCGAGGGTCAAGCTCGATATCCATCCGCGTCACGGCATCGGCAATGTAACGATCGAGCGCGCGCAGGAAGAGCGAGTGCTTGTCACCGAAAGCAGCATAAAGGCTGCCGCGCGAGAGCTTCGTCGCACGAAGAAGGTCTGGCAGCGCCGTGGCATGATAGCCACGCGACCAGAACACACCCATCGCGCGTTCGACAGCGGCTTCCGCATCGAAACTCCGCGGGCGACCGCGGGGCAACGGCATTGAGGTTCGGTTGCTCATTAGAGAGATATAGACCAAATGGTCTTTAAATCAAGTGACCGCTTTGGATCATACTCGGAAGTCGTCGCCAGTCCAAGCTAGGTCCGATTTAACCCCGACAGCCGACGTCCCAGCAGACTTGCGTTGTTCAGCTCAGGGCGCGCAATAGGTGACATTCGAAGTTTAAAAAGGCCGCCAATTGAGGCGGCCTTTATCGCAGCAACGGGATTGAGCACATCCGGCTTACGCGAGGGCAAAGCGTCCTTGGAAAACCAGCCAAAGTGATTCGCCCGGGAGACGAACCGACCATGATGACCATCTTCAGCCACCCTGGCGATGGTCGGCTTCTGGATGATCAGATTTGCTCTGAGCATCTGCACGTCGTGGAGGCTCATTCAGCATTTCCAAAAATGCTTCGAATATTAGTGCGGGCAAATAAGCTAACAGCATGGCCAATCCTCCGGCAATCGTCTTGTCTGTTCCAAGCTTGCGCTCCCCGACGACTCGTTCCGTGAACTGACATAACCGTTCTCGCGATATTCAATTTCACGAACCTTGCGAGCATATGTCAGGTATCTGTTGATAAGATCGTTGTCGTTGGGCTTGAGCTGAATTTGCTTTTCCATGATGGCAAGATCTTCGCGCAGAGTTGCAGCGTCCAACGTGAACGCCCGGTAATGTTGCATGGTCGTCACTCCTTTGCAGTACAACGACTGCATTCGGGGCAGCGTTCCTCCTGGTCGCCCGCCTGCGCATGCAACAATGCATGGAACTTTCCTTGCTGGTAGCTTGTTAAGCGATGTGCTTCTGCTTCAGCACAGCTTGCGCTGGAAGTTCAAAACGATCACCCTGTACACAACGATCTCTCTGTACACATTCACCGCGTGATCACTCCGGCACGCCGGCGGCTCGAAGGGCCTCGGCATAGGTTGTCGCCATCGTGTCGCGCGGGAAAGGGATGCGTTGGAAGAAACCGGAGATCGTCAACTCCGGTTCGACGTCGAGCAACTCTCGTGCGATTACGCCTGCGCGATCCTTGTGACCGAGCCTGACGAGCGCGACGATGAGCACCCGCAAGGCGACGGCAAAACGCCGGTTCTGCGTCAGCGCCTTTTCGGCCCAGCGAATGGCCTCCGGATAATCCTCATCGGCGATCGCAGCGATCGCCATGGCGCCCGAGATGAACCAGCCGCGCGGGTCGCGCGGGTTGAGGCGTCGGGCGCGTTCGATCATCGAGCGGCCGTCTTTCCGATTGCCGCGCATGATCTCGATCCAGCCGCCGAGCGAAAGCGCCATCACCGAATTTGGATTGATCAGGAGTGAGCGAGCGAACCATTCGGGCGCGGCGTCGCGCTTCTCCCGCGACATGTTCCAGATCGCGAACGCAGCCATCCACAGCACCTGGGCGTCATTGGGCGCAAGCTCGACCGCGCGCCAGGCCAGCCTGACGCCTTCCGCGCTGTGTGCACCATCGGGCGTGATCCAGCCCTGAAAATGGCGCAGCGCATGGCAATAGGCCGCCATCGCGATCGCCGGCGCGTAGGATGGATCGATCGCAATCGCCTGGTCGAGACAGGCAAGCGCAGCCGCCGTGCTCTCGGCGGTGAAGGCGTGCTCGAACCCATAGGCACGCAGCAGAAGATCATAGGCGTCGAGCCGGCTCGGCTTGCTCGACTTCTGACGCTCGACCTCGGCGAATTGCACGGTCGGCTCGATCGCGGCGACCACGCGTTCAGTGATGCGGTCTTGCAGGTCGAAGACGTCGCTCAGATCGCCTTCGAAACGGTCGGCCCAGAGGTGCCGGCCCGAGCCTGCATCGATCAGTTGTCCCGTGATCCGTAGGCGGTTGCCGCCGCGGCGGACACTCCCTTCGAGCACATAAGCAACCCCGAGCTCGCGTCCGACCTCGCGGATGTCGACGGGTTTACCCCTATAGAGGAAAGAGGAATTGCGGGCGATGACGAACAGCCCGCTGCAGCGGGACAGTGCGGTGATGATGTCTTCCGACATTCCGTCGGCAAAGAAATCCTGTTCGGGATCGCCACTCATGTTGGTGAAAGGCAGGACCGCGATCGACGGCTCCTCCGGTTTGGCCGGGCTGGCTGGTTCTCCGACCGGCGCCGCAGACGGCGAGTCCGGAGCCTCATGCACCTCACCGACGAAGCGGATGCCCTTGCGAGGCAGCGTGCGGATCAGCCGCTGCGCCTCGCCATTGTCGCCGACCGCCGTGCGTGCCGCGTTGACGCGACTGGAGAGGGTGGCGTCCGAGACCGTGCGCCCATGCCAGATGGCGTCCAGAAGTTCGTCGCGGCTGACCACGCGGTCGCGCGCACGAATGAGAAATTCCAGGAGATCGAAGACCTGCGGCTCGAGGGCAATCTGATCCTGCCCGCGGCGCAGCTCGCGCCGGCCGGAATCAAGCACGAAGTCACTGAAAACATAGAGCAAATCGTCAATCCTGCCGGGCCCATCCCAACCGAATTGGCAACCTAGCACAGCCCCCCTGCCGCAGAAATCATAGTGTTCTGAAGCACAAATCCATGCATTCTGAAAGCGCAAGACGCGGCGTGAAGTTATGGTTTTCCCGTCCCGGCTGAAGTGACGAGCATGAGCGCGCCGGGAGAGTCAAAGAGGGAGATCGACATGTCCGAGGACATCAATCATCGCCGGCGGGATTTTCTTGGCATCGCCGCGGCAACATTCGCCGCTGCTCAGCTTGGAGCAATCGGCTCTGCGAGCGCGCAAACGAAGGCGAAACCGGCGCTGCCCCCGGTCAAGCCGGGAACCAATACCTCCTTCGCTCCGCTCAAGCAGGTTGATGCCGGGCTGTTGAACGTCGGCTATGCCGAGGCTGGTCCGGCCAATGGGCCCGCCGTCATTCTGCTGCATGGCTGGCCCTATGACATCTACAGCTTCGTCGATGTCACGCCGATGCTCGCACAGGCCGGCTATCGCGTCATCGTGCCTTATCTGCGCGGCTACGGCACGACACGCTTCCTCTCGAACGATGCGTTCCGGAACGGCCAGCCCGCAGCGATCGCGGCAGACATTATCGCGCTGATGGACGCACTCAAAATCGAACCGGCGACGCTTGCCGGCTTCGACTGGGGCGCGCGCACGGCGAATATCATCGCCGCGGCATACCCTGAGCGCTGCAAGGCGATGGTCTCGGTCAGTGGTTATCTGATCTCGAGCCAGGAGTCCGGCAAGCTCCCGTTGCCGCCATCCGCCGAACTGCAATGGTGGTACCAGTTCTATTTCGCGACCGAGCGAGGCCGGCAAGGCTATGAGAAATACCGCCACGACTTCTCAAAACTGATCTGGCAGCTCGCCTCGCCGCAGTGGAAGTTCGATGACGCGACCTTCGACCGCAGCGCCAAGTCCTTCGAGAATCCCGACCATGTCGCGATCGTGATCCACAACTACCGCTGGCGGCTGGCGCTTGCCGAAGGCGAGGCGCGCTATGCCGACCTCGACAAGATCATCGCGGCCACCCCCCTCATCGCCGTGCCGACGATCACGCTGGAAGGCGACGCCAACGGCGCGCCGCATCCGCCGCCGGCAGCCTATGCCAAGAAGTTTACAGGCAAGTATGAGCACCGCGAGATCAAGGGCGGCATCGGTCACAATCTACCGCAGGAGGCCCCGCAAGCCTTCGCCGAAGCCGTCATCGACGCCGCTGCGCTGGCCTGACGAGGATTGCCATGCGCAGGATCACCGTGATCGGCGTGCTCATCGTCGTACTGCTCCTCATGATCGCGCAATTCGGTCCCTCGCTGGTGCGGGGCCAAACTGCTCGCGCCGCCTCGCCGATCTTTGGCGTCACCATTCCGGATGGATACCGCGACTGGAAAATGATCGCCGTCGCCCATGAAGAGGGGCTGGACGAGCTGAGAGGCGTTCTCGGCAATAATGTTGCCGTGAAGGCCTATCAGCAGGGAACGCTGCCGTTTCCCGACGGCACGATCCTGGTGAAGCTCGCCTGGAAGCATGTGCCGGTGGAGGGGCTGGACGGCGCATTCGTTACCGGCGCCGCGACGACTGTGCAGGTCATGGTCAAGGATGCCAACAAGTACGCAGCGACCGGCGGCTGGGGATTTGGCCGCTTCGTCGACGGCATGCCCGTGGATGAGATGCAACATCGCACCTGCCTTCCCTGCCATGAGGCGCACGTCAGAGATCACGATCTGGTCTTCACGCGATTTGCACGTTGATCATGCCGGCAGTCTGGAAAGAGCGAGGACGGTGTCCCGATGGCGGCGCTAAAGGCATCCTACGCCACACGGCCGACGCCGAGATGAGCGGTGGTTTTCATTCGCTATGGGCCTGGAGGCGATATTCAATGCGTCTAGCCCATTTTGGGAAATGTTGTTTTGGGAAATGTTGTGCTTACACGGTCGCTCGTCAGGGTGCGTCGGTCATGCCAGGCTCATACACCTCGCGCATCTCGCACCGCCTGAGCGACTTTCGTCGCCTGCGACACTCGTCCAATTGTTGCGCCTGTAATGATCTTTCTTCGGCGTTTGCTCGCCTTCGGCACCATGCCTTCGTCTGCGGTAGCTCCAGCAGGAGGATAAGTCACGAAGTTCGCGGCTCGATGCAGCATAAGAGCCTTTCGAGCCGCTTCGACATGTGCGGTCCGAGCTGCCAGGTTGTGAAGACGCCTGAGCTCCGTGTTCACCCGCTTCAGCGCCGCGGCGAAGACTTGCTTCCGCTCTGATGCATGCTCGGCATTTCCTGGAAAGCTTGTTCCGCGAGCCTCGGCTTTTCCGCGCCCCTCTCGCCGCTTTTGTCGGCTAAGCGTTCGCTCCTTATCACGCATCTTGCGCAACCTCTGTCGCATGGCCTCAAGCTCTGCCACCTCGACGTCGTAGATGGCGGGATGGTGCGTCAGGCGAACCGTCTCATATTCCTCGTGGCTGAGGAGGCTGCGTTCGAACTTGCAAGGGACCGACATTACCATTCCTCCATTTGATTTTTTGAAGTTCAGGCAGACGGACTCGTCCAGTCCAGTTTGATCATAGCCCGTTGGCGGTGGATGGCCAATCCGCCACGGCGCTCGAAGTCACCCAGGCTTGCCATCGTCATGCGAGGCCATTCTTGTCAGCTCTTCCGCTTTACCGCTTCGTAGGCGAGCCGTTTGAACTCAATCACGAATGGATGCCCCATCTCGCGCTGGGCCATGATGACGCCCGCGGTGTTCGCGTTGGGCGAAATCCACCATTGGGTGCCTCCACGTCCACCCCAGAAGAGCTCACCTCTCGCGTCCCGATGGTCATAGTCGGAAGGCTCCATGATCACCGCGCCTGCGAGGGCGTACCCCTTGCCTTGCAGTTCTCCGTAAGGAGGAAAGCGCATCCACACCCCTTCGGGTAACTGGTTGGCCATCATCAGCTCGATCGTGTGCGGCTTGAGCAAGCTCGAGCCGCCCGTAAGCAGGCTTCGGATGAGCGCGACCATGTCGGGCAAGGTCGAGACCAGCCCGCTACCGCCGCTTTGCCTCGGGAAAGGACGCAAATAGGCCCCCGGATATGGCGCGTCGTCCGCGCGCGTCAGTCCCGGCTTCGTGGGATCGAGCAGGTCCGCACCTTTGTAGTAGGCGACGAGGCGATCGGGGTCCGACGCTACAAATCCGGTGTCCGCCATGCCAAGGGGCCCAAGAATTCGCAACTGAATGAACGTATCGAAGCGCTGGCCGCTTATCACTTCGATAAGACGCGCCAAGACGTCAGTAGCCACCGAGTACTCCCATGACGTTCCGGGATGATAGAGCAGCGGCAGGTCGGCTAGCGCATCCACCATCTCCGCAAGCGTGCTGGCGGGATTGATCACTTTTCGCTCGTTGTAGGCGTTGAAAATCAACGTGCCCGGGTCAAAAAGTCCGTAGCTCAACCCCGCACTGTGACTCATCAGATGGCGAATGGTGATCGGCCTGACGGCCGGTTCGGTCTGATCCAGCGACGTCGCTCCGGAGCGCAGCACACGGCGGTTCGCTAGCTGCGGAATAAACTCCTCGATCGGATCATCCAGTTGGAAGCGGCCTTGTTCGAACAGGAGAAGCGCGGCACAGGACGTCACCAGCTTTGTGTTTGAAAAGACGCGGAAGATGTGGTCGAGCCGCAATGGCATCAGCGCTTCCTTGTCGGCCCATCCGATGCATGTCACATCGACCAGATCTCTCCCGACGAGTATCGCGGAAGAGAATCCAGCAAGAAGATTGCCGTCAACGTACCGCTGCATGGCGGCATGCGCAGGCCGAAAGTCGTATCCGGTGGCTGTGACTTTCATGTCTTCCATGATCGGCCCTCGCGGCTCGCGGTGACAGCCCAATGCCAAGCCCGTCAGCTCATGACTTAGTGACAGGGGACAATGGCGGCAATTGGCCTCGGTCCTGCTGCGGGACGGACCGACCGGCAAACCTTCGTATAGTCCATCCAACCGTTTCGATGGCGGCCATTTACGTTCGTACAGTTGAGCGCGGCGGCCGCCCGGCTTACGGCTTGGGCATTCGGTGCGTTGGGAAGATGGAACTTGATCGACGTACCGTCGCATCGGCGACCTCTTCCTCCTGGGTCGTCGATGCGGCTTTCTTCAGCTTCTCTCCAGCTCGGTGTCTTCCGACCGGAAAGCGCGACGTGAGCAGAGAGACCATTTTCGCTCGCGCATCCCGATTTGGAGATCAACGCCGCAATGTCAGCGTTCAACCGGATCGCGCTCTTTATCGACGGCACCAATCTCTATGCGACCTCTCGGGCGCTGGGGTTTGACATCGACTTCAAGCGGCTGCTTAGCGAATTCCAGAACCGCGGCGCGATGCTGCGCGCGTTCTTTTATACGACGATCATCGAGGATCAGGAATATTCATCGATCCGCCCTCTGATCGACTGGCTCGATTACAACGGTTACACCGTCGTCACCAAGGCGGCGAAGGAGTTCGTCGACGCGACCGGCCGGCGCAAGCTGAAAGGCAGCATGGGAATCGAACTTGCCGTGAATGCGATGGAGCTCGCCGAGCGTGTCGACGAGATCGTGCTGTTCTCGGGCGACGGGGACTTCCGCTCCCTGGTCGAAGCCCTGCAGCGTCGCGGCGTCCGCGTTACGGTTGTCTCCACGACTGCCAGTCAGCCGCCGATGGTCGCGGACGAATTGCGGCGGCAGGCCGACGCATTCATCGATCTCGCCGATTTGAAACCAAGGATCGGGCGCGCCACGCCCGCCCGGTCGGCCGCACGCGAGGTGCGCCAGCACACACCGCAACTTGCCCCGCGCAAAGTCATGAATGGAAGCGACGCAGGCGAAGTAGATCCGCCTGAGCAGTCACTGAACTGAGCGTATCGAGGGCACGCGCCAGCCTCCGCGTCTTAAGATGAATCGTGCGTGCGCTCGACGCAGAAGGAAACGGGCGCACCAATATTGCCCACCCCTCACGTCCCTCCGCCTTCGCTCTTCATTGCTTGATCAAGGCAGCTCAGCAACGCGAGCGGTGCAAACGGCTTGGCGAGAAAACCGATCGCGCCCTCCTTTAGAGCGCGTGCGCGAACCCGGTCATCGGGAAAGGCGGTCATGAAGATGAAGGGAGTGTGGTTGCCATTTCCGCGCATGTGGGCCATCAGGTCGAGCCCGCTCATGCCGGGCATCTGGATATCCGCAATCACGCAGGAAATATCTCTCAGCTCGGGCGAGAGCAGGAAGTCCTCGCCAGAGGCAAAGGCATGGACAACGTAGCCACGCGCGATCAGCAGATTCCTGGTCGCGGCACGCACGGCGGCATCGTCGTCGATTACCGAGATCACCGGAGGCGCTGACAAGACGACTGCTCCTGAGCTGGGAAGCCCTTGCGCCAAGCGCCGCAACCCAGCAGGAAACTGAGCCCACCGCGACCAATTGTAAAACCATACTTAGGTTTGTACGCCGGGCTTGGCCGGACGAATGCCAAGCGTCTCGGCCATTCTGACGAGATCGGCAAGCGACCTCGCACGCATCTTCCTCATGATCTGCCCGCGATAAAGTTTGACCGTGATCTCCGCGAGCCCAAGCTCGGCCGCCACTTGCTTGTTCATCAGCCCGGAGGCGACCAGCGCCAAAACCTCGCGCTCGCGCGGGGTCAGAGTCTCGAAACGCGCGCGCATATCGGCGAGCGATTTCTCGGAGTCGCGGCGCTTGCGATCGCGTTCGATCGCGGCGGCCACCGCATCGAGCAGATCCTGGTCGCGAAACGGCTTAGTGAGGAAGTCGACGGCGCCGCCCTTCATCGCGCGGACCGTCATAGGGATGTCACCGTGGCCGGTAATGAAGATGATGGGAATGTGAACGTTGGCTTTTGCAAGATCGACCTGCAGATCAAGCCCGCTCAGCCCCGGCAGGCGTATATCCAGCACCATGCAGCTCGGCTGGTCCGGAAGCTCGCACCGCAACATCTCCTGAGCCGAGCCGAGCGCCTCCACCCGCAATCCCACCGTTCGCAGGAGATTGGTGAGCGAACGACGCATCGAGGGGTCATCATCGACGATGAACACGACGGGATCATCACCGGCAGCCGGATCACGTGATGACTTAGGGCGCTCGCTCACGGCGCATCCTCTTGATGCAGCGGGAGCGTGATGTCGAAGGTGGCGCCGCCGCGCTCATTGCCGCGAGCCGACAGCTTGCCGCCATGGGCTTCGACGATCGAGCGGCAGATCGACAGGCCCATGCCCATGCCGCCAGGCTTGGTCGTGAAAAACGGGTTGAAGATGGACTCGGCAAGGCCGGGATCAATCCCGATCCCGCAATCTGCGATGCTGACCAGCACGCCCCGTTCGTCCCCGCTCGAGCGGATGACGAGCTCACGCGGCCGATCAGTTGCCGCATCCATGGCCTCGATTGCATTCATCACGAGGTTGATGATCACCTGCTGGAGCTGAATGCGATCGCCGATGATTCTGGGGAGAGCCGGGGAAAGCTCGGTTCGCGCCGCGACCGCATGGCTCACGAACTCGCGCTGAACCAGCGCCATCGCTCCCCCGATGACCTGATTAAGATCGAGCGAGACCTTCTCGATGTCCGTCTTTCTGGCCAGCGCTCTGAGGTGCCGGATCACTTCACTCGCGCGGTTGCCGTCCTCGACGATCCATTCCACTGATGTGCGCGCGGCGGCGAGATCCGGAGGATCGCGTTCCAGCCAGCTTATGCAAGCATCGGCATTGGCGATCACCGCTGCGAGCGGCTGGTTGATCTCGTGGGCGATCGAAGCAGTCAGCTCGCCGAGCGTGGTTACCCGCGTGACATGGGCCAGCTCGGCCTGCGCTTTGCGCAATGCCTGCTCGGCCTGCTCGGCGCGCATTGCCGCGCTGATATCCGTCGAGACGCCGCGATAGCCCTGGAATTTGCCGTCCGCGTCGAAGAACGGCTTGCCGCTGGTGCGAACGTAAAGCGAGACACCGTTGCGATCCTTGGTCCGATACACAAAATCGCGGAACGGAAGGTGAGCATCGAGGATCGCGCGATGTTCCCGCCACTTTTCCGGCTCGAGCTCGAGGTCTGGCGCGATGTCCCAGCGCATCAGCCCGATGACACCGGAAGGCGCCATGCCTTTGGCTTCGGGATGCTCGGAGATGTGGGTTATCCGATGATCGGGTCCGGTCTCCCAGAACCAGTCGGAAGCGGTCTCGGCATAGTCGCGGAAGCGCTGCTCGCTCTCGCGGAGCTTTTTTTCGGCCTGCTTGCGCTCAGTGACGTCTTCGCAGGCCACCAGCACGATCGGCTTGCCGTCGGGTCGAAGCATCGCCTTCGCATTTTCCCGGACCCAAAGCACCGAGCCATCCTTCCTGATCTTGCAAACCTCCCAGGTATGGGACCGACCGACCGACTCGAGGCAGACGCCCATTTGTTTGCGGATAAAGTCGCGATCTTCAGCAAGAAAGACGTTCAGCACCGATTGACCCGTGAGTTCCGCGGCCGAATAGCCGAGTTGCGCCGCGCCGAAGCTATTCACATTCAGGACCGTTCCCGAGGCGTCCACCATGAAATACATCACTGGATTGTGCTCGAACACCTCCTGCCATTGCTTCACCGCATGGCGCAAATCGGCCTCGCCCTCGCGCCGTTTGGCTGCGGACTCCAGCGCGCTCTTCTTCTCGTTGCGTAGATGAGCGATCACGCCGCTCGCCATCAGGGCAGCGAGGAAGAAAGCTACCACTGCCGCGATCTGCCGTGGATCGTCGATCCGCAACCGAACGATTTCCGGAGCGAAAAGCAAGGTCAGCGCCAGGGTGGCGAACAGGGACAGGATGGAACACACCGCAAAGCTGGCGATGACGGAGATAGCCATGATCACGAGAAGATAGGCCAAGGCGGTCGGAGCGAGGCCAAGCGAAAACACGCCTAGCGTCACCACCGCCAGCGCAGCGCTGCCCAAGAGCAATTGCGCGGCCGAATTCCCGACACTTGTGGCCTGACTGAGCTTCATAGCAGACCATCCGGCGCTGTCCGGTGCAGGAAGTAGAGCACTTTGCGAAAGGCGCTACAATTCGTTTCCGGCAACCGAAACGCTCGGGTCGGCGCGCCGCAACCCCTACTTACGTCAGGTTGGCATTGCACCGCATTCACAACCGATGCGACTAGGAATACTGCCTCAGGCGCGCGTGATGGCTGCCAAACCTTGGTATAGCCCCTTTATGCCTTTCGATGGGAGGCGCCAACCTCCGTAGGATTGAGCAGACGGTTTGGCGCCCGCTAGTGTGATCGCCAATCGGGCCCGTCGCTTGCAGAAAAGCGGCCCAGAGGGTGACGCTCTACATTCGCTGCCGCCATGAGCGCCGGAAGACGTGACATCCCGCTACGAACCGGAGGTAACGCTTCTTCTGCGTGCGCCATGCGACCGCGACAGCCGGTCCCGAGCTTCCGTCCCCGCGAGGTCAACAGGAGCCAACATGCATAGCAGCTCGGAATGTCCTCACCACCACGGATCGGAGCGCTGCGCCATCTGCGGCGGTAAGTTTGGTCTGATCCGCCACTACTCCTGGCGCACGGCGCTCTGCTCCAGCCGATGCCTCGACCAGTTCAGGGCCCGCCGCGAGCGCGATCGGCGCTGGCTGTTCCGGTTTCAGGCCTACGAGGAGGACGGCCGCAATCTTCGTAGCGAGTTTGCCGCGTCAATGGTCTGACGGCGGGGCACCGCATGAGGCTGCTCTACACCTTGATGATGTGCAGTTGGTTCTGCGGTTCCTTGGCCGTCCCGGTCCAGGCGCAGGAGGTCCGAGAGGAAACCGGGGAGGAGGCCGCGCATCGCCATCATCCGCCCCAGGACCAGGCCCTGCACCAAAAGTTCTATTCGGGCTGGCACATGCCGGATAACCCAGCGCTGAGCTGCTGCAACGACGCCGACTGCTATCCGACCGAGATCAGATATGTGGACGGCAAAATCTACGCAAAGCGCAGGGAGGACGGCAAATACATTCTTATCCCCGCGCAGAAGGTCGAGCGGAACAGGGATAACCCCGATGGGCGAAATCACCTCTGCGCTCCGCCGCCGAGCGCGTACGGGCAACCCGACATCGTTTACTGCTTTGCCCTGGGAGGCGCGACATGAACTTCATCTGCGTGAACGGCAGGACGCCTCACCCGCGAACGTTCTGTATGCTGTGCCTTTCGCCGATCGGAACGAGCTATCTGCGCGAGATCAGAACTCGATTCCCGTTCTGTGATCACCGCTGCTACGCGCTTCTGCGCCAGAGCAGCGCGGCCCTCCTGCAGGACGGCCCGATCCTGCCCGCACGAGCCCTTGAAAAACGCGCCGAGCCGAGCAGTTGACGTCGTGAAATACGTGCTAGTCAACCACAGAGCGCCCAACGCAAATTGCGCCTGCGACAGGTGCGGGCATCCGCTTCAAACAACCTATTTGCGAGACGTCGCCACGCGAAGGCGGTATTGCGGTCACGAGTGTTACCGGCGCCGGCCCCTGTCGGGCTTTCCACTGCTCGAAATCATGATTCCTGCGACCATGGTTTACTTGGGCCTTGCCATGCATGCATGCGCGCTGTCGGCGAGCCTCTTCGAGGCGGCACTGCTCGCCTATGATGAGGCGGACGCGCCATGAACGAGGTGACGAGCCGCGGCGCCTGCCAGGAGGACAATCACGACGATCAGACGTGGAAGATCTTCCCATAGCGCGCCTTGATCCCCTCGCCCTCAACAAAATCCTACGACATCGGCAGTTCGATGCTGACGAGCGTCGAAGCTTAACGTTGTTTATTCCCGCGCGATTGCTGCTTCCGGAGCGTGGAACGTTCAAGGCTCATTCGCCTTTCTAGCATATGAGCAGTGATTTCACGGCCCCGGCCCCCCGCCATACGGCGGCAGAGCCGGGTGCAATCGATTGGGACTACGATCCGCTCGAGGTAATCGCTGATGGTATCGTCCATCTCACCGGCGCGTGCCTCGGATTTATCGCCGGCCCCGTGCTTATCGTCCTCAGCCTGGTTTCAGCGACCCTGCTGAGCATCATCGCCGTAGTGATATATGTCTGGGGTCTGTTGTCGATGCTCTCTCTGTCGGCCGCCTTTAATTTGTAGCCGGTGTCCCGTACCAAATGGCTGCAGAGGCGGTTTGATCATTCGGCGATTTTTCTCCTCATCGCTGCGACCTACACGCCATTCGTCGTGGATCTGGGGAACAGTTCTCTTACCGTCCTATTTTTGATCGGCATGTGGAGCGTTGCCGTCCTCGGGATCCTGATAAAGCTCCTCTGCCCCGGCCGTTTCGAGCGCACCTCAATCGGCTTCTGTCTTCTGATGGGTTGGAGTGGTCTCCTGCTGTATGAGGGAGCGAAGGGATTATTTCCGCCAGGGGAGCTGAGGCTCGTCATCATAGGCGGCGCGCTTTACACATTTGGCCTGGTGTTCCATCTCTGGCAGCAATTGCGGTTCCAGAACGCAATCTCGGTGACAAGGTCTGTATGCCCCTGGTTGATGACGATGTGCGGCGGACCTACTACGACCTCGAGCCTCGGCCTTTTGGCTTGCAAATCAGCTTTCGTCGAGGTCGCATGGGCCAAGTTTTGATGTTCCCGATGTAAAGGCGCTCGAGCTACGGTCCCGTCCAATCTTTCAGGCGCTTGCCACATCTCCCAACCGGACCGGCAGACGGCATGTTCCCTCACCTCCCTTCTGCTCGCCTCGGTGCTCAGCGAACCAGGGATCTTAGAATCCTTCTGCTCTCGCCATTTGTGGAAAAACCCGCAGTTCCCAGTCCAGCAGCGGACCTAACTCTTGGCCGAATCTCAGCCGAGTCGGGCTCTCCTGTCCCAACCGATCAGACGTGGAAGATCTTCGTATAGTGCGCCCTGATCGCCTCGCCTTCCCTCACCACCGCATCCGGGTCGTCCTTCATGGTCTTGATCTCCTTCAGCGACTTGCGGCCGGGCTTATCCTGCGTATCCGGATGAACCGAGCGCAGGCCGCCGACATCGACGATGAGCTGCTGCGCCTCACGGCCGAGGCAGAAAGACTGGAACAGCTTGGCCGCATTCGGGTTGGGCGAGGATTTGAAGACGGCGTTGGGACCCACGATCAGCGGCGAGCCGTCGGTTGCATAGACCGGCTCGACCGGGCGGCCTCTCTCCTTCAGCTCGAAGATGTTGTACTCGTTGCCGTCAGCCATCACGGCGCGCTCGCCGAGATCGAGTTTCTTCGGCGGATCGGCAGAGGATTGCACCTGCATGACGTTCTGCTTGGCAAGCTGCTCGAAATAGCCCCAGCCGAGATCGCGCTGCATCTGGTACGTGGCGGTCATGATGGTGCCGCTATAGCCGGGATGCGCCTTCACGATCTTGCCCTTCCATTTGGGATCGAGCAGATCGGCAAAGCTCCTCGGCGCCTCTTCCGCCTTCACCAGCTCGCTGTTGTAGGCGATGATCGAGAGCCAGACACGGAAGCTCGCATATTGGCCGTCGACGTCGCGATGCTCGGCCGGAAATCTCGCGACATCCTCGGGGACGTAAGGCAACAGGATGCCGTCCCGCTTCCAGACGATAAAATGCGCGGCATCGGATGAATTGACCACGTCAACCGCGTGAATGTTGCTGGAATATTCCTGACCGATGCGCTGAAACACCCGCTCCGCGCCGGTGCGCTCGACGCGCACCGAAATGCCTGAATATTTTGCCTCGAAGGCCTTGGCGATCTTTTCTGCGACCGGCAGGTCGGTCGATGTATAGTAGACCACCTGGCCTTCCTTCTTCGCCGCATCGATCAGCGCCGGCGTGACAGCCTGCGGTGGCGGCGCGTTTGCCAACACGCGGGTCGAGAAGGTCGTCCCCAGCAGCGCGGCACCCGTACACTTGAGCATGTCGCGACGCGAGACCTTAGGGGTCTTCATGGGCGTTTCCCTTCAGCGGTCGGCGATCTCCGCGGCATTACAAATTAGCCTTTATTCCCGCGCGGTCCAGCCAGTCTACCGTCGACAGCCTGTTTGCATTGCAGCTAGATTGCTGGGTAACGAACAACGATTGTTGGGAGGCCGAAATGACGGGCCCGCGGGTTGTGCTGGCGCTGCTCGCATTGCTGTTTGCAGCTCCCGTCATGAGCGCGCCATCCTATGCGGATGATTATCCGAGCCGGCCGGTCAAGATCATCGTCCCCTTCGGCCCCGGCGGGCCCGCCGATGTCGCCGCGCGCCTGCTCGGTAATATCCTGCAGCAAAGTCTTGGCCAGGCCTTCGTGGTCGAAAACCGCGCCGGCGCCGGCGGCGTGATTGGCACGCAGGAGGCCGCCAAGTCCTCAGCCGACGGCTATACGCTGCTCATGATGTCCAACACCCAGACTGCGAATGAATCGCTGCTGCCATTGGTGCAGCGCAAGTATGACCTGATGCGCGATCTCGTGCCGATCGCACCGGTCAATTATTCCGACCTCGTCATCGTCGTGCATCCTTCCGTCCCCGCCAGGACGCTGCAGGAATTCATTGCACTTGCGAAATCGCAGCCGGGCAAGCTGAACTACGCCTCCTCGGGCCAGGGCACGCCCTACCATATGGCCGGCGAGCTGTTCAAAACCATGGCCGGCATCGACGTCGTGCATGTGCCTTACCGCAACAGCGGCGAGGCGCGCAGCGGCGTGATCGGCGGACAAGAGCAGATGATGATCGACGCAGTGCCGACGATGGCGCCCAATATTGCGGAGAAGCAGGTGCGCGCGCTCGCAACCACGGGCAAGATACGCTCGAGCGTCCTGCCCGACGTGCCGATGGCAAGCGAAGCCGGCGTCCCCGGCTATGAGGCGACCATCTGGCTCGGCCTGATGGCGCCAGCCGGCACGCCAAAGCCGATTATCGAGAAGCTCAACACCGCGGTTAATGCGATCGTGAAGCGCCCCGACATCGTCAGATTGTGGACCCAGCAGGGCGCCGTTCCGATGTCGATGTCGCCGGAAGAATTCGATAGATTCCTCCGTGAGGACATTGTGAAGTGGGCTGACGTCGTCAAGAAATTCGAAAAACCGTAAGAGCCGAGGTCCCATGCCGAGCATCCGCTTTCGCCTCAACGGTACTGCGAGAGAAATCGACGCCGATCCCACTTCTACTCTGCTCGACATCCTGCGCGGACAATTTGGGCTCATTGGCCCACATTTCGGCTGCGGCTCAGGCGAATGCGGCGCCTGCCGCGTCATCGTCGCCGATCACGCCGTAACCTCATGCGATACGCCGGTGTGGTCGGTCGCGGACAAGGACGTCACGACGCTGGAGGGATTAGGCAGTCCGGAGCATCCGCATCCCCTGCAGCGCGCCTTCATCGCCGAGCAGGCGATGCAATGCGGGTATTGCGTCTCAGGCGTGTTGATGAGCGCGGCCGCGCTTCTGATGCAAAAACCGGAACCAACCGAGGCGGAGGTGCGTGCGGCGCTCGACCGCAATCTCTGCCGCTGCGGCGCGCATAACCGCATGGTCCGAGCGGTGCTGGCCGCCGCGAACGAAATGACCGTTCCATGACTGGAGCGCCCTCTCCTCCGATCCTGCCGGTCAGCCTCGCCGCGAACCCAAAGCTGTCGTCCTGGGTCAGGTTCGCCCCCGACGGACAGGTGATGGTCTCCTCCGGTAAGGTCGAGATCGGGCAAGGCATCGTCACGGCGTTGGCGCAGATCGCCGCCGACGAACTCGATGTCGATATCGGCCGCGTCCGGATGATCCGCGCGACCACGTCAACGAGTCCGAACGAGGGCGTCACCTCGGGCAGTCTGTCGATCCAACAATCGGGGCGCGCGCTACGGCTCGCCTGCGCCGAAATCAGGCAGATCTTCTTGGTCGCTGCGGCGGACCGTCTCGGAGTGGATGAAGATGCGCTCGCGATCGAGGACGGCACGATCTCCGGGCCTGGAAATGTCACGACCAGTTATTGGGAGCTCGCCGGCGACATCTCGCTCGATCGGGATGCGGCGGGTGGCTTGCCGAAACCGGCTGTCCGGCGTGCGCTAGCCGGTCGCTCGGTGCAGCGGCTTGATATTCCGGACAAGGTGTTTGCGCAGCCCCGGTTCATCCAGGATCTTGCTCTGCCTGGCCTTGTCCATGGCCGGGTGCTGCGGCCGGAAAGACCGGGCGCCAAACTTACCAGACTGGACGAAAACGCCGCACGTGCCGTTACCGGCGTAATCGCGATCTGCCGCGACGGCAGTTTTGTCGGCGTGGTCGGTGAAACCGAGCGCGCTGCCGAAGCGGCTCTGGCCCTGTTGCGCAAGGCTGCGGCATGGTCGGGAGGCGAGGCTCTGCCCGATGAGGACGATCTGGCGAATTTTTTGAAGGCGCAGCCGGTGGAGTCGACCATCGTCGACCACAAGACTGCCTCCGCGCCGGGACGCAAAGCACGCACGATCCGTGCCCGATATACTCGCCCCTATATTGCGCACGCCTCGATCGCGCCGTCCTGTGCGATCGCGCAATGGACCGCCGACCGCGTGCGGGTCTGGACGCACAGCCAAGGGGTCTATCTCTTGCGCGCCGATCTCGCGCTGGTGCTGAAACTGCCTGCCGAGAACATCACGGTGGAGCATCTCGAAGGCGCCGGCTGTTACGGTCATAACGGCGCCGACGATGTCGCGCTCGATGCGGTGCTGCTTGCGAAGATCGCTGGCGGCAAGCCGGTGCGCGTGCAATGGTCGCGCGCGGACGAGATGACGCATGCGCCGTTCGGAGCGGCGATGGCGATCGAGCTCGAGGCCGATCTTGACGCGCAAGGCGAAGTCGTGAACTGGCGTCATGCGATCTGGAGCAACGGGCATGCGGCGCGGCCGGGGCGCGCGTCGCAACCGGCGCTGCTGGCTGCGACCGAGCTCGCCCACCCCTTCCCACGCATGGTCTCCACCAATCCCCCCCAGGTCAATGGCGGCGGGGGCGATCGCAACTCGGTGCCGCTTTACGATTTCCCGTCCTGGATCATCGAGAGCCATCGCCTGCTGACCATGCCTGTCCGCACCTCGGCACTACGCACGTTGGGTGCGCACGGCAATGTGTTCGCGATCGAGTCGTTTATCAACGAAATCGCCGCGGAGCGCGGCGAAGACCCCCTCGCCTTCCGGCTCCGGCATCTGAGGGACGAGCGCGCAAGAGCCGTGATCCGCTCCGTTGCCCGCCGCGCCACCTGGAAGCCCGCACCTCAGGCTGGAATCGGCCACGGCATCGGCTTTGCGCGCTACAAGAACACCGGTGCTTATTGCGCCGTGATCGCCGAGATCGAGGGTGAGCAAGACATTCGCGTGAAGAAGCTGACCGTCGCTGTCGATGTGGGCGAAGCCATCAATCCGGACGGCGTCATCAACCAGATCGAGGGCGGAGCGATCCAGGCGACGAGCTGGACGCTGAGAGAGCGCGTCCGCTTCGAGGCGACACGCATTACCAGCACCAGTTGGGCGGATTATCCCATCCTGCGCTTTTCTGAAGTGCCGGCCGTGGACGTCGAAGTCATCCAGCGGCCGGAGATGGATCCCGTCGGCGCTGGCGAGGCCGCGCACGGGCCGGTAACGGCCGCGATTGCCAATGCTGTGTTCGATTGTCTCGGCGTGCGGGTGCGCCAGCTTCCGATTACCCGGGACGGTTTGATCAAGGCTATGGATCTTTCCTCATGAGCAGTCTGAAGATTTTGAGCGGCGGTGCGGCACAGGGCCTGGTCGCGAGCCTCGGCTCCGAATTCAAAGCACGAACTGGCCTCGATATCGCCGGCGAGTTCGGCGCCGTCGGCAGCATGGCCGACAAGTTGCGCAATGGCACGCCAACCGATCTCGTCATTCTCACCGCAGCGCTTGTGGCGAGCTTGGCGGAGGACAAGCTGCTGGTGGCCTCTTCCATTGCGGATATCGGCAAGGTCGAGACGACGCTCGCGGTGCGCAACGGTGATCCAAAAGTGTCGATCAGCAACGCCTCTGATCTGCGCGCGGCGTTCCTGGCAGCGGATGCGATCTTCGTGCCCGACACCGAGGCCTCGACGGCTGGAATTCACGTCGCCAAGCTGCTGCAGCAACTCGACATCGCGGATGCCGTGGTGGCCAGGCTGCAGGTCTATCCTAATGGCGCAACTGCGATGCGGCATCTTGCGGCGTCCGAGGCCGCAAGACCGATCGGCTGCACGCAGTCAACGGAGATTATCAGCACGCCGGGCGTTGCGCTCTCAGGCTCACTGCCACCGGGTTGCGATCTCGCCACGACCTATACGGCGGCCATCGCGAAGCAGGCCGACAATCCGGCGCAAGCAGCGATGCTGATCGAGCTATTGACCAGTCGCGATCAACAGACACGGAGAGACCGTGCGGGCTTTTTGAGCTAGTCTAGGGCATGGCCTCACTACGCTAGCTCTACCGGATAGTTCTTTCCCTCGATGAGACCTCGATTGCGCAACCCTTCCCGAAGGCCGCGATCACTTTTTTGGAGGTGGTTCGACGCGCAGGAATCCACCGCGCTTAAGCGTGCCTGCCTGAGGCCTATAGTGACTGCACGACCACGCTGCCAAGAGAATGGTGAACTCACGTCGTCTCATCTTCGAGATTTCCAACCGAGAGTCCGTGCGATAGGAGCGCCACGTGAAGCATCGTGAACCACCTCAAGATTTTGCTGGCTTACCTCATTCGACCCTACGGCACTTGAGAAGCGAGATAGGCGGCGAGCGACACGCGGTCCTCCTCGTCCAAATTAGCGATGACCCCGGCCATCAGGGCGCTCCAGGGCCCTGCGCGCGCGCCATGTTTGAAATCGTAAAGTTGCCGAGCGATGTAGCTTGGGGAGCGGCCGGCGATGCCCGGTATGGGGCCAAGGCCCCTGAGATCGTGACCGTGGCATATTCCGCACTGGACAGTCTTGCCGGCACCACCCGTCGTGACCAGCGCCTCTCCTCTTGCAACGCTGCCGACTGGAACGTACGCCGTAAATTCGGCGCGACTATCATATGCCTCGAACTGGTCGAGATCATCGGGCACCTCGACGATACGTCCGCGGATCGGCTCCCGCCCTTCGCCTTTCGAAGCAGCATAAATCAGCCACGCCACGTAGGTTTTGGGCACAGTGTCAGTCTCGATCACCTTGATGCGTTTTTTGAGCTTCAAGGAGGAGAAATATTGCGCCGCTTGCGCCACCTCGGCATCGGTTACGGCACGGGAAACCGAAAGCATTAACGCCACCGGGATCCGCTGGGGAACCGAGCTCTTTCGCGCTCCATCCCTGAAGTCGGCCACCTGCTGCGCGATGTAAGCCGCAGGAAGCCCGGCGAGGCTCGAGTTTTCGGGGCCGCCGGATCCATCCACGCGATGGCAGTGACCACACGCCAGTACATCGGGCTTCCTGCCAAATGCGACGATGTCCGGCATCGGGGGATGATCGTCAGGATGCCAGTCCTTGGCGAAGAAACGATCCCGCAATTGAGTTGTCGTGAAAGCAGCCGAACTGTCCGGCACATGATGGACCTTGCCGTCGTCTGGCGGAAGCTTGAAATCCGGAGGAGTGATCGGATACGCCCAGGCCGGCTTATCGGCGCTGTCGGCGGACAATGTAGCTTGCGATGGGAGCGCAAATGAAAGCGCGGTGGCCAAAGCCAGGCTCATTGTCATCCGCTTGGCGACGGATCTCCCGACCGTCAGAGCATTCACGACCTTTCGGTGCATGCACTCTCCTCCGTGGTCCGAGCGATATCGACTGCTTTGAAACGATATTTCTGATCCGCGGAGAACTCGACCCGAGTATCACGGTTTGCGACGTTCCGAGCGCCTTCGCTGGTTCGCGCAAGACTCCATCAAAGCGTTCGTGGAACAGCAATTCCGGTGGATTACCGTCAGCAACGTTGACAAGTCGGAGAGCAAGATCGGCAAACCGCGGCTATGATTCTTGCGTGATTCTGCGGGGGAATTATTGAGGCGCCGGATCGAGGGCAACGGACGCTATTGCCCGAATGCCTCGATGATTTCATTGACGAGAGCAACGCTGTTCGCGTGATCGATGCGTTTGTCGATGTGCTCGATCTGGCTGACATCAGCTTCGAAGGGTTGAGCTGGCAACTGGTCGGCCCTCGCATTATCTCTCGCTTCTGCTGAAGCTTTACATCTACGGTTATCCAGTCGAGCCGGCGGCTCGAGCGAGAGGCCGGGCGCAATGTCGAGGTCACTTAGCTGCTGGGTCGGCTCGCTCCCGATCACAAGACGATTGCAGACTTCCGAAGGATATCTGCGTGTTTCCACCGGCTGCCAGACCACCGATAAGCAGCGGCGCGAGCTGGAAGGCCGTTGCAGCGCGCTCCAGGTGGCAGATTGTCCGCTTCTATGAGGACGCGGGCATCATCGGCGCTAAGGGACGGGGCAAACGCCATGGTTTCGACCGCCTGCTGAAGGACGCCACGGCGCGCAAGGTCAACGTGATTGCCGCCTGGTCGGTCGACCGCCTTGGCCACAGCCTGCAAGACCTCGTCGACTTCCTCACCGAGCTCCAGGCCCTCGGCTGCGATCTCTACTTTTATCAGCAGGCGCTTGATACGAGCACGCCATCCGGCCAGGGTATGTTTCAGATGTGCGGCGTGTTCGCCGAGTTTGAACGCGGCATGATCCGAGAGCGCGTCAACGCTGGCCTTCGGGCCAAAGCACGCGGCTCCAGGCTCGGCCGCCGTCCGGTCAAGCTGGCGGTGGAAGCGCACATACGCGAACTCCATGACGAGGGCATAGGCATACTCAAGATCGGCAAGACGCTCAGAGTCGGTACATCCGTCGTGCAGCGCGTGCTCGAGGCTGAGGCGAAGCGGCAGGCCGCGTAGGCAAGCGTTGTTGGGGCTCTTATTCTTTATTCTTCTCTTTGGATTGCTCCTCTATCGCTCGCTCCAGCTCGCCTGCAAGAAGCGTGTAGTGAGCTACCAGGCGCGCAAAGATGTCCCGCTTTATCCTGCTCTTTGCCTCCCGCCGGAGGCGCTGGCATTCGGTGATCTGCACGTGCAAAATTTCCAACTGCGCCTGCATGTCTTTCATAATTGGTATGGAATATCAGCCCAACTGAACGGGGCCTGAACGCCCCTGGATTTCAAGCTCGCGCTGCGCCGGCGACAGCGCGAACAGGGCGCGGCGTCGGCCTACAGGCGTCGGTGGCTGAGAGACCGATCGCGCTGCCGGCTGCATAAATAAAGGAGCGCGCGATTTCAGATCAGCGCAATCGGGCCTTGCGTCCAAGGAACTGCAGACGCCGCTAAGGCTGCCTCGGTTTGTTCACCGCTTTCAGTTGACTAGTGATCTACAGTCGAGATCATCGAGGGCAAGCATGAAGAGCATTCCACGGCAGGGACATTGTCCACCAAGAGTGATCCCGCCGGTGTTCTCGCGCCCACAAAGAAGTTCAATTCGCGGCGTCCATTATCGTAGCTTATAGCCGCTCGTCTGATTGGTGGGCATACTTGCCGAATGCACATCCAGATCCCGTCGGACGAAACCTTTGCCGCGCGTCCCCGCTGTGATGACTGCGAGCTTCCTGCGACCTTTAGAACGACTGTTCAGGACCTTCGGCTTTCGCGACAAGTCCGGATTTATCAATGTCCCAACTGCGCCAAGGTCCTTTGGAGCGACTGAATAAGGCCGCCCGCTAAGGGAAGACGCGGTCGGCCTATGTTGTCCGCCGAAGCGGCTGCGGCGAGGCTGCAACGTCGGATGATGATGATCCGGTGGACGAACGCGCCGTCGCTCTGCGCGCCAATGCGGCGCACTGCATGAGCGTCGCCCGGCTCATGGGAAAAGAAGAGCGCGCCAGATTGATCCAGACGGCAAATGATTGGCTTGAGCGTGCGTCAAAGCTAGAGCAACAAGAAAACGGCGGGGGGAAGAGTCAACGCAAGTGACCCCGGTTCACGCGTCCCTCCATGACGCGCGATCCTCTTATCCAGTACTCTTACTGGTGGGGTTTAGCCGCGCTCAGCGAGGCGATCGCCTTGGTGATCTTCGCGCATTGAGACCCCGCTTCAGTTCGCGCCTGAGGCCAAGCCGGCCGATGTCGCCTGTCAGGCCCAAGACGGCTGCTCAGCACTCAAACCGGTAATATGGGCTGTCTGAGGACGGTGGGCTTATTGCCGATGATCCGTGACGGCCGGGTATGGTCTGACCCGGTTCTGGGCTGGGAGCGAGCTTGGTAGGAGCGCATGCTTGACGCGGCACCATTTGCCATCCATATAACATCCATCCAGATGGTGACCGGATGGTGAATAGGATGAGCAGCAATATCCGAGAACTCCGACCAAAGCCGACCGACAGCGAAAAAATCACGATTAATCTTGGCTATGTCGACCTTGGGCACGTCGATTTAATGGTGCAGGAAGGGTTCTACTCGAACCGTACCGATTTCATTCGAACGGCAATCCGTAACCAGCTCGAACGTCACGCGGATGTAGTCAAACAGTCCGCAGCCCGAAAAGGCCTGGATCTCGGTCTGCGGAATTTCAGCCGCGAGGATCTCGAAGCGGCGCGGCGCACCGGTGAGATGCTGCACATCAACGTCCTGGGACTTGCCAGCATCGCCCAAGACGTCACGCCCGAGCTTGCTCGCGCCACAATTGCTTCCGTCAGCGTGCTGGGCGCTTTGCATGCAACTCCCGCCGTCAAGGCTGCACTGGCCGATAGGACCCGGTGACGGGCGCAGCGGAATTGGATCGCGTTTTTCTCGCACAGCGCCTCATTAGCTTCAGAGCAAACGAAAGATTTGGAGACAAACAATATGCTGAACCAAGACATAATGCGCGAAGCCACTCGTCTCACACGCGCCGGCCGACTGGTGGAGGCCACCGTGCTCCTTCAGCGCATGCTTCGCGGTGACAGCGCGCCAGACGCGACATTGCACCCCCTCGCCCCTGCAGGACGAGAGCCGCCAATCATTGACGCGAAGGCCAATCCTACTGAGGAGACGGATGGTCGGCACCCAGGGCGCGCGGCGTCGGCTCAATCGCATATGTTCCGCGACCTCCTGGATCGCACAAACGAGCGCTCCAGGCTCCGACTGCGAGGTGTGAGTAAGCGCGCCCCGCCGACCACGTCGGACATGGTGCCGGAGGGCGCAAGCTTCATCGAAGATACCTACAGTAATCCGGCGGGAAGCCGTGCCTACCGGCTCTTCATCCCAAGCCGCTATCAGGGCCAACCGCTTCCTTTGGTCGTGATGCTACACGGCTGCACCCAATCGCCGGAAGATTTCGCCGCCGGAACGAGGATGAACTTCATCGCAGAAGAGCAAACCTGCTTTGTGGTCTATCCCGCACAGCACCGCAAGGCAAACCAGGCGAAATGCTGGAACTGGTTTCGCACAGCCGACCAGCAGCGGGGCAGAGGCGAGCCTTCGCTTATCGCGGGGATCACGCGCCAAATCATGCGCAACTATTCGGTTGATCCAAAGCGCGTCTATGTTGGTGGACTGTCGGCCGGAGCGGCGGCGGCGGCTATCATGGGCACAACTTACAGCGATCTGTACGCAGCAATTGGCGTGCATTCTGGCCTCGCCTGCGGGGCCGCGATTGACCTGCCGTCCGCGTTTGTCGCCATGCGACAAGGTCGCGGGTCGGATGGCAACGCAACGCTAGCTGACGGGCGGCCTGTCCCTACCATCGTTTTCCACGGCGATCGCGACGCTACCGTGCATCCAAACAACAGCGATCAAATCCTTGAGCAATCGTTGAGAACGACGAGCACAAAAAAGAAGGTGCATCGCGGGCGAGTACCCGGAGGGCATGCCTATACCCGCACGATCCACATCGACGCGAGCGGGCGCGGAATATTTGAGCACTGGAACATTCACGGAGCGGGACACGCATGGTCGGGAGGCAGCCCTGCGGGCTCGTATACCGATCCGCGAGGACCGGATGCAACAAGGGAAATGCTGCGCTTCTTCCTCGAGCATTCGCTGCCCACAGCCAGCCAGGGCTAGACTGTTTAGTGCGGTCTTGGTCGCATTAGCGAAGTAGAGACACGCCTCGTTGAGATCCGCTCAGCGAGATGTAGCCGATCTGCTTACGTTGAGTTTTTCGAATTCTGACTCTCAAAGAACCTTCGATCTGCGGCAGGCTTAGTTCAGGAAAAGTGCGTGCGGTGATTACATCAGAGCCAATGTGGTGGCCAACGCACCAACGCCAACCACGGCCATGCCGATGAAAAATCGTTCCACCCAGTCCATACGAGCTCTCTCGATCATCCATTCAGCAGAACGCGCAGGCTTGAACTTAGCTCCCAAACGAAAACAGCCCAGCGCTGGAACTGGGCTGCTTCGGGGCTGCCGTAGCGAAGGAGGATTAACTACGGCGTTCATCTAAATGAACGGGTGTTAATTTCGTTCCTTGGGCGAGCCCGTTAGCCGTCTAGGCGTGTAGAGGCCACCGGCCAACAGCACCCACCGACTGTGGAACTCGATTGGTAGGATCATTGTTTGTTGAACGTGAAGGAGGGGGCGGCCCCAGTACTCCCCACCCCATTGCCCAAGGGGCTGGGGCCGTTCCGGCATGAGCATATTACCTGAGCTGCCGCTAATACGTGCCGAGATCCAGGCGATCGTAGAGGATGCCGTGGTAGGGGCGGCTGTGGATCTGTTGTAGTGGCCCCCGCCGAAGAGGCGCTGACGTTACTCCAAGCTGGCGAGCAGTATCGGGCGCTCGTCCTCGATATCAAGCTCAGAGCCGGAATGACTGGCTGGCTGGCGACGCGTCGGGCACGGGAGATGGATCCCACTCTTGCGATCATCTACATGACGGCTGGAGCCCGCGGCCCTGCTGCAAAAGCCGTTCGCGCCTGCTCACTTCTTATCGCCGTTCGCAGCTTCTCAACGCTGGCGCCCCGCAGCTTAGACCAGCGAGTTTGGCCCGCGAATCCCATGAGCCGCACGCCATGCCCTGAGCGCGCCGCAACGCGAAATAGACCGTCGCCGAATTATCGATCACCGCTTCGCTATCCGGCTGGCAGATGATGGTCGTGATACCGCCGCCTGGCTCGCGGAGGCGAACGTTTCGCGATGGCTGAGGTCGGGCTTGAGGAACGATCTATCCGGCGCAGCTTTTTGTACGGATGCCGAGGTATTATTTTGATTATCGTGAAGACAGCGTCTCACCACCGACGAGGTTGGCGCGGAACTGCCGAATCTGGACGCAGCTCGCAATGAAGTTTTTCAATCTTTAGGTGAGGCCGCCCGCGATTTTACGCGGCGCGGCATGGACGGCACTATTGAGATTGAGGTCCGGAACGAAACCGTCACCATTATGGTCGCGCGTGCGACCTTTGAAATCATCCGGAAGGAATAAGGCCGTTCCTTCTCGCCTCCTTGGCGACCTCACTTTTCAACCAGGTAGAAGTCTGTTGGCCGGAGCTGAGCGTCGGCGTTTCGCGTGCCTTTAAAGGTCCTTTCTCAAGGCGGTACCGGCGCGATTGAGTAGCGGCTCTAACCTCGATCGTCCGCTCTGGCGTTGGTGCGGAATGCCTCCACCTGCTCTGGCTCCTTATCATCAAGGTTGGCGAGCTGATTTCGAGCCTCGCCATTCACCCGTAGCAGCTCGTCCAGCTTGGCGTGAATTGCCTGCGTGTCCCGATGCTCGGAGCGCTGAATAAACAGTGTCATGAGCAGCGTCGCGAGGCTCACGATCCCGTGCCAATTCAAGCTGGCCCGATCGAAAATGAGCCAAAGTATCGTGTAAAGGACCACCGCTACGACGATCCACGGGCGCCATAGCCATGTCCCGGCGCTAGTTAGGAGGCGCTGAAGCAATTTGGCCATGTGAGGCAAGCCAGAAGCAGCCCCACCCGTTCCAACTTACTTCCGTTCACGCTGCGGAGCCGCTGTCCAGTCTTGCGCCCCGCATGGCCAAACGCTCGTAGGACCGAGCAACTTTGAGGAGGCGCTCTCTCGTTTGTGTCTCCTGCACGTTGCGGGCCATCGCGATCGTCTCCTTCGCACGCTCGCGCCAGTGCTCCGGGTGCATAAAGAGATCACTACCAGCCATTCCGGTCATCCTCTGCTCTCGCTAGCTAAACCCGGGAGAGACACGACGTTCCTAATCTTCTCCAGCTCCTGTTGTAGGTTGTGCGGCTGCTATCTCCGCTTCACGCAGGCTCAGGGCCCGGCCACTATCTTCGTGAAGAGCGGTGACGACTACGTCCGCGTCGCCACCAACGTGAAAAAGGATGATGGCTCGCGAGCGATCGGGACCATTCTGGATCCAAAGCGCAAAGCGAGCGAGTCCATCAGGAAAGACGAAGCATTCTATGGAGAGGCTGACATACTCGGCGAACTTTACATCACCAGGTACAAGCCGATACGGGATTCGTCGAAAAACGTGATAGGAATCTACTACGCAGGCTATTTGAAATAGATCTCTGCTCCGTCGCCCCGATCGCTGATGCTGCGCGCGAGCGGCTGGCCCAGCAGAGCCGTGGACGCTCGCATATTAACCGCGCCGGGCGGTGGGATGATAGTACGAGCCGATCGAAGGGTTGCGGGCACTTCTGCTTTTTGCTTTGAGCCGCCCGTCTAAACAGGGCGGAGTTCGTCCGCTCCGCTCTGCTGATTCAGACGTCAACTTGTTCTATTGAAGGCGCGCCCTGCTCGACGTTATTTGCTCAACTGCGTCAATCCGGTGGGCGGACCGTCGACAGCAGTCCAGCCGCCGTCGACGAACAGCGTGCTGCCGCTCACATAGCTTGCCGCATCCGACGCCAGATATGCCACCGCGGTCGCGACCTCGTCGGCGCTGCTCCAGCGGTTGAACACGGTGTGGCCGGCATAGAGATTGTAGATGTCCGGCCGCTGCTTGAACGGAGCCGTCAGCGCGGTCTCGACGATGCTCGGCGCGATCGCGTTGACGCGCACGCCAAAGCGGCCGACCTCGGAGGCGAAACCCTGCACCAAGAGGCCGATCGCCGCCTTGGTCGAGCCGTAGACCGCCAGCCCCGGCTCAATGGTGACCGCGCGGACGGATGAGCAGGCGATCAGGCTGCCGCCCTTCTGCTCAACCATGATGCGGCCGAAAGCCTGGAAGAACCACACCGTGCCTTTGATATTGAGGTTGATGACGCGGTCGAGATCCTCCTCCGTATAGTCGAGGATGGTCTTGCGGATGTTCAGCCCCGGCGTCGTCACCGCGATGTCGAGGCGCGGAAATTTCTGCATCGCGGTTTTTGCAAGCGCCGCGACATCGGCCGCGTTCGCGGCATCGCAAGCCGCCGCTTCCGCCGAGCCGCCGCGTTCGCGAATGGCGGCCACGGTCGCCTGCGCGCCCGCCTCCGACCTGTCCGCGCACAACACGCTTGCCCCGAGCGAGGCCAGCGCCTCGGCCGACGACTTGCCAATGCCGGACGCGGCGCCGAGCACGACGGCCGTCTTGCCGGTGAGATCAAACAGCTTGCGATAGTCCGTCACGTCAAAACCTCCCTATGCAGCCCCGTGATCCTGGCACCGCATCTTCATTTGCCAATCCGGTCGATATCATATACTAATATATTACTTGAGGCAGAGTCATGCGCCCACGAGCGACCAGCAAGAAAGCCGAGGCGGCGCCCCGCCTCTCAAGCCCGGCGGTTCGCCGCAACGGCAGGCCGCGTCGGACCACCGCTTCATCGCGAATCTATGCCGAGCTTCGCGACGAGCTGGTGTCCCTGCAAAGGCGCCCCGGTGAGCCGATCTCCGAAGCGCAGATCGCGCTGTCCTACGGGCTCAGTCGCACGCCGGTTCGCGAAGCGATCCTGAAACTCGCCGACGAAGGCCTGGTCGATATCTTTCCGCAGTCGGGCATTTTCGTCTCGCGCATTCCCCTTGGGGCGCTGCCGGAAGCCATCATCATTCGCAAGGCGCTGGAGGAAACGACGGCGCGGCTGGCCGCGGAGCGCGCCACCTCCAGCCAGATCCTCAAATTGCATTCCATTCTCGAGCGGCAGCGCGAATGCGATGCGGCCGGCGATCGCGACGGCTTTCACCAGGCCGACGAAGCATTTCACGCCGCCATCGCCGAAATCGCCGGGCATCCGGGGATCTGGTCGCTGATCCAGCAGGTGAAGGTTCACGTCGATCGCTACCGCCGCCTCACCCTGCCGCAGGCCGGGCGCATGGCGCAGGTGATCGCCGAACACGTGCCGATCCTCGCCGCCATCGAGGCGCATGACGCATCCGCCGCACGGGATGCGATGGAGAGCCATCTGGAGCACCTGCTGCGCGACATCTCGGTCACTCACGACATCAATCCGGAGTTCTTCGACGAACCAGACTGATCGATCCTGCACACGACCGAAGAAGTCGCGCACGTCATAATATCAAAGCCAACAATAACCCCCGGGAGGACATCATGAAACGCCGTGACTTCATCAAGTTTAGCGCAGGATTGGCAACGGCTGCCGCGATCTCGGCGCCGCCCTCCACCGCATCGGCGCAATCCAAGGCCGTCTTCAAGGCATCCGACGTCCAACCGGCCGGCTATCCAACTGTCGCCGCGACCGAGAGCCTCGGCAAGAAGCTCGAAGCCGCCACCAACGGGCGGCTGTCGCTGCAGATGTATCCATCCGCGCAGCTCGGCGGCGAGAAGGAAACCATCGAGCAGACCCAGATCGGCGCCATCCAGCTCCTGCGCGTTTCCGCCGGCGCGCTCGGCCCAATCGTCGACGACATCAACGTTGTCAACATGCCCTTCCTGTTCAAGAGCATCGCGCATTCGGAACAGATGATGGACGGTCCGATCGGCCAGGAGCTGCTCGAGCGCATCACCGCAAGCCCAACCGCCGGCATGGTCGGGCTGTGCTGGATGAACTCCGGCGCGCGCAGCATCTACAATACCAAGAAGCCGATCCACACGATCGAGGATCTCAAGGGCTTGAAGATCCGCGTCATCGGCAATCCTATCTTCATCGACATGATGAACGCACTCGGCGGCAACGGCATCGCCATGGGCTATGATCAGGTGTTCAGCGCACTTCAGACCGGGGTGATCGACGGCGCCGAGAACAATCCGCCGAGCTATGTCTTCAGCAATCACTACACGGCGGCCAAGCACTATTCGCTCACCGAGCACCTGATCATCCCGGAGGTGCTGCTGTTCTCCAAGAGAGTCTGGAACACGCTCTCGCCCGACGACCAGAACCTGACCAAGAGATTTGCCCGCGAGGCGCAGTTCGAAGAGCGCGAGCGCTGGAAGAAATATGAGCAGGAGGCGATGGAGAAGGCCAAGGCGGCCGGTTGCGAGATCATCGAGATCGCCGACAAGACGCCGTTCCAGAACGCGGTGAAGCCAGTGTGGGATAAGTATGGCCCGAAATACCAGGACATGATCAAGCGCATCCAGGCCATCTGAGCCGGCGGCACGCGGCAATTGCTGGCTTTGCATCGGGAGTACCTTAAAAATGGCCGGATTGTTTCGCCGAGCGATGGACTACCTCTATTTCGTCTGCGTCCTGGTCGGCGCCACCGCGCTGGTGCTGATCTCGGCCGTGATCCCTTATGCGGTGTTCACGCGTTATGTGCTCAACAGCGCGGCCTCATGGCCCGAGCCACTCGCGATCCTTCTGACCATCGTGCTGACCTTCATCGGAGCCGCCGCCGCCTACCGACTCAACCTGCACATGAACGTCGCCTATTTCGCGAACAAGCTGCCGCCCTACGCGCGGCGGCTGCTCGATCTGCTCGTGCAGCTCCTGATGGCGCTGATTGCGCTCTTCATGATCATCTGGGGCGAGCGGCTGGTCGAGGTGACCTGGCACAATACCATCGCCGATTTTCCGTTCCTCTCGGTCGGTCTCACTTATTTGCCAATACCCGTCGGAGGCGTCTGTCTGCTGCTTTTCATCATCGAGCGGATTTTCCTCGGGCTTCCACCCGACCCGATCGCCCACGGACCGGAAGCGACGCCCTTCGACTGATCGGCACGAGAGACAGACATGGACATCTTCATCCTGCTCGCGACAATGGCGTTCTGCTTTGTGATCGGCATGCCCATCGCCTATTCGCTTGCGCTTGCCGCGATTGCCGGCGCGTGGTCGATCGGGATCCCGCTCGAGGCGTTGATGCTGAAAATCTCCGATGGCGTCAGCAAGGTCGCGATGCTGACCATCCCGTTCTTCGTGCTCGCCGGCGCAATCATGGCGGAAGGTGGCATGGCGCGGCGTCTCGTTGCGTTTGCCGACGTGCTGGTCGGCTTCACGCGGCTCCGCGGGGGCTTGTCGATCGTCAACGTGCTGGCGACCACATTCTTGAGCGGAATTTCCGGCTCAGCCGTCGCCGACACCTCGGCGATCGGCTCGGTGATGATCCCGCAAATGGAGCGCTCCGGCTATCCGCGGGTGTTCGCGACCAATCTCACCATCACCTCCTCAGTGCAGGCGCTCTTGGTGCCGCCAAGTCATAACGCGGTGCTGTATTCGCTCGCCACCGGCGGGACCATTTCGATCAGCGCGCTGTTTATGGCCGGCGTTTTCCCGGGCCTGCTGCTTGGTCTGTCGCTGATCATGCTTTGCCTTGTCATTGCCTACCGCGAAGGCCATCCGCAGGGACAAACCGTGCCGGCGAAGGATGCGCTGCGCATCACCATCGATGCCGCCTGGGGGCTGATTACGCTCGTCATCATTCTCGGCGGCATTTTGGGCGGCATCTTCACCGCGATCGAGGCCGGCGCCGTGGCCTGTCTCTGGGCCTTCTTCGTGACCATGTTCATCTATCGCGACTATCGCTGGCGCGACCTGCCGGTGCTGCTGCATCGGACGCTGCGCACGGTCGCGATGGTGATGACCCTGATCGCCTGCGCCTCCAGCGTCGGCTACATCATGGCGCTGACGCAGATGCCAGCGAAGATGACGGCGTTCTTCCTGTCGATCTCCAGCAACAAATACGTCATCCTGTTCCTGATCAACGTCCTGCTGCTGCTCTTGGGCACGCTGGTGGACATGGCGCCCTCGATCCTGATCGCCACGCCGATCCTGTTGCCGGTGATGCAGAATTTCGGGGTCGATCCCGTGCATTTCGGCATGATCATGCTGCTCAACCTGGGCAT
The DNA here is from genome assembly GCF_000472385.1 of Bradyrhizobium sp. ARR65. GTDB lineage: Bacteria > Pseudomonadota > Alphaproteobacteria > Rhizobiales > Xanthobacteraceae > Bradyrhizobium. Next base: position 61,657 of record NZ_AWZU01000008.1, read on the forward strand.
CGGGTTGTGTCATCCGCCTGTCGGATCGATCCTCTTTGTCGGCTGCGCCGTCGGCAAGGTTACGATCGAACAGGTGATGCGCAAGATCTGGCCGTTCTATGCGGTCATGTTCCTGGTGCTGATGTTCGTGACCTACATCCCCGCAATCTCGCTCTGGCTGCCCGGCCACGTTTTGCGATAGAGAGATCTTAAGCCGTCCTGCAAAGGCGTCCCGCATGAAGATCGTCGACCTCAGCCGCGAGCTCTATCATCGCGCACCGACCTATCCCGGCCATCCGCCCATCATCCATGGCGTCTGGAAGAACCACGACGATGCCTTTGTCGAGTCCGGCAATGTGTACGGGCTTGCGTCGATGTTCATCTCGATGCCGGACCATGCCGGCACGCATATCGATGCACCCAAGCATTTCGGAAAGCACGGTATCCCCATCAACGAATATCCGCTGGAGAAGTGCATCGTCCCCGGCATCTGCATCGATCTGCGCCATATCGCGCCGCGCGCCGAAATCACGCCGGCCGATCTGCAAGCCGCGGTGCAACAATCTGGCGCGTCAGTGCCGAGGGGCGGCACGGTTCTGCTCTGCACCGGCCATCATGCCCGCACCTTCCCGCGCAAGGAATATGCAACCGACAATTCCGGCGTGAACGTCGCCGCAACCGAATGGCTCGCGCGACAGGGCGTCGTGCATTTCGGCATCGATTCCATGCGACCGGGCCCGATGGGCGACGTAAACCTGATGGTTCACAAGGCCTGCCTCGACCTTGGCATCACCCACATCGAGAGCCTGTGCAATCTGGAGGCCCTGCTCGGCCAGGGGCCATTCACCTTCATCGGATTGCCGCTCAAGATGCGCGAGGGCACGGCCTCGCCGATCCGCGCAGTGGCTGTGTTCGACATGCCATAGTGCCGGCCGGCGAGTCGGTCTGACCGGATTGTGTACGGCATCCCCCTATTCTGCATCTTGCTGGGAAGGTCTGGCCTGTCCTAGGCTGGCTTCAAGAAGAACAACAGCGAGGGAGGAAGCCGTCATGACCACGCGTCGTGATTTTCTCAAGACTGGCGCGGCCGCAGGCGTCGTTTTCTGTAGCTGCGGGCTTCTGCAGAGAGCCCACGCCCAACCCGCACGTCAGATGCTGCCGGTTACGGTCGGCGGCAAGCGCATCAAGACGATCGACGTTCACGCCCACTGCCATTTCCATGAAGCCGGCGCATTGCTCGGCGCCGATGGTCCCAAATTGCAGGTGCCGCCGGTCAACGGCGCGGAGGAAGCATTCATCGAGGTCGACAAGCGAATCGCCGCGATGGATGCACAGGCCGTCGATCTCGAAGTGCTCTCTATCAATCCCTTCTGGTATGATCGCGATCGCGACCTTGCCGCGCAAATCGTCAAGATCCAGAACGAGAAGCTGGCCGAGCTGTGCGCGTCGAAGCCGGATCGGTTCGCCGCTTTTGCTTCGCTCACGCTGCAGGCGCCCAATCTCGCCGTGCAGGAGCTCGAGACGGCGGTGAAGAAGCAGGGGTTGAAAGGCGCAGCCATCGGCGACGTCGTCAACGGCGTCGAATTTTCCGATCCGAAATTCCATCCCGTCTGGGCCAAGGCCGAAGAGCTGGGCGTGCCCCTGTTCATTCATCCGCAGGGCTTACCGGAATTGAGCAAGCGCCTTGCCGGCAACGGCTGGCTCTCCAACACCATCGCCAATCCACTGGGCACGACCCTGGCCCTGTCGCATCTGATCTACGAAGGCACGTTCGATCGCTTCCCCGCGCTGAAGGTGATCGCGGCCCATGGCGGTGGCTATCTGCCCTCTTACGCCGACCGTTCCGACCACGCCTGCCTGGTTGGGCCCAAGGGCTGCAATCCGGAGATCAAACTGAAGAAGCAGCCGACGGAGTATCTCAAGCAGATCTATTTCGATTCGCTGATCTTCTCGCCCGAAGCGATCCGGCATCTGGTGGCACAGGTCGGCGCGAGCCAGGTCGTGCTCGGCAGCGATTACCCCTATCCCTGGCAGTTGCATCCCGTGGATCACATTTTCGCCTGTAACTCGCTGAGCGATGACGAAAAGGCTGATATTCTTGGGCGCACCGCCGCAAAACTGTTCAATTTCGCCGCCTAGACTGTTTGCGAAACCAGAGTGGAGGACGCGCGATGGCGCGAAAGCTGATCGACATCTCCGTGCCATTGCAGAACGACGTACCGGCCGACCCGCCGGGCAATCATCCGACCATCCAGTACATCGATCACCAGCAGGGGCTGCCGCGCATGCTGCAGTTCTTCGCAGGGTTGAAGGCGGAGGACTTGCCCGACGGTCAGGGTTGGGCGGTCGAACAGGTGAATCTCTCGACCCACAACGGCACGCATCTCGATGCGCCCTGGCACTTCCACCCCACCATGAATCGGGGCGAACGGTCATGGACCATCGACGAAGTGCCGCTCGAATGGTGCCTGCAGCCGGGCGTGAAGCTCGACTTCCGCCACCTGCCGGATGGCTACGTCGTAACCGCGAAGGACGTCGAGGACGAGCTCAAGCGCATCGGCCACACGCTCGCCCCGCTCGAGATCGTGGTGGTCAACACCAGCGCCGGCGCCAAATTCGGCCGGCCCGACTACGTCAATTCCGGCTGCGGCATGGGCTATGAAGCGACGATGTATCTGCTTGAGCGCGGCGTGCGCCTCACCGGCACCGACGGCTGGAGCTGGGACGCGCCTTTTGTCTACACGGCGAAGAAATACGCCGAAACCAAAGATGCCAGCCTGATTTGGGAAGGTCACAAGGCGGGCCGACATATCGGGTATTGCCATCTGGAGAAGCTGCACAACCTAGAGCTTCTGCCGTCCACCGGATTCACCGTCTCGTGTTTCCCGGTGAAGATCGAGCGCGCCTCCGCGGGCTGGACGCGGGCGGTCGCGATCGTCGAGGCCTGATCTTTCAGCTATGCTTGCGACTTTAGTTCCGGCCTGTTAGGGCGGGATGAGGCGCAGTTTTGCTTGATGAGATCGGCTGCGCCGTTACAATAGTTCCAACATACGAAAAGAAATAACAAGTGGAGCGAAACACATATGAAAAAGATACCCCAATCGCCTGTTTTTTGGTCATTGCACGGGCTCTTGGCAGCCACGGCTCTGGGCTTGGTCACAATGGCTTCCCCACAGGCGCGCGCCGCAGATTCGATCAAGATCGGTGTCATTGCCGAGGCCCAGGCCATCGCCGGCGCATCCATCCCCCAAGCCGCGCAGATGGCCGCCGACGAGATCAACGCCAAGGGCGGGGTCGACGGCCGCAAGATCGAAATCGTCACCTATGACAATCACTCCTCGTCGGCGGATTCGGTTCGTGCGTTCCAACGCGCGGTCAACGAGGACAAGGTCAACATCGTCATCGCCAGCTATATCAGCGAGGTCGTGCTGGCGCTGGAGCCATGGGCATCACGGCTGAAAACGCCCTTCATCACGCCGGGCGCGGCTTCCAATGAGATCAGCAAGAGCGTGCACGCCGACTACGAGAAGAACAAATATACCTTCCATGGCTATCTGACGTCGGCCGCATTGGCGCAATCGGTCTGCGACGCCGCCAAGGAGCTGCTCGTCGAACAGAAGCACATGTCGAGCGCGGTGATCATGAGCGAGGACGCCGCCTGGACCAAGCCGCTCGATGTCGGATACGAGGAATGCCTGCCCAAAGTGGGCTTGAAGGTGCTCGACCACATCCGCTTCTCGCCCGATACCACCGACTTCACCCCGATCTTCAATAAGATCGAGGCCGCCAAGCCCGACGTGATCATCACGGGCATCTCGCATGTCGGCGTGCAGCCGACGGTGCAGTGGAAGAATCAGCAGGTACCGATCCCGATGTTCGGGATCAGCTCGCAGGCAACCAATTCGACCTTCGGCAAGGACACCAACGAGGCAGCCAATGGAGTGATCTATCAGGGTGTCTCCGGCACCGGCGTGGCGGTCACACCGAAGTCGGTCCCCTTCGCCGAAGGCTTCAACAAGCGGTTCGGCAATTATCCATCCTATGCCGGCTACACTGCTTACGATGAGGTCTATTACATCGCCGATGCGGTGAAGCGTGCAGGCTCGACCGATGCCGACAAGCTGATCGACGCGCTGGAGAAGACGGATTGGGAAGGCACCATCGGACGGGTGCAGTTCTACGGCAAGGACGATCCGTTCACCCATTCGATCAAATACGGCAAGGGCCTGATCACGGGGCTGATGCTGCAGTGGCAGGATGGACAGCAAGTGGCCGTCTGGCCGAAGGAAGTGGCCAAGGCCCAATTGAAGTTCCCAAGCTTCATCAAGGTCACCTCGAAGTGACAGCGAAAGCGAGCGCGCTCCCGGGTTCAGCCCGGGAGCATCATCCTGTCTGCTATTTCGTGGAGCGAAGGTAGCGGCGTTGCCGCGGCCGAATTTAGATGCTTGCTTTACAGATCCTGATCGACGGCTTCGCCGTCAGTGCCTTGTATGCGCTGGGCGCGACGGGCTTCACCCTCATCTTCGGCGTTTCAGGCGTGCTCAATCTGTCGCACGGCGCCATCATGGTGCTGGCGGCGGTGGCGGCCTGGGCTGCCGCAAGCATGCTGCACACCGACACCTATACCGGCGCGCTGATCGGGGTCGCATTCGCCCTGATTGCTGCTTTTGCGACCTATTTCGCGGTGGTGCAGCCGATCCAGAAATCGAAGCGCATCCCCAACGAGGAGAAGGAGATCTTCGTCCTCACGGGAACGCTGCTCTGGGGGATCATGATCCAGGAGCTGATCGCGTATTTCTTCACCAACAATGCGAAGACGGTGCTCCCGATCGTGGAAGGCGTCGTCGACATTTTCGGCGTGCGCACGCCGAGAAATGAAATCTTCACCGCGATCGTCTGCTGGCTGGTAATCGGACTGTTGTGGTTCCTGGTGAACCGTACTCGCACCGGCAAAGCCGTGCTGGCCGCTTCGATGAACCCGCGTGGCGTGACCCTGCTCGGGCTTGAACTCAACAACATCTACCTGGTGGTCTGGGCGATCTACGGCGTGCTTGCCGGCATCGCCGGCGTCCTGCTCGGCATGTTCTTAGGCGTCAGCTCCTACAGCGTCGGCCCGCTCACGGCGAGCGCTTTCTCGATCGTGGTGCTGGGCGGGCTCGGCAGCGTGTCAGGCTCGCTGATCGCGGCCTTCGTGGTCGGCTACCTCGAAACCGTCACGGCCTATCTGATCTCGCCCGCCTACCGGACCATCCCGGCCCTGCTGCTCCTGGTCTTCGTCATGTATATCCGGCCGCAAGGCCTGCTGGGGAGGCGATGAGCATGACCGATTTCTTCAAATCGCGGCTGTTCCTGGTTTCGATCCTCGTGATCGCCATCGCAGCGACGTTGCCGCTCTACGTCTCCGGCTATGTGCTCGGCCTGCTCACGGTTGCCTATTATTTCGGCGTGTTCGCGATGGCCTGGGACCTTTTGTTCGGCTTCGCCGGCGAGGTCAATTTCGGGCCGACCTTCCTGATCGGGGTCGGCGCCTATACGGCCGGCATCCTCAACAATCAGTATGGATGGTCCGTTTATCTCTGCATCTTTCTCGGCGCGATGGCGGCCGTGATTGCCGGCTTCGTGCTGGCCCTTCCGGCGCTGCGCGTCCGCGGCCCCTATTTCGGCCTGACTACGCTCGTGGCCGTGCTGATGCTGCAGAATTTTGTCGTGGTGTTCGCCGAACTCACCGGGGGCGAGATCGGCCTCACCATTCCCGACGTCATCACTATCAGCGCGAACATCAACTACTGGATCGCACTCGGCTTCATGGCCATCAGCGGAGCTATCCTCTATGGCCTGTCGCAATCGCCGGTCGGCCTCGTGCTGCAGGCAAGCGGCCAGGATCCGGTCCAGGCCGGCGCGCTCGGTTTCAATATCGTCAAGCACAAGCTGTTCGCCTTTATCGTCAGCGCGTTCTTCTCGGGGCTGTCAGGCGCATTGCTGGTGTTCTATTTCGGCACCGCATCGGTCGGGACCGTGGTCGACGTCGCCGTCGGCGTCAACGTGATCGTCGCAGCCGTGCTGGGCGGCCGCCGCACCGTCTTGGGCGCGGCGCTCGGCGCGATCTTCCTGATCGTAGCAGGCGAATTCCTACGCCCGACTGGCGAGCTTGCGACCTTCATCGTCTCCTTCGTGGCGCTCCTGGTCGTGCTGTTCTTTCCCGGCGGCTTCCTCGGAGCTGCCCTCTCGCGCGAGGCCCGTTCGTGATGGATGCCCGCATCAACTCCCGCCCCACGCTTCAAGTCCGCGGTCTGGTCAAGCGCTTTGGCGGCCTCACCGCGGTGAAGAACCTCAGCCTCGACCTGCACGACGGCGAGATCCTCGGCCTGATCGGCCCCAACGGTTCGGGCAAGTCGACCGCCATGAAGTCCATCATGGGTATCGAGCGGCCGACTGCGGGCGAAGTCACTTTCGAGGGCGAAAACCTTGCGGGCCTGCCCGCACACAAGATCGCGCGCAAGGGTTTTGGCATGGTGTTTCAGCACTCGCGGCCACTGAACCGGCAGACCGTGCTGGAGAACATCATGGTCGCGCTGCTTCCCGACAGCCTCTTCATGCTGTTTCCCGACAAGGCGCTGACCGAACGCGCCAAATGGATCGCCGAGCGCGTCGGTCTCGGCCCGGTCGTCAATCGCAAACCGCCGACGTTGCCGTTCGCCGATCTGCGTCGGCTTGAGCTTGCGAAGGCGATCGCGCGAGACCCCAAAGTTGTGTTGGTGGATGAGCCCTTTGCCGGCCTGACCTTGGCGGAGGTTGGCACCTTCTCCGAGCTGATCCGCAGCTTCCGCGACGAGGGACGCGCCGTGCTTCTGGTCGACCATAACGTCAAGAGCGTGGCCGCGCTGGTCGATCGCGTGCTTGCGATGTATCTCGGCGAGGAAATCGTCACCGGGCGCGCCGACGAGGTGATGCGCAACGAGACGGTGCGACGCGTCTATCTCGGGGGCGCCCTTGAAACCCATGCTCGCCCGGAGACCAGCTTCAAGGACGCGGTGCCGGCGCTCGAGGTGAAGAACCTGGACGTGCGCTACGGCAAGGCGCAGGCGCTGGAGAACGTCTCCATTCACATTCACCACGGCGAATTCGTTTCGATCGTCGGCCTGAACGGAGCCGGCAAGACCACCCTGTTCAACGCCATCTCGGGCTTTCTGCCCTATAGCGGCGACATCGTGCGCGACGGCGAGAAGCTGCGCGGCATCAGTCCGGCGAAAATCGCGCGCTCCGGCATCGTGCAATGCCCGGAATCGCGCGAGCTGTTCGGCGAGATGACGGTGCGCGAGAATCTTGATCTCGGCGGCCAACATTTGTCCGAAGCCGAAAGGGAGCGGCAGCTCACCTGGCTGTTCGAGCTGTTTCCCATTCTCAAGGCGCGCCAAGACCAGCTAGCGCAGACCTTGTCCGGCGGCGAGCAACAAATGCTGGCGATCGGGCGCGCGCTGATGATGCAGCCGAAGATCCTCATTCTCGACGAGCCGACGCTGGGGCTTGCGCCCGTCATTCTCGAGCAATTGTCCAAGGCGTTGGAAAAGCTTCGGCAGACCACGTCCATCACGGTGCTGCTGGGCGAGCAGAACGTAACTTTCGCGCTCCCCCACGCCGACCGTGTCTATGTGCTCGAGCACGCGCGCATCGTCTGGGAGGGAGATCCCGGCCGCTTTGCCGCGGAAGCCGGTGAGGGTTATCTCTAGCGGATGAGGCCGCCGAGGCGGCTTTTGAGCATTCGCCGATCAAGTTGCAGAACCGGACGGCGCCTTTACGCCCGTCATTGCGAAGGAGCGAAACCGACGAAGCAACCCAGACTGCATCCGCGGAGAGAGCCTGGATTGCTTCGCGGAGCCTGTCATCGGGCCGCGCTTTGCGCGGACCCGTTGGCTCGCAGCAATGACGACAGAGGTTGGCGCCCCTTCGCCCAGTTCGGCGACTGCTCTACTCGTCGCCGCCTGCGCCTGCTTCAGCAAGATCGCGCAACGCGGACGCATCCAGCACGATGATCGCACCGTGCTCGAGCCGAACCCAGTTGCGCGCGGACCAAGCCCGCAGCTGCTTGTTGATGCTCTCGCGCGTCATGCCGACCATCTCGCTGATTTCCTGTTGCGTAATGGCGATGGTATGGCTCCCGGGATCCGGCTTGCGCTTTTCGATCAGGCCCAGGAGCGCGCTGGCGAGCCGTCCCGGCAGATCCTTGAGTATGACCTGCTCGACCTGCTCGCTGGTCCGGCGCAGACGCGCACATAACAGCTCGATGAATTTCATCGCGAGCGTCGGCTGGCTGCGCACGAAAGGTAGGAAATCGCGGCGATCGATGACGTAGACCTCGCAATTGGTATTGGCAATGGCGTCCGCGCTGCGAGGCTGGCCGGACAGCACCCCCATATCGCCAAAGACTTCGGCGGGGCCGATCAGATTGAGGAGCGCGTTGCGGCCTTCCGGCGAGGAGGTGCTGATCTTCACCGTGCCGCTGATCACCGCATAGAGGCAGTTGCCGGGGTCACCCTCGGAAAATATCGTCGCGCCTCGCTTGAACACGGTGTGTTTGGCATAGCGGCAGAGCTGGTCGAGCGCATCGGGCTCGAGATCGCGGAAGATCGGATGCTCGCGCAGAACCGATAATTTGCTGCTCGAGTGGCGGCGAGCATCTCCTGCCTTTTCCTGGGGCACGCCGGACTCCTGGAGGAACTGCTGGGCACGCAATCCCTTCCCTAGTCAAGGAGCGCGTCATTTTCAACCGTAAAGCGCCCGGCGGCGGCGCAGAACACGCCGAATTCAAGGGCTGTCAACGCACGAAGGTCACAATCTCCCCGTGCTCTTCTACGGCCATACAACGTCAGCGTATACGCTCCCACGGGAGAAGGCCGCTCCAATCACCCGCATGTTCGGGCCTTTCAAGCGAGCTGGCCTGCGCCTAGAAGCTGCGTCGCTTTGGTGCCGGCGACTGCCGCGCCTGAGCCGGTCGGGTGCGACGATCGGCCCAGGCGAGCACGATCGCAAATCCAACAAAGACGACTGTGACGGCAACACTCACGACCAATGCATCAAACGGCATCATGATCTCCCCTTAAGAACCTGAAGAAATATTGCCCGTGGAGAGCGATGGTCGTTGATGCGGATCAAGCCGCGGGGCCCGACCGGCAGGATTCGCTACGCGGCCGTCAGCGCCTCCGCGCGGGCCGGATCCAAAAGGCGGATGCCGCCTTGAATGATCTCGATCACGCCGTCACGCTCCAGCTTGGTGAAGGTCCGGCTGACCGTTTCGATCGTGAGGCCGAGGTAGTCCGCGATATCTTGGCGGCTCATCGGCAACGACAGGGTCGCGGAAGGCTCGGCCTGCCGCGCCAGTCGGTCGCGCCAGTTGATCAGGAAGGTCGCAACCTTCTCCTCGGCCGAGCGACGGCCGAGCAGCACCATGTGGTCGCGCGCCTGGCTCAATTCGCGGACGGCCAACTCATTGATGCGGTGCAGTAAATGGGGCCTGTCCTCGGCAAAGCGAAGAAAGGCGGCTTTCGCGAACCGGCAGACTTCGACGGATCCGATCGCATCGGCCGAGAAGTTGTTGCGCCCCGAGGTGCTCATTCCCAAGAAATCGCCTGGCAGGGAAAATCCAACAATCTGCCGGCGACCATCGGGCAAAAGCTTGTAGAGACGCATGACGCCGGCAAGCAGGCTGTAAAACGACGTGGTGAGCTCCTCTTCGGCGAACACCGTTTCACAGGCCGCGAACTGGACGTGGCGGCCGAAATGTACGAACTCCTGCATCTCCGCCGTGTCGAGCGCGGCGCAGACACTGAACTGGCGTACGGCGCAATCGGCACAGGTTTGCCCAGTGGGCTCGATTGCGGCCAGAAAAGCCTTCATCCATAACTCCGAGCTGTCGGGCGGCGCTATGCGCGTCCGCCGATTCCGTCCGTCGGTACATCTTAGTCGAATGCCCAATTGGCGATTGATACAGATCAAATCCGGCGATCGGTTCCCCGGCCAATCTGCCGGCAAGTCAATGAGATCGTGTGCTGCCATGCAATCGGCCGTACCGGCGGCAGCCCGTTTGAACCGGCACCGCCGTTCCGCACCCTGCACCTGCGCTATGGTGTGCAAACGCTGGGCGAAGCCTTGGCCTAGGGCATCAAAACCGGACATCCGGCAATGTCGGAATTCGTGCTCAGTCCCGACCAGGTCCACGACCTGCTGTCGCATCTGAAAACGCTGGAATAACACCGCAAACTGTTAGTGAAGCTGACGCGATTTGCTTCGTCGCTTGCGGACCACCTTACCGCTATAAGGCACTGGAATTGAACAACGGCAAGCACTGGTGTCGGCCGGAGAAGCTCAGAGGAGCCGAATACGCGCACCAGCATCCATCATCTCGAAAAAATGTCCGTCGTCACCGTTCTGCGACGTGCGGGTGTGACGCCGAATCTGCGGTTTGCGCCCAATAGCTGGCTTTGTCGCGTCGTCGGACTTTGTGCCCACAGCAGAACTGGCGCTCGGCAATTACCCTGCGGCGCAGCGACGGAACAGCGATCCCAGTTTGAGACGCGCCGGAACGAAAACGAGCCATCAGGTTTGTCCAGCAAATTGGAGGACGCTTATGACTACTCGCACCGTAGAAGGTGCCTGTGCTTTTGCTTGGCGCACATACCTGCTGCTCCATCAAGGAGTCGATGAAACTGATGATCGTCGTTCCGCTCTTTACCGATACATCACCAGTCTTTCTGATGCCGGAGAGCATGACTTCAATGTCTTGCAAGTGGCGGCGGTGGAGTATCTGAGGAAATTGGACGAACTGAATGAGCTGAAGAAATTGGACGAACTGAATGAGGATGAGAAAGCGCGGCTCGCTGCCGCCGAGCCGTAAGCCGCCTATTCGAGCTCGCCCACTGATTAAGCCCTAATCTCTTCCTGGGCCGGTTCTTCCAAGGAGTGGCAGGGCAAATGGCCGAGAGCCAGGAAGATTGTACGCGTTACGCCTGCTGGCAACCGACTGGAGGAGAGCTTATGCGAACATCAATCTTCGTGATGATTGTCATTGCCGGAAGCGCGATTGCCTTCCAAGCAACGGCGCAACAACAGGCCGCACCTAGTGAACAAACTAAGGAGCAGATGCACAGTGATGTAGACAAGGGGCACAAGACAAGCGAGCCCAACGAGCAGATGCAGCGTGAGGCAGACAAAGGGGTTAAGACCCGCAACTCTGGAGAGTCCGGATACGTGGCCGATCAAGACAAGCCGGGCGCTTCTGCCCATCCTCCGGCCCGACCCGAAAAGTGACCAGACCACGGGCTCGACAAGGCAGTCTGGGAGCGCAAAAGCTTACGACAAGCCCCGTAGCGTTCAAACCGGCTGACAATTGTGAACGATTCAATCGCGGGACTTCCGTGTGGAACCGCCGCCAGGCACGGTCCGGGATAGGCCGGCCGCGCCTCGGACAGCGAAGGCTAGCGTTGAGGTTTTGAAAAGTCGCGTCGAATTGAACTGCTACTTGGCGGGAGGGCAATTTTGGACCTCCTAAGGCCTATGGGTCCGGCCGAATGTCCGGTTGCCACAAAAACGGGGCGCGCTGACGGGACTGGACGATCTTGTCCGACCAGACTGAAATTCGCGCCAAAGTACAGACCGCCGCCAAATCGCTCGGCGCTACAGCGCGTGCGCGGTCCACTCGATCACATCGTTTGCGATCCGCCCGAAGGCATCGTTGAAGGCAGAAACCGCCGCCGCCGGCTCGATCTGACCCAGCCTTTGGCTCTGCTCGAACAGGCGCGAGGCGATTACCTTGCCGCTCTTGTCCATGAGCCTCGCCGACAACGCGATCTCCGCCGCGGGCCCCTCATCCGTCGCGATCCGAAACCGCCTGAGATCGATCAGGAGCTGGAAGTCCATCTGCCCGACGTCGGCGCCGCGCAACGGCGCATGCGCGATATCGTAGTTTTCGAAACTATCGATCAATCTTGCCTGCAGCAGTTTGGGGATACTGTCGGCCCAGAGGAAATCGGCGAAACCAGGATAGTCCTTCGGTGGGAAAAACAGCATGCGTTGCGTCTCAAGCATGGCCACGGCGGTTGGCTCGGGGATCGCCAGCTGGGCCCTGAGCGCCTTTGCCGGAACTCGGAAATCTTGTGGTGCGCGGAGGTCGTAAGTGATCTTCTGGGCGGGGTTGCCGCCGCCCGTCATCTTTTCCAGCCCTGCGACGATGCCATCGAGCTTTCCGGTGTTGCGCGCCAAGCCTTCCGAGAAGACCTTGAAATTCGCGATTGTGTCCTTCAGCGGCTCGGCGTTCTCTGACAGCACCGCATCGACCTTACGCAGCGCATCCCGTGCCGCCTGAGTCATGCTCTGGCCGGCGCCGGGCTCGGCGACCAATGTCAGCATTTGGCTCGGCGGCGGCAGCGAGCCCCCCTCCAGCGCGATGATGGGAATACCCGTGAGGCCCTGGAACTCGAGCCCGACCTTGGTATCGGGCCGGACCGGCGTCCCGGTGGCCACCGCGATTGTCGCGTTGACGCGTCGCGGATGGTCCGGCGAAAGCGCAAGCTCGGCCACCTCGCCGACGCGGATGCCGTTGAACAGAACCGCGGCGCCCACCAAAAGCCCGGGCACCGAGCCCTCAAATTGCACATGATAGGTCGTCCGCGGCCCCAGCCCGCCGGTATTGTTCAGCCAATAGACGAAGCCGAAGACAGCGATGATCGCCGCGAGGACGAAGGCGCCGATCAGGACGAAAGGAGCGCGGGTTTCCATAGTCAGCTCGCTCGAGGTTGCAGCATCTGGGAGCGCTTGCCGTGGAAATAAGCCCGCACCCAGGGATGCTCGGATTGAAGCAGTTCGCGCATAGGCCCGATCGCAACGATCTTACCGTCGGCCAGCGCCGCCACGCGATCGCAGACCGTGTTCAGGCTCGCAAGGTCATGGGTCACCATGAACACCGTCAGCCCAAGCGTCTTCTGCAATGTCTTGATCAGCGCGTCGAAATCGCCCGCTGAGATCGGGTCGAGGCCGGATGTCGGCTCATCGAGAAACACGATCGCGGGATCGAGCGCGAGCGCGCGTGCCAGCGCGACGCGCTTGGTCATGCCCCCCGACAGCTCAGAAGGAAATTTGTCGCCATCTTCCGGCGCGAGCCCGACCATTTCGAGCTTTGCGGTGGCGATCTCGTTCATCAATGCCTGCGACATCACCAGGTTTTCACGCAGCGGAAACTGAATGTTCTGCCGCACTGTGAGCGACGAGAACAGCGCACCTTGCTGGAACAGAATTCCCCATTGGCCGGCTACGTTCTGCGTAGCGCGATCCGGCGCATCTCCGATTGGCTTGCCCATGACCTCGATTTCGCCGCCCCACCGCGGAATCAGCCCGATGATCGTTCGCATCAGCACCGACTTGCCGCCGCCCGATGCGCCGACCAGGCCGAGAATCTCCCCTCTGCGCACATCAAGCGACAAATGGTCGATCACCACCTGGCGGCCGAAACCGACCACCAGGTCGCGGACGCGGATCGCGAAAGGCTCTGCTGCCCGCTGCATTGATTACATTCCAATCGATGCGAAGAAGATCGCGAAGAAGCCGTCCAACACGATCACCAGGAAAATCGATTTCACCACCGAGGTCGTGGTTTGGCGGCCGAGCGATTCGGCGCTGCCCTGCACGCGCAAGCCTTCGCTGCACGCGACAATCCCGATCACCAGCGCCATGAAGGGCGCCTTGAGAATGCCGACCTTGAAGGAGGTGACGGACAGGGCCTCATGCAGGCGCGCGATATAGATCGCCGGCGACATGTCGCCGTAGAGCTGCGCCACCAAACCGCCGCCGTAGAGCGCGGCCATCGAGCCGATGAAGGTCAGAATAGGCAGCGCGCACACCAGCGCGGCGACGCGGGGCAGAACCAACACGGCGATCGGATCGAGCCCCATTGTCGACAAAGCGTCGATCTCCTCGCGCATTTTCATCGAGCCGAGCTCGGCCGTATAGGAGCTCCCCGAGCGGCCGGCCACCATGATCGCGACGATCAGAACGCCGAGCTCGCGCAGCACCAGAATGCCGACCATATCGACCGTATAGGACTCGGCGCCGAATTTGCGGAAGTGAAAAAATCCCTGTTGCGCGATGATCGCGCCGATCAGAAAGGTGATCAGCACCATGATCGGGATTGCCTGCCATCCGACGCGGTAGAGCTGATAGACCAGGGATGTGAAGCGCAGCGTTCGCGGCCTGCGCATCACGCCGATAAGGGACATGAATAATGCCCCCAGCATCTCCATGAAAACGGCGATGTCCGCGCGCACCCCTACGCTGGCGCGGCCGAGATCACCCAGTTTCGCCAAGGCCGGATTAGGCGCAGGGGTGGGCGCCGGGTTGTGACGGTTGACCTGACGAACCTCTTCCATCAGGCTGGAATAATTGTCGGCAATACCGATGATTTCGGACGAATGCCCGGCGGAAGCGGCGCGCCGAGACAGCTTTTCCAGAAGCCAAGCCCCAAGCGTATCCAGTTCGTCCACCCCGGCCATGTTCACGCGCGCGGTCTCCGAGCGATCGAGTTCGGGTACAACCGCCCCGGTGAGATCCTCCAGGCGCGCGACATTCGTCGCAATCCAGGCCCCCTCCGGGCGCAGCTCAAGCAAATTGCCTGACGGCGTAGCTGTCAAAACGGGTTCGGATGCCAAGGCTTGACCTTCCTTCAGTGCGGCCGTCGCGTTCGCGCAATTGCGAAGCCACCACAGCTACTAAGCCTTCGCGCGGCGGCGCAATTGACTTGGCTCAAAATGGCTTGGCTCAGATCGCTTGGCCCAAATGACTTAACTCAGATGATTGGGTCCCATCTTCCGCAACAGGCGACGCTGTTGAGGCAACTCAAGAGCACCGCAGCACGCTCCTTTAGGATTTCTCTGGGTAAGGCGAGGTCGAGCAATGTTTGAACAGAGCGCGTTGCGGGACGAATTGCAGTCGTTGAAGGCCGATTTGTCGCGCCTCTTGAATGCCGCGAGCGAGGACATTCTGAACAGCTCAAAATCCCGCGCCGAGGCTCTCGCCGGCCAGGTCAAGACGGCGCTGAGCGATCTAGGCGAGGTGTTGGGCCAGGAGGAAGACCAGCTCGAGAAGCTGCTAGCCGATCGTCCGGTCAGCTCGCTCGCCTCGGCCTTCACCCTCGGCGTGGTCGTCGGCCTGCTGTTGAGGAGACACTAGCGTGAATAGCGAGAAAATTGTCAAACAGTTTCGCGCGCTTTGGCGGACGGACAGGATCATTGCCGATATCAGGCTGCGCCACCTGCTTGTCGGTCTCGGCTTGCGCGCGTTTGCCGCTCTCGTCGCGGCGTTCGGATTGGCGATGTTGGAGCTCGCCGCCTATTTCGCGCTGGTGCAGGCCTTGAATGCCATTTACGCCGCCGTCATCCTGGGCGCTGTCAATTTCGCCATTGCGGCGGTCCTGTTTGCGATGGCAGGCAAGCCTCCGGCGGGACGCGAATTGGAGCTTGCGACCGAAATTCACGCGAGCTCGCTGGAGGCGCTGCAGCTTGAGGCGCGCACGTTGCAGGCGGAAATTTCCAGCATGGTTCATCATCCGTTGAACGGGATTCTGCCGTCGCTGATTGTCCCCTTGATCACGACTATCGTGAGAAGCCGTGGCGGACCCGCTTGGGGTCGACGATACGGACCTCCACGCCCTTTTCACGCAGCGCCTTGGCCCATTCGCGCTCATAGCCGCCGCTCTAGATCGCTGAGCCGGGTGAGTTACAGCGTCAGCCGCACCTTGCAGAGATCAGCCTCGCCGGGATCCGACTTCACCTCGAAGCCGAGATCCCTGCACATGTCGAGCATCACGGCGTTCTCCCGCAGCACATCGCCCGAGATCGTCTTGAGCCCTTCGGATCTCGCATATTCGATGATGAGCTGCATGAGCGCCCAGCCCAATCCCTTGCCCTTGAGATCCGAACGCAGCAGGATCGCGTATTCGCCGCTCTCATAGATCGAATCGGAGTGGATGCGCACCACGCCGATCAGGTCGTTGCTCGCCTCGTCGAAGGCGACGAAGGCCATCGCGCGTGCGTAGTCGAGTTGGGTCAAACGGGCAATGAACTGATGCGTGAATTCCTTCATGGGCGCGAAAAAACGCAGACGCAGATCGTTCGGCGTGATGTTTCGCAGCAGCTCGTGGATCAGCGGCTCGTCGTCGGGGCGGATCGGCCGCACAAAGACCCGCCAGCTATCCCTGATCTGAATGTGCCGCTCCCATCGCGACGGATAGGGCCGCACCGCAAAATTGGCCGGACCTGCGCCACTGAACTTCGGCGCCACGCGCCCGACGGCAACGCGCGCGTCGACTGCCATGACTCCGTGCTCGTCCGCCAACAGCGGATTGATGTCGAGCTCGCGGATCTCAGGAATATCGGCGGCCATCTGCGAAAGCTTGACCAGCGCCATCGCCACCGCATCGTGCTTAACCGCGGGCACGTCGCGATAGGCGCGCAATAATCGTGAGACGCGGGTCTGCTCGATCAGGTCGCGCGCCAATTGCAGATCGAGCGGCGGCAGCGCCAGGGCCTTGTCATTGATGATCTCGGCAGCGGTGCCGCCGCGACCGAATACGATGACGGTGCCGAAAGTCGGATCGTCGGTGAAGCCGAGGATCAGCTCCCGCGCTTTGGCTCGAACCACCATCGCCTGAACGATGATACCGGAGATCCGCGCTTCCGGGCGAAGGGCTTTCGCGCGCGCCATGACATCGACGGCCGCGGCGCGCACCGCGTCGGGACTGGTGAGGTTGAGCACGACGCCGCCGACATCGGATTTGTGAACGATGTCGCGTGAGTTGATCTTCAAAACGACGGTTGCGCCACGTGCAAACAGCTCCGAGGCGTAACCGACCGCCTGATCCGGGTCGGCGGCGGCAAAGGTCGGCACCATCGCGATGTCGTAGGCTTCGAGCAGCCGCTTGATCTCGAGCGGATCCAGCCATTGCCGGCCCTCGGCGAGCGCCGCATCGACAATCCGTCTCGCTGCCTCGACATCGGGCGCGAAGGTGGTCGGCATGGCGGGCGGCACCTGCATCAGTGCGTCGACGACCTCACGATGGCGCAGCAGATGCATGAAACCGCGCACCGCATCATCTTCGGTCGGATAATTGGGAATCCCGGCGCTGCTCAGCGTGTCGATGATGTCAGGTTGCGCGCCGACCCACACCGCAAGGATCGGCTTGGCCCAGCGTTTCTGCTGCTTTCGGTAGTCACTCACCAGTCTGGTGATCGTGGCAGCGCTCTCCTCGCTCGACGCCAGCGCGCTCTGGACATTCATGACCAGCACGGCATCATTGCCGGGGTCGGCGAGCAGCAGTTCGAGAGCAGCCGCGTAACGTGCGGCCTCGGCATCCCCGATGATATCGACCGGATTGCAGCCGGACCAGGTCCGCGGCAACACGGCATTGAGTTTTTCGAAAGTATGCGGCGCAATGGCTGCCGGAACACCGCCAAGCTCGACGAGCCGATCGATCGCAAGCACGCCGATGCCGCCGCCATTGGTCAGGACAGCCAGCCGCTTTCCTGGTGGCGATTCCAGGCGTCCCAGCGTCTCCGCGCAGTCAAACAATTCGCGAAGGTGCGGGACGCGCAGAATGCCGGCACGACGGAATGCAGCATCATAGACGGCGTCGGCGCCGGCGAGCGCTCCGGTGTGGGTCGCAGCCGCCCTGGCGCCCTGCCCCATCCGGCTGGACTTCACCACGACGACCGGCTTGATTCTTGCCGCGGCGCGAGCCGCCGACATGAATTTGCGGGCGTCCTTGATTGCCTCGATGTAAAGCAAAATCGCGCGGGTCTGGCCATCCATCGCGAACTGATCGAGCAGGTCGGCAATGTCGACGTCGAGCTGATCGCCGATCGAGACGATGCCCGAAAAGCCTACCCCGCGCTGGGCCGCCCAATCGACCATCCCGGCAGCTATCGCACCGGACTGCGAGATCAAGGCCAGCGAGCCCGCACAGGGCATATGCGCTGCAAAGCTTATATTCAGCCTTGCGCCCGGCATCATCACGCCCAGGCAATTCGGCCCGACCAGACGCATGCCATGTCGCTGGGCCGCGCGCTCCGCCAAATCCGCGAGCGAGCCTCGCCCGTTGCCAAGGCCGGCGGTTATGATCAGGGCGCCGGCGCTGCCGAGCTTTCCCGCCTGCTCGATGATTTCGGGAATCGCGCCCGGCGGGGCCGTAAGGACGACGAGTTCCGGCGCGAACGATAGCTGGTCGAGCCTGCGGACGGCGGAGATGCCATCAATTTCCGCGTAGCGATGATTTACCAGCCCAAATTGGCCGGCGAACTTTGCCTTTAAAATATTCCCGAGAATAGCCCGCCCAGTCGAGTTCCGGCGTGGGCTCGCGCCTACCAGCGCGACCGAGCGGGGCGACAGCAGCTCCTTCAAGCGGTAGGTCGACATCAGTGGTATCGGTGGGTTTGTACCAGCTTAACATATTATCGCTTCCAACGCGCAGGACCTTGGGTGCGCCCCTAAATATGCAACCCTCTTGCGTCAGCGGCTTTGACAGAAGTCAAGAAAGCCGATCCGAGCCGGTATACTGCTTTCTCTGACCCGGACGGCCTTTGGCGAGGAGAGTTCAGGGATGCGCGCGATGGTGCTGCCCGGACCGAGGTCCGACCTTCAATTGCAACAGCGGGCCGATCCGCAACCAGGCGAGGGAGAAATCCGCGTGGCGGTGAGTGCATGCGGGGTCTGCCGAACCGATCTCCATGTCGTCGATGGAGAGCTTCCCGACATCAAATATCCCATCATTCCCGGCCATGAGATCGTTGGCCGCGTCGATCTGGTCGGCCCTGCTGTCACGACTCACCGTGTTGGCGATCGAATAGGCATACCTTGGCTCGGACACACCTGCGGCGTTTGCCGGTTCTGCAAAGAAGGCATGGAAAACCTCTGCGACCGTCCGCTCTTCACCGGTTACACCCGGGACGGCGGCTTTGCGAGCCACACCATCGCCGATGCGAGCTACGCCTTCCCGCTGGGCGAAGACGGCGATGATGCTTCGATTGCCCCTCTGCTCTGCGCCGGGCTGATCGGATGGCGCTCGCTGGTGATCGCGGGACACGCCGAGCGGCTGGGCATTTATGGCTTCGGTGCGGCAGGCCACATCATTTGCCAAATTGCCGTTTGGCAGGGCCGCTCGGTTTACGCATTCACGCGACAAGGTGACCTGGCTGCGCAGGAATTCGCTCGCCAGCTCGGCGCGGTGTGGGCCGGCGGATCGGATACGAGGCCCGAGCAACCGCTCGACGCCGCGATCATCTACGCCCCGGCCGGTGAACTCGTTCCGGCGGCGCTGCGAGCTGTGCGCAAGAGCGGTCGCGTGGTCTGCGCCGGAATTCACATGAGCGATATACCCAGCTTTCCTTACGCTATCCTTTGGGAAGAACGGCAGTTGGTATCGGTGGCCAATCTGACGCGCCAGGATGGATTGGATTTCCTGAAGATCGCACCGCAAGCCGGGGTCAAAACCCAGACGACCGCTTTCCCCCTCGAGCAGGCCAACGAGGTTCTGACGAAATTTCGAACAGGACAGATCCTGGGCGCGGCCGTACTCAGGCCTTAACCGTGGCAGGTGAGGTATGATGGTTTCAGCGACGAACGACTCTCATCTGCAGCAGCGCGTTTTTGCTTTTCTGACCGATCCTGCCGCTCACCCGCATGTGCAGCGGATCGATACGCACGCCGCGTCGGTTTTCCTCGAAGGCAATCGCGCGCTCAAGATCAAACGGGCCGTCCGCTTTCCGTTTCTGGACTATTCCACGCTCGAAAAACGAAAGGCCGCCTGCGACGAGGAGCTGAAGGTCAACCGGCAGTTTGCACCACAGATCTACCGCCGCGTCGTGCCAATCACCCAAACGCCGGATGGATCGCTGAGCATCGACGGAAACGGTACGCCAGTCGAGTACGCCGTCGAAATGACACGGTTCGACGAACGCCGGACAATTGATCATCTTGCACGAGCCGGCGCGCTCAACCGCGATCTCGTCGATGCGGTTGCCGACGCCATTGCGGCCTCCCATCTGACCGCCCGCCACGTAGCCGCGGATTCCTGGCTGCAATCGATTCCAAAAATCATTGAAGACAATACGGCCGCACTGCGAACGGCGTCGCTATTCTCCGCTGGCGATGTCGAGCAGCTTGGCAAGGCCTCGCAGGCGGCATTCTCACGCCTGCGCGACTTGCTGCAGCAACGCGGCAAAGCGGGATTTGTCAGGCGCTGTCACGGCGATCTGCATTTGGCGAACATCGTCGTGATCGCAGGGAAACCGGTTCTTTTTGATGCGATTGAATTTGATGAAAAGATCGCCTCGACTGACGTGCTTTACGATATGGCATTCCCGCTAATGGACCTGCTTCGTTATGGCAGGCGGGAAGCCGCAAATGCGCTTCTCAACCGTTATCTCGCGGTCACGCCCGCCGGGAACCTCGACGCGCTGTCGTCGCTTTCCCTTCTGATGTCGATGCGCGCCGCCATTCGCGCGCATGTGCTCGCAGTGCGGATCGATCCGGCCAAGCCTGGCAAGGCAGCGGCCATCACGGAGGACGCCCGCGCGTATTTTGATCTGGCGAAACGATTGATCGATCCGTCGCCGCCGACGCTGATCGCCGTCGGCGGATTGTCCGGAACCGGCAAATCGGTCCTGGCGCGAGCGCTTGCGCCCGGCATTCTTCCGGAGCCCGGCTCTGTGGTCTTGCGCAGCGACGTGCTACGCAAGCAGCTCTTCGGTAGAGGCGAGAAGGAAGCACTGCCCGGCAGCGCCTATCGCGCCGAAGTCAGCCGCGACGTTTACGACATTCTCGCCGAGCGCGCCGGTCGCGTCATTTCCCAAGGCCATTCCGCGATCGCGGACGCGGTGTTTGCCCGCGAGGCCGAGCGGACCGCCATCGCCGATGTCGCCCGCAGCTCCAACGTTCGCTTCATCGGCATCTTTTTGGTGGCCGATCTTCAGACCCGCCAGGCAAGAGTTTCGCAGCGTGACGCCGATGCCTCGGATGCGACGGCGGAGGTCGCCCGGCTTCAGGAGCAATATGAGCTCGGCAATATCGACTGGACGATCATCGATGCCTCGGGGACACCTGAGGCGACCGCTAGGGCATGCCGCGCTCGTATTGCCGCATCGAAATAATCCAGCCTCACGCCCTCGCTCGATTCTGCTGTCCTATTATAGATGCACGTAGTCGCCCGGGGCATCCGGCAGACCCTGGCTGCTGGCGACGCCGACGTGTGGCGGTTCGCACAAGCCGCCTGATCGTGCGGAGAGCCATGCGCTCCACTCCGGCCACCAGGACCCCTCATGTCGCGGCGCGAGCTTCAGCCATTCATCCGGACCGACATAGGGAGCGTCCGCCCCTTTGGTCATGACCTGGTAAGTATGCCCCGGCTCTGCGGGCGGCGCGACGATGCCGGCGTTGTGACCGCCGCTGGTCAAGAGAAAGGTGACATCCGCGTCCACCTGGTAATGGATCTTGTAAACCGATTTCCAGGGCGCGACGTGGTCCCTGACGGTGCCGACCACGAACATTGGGGCATGAATATCCGAAAGCGCGATAGACTTGCCATTCACCAGATAACGGCCTTCGGCCAGATCGTTCCGCAGGAACAGCTTGCGCAGATATTCGGAGTGCATGCGGTAGGGCAGACGGGTGGCATCGGCGTTCCAGGCCATCAGATCGCTCGGCGGTGCACGCTCGCCCATCAAATAGTCGCGCGCGACCCGCGACCAGATCAGGTCGTTGGAACGCAGCAACTGGAAGGCACCGGCCATCTGCGTGGTCTCGAGAAAGCCACGCTGCCACATCATGTCCTCCAGAAACGTCACCTGGCTCTCATTGATGAATAACGTCAGCTCGCCGGCTTCGGTGAAGTCGGTCTGCGCAGCAAGCAGCGTAATCGACTTCAGCCGGGTATCGCCGTCGCGAGCCATCGCTGCGCCGGCGATCGACAGCAACGTTCCGCCGAGACAATATCCCAGCGCGTGGATTCGCCGCCCGGGAACGATCAAGTTAATCATTGCAAGCGCGGCTTCGATCCCGAGCACGCGATAATCATCGAACGCGATGTCGCGATCTTTCTCCGTCGGGTTTCGCCAGGAAATCATGAAAACGGTAAAGCCCTCGTCGGTCAGATATTTCACCAGCGAATTATGGGGCGACAGGTTGAGGATGTAGTACTTCATGATCCACGCCGGGACGATCAGGACCGGTTCGGGGCGCACTTGTTCAGTTGTCGGATAGTATTGGATCAGTTCGATCAGGTGGTTGCGAAAAACAACTTTGCCCCGCGCAGTTGCGACGGTTTTGCCGACGACGAACTGCTGATCTTCGGTCGAGCGCTTCCCCGGTGACAGCAGCCGCACCAGATCTGCGTACCAATTCTGGACACCGAAGACGAAGTTCTCGCCACCGCTCTGGAATGCCTTCTGCAGCACTTCAGGATTGGTCGCGGCGAAGTTGGACGGCGCCAGCGTATCCAGGATTTGTCGAAGCGAAAACTCCACCACCGCTTCGTTGGCGGGTGCGACTCCCCGTGTCCCGGTGGTGGCGTTGTGCCACCATCGCTCGCTCAGCAGGAACGCCTGCGCGAGGAGATTGAATGGTGGGTTCTCCCATTCCGGCTGTGCGAAGCGTCGATCCTGCGGCTGCGGCTTGATCAATGACCACGGGGCCTGATCCGGCGCGGTGACGCGAAGCCCCGCCCCGAGCAGACGCCCGGCGCCCCGTACGGCCTCTTGAACGATTTCCATTTGCCGTTGCGGGGCCGTCGCCAAATTCCAGGCCCAATCCATGTAAGCGAGCGACAGCGCAGCAGGCGAGATGCCCCCGGTCAGTCGCGCCAGCATCGCATGGAAAGCACGATCGGCCACGTGGTGTTCGGATGCGGAAATCGGGTTCGGCGCTGGCGAAGCTCCGGCTTTGCCAGGCAGGTGGAGGTTTTGCCCTTCGCTTCTCTTATGAGCAGGACAGGGCAGCAATGGTGTTTGCGCCTTCTCGATGCTGGTCGATATCTGCTGCACAGGAAGCTCCTGCTTTGAGAAAGGCCGTGAAGCCCCAGGCCTCCGAGAGGAGGTGGACTCTCTTTAGGCTGTTCCGACCAGCTTCGATGCCGCTTCGACCATCCGCTGGCCGTGCTTGACGAGCCGGCCGCAGTCGCGTCGAATGAAATCGATCTGATGTTGGCCGCATTCCCGGCACATCGTCTGAATGTTGCTGACTGAATGGGCTCCCGCGATCTTCGACAGGAGTTCGGCAAACAAGTGCGTCTCCGTTCGCGCCCGGTCGAACCACTCCTCCGTGGCGAAGATCGCCTCCTCGACCAGGATCCGCTGGGCGCCGAACAGGACATTCAGGAACCGCGTGTTCGCCTGGCCGACTGGCCCTGCCTTCTCGACAACCGGTAGGTCGGCCGTCGCGACACGCGCTTCGGACACCTCAGCCATGATAACCTCCTGTCAATTCCATTCGGCAAACACCATATGGCATCGCACAAGGCCCATGTTGAGCTACATCAAGCCGCAGCGGCCGGCCGAACTTGACCTCGATCAAATGACGCTGGCACCGCCGGAATATCGTTCTGACATCAGAGCAATCTTGAACTCGCGGAGTCCCCCATGCGCGCTCACCAGATCATGACCAAGCCCGTCATCACAGTCGCTCCTGATGCGACCATCATCGATGCTGCCAACCTCATGCTGCAAAAGCATGTCAGCGGCCTTCCTGTGGTAGACGCCGGCGGCAAGCTCGTCGGGATCGTGTCAGAGGGCGATTTCATCCGCCGCAGCGAAATCGGTACGCAGCGCAAGCGCGGCCGCTGGCTGCGTTTCATTCTGGGACCGGGCACATCGGCTTCCGATTTCGTTCAGGAGCACGGCCGCAAGGTCTCGGAGGTGATGACCAAGACGCCTCTGACCATTACCGAAGACGCGGCCCTGGCCGAGATCGTCGAGCTGATGGAGAGAAACAATGTCAAGCGGCTGCCCGTCGTGCGCAACGACAAACTGGTGGGCATCGTGTCTCGTGCCAATCTGCTGCAGGCCGTCGCGAGCCTCGCCCGCGAAGTCCCCGACCCGACGGCGGACGACGATCACATCCGCGATCGCATCATCGCCACGATGGAAAAGTACGATTGGTGTCCGTTTGGCCTCAGCGTGATCGTCAAAGACGGTATCGTTCACCTCAGCGGCGTCATTACCGAGGAACGGGCGCGCGAGGCGTCTATCATCGCGGCGGAGAATATCGAGGGCGTGAAGAAGGTGCACGACCATCTGTGTTGGGTCGACACCATGTCCGGCATGTATCTGAACTCGCCGGAGGACGAGGACCTGGCGAAGGCGAGCTGAGCGATCAGAGCAAACCGACCTGAGCGAAGCGAGGCTCGCGCGCCCGGCGTTCGGCGTCGTTGCGAGCGCAAGCGAGGCAATCCAGACTTGCTCCGCGGATACACCCTGGATTGCTTCGTCGCTTTGGCTCCTCGCAATGACGGGCTCGGTCGAAGACGCTTGTCCGGCTTTGCCGTTCGCGGATGCTTTACAGCAGCTTCCCGTCCGGCCCAAAGAACGGGTGTGGCCCGTCGAATTCGCCGATCGGCACCTGGTGGGTCACCAGGTCGCCGAACCGCTCGCCCGGAAACCAGGCGTGGAGGTGCAAGGCAGGCGGTTCGACCTTGAACGACGGCTCGCGCAGATGCGCAAGATCGAGATCGACCGCGTGATTGGGCGCGGGGCAGATCGTGCAAGGACGGCCTGCAAACATGGTCAAGGTCGCGCGATGCACGTGGCCGCAGCCAATGTGCCTGACACGTGGATGGCGCAGGAGGATTGCGGCCAATTCGTCGGCATTGCGCAGGTTCTGGCGATCCATATGCCAGATTCCTGCGACGAATGGCGGATGATGCAGGAAGACCAGCGCCGGACGATCCGCTGAAGCGGCCAGCGCTGCCTCAAGCCACTGCAGGGTCCGCGGGGCCAGCTCGCCATGCGGCGCGCCTGGCACATTTGAATCCAGGAGCAAGAGGTCGAGCCCGCCGAGCTCGATCCTTTGGTCGAGCGGGCCGGAGGTGTGCGCATAGCCGGCTTGCGGGAACGCCCCGCGCATCAGTTCGCGACAATCATGGTTGCCTGGAATGGCAGCAAACGGCAGCTTCAACGGCTGCAGCAAGCGCTGCAGATGCTCGTATTCCTGCGGGCTCGGCGTGTCCGCGAGATCGCCCGAAATCACCAGGAAATCAGCCGCGGGCTCGAGCGCATTGAGAGTAGCGATGCATCGTTCAA
Organism: Bradyrhizobium sp. ARR65; assembly: GCF_000472385.1. Taxonomy (GTDB): domain Bacteria; phylum Pseudomonadota; class Alphaproteobacteria; order Rhizobiales; family Xanthobacteraceae; genus Bradyrhizobium. The sequence continues at coordinate 86,958 of NZ_AWZU01000008.1, forward strand.
GCGCCTTTGCGGTATCGACGCGGCCATAGGCGAGCGCGCCCGGCGCCTTGATGTGCAGGTCCGAAATCTGGGCGATGAGGACGGGCTTTTCTGGCATGGGTCCGTCAGCTCTCCGGGGGCAACAGGCGAACGGCGTCGGGCGCGATCGATAGCCCGACCCGCTCCCCCGCCTTGGCTTGGATCGTATTCGGCGCGTCGATTGTGAGTGGCTTGGGGGCGGCGCCGCTGACGACCAGGCGCTGCCGGTCGCCGACAAAACTGACGCTATCGATTGTACCTGACAAGTGGGCGCTGTCCGCCGAAGTAACCCCGATCGTTTCGGGGCGGATCATCACGACGGCTTCCGACAGGTTCTGCGCGCCATGGATTGGCAAGCGTCCTCCTGGCAGCACGAGCTGGCCATTTTCGACGACGGTCTCGAGGATGTTCGCGGCACCAATGAATTCGGCGACAAAGCGATTCTGCGGCGCAAAGTAAATCTCGCGCGGCGAGCCGATCTGGGCGATGGCGCCTTTGCGCATGACGACGATGCGGTCGCCGAGTTCCATGGCTTCCGCCTGATCATGCGTGACATAGATCGCCGTGATCCCGAGCGCGCGCAACAGGCGGTTGAGCTCGCCGCGAAGCCGCTCGCGAAGCGCCGCATCAAGCGCCGTCAGTGGCTCATCAAGCAAGAGGATGCCGGGCCGGATCGCGACCGCGCGCGCCAATGCGACGCGCTGGCGCTGACCGCCGGAGAGCTGGTCGATGCGCCGATTTTCCAAGCCTGCGATGTTGGTCAGAGCGACCAGTTCGGCGACGCGCGCCGCACGCTCCGTTTTGGGCATGCCGCGGATCTTCAGGCCGTAGGCGATGTTCTCCGCGACCGACATATTGGGAAACAGCGCGTAGGATTGAAATACCATGCCGACATTACGGCGCTCGATCGGCAAGGAGGTCATATCCTTGCCGTCGAACAGCACCGTCCCGCCGGCATCAGGCTGTTCGAGCCCGGCGATGATCCGCAGCATGGTGGTTTTGCCGCAGCCGGAGGGACCCAGCAGAACCAGCGTTTCGCCGCGTGCGATCTGGAGCGTCGCGGGCTCGAGCGCGAGCGTACCGTCGGCGAAGGTCTTGCCGCAATTTTTGATGTCCACGGCTGCGCCGTGTCCGCCGACCGTGCTCATCTCGTCTGCTTCCCGTCCGCGAAAAGCTGCATCGCCACCAAAAGCGGAATGATCATGATGAAGAAGATGAGCGTATAGGCGGAGGCCACTTCCAGCCGCATCGAGGCGTAGCTGTCGGCAAGGCCGATCGGCAATGTCTTGGTCAAGGGTGTGTGCAGCATCCAGGTCAGGTTGAATTCGCCAAGCGACAATGTCACCACCATCAGGCTGCCGGCAAGAATACCCGGCACGGCATTGGGGACAATCACGTCGCGGAAGCGCCGCCAGGGCGAGGCGCCGAGCGAGGCGGCGCCTTCATCGAGGGTCTTGACGTCGACCGTGGCAAACACGGCCATGACCGAACGCACCATGAATGGTATGGTGAAGATGACGTGACCGACGAGGATGAACAGCCAGGATCGCCGAAATTCGCTGGCGCCGCCATAAGTCAACAACAGGGCCAGCGCGAGAGCCAACCCCGGAATCGCAACGGGCAGCGTGATCAACTCCTCGATCATCCGTGAAATCTTGCCGCTCCGCACATGCAGCGCGTAGGCCGCCGGGACCCCGGCCAACAGCGTCACCGCGAGTGTCGCAAGAGCGATCACGTAGGAAAGCAGGATGGTGCCGGCATAGAGCTCCCAGACCTGTGCGACCCATTCCAGCGTCACGCCCGACGCAATACCGCGGAAGTAATTCACGGTGACGCCGGCGGCGATGGACAGTCCGGCAGGGACGACCAGGAACGCGGCGACGAGCAACGTGAAAAGGAGCTGTCCGGTGAACAGCAGGCGATCACGCATGGCACTATCCCGCAGCTGCCACCGCGCTGCCGCTGAAGGAACGGGCGAGCGCCAGGATGAACCAGGTGATGACGCCGAGCCCGACCGAGAGCGCAGCCGAGGTCGCAAAGTTCGCGGCCAATGTGAACTCGGTGTAGATCAGCATCGGCAGCACATCGATATTCGTCGCCAGCGTAAAGGCAGTGCCGAACGCCCCCATGGCGGTCGCAAAGGCGATGGCACCGGAGGCGACGAAGGCCGGCGCCAGCGCCGGCAACACCACGTCCCGCTGCACCGCCCATGGGCCCGCGCCGAGCGAACGCGCCGCCTCCTCGAGACCAGGATCGAGCTTCTGCACTGCGGCCATGATGGTGAGGATGACGCGTGGAATCGAGAAGTACAGATAGCCGAGAAACAGCCCATAGATCGAATAGGCAAAAACGAGCTTCTGCCCGGTCAGATGGCTCGAGAGATCGCCGATGACGCCTTGCCGGCCGGCGAGGAGAATGATCATGAATCCGACCACGACGCCGGGGAAGGCCAGAGGAAAGGTCAGCATCGCGATCAAAATGGAGCGCCCAGGGAAGCGATGACGCTGCAGGAACATGCCGACGATCGTCGCCACGATCAGGGTCACCAGGGTGGTGGCGGTCGCCAGCAGCACCGTATTGATCAGCGTGGCGCGGTAGCGCGGCTCGACCAGGATCGCAAGATATCCCGCCAGCCCCTGCGGCCCCTCCGCGCCGGTGGCGATCAGCCGTGCCATCGGCAGCAAGAAGAATGCCGCCGTCACCACCGCGAGCGGCAACAGGCACAGCCCAACAAAGGATCGATGCGACATCAAGAGATGGTGCCTCTGCCCCTAAAGCCGAGGCACCATATTGCATCAACGGACCTCGGCCAGATAGCGGTCAACGAAGCCCTTTTGCGCGTTTTCCATCTCGCCCCAATCAACGCTCTTGGCGCGCGCATAGTCGCTGTCGGGCAGGAATTTGTTCTTGACTGCCTCAGGCAGTTCGATGGGACGGGCCGGGCGAAGATAAGCGTTGGTCCAGATCGCCTGCCCCTTGTCCGACAGAAGATAGTCCAGCACCTTCTTCGCCTTTTCCTTGTCGGGCGCATTCTTGACCAGGCCGACCACGTAAGGGAATACCACGGAGCCTTCGCAGGGGATCACGAACTCGAAATTGCCCTTCTCAGAATATTTCGCGCGATAGGCGTTGAAGTCATAGTCGAAAAGGATCGGCATCTCGCCTGAGACGACGCGGGCGTAGGACGTCTGCTTTGGAACGATGGGATCGTTCTTGCGCAGCTCCTTGAAGAAGTTGATCGCGGGGTCGAAGTTGCTGGCAGACCCGCCGAGCGCAAGGTTGACCGCGACCGCCCCGACATAGCCGACCGCAGCCGAGCTTGGATCGAGATAGCCGACCATGCCCTTGTAGTCAGGCTTCAAGAGATCCTTCCAGCAGGCCGGCACCGGCTTGCCGCCCAGCGCATCCCTGTTCACGAACAGCCCGAGCGTGCCCGAATGGATCGTGGTCCAATAACCGTCGGGGTCCTTGAGACCCGCGGGCACCTGGTCCCAATTGACGGGCTTGTAGGGCTCCAGCGCATCCTGAGCTTTCGCCTTCATGCCGAAATTGACGCCGAAATAGCCGATATCGGCGACCGGATTGTTCTTCTCCGCCAAGATCTGCGCCAGCGCCTGGCCGGAATTTTTGTTGTCGTGGGGAATGTCATAGTGAAGATCGGCCTTGATGGCCTTGAGCATGGAAGCCCAATCGGCCCATTCCGGCGGGCAGTTATAGCAGATGACATCGGCCGCCTTCGCCGACTGCCACGGCGCCAGCACGGCCAGCACCAGCAACATCAGGGCAAAACGGATAGGCTTCATGCGTAGGCTCCGATATATCGGCAAGGACCTGAGGGAATGGCCCCCAAGTATAGGCCGCGCATGAAGGTTTTGCGACGGATGCTTTTTTGCTTTGCAACAAAGCTGGGGAGGCTTAGCCGCGGCTCATCGCGGGACGACTGCCGTGGCCTCGATTTCGACCCGGGCTTCCTTCTCGACCAGGCGCACAACCTGCACCAGCGCCATCGCCGGATAATGCGAGCCGATAATCTCGCGATAGACCTGCCCGAGTTCTTTCAGGCTTGAGAGATACTCGTCCATATCGACGACGTACCAGGTGAGGCGGACCAGATGATCCGGCCGCGCCCCGCCCTCAGCCAGGATGGCCGTAATATTGCTCAAGCTCTGGCGCACCTGCGGGACAAAACTGGTCGGCAACTGACCCTGGTCGTCCCAGCCGATCACACCGCCCGTCACCACAATGCGGCCGTCGGCAGCCACACCATTGGCATAGCCCTTGGGCGTCGGCCAGCCGGCGGGCTGCAGGATCCGCGCCCCCTCGGCGGGTCCGTCCTTTGCGGTCTGCAGAATCGCGAGGTGAGGTGCTTTCGGCGTGCTCACGAACAATCTTCCATCATACGAGTAGATTCATTCCGCGGCCATGCCCGGCGAGGTCGCACCGGCCTGCGCCATCTGTCTGAGGGCGAACCGCTTCAATTTGCCGGTCTCGGTCTTCGGTAGCTGCGCGACGAACTCGATCGCCCGCGGATATTTGTAGGGCGCGATCTCACGCTTGACGTGATCCTGCAAGGCCGCAACAAGCGCGTCGTCGCCGACGAAACCCGAAGTGAGAACGACATAGGCTTTGACGATCGTGCCGCGCGCCTCGTCTGGCGCACCGATGACGCCACACTCGGCCACGGCTGGATGCGACAACAGTGCTGCTTCCACCTCCGGCCCGGCGATGTTGTATCCGGCGGAGATGATCATGTCGTCCGCGCGGGCGACGAAGCAAAAGCGTCCCATTTCGTCGCGAACGAAGGCGTCGCCCGTCAAATTCCAGCCGTCGCGCACATAGTTCGTCTGCCTGCTGTCGGCGAGATAGCGGCATCCGGTGGGCCCTCGCACCGCCAGCTTGCCGACCGTGCCCGCCGGCTGCTCGTTCATATCTTCATCGACGACCTTTGCTTCGTACCCGGAAACCGGCCGCCCGGTCGTTGCAGCCACGGCCTCTCCCACACGATTTGTGATGAAGATGTGCAGCATCTCGGTGCTGCCAATCCCATCTAAGATCGGCTTGCCGGTCTTCCGTGTCCAGTTTTCGAAGACTGGTGCCGGCAAGGTCTCGCCGGCGGAGACCGCCAGGCGCAGCGAGGACAGGTCCGCGCCCTTCTCCATTGCCGCCATCATCACGCGATAGGCGGTCGGCGAGGTGAAACAGATCGTGGCCCTGTAGGTTTCGATGATCTTGACCATCTCGGGAGGTGACGCGTTTTCCAAGAGCGTGGCCGTGGCACCGAAGCGCAGCGGAAAGATCGCGAGACCGCCGAGTCCGAAGGTAAATGCGAGCGGCGGCGAGCCTACGAATACGTCATCCGGCGTGACCTTGAGAACCTCTTTTGCATAGCCATCCGCAATGATCAGGAGATCGCGATGGAAATGCATCGTCGCCTTCGGCTCACCCGTTGTGCCTGACGTAAAGCCCAGCAAAGCGACATCGTCTCGCCCAGTCTTGACCGCGTCGAACCGAACCGGTTTGTTCAACGCCACGCGATCGAGCTCCGCATCATGGTTCGATGTTCCGTCGAAATTGACGACCTGCTTGAGGAAGCGGCTGGTCTTCGCGCAGGCCACCAGTTCGTCGGAGATGCGGCTGTCGGTCAATGCAAGTCCGATCTCAGCCTTGTCGACGATTTTAGACAGCTCTCCCGCGCGCAGCATCGGCATGGTGTTGACGACGACGGCACCGGCCTTTGTTGCCGCAAGCCATGCCGCGACCAGCGCCGGATTGTTGCCGGAGCGGATCAGGACTCGATTGCCGGGCTTGACGCCGTAATTCTCTACCAGCGCATGCGCAAGACGGTTCGACCAGTCCGCAAGCTCCTTGTAGGTGCGCTGTCGTCCATTGCCGATCAGCGCAATGCGATCGCCCATCCCCTTCTCGACAATGCGGTCGGTCAACTCGACCGCAGCGTTGAGATACTCGGGATATTGAAACTCCGGCCGGTCAAGCAGCAAGGCCGGCCATTGCTGGAATGGCGGAAGGTTTCGCCGCGTGAAATCATCGACGTGGCCAGATGGGCCAAGGCTCGGAATTTGACCTGACATTTGCATCGCCCCTCTTGTTCGGGACCAACACTCAGGACGCCCGGCAGCGCTTCATCCTCTAAACATTTTATACTTAAAATAATTCGGCGCAATAGCGGAAAGTTGGGCATTTGACGCCCTTGATGTGGGCGGCGGCGGATCCGTTCAGCGACCGGCCAATTCCTTCAGCCGTGCAACCATCGCCGAATCCGGATCAGCCAAGGGCCCGATCGCGGTAAAATGGTTGGCATCGGCGATCGTGCCAAACCGGGTTGCGACACCCGCCTTGCCCCATTGCTCGACGATGGTGCGGCTTTGGCGGAGATATTCCGCGCTTTCACTTTCGCCTATCACCGCATCGAGGATCGTCCCCTCTCGCGGCGACCAGAACAATGGACTTGCGGCTCGTGCCGAGGCCTCATTCAGACGCAGCGCCTTGTTGATCGACGTTCCAACCAGCGGGACGAGATCGAACAGCCCGGAAATGGCGTAGGCCGCGCTAACAAGGTTCCTTGGCAGCTCGGCAGCGATGGTGGGCCAATCCGTCGCCAGCAGACAGGCCGCGAGATGGCCGCCCGCGGAATGCCCACTGATCACAAGTGGCCGGCCATGCCGCGCCAGCTCGCGAGTTGCCGCGCGCATTTGCTCAATGATCGCACCCACCGTAACAGATGGGCAAAGGTCGTAACTCGGAATGGCGACGCTGACCCCATGCGCATTCAGTCCGCGTGCACAATGGCTGAAGGACGAACCGTCCAGAGCCTGCCAATAGCCGCCGTGAATGAAGACGACGATCGGGCCGTCTCGATCGCCGCGAAAGAGATCAATCCTGTGACGGGCGCCTGGCCCATAGGCGATGGTGCGCGCCGGGTTCTGCTCGCGATACGCAGCGGCATCTCGGGCCCAGCCGGCCATCAGAACTGGATTTTCCGGAACCCGGGCCCGATTGTTGTATTCGATCTCGTAGTCGATATCCGTCATTTGGCTCACGGTGCCCGTCGGTTCCCGGCCTTCTGCGCCGACGCTTTTGTCTTCGCCAATAGCCGCATCAATTCGCGCACGTCTTTGGGCGACAAGTCCGAGAAGATGTCGGCGATCCAGCGCTCATGCTCGGCCGCCATCTTGCGAAATTCCGCGCGACCGATTTTTGTCAAGCGGATCACCTGAACGCGGCGATCGGTTTCCGACGTGCGCCGGTCGAGATGGCCGGATTCGACCAGACGTTCGACCAGTCCGGTCACGTTGCCGTTCGACACCATCATGCGCTTGGACACATCCGACAGGGTCATGCCTTCAGGTGCCTTGTCGAGTTGCGCCATCAAATCGAACCGCGGCAGCGTCACGTCGAAGCGCTCGCGCAGGCGACTGCGCACCTCACCCTCGATCAACGTCGTGCAGGTCAGAAGCCGCAGCCACAACCGCAGCTCATTGCCGTGATCTTCGGGCAGTTCAACGGCTTTGGTTTCTGAATCAAGCATCATGACGAATCAACCTGCCAGGAGCCGTGAGCGGCGCCCTGATCTTAAAATTGCCGGCCGGCCAATCATTTTGACCTTCAAATATCTTGCGTCGCGCCACAAGTCAAAATTGAGCGTTCCCGATCTTGAGCCGGCAGATTCTTTAGAGTTCAAATAACTGGCGCGGTGCTTGCATGCATCCCGTCGCGGCCGCGTAAACTCATTGCCGGTTTGCTTGCGCCGAGAGCCACAGCCGGAATAAGCTTGAGAGCTCGGATCACACCCAGCTCTTTCCGCTCAGGTCGAGGCCACTGGTCAGGGGAGTTGTCATGAGCAAACAATCGAAGTGGGCCGGATTGGCGATCCTGTTGAGCGCTGTGTCAAGCGCGGCCCTCGCGCAGGGCAAGATCAAGATTGGCGTCATCGCCACCTTGTCAGGGCCAGCAGCGGTGCTTGGCCAGCAGACGCGCGACGGGTTTGCGCTCGCGGTGAAAGATCTCGGTGGCAAGATGGGCGGCAAGGATGTCGAGGTCACCGTCGTCGACGACGAGCTCAAGCCTGATGCGGCCGTGACCAAGGTGAAAGGCCTGCTCGAGCGCGAGAACGTCGATTTTGTCGTTGGTCCGATCTTTTCGAATATTCTGCTCGCGATTCATCGGCCGGTCGTCGACAACAAGACCTTCCTGATCAGTCCCAACGCCGGTCCTTCGAGCTATGCCGGCAAGGGATGCAACCCATTTTTCTATGTCACCTCGTACCAGAACGACCAGGTGCACGAGATCCTTGGCAAGGTCGCCCAGGATCGCGGCTACAAGCGGGTCTACTTGCTGGTGCCGAATTATCAGGCGGGACGGGATTCCGCCGCCGGCTTCAAGCTCGACTACAAGGGCGAGATCGTCGAGGAATCCTACATGCCACTCGGCACGCTGGATTTCCAGCCGGAGCTTTCCAAGATCGCTTCGCTCAAGCCGGACGCGTTATTCACGTTCATGCCCGGCGGTATGGGCGTGAACCTCGTGAGGCAATACCGTCAGGCCGGGCTCGCTGATACCATCCCGGTGCTGTCCGCTTTCACCGTCGATGAATCGACGCTGCCGGCGCAGCAGGATGCCGCGGTCGGCATGTTCGGCGGCGCCAACTGGGCGCCCAATCTCGACAATCCCCAGAACAGGAAATTCGTCAGCGCCTATGAAGCAACCTATGACAGCGTGCCCGGCACCTATGCCATGCAGGCTTATGACGCCGCGCGGCTGATAGACAGCGCCGTGAAGGCCACCAATGGCGATCTTACCAACAAGGATGCCGTCGCATCGGCGCTGAAGAAAGCCGATTTCACCTCGCTGCGCGGCAGCTTCAAATTCAACAGCAATGGTTATCCAATCCAGGACTTTTACCTGACCAAAGTGGCCAAGCGTCCCGATGGAAGGTTCCAGACTGAAATCGTGCAGAAGGTCTTCGAGAATTACGGCGATCGCTACGCAAAGGATTGCGCGCCGGGCAACTGAGACGAGGGAGGACAACGTATGAAAACCGAGATCGCCGGCATCACCCGGGCCAACGAGGGCATTCAGGGCATCACGTGGAACATCCTCGGCCAGATCTATGTGCCGAAAAACCGCACGGACAACTGCTTTTCGTGGCATGCGACGTTCCCGCCCGGCACATTTGTCCCGCCGCACCTCCATCCTGATCAGGACGAGTATCTCTACATCCTGGAGGGTCGGCTCGACTTCATGCTCGATGGAGCCGAGGAATTCGCAACGCCGGGAGATACGGTGCGGCTACCCATGGGCAAGCCGCACGGCATCTTCAACAATTCGCAGCAACCGGCAAAGACGCTGTTCTGGGTGTCGCCGACCCGCAGACTTTATGACCTGTTCTGGGCCATTCACAACATGAAGCAGCAAAACCCAGAGGACGTGGTCAAGCTCGCGGCCGAATACAACATTCACTTCTTGCCGCCGCCTCCGGCCTAACTGGCCTGACGCTCTTCCTGGCGGGATACCACGCGTGCGGCAAATCCCGCTCTCGCGGCATATCCCCGCACGATCGCTTCGCGCGCCTCGTAGTTCAACACGCTATCGAGATCTGTAAAGCCTTCCGGCGCAAGTTGCTCCACTGCATCGATTACCCCTTCCGGGCCGCCCTTGCGATTTGAGGCAACGATCTCCGCCGTCATCGGCAGGCGCTGACGCTCGTAGGCCACCAGCGCTTGCCGCGGGTGCTCGGACCGCGCCAGCGCATCAGCCAGGCACCGGGCGTCGAGGATCGCTTGAGACGCCCCATTTGAGCCCACGGGATACATGGGATGCGCGGCGTCGCCGAGCAGCGTCACCCGGCCGCTGGACCAATAAGGCAGCGGATCGCGATCGCAGCAGGGATACTCCCAGAACTCCGGCGTTGCGCGGACCAAAGCGGCAAAGTCAACCTGGGGAATCGAGAAGCCTGCAACGTGCGGCATCAGCTCTTCCCGCTTGCCGAGCCTTGACCAATCCTCCTTGCGCGGCGGCGGCGCCGTGCCGTCGCCGATCCGCACCAGCACGGCCCAATTGGTCAGCCGGCTTGCCGGGCTCGAACCTTCGGCGATGGGATACACCACGGCCTTGGCATTCAATCCACCCGCGATGATCATCGATCGCCCGGTCAGAAAGGCCGGCCAATCGATTGCGCCGCGCCAGAGCATCAATCCGTTCCAGCACGGCGGCCCCTCGTCGGGAAACAGCGCTTGCCGGACCTTGGAATGGATGCCGTCCGCCCCGATAAGAACGTCGCCGCGCGCTGTGTGCACGTGCGCGCCGTTCCGGTCGAAGAAATAGGCGGTCACTCCGCCTTCGTCCTGGGAGAACGAACCGAGCCGGCAGCCGGTTCTGATGGCATCGGGGCCGAGACGGTCGAGCACCGCCCGATAGATCACCGCCTGCAGGCGACCACGATGGATCGAGAACTGCGGCACGTCGTGCCCGGCGTCGAGCCCGCGCTTCTCGTGCCAGACCTGCTGACCGTGACGCGTCAGATAAAACAGCTCGGCGGTGCGGATCGCAACCTCGTCGAGACGGTCCAATAGGCCAATTCCCGCAAGCTCACGAATCGCGTGAGGAAGCGTATTGATGCCGACGCCGAGTTCGCGGATCGCGTCGGCTTGCTCGAATACCTCGCAGTCAACGCCGCGGGCCCGCAACATCAGCGCGGTGGTCAGACCACCGATACCGCCGCCGACAACAATTGCCTTCATCGCCCTAACTCCGCACACCCGAGGACGAGCTTCGGAACGGCACTAAAGCGCGATGACATTGAGTCGAATCGTCATTGCGCTCTAGCTCTTTGATTGACATTAAGCATGATCTCTTCGGAAAACCGCTACACACTTTTCCGGATCATGCTCTAGGGTTGCACGGCCAATCACTCCGCCGCAAGCGGCTTTGTCGCCTCGGCCTTCAGCTCCGCCCGTGTCTTCGGCTTGGCCTTAGTTTTGAGGTCCTCCAAATCCAGCCTATCTCGTACGCTGTTGCGGAAAATTTGCTCTTTGCCCGGCAGATATTGTGGCGGACAGAACACGCCCTCCACACCGTACCAAGCCGCGGCTTTCAGGGTGAAGGCGGGATCGACCAGATGCGGGCGGGCAAGGGCCACGAGATCCGCGCGCCCGGCGGCCAGGATCGTATTGACCTGATCGGCCGTCGTAATGTTACCGACGCACATCGTGGAAACCCGGGCTTCGTTTCGGACCTGATCGGAGAACGGCGTCTGGAACATGCGGCCATAGACCGGCTGGGCATCACGCACGGTCTGTCCCGTCGAAACATCCACCAGGTCGACACCCGCCTTGGCAAAGTCCCGTGCGATTTGCACGGCATCATCGCCGGTGATGCCACCCTCTGTCCAGTCGGTTGCGGAAATGCGCACCGACATCGGCTTATGTTTAGGCCAGACCGATCGCAGGGCCTCGAACACTTCGAGCGGAAACCGCAGGCGATTCGCCAACGAGCCGCCATAAGCGTCGGTACGCTTGTTGGTGAGCGGCGAGATGAAGCTCGCAAGCAGATAGCCGTGGGCGCAATGCAGCTCCAGCATATCGAAGCCGCAGCGTTCACCGCGCTCGGCCGCCGCAACAAAGGCCGCCTTGATCGCATCCATTGCAGCGCGATCCAACTCGCGCGGCACCTGGCTGTCGGGAAAGTAGGGAATAGGTGAGGCCGACACCACGTCCCAACCGCCTTCTTCCAAGGGGCGATCGATACCCTCCCACATCAGTTTCGTCGCACCCTTGCGCCCGGCATGTCCGAGCTGCAGGGCGAACTTCGCGGCCGAATTGGCGTGCACGAAATCGACGATCCGCCGCCAGGCGGCTTCCTGCTCGTCATTCCAAAGGCCGGCACAGCCCGGCGTGATGCGGGCGTCACGGCTGACGCAGGTCATTTCGGTGAAGATCAGGCCGGCGCCGCCGATGGCGCGCGAGCCGTAATGCACGAGATGAAAATCGCCGGGCACGCCCTCTTTGGCCGAATACATGCACATCGGCGATACCACGGCGCGATTGACGATCTCCATCTCCCGCAGGCGGAACGGCTGGAACATTGGCGCGACCGGCCTTTTGAGATCGACATCAAACCCCTTCGCGCGAACCTGCCTGGCAAAAGCCTTGTCCACCTCGGCGACGAAATCCGGCGCCCGCAAACGTAAGTTATCGTAAGTGATGGCCTTCGAGCGGGTCATCACGCCAAAGGCAAACTGCACGGGATCGAAATCCCAGAAGCGATCGACATGTTCGAACCACACCAGCGATACGTCGGCTGCGTGCTGGGTCTTTTCCACCTCCTCGCGGCGCCCCTGCTCGTATTTCTGCAGGGCGGAGGCGACGCTCGGAGCGTCGCGCAGAGCGTCTGCCAGTGCGATCGCATCCTCCATCGCAAGCTTGGTGCCCGAGCCGACCGAGAAATGCGCGCTCGCTTTGGCATCGCCGAGAAGCACCATGTTATCCTTGACCCAGCGCTTGCTTCGGATCATGGGGAAGTTGCGCCACATCGAGCGGTTGGTCAAAATCTGGTGGCCGCCGAGGAACCAGCCAAAAATTTCGGCCATCCGATCGGCCGACTCTCTTTCGCTGAGTCCCCGAAGTCCTGCACGCTCGAATGTTTGGGGATCGGTCTCGAAAATCCAGGTGGAGCGCTCTGCCTCATATTGATAGGCGTGGGCAATGAACGGTCCCCACTCGGTCTCCTGGAAGATGAAGGTGAAGGCGTCCAGCGGCCGGGTCGATCCCATCCAGGCGAACATATTCGCGCGCACGTCGATCTCGGGCTGGAAATGATCCACATATTTCTCGCGAAAGCGACTGTTGATGCCGTCGGCGAGGATGATGAGATCGGCATCGCCGAACCGGACCTCATCGTCGATTTCGGTTTCGAACCGAAGCGTGACGCCGAGTTCGCGCGCCCTCTCCTGCAGGATCAAGAGCAGCTTGCGTCGCGAGCAGCCGCAGAAGCCGTTGCCGCCGACCCGATGCACGGTGCCGCGAAAATGGACGGCAATGTCGTCCCAATAGGCAAATTCCTCGGTAATGCGGCGATAGCTCGGCAGGTCATATTTTTCGAAATTGTCCAGCGTTGCATCCGAGAACACAACGCCGAAACCGAACGTATCGTCCGGGCGATTGCGCTCGTAGACCGTGATTTCGGCCTCTGGCCGCTGCTTGCGCAAGAGGATCGCGGCGTAGAGACCGGCCGGTCCACCGCCGATAATCGCGACCTTCATGGGAGCCTCCGACTATCGCAATGTAAATTATTTTAAACCTAAAATAATTTAGCGCAAGTCCCCGCTAACGAGCTTCGAGTAGAAGGCGTCAGTTACCCTGAAATAGCGGTTTCGTTTTGTTCGCAAAGGCCTCGAAGGCTCGGGTGAAGTCGGCGGTCGTCATGCAAAGTGCCTGCGCCACGGCCTCCGCCTCGATCGCTTCTTCCACCGACATCGCCCACTCCATGGCGAGCATCCGTTTCGTCATGGTGTTGGCGAAGGTTGGGCCCTGGGCGATCTCACGCGCAAGCGATTGCGCATCCGCCAGCACCTGGCTGGCCGGGACCATACGGCTGAAAAAGCCCCAGCGCTCACCCTCCTCGGCGGTCATGAAACGACCGGTATAAAGCAATTCGGAAGCCCGCGACTGCCCAATGATGCGCGGCAGGATCGCGCAGGCGCCCATGTCGCAACCGGCAAGGCCCACCTTGTTGAACAGAAAGGCGACCTTGGCGCCAACGGCGGCGAGCCGCATATCGGATGCCATGGCGATGATCGCTCCGGCGCCAGCACAGATGCCCTCGACCGCAGCGACAATCGGCTGCGGGCATGCCCGCATGGCTTTAACAAGGTCACCGGTCATGCGGGTGAACGCGGTCAAACCCTTGGTATCCATTTTCACCAGGGGGCCGATTATCTCGAACACATCGCCACCGGAAGAGAAGTTTCCACCGGCACCGGTGACAACGACCGCCTTGACTGCGTCGTCAAAGGGGCAGGCTCGAAAGAAATCGGTCAGCTCGCGGTAGCTCTCGAACGTCAACGGATTCTTTCGTTCAGGACGATTCAAGGTCACCGTGGCTACGCCCTCAACGAGGGTCAGCAGGAAGTGCCGAGGAGAATAATCCGCCAAGGGTATGGTGACGGGATTGGCTGGACGGCTCATGATATGTCCTACTTCTTGGTTATCTCCTGGTATCGCGCCAGCGATCCTAAACCTCTCCGCCGGCAACCGCGATGGCCTGCCCCGTGATCGCGCTCGCGCCCTCACCACAGAGCCAAAGCACGGTGTCGGCCACCTCAGCCGGGGTGACGAGGCGCCCCTGCGGGTTATGGCGGGAGAGATCGGCCAAAGCCTGCTCGCGGCTGCGCCCAGTCTTCTTCATGATGTTGTCGATGCTGGTCGCAACGAGATCAGTGTCAGTGAAGCCCGGGCAGACCGCATTCACGGTCACGCGCGTGCTCGCGAGTTCGAGCGCGAGTGAGCGCACAAGACCTACGACTGCATGTTTCGCGGCACTATAGGCGCTCACATAGGAATACCCTTTCAGGCCCGCCGTCGACGCGACGGCGACAATTCGCCCGCAAGGCCGATCCTTAATGTCAGGCAACACCGCCTGGATCGCATGCACGACGCCCATGAAATTGACATCCATCATGCGCCTGAACAGCGCATCATCGGATTTTTCAAAGGGGGCGGATCCGGCGGTACCCGCATTTGCAATCAGAATGTCAATCGGCTGCCGAGCCGCGGCCGCCGCAATGGCCGAATGGACTGCTGGCTGCTCCACGACATCGGCCACTTCCGCGAAATGCGCCGCGCCCGCAGCTACCGCCGCATCGAGAGCTGGACGATGACGGCCAACGACCGTGACTGTCGCACCAGCACGGACCAGCGCTGCGGCGATCTCGCGACCTATGCCACGACCGCCGCCCGTCACCAATGCATGTGAGGAATGCGGCAGTCCGGACATGCGCAGACCTCCCCATGTGGAGTTCAGCCTCGGTACTTCGCGTATATTTTAGACCTCAAGGTTTTGCAAGGAAGGCTCTGGCCGGCCAGGCGGGCCCCAGATGCTTTAGATATAAAATTATGGCTTCCCATCCTTCGGCAGCCTGTTAGCATTGGCACGCTCGGAAAACCGGAGATCTGGTGTGCCTGCTTTTGCACCCATCAAGACCGACGATGGTCGCTTCTGCTACGAAGCGGCCGGTGATCCCGGTCTGCCGCCGCTGATATTCTTGCATGGGATCGGAGGCGCGGCACGGGCTTGGCGAGGCCAGCTCGAGGCGTTCAGTAGCCGGTATCATGCTCTCGCCTGGGACATGCCTGGCTATGGCGGCTCGGCCCCGCTTGAGAGCGTAAGTATCGCAACGCTTGCCGGCGCATTGCAGGATTTCCTTCAACAGGTCGGCGCCAAGAGCCCCGTGCTGGTCGGCCACTCGATCGGCGGCATGATCGTCCAACAATGGCTCGTCAACCATCCCCTGAGCGCCAGCGCGGTCGTGCTTGCGCAGACAAGCCCGGCCTTCGGCAAACCCGACGGTGACTGGCAAAAGTCGTTCATCGCGGCACGGCTTGGCCCGCTTGATCGCGGCGAGAGCATAGCCTCGTTAGCGCCGGCATTGGTTACGGAACTGGTCGGCGATGATCCTGACCCCGTCGGGATGCAAATCGCCCGCGAGTGTATGGCGAGCGTTCCCGAAGCGAGTTATCGCGCCTGTATGCTGGCGCTTCTCGGGTTCGACCTGCGCCAGGCGCTCAAGCACATCAGGCGGCCCACGCTAGTGCTCTCGGGCACAAAGGACAACAATGCTCCGGCGTCGATGATGGCCAAGATGGCGAGCTTCATTCCATTGGCGAGCTATGTTGAACTCGCGGGCGCCGGCCACCTCGCCAATTTGGAACGTCCCGAGGCCTTCAACGCTGCCCTGGACCAGTTCCTCAAGGCGGAGGCCAACCAAACGGAAGCACTGACATAATGACGCGACACGCCAGCACAGATGCAACCGGGATCGGCAAGGCCGCTCTCGACGCACCGATCTTCGATCCGGCCGCATTCCGCCTCTCCGTGCAGCAGGCCGAGATCATCGCGCGCGCGCGCGAGCTCGGCCAGACCGTGTTCGCGGACCGCGCTGCGGCCTATGACCGTGACGCAAGATTTCCAACCGAGAATTATGCCGATTTGCATCGTGCGGGACTGCTCGGGATTTCCATCCCGAAAAAGCATGGCGGTCTCGGAGCCGACTATCAGACCTATGCCCTTGCGGCCGCGGAAATCGGCCGTTACTGCGGCGCGACCGCCCTGACCTGGAACATGCATGTCTGCTCGACGCTCTGGTCGGGGCCGCTGGCCGACGATCTCGATATGGATTCGCAAACGCGCGCAGAGCATGAGCGCCGGCGCTCCATCCACTACAAACGTATCGTCGAGGAAGGTGCCATCTATTCGCAACCGTTTTCGGAAGGTGGCGCGGCGGCTGCCGGCGGAGTCGCCTTCGGCACAGAAGCAAAGCCGGTCAAGGGCGGCTGGCTCGTGAACGGGAAAAAGATCTTCGCTTCGCTCTCGGGACATGCCGACTATTACGGCGTGCTTTGCACCGAGATCGCTGAAGGCGAAAAAGCGTCGCGTCGCAACACGCTCTATCTCGCCATTCCAGCCGACACGGGCGGCGTCTCTGTCGTTGGCGACTGGGATCCGCTTGGCATGCGCGGGACGGTATCGCGCACGCTCCTGTTTAAGGACGTGTTCGTGGAGGACGATGCGGCCCTGATGCCGCGTGGCGTCTATTTCCAGGCGGCGCTGCGTTGGCCGCATATGTTCCTCACGCTCTCGCCGACCTATATGGGCCTTGCCCAAGCGGCTTATGATTTCACGGTCCGTTATCTGCGCGGCGAAGTTCCGGGCACGCCGCCGGTCAAACGGCGAATGTATCCGACCAAGCAGATCGCAGTCGCGCAGATGCAGATCAAGCTCGAGCAGATCAAAGCGATTTGGTTTCAGGCGGTCAGCGAGGCGCGCGCCAATCCGAGCAAGGAGCAGATCTTGCGTGCCTATGCCGCGCAATATTCGGTCATGGAAGGTGCCAACGAGATCGCGACGCTGGCGATCCGCACCTGCGGCGGTCAGGCAATGCTGAAATCGCTGCCGCTGGAACGAATCTATCGTGATAGCCGCTGCGGCTCGCTGATGCTGCCATGGACCGCAGAGCTGTGCCTTGATCGTATCGGGAGAGAGGCGCTCTATGAGGTCGGGGAAACGGACAACTGACGGTGGATATCTGTACGCTGATTGAACGCAACGCGGCGTTCGCTCCCAACAAGCCCGCGATCCGTTTCGAGGGCGAGACTCTCAGCTACGCGAACTTGAATGCACGAATCGCGCAGGCCGCCCGCGCCTTGAAAACGGAGCTCGGCGTCAACAGAGGCGATCGCGTCGCGATCCTCAGCCTCAATCGGCCTGATTATCTGGTACTGCTCTATGCTTGCGCGCGGCTCGGCGCGATGCTGGTGCCATTGAATTGGCGGCTCGCCGTCGCCGAGCAGCTCTTCATCCTGTCCGACGCCGCCGCCAAGGTCCTGGTGCTTGAAAATGCCTTTGCTGCACTTCTACCGGACTTCGCCCAGAAACTGCCTGGCACGGCTGTTGTCGGCTTCGACTTTGCGCCTCCCCGCGGAAGCACATGGAACAGCTTGCTGGACCAAGACCGCGGCGATGATCGCTACCCGCACACGGACCTGTCGTGCCCACTTCTGATCGTCTACACCTCGGGCACCACCGGCCGGCCGAAGGGCGCCGTGCTACGCCAGGAAGCCTTGCTGTGGAATGGGATCATGAGCCAGCACATGCATGGCCTCACCTCGGACGATCATGTGCTGACCGTCCTGCCGCTCTTCCATGTCGGCGGCCTCAACATCCAGACCACGCCGGCACTGCATCAGGGCGCGACGGTCACCCTTCATTCGCGCTTTTCACCAGATGCGACACTTGCAGCGTTCGAGCGCGATCGGCCAACGCTGACGGTGCTGGTGCCGGCGACCATCCAAGCTGTAACCGATCACCCCGCATGGCCAACAGTCGATCTGTGCTCGCTGAAGGCAATTACGACGGGTTCGACCATCGTGCCGCAGCACTTGATCGAGCGCTTTGTCGCACGCGGCGTGCCGGTGCTGCAGGTCTATGGCTCCACGGAAACCTGCCCCATCGCCATCTATACGAGGCTTGGGGACGACCTTTCACGGGAGGGCTCGACCGGCCTGCCCGGCCTATGCTGCGAGGCGACAATCATCAATGATGCCGGCAACGAACTGCCGCCCGGTACCCCAGGTGAAATCGCCCTGCGCGGGCCCAACCTGTTCTACGAATATTGGGGAAATGAGCAGGCGACCCGCGAGGCGCTGCATGAGGGCTGGTACCGAAGCGGCGATATCGGGCGGCGTGATAGCGACGGCTACTTTTGGGTCCATGACCGCAAAAGAAACCTGATCATTTCCGGCGGTGAAAACATCTATCCAGCGGAAGTCGAGCGTGTGCTGATGGAGCATCCCGATGTCACGGAATGCGCGGTTATCGGCCGGCCGGACTTGCGCTGGGACGAAGTCCCGGTCGCATACGTGATCCGGCGATCAGGGGCTCAGATCGAGGCGGAAAGCTTGAAAGCCCATGTTCAGTCGCAACTCGCCCGCTTCAAGGTGCCACGGGAGATCATCTTCGTGGAGGAACTGCCTCGAACGGCGCTGGGCAAAGTCCAGCACTTCTTGGTGAAACAGCTCGATGCTCGATCACGCGAGCGAGGAGACGGAAATTGAAAATCGCGGTCTTGGGAGGCGGCAACGGTTCCTTTGCCGCTGCAGGTGATTTTGCACTCCAAGGCCACGATGTGCGGCTGTGGCGGCGCGATACAGACCAAGTGTTGGCACATCGCCTTGAGGGCTCTCGCATCATCGTGAAGGATTCAAACGGCCGACACGATGTGCGGCTCGCGCTGGTGACCACCGAGATCGGCGATGCGGTGCATCAGGCCGAGCTTATCGTCTGTCCTGTTCCCGCATTCGCTCAGGCTGAGATCGCCAAACAACTCGCTCCGCATCTGTGCGATGGCCAGGTCATATTCTTACCGCCGGCCACTTTCGGCACCATGATCTTTGCGAGCGCTTTGCGTGACGCGAGCAATCCCGCGAGCATAAGCTTTGCGGAGACGGGCACGTTACCTTGGCTGACGCGCAAGCATGACTCATTTGAGGTTGCCATCACTATTCGTGCCAAACGGCTTCCCGTCGGGGTCTTCCCGCTTCGCACTGCCGATCATGCGCTCTCGGTGATTGGACAGGCATTTCCCGGAGTGACCGAACCCTGCGGCGACGCGCTCTCCGGCGCGTTGATGAACGCCGGCCCAATTATTCACCCACCGCTCATCATCATGAACGCAGGCCCGATCGAGCACTTCGAAGGCTGGGACATCCACAAGGAAGGCACGCAAGCCGCAATCCGCCGCGTTACCGATGCGCTCGATGCCGAACGAATCGCGGTGCGGGAAGCGCTCGGCTACGGTGCACCGCATTTTCCTCTGGCGCATCATTATGCCAAGGAGGGCGAGATCTGGATGTATGGCCGCGGCTCGCACGATCGTCTCACCGATTCAGGGGATTGGCGAGAGCGAATCGTTCTGACTGCACACCGCTACATGCGTGAGGATTTGCAGATCGGCCTCTCGTTTCTGGCATCAGTAGCCGAACTGGCAGGCATCTCGACGCCACTCGCTCGATCATTTCTCGCCATCGGTGGTGCGATTTGCGGTGAAGACTTCATGAGCACCGGGCGCACACTCGACAGCCTTGGTCTGGGCGACATGAATCGAGGCAGCCTGCAGCGCCTGTTGCGTGAAGGTTTCACCAGATGACCGCTACGCGCCCTTCAATCGCCTGCCTAGGAGCCGG
Organism: Bradyrhizobium sp. ARR65; assembly: GCF_000472385.1. Taxonomy (GTDB): domain Bacteria; phylum Pseudomonadota; class Alphaproteobacteria; order Rhizobiales; family Xanthobacteraceae; genus Bradyrhizobium. The sequence continues at coordinate 106,949 of NZ_AWZU01000008.1, forward strand.
TCGCATGGGCCGTGGTATCGCCGTGGCATTCGCCTATGCCGGCCACCCGGTCACCATGATCGACGTCAAGCCACGTTCGCCGGAACAATTTACAAGGCTTGAGACGGAGGCGCTTGGTGAAGTTCGAAAAACACTCACGAGTCTGACACGCTTTGGACTGCTGACCGATGCCGAAGCGGCTGCGGTGCTGGCGCGAGTGATGGTCGCCCCTGCCGATCATAGCCTCCCAGCACTTGCCGAAGCGGGGATCGTGTTCGAAGGCGTCCCTGAGGTAGTCGATCTCAAGCGCGATGTGCTGGCTGTTGCCTCAAAGGCGGTTGGCCCAGACGTCATGATCGCTTCTACGACCTCCACCATCTTGGTCGATGATCTCTCTGGCGCGGTCGCCCACCCCAGCCGCTTTCTCAACGTGCACTGGCTCAACCCAGCCTATCTGATTCCGCTCGTCGAAGTCTCACCCGGAGCGGCCACCGATCCTGCCGTTACCGCACGGATGAAGAGCCTGCTCGAAGGTATCGGCAAGGTACCGGTGGTCTGCGCAGCGAAGCCGGGCTTTATCGTGCCGCGTATCCAGGCGCTGGCGATGAACGAGGCGGCGCGGATGGTCGAAGAAGGTGTCGCCAGCGCCGAAGACATTGATAAGGCAATCCGGTTCGGCTTTGGATTTCGCTACGCTATTCTCGGCTTGTTGGAGTTCATCGATTGGGGCGGCGGCGATATTCTCTATTACGCCAGCCGCTATCTCGAGGACGCGCTTGGCAGCGACCGCTATCGCGCGCCGGACGTCATCTCACGCAACATGCGGGAGGGACGCATCGGCCTGCGCACCGGCGCCGGCTTTCTCAACTATTCCTGCCTGGATGTTGACGCCTACCGCGAACAGCGACTTTCCGAACTGGTCGACATGCTGCGTCATTTCGGGCTCGCGCGTTCCCCGGTTGTGTAGGATGGACTCATAAAACGGGGCACAGCTCGATCTTTGTAACCACGTTGCGACATGGTTCGATCGGTATTGACCTGCCATTGCTGGCTGAATCGCGAGAAGACCTTCACTATGGCGATCCTTCGAATGTGAGCTGCTGTGCCGCCGGCCCAATCGCGAGCAGCGAGCCTCAGCGGATCATTGAGTATTGGCGCCGGGCAATTCGGCGTACACCGGTGCTGAAAGGCTGGCTCGTAGCGGTGCCCGTGGCACACGCCCCTCAGCGCCGAGTTGGCCGGATGCCGGCAACCGGGCCGATCTGGACTAAGCCCTGCTCGCGGCAGCAGCTGGAGACGAACAGCGCTAATGTCCAAAAAAGTTACGGGGCGCCGCGAGTGCGCCGTCCTCCGGGACAGTCGGCGCCTCAAATGCGTCAGGTCATAGCGAGGATGACAATCCTTGGCTCGCGAACACTTGGTGCGACGACTCATTGCGATTTTTGCGGCAGATGTGGCTGGCTACAGCCGCCTGACTAACCTGGATGAGGAAGCAACACACGCCCAGCTCCAGGATCACTTGCGCTCCCTCTTCAAGCCGAAGATCGCTCAGCACCGTGGGCGGGTCGGCAAGAAGACCGGAGACGAGCTGCCAGCTGAGTTCAGTAGCGTTGTGGATGCGCTCCGCTGCGCTGTCGAGGTGCAACGGGCATGGCGGAGCGCAATACCGACGTGCTGCAGGAGAGACGGATTGAGTTCCGCATTGGCATCAATTTCAGCGATCTCATGAGCGACGACGGCGACCTTTTCGGTACTGGTGTCAATGTGGCGGTGCGCCTCGAAGGGATTGCTGAGGCTGGCGATATCTGCATCGCGGGCCGAGTATTCTAATGCCCATCGCGGACGTGCCGCCACATTGAGGCTGAGTCCGAAACAACAAACATCCATCGCGCGAGCGGAACAAACCAACAGGGTGAAACCCTCGAACCATCGCGCGGTTCGGCGGCGACATGGCCGCTGGCGGCGCGGGCCTCGCGCCTGTCTATTCGATCAGGAGCAGACCGGGAGGGAGTGAATCGTCGTATAGACTGGCCCGATCGGATCGTCCGATCGGAACGAACCCTTTGATTTTTGCGGTCTGCAGCGAAGAGACGCCGGATTTCTCCAGCTTGCTGGCAATCAGGCCGCGCAAAGGCACGGGTAGATCCAGACTCCGATCGTCGACGACGCGCGCGGCCCGGAGGAACAGAATCTGCAGGTCGAGCAACTCCGGCGTAGTCCAATCGAAGCGCTGGAAAGCGTGATACGCGTGCTCGACGAGATCGGGCGAGACGACAGTCTCCGGCCCGGCGTAGAGCGGAGTTCGGTTGAGCAGCAGCCCGAGCGCAGCAAGATAAGGAGCGCAGTGCCGCTTGGCGCTTGCAAGCGTCACCGCGATATCGCAGAAGCAACGCACCAGTTCCGCCTTGGTGTCGTGGTCGAGCAGTTCCAGGGATCCAGCCAGGCGCACGAGTTCGTCGGGCGCCCTGCCGCTGCGGATCCTGTCGATCTCTCCGGCCATAAGCCTGGTTTGACGTTCGCGCGTGAGCCCGCCCGCCACCCGGCGCCAGAGGATGTATTCCTGACTCTTGATGCGCCGACCGGGAAAACACGAGCCATCATCGTGCACCCGCCACAGGGCATCGATACGAAGCTCGTCCCCGACAACACCGAAGCCCGGGCGCAGCAGAAATCCAGCCATGATGAGCCATGCCTCTTCGTGATCCGCCGAACGTCGTCTGTCGTCCCACTGCTCCTCGAGCGCAGGCCAAAGGGCGCGCAGCAGCGGCCCGTTCCATTCACTTCTGGCAGACGCGAGGATGCGCTCCATACTCTTGAGGATCGTGGCAGCAGTAATCTTGTTCTTTTTGCTGTTATTGGCAGGCTGGGTGAACACGATCCCGATCTGCCTGCGTGCCGTTTCCAGCGCGTCCGCTGAAGCGTTCGGTGCAATCGGAGCGTTTGCCTCCCGCGCCCGCCCCGCCCCGGGCGTGCCCGAAACGCCTTGGACGTGCTCGCGCACGTTGAATTCCAGCGGCCAGGACTGCTGAACGGCCGGGTCGGCGCTGACGCACGAGATGTGGAGCAGCCCCAATGCGTTCATCCGCGCCGTCAGACCGACCGGCAACATCCCGCCCGCTTCCCGACCGGATAGCTCAGCCGTCCTGACGATGGTCTGAAGCGGGGGCAACGGGTGAAATACGCCTTCGGACCAGGAAACGATGTCTCCGGCCCGGCTGTCGCTCTTCCGGGTCGAGGAATAAGCCTGGAAGCGCACCGGCTGATCGGTGCGGAGCTTAAGCTCAAGATCAGCGATCTCAAAAAGCTGCGACGGCGCTGCACCTTCAGGAAGAACGCACACGAGGGGCGCACGCATAGTCTCGCGATCCGCTGTCTGTATCCCCTCCACTTCGAGAAAGATCGCGGCGGCTGCCCCAGCGGCGATGCGACCCGAACGATGGTGGAGAAGGGCACCAAAGCGCGCGGCTCCGCGCGCCACCGCCAGATCCGGCTCCTCGTTCTCCAGAACCTGCGGTACGAAGCCGTCCTGCCAGGCTCCGATCTGCTCGCGCAGTCTTTGGCGCAGGAGCGGCGGTCGGACGGATCCGCCGTTGAACAGGACGGCATCAATGCGCGGGCGGTCATTGAGGAATTCGGCAAGGTGTCGGGTTATCGCGCTGTCGGGGGGATAAGGAAGCCCCCATTCCCTCAGTGCCCCATGCGTCCGGTACGGCCGCGCCGCGGCGTCGCAGAAGGGAAAAAATCCGTCCAGCAATAGGCTCTCGATTTCCGCCCGCATCACGGTCGCCGTCTGCGAGCCGCCGACCATCCCCGACCCGCGACCGGCCAGTGCAACAACGAACCGCTCATCCGGCGGCCCCGTAGTGGCCAGCGCGCGCTCTTTCAGATGACGGCAGGCGGCGACGAGCTGATCCCATTGCGGGCCGGAAAGCCGGCCGCCCGCCCCGGCAAGCCGCGGCTCCAGGAAATGGGCGACGGCAAGGTCGATATTGTCGCCGCCGAGCAGCGTGTGCTCGCTGACTGCGACACGCCTGATGTCGAGGTCCGGCGTTTGCTCGTTCAGGCGAATTTCAAAAATGCTGAAATCGGAGGTGCCGCCGCCGATATCGATGACCAACACGTGTCGCAGCCCGGCATCGCCGTTGTCGGGCCGCTGCCATAATTCGCGCGCTGGGTCGTGGCTTTCCAGCCAGCAATAGAACGCAGCCTGCGGCTCTTCGAGCAGTCGCACATCGCCGGGGAAGCCCGCTTCCTCGGCAGCGGTAATTGTCAGCCGCTGCGCCGCCACATCGAAGGAAGCCGGGACGGTAACCGTGATGTCCTGATCGTCGAACGCAAACCCGGCCTGGGCAAACCGCCTGTTCCAGATCCCCCGCAGATAGTTCAGAATCAGTGCCGAGGCGCGTAGCGGTGAGATTTTCTGCTCACGTGCCAGAACGGCCGATCCCCATGGCAGAAAAGGTGCCGACCGGTCGGCGGCGTGATGGCAAAGCCACGACTTCGCGGAATGGACCACCCGTCCGGGCGCTTCGCTTGCCTTCATGCGTGCAAAAAGGCCGACGATCCATTGCCCGGCTCCGACCTCCTCCCCGCGCAAATGTGCTGCGACCGCTTCCTCTGGCAGGTACAGGAAAGAAGGTAGCGTTGGCTTCTCGGTCAGACTAGCAAGACCTTCCCATTGCGGGACGAGAAGGACCTCTGGCGTTCCCTGGCCGAGCAGCGGGGCGAATGCGAGTGCGGAGTTGGTCGTGCCGAGATCAATACCAATGGCGAAGCGGGCGCGGTCTTTGCTCAAGGATTACCTCCAGAGGCGGTCCGGCCCTTATTCCGTGCGGACCTGGAACTCAACCTTCCATCGGCGATCGGAGTTCGTGTGCCTCATCCAAAGCTCAAGGATGCCAAGTTCGGTGACGACGGGGCTGACGCGAACCGGCACTACCTGCCCCACGGGGACGTCCAGTGCCGGGATCGCGACTTCGAGCAGGCCAGCGTCATCAAGCTCACGCTCGGCATCGGGGATTATCTGTCCCGGCGTATCACCGCTTCGTACCGAGGAGGAGAAAAACCGAAACTCCGCCGTGTGGCCGGTCACAAGCCCGAACTCGCGTCCTTCGATCAGCAGTTCCGTGCCTTCCTGCATCCCCTGCGGGACAACACACAAAGCCTTCAGCGGCGGCTTATAGCCCGGAATGGCGGGCATCGACGTTTCCAGGCCGATGTAATAGGAGCGCGCCGCGCCGGCCTTGATGCGCATGCCCTTGCCAGTGGTGCGGAGACGTCCGTAGATCGCGCCGCCACGTGCGACGGCGAGGTCTGGTTCGAAACCCTGCAATTCGCGGACTCGCTGGCCCCCATTCCAGGACGCCAGCAGATCAAGCACTCGGGTACGGATTGGCGCGGCTTTGAAAACGCCCCCATTAAACAAGACCGCGGTCGGCATCAGCACCTGCGCGCCAGCCGATGCTCCCACCAGAGCGGCAAGCTTTTCGCTTGCCTTCACGTTCTGCAGGCTCTGAACGAGAAACCGGGCGATATGCTTGCTTACGACAGGGTCGGAGGCATAGGGCAGACCGAATTCGTGTAGCCCTGCTATGCGGCTCTCGCGCGGCAGGTCGTCAAGGCTGGTTCTGGCGAAAAAACCATCGACAACAACTTGCTCCAGCATCTCGCGATCGAGAGTCGTTGAGACAGTCTTGGCAAGCAGGCTAGAGCCGCGCGAGGGCACCGCGATTGGGGCCTGCGCCAACGCGCCATCATCAAACAGAACGATCTTGGCTTTGGAGGCGGCATGCACGAGCGCCAGGAACTGCCAAGAGTCCAGCCGTTTGCCCGCGGCCTCAAGCTTGGCGTTCAGCGCATATGCGAGCGCCAAATCCATATTGTCGCCACCCAGCAGAATGTGCTCGCCAACGCTGACACGCTCAAGTTCCAGGCGGCCTTCGACGTCGGTGACCGCGATCAAGCTGAAATCGGCTGTCCCGCCACCGACGTCGCAGACCAGCACGATGTCGCCATCAGCAATCAGGTTTCGCCATTCTCTGCGAGTCTGCGCCATCCAGGCGTAGAATGCAGCCTGCGGCTCCTCCAGCAATGTGACGTCCCCGAGCCCCGCATCCTTGGCGGCCTCGGCGGTGAGGCTTCTTGCGATTTCATCGAACGAGGCAGGAACGGTAACAACGATCTCGCCTTCCGAGAGGTCCCAATCCCGCCCCTGTACCCGTTCGGTGTGCAGGAACGCATCCCTGAGGTGTTGGAGGTAAAGGCGTGAGCATTCGAATGGCGAGACCTTCTCTTCCGCGATGTCGGATCGCCAGGGCAGGATCCGCTGCTTCGGGTCGATATGCGGGTTGGACAGCCAGGATTTGGCGGAGGTCGCGAGGCGATCAGGCACGAGCGCCCCCCGCTCGCGCGCGAACTGGCCAATGATCGCGCGCTGCCCCGCATCGTTCCAGGGCAGAGGAAACGAACTCTCCGGGAACTCCTCGGAGTGCGGAATATAGACGGCGGACGGCAGTGTCGGCATCTCGCCGATCTGATTTGGCCCTAGGGTCTGCGGGATTTCGATAATCCTGGTCTCGCCACTCTCGAGATCTGCGATCGCGATTGCGCTGTTGCTGGTGCCGAGGTCGATAGCAAGACTGAAACGAGCGCTCATGAGGGAGGGGTGTCCTGGTTGTCGTGCTATCGATTCGCGTCAATAGCCGCGCGTGATGGAAAGCACCGGTTGCGCGTGATCCGACTCCGGCAGCCGGCCAATGCGAGCCCCCTTATCTCAGTTCCACCTCCGCCGGAGCGATTGCTGGAAGTCGATCAGTCGAGCTCCGCAAAACGCGTGGTAGATTCACTGCATCCGTTTTCCAGCCGTGGTGGACAAGCACTCCCGAGAACGGCGCCGGGCCGCTGATCTTGCCCAGCAGTCGGTACTCGTCCGGTGAATAGCCAGCGGCGACCTGCACCGTCGATCCCTCGCTCTCTGCGCGCACGGGGGAGATTCGGAAGTGCTCCAGCAGGGCGGTTTTGCATCCGGCATGGACCACGCGCGCGGCTGCCCCAACCTGTGCGTCGTCATGCGCGTTGATGTCGTCCATCAGGAAATCGACCAGCCGGCCCCTTGCCTGCAGCATCGCCAAAAAGCTGACGATCTCGGCGTCTGCTTGGTTTGCACCGCTCGGAACAGGCATCGGTCGGGCCGCCTCAGCGCCAACACTTCGGTTATCCCGTGACGGGCCGCGCCCGACCAGAATCGCTATCAGCGCGACAAGGCTCAGGACCACGGCCCCACCCGATAGATACATTTGGAATGCGCTCGCTGCCGGCAGCAATTCCAGAGCGTTCACCACGAGCAGGAGCAGGAGCACTATAATGGCCATCGCTTTCATCGCATGCATGTTTAGCCGCAGCTCCCTTTTGAGACGCATAGCGTTGATTCGCCGCGGTGCATGTGGCCAGGCTCAGGGCAAGTTTAGAGATACTGCTCGCGGTGCACCCCAGGGTCTTGCCGCAGGCAATGATGCTGGCGATCGTCTCTTCATTCATGCAGTTCTGGAGCGACAACGTACCCGTCCGACGTAAGATACTGTTGGATCATTTGGTCGTCCAGGCCGTGTCGTAGGACTTCATTGCAAACGAGGGCGCTATCGACCGGCGTCTGCTTCGCGAACTGCTGCACATCAGTAACGTGCAGCGCCCGCATGGGAACCGAGAATTCCGCAACATCCGTGGCGCGAGTAACGCGCAAAGCATGCTTTCTCATGCGTTCGACATGCTCGGGCCACGGTTCAATGAATATCACGTCCATGCCCGCTCACACCATATGTGCGCCGGAATACCCTGCAACGGCGCCTGCTCCTACGATAGCTCTGGTGACCCATGGTTTCCGACACTTTCGCTGGCAGAGCCTAGCGCGCCGGCAGCGCTAGGACTTGCTGAGAACCTTGAGGCCCTAGTTGATGTTCCGCGCAAATGCCCATTCGTTCGAACTAAAAAGCCTGCGTCCTCGTGGCACGGTCGCGCCCTGCATGGGCCTGGGAAGGGGCCCGCCAAAAAGCAGAACGCGTCGGAGCGGAATCAGGTATTCGACAGCCCTCCTTTGTAGCACTTACCGCGAACGTGCGGACTACTGAATGAGCGAAACCGACCCAGGGAATTCCGACCTGATACGGTTGTGCTTGCGACTCCTCGTGTTCGCCAAGCTGGCGGGCCTAAGGGAGCCGGTCGGCTTCATCCGGAGCGACGGCGGAGCTTTCCCGGGTTGGCGCAAGGTCAGGTTGCGGCGTGGACAATTCCTGGCAGTACATGCGATCGATCCTGCGCTGCATCCACGCATAGCATTCGCATGCCGCGCTCTCGAGCCGCGCCCGGTCGACCTCGACGAAGCCGCGCCGGTCGGACGAGATCGCGCCCGCCGCCCGAAGCTTGCTCATTATCAACGTCACCGTCGGCCGCCGCACCCCGAGCAATTGGGCAAGCGTCTCCTGCGTGAGCGGAAGCACGTCGTCCGGAACCCGGTCATGGAGCTGCAGAAGCCACCGCGCCATGCCGCGATCCACCCGATGCAATGCGTTGCAGGCGGCCACGTGCTGGAGCTGCAACAACAGCGCGCGAGCATGGACCTGCACGACGTGCCTGATGGCTGCGCTTCGCGCGTAGGCGACCCGGAATGTCGCGGCGGAAATCAGCGATGCGGTGCCGGCCACACGAGCAACCGCGGTAACGGACGAACGCGAGGGGCCGAGCGCGGAGAGCGACGCCAATGCGCCTTCCCGCCCCATCAACGTGGTCGCGACCGTTTGCCCGTCTGGCATATCGACAATGAAGGCAATGGCGCCGCTATGGGGAAAATAGACCTTATCGAGCTGATCGCCGGACCGCACCAAGACGGTATCGGGTTCGAACGAGACTCTCTGGAAGTGAGGCGTGAGCAAGCTCAAGTCCGGCGGTGGCAATACCGCTAGAAGCCGATTCCCAATGCTGGTCGGGCGCCCGATCAGGGTGTTCTTCCGTGAACCGAGCAAACACTGAACCGACGAATTTGAAGCAGCATCCATCAATGTCCCTTAACGCATGGCGATGGCAAAGAGCCTTTCGCGCACGCGGCCGCACGGAAGCGGCTCACAGACTCGTGGCTGACGAACGCGCCGAGATGCGCCATCATCCGGAACATCCTGAAAGCGGGATCGGCGCCGTATTCATCGAAAATATCTCTTCAATTTCGCGGCAGATGGTGCCGTGGCAATCGCACGCAGCCGCAGTGAGCCGCGATCGGTCGATCTCGATCTGGCCACGTCGCTCGGATCTGATCGCTCCGGACGCGCGCAGATTGCGCATTAGGACGTTCACGGTCGTGCGCCGCACGCCGAGGATCTGCGACAGCGCCTCCTGGGTGAGCGGGAGAACGTCGAGGTCGATGTGGTCGCGAAGATGCAGCAGCCAGCGGGCCATGCGGGCTTGGACCGGATGCAGCGCATTGCAGGCCGCGCTGAGCTGAAACTGAGTCAGCATCGCACTGGCGTGAATCTGGATCGCGTGCCGGATCGAGGGGCTACGGTTGAAAGCCGCAAGGAATTGGGAGGTGTGGATCCGCGAGGCAGTCCCCGCCGCACGAACGACGGCGGTTATGGCCGAAGGTGACGGCCCGAGCAGCGAGAGGCTGCCTATTGCCCCTTCGCGCCCGATGATTGCGGTGGCAACCGTCTGCCCGTTCGCCATGTCGATCATCAGCGAGATGGCACCGCTATGAGGGAAGAAGAGATGTTCGATCGGGTCACCCGCTCGCGAGAGAACCTCATCCTGAGCGAGCGCGACCATCTCCAGCCCGGGCGCGAGCAGATCCAAGTCAGCTTGCGGTAGCGCTGCCAGAAGGCGATTACCAATTCCGTCGGGACGGATCACCGCAGGTAACCCGCCGTGAGTGATCCGCCGCCTCTTCCGTTCCGACTTGCGTAGAGCGGCGGCGTCGAACTTTGTTTAAACCTGCCTACGCTGCGCGCTCCGCGATCCGATTCAGCTGCAGAAGCTCTCAATCTCAAAAACAAATCTCCAACACTCGCGACGGCGAGGCGAATTTTTGCTTCGCAGCGTCATTGGGGACTTTAGATGCAGATGCGCGACCTGACACAATTGCAAAATACGTATGGGTAACACCATAGGGAGTTCCAATTCCGGGGCGCAGCAAATACTGCTGCGATCTCGAAAGAGTTGCGCGCGACTCATACCGCGAACCCCGATCGGTGCGTTCTATGCGACGATGCTCATAAGCGACCTAGAAGGGAGTGCCAAGGACCTCCGCAAGCACGGTCCGTGGAGGGCCGCTTAGGACACCAACCCCGTCGGCACCAAAGGCAGGTGACGGGCTCGATCGGCTTCGATCGCATCTATGGCTATTTCATCGGAGTAGGATACCATCTCCGCCCGGCGTTCCGAATCTTTGTCGCCAAGCTCAAGATTGAGCGTGAGCACTAGCGAGTGGAAAAGGCGGAACTTCTGCATGAATATTGAATCGTACACCACAACCTATACCCGCCCCGTCGACATCAAGAAGCTCGATTTCATTCATCGCCATCTTACCGAAGCGGGCGTGCGCAGGGTGCTGGAGTTGGGCTGCGGGACAGGGCCCATTGCGATGTCGCTGGTCGCCAAGAACTGGCAAGTCAAAGGAATCGACGTCTCGGCAGAGTGCGTCGAAGTTGCCCGATCTCACGGCGTCGATGCGCAGGTCGGCGATGCCGCAACCTTCCGGGAAGGCGCTCCCTATGACGCCGTGATCATGGCTGACGTTTTAACCGAAGTCGTGACGCCACCAGAAAGCCTGCTTGCAAATGCTGCCGCCAATCTGCGGCTCGGTGGACTGCTCTTGGCCTCGACATCCAACGGCTATGGATGGTTCGAGCTGACCCAGCAACGCCTCAATCCAAGAGCATATCTCCGTCGCAACAACACGCTGCGTCGGTTGCTTGGATACGATCCTTATGTCCGCGCGGACGGTGAGCGCCAGCAGTGGTACACCCGTCAACGAGTCTTGAACATGGCCAAGGCTGCCGGGTTCGAGTTGTTCGATCAGCAAAATTCCGATTTCATGGATGGATCATCGTCGAGCGATATTCGCTTGGCAGACTGGCTGCCTTATTGGGCCGTATCCGGCTGGTACTTTGCCTTCCATAGAGCGAGGTGATTGACGAGGTACGCGAACCCGGAACACTACATCACCGAGCTGCCGAAGCGCGACCACGACGCGCCGGAATGGCGCGCCGTGGTAATGATCACGGCCTATGGCGACCCAGAGGCCGCAGAGCCATCGAACAGGGGCCCGCCGGCTTTTGCCTAAGCCAATCGCCTTCGCCTTGCTGCGCTCGGAAATTGACATCCGGCTCGGGTCCAGACCGCTGAAGTAACCGAACAGCGTCTGCTCATGTGCCCATAGCGGGTATACGGCCGAGCAACTGCCATGACTGCTTCCAAAAGCAACGTAGTTTCCCGCGCTTCTGCGGGAAACCCATACGACTACGCGGGCCTGATCGCGAGGCAGCGCTCCTGGTCGATACGTGCGCGTACATCGACCAGAGACGGGGCCGAACACCCGACCTTGTTGAAATGTGTATGGCCGCGGCTCGCACGATCGTTTGACCGATTCAGGGGATTGGCGAGAGCGAATCGTTCTGACTGAACACGCCACATGCGCAAAGATTTGCAGATCGGCCTTTCGTTTCTGGCATCAGTAGCCGAACTGGCAGGCAATTCGGCACCGCTCGCTCGATCATTTCTCGCCATCGATGGCGCGATTTGCGGTAAGGACTTTATGAAGAGGGGACGCGCACTCGACAGCCTTGGTCTGGGCGAGATGGATCGAGGCAGCTTGCAGCGCCTGTTGCGTGAAGGTTTCACCAGATGACCGCTACGCGCGCTTCAATCGCCTGTCTAGGAGCAGGTCGCAAACCAGGGTGATCGCCAGCGCTTGCGGAGCAAGGCGGCCGCGCAGCATGACGAGTGGATCCGATGGCCCGGACAGCGCCCGAGCCTCTCCTGACCATCGTGCTCATATTTCAAAAGTGATCCTGCGCCCGCTCTCTTAGGGCGCGCGAGCGCAGAAGAAAAGAAAGCCGGCTGTCAGGCCCTGCTGCTGGGCGCTTTTCAGCTTAGGCGACTCGCTTATCTCGTTCATCCTGAAACCGCCGAGCGGCCTCATCACAACTGCCATGTACCTGCGCTGGTCGAGTACCTGGACGGCCGCGCCCGCCCTGGCCGCGAGTAAGTTTGCTCGAAAGCCCAAGCTGACTAGGCATCAGGCATGAAGGCCTTCGCGCGAGCCAGGGCGGTCGCGATCATCAAGCTACCGCTGTCGACCTGCTATGGGTATCCGGCCTTGCGCAAAGCAGACGCTTGCGGATGGCCTCTTCAACGAGCGCGAGCGCTTCATTGGCTTGTCGCGCTTCGGCTTCAGCAATTTCGGCGCGAAGCTCTGCAGCCGTCAACTTATTCTTTTGGGCTTCGATACAAGTCTGCGCTTGTTCAAGGGCTCTGCACGCCTCTTTCAATTTATCTTCGGTGGAGATAACGAATTCACGTTGTGCCCGCTCGGCGGCCTCGGCTCGCATTTCGGCAACCCGCAATCTTTCCAAGGCGCTCGTGCAAAGCGACTGCGCGCGGGCTTCGGCCCCGCGGGCGTGCTCCTCCATGCTGCGGAAGACCTCCGCCGCTTGATCTACCAAATCTAGTGCTGTCGCTCCGTCCTCGGGTGTCGACGCTGGGACAAAGCTTAGGACGTTCTCGTCTTTCCGTACTGACGCTCTGGAACTACGCTGAGCCATGTAATTTACGCCCTGTCACGAACACACACCAGCGAGCGGCATCATGAAAACCTATGGTTAACGAATGGTTAAAAAATTGTATGCACCAATCTCCCTGTGGGCCACGACCCGATCGCCCTGCCCGGGGAGAACGCTGGGGACGCTCGAAGCGTTGCGGGATTGCCGCAAGCCGACCGCCCCATGCACTGCTGTACCTCGCTCGGTACGTTATAGTTGCGCATAACTGTGCGACTGTCGCGCGGCCCACACGCCTCTGGCTGCACCACGAACGTTCAGAGCGGCCGGCCTCCATAAACCAGGGTGTGCCGTGCCTTCTGCGCAGGTGCCGGCGCGCCCGAGCGCGGATGGACGGCATCGAACTCCTATCCAAAGGAGTCAGTCAGGCGGACGACTTCGCGCACAAAAAGGTGCTGCCCACCTGCGGTGCGATCAATTGCAGCGAAGAAGGCGAGATCGACGATTCTCCGAAATAAGGCCGCCCAAGTTGGCCCTCTCTCGACTTTATGTGGTGCACCACATAAAGTCGATTATGCGGAGAGTGGGATTATGCGAAGTGCCGACTTGTGATGGGCTGCTTTTCGCCGATCTCGGCGTTCTCCGCTCCACATAATGCCGATGGTGAAGGCGGGCGCTCCGCTCACAGCGGAGCGCCACTACTCGATCACGTAGCCCAGCGCGCGATAGCCCGCGCGTCGCTTCGCGGCCATCCGGGCCAAAACGGCGACTGCATTATCGACGTAGTCGACGACCAACACGTCTCTCTTTCCATCATGCTGTCGATGCAGACGACCGACATACTGCGCCAGGGTTCCCTTCCAGGCGATCGGCATCGTTAAGAACAACGTATCAAGCCGGGCGTCATCGAAGCCTTCACCGATGTAGCGGCCTGTCGCGAGTATCAGGCGTTCGTCATCGTCAGCAACATTCAATGTCGTATTGGCTAGCTTGCGATCCTTCGCGGACATACCGCCACGCAGAACCACAAGATTTTTCACGAACGGCGAGAATCTCTGTCGAAGATAATCGAGGTGGTCCGTTCGCTCCGTCAGGACGATTGGGGACCGCTTGGCTTCCAGAGACTTCAGCACATCATCAAAGATCAGGTCATTTCGGCTACTATCCTGTGCCAGGGCCGCATAGATCGCGGGTATCGATGGGCGCTCGACCGAGGCCAGGATCGACGGCAATTCAAATTTCGTCGAACGCTCGAGGGCACGATGACGAATGCCCCGCTCGGTCGCTTGGACCCTCGCATCCACCCGATGGCGAACGGGGCCGCACTGCATGAAGATGATGGGATGATGCCCGTCCTTTCGGGCGACAGTCGCAGATAAGCCGACGACGTATCGCGCCTTGGACCGCCGAGCGACAAGCTCGAAGCTTGTTGCGGACAGATGATGGCACTCATCGACAATGAGATGGCCGTAATTGGCCACGATATCGGCAACCTCTCCATTGCGCACCAGGCTTTGGATCAGCGCCACGTCGATGACGCCCGTCGGCTTCCTTTTCCCGCCCCCGATACTGCCGACCTGTTTCGGGTCAATGTTCAAAAAGGAACCGAGTCGTTCCACCCATTGAGTGAGCAGTTCTCGGCGATGAACGAGAATCAGCGCATTACGGGCCCGATGTGCGATGAGGGCTGCAGCGACAACCGTCTTGCCAAAGGCAGTCGTCGCGGCGAGCACCCCGTTGTCGTGGGCAACGAGAGCGTCGTAAGCCGCCAACTGCGCCCGTCGCAACTCGGCCCGGAAGGATACGCTCGCAGGAAGCGCCGTGCCAATTTCGCGCAGATCTTCCAAATCGGCAACAGCGCCATGGCTTTTGATGAGATCGATTGCTTCCTCGAGGCAACCCCGAGGTAGAGCGACATGCTGCGCGTATAGCTCGGCGCACGAGACGACCCGAGGCTTGCTGAATGTCGGCAACCGCATCGCCTGGGCGCGATAGAACTCCGGGTTCTGGAATGCCGCCAGGCGAATAAGCTGCGCAATCAGGGCTGGCGGCAGCTCCGTCCTGTCGACGTAAACCTGATCGGCGATCACGATCCTGATGCTGTGCGGTATCGCGGCCTCAATACGCCGCGGCGCACTGCGGCGAGACGGCGACATCTTCCACGGTTCGTCGGCATGTTCGTCGTCCACCGGCATGCGGACGCCCAAAACCCGACCCGACAGTTCCGCCTCGTCCGCGATCCTGAACACCATGTCAGCTGACAATCTCGGCAGGGACGACAGATATGCCCATTGGTCCTCGTAAGGCCGCAGATCGTTGTCGACAAAAACGCTGTTGCCGATCTCACGAGCCTTCCTTTGCAGCGGTAGTGCAATCAGATTGCCAAAGCCCCCAAGGGGCATCGTGTCCTGGTTGGGAAAGAAGCGATCATAGGAGGTGAAGCCGATTTCCGGCCGTTTTTCCATGGTCTCCGTGATCAGGGCAGAGCCCATCTGCCTGGCGGTCCTTGCCGGAACGGGCTCGGAGAAGAATATCCAGATATGGCCGCCGTTCCCCGATCTCGACCGCTCCAGGGCCGCGGCAATTCCTTTCGCATGACAGGTCCCGAGCAATGCTCTGGCGTCATCCGCCCAGCTTTCCTTGTCAAAGTCAGCGGCAAGGAACCAGCATGTCTCATCCTGCAGTAAGGGATAAACACCGGCGACAAAGTCACCCGTGCGCTTATCGCTGCCGCGCAGATGCTTTTCGATGATCTCCCCGGAAAGTGAGATGAATGCCTGATGCGGACATTCTCCACATTTCACCTTTGGCTTGCCGCAAACCCCCTTCACCCACTCGTTGGAGCAAGCTGGCGAATAGCCTGAACGTCCAGCCTTTCTGTTTTCCCATCGAACTGGAAAGACATCGTGGCGCCCGGCAAACAACCGACGGAACAGCTCAATTTTCTCGGCCGATGACGAGCTGTTGGTGACAGGGGCGTCGGCAAAAGGAGCACGCTCAGCTACCTGGCGATCGGATATCAGCTTTTTCTCGAGTGTTTCCAGTTCGCGCGCAAGCGCCATCCGCTCGGCATCCAGATCAGCCAACCGCTGTCGGATGCGCGCAATCTCTTCCCAGGGGTCATTCTTATCCACCGGCTCGCAGCCCGCGCCCAGTTCATCTCGCGCGTCAACATAGACCAAACGCGACTTCGGCTTAAGGCGGACAATGCATCACTGCGGCCCGAGACGCCTGGGATTATGCGGAGCGGAGCACGCCGAAATCGGCGAAAACCAGCCCATCACAGGGCGGCACTTCGCGTAATCCCGCTCTCCGCATAATCTGCCAGACTCGCAATAAAGTGTGAGGAGAGGACCGCCAGCGAGCACTTGCTTAACGAAAGCGGGAGAGGTTCACTCACCCACAGACGGCGACCGGTCTCAAATCGCCCCCTGGGCCAGCTGTGCCGTGAGATTTGAGTACACCTCCGCTGTCGCCGGCGACCGTCCCCACCCCTCACTCACTGAGGGGAAGGTTGCTTCGCGGGAGGTCCGCTCTTGTTTCCTGGCACCCCCGGAATCTTCGCGGGATCCTGTTGCTGCACTGCAGGGTTGCCTTGGTTGCTCGAATTTGAGCCTACCGTTCCTGGCTTGGTTGCAGGACCACTCTTGCTTCCGGGCTGGCCAGCTATTCCGGCTCCTGAGTTTTGCGCACTTGGAGCGGTCGAGACATCCGACTCCCTGTGTTGAGCGATGGCAGCCGGAACGAACACGGCGCTAGCGAGGGCAGCAGCTACTATCATCTTCCTCATTTCGTCTCCTCCTCCGCCCCCGATCTATGAACGATGATGCACCCGCCCTCCTGCAGCGCGAACAGCCGCCGAATGGCGTCCCTCGCGGTGCTTCCTCCTTGGAGGTGCCACGTCCGAGAAACTGCATGCAGTCGGCCGAGTTCCTTCAAAGCAAATATTTTGATTGCGGAGCTCTTCGTGCCAGCATCCGGCCGCTCCGCGATTGACATTTTGGGTGCGGCACGCCAATCGACAGCTGCTCACGACTACCCCTCCCGAGCAAGCCGTTGCCATCTTGCTCCTGCAGTCGAGCGCAAGCGCAGGCGCAATCGGCTGCCCCTTGCGGCTACGCGGTCGATATTTCAACGCGCTGGGTACGTTTCGGGAGGTTCGGGAACGCCAAGGTAAGCCGCAGGTTAGGCGACGTTCCGGACGGGAGCGTGCTGTAAGACCCGCGGGACTCGAGCGGTCGCTGCGATCACGCGGAATCTTTGCTGGCGTTAGTGGTCCAGACCACAGGTGCCGGAATTCCTTCGAGAGGATGGTCAGCACACGGCCTGGCCGTGATGACATCAGGCAGCCCTACCCCGGCGTTTCGCTTGCGATCCGGTCCAAGCGCAATCGGTGTCTATGATCCGTGAGCAGACGTCCGCCTCCAATAACGGCCGCAAGCGTCCCCAGGCCCGTTCCGCCGGCAATCAGGAACATGATTAGGAGTTGATATTTCACGGCATCGACAGGTTCGACGCCAGCAAGGATCTGGCCGGTCATCATTCCCGGCAGGGACACAAGACCGATCGCCGCCATTCCGTTGATCGTCGGCATGAAGCCGCTTCGCAAGGCGTCGCGGATCACCGGCAGCAGCGCCTGATACCGCGTACCTCCCAGCGCGAGATAGGATTCCGCTGCCGCCCGCTCACGCACCAGACCATTCGTGAGCACGTCCAAACCCAGGCTTACCCCTGTCATGGTGTTGCCCAGGATCATACCCAACAGGGGCAGCGCATAGCGCGGATGATACCAGGGCTCGGGGTGCAACTGGGTCAGCAGCGAAAACACGGTGACGGTACCAGCAGCGAGCAACGTACATCCTGCGCCCAAGCCGTAGGTCCAAATACCCAGCAGCGGCCGCCTCTGCCGCACAACGATCTCGCGCGATGCGAAGATCACCATTATGAAGGCCGCGAGAGCGGTCCAGAACGGCGAGACGGCGGCAAACAAGAACGTGAGCACATATCCGACGAGCACCAGCTGAACCACCATCCGTACAGCCGCGATGGCGAGTTGTCGTTCAAGCTTGAGTTGAAGCACAAGCGAGAGAACGCCGTCCATGACGACGAGCAGCGCGGGCAGGAGGAGGTCACTGTAAGCCAGTTGGATATAGCTCAAAGCCGATGTTCCTCAATGCGACCGGCGCCCATAACAAACAACCGCGATCCGACGCGACGGGCCTGAGCGTTATCGTGAGTGCTCCATATAACGGCTGTCCCGCTCGAGATGCGCTCAGCAATGATCGATTCCACGGTCGCGGTCGACGTCGCGTCGAGCGCGGAGGTTGGCTCATCCAGCAGAAGCACCCGCGAACGCAGCATCAGCGCCCGGGCAAGCCCCAGCCGCTGCTTCTCTCCAGTGGAAAGTCTTCGGATGGGCCAGCTTCCGCAGTCGGGAGGTAATCCCAATCGCGCGATCAGCGGCATCGCATCATCCCAGGCGGTAAAATGCTCTTGTACCGTATCGACCCACCAGCCCGGCTCAGCGGCGAGGTAGGTTACTTGCTTCCGCCAAAGTGGGGCCGGCACGGCTTCCCTGAGCGTTTCGTCCAGTTTGACCGCTCCCTCGTTCGGGTCGAGATCGGCGATAGCGCGGAGCAGCAGGCTTTTCCCGACTCCGGAAGGTCCCTGCAGGGCGATGCATTCGCCATCCTTTAATTCAAAGGAAACAGAGATGTGCAAGCGCGTCAGCGCGCTGACCGTAAGCATGACCGTCCATGACCTTTTTTAGGCGATGCCTTGCGCTCGAGAAGACCGCCTACTATCCTATTCGCACGGGGAAATGCAGTCTCCCCGTTAGACGGGTGTTTTCCGTCCAAGCACTGGCCACTCCCCTCGTGTCGGAATGGTTGCGCGCATGGACGGCTCGAAATTTTCCTCTCTTATCGGTCATGCTCGCCGATCGCGGCTGGCCACCGGCGGTCAGATCGCGCTCAATCCGCAGGCGATCACTGCGGTCGCCCTCTACCGCTCTCGGCTGGGCTCGCCGATGTACCTCCACGAAAAAGTTGCGCTTTCCGTGGTCGCCGAAAGCATCGCGCGGCTTAGAGGCTGTAGGTGCGCCGGTGTCTTCGATGCCAACGAACACTCGATTGAGGATGTTTTCTTCGTTCCGGACGACACACTCATGCTCGAGGAGGCGCGGGGCCTTGGCATCCACTCTCCCCGTCAGCTTTATGGCGCGGTTGTGCCCTATCCTTTCGCCAAAACGAAAGCCATCACGCATCGCCTGATCAATAAGCACGCGGCGCGCCCATATGGTTGGTCAGCAGCATTCGCAGAAAACGTCAGCACTGCGGTGCTGCCAGGCTACGTCGCGTTCAACGCTAAGGACGTAAGAACGGCTGCCAGGCGGCTACTGTCGCAGGGCCCAGTCCGCGTCAAGGAGCCACTAGGAGATGGCGGGCACGGGCAAAGTGTGGTTAGCACGATTGCTGAACTGGACGCTTTTCTCGAGAACTCGTCGGCCGATAGGGTCGCATCCCATGGACTGGTTCTCGAAACGAACCTGCGCGGAGTTATGACGCGCAGCATCGGGCACACAATGATTGGCGATCAAACGATTGCCTACCATGGCACGCAACGGTCGGTCACAAACAATCAAGGGCTATCGGTTTACGGTGGTTCGCATCTGATTTGTGTGCGCGGAGGCTGGGCAGAGCTGGAAACTCTGCCGATGAATGCCGAGGCGCGTCTCGCCATAACGCAGGCTCGACTCTATGACGGAAATGCTGCTCAATATGCCGGCTTCTTCGCCTCACGCCGAAACTATGACGTTGGCCAAGGCGTGGACGAGCGCGGTCAATGGCGATCTGGGGTCTTGGAGGGGTCGTGGCGCTCAGGCGGTGCAAGCACCGCCGAACTCGCGGCACTGACTGCGTTCGCAGAAGATCCTTCCTTGCGGGTTGTCGAGGCGGCCTCGGTTAAACAATTCGGAAAGCCGCGCAAACCGCCGCGCGGCGCCGCAGTTCACTTTTGCGGGAATGACCCCGACGACGGGCCACTCATGAGATACACCGTGATTAGACGAGCGCTGCGCGATGCTGGATAATCGCAGCAGTTCGTTGGCGTGCTTAAATCAATTGCTCGACGATCTTTTTCTGACAGACGCCTGTTCGCAGCGGAGGTCGCATGCCCTCGCGCAGAGATATCTAACTCCGCGGACACCGTCTTGGCCGAAACGAAGATGCGAACTGAACAGTTTCAAAAGTGTACCAGGACTTCTTCTGCAATCCGCTCGGGGGAGGGAGATTTTCCGGTCAGCTTCGCTTGCACATAGTAGTAAGCATAGGTCAGGAGTGATGCTGGTTTGCTCCAGGACTTAATCGTCTTCACGTCGATTTCAATGAGCGCAATCCTTCTGCGGACCATCAGGAAACCACACACTGAACCCTTCACGCCAAAGCTCGTGAACCTTGGCGCGGTCGTCCACGATCCGCGCGCATCCACTCATTGAAACGAATTTGTACCGTGACGGCCGGACATAGGAAACCAGCACGTGGCCATTCTCCTCGATCTCAAGCAATCGCGGGTTATCGTTGAAAGTTAAAAACCAGAGCCTTCCGTCGAAATCGCTCTGGACGCATCCCATGGGGATTGAACCAAGGAAGCCGTCTTTTCTGATGCTGACTAGCACCGCAGCATGTTCATGTTTGACCAAGTTCCAGATTTTATCGACTTTCTTCTGATTTTCGGCGCTTCTTATTTGAGGTCTCCTGGGTGCCGCGCGCTTGCCCCTCGTAGTCCGTAAATGAACGCCAACAACAGGTTAGTGAGCGTGCAATGGAGGCGAGATCTGTTCTCGGTTTGGCCGAAAAATCCGCGCCGAATGCGCCGCCTCGTGGCGCGATCCAAGCGACATTCGGCTGCTCCCCGTCACTGCTCGCTAAGCTTTGTAATCGTCATAGCTCCGTTCATCTCCGAAGCGGAAAAGACCACTTCGTCTCCTGGTCGCACCGCATCAAACAGCAGACCATCCTGCGCTTTGAACCCTTCGACCTTGCCGTAAGAGATCGCGCCGGCCATACCCGGATGCATTTCGCGGACCGAAATAATACCGGCTAACCCGTCCACCTTTACGACTACCCCTCTAACGGTCCGTTCCGCTAAGGCATGGGAGCTGATCGTGGTCATCACCGTAGCTACTGCCAAGATAATTCGTGATACCCTCATTTGGCCTTCCCGACTGTTAGAGTGGATCGGCGCTCAAGGCGCTGAGCATAGATCGTCAGAGGTGTTCATCCCGCTGACCGAAGTGATTACTCCGCCTCGCAGTTCGAGATGCTTGTCGACCGTCTGCGCCGTGTCGCGCTGGTGGGTTACAAGCAGCAGCGTCCTGCCACGTTCACGCACCGCGCTCGTCAGCAACCCCATGACACGTTCGGCGCTTTGGTCATCAAGATTCCCTGTCGGCTCGTCGGCTAGGACGAGCGAGGGATCGTTGGCCAGTGCTCTGGCGATAGCCACCCTCTGCTGTTCTCCGCCGCTGAGCTGGGACGGGCTGTGGTCGCTGCGATCGGCCAAGCCGACGAGATCGAGAAGTTCGCAGGCGCGGGTTTTGTTCGCTCGCCCCAACGCAATCATCGGGAGCAGGACGTTTTCCAGAGCGCTCAACTGCGGGATCAAATTATAGGCCTGGAAGACCATCCCGACCTGCTGAGCGCGATACTTTGATGCCCGGGCCGCCGACAAGCAGGCGAGATCAATTCCCGCCACGATGACTTGCCCCTGATCTGGCCGATCAAGTGCTGCAATCAGATTGAGAAGCGTGGTTTTGCCCGAACCGGACGGACCACTGATCCGCACGAGCTCGCCCTGTCCGATTTCAAGTGACACATCGCGCAATGCGCCGACAACGGAACGCTCGCGGCGATATGTCTTCGAAACTGAGCGCACGGAGACAAGCGGCTGCATCACAAATTGTCCTCCGAGAGCGTTATTGCAAGAGGCTGCCGCAACAGACGAAGAGCCGTCGAGACCAATCCGACGCCGACCGCAGCGATTGCGATCGCCAACAAGGAGCACCCCACGACCCAATCGATGGTCGGCTCGGTCGGGCCAAGATCAGCCATGAGCGAAGGCATCGCGAAGGTTCGCGGCACGAAAGCATGGGCGGCGAGACCGCCAATCACGACCGCAGCCACTCCAAGCACTAGACCCAAGAAGATCGCGGGAGCGATACCCATCCCGGGCGGAAAGCCGAGGGCTATGAGCGTAGCGTATTGCCGCCGACGCTCGACATAAATGTCGTGCAGAAGGTTTGAAGCAAAGGATCCGGCCAACAACACCGTCGCGACACTCATGGTGGAAAACAACGCAAGGGTCAGAACGAAATCGCGCACCTTGCGCTGGTATTGGCTGTATCGTTCCGTTACGAAGATGCCTGGCTCCAGCCGAAAGGCTTCCCGGAGCTTGGCAACGAGAGCTGGCACGTCGGAGGCGGTTCTTGCAACGGCGAGGGCATCGGTCAGGCTGTCGCGACCGAAAATGTCCTCGCTCGTCTCGATGTTCACGAACGCACCGCTCGAGACAAAGGTCGAATCCGGGCTCAACGAAGGCGCTTCAGCCGACCTTGGCGGGGCGCCCCGTAGCGCTAATCTGTCGAGAATGCCAACGACGGTGAGCTGCAGGTCCGTACCGTCCGCCTTCCGAACCGGGAAGGTCGCGCCGATGTCTACGCCGAGCGCCCGAGCTGATGCTTGATCGAGCACCGCGACAGCATGATCTCCCCTCCCCAGGAATCGACCGCGCGCGAGCGAGAAGCTGCTCAAGCCACGTTCGACATCAGGATCGATACCGAAAATATAGATATTGAGAAAGCTGTCGCCGGAGAGGACATTACGAAAGAGCGACTGTCGCTTGACGACCTGGCTGTCACCCGCAGCCGTTTCCAGCTCGGCGGGATCGATGAGCGGTTCATAGACCGGTATTGTGAGCGGCGGCAGATTGCCACTTCGTGGCGTTTCAAACAGAGCCCGGTTGAAACGACTCTTGACCTCAACGACATCGGGCCGATCCTGACGTATGGCCCTACTCAATGTATTTCGAGCCCCCTCGACGACCATCAGCGACGCAGCGACCGTCGCGCCGGTAGCGGCGAGAACGATGGTCGCGGCAAGCGCTTCGACGAAGCGGCGGCCGAAGCCTCCGAAGGTAAGCTTCACCCAGATCATGCAGACACCCGAAGGAGCTGGGCGGGCGCTTGAGTAAGCGGCCAAAACAGCGCCGGAAGGGCAGCGATGGTTGCTGCGACAAGCGCAACCACGGCGGCAAAGACGAACGTTGAAGGGCTTCGAGCGAATGGCAGAATGCCGACCGCCGCTCCGGCCATCACCACGCCCGCGGCAAGTACCGTGTACAGTCGTATCGCGAAATAGAGCAGGACTTTAGGCGGCGAAAAGCCAACGGCCTGCAAGATGCCAAGTTCGCGCCAGCGTGCCAGGACCAGCTGGATCTGCAGACCAGCGGCTCCGGCCGCCACGAGTACAAGCAGGAGAAGGATGAAGAACGACCCACCTGTTTCCAATTTCTTCTGCTCTTGGAGCGCCGCTTCGAAGTTGTTTCGCTCCGGCACTCTTAGGCAGAATGATGCTCCAATAGCGGCGCCGCAGTCTTGCTTGAGACCGCGCTGATCGAACAAGGATATCGCTTCGCGTACGACCGACGGCACTGCCCGAACTGAGTTCGCTCGCACGACCAGTTCTTTGGCTACCGCATCCTTTGGGGGTGATATGCCGCGAGCAGCCAATTGCTCGCCGACGAATCTGAGAAATTCTCCCACGAGCTGTTCGTTCAAAAGGATGGGCAGCGTGGTTGCCACACCCTCCGGCGCATCTGGCCGGCGGACTGTGAGGATTTCACTGCCGCGCGCAGCAAGGCGCCAAAATGGCTCAAATCGACCCTGATCCGGGCCTATGAGCGCGAATGTCCCGACCAGGCGCAGCTTCTCGTAGCGTCGAACGATTGGTGGATTTGCATTCACATACGTCAGATCGACGGTTGCGTCTGCACCAGGTCGAATTCCGACGTAGTCAGTGACCCCGGAGGGAACAACGACCTCGTTGCGATCCGGCGGGCGTACTGTGCCAGATGTCGCAAGCAGCGGGACTCCGAGAACTGCCGTGGGCGCCTTCGGATTCAGATCGTGGAAATTTACATAATAGTCCCGCACGGGATCGAATGACGGATCGACGCCTAGCACAGTGGTCCGGGCACCGAGAGATTCCTGCTGCTTGTCGTTCTCGAAGACTATAAAAGATGTGTCCGCCACCAGGCCGAGCTGAGTCCCGTTGTAGGGAGCAACGACTGACTGCACGCCGGCAATCGAACGTAGCGCCTGAACCAGATTCGTGACTTCGCCCCTGGCTGCGCTGCCAAGCTCAATAACAAACGTCGCCGCTCCGGATGCTTCGTAGCCGGTCAGGAGCTCCGCCTGTCGAAGACCTATCTGCCCCACAAAGAATGTGACTGCGATCAGTGCGAGCGCGATCGCCAGCGCGGTTACCAGTGATCGCAGCCACGCCCTTCTCAGATCGACAAAGGCGAGCCAAATCAGCCCGCGATACACGATCACTCCTATCTCAGTTCGCGCTCGATATCTTCATGGAGCTCGCCGATCATGCCGGAAACGGTCGATTTCACCTTGGCGGCAGGCGCGCCGCTCTTGAGCTGTTTGTCAAGCGAATCGAACAGCAACTGCTGCTCGCGAGCCTCACGCGCTGAAATCCTCGGCGCCACGCCATTCCAGGCCGCACGGGCTTCCCTGAAGCGGGTCTGAGCTTCAGCCGCGTTGCCTGACGCGTAGGCCGTATCTACCGCGCGCAACGAGCTCACGATCCGATCCACTGATCCCCTACCTTCCGACCTCTTCTGAGCGACTGCGGCGCCGCTCCAGCCTGCACTGTCAATTCCGAGACCGATCGTCACCACGCCGGCCGCCAGCATTAAGCTAATCCACTTTGGGTCAGTTCTCATCGCATCCTCCTGTAAGATGCCAGTCAGCACAGATTCCCCGGCTCGATTCTCTTCGGCTCAGACTCCTAGTCGAGCCGTTCCGAAGCAGTCGAAGACTTCTTTCCCTGCAGCAGAACGATCGCGGCCTCCGGACGGTCGCCCTTGAGCTCTGGCATGGCGCTTACGACGATCACGTCCGCCGCTTCTCCCTTAGCCTGTCCTTTCGCTTTGGTTGCAGCATCCGCCAGCTTGACCTTTGCCCTGTCCATTGCGGCCTTTTTTGCCTTCGCGTGGTCGAGATCTTCGCCCTCGGTAATCGGCTCGACCTTGCTGATATTTCCACTCACGTGATCGACGATGACCTCGAAAAACTTTCCGTCTTTTGCGGTGTAGACGGAGAGCTGGAGCTTGCCCTCATCCATCTCGAATTTTCCTGAGATCGGCTGTCCCTCTCGCTCGCTTGCCGTGAACCCCTGCTGCAAGCTCACCTTTGCCCCACCCAATGCGTTCGCCAACTCTGCTTGTTCCTGGTCCGGGCCAATCGCAAGAGCCGAGCGCTGTCCGGCGAAAGGTGCCACCAGGACAACGAGGCCGAGTACGGACGTAAGCAAGACCTTTCGTCTGGTCATGTGATACCTCCCTTCATTGATCGAGATGCTCTGCTCTCAAATCCGTTATTGCACCATCACTTGTGACTGTTGCGGAGATGGACCAGGCGATCAGGCCGGTAACGGCCGTCGCGCCATCGGAACCGGTTTTTCAGTCTCCAGCGGCAGGACGTGAGGGACGAGACCTCCCTCTCGCGGCCGGCAGCCTGTCGCGCGGTGCGCTTTGATCGAGTGGTCTGGTCGCGCAACATTGTCATCCGCCGTTTCTAATCACTGGCTCCCGCCAGTCCGACGAGCGCGCGGCCCGGTCCCTATCCGCGATCGAATGCTGGTCGTGTTTCCGCGCCGCCACCACTGAAGAGTTTCTGAAATCTCTGTCAGGAACGCTGCGGCAGCAAGGAACCAGTCTATAATCCTGATGCGAGAGCAGCTCTCGAGGCGGAGCACATCGTGCGTATTCTGATCATTGAGGACGAAAAGAAGGTCGCGAACGCTCTGCGCGAGGGCCTTGAAGCAGAGCACTATGAAGTTGCGATCGCGGCGACCGGAGAAGAAGGTTTTTTCCTTGCAAGCCAGCGCTCCTTCGATCTTCTGTTGCTCGATCTCATGCTGCCGCGCCGCGACGGTATTGATGTCCTTGCCACGTTGCGCAAGTGTGGCAATCAGACGCCGATATTGGTCGTTACCGCGAAGGACGCTGTTGAAGACCGGGTGATTGGTCTCGATCAGGGCGCCGACGATTACCTCACCAAGCCGTTCGCATTCTCCGAGCTGCTTGCGCGCATCCGGGCGCTGCTCCGCCGCGGGCGCATGGACCAGATCCTCAAGCTACAGCACGACGATCTTGAGATGGATCTCGTCACGCACAAAGTCACCAGGGGAGCTCAGCCTCTCGACCTAACCACGAAGGAATTCGACCTGCTCGAATACCTATTGCGCCACAGCGGCCACGTTGTATCCCGGGAGATGCTCGCACGCGATGTCTGGCACGCAACGGCCAGGGCGACACCGCTCGACAACGTCATCGACGTTACGATCGCGCGGCTGCGTCGCAAGATCGACGAACGCTACGAAAGAAAGCTACTGCACACCGTCCGCGGCCTTGGATACCTACTGAGCGGGAGGGAAGGATGAGATTCCGTCCCCCAAGCGTCCGCGCACGGCTTACTCTGTGGCACGCTGCGGTGCTGACGCTGATCGTATGCATTTTCTCCGCAGGCATTCTGCTTTTCCTCCATGCTCGCCTCTACGCCGCCTTGGACGCGCAACTCGAGCGAGAGATTGCGACCATCGGTAAGGTGTATCGGGAGGAACCGGAGGAACTGAAGAATCTTGCCTCTGAGTGGGGCATCACTTTGTTTCGGGTGGACGATGCCGGCGGCGTTCGTCAGCAAACCGAAGCATGGGAGCGAGAAGGACTGTCGCGTGCGCTGCAGATTGGCGACTCGGCATCGCCGCTGTCCTGGACGGCGTCGGATGGCCGTCGCTATCGCGTCCATAGCATTTCTGAACCGTCCTATCGCGTGGCTGCTGCAATCGAGGAAACCTCCCTGCGGGACACGCTTTGGACGCTCGCAGTCATTCTCGCGATGGGTATTCCCTTCGCCGCCGGCCTGGCGGTCGCGGGAGGTTACTTCCTTGCCGGCCGCGTCCTTTCCCCAGTCGGCGCCATGGCGCAAAAGGCTCGGGAAATCACCGCGGAGTCGCTCGCTAAACGGCTCCCGGTCGATAACGCCAGGGACGAGTTCGGGCAGCTCGCGACAGTATTCAATGACACGCTATCCCGTCTGCAAGATGCCTTCGAACGCCTGCGCCGCTTCACGGCCGATGCTTCGCACGAACTGCGCACCCCACTCACCGCGATGCGCAGCGTGGGGGAAGTGGCGCTACAGAATAGGTTTGACGCCGTCACGTATCGCGACGTCATCGGCAGCATGCTGGAGGAGGTCGACAGGCTCACGCGGCTCGTCGAGAGCCTTCTGATTCTCACGCGCGCCGACTCGGGAAAAGTCCAGCTGGCCCCAGAGGACCTGGACGTTGGAGGGTTGGCGGGACATGTCGTCGATCAGCTCCGTGTGCTCGCCGACGAAAAGCAGCAAGCACTCGCGCTTCGAGCTCCGATCCCGGTCTATGCTAGGGCAGACGCCGCGCTCATCCGTCATGCCCTCATGAATCTGATACACAATGCGATAAAATACACCCCAAATGGCGGCACGATCACCGTCGAAGTGAATGCAACGGGCGGCCAGGCCAAGATCGAGGTACGAGATACGGGCCCCGGCATTCCTGCCGCGCACCGGGATCGTATTTTCGATCGCTTCTATCGCGTCGACACTGGCCGCTCTCGGGAAGAGGGCGGGGTCGGACTGGGGCTCGCGATCGCTCGCTGGGCGGTGGAGGCGAACGGCGGGCACATCGAACTCGCGAGCGATGGCAAAGCCGGAAGCTTGTTCCGGGTCATCTTGCCGCCTACGGGTAAATCATTCGCGCTTGGAAAAGGCTGATGTTCTCCTTCTGGATTGAGCAGGACACCAAAAGCTGCATGATCGCGAGATGGACTGCGGCCAATTCCCTCTTGAGCGACGTGGGTTGCCCATTCCTGCGGAAGGTGAGCTGCATATTTTGCACCGTTCGGAGCTCTAGCCGCGCCTGAGGTGATTTCCGAAGCGTCTTCAGCGAGGTCGGTTCTCTCCGACTGCACCAGGCAGTCGTTCGTTTGTCTCGCTTATCTGGCCGTGTCGAGGCGTTCATGTCCGGACCGGAATAGATGTTGTAGGTACAGTCGAAAGGAGACAAGTTATGGTATGTCAGGACCCAGTGCGACGCTCGCTGCTGCTAACGGCTCTGGCCGCCGGCGCATACCTGGCTGGCAAACCTGCTGCGGCTGAGGAAGATCAGCCCGGAAGCGATGAGCGACCGCAAAAGGGTGATTTTCTCGTTCACTCCGAAGGGGAGCATGCGGACGAAATCATCAAACCGAGCGATCTCACGCTAGGCGGGCCGCCCGTGCACGCCTGGCCGAAGGACCCGCAATCCTCGGTGATCCGCAAGGGATCGCGGCTCAACGAGATTGTCCTGCTAAGGCTTGATCCGGGCGAACTCGACGAGCAGTCTCGATCGCGATCGGCCGATGGTATCGTCGCCTATTCGGTGGTTTGCACTCACGCCGGATGTCCCGTCTCCGAGTGGGTGAAGGCGGCAGAAACTGACAAGAAAATTCTGAAATGTCCGTGTCACAACTCCGAATTCAATCCACGAGAAAGCGCACAAGTTGTGTTCGGGCCCGCACCCCGGCGTCTGGCGGTGCTTCCGCTCGCGATCGCCGAGGGCTCGCTCACGGTGGCTGCACCATTCGTCGGAAAAGTAGGTGCTCAGCAGGCGGGATAACAGTCACGCGGTCAAGCTGGAATTGTTTCGCGAAAGCGGCAACGGGAGTCGCAGCCGCCGGCGTCTGTCGGTTACAAGGCTCCCCCCAATCATCGATTGTGCGCGCTCCTCGAAGCGGAACGGAACGGCGAACGTCAGTCCGGCGCAGACTTCGCTGACCGGGTGATGGTTGGTACAGTTGGCGGAGGTAAGTGGGGATTTTCGTCTGGTCGTGGGTACCTCCCTTATTGATCGAGATACCTGCTCTTATCGAAGCTGCTGTTTCACCATCACCCATCTGATCCAGCAGAGATGACCGGCGTTTCGGCATTCGATTGTGAGCGGGGTCCCTGGTCAGCACCCCGCTCGTCCGACTTCGCGCTGTTTCGATGCCTTTGAAGTCCAGCCGAGCGATTTCAGCCGACCAAGATCGCTCGACGCGTCCGCAAGCAGCCACTCGCGAAAGGTCGCGATCTTCGGCAGAGTCGCCGTCGCCCTTGGACAAACAATCCAATAGGTCCTCGACACCGGTATGGAGGCCGGGAAAGGCCGCACGAGCCGGCCGTTGATCAGATCCCAGGCCGCCAGCGTCGTGCGCGCAAGCGCCACACCCTGGCCGTTGACCGCCGCGTCGATTACCGTGCTCGCGCGGTTCAAGACCGGACCGTGCGTGACGCCGGCCCAGTCGATTCCGACGCCTTGGAGCCAGTTTTGCCAGTCGGCGCGGCTGTCGAGATGGATCAGTGGAAATTTGAGAATATCGGTCGGCCTCTCGAGGCGGCGCCGCCCCGACAACAGCTTGGGGCTGCAGACTGCAAAGAGCTGCTCCGGGCTCAGCCTTACCGTGTCGAGTCCCGGCCAATTGCCGTCGCCATGGCGCACCGCGAGATCGACCTCCTCCCGCGCGAAGTCCACGTGATGCATCGTTGCGGAAACACGCAAATCGATGCCGGTGTGGGCTTCGGCAAAGTGGCCGAGCCGGTGCACCAGCCACTTTGCGGCAAGTCCGGCGAGGTGCTGACCGTGAGGACGCCTGCGCTCTGGCGCTTCAACAGGCGCTCCGTCCCTGCCCCGATCCGGTCAAGCGCATCGCGCACCACCGCGAGATAGTCCCGGCCGGCCTCAGTGATGATCAAGCGCTGCCGTTCACGATTGAACAGCTTGATTGCGAGTTCGGTTTCCAGTGCCTTGACCTGATGGCTCACGGCTCCTTGCGTAACACAAAGCTCCTCTGCCGCGCGCGTAAAGTTTTCATGCCGGGCCGCGGCCTCGAAAGCCTTCAACGCGTTTAGCGGCGGCAGTCGCGGTCGCATCGTCAGGCTTTCTGGACGGGTCAATGAGAAAAACTAGGTCAAGCCCGAGAAACGATGCTTTGCGGGCTTCACCCCGCCGATCCTATTCAGACGGCGGAATAAGGAAATGATGGGATTTGGAGCCATTCGATGTCAACGATATTCGGCAGTACCGATCTTCTTCCGCAAGTCCGACGCGGTGCAGGAGCCGGTGGTCATCAACGCAATATATGGCGGCTGCGGCTCGCCAAATGGCTCTCATGCAGCGAGCGGATGAGCCAGCGCGCTGATCTACGTGCCATCGCCGACAACCCGCATCTACTCGCGGACCTCGGGCTCACCCGGGATGAGGCCCTGGAGCAGGCCAATACGCCGTTCTGGCGGTGACCCGACAAGGTCATCCATTATCCAGGAAGCAGGGCTAAACCAGATTGTGTACGATGCGTACTACGCCTATGGAAAGAGATGGTGAAGCGGGCAAGCCCGCTGGCCAATTCGCGAGTTGATGTCGAACTGACAATCGGAGAGCGATCTCCGCTGAAGTGTCCATTCTACCGATTCAGTGTTTGCACCGCGCCAATCAGCTTACCCGCACCCTCGATTGCGAGGTGAACTTGTCGGCGGCCGATACGGCAACGGCTACTTCCGCTCTTTGACTTGGCCACTGCTGTCTACGACGATCGACACCTCCTTGCCATTCTTCGTCGCTTTCGCGGAAATTCCTTCGGCGGTAGATTTGATGTCCCGGACTTGAGAGTAGCCAGCCGATTGGAGTTTGGCGACGAGTTCCTCTTGCGTGAGCGCGTGCGCAGGTGTGAAGAAGGCGACGATCAAGCAGCAGGCCAGAGTCCGAGACAGGGTTCGCACCGACATGACTTCGCTCCACAATTTTGTGCTGGTCACGAAAGCGTCCTTGCGGATCGCAACGTCTATTCGACAGGGCAGTTCCGTCATCGGACGCTATCCCTGAAAATGCTGGCTCGGCGCCAGAGCCGAGATTATCTGGTCAATGCGATTTGTGCTGCACCTTGTCATCCCTCACACGAGGAGCCGTCGGCATCACCGGATCGGATCCAGGCTCGCCCGCATATGCGTCCAATACACCGAGCGCGATGCCGAAGCCCTCGCTAACCCTATCTGGGTCCCCCCAGTATGTGACTGTGTCGATTGGACAAAGGACAGAATTGCCGAGGACTTGATCGGACGACGTACCAAATGGCATCTGCACCGATGTTAATTCGCCAACGCGTGGCACGGCCGGGTGCACGGCGTTCGACGTCGGTCGGCTTGCGGTCGCCACCAGAGCTGGCCGGCAATTCTCTCTCGTCCATGCGCAATCTCCTCGACCAGGTTCTGTAATCGATCACTAGAGGCTACGGTCGACCGCACCTCGCTCCCTCGGTTTGCCGAATGCGGTTCATGACCGTCCGTGCTATTGCGGCCGGCGCCTCGTCAGGAATCGCGAAGCATGAACTCGCATTGATTTCGCAGAGGACATATGTGTCGGTGCCAGCCGCGTCTTGCGGACCGTAAAGGAAATCCGCGTCCCAGATTACCGGCAGCGACGATTCATCAATCGCCAGCGTTTCCATGAGCTGGGGAGTCCATTTATCCTCCATCAATCTTCGTAGCGCTTGGAACGGCAAGGCGTCCGGCCCGTGCATGATCCGAGGCCCAGGTTGTGCCTCAGGTGAGTCCGGTCCTTCCGGGGGCGGCGGGATCAAGGCCTTGACCAGTTGGTGGCCAAAGCCTGCAACCTTCGACCCGCTCATGTAGCACCGGATCATCCCCTCGGGCAGTCGAGGTTGGAACGCCTGATCGATGATGCAGCCGCCCCACCCAAAATACGGCTCGCACAGAGCAATGAAAGCCCCAAGTGGCATCTCCTCGGGTCGGCTACCGCGCTGCGCGTGCAGCACGCGAACCCTCGTGTCCGTATCCGGCAAGATTTCGACCTTCCAGACGCCTTGTCCTCCGTTTCCGCGGTTCTGCTTGAGCACGCGTGGACCGCCCGCTCGAAGGCGCGACGGGAATTCGGTGCGGAACGCATCAGCGCTGTCGTAGCAATGAGTGTCGGCGCCCCAGCCCAGGTGGCGCGTTCGGTAGAGCACCTCCTTGACGCCCATCTTCAGGATGACGTCGGGATGTGCGCTGACCCATGGGCCTTGCGCTGCGATCTCTCGCAACAGCGGATCGAGCGCCGCGCGCGTCTTGCCTTGATGGATCGGATCGACCCAGACCAGAACACCGTGCGCCGTCAGCAGCTGGTCCCGGACCGCGCCAGCGAAGCTCTCGTCATAGATAACCGGAAAGGCTTCGATACCCGAATCGGCGAGCGCCTCGAATACCCGGACGAAACGACTGTTCTGGGACGTCGCCTCCCGACGCGCGCTGTCGTCGCCGCGCCAGAGGATCGCGATTGTGGAATGATGAAATGCCCGACCTTCGGTGTTCATGTGCAAGCTCCACGACGGATTAGCTGTCGCGCAGAGCTTGGACCGAAGTCTCACGGGGAGTCTGCTCACCCCCGTGTCGGGATTCTAGCGATCTCGCACCCGAGTTTCAAGATTGAGGTTTGCTTCCCCGAACACGCCGTCGCAACACATCCAGTGCGGTGGCAGCTCGCGCGGTCCAAGACCCCGGCCAGAAAGCACAGGATCCGCGCCGCGCCTGCGGAATTGCAGATTGCCAAGTATTTGTTGCAGTGAAACTGGTCGAAGTGGAGTCCGAAGATAGACCTCCCAGACCTGCGTCACGAACGGCAGCGCAATTGCACCAGAAGCGCGCACCAGGTCAGGCAACCAGGAACAGCCGGTGCGGGAGACAGCCAACAAGTCTGCCGGCGATCGGCGCGATGCGGACTTAGGCGACCATGATGATCGCGAGCGCCGTGCGTGACCGTGATGATTTCAGACCAAGGCCCTCGATGAAAC
Organism: Bradyrhizobium sp. ARR65; assembly: GCF_000472385.1. Taxonomy (GTDB): domain Bacteria; phylum Pseudomonadota; class Alphaproteobacteria; order Rhizobiales; family Xanthobacteraceae; genus Bradyrhizobium. The sequence goes on from NZ_AWZU01000008.1 coordinate 139,876, forward strand.
GTACCATCTCATTGTCGACGTTCTGTCGACCTGCAACAATGAGAGCTTCCGCCACGGTTACCTACAGATATCAGGACTTCGGTTTCGGCCTCCAGCACTCTGATGCACGCATCGGCAATTGGTTCTCCCAAAATGATCGCCATAAGCGCCGACGTATCGACGGCTATCATTTGGGCAGCCCATCTCCGTCATAAAGAAAATCCTGGCTCCTTGCAGGGTTTGGTCCGGGTTTGGCGTTTGCGACGCCAGAAGCACGGATAGCCTCAAGCAATTCCTTGCGTCCACGGGCGTCCAGACGCGCGCTCTTGACAGGGACAAGTTGCACGGCCGACTGACCGTGTCGTGTCAGGATTATTTCGTCGCCCCCCTCTGCCCGGCGTACCAGGTCGGTGAGTTGGCCCTTGGCTTCGGTGACGGAAATTTTCATTGATGCCGCATCGTCGATATCCATGAGCAAAAAATATGGACCATTCAATGGTCCATATCAACAGACGCAATTGGATGTGCGCCGTCCCATTGCGAGGAAATCTATCGCACGTCATCGACAACAATGCCGTGAAGCCCACTAGCGAACGGCAAACTCGGGGGCAAAGGGCGACCTCTCGAAAACTAGCAGCTTCCGAGAGGCTTACGATAAGGCTTCGGCGGCACTTTTCTCTCTTAGCCAATTGGCCCCACATTCACAGACCAACGTTCAATAGAATGATGGAATAAATGATCAAGCCGATTTCATCGCTCGCACCTTGAGGAGGCAGCAGCCATGTTCAAGGCTCTGTGTGATCCCGCGCGGCTCCAGACTCTCATCACTTTAGCTGCGGGGGAACGGAATGTTAGCGAACTCGTTCAAGCCGAACACGACAGGATAGTCACGGTTTCGGGGCGCCTGAAGGTGCTGCTGCAGGCCCGTTTGGTCAAACTCGTCAAGAACGCCATCGCGCACGCCGGCGAAAATCACTGACTGAAGGAAAGGACATCGAATGACCACCTGCAATCTTGCGCATCACACCAACCACGACCACACGCATGGACCCGGCTGCGGCCACGTTGCCATCCGACACGGCGACCACGTGGATTATCTCCACGATGGACATCTTCACCATCCGCATGCCGATCATGTGGATGAACATGCGATTGAGGTGAGCGACAGGAATCCGGATGGTTGCACGCCCGACCATCGCAACTCCGGGCATGACGCCGCTCACGTTCATGGCCCTGGCTGCGGCCACGAAGCGGTTCCGCATGGCGATCATGTCGATTATCTCGTCGCCGGTCGTCTGCACCATCCGCACGGCAACCACTGTGATGATCACGGTCCGGTGGAGATCGTGCGAAATTGAGCACGACTGCGCCGGAGCAGCGAGCAGCCGAGTTGCTCGCGCCGTTTCAGATTGTCGGCAAATCCAATTGTTCCGTCGCTTGCGGGTGCGGCGTTGAACCGGGGACAGCTAGGTTTTGCGGCGCTTCGGATAGTTGCGCGGCGCAACGGTCTCAGATTTCGGTGTAATCCAGGATCGTATGTTCTCCGGACCATACCTTGTCTGCGTCGTAGACCCGCTCGCGGCGCTTGGATCTGAAGTTTATCCCGAGAACGATCTCTCCCGTGGCCGAAGTGTCGCGGACTGTCTTCCCACCATATAGGTATCCGGACGGGGTCGAGACTGGGAGGTCGGAGTCTCTCCCGATTTGGAGCTTGGTCATCGACACTCCGGGGTGTAATGTAATGTTATAACGTATGGCGTGTTATGGTATTACACCACGGGTCGTCAAGGCGAGACTTTAAAATGCATCGTGATCCGGATCCGAGCGCAGCTTGCACGCACGCGCATTGTGATGTCATCGACGCCGAGGCGGTGCAGAGTCGCGCCCGCTCCTACGCTGCGTCGAAAGGGACGCGGTTCACCCCGACGCGTCAACGCGTGCTGGCGTTGCTTGCGGCGACTGGGAAACCAATTGCCGCCTACGAGATCGCCGAGAAGCTTAGCGGTTCGCGGAAGGTGCAGGCCGTTCAGGTCTACCGTGCCCTCGAATTCCTGCAGGAGGCAGGGTGCGTCCATCGGTTGGCCTCCCGCTCCGCTTTCTTCGCCTGCGATCATCGCCATGGAGAAGGTGAGACTGTGGTCTTTATGGTTTGCAGCCAGTGCGGCGCGGTTCAGGAAGCGGCCTCGGACCTGGTGGCACGCGGCCTGCGAGGCGCGGCGAAAACGACTGGCTTCAGGCCCCGACATCCGATGATTGAGGTCGAGGGCGAGTGCGCAAAATGCGCGGGCGAATCGGTGAGCTGACATCTTGAGTTCGGTGGGCAGACTCGAAGACCGGTCCCTGGGCGCTCAGAAGAGAAGGGCAATCTCCTCTTCAAGGCGCAACGAGAATCTGCCGGCAAAGTGACGAGATGTCCGCAAGCGTCAGCGCCTGCGCTGGCTCGTCTTGCTGCCCATGAGCAGCAATTTCCACGGGCAGCGGTCCGCCCGACTGCCCGCGTTTCGATGCTTTTTGGGTCACTCAGGCCGGAAACAATAGGCCGCGATCTTGTTTCCGTCGAGATCGCGAGCGTAAGCGGCGTAGGCGTTCGGCGCCCAATCGCGCGGGCCAACGGCCCCTTCATCTTTGCCCCCGGCCGCAAGGGCGGTCTTGTGGAAGGCGGCGACCGCGGCCCGGCTTGGAGCAGTGAAGCTGATCGTGCCACCATTGGCAAAGCACGCGGGCTGCCCGTTGGCCGGCTTCAACACAAAGAACTCTGGGGCAGACTCGCCCCAGATCGATCCGCCGTCGCCGAGATCGGTCAGGCGCTTATATCCAAGTGTCCCTAACACGCTATCGTAGAATGATCGCGCTTTGACCAGGTCGTTGGTCCCGACAGTAACATGCGTGAACATCGCCATATGGATCCTCCCTCGTTGGCGCCTTGGGCGGCGACCAATGTAATATTATAACGTTACATACATGGCGAGCAAGCCGCCAGAAGCGCCATCAATGGCAACGGACATTGCCAGAACTTCTCCGATTGAGGCCCATGTTAGGATTCGAGCGTCTGCGCCAGACCGCAAATGTTGCGGCGGCACAATCGATCGTAATGAGCCCATAAGAATCGCGTTGCCTGTCCAAACGTAACGTTATAACGTTGCAACGATGGCCAACTTCTTGTGCGGCGATGACATAGATCAACCGATTCCGGTGACGATCCTTACTGGCTTTCTGGGCGCGGGGAAGTCCACGCTGCTCAATGAGCTCTTAGCGAGCGAAGCGTTTGCAGATACCGCCATTGTCATCAACGAGTTCGGCGATGTCTCAATCGATCACGACCTCGTTCGCGTGAGCAATCGCGAGCTGATGGTGACAACGACGGGTTGCCTCTGCTGCACTGCCGCCAGCGACATCAGATCTTCCCTGTTCGAACTCTACGACGCTCTGGAAAATGACGCTGTCCCGCCTTTCAAGCGCGTGATCGTCGAGACGACCGGGCTCGCCGATCCCGCCCCTATCATCAATCAGATCACACCGGGTGGAATTCCGGCGGCGGGGTACCGCGATCATGTCGTAGCACGATGCTTTCAATTGTCTGGCCTCGTCTGCGCAATCGACGTGACCACCATCGAAGACTCGATGGAGCGGCATTTCGAATGCATGAAGCAGGTGGCGTTCGCTGATCGTATCGTCCTGACCAAGACAGATGTTGGCGTGGAAGCAAACCCGCGTGCGACGGGAGTCCTGCAGAAGGTCCGCGAAATCAATCCAGCCGCCGCCATCGTGGACCGTCACGGCGTCGGATTCGATCTCCCGACCCTGTTTGCGCCGCGTCGCTATGTTCCTTCCGAACAAGGTGGCGACGTTGAGGGGTGGCTGGCTTTAGAGCAGGCGTTGGGCCAACAGGAACACGCTCACAAGCAACGTCCAACCCCCAGCCATCATGTGGCCGGCGGCATACAGAGCCTGGCATTGCTCGAAGACCGTCCGGTCTCGTCGAGAAATCTCGCCACCTTCCTTGACCTTCTCAAGGCCGTCACCGGCCCGCAACTACTCCGGCTCAAGGGACTGGTTGGACTAGAGGACGATCCGGACCGGCCTCTCGTCGTGCACGGCGTTCAGCATGCGATCTATCAGCATCGGCTGCCGGCTTGGCCCTCGGACGATCGTCGCACGCGGATTGTCGTCATTACCCACAACCTCGACGACTCTGTAATCAAGAACCTGTTCACAACGATCACGGGTATTTCCGCGCGTGAAAAGGCCAGAATGGTGCTGACTCTCGTAGGTCTGAGCGTCCTCGGCTTTGCGCTTGTCGCGGGGCTATTACTCACTTTCCACGAGCGCGCCACAGCGCTCTTCGAATCCACCCCCACGATTCAGAATTCAACAAGCTCCAAAAACTGAAAGGACAACGTATGAGCAGTGCCGCCGGACAGACTCCCGTTACCGTTCTCACCGGATACCTCGGTGCCGGGAAAACAACTTTGCTGAATCGGATTTTGACGGAGACACATGGCAGGCGCTACGCCGTCATCGTGAATGAATTCGGCGAGGTCGGAATCGACAATGATCTGATCGTCAACGCGGACGAGGAAATATTTGAGATGAACAACGGGTGCATTTGCTGCACCGTAAGAGGTGACCTTATTAGGATTCTGGAAGGACTCATGAAGCGGCGCGGGAAGTTCGACGGAATCATCGTCGAAACCACCGGGCTTGCCGATCCGGCGCCCGTGGCGCAAACCTTTCTCGTCGACGATGACGTTCGTCGCAACACAAAGCTCGACGCCATCGTCACGGTCATCGACGCAAAACATCTCCTCGGAGAGATCGACCACGCGCACGAAGCGCAAGAGCAGATCGCATTCGCCGACGTGGTTTTGCTGAACAAGACCGACCTGGTTTCGGAGCCAGACATCAAGGCGATCGAGGCGCGCATTCGTTCGATCAACCCCTATGCCATGATCCATCGTACCGAACGTTGCGCACTTGATCTCGAAAAGGTCCTGGATCGGAATGCGTTCGACCTCAACAGGGTTCTCGAGTTCGAGCCCGGCTTCCTCAACGAAGTCCACGACCATGAGCACGACAGTCACGTGAACAGCCTGTCATTGACGACTGAGACGCCGCTCGTTGCCCAGAGATTCTTACCGTGGATACAGGAGGTCGCCCAGCAGTTCGGGACTGATATTCTTCGCCTCAAGGGCATTCTTCAATTCCAGGACGACCCCGATCGCTTCGTCATTCAGGGCGTTCACATGCTGCTCGAAGGCGATCATCAGCGCCCCTGGAAGCCTGACGAGCCTAGGACAAGTCGTCTGGTCTTTATTGGCCGCGATTTGCCGGAGGACGTTCTAAGGGAAGGCTTTAACCGCTGCCAAAGTTCGAGTCATTGACGCAAGGCCCACCTTGGGCGACCGCGGTCACAGCATGACAGGAGACACTTCGTCTCCTGTCGTGCCTAACAAGCCGAGAGGAATCGCAAATCAAATTCGGAGGCCGAGCGTGTCAAAAACTGCTTTTGCTTTGGGTCTGCGCGCCCAAAGAACCGGCTATCCCGAGGCGGTTCAGCAACTTAAGCTGCAGACGCAGAAGCTGCTTGGCTTGGCAGATGATGTCACGATCTCCGTGACGGAGCTTTCCTGTCGTGAGCCGGGATGTCCCGATGTTGAAACTGTCGTCGCGATTTTGAGAGAGGGAGAGAAGCCATCCATCGCAAAAGTTCATAGGTCGATCCCGGAGGTCACTCCCGATGAACTTAAAGCAGCATTTGAACTGGCTTTGCCTAAAACGCTAGGCCGCCAATCATGAGAAAGATTAACATCGGTGTAGCGGCGGCGGCACTAATCATGCTTGGCGCCGTCACGAATATACGTGCCGCCAATGAAAAGATCGTCGTCGTGGCGGCTGAGAACTTCTACGGTGACGTAGCGCAGCAGATCGGGGGTGACACAGTTTCGGTCACCAGCGTCCTGAGCAGTCCCGATCAGGATCCACACCTGTTCGAAACATCCCCATCCGTCGTTCGCGGCTTGGCTGCCGCACAGGTCGTTATCGAAAATGGCGCTCAATACGACCCATGGATGGACGGGCTACTCAAGGCCGCGCCGAAACCCGGACGCGTTGTGATCATGGCTGCAGACCTGATGCACAAGAAGGCCGGCGACAATCCGCATCTATGGTACGATCCGGCCACGATGCCCGCGCTCGCGAAGGCGGTCGCCGCCGCGTTCACCGCAGCTGATCCTGCCCATTCGGACAGGTACGATGCTCAGCTCAATTCCTTTCTTGCCTCGCTCAGGCCAATGAACGACAAGATCGCTACTATTCGCAATAAGTATGCCGGTCTCCCAGTCACGGCGACAGAGCCGGTCTTCGGTTACATGGCAGCCGCATTGCGTCTGACGATGCTCAATCAGAGATTTCAGCTCGCGGTCATGAACAACACCGAGCCGAGCGCCAGTGACGTTGGTGCCTTCGAGCGGGACCTGGAGCGGCACAATGCGCGCATCATGTTCTATAACAAGCAGGCGTCAGATCGGGTGGTTCAGCATATGGTTGACCTTGCGCACAAGTCCAATGTTCCAGTCGTGGGCGTGACCGAGACCACCCCACCCGGATTGTCGTACCAGGATTGGATGTTGACGCAGCTCGAAGCGACTGAAAAGGCCCTGGCCGGAAACCCCTGATGAACGTACTCGAGTTCGATCACGCAAGCATTCGGATCGGCGGCCATGTCGTCCTGGCGGAGACGAGCTTCGCGATCAAACAGGGTGAATTCATCGGCGTCCTTGGTCCCAATGGGTCTGGCAAGACCACACTGATGCGCTCCATCCTCGGCCTCCTGCGGCCGAGCGCGGGAAGTATCTTCGTATTCGGCCGTACGCCACGGCGCGGGAATGCCCTCATCGGTTACGTTCCGCAGGTGCGCACGGTGGCGCCGGACTTGCGCATGCGTGGGTTCGACTTTATCGCGAGTTCCATTCGCGGCGATCGGTGGGGTCTGCCGACGCGTGGGCAAGCCGACCGCAACATGATCGATGACTCACTCGCGGCGGTGGGGGCGCTCGACCTCGCCGAGCGTCCGCTGTCGGACATGTCGGGCGGTGAGCGGCAACGGCTGCTACTGGCCCAAGCGCTGCTCGGCGAACCGAAATTACTGCTGCTCGACGAACCGTTGATCAGCCTCGATCAGCGCTATCAGGAGACGATTATCGAACTGGTTGGCCGCTTCGCTCGGGAGCGCAATATAACTGTACTATTCAGTGCGCACGAGCTCAACCAACTGATCGGAGCGCTCGATCGCGTGCTTTACCTCGGCAATGGCCGCGCCGCACTAGGGACGGTGGCGGAGGTAGTGACGTCGCCCGTGTTGTCACAACTCTACGGGACGGATATCGACGTCGTCCACGCCGACGGGCACATCTTCGTATTTTCCCGAGGCCGCGACGTCGAGCGCCACGACCATCTGCATGACCATGCTCAGGATCGTCAACACCATGCTTGACTACGATTTCATGAGAAACGCGTTCGCGGCCGCCGGAGTCGCAGCCGTGGTATCGGGCTTGGTGGGTTACTTCCTCGTGCTACGCGGACAGACCTTCGCCGGTCACGCGCTCGGGCATATCGGTTTTGCCGGCGCTACCGGCGCAATCTTGCTCGGCCTGGCACCGGTCTGGGGGCTTGTCGGGTTCACGGTTGCCGCCGGTATCGGGATGGGAGTAATGGGCGAGCGCGTCAGTGGCCGCGACGTAGCCATTGGCGTGGTCTTGTCGCTGGCACTCGGCTTCGGGCTACTGTTTCTGCACTACTATACGGCATTCGCTGCCCAAGCCACTTCGCTGCTGTTCGGCAACGTGCTTGCAGTCGACAGGTCGATGATCGCGACGCTCATCGCCCTGGGCCTGATCACGCTGGCCGCTTTGGCCGCGATCATGCGGCCGCTCATTTTTGCGAGCCTGCAGCCGGAACTTGCCGAAGCCAAGGGTGTGCCGCTGCGCTTCGTGTCCACCGCCTTCCTCGCAATCGTCGCTCTTGCAGTCTCGGAGAGCGCCCAGATTGTCGGCATTCTCCTGGTTTTCAGCCTCATGGTAGGACCGCCGGCGACCGCACAGCGGCTGGTGACCGGGTTTTGGAGCGGAATTACACTTTCAGCCGGGATCGCGTTGGCCGAGGCTTGGCTCGGCATCACCATCGCCTATCATACGGACTGGCCGGTCAGCTTCTGCATCGCACTGCTGAGCGCCCTTGGTTATTTTGTCACGCGCCTCCCGTTTGAAACGATGATTGTGCGGAACACGAGCCCACGAGTCTGACCGAAGCCTGGCGTGGGGCCGGCATCAAGAACCGCCGGCGCACGTTCAAGTATCACATGGGACCCTTGCGAATGGACAGAGAGCCACGTCGAGATTGCGCAGGCGATCAACACGGGCGATGCGGTTGCGCGATATCTCCGCGGCGTTCTTAAATCGATTGTGATTTCAAAATGCGCTGAGAATACCTTGATTGGTATCTACTTCGGTCCGTTCTTTTCATGTTGTGGACCTGCTGCGATGAAGATGCAGGCGATACGCTACGTTCTCCTGAAATGGATCGACATCCTCCCTTTCGACGGTGGAGATGTTCCGTTGCAGTCTGCATTGGGCTTTCTCAAGACTGTTAGTCTCAGTGCCGCAATTACCGTGTGGGTCACGGCTGGATCTCTTGCAGCGGAGCAGCCGTGGGACGTTCCGGCTTGGTTGCGGGGCCATATTGGCGAGGGCGAGGGGCAGATCGCACGAGTGGTCTTGCAGAGGGCACGCGCCCTTTATCTGCGAAAGGTGAACGAAGGCGTCGTGAAAAATCCGTGCTATTTTGCCATGGACGCGACGCGTCCGAACTATTTGAGTGACGGCAGATTGGGAGACCGGTTTTACGTTATTTGCGAAGCTAACCAGTCGTTTCGTGCGATTCCCGCCGGTCACGGCAGCGGTCGCGATTTGAAGGGTGTCGCGGATTTCTTGAACGGGAGAGAGTGCGCGAAGAATTTTAGCAATGCGATGAATTCGAATCTGACGGCCGGCGGCGCTTATGTGACACGTGAGACGAAAACGTCTTTTAAAGGTTATTATCGCGTCTCGACCAAACAAGATGCGATTCTGATACGCTCGTTTGTTCAGTTTGATGGCGAAGGCGAGACCGCCAACGCTAGACAGCGCGCCATCGGCGGACATGCGGCCGTCTCATTAAAGGGAGTATGTCTTCGAAAGGATCCGCGTAGTCCGTACGCGAACCAGAACGGTTACGTTCCGTTCGGGAATCTGGTGGACTACTCGGGCGGCCGCAGCGATGGCTGTACCAGTTGGTCGCGATCTGACGCCGGGCAAATCATCCCATTGCTGAAGGACAACCCGACGACGGTTTACATTTATCCGGAATCCCACGATATCGAAGCCGTCGCGCAAGCCATTGCAGCTCGTCAGTCGCCGTCACGCGTTGGGCTGTATTGGAGCGCCTTCTGCTTGAAGCAAATCGCCTCTCCGAAATTCTGGCCAAAAGAGGTTCTCGAGCCGATTCTTGCTCAATACCGAAAGGATCATCCAGAACCGCCCCCACGGCCACCCCCAGTTTGCAAGGAGCCGTGAACGTTTCCCTTGTTTCTTTCTCTCGTTTCGCTCGTAGGCGGGGCCCACTTGACGGCCTAGCCAAAGACGTAACGACTGATAAAGAGAAGCGGGTCAGGACGCCAACGGGGCCGAACATATGGCCACTCCGACCACCGCCGCAAGCGTGAAGAAAACTCTTACCGACCTGGAGCCGTCGACACATGGCCCACCGCCGTCCTGGTCGTCAACTCCAATGTCCGCTTTGCGGCGACGAAAAGTCTTCGAGTTGGGAGAGAAAGGAGCCCGGTGACTGACGCCGAGATCGTATTGCTGGAGGTGCGCGAACAAATCCGCGCGCGGCGATGCCGCCGGAGGCTCAAGTGCACAAGGACTTCAGCTCTGGTGGTGGGGCGCCCTTCCCCTCAAGCATCCCCAGCGCTAGCGCGGCCTCCACCCGCACGCTCGGATCCTGATCACCCGCCAGCTGCCGGAGCGAGAGGAGAGCTTGTTCGATCCCCGGGAGGGCCGGACCGAGGCGCCCGAGGTGCCAGGCCGCCAGGCTGCGGACGAAGGCAAGCTCGTTGCCCAACTCCGCGATGAGGACGGTGACCGACTCTCCACCCGGCGGCGCCACGCGGGCGAGGGCTGCCGCCGCCCAGACGCGCACGAACCCAACCGGGTCATGAAGGGCTGCGGCGAGGTCGGACACAGCCTCGCTTGCCGCGGGACCGATCTCGCCTAGAGCGTATGCGCCGAGGCGGCGCCGGAGCGGATCGCTGCTCGAAAGCTCCCCCACCCAGTCTGGGACGGAAGTCCCTAGGTAAGCGACCTGCGCGCTCATGGTCCACCTCTTGCTCAAGGCCTCGCGCCGAGTCGGCGGTCCAGGTTGAACGCGGCACTGATCAACCCGATATGAGTGAATGCCTGGGGGAAGTTGCCCAGCGCTTCGCCACGCGGACCCGTCTCCTCGGCGTACAGGCCGAGATGATTGGCGTAGGTCAGCATCTTCTCGAAGATGAAGCGGGCCTCCTCGGCGCGGCCCGCCCGGGCCAGCGCTTCCACCAGCCAGAACGTACACATATTGAACGTCCCCTCGCTGCCGGTCAGGCCGTCGCCGGCTCCTCTGCCGATCTCGTAGCGATGCACCAGGCTGTCGGAGACGAGCTCCGCCATGATCCGATCGAGCGTCCCGCGCATACGGGGGTCGGTCGGCGACAGGAAGAAGACGAGCGGCATGATCAGGTTGGACGCATCCACCGCGTCGGTGGCGAAGTGCTGCACGAAGGTCTTCCGCTCGGTGTCCCAGCCGTGCCTCATGATGGCCTCGTAGATGCGGTCTCGCTCCGCGGCCAGGCGGATGTGGTCCAGCGGCAGGCTCCGCTTCTGCGCAAGGCGGAGCGCTCGGTCCAGCGCCACCCAGCACTGCACCTTGGAGTACACGAACTGCTGCTGTCCACCGCGCACCTCCCAGATGCCGTCGTCGGCTCGCTCCCAGTTGTTCGCCACCCAGTCCAACATCTTGCGCAAGTGACACCACGAGTCATAGCCGATCGGCGCCCCGTACTTGTCGTACAGGTAGACGGCGTCCATCAGCTCGCCATAGATGTCCAGCTGCAGCTGGTCGACAGCGGCGTTGCCGACTCGCACCGGACGCGAGCCGCGGTAGCCGTCGAGGTGGTCGAGCACCTCCTCGGGCAGCTCGTGCCCGCCGTCGATGCGGTACATAGTCTGCAACGGGTCGCCCCGGGCGCCCTCGAAGGCTCGCTGCTCCAACCATGCCATGAACTGCTCTGCCTCCGACGTCAGCCCCAGGCGCAGGAAGGCGTAATTGGTGAAAGCGGCGTCGCGCACCCAAGTATATCGATAATCCCAGTTGCGCACCCCGCCGATCTCTTCCGGCAGCCCGCACGTAGGCGCTGCCACGATCGCGCCGGTCGGCGCGAAGGTCAGCAGCTTCAACACCAGCGCCGAGCGGTGAACCATCTCGCGCCAGCGACCTGAATAGTTGCACTTCCTCAGCCACTGCCGCCAAAACGCCAGCGTCCGCGTCAAAGCCTCCGTGCCGACCAGCCGCGCCTCGAGCAGGACGCCGTCATGAACGCCGTCGTGGCCGTTCTCCTCCACCTGGCGAAGAATGAATGTTGTCGTCTCGCCGGGGTTGAGGACGAACTCGGCAGCGACGCCGTCGCCCTGCCGAGCAAGCGGGAAGCGGCTGACCAGCGAGACTTTCATGCCTTGCGCCTCGAAGATCGCTCCCCGGCCCTCCAGGACGACCTCGTGTGGCCGGCGGGCGAAGTCGAAAGCCGGCCGGCAGTCGAGGCGGAAGCGGACCGACCCGCGCACGGCCCGCACGACCCGGACGATCTGATGGATCTTTCTGGTCTCGCACGCGCCTTGGACCGGCATGAAGTCCACGACCTCACCGACGCCCTGGTCGCTAAGAAAGCGCGTCACCAGGACGTTGCTGTCAGGCATGTACATCTGCTTGTGCTGGGCCTCGTAGAGACTGGCGATGCGGAATGAGCCCCCTTTCTGGTCGTCGAGGATCGCCGCGAAGACACTCGGCGAGTCAAAGTGCGGCAAGCAGCACCAGTCGATGGACCCATCGATGCCGACGAGGGCAACGGTGTGCAGGTCGCCGATGACGCCGTAGGACTCGATCGGCTTGTAGCCCATGATCTCGTCTCCTCCGCTCGCTCGACGCTGATCGAGCCCGACGGCGGGCGTGTCGTCAATGCCCCGAGGGGGCAAAAAAGTCACACCGGATGTTCAACTTTCTTGCTCGCAAGCTCGCTCACTTCGCCCGCGGCCCGTAAATTTCTGAAGTTCAGAATCCGCTAGGAACGTGGAAGCTCCAGCCGTGCACCGAAGGGCCTCCTCTGGACGGCTCCTGGAGCGCCTCGCAGGACGTCAAAGCGCGTCTCATCGCCATCGCGCCAGAAACGGATGTCGAAAAGCTCTGTACCGAGACGCAGATCGAGTACGGTCAGATCGGGCAACCATTGCGGCAGAGCTGGATCAATATACAGCCTTCCCTTCGGAGCGTCCGGCGCGAACCCAAGTATCGCCTGAAGAAATGCGAAGACCGACCCCGCTGCCCAAGCCTGTGGGATGTTGGCGCCAAGATATTGAACGGGAAAGCTCCTTTGATCACGCTCGATCGTCGTATAGAGCTCAGGCAGCTGATTGGACAGGAAGTGGCTTCCTGCATCGCTGATATCGCGCGCGATCCTTGCGGCCTCTGCGTGGAATCCATATCGTTTAAAGCCGAGCGCGATGATGGCATTGTCGTGGGGCCAGACCGACCCGGTTTGGTAATTGTATGGGTTGAACGCTGGGTTCGAGGCCGAGAGCGTGCGGATACCCCAACCGCTCCACATGTCCAACGCCATGAGACGTTGCACGATCTTACCGGAGCGTTCCTGTGGAACGATGCCTGACCACAAGCAATGGCCGGCATTGGAGGCAACCGTGAGGACCTTTTTCTTTTCGCCATCCAGCGCCATGGCGTAGAAACCCAACTCCTCATCCCAGAAGGCCTCGTTGAACCGTTTGAAGAGCGCTGCGGCTTTCCTTCGCAGATCCGCGGCGCAGCGTGCCTTGCCGAGTTCATCGAACACTTCTGCCATGCGCAGCCAGGCGTCATAGACGTAGCCCTGCAATTCGCAGAGCGCCTTCGGTCCCTTGACGAGAGATCCGTCAGGATAAACCACACCGTCTCCGGAATCCTTCCAGCCCATATTCTCGTAGCCAACCGGAGAGCGGGTCTGATATTCCTGAAATCCATCGCCGTCGCTATCACCGTGATTGTCTATCCAGGACAGGCATCCCTCTGCGGTCTCAAGATGCCGATCCAACAGCGCCTTGTCGCCCGTTGCCCGCCAGGCCGCATGGAGTGTGATGAGATAGAGCGGCGTCGCATCGGCCGTGCCGTAATATGGCGTGTGCGGGATCAGTCTGAAATGAGCGAGTTCTCCGTAGCGGATTTCATGCAGGATCTTACCCGGCTCCGCGTCACGATAATCGTCCTGTTCCTTCGCCTGGAGCGAGCCCAGGATATCGAGCGTTCCACGGGCGAAATCTGGATAGATCAGCATGTTCTGTAGCGACACGATCAAGCTGTCCCGGCCGAACGGAGCCACAAACCACGGCAAGCCGGCGGCAGGCAGGAACACCATGTGATCGGTGCCGGCGATCGGGAGCCGAAGCGCCGCCATGTCCTCCAGCGCCTGGCGATAAAGGCGGTAGAACTCCTCGTTACTGCAGCGGATCTTCAGTACCGATTGTAGCCAGTCCGAGAGCGCCTCGGCGTGGCGGGTTCGTTCATGGTCGTCCACACACTCACCCGGTGCAGCGAAGTGCCGGTCGCCATCCTCCAACGCATAGAGCAAGCAGCAATGCCAGCCTTCGCCCGGCTCGAGGCCGATTTCGAAGCTCAGCCGACCATTGGCGTACTCGATTTCGCTCTGGCGATGTGCAGGAGAAACGGCTACTGCGCGGATGAAATCGCAATTGCGATAGCATGTGCGAAGTTCCTGCTTCGTCGACGACCATGTCGTGGTGATCCGTCCGCGGCGCACAATGTCGCCCGACTTTACCTCGAAAAGATCTGCGAAATCGGACCGTATCGCGATCTCGAGCTGGAAGCGTACCCGCTTCATGCTGTGATTTGTAATGTCGAGATCCTCGTGCATCCCGCCATTGATGCATCGGCTGATCACGAAACCAAGTGTGCGCGGCGGGATCAAGCCGTCGGCGGTGGGAATGCTGGGATTCGTAAGATAAATTCGGGACGCGTAATGGGTGATGGAACCTCCATTGAGAAGATCCCAAGGCTCACCATTTGCGTAGACGGCCCAGCTGCTGATTACTCTTGTATCAAAGAAATAGAGTCCCTTTTCGGTTGGCCAGTTGATTTGTGCGTCTGGTTCGCTGACCAGCACCGTTTGCCCCTGATGGATCGAGATTTGATGCGGACCAACCTGAACCTTAAATGGCATAGCATGCTCCCGAACTCGGCTCGCTCTTGTGGTTGTTTACGATTGGGACGCTCCACACGATCGACGCCCTGCTTTGCGGCCGCTTCAGAGAAGCGCGCAGTCCGGAACGTTGCGCGCACGGTTTTCATGCATAATTTCAATGCATAATATTGTGCGCTGGGTTGACAACGGCAATGGGAGAAAACGCCTCCGGGAAGTTACCGACCAAACGCTGAGCTGTAACGTCGTAGTCTTTGTCAGGGCGGCGTATTACACAATGGGAGCACGAGCATCTGCTCGAGGCTGTGCAGCAGCGCCTTGACGTAACCAGTTGCTATTCCTGCTTCCGCTTGGTGCCCACGATCGCAACAATGGCACCAGCAACGACCAGATGAGGTTGCAAGCTTCTCTCGCAAGGCAGAAGCATTGCTAAGCCAGAAGCATCACGCGTTTCGGTCTCATCTGCCAGCCGGATTAGGTTTCCGACCAGGACGAACGATACCACACCTTGCTCTCCCGCTCCGGCTCGGTGGGGATCTTATTTCCGCACGCACGAACTCCCGCGCCGCAGCCGCAAATGCCTATAGCGAATAGGTCAGCGTTTCAGACGTACATCCCTTAGTGGCAAACTGTCATAACGCTAGAGGGCTGGTCGTTGCTTCTCCGAAGAAGTCGCGCTACCAGTGGGCGGGTGCGTACGGGCCTTGATACGGCGTTCACGATAGAGATGCCTTTACGAAGTGTTCCGAGTTCAGTCCTTCCCGCCGCACGCGCCGGCAGGACGAAGGCTGAAGGGGCGAGACCATGAGCGCCGTCCTTCCGATCATTTGCCTTGCAAGGCATGGCGAAACCGCGTGGAGCCTCTCAGGCCAGCATACTGGCCTCACAGATTTGCCTCTCACCGAGCGCGGCGAACTCAATGCGCAGAGTTTGGGCACGCGATTGCTGCGTTTCACTTTCGCAAAAGTGTTCACCAGCCCCCTGAAGCGAGCGGTCCGGACGTCTGAGTTGGCTGGCTTCGGCGTCGAAGCGGAAACCGACTGCGATCTGCTGGAATGGAATTACGGCCAATACGAGGGGCGTCGCACAAAGGAGATCCATGAAGAGCGTCCGGGCTGGCAATTGTTTCGCGACGGCTGTCCGGGAGGAGAAGCACCGCATCAAGTCGGCGCCCGGGCCGATCGCATCGTGCAGCGCGTTCGCAACGTCCCAGGGAACGTGTTATTGTTTTCGAGCGGACATTTTCTCCGAGTTTTGGCGGCACGCTGGTTAGGCCTCGATGCGGGGGCCGGACGATTCTTCACGCTCGATACCGCAAGCCTGAGCATACTTGGGTACGAACACGATCAGTCAGAACCAGCGGTCCGGCTGTGGAACGACACCGGGCACGTCGAAGGTCGGTTCGCACCAGCCTTCGCGCGCTAAGATGGAAGCGCTAGTCGGAGTAACATAGTCTTGAATATGCACGTGCGTGCTAGGCGCACACGGTGAGCACATTGCAGAGAGTTGCGTAAGGTAAGACCGATGAACCAGGTCGTCTTTCTGGTCGATGTCGACAATACGCTTCTCGACAACGACCACATCCAGGCTGACATCAAGGCCCATCTCGAGCGCCAGTACGGTGCCGCCTGTCGCGACCGCTACTGGGCAATTCTCGAGGATCTGTTCGAAGAACTGGGGTATCGAGACTATCTCGGTGCGCTGCAGCGGTACCGCGTCGAACACCCGCAGGACATGCACCTATTGTCCATGTCGTCATTCCTGGTCGATTACCCGTTCGCCAATCGTTTGTATCCGGAATCCCTGGATGTGCTCGAACGACTCCGTCAATGGGGCCCAACCGTCCTTCTCACCGATGGCGACGTCGTGTTTCAACCCCGTAAGGTTGAGCGCTCCGGGCTTTCGGAGGCAGTCAACTCACACGTGCTGATCTACATCCACAAGGAACTCGCGCTCGATGATGTCGAGGCCCGCTATCCGGCGCTGCACTACGTTCTGGTGGACGACAAGCCGCGTATCCTTGCCGCGGTCAAGGAGGCCTGGGGCATCCGCGTCACCACCGTCCTTCCCCGACAGGGACAATATGCGCACGACGCGAACGCCCTCGCCTCCTTCGCCACACCCGACGTGACGGTGGACCGGATCGGAGACCTACTCGACTGCGATCTGGGTCGTCTGCTTGCGGCAGCCCCACGACTCGACGCTGTGCGGAGGTGAAGCGATGAAAGCAACACAAAAGCTCCACGAACTCGGACAGAGCGTTTGGCTCGACAACATCACTCGCGACCTGCTGACCAGCGGCACTTTGACGCGCTACATCGCCGACTTCTCGCTGACGGGACTCACATCGAACCCCACAATCTTCGACCATGCTATCAAGAACAGCTCTGACTATGATTCAGCGATCCGCAGCAAGCTCTCGGAGGGAAAGTCGGGCGAGACGTTATTCTTCGAACTCGCAATCGAAGATCTCGCCCAGGCAGCAGACCTGTTCCGCCCGATTTGGGACCGCACCAACGGCGTAGACGGATGGGTCTCACTCGAGGTCTCGCCCCTTCTCGCGCATGAGACGGCCAGCACAATCGCGGCGGCCAAGGAGTTGCATGCTCAGGCGAACCGCCCCAACCTCTTCATCAAGATACCCGGTACACGGGAAGGATTGCCCGCCATCGAAGAAACGATCTTTGCCGGCGTGCCCGTGAATGTGACGCTATTGTTCAGCCGGGAGCATTATCTCGCTGCCGCCGAGGCATATCTGCGCGGCATCGAGCGGCGCATCGCAGCCGGCCTAAATCCAGATGTTGGATCCGTTGCGTCGGTCTTCGTCAGCCGCTGGGATGCCGCCGTAGCGAACGAAGTGCCCGCGCAATTACGCAATCAGCTCGGTATCGCGATCGCGAAACGAACCTACAAGTCGGCATGCGAATTGCTCTGCTCGGCGCGTTCGCGCCGCATCTACAACGAGGGCGGGCGGCCACAGCGCCTGTTATGGGCGAGCACAGGGACCAAGGATCCGGCAGCGTCTGACGTTTTATACGTCAAGGCGCTGGCCGCACCGCTCACGGTGAACACCATGCCGGAAGGCACGGTGAAGGCCCTCGCCGATCACGGCGAGATCGAAGAGACGTTGCCGTCCGATGGCGGCGATTCCGAAGAGGTATTCTCGCAATTCGCGAAGGCCGGCGTCGACATCCAAGCGCTAGCAGCGACATTGCAGGATGAGGGCGCCAAATCGTTTATCAAGTCCTGGAATGAGTTTATGAGCGTCATCTCCGCCAAGACCGAGGTGCTCAAGAAGGCAAGCTAAATTCCAATCGAGACAAAGGTCTTCCATGAAGATACTGGTCATTGACGTGGGCGGCACCCACGTCAAGATCCTTGCCTCCGGCGAAAAAATGAAACGAGAAATTGACTCCGGGCCGAGCCTGACGGCACGGCAGATGGTATCGAGCGTCAAGAAACTGGCCGATGATTGGGAATATGACGTGGTCTCGATTGGTTATCCGGGCCCCGTTGTGCATGACCGGCCAGTGGCGGAACCTCACAATCTCGGAAAAGGCTGGATCGGCTTCAACTTCGCTGCGGCATTCAAACTGCCAACGAAAGTCATCAACGATGCGGCGATGCAGGCGCTCGGCAGCTACCGCGGCGGCAAAATGCTGTTTCTCGGGCTAGGGACCGGGCTCGGCTCGGCGATGATCATCGATGGCATCGTGCAGCCGATGGAGCTTGGGCACTTGCCCTACAAGAAGGGGGTCTATGAGGACTATGTCGGCGCCCGCGCGTTGGAGGAATTTGGCAGGAAAGCATGGCGTAAGCACGTCGAAGATGTCGTTGAATATCTGGTTGCGGCACTCCAACCGGAGGACGTCGTGCTGGGCGGCGGCAACGCCAAATTATTAAAAAATCTGCCGCCATTATGCCGGCTTGGGGATAATGCCAACGCATTCAAGGGTGGCTTCCGAATGTGGGAAGGTCCGCCAAATGCCACGACAGCTCGACCAACGCATTGATTGGCCGACATCGCACGATCAGGGACAAGTCGCACTAGATACTGGTCTCGACACGACAGGATATCTGCGCACCAGGGGAAAATCACACCGCGGCACAAAAAAGAGGAGCCACTCATGCAACTCGGGATGATCGGTCTCGGCCGGATGGGCGCCAATATGGTGCGAAGACTTGTCCGGGGTGGTCACCAATGTGTCGTTTTCGACATGTCGCCAAGCGCCGTTGCCGAACTGGTCAAGGACAACGCGACGGGAAGCGACTCGCTGACGGATTTTGTGAGAAGGCTAGAAAAACCGCGCGCGATCTGGTTGATGGTTCCGGCGGCAGTCGTGGATAGATCGATCGGCGATCTGCTGCCGCTGCTCGAATCCGGCGACATTCTGATCGACGGCGGCAACTCCTACTACATCGATGACATCAGGCGTTCCAAGGAGTTGGCGCGGGACGGCATCGATTATGTAGACGTCGGCACCAGCGGCGGCGTGTGGGGTCTCGAGCGCGGCTACTGCATGATGATCGGCGGCCCTGACGAGGCCGTGCAGCGGCTGGACCCGATTTTCAAGACTCTCGCTCCCGGTCTCGGCGATATCCCGCGCACCCCGGGACGAGAGCACGCCACCGCAGGCACCTGCGAGCACGGCTATCTCCACTGCGGACAGAGTGGCGCCGGTCATTTCGTCAAGATGGTCCACAACGGTATCGAGTACGGGCTGATGGCGGCGTATGCCGAGGGCCTCGGTATCCTGCGCGCAGCGAACATTGGCAAGCAGGCGCACGCGGCGGACGCCGAAACAACCCCCCTTCGCATTCCCGAGCATTACCAATACGACCTGAAGCTGCACGACATCGCAGAATTGTGGCGGCGCGGCAGCGTGATTGCATCGTGGCTTCTTGATTTGACTGCAACGGCGTTGCTGGAAGATCCGGCGCTCTCCAAATTCGCGGGGCGCGTATCCGACTCCGGCGAAGGACGCTGGACCATCGCAGCAGCGATCGACGAAGCAGTCCCCGCCCCGGTGCTGACGACGGCGCTTTACGAGCGCTTCAGTTCGCGTGGCGAGGCTGATTTCCAGAACAAGCTGCTTTCGGCGATGCGCTACGAGTTCGGTGGACACTTGGAAAGGCGGCCAAATGAGAGGCCCAGATAGCCATGAGCGAACCTAAATCCGACGCATTGGTGTTTTTCGGCGCAACCGGCGATCTCGCCTACAAGAAGATCTTTCCGTCGCTTCAAGCGATGCTGAAACGGGGGCACCTCGATGTGCCGGTCATCGGCGTCGCAAAGGCCGGCTGGACACTCGAACAGCTCAAGGCCCGAGTAAAAGATAGCCTTGAAAAGCACGGCGGCCTCGACGCCGCTGCGTTTGACAAGCTAGCCGGTCTTTTGCGTTACGTAGACGGCGACTATGCCGATCCGGCTACGTTCGACGCCCTCCGCAAGCATCTCGGTTCGGCGCAGCGGCCGGCACACTATTTGGCAATCCCACCGGCATTGTTTGCAACCGTGGTGGAACGGCTCGACACTGCCGATTGCACCAACGGCGCGCGTGTCATTGTGGAGAAGCCATTCGGGCATGATCTCGCCTCCGCACGCAACCTCAACAAGATTCTGCTCGCCAGGTTCGACGAAGATCACATCTTCCGCATAGACCACTATCTTGGAAAACGACCCGTTCACAACATGGTCTTCTTTCGCTTCGCAAACGCGTTCCTGGAGTCGTTCTGGGACCGCAAGTTCGTGAGCAGCGTGCAGATCACAATGGCTGAGAATTTCGGCGTGCAGGGTCGTGGCGCGTTCTATGATCAAACTGGCACAGTTCGCGACGTGATCCAAAATCATCTGTTTCAGGTGTTGGCCAACCTGGCGATGGAACCGCCAGCCCGATCGGACAGCGAATCGCTGCGTGATGAGAAGGTCAAGGTCCTGAGATCGATTCCGCCGATCGCCGAGAACGAGCTGGTGCGCGGACAGTTTCACGGCTACCGGCAGGAGCCGGGCGTTGCTCCGGACTCGCAGGTGGAGACATTCGCTGCGCTGCGACTGGAGATCGACTCCTGGCGCTGGCAGGGAGTGCCCTTTTACATCCGTGCCGGAAAATCGCTTCCTGTGACTTGCACGGAGGTGATCGTACGCCTTCGTGAAGCGCCGCGGATCTTTCCCCATTGCGCCGCGATACCTAATTATTTGCGGTTTCGCATCAATCCCGACATGGCCATCGCTCTTGGCACGATGGTGATGGACCACGATGATCGAGAGGTCGGCGAGCCGGTCGAATTGTTGGCGAGCCGGCGCCCTGGCGCCGACGAGATGGATGCGTATGAACGCGTGCTCGGCGACGCGATGAACGGCGACCGGACGCTGTTTGCACGACAGGACTATGTCGAAGAAGCATGGCGGATCGTCGATCCGGTGTTGAAGAAGACGACTCCCGTCTACGAATACCAAGCCGGAAGCTGGGGCCCTCGCGAAGCCGACGAGAATGTCGTGCCGCCGGGCGGCTGGCACAACCCGACGGTAGCGTAACGCAGGGAGTGAAGAATGTAGATCGAGGGGCTCCTCGATCCCGGCTCTGTTGCTTGATGGCGGCAGCCTGTCGCTGATGATGTATGCACACTGGCTGGCGCGCGCGAGCGGCCTGCAATCGACACCCGCGGGAGGAAATCAGCCATGACAGACGCCGAACTCGATCAGCTCGCGATCAACACCATCCGCACGCTGTCGATTGATGCGGTCCAGGCCGCCAACTCCGGCCATCCCGGCACGCCAATGGCGCTTGCGCCGCTTGTCTATACGCTCTGGAACCGAGTGATGCGCTTCGATCCGCAGGATCCGATCTGGCCCGGCCGCGACCGCTTCGTGCTGTCGAACGGCCACGCCTCGATGCTGCTGTGGTCGGTGCTTTGCCTTACCCGTACGCAGGCCGTGAATGCCGAGTACGAGACGTTGGGCCGGCCTGCCGTTACCATCGACGATATTCGGCGCTTCCGTCAGTTCGGGAGTCATGCGCCAGGGCATCCCGAGTACCACCTGGTATCCGGCGTCGAGACGACCACCGGCCCTCTCGGACAAGGCATTGCGACCAGCGTCGGGATGGCAATCGCCCAGCGCTGGCTCGCTGCGCACTACAACAAGCCGGAATTTGCCGTCTTCGATTACGACATCTATGCTGTATGCGGCGACGGCTGCCTGATGGAGGGCGTTGGCTCTGAGGCGGCGTCGCTCGCCGGCCACCTTGCTCTAGGTAATCTGTGCTGGATCTATGACAATAATCACATCACGATAGAAGGCAGCACGCGGCTCGCGTTTACCGAAGACGTAGCGGTTCGTTTCACGGGCTATGGCTGGAATATACTTCACGTCGGAGACGCCAACGACATTGCCGGGATAGAACAGGCCTTGGCAGCGTTTCGCGATACGAAAGGCCGACCGACGCTGGTGATACTCAACAGCCATATCGGATATGGCTCGCCACATCGCCACGATACGGCCGCGGCGCATGGCGAGCCGCTCGGTGTTGAAGAAGTCAAGCTCACCAAACGCGCTTATGGGTGGCCCGAAGACTCGAATTTCCTTGTGCCTGACGGCGTTCTCGAACACTTCGCCGCCGGCGTGGGCGTGCGAGGCGCTGAGGCTCGTCGCAGATGGCAAGATCTATTCGCTGGTTACCGTGCGAAGTATGCGGCGCTGGCAACCGAAATCGACCAGATGCAACAGCGCATGCTTCCAGCGGGCTGGGACCGCAACCTGCCTGTATTCCAAGCGGATTCGAAGGGCGTCGCGGGTCGTGAGGCGTCGGGAAAGGCCCTGAACGTTCTGGCGCAGAACGTTCCCTGGTTAATCGGCGGTTCGGCCGATCTGGGTCCATCGACCAAGACGCTTTTGACCTACGAAGGCGCAGGCGATGTTCAGGCCGCCACACCGGGTGGCAAGAATTTGCATTTCGGTATCCGCGAGCATGCGATGGGTGCAATTCTCAACGGTCTGGCACTATCGAAACTGCGGCCGTTCGGCGCGACATTCCTGATCTTCAGCGATTACGCCCGGCCCGCGATACGGCTGGCCGCGCTGATGGAGCTGCCGGTGGTGTTTGTTTTTACCCATGATGCTATGGGCGACGGCGAAGACGGCCCAACGCATCAGCCGATCGAGCAGCTCGCCTCAATGCGGGCAATGCCGGGTGTGACGCTGTTCCGGCCGGGCGATGCCAACGAAGTGGTCGAGGCCTATCGCTACGTCCTGCAGCTTCGTCATCGGCCGGCCTTGCTGGCGCTGTCTCGCCAACCGTTACCGACACTCGATCGCAGCAAATATGCATCGGCATCCGGGGCCGCACGAGGCGCCTACGTGCTTGCCGACGCCCCCGACGGTAAGCCGGACATAATCTTGATTGCCACCGGCAGTGAGTTGAGCCTTGCGGCCGACGCTCATGAGAGACTTAGTTTGGCTGGTATCCCCTCGCGCGTCGTCTCGATGCCTTCCTGGGATGTCTTCGAACGCGAGACGCAGGAGTACCGCGACGCCGTCTTGCCACCTGAGGTCACAGCCCGCGTTGCAATCGAACAGGCTTCAACGTTCGGCTGGGAGCGTTACGTTGGCTCGGCGGGTCGGGTCATCGGCATGCACACTTTCGGCGCTTCCGCCCCCCTGAAGGCCCTGCAGCAGGAGTTCGGATACACTGTCGATAACGTTGTGACGACGGCCAAGGAGCTCTTGCGGCCTGCGAAAGCCACATAGCATGGACGATGTCCGGCAAACCGTTCCGCCCCGTTCGGCTGAGCATGCAAGGCTTGCCGACTCGTCGCCCGATACTCCAGGCGACTGGAAAGCGATCGGGCCTTACATCAGTGAGCGCGCCTGGGGTACCGTGCGAGAAGACTACAGTGCCGATGGACGAGCCTGGGAATACTTCCCGTACGAACACGCGCGCTCGCGCGCCTATCGGTGGAACGAGGACGGTCTTGCTGGCCTTTGCGATCGAGCGCAGCGCCTGTGCTTTGCTCTCGCCTTTTGGAACGGACATGACCCATTCCTCAAGGAACGTATCTTCGGACTCGGTGGCCAGAAGGAAATCACGGCGAAGACGCTAAAGAGTACTGGTGGTACATCGACGCAACACCGACCAGCTCGTGGCTTCGTTGGCGTTACCACTATCCCCAGGCGGAGTTTCCTTACGCGTTGCTTCGGCAGGAGAACGCAAGGCGCAACAAGGACGAGCCCGAATTTGAACTCCTGGATACCCGTGTTTTCGAAGGGGATCGTTACTGGCAGATCATCGCAGACTACGCCAAAGCATCACCTGACGACGTATGCATGCGCATCAGCGTTCGTAACGCGGGACCCGATCCGGCTGAGCTTCACGTGCTTCCGACTCTGTGGTTCCGCAACCGCTGGTCATGGGAGGCTGGCGTCGCGCGGCCGATTATCCGGGCGACCGCTGAAACTGGCGACGTCGGCGCGATCGCTGAAGAAGAACTGCTGGGCCGCTGGCGCTTCGCTGCCGGGGCGGATCCGGCCGGAAAGCCGCCGCCGCTGCTGTTCTGCGAAAACGAAACCGATGCCCGGTACCTGTATGGCGTCACCGCTGAGCGGACGCCCTATCCAAAGGACGGCATCAACGACCGCGTGGTTCACGGCGCGGCGACGGTAAATCCAGCCAAGCAGGGTACAAAAATGGCCTGCTGGTATCGCCTCAAAGTCGCTGCCGGCGAAACGGTCGAGCTCAGGCTTCGCCAACACGTGATGGGCTCGGCCAGACTGCGAATCTCAGGGCGGACTTCGACCGGATCCACGTCGACCGGAGCCGCGAAGCTGACGAGCACAATAGAGCGCTTACTCCGGACAGCGCAAGTGAGGATGAGGCCGCAGTGATGCGGCAGGCGTTCGCTGGAATGGTGTGGAGCTAGCAGTTCTACCACTACGACGTCGCGCGCTGGCTTGACGGCGACATCATACGTCCGCCCGAGGCACGCACGTCCGGTCGCAACGCGGACTGGCGCCATCTCAACAACCACGACATCATCGTCATGCCCGACAAATGGGAATATCCATGGTATGCCTCATGGGACCTCGCCTTCCATTGCGTGGTGTTGGCGCACATCGACCCGTCAGCAGCGAAGCATCAATTGCTGCTGCTGGCGCGCGAATGGTACATGCACCCGAACGGCCAGTTGCCCGCGTATGACTGGAATTTCGGAGACGTGAATCCGCCGGTTCAGGCGTGGGCCACGCTCGCGGTGTTCCGGATCGATGGCGGCACCGATTTCGCTTTTTCTGGCTCGCGCTTTTTAAAAGCTCTCGATCAACTTCACCTGGTGGGTAAATCGAGAAGACGCATGTGGCGACAACGTGTTCGAGGGCGGCTTTCTCGGGACTCGACAACATCGGCCCGTTCGACCGCTCGCAGATGCTCCCTGCCGGCGATGTGCTGGAGCAGTCGGATGGCACCGCCTGGATGGCCAAGTTCTGTCTCAACATGCTGGAGATGGCGCTCCGGCTTGCCAACCATCAACCTAGCTACGAAGATCTCGCGGTAAAGTTCTTCGAGCATTTCGCTCTAATCGCCGCCGCCATGAGCAAGCTCTGGGACGAACAACACGGCTTTTCTAAGATCGGCTTCGCAAGCGCGACGGCTCGACTTACATGGTACGCGCGCGTTCTATGGTCGGAGTGCTGCCGATCTTTGCGGCCGTACAGCTCGATGCGGCGCTGTGGGAACGACTGCCGATGTTCCGCAAGCGCGCCCGCTGGTACATCGACAACAAGCCGGGCCTTGCCGAATTCCTGCACTGGCCTTCGACCGCCGATCGCCCTCGGCTGATCTCGTTAGTGGGCAAGTCGCGCATGAAAACGCTTCTTGCGTGTATGCTCGACGAATCCGAATTTTTGTCGTCTTACGGGCTGCGATCCCTGTCGCGTTACCACCGCGAACATCTGCTCATCGTCAACATGGACGGACATGTTGCTCGTCTTGACTATGAGCCGGGCGAGTCTCGAACCAGACTGTTCGGCGGCAATTCGAACTGGCGCGGACCGATCTGGTTTCCGCTCAATTTTCTCGCGGTCGAGTCGCTACAACATCTTCATACCAACCTTGGCGAAGAGTTTACCGTTGAATTGCCAACAGGATCAGGCAGGCAGGCGAGCCTCGAGCAAGTGGCCGAAGAACTCGAGCGCCGACTGCTCAGATTATTCCTCCGAGACTCAAACGGCCGGCGACCAGCACTGGGATCGGATTCACGCTTCCAGCGCGATGGGGCATGGCGCGATTTTTTGCTATTCTACGAATACTTTCACGGTGATACCGGCGAAGGACTTGGCGCCTCGCATCAGACCGGATGGACGGCTCTGGCCGGTGCACTGGTGGCCAATCGGCGGTTTCGAAGTGGTCAGAAGTAATAAACGTCAGCAGGCAATGTTGGCCTCTCAGCTCAACTCGCAAATGAGCCATCCGGCCGCTTACAAACCGATCAGTTTTGCTGACCAATTGACGGACCTCTGACAAAGCTGCGCCATATGGTATTGTTGAGCGCGAAGGGGCGGGCCTCATCACGCTTCTCCCCCGGCGCAGCAGCAATCGAAACAGCCGTGACCGGTGTGCTTATGACGATTGCCACAAGCAACCGGAAGCTAAGCGCGTCTAATGACAACGGAGGATCAACTATGAAGATCGTCGTGATCGGTGGCACCGGCCTGATCGGCTCGAAGACCGTCGCCAGTCTGCGCCAGAGCGGCCACGAGGTCGTGGCCGCCTCGCCCCAAAGCGGTATCAACACCATCACCAGCGAGGGGCTCAAGGAGGCCATGGCGGGCACGCAGGTGGTGATCGACCTCGCCAATTCGCCCTCCTTTGAAGACAAGGCGGTGCTGGAATTCTTCGAGACCTCCGGACGCAACCTTCTCGCGGCGGAGGCCGCAGCGAACGTCCGGCACCATGTCGCACTATCAATCGTCGCAATCGACCGGACGGATAATGGCTATTTCCGCGCCAAGAGAAACTGATCAAGACCTCCGGCATCCCATATACTATTGTCCGCTCGACCCAGTTCCTGGAATTCCTCCGCGGCATCGCCGATTCAAGTGCGGATGGAAACATAGTCAGGCTCCCGCCCATCCTGTTCCAGCCCATCGCGGCGGACGACGTTGCTGCCATCGTTGCCGATGTGGCACTCGCGGCGCCGCGAAGCGGCATCGTGGAGATCGCCGGCCCGGAACGAGCGCCGTTCAACGAAATCATCGCCCGCTACCTGAAGGCGGTTGGCGACCCGCGCGAGGTCGTGAGCGATCCCGAGGCCCGATACTGGGGCGGCCGGGTTGACGAGCACTCGCTCGTGCCGCTGGGCGAGGCGCGCCTCGGCCGCATCGGTTTCGACGAATGGTTCCGCCGCTCACAGGCAGCAGCCTGATCCCGCATCGGAGGCGCGCCCGGTCTGTCACGAGCGGGTCCCGGGCAACGGAACGAAAGAGGCGACTATGACGATCAAACTGGTTGCGTTGGTTCTTTGCGTCATGATCGGCACGGCGATGGCTCAGGAGCCCAAGGTCACCTCACTCATTTCTAAGGATCTTCCGGAGAATCCCGGCAGGGAAGCTCTGATGATCACAGTCGAGCATGCGCCCGGCGGGTCGAGCGCTATCCACCGACACAATGCACATGCGTTTGTTTACGTCCTGGAGGGCTCCGTCGTGATGCAGTTGAAGGGTGGACAACAGGTGACACTGACACCAGGACAGTTCTTCTATGAAGGCCCTGATGACGTCCATGTCGTCGACCGGAACGCAAGCGGCACCCAGCCGGCCAAATTCCTGGTGCTCTTGATCAAGGACAAGAGCGCCCCGGCGCTCGTGCCCGCACAGTGACTGTTACAATCAAGTACACGAAACTGACTGCGGGAAAGGGTCTGCCTGATGTTTGCTGCGATGCATGAGTCCGCTTGTGATGCTGTGGACGGCTCCTCCACGGGCACGAGAGTGCCAAGGACTGGGCGCCGTTTGAGGCTCCCACGATTCGGAGGAGCGAACTATGCAGTCAATTTCGGCAATCGGTCTCGATATCGCGAAGTCGGTCTTTCAAGTGCATGGCATTGATGCAGCCGGCCTGGTGGTCATACGCCATCAGTTGCGGCGCCGGCACGTCCTGGCATTTTTCCAGAAGCTGCCGCCATGCCTGGTTGGAATTGAGGCTTGCGCGTCATCCCACCATTGGTCCCGTGAGCTGCAGACGTTGGGGCAAACCGTGCGATTGATGCCTCCGGCCTATGTGAAGCCCTACGTCAAGCGCCAGAAGAACGACACCACGGACGCGGAGCCGATTTGCGAAGCGGTCCTGAACCATCCGTATTCATGGAATGAATGCGATTCATGGAATGAATGCGGCTGGCGTTCAATCCAAGGGACAAAGAGACAAGGGACGGCAGTACCGACACCACCGCTTCGATTGTTCTGCTTGGCGGCTTCTGACATTGCGAACACCTGTATGACGATCCGACGCAAGTTCCGTCAGCGTTCGACCGCAACAGTGCTGCGAATGCTCGCCACGATCTCGAATGAGAGCGTCGACGCTAAAACAGGTAGGCTTCCATGGCCTCGAGCAGTCTCAAAATAGTTCGCCAGTCCCTTCGAATATGGAGTACGATCTGCCCGGCTTGCGACGCCTGAATGTCGTGTCATACGAGACATTTTTGGCAATTCGAGCTAGATGGAGTTAGACATGGACGACGTGTCGACTTCTGGTAAGGAATCTGAAGGTACGTTCGACGCTCCGGGTGACGGGCAGAAGAAGAGCACGTCCTCCACGAGACGCGGTCCATCCATCATCGTCGGCGTGGTCGCAGCGGTCGTGGTCGGGCTTTCGGTCTATTATCTGTTGCGACCCGAACCGTTGCTTGTGCAGGGCGAGGTGGATGCGACGCGGCTTGACATCGCCGCACGCGTCGACGGACGTGTCCTGGAAATACCCGTCGAGCGAGGCCAGAACGTCCCGGCGAAGGCTGTGCTTGTAAGGATCGACAATCCGGAAACTGTTGCCAAGCTCGAGCAGATGAAAGCGGCGAAGGCCGTCGCCGAGGCTCAGCTTGCCAACGTCCTCATCGGAACGCGCGTGGAGACCATTGCCGCCCGGAAGGCGGAGATGGAGCGCGCGCAGGCGGCGCTGGTGCTGGCGCAGAAGACGTTTGACCGCACCCATACCTTGACCGAGCAAGGCAACGCGCCGCAAGCCCGTCTCGACCAAGTGACGGACACGTTGCACGAAAGTGAACGCGCAGTCGATCAGGCCAAATCGGCCTACGAGCAGGCCGTCAATGGCTACACAAAGGAGGAGCGGGCGATCTCGAGGGCCAACGTCGAAAGGGCGAGTGCCGATATCCAGAGCGTTCAATCGATCATCGATCAGCTTGTGGTCTATGCCCCCGTCGCCTCGCAGATCTATCAGCGCAACATCGAACCTGGCGAATACGTATCGCCGGGCGTGCCGCTGGTGACCCTGATCGATCTGGGCGATGTCTGGATCCACTTCGATCTTCGCGAAGATCTCGTCAAGCGCTTGAAAGTCGGCGATCGATTTGATGTCCGCATTCCGGCTCTCGATGACCGCCGCGTCACCGTCGAGGTCAAGCTCATTGCAACCAAGGGCGAATATGCGAGCTGGCGGGCCACGCGTGCTTCGGGCGATTTCGATCTGCGGACATTTTCGATCCGTGCCTACCCGGTCCAGCCGGTGTCCGAGCTGCGACCGGGAATGAGCGCCTATCTCGACTGGCGGTCGCGGCAATGAGGCTGGCGTCAAAGCCGGGATTTCTGCTGGTCGCCCAGCGCGAGTGTCGCTGGCTGTTTCACGATCGTGTGGCGCTGCTCTTGATCTTTGGCGTGCCGCTCTTTGCGTTCGTGGTTCTCACGACCGTGTTCAGCCATCCGGTTATCCGGGGCCTCGGCGTGACTGTCGTCGACGAGGATAAATCGGACGCTTCGCGTGCCCTGGTGGAATATGTCGCGGCGTCTCCGAGCCTGAAGATCGTAGACCGCTCCGGTACGCTGTCCACGGCCGTGCAGGATATACGCTCCGGCAAGGCGATCTCGGCAATCTATATCCGGCCGGATTTCGAGCGCGACCTGAAGGCCCAACGCCGCCCGCAGGTTGTCGGGTTCTACAACCAGCAGTTCCTGACGGCGGCCGGCTTTGCATCCTCGGGCCTGAGCGATGCGCTTTCCGCCGCGGCAGCGGTCGCGGCTCCCGCTAAGCGCGCAGCGCCTGCGGCAGCATCCATCGGAACGCTGGCCGGGGAGACCATTGCGCTTGTCAATCCGCAAAAGAACTACGCCCAGTTCCTGCTCCGTGCGCTGCTGCCGACGATCATCCATGTGGTGATCACGCTCGCCGCGGGCTATTCCGTCGGCTCCGAATTCCGCCGTCGCGACGCATCGACCTGGCTCGAAAGTGCCGGAGGCGATCCGGTCGTTGCGCTCGCCGGCAAGCTCGCGCCCCTGTTCGGCATCTTCTTCATCATCATGTTGGCCGAGCCGCTCTTCCTAGAAGGCGTACTGCAGATCCCCTTCAGAGGAGACCTGCCGTTGATGGTGGCCGCCGGCTCCCTCCTGATCGTTGCCTACCTGTCGCTGGGCGCCCTATTGCAGCTCCTGGCCGGCGACCTAGCGACGGGCCTGGGACTTGCGGGCCTCGTTGCTTCTCCTGCATTCGGCTACGCCGGCGTCGGCTTCCCCACGGTCGGCATGAATCTGTTTGCGCAAGTCTGGAGCGCGATACTGCCGCTGCGCTGGTACATGGCCGTGTTGTTGGGACAAGCGGCACGGGGATTGCCGGTCTCGGATTCTGCCATTCCCTTCGCGGCGCTTGCGGGCCTGACGGTGCTCTATGCTGGCCTCGCCTTGCTGCGCATGGCGAGCCTTAAGCGCAAGGGCTGGTTTGAGGCGGAGCGACCTGCCGAGCAATCAGAGAGAGGCCGCGCGCCACAAGGCGTCGGCGCCGCCTTCATGGCGGAGTGGCGGCGCGTGCTCGGAACGCGAAGCGCCTTCAGCCTCCTGTTCCTGGCACCCTTGGTGTACGGCATGTATTATCCGCAACCCTATCTGAACCAGATCCTTCGCAAGCTTCCCATTGCCGTCGTCGACAACGACCTGAGCGATCTCAGCCGGCAGATCGTCGAGACGCTGGACGCGAGCGGGGCGTTGAACGTTGCGGTCCGCGCCCGTACACTCGCCGAGGCGCGCACTGCAATCGATCGTGGGAAGGCCTTTGCCGCAGTCGAAATCCCGCCAGATACCGAGCGCGACGTGCTCAAGGGCATCACCGATCACATTCCGATCTATGCGGATGCCACCTACCTGTTCATATTCAGATCGGCCGCAAGCGGGGTCGCCACGGCCATCGGAACACTGACGTCCGAGCTGGTTTCGCGAGGCGCACGCTCGGATGGAAGCCTTGTCAAGGCGAAGCTGGCGAGTTCGAGCCCGGCGGACGTTCTACTGCAGCCGATCTTCAACCCCGTGGGCGGCTACGCAAGCTACATCGTCCCAGCCGCGTTTGTGCTGATCTTGCAGCAAACGCTTCTGATCGGTGCGGCGATATTGACTCGTACTGCGCTGGCGACCGGGGGTGGAGCTGTCGCGGGCGTGCTCGGCCGCGGCGTCGCCCATCTGACGATTTACCTTCCGGCGCTCGCGCTTTATCTCATCGTTCTGCCGCGCATGTATGGTTTTTCAACACTCGGGCATCTTCCACAACTCCTCGCGCTTGCCACCGTCTTCTTGCTTGCGACGAGCTTCATGGGGCAAGCCGTCGGCGCCTGGTTCACGCGGCCGGAAAATGCGACCATCCTGCTTTTGGCAACGAGCCTGCCTCAATTCTTCTCCGCCGGCTTCGCATGGCCGCGCGAAGCAATCCCCGACGCGGCCATCGCACTGGGCCAACTGTTCCCCGCCGACTTCGCGATTGACGGCCTCGTGCGCATCAACCAGCTCGGCGCCAGCATCTGGGAGGTCGCGCATGATTGGCTTGGACTGTGGTGTCTGGCGCTCGCCTATTTCGTGCTCGCCGTGATCTCGGCGCTCGCCGTCAAGAGAGGGCAGCGACATGCGCAAAGTTAGGCGCGCCGCCATCGCTTCGATCGCACTCGTGCTCGTCGCGGGCGTTCTGATCTATTCCATGCACCGTTCCGGATCGCCAGCCCCAGTCGTCGGCGTCGTGCGGGCGACCGAGGTCAGGGTGGAGCCGGAGGTGAACGGTCAGCTCATGTCGATTGTGGTTAAGAAGGGCGCGCAGGTTCACGCCGGCGATGTCCTGGCGAGGCTCTCCGCGGTGGAGCTGACGGCACAGGTGGATCAGGCGCATGCCGCGCTGGCGTCAGCAACCGCGAACCGCAACAACGTCTATGCTGGCGTGCGTCGTGAACAGGTCGCCTCTCTGAAAGCTGCAATCGCCAAGGCAAGCGCCCGGCTCGACTACACGCTGGCCCAGCTCACGAGAACCAACACGTTGGCACGTCAGAGCTTTGTGTCGCAACAAGCGCTTGACCAAGCCGAAAACGACGCTGCGAGCGCACGTGCCGATGTGGCGGAGGCGCAGGCGAACTACGATGCGGCCGTAGCGGGCCCGACCCGGGAGGAACGCGCGGTCGCCGACGCGCAGGTGCAAGCCGCCGCCGCCGCGGTCGCGGTTCTTGAGCGGCGGCTCAACAAGATGGTCTTGCGCGCTCCGGCCGACGGTGTCGTCAGCGTCATCGCTGCAGAAGTGGGCGAGAACGTTCGCGCGGGTCAACCGGTCCTGATGGTCGAGGCGGCTGGCAAGCAATGGCTTTCGTTCAATGTACGCGAAGACCATCTCGGTGGTCTCACGATCGGATCAACAGTCGGCGTGATGCGGAACGATGACGATGTCGCGATCAAGAGCGCGATCACCGAACTGCGGCCGCTCGGCGTCTTTGCAACCTGGCAGGCCGAGCGGGTGATTGCCGATCACGACCGCAATACGCTGCGCTTGCGTCTTGACCCGCAGGAAGAGGCGGCAGTCCTCGAGCCAGGTATGACGGTTTGGATCAGGCATTGACAACAAAGTACCGATCGTCTGTTCCATAACGGTCAGTGGCGTACTTTGCGCCTGACTACGCTCGAGGGCAGAAATTCGCGGCAAATCGTGGTTTAGCGTAGAAAATCGTGGCTCGTGGTAGCGGGGGAGCGCTACGGCCTTTCCCCACACCAACAAAAGCTACGATACTCCAATCCTTCGCATAAGTTATTCCTCACGCATCAGAGCGAGCGCAGCTTTACGCTCCTAAATTGGGTCAGCGCCGCAGCCACCGTCGAGCCACGAATTGATGATGCTCGGCTAAAGCGCGCTCTTATGGTCGTCATCAAAGTCCAGCAGTCGGAGCCAGCTTCCACCAGCCGACGATCCAGAGCTTACAGTGCAATATGGCGAGGACTGCCTTCGCGCCATGATGAGTAGTTTTGGGACGCAAGCGGCAATCAAGGTCAGCTTTTCCAGGACGCGGCCGTATTTGGATAGATGCTTGGCGCGCCATTTCGGTCCGGGACCACCCATCTAATGCGCACCTACGGCCGGTATTTCCTGTCCGCTTCGGAATGGTCATACGCGAAAGCTGCGCGATGAGTGAGCAATCCTCGAGTGAAAATGACGACGGGTCATCACGGTGATGCCATTCGACAGACGCCTGCTGAATGGGCCCTGCATGCTGGCCGCCGTGGTCCAAGGCGACAATTTCGGTCCACAAAACTGCCTGAGAACGAGGTGCCTAGGGGTGCCCTTGGCTGCGGTTAAGGACTGAGATTGATACGCACGCTGGCCAACAGGCGTCTCATCATTCGTGCAGAAGGCTAGCGCGCGGACCCTGCGCAGATTGCCGAGGCCCTGAATGCACGCGGGCATCCGTGAAGAATGTGATTGACTGCGCGTGGGCGAAAGGTTGTCTTCGAATGGCTGATAGCTTCTTGCACCCTGCGTTCGCGAGAGACTGACGCAAGGATTATCAGCAGGTGGCCTGTGACCATTGAACATGAAGAAGAGGACATGAACAGTAACAGCCTCGTGCGCGAAACTTCCAATTATGTGCTGTGGCCATATGTGGTGGCGATGGCAATCGAGGATGAGATAGCGGCCGAAGTGACGGCGATGGCAATGGGCTGGGTGCCAGTGGACCGTAAGGACGGTACTACGATTTGGGTTCGCTCAAAGGACATCGGTCTCGATGAGGTGCCATACTGCGATACGGCGCTTGAAGTAGTTCGCACCTACACACACTGAGAACACTGCAGCTCACCAACTCGACCGTTTTCTCAAGCGGATTTTAATGGCCGTGCTGGTCGCACCCCTAGTTGGCTGCGGCGCCGAGCATAATACGTCCCGACTAGGGGGGGGGGTCACGAACAAAGAAGGGCTCGCGGAGAACTCAAAGTTCGCTGCAAGCCCCGATTCAACTTCAGCGCGCGTTGGTCGATAGAGAGGATCGTGGTTATGAGCGGTCTGCTGCAGGTGCCGCATGCGGCGGCGACCGGGGCAATGTGTCCCACTTAGGTAAGCAGACAGCAAAACCCGCCGGCGACGGCGGGTTTTGCGCTTCAGGGGCTCGCCTTTCAGGTTGGTTTCGATTTGGGATCTTCGATTCCGATTTCCGAGGCATAGGCGTCGAAGTCCGCTATCCGATCCGCAGCTTCCAGCATCTTCTTCAAGGAGTCCGGATTGCCGTAGATCGCCAACCGATCCTCGAAGCTTTCGTCGAGGGTTATCCCGCGTGCTCGAGCCCTCTCGATGATCGCCTTCGCAAGTTCGCGCGTTGCGCCATCTGGTGCTGGACCGGAAGGCTGCTCAACCTTGAACTCGATGCTCTCGTCCGCCAGGGGCGTTTCGGTGACGAAGTCGCGCCTCGACATCGCCGCGACACGCTCAGACACCCGGCCCTTGAATGGCTCGCAAGGCGGCTTCGATGTGCTGAAGATCGACCTTAACTTTGCCTCTCGGAGTCTGCTTCGTCAGACGCAGACCTTCGAGATCGAGCACGTTGATCGGGCCCCAATTCGTCGAAGTGCGCCGGATGTGCGGTTTGAGGTCGTCGTAGGTCAGGCCGCATGCCTTCGGCAGAACGTCGACGACGAACTCGTCGATCACCCGGATCACTCCTGGGCCGCTCGGTCCGGCGGCGTCTCTCATCGTCGGTCGTCGGCGGTCTCGAAAAGCTCCTTGGCCGCACCATCCGGAAGCTCGCTCAGCGCCGCGATCCAGCGCCGGTTGTTTTCCGGATCCGTCGGGACGAGAATGTCGACGTCGCCGGTCTGGCGCGTCAGTCCGTTGAAAGAAAGTGCGTAGCCTCCGACGAGAACGTACTCCGCGCCGTGCTTCTCCAAGAGTTCGACAAGACGGAAAACGTCGCGCCACCCTGCATTCCGGGCACGCATCTCGCCGTCGGAAGGACCGACCTCAGCGGGGCTTTGGGCCGAATCCGGTCCGACCAGCCAATTCCAGATTTCTTTCAACCGTCGCATCGACAGCCCACCGCTCCGCGTCCCGATTCGCCTCCTCATGAGACCGATATCGGTACACACCCTTCGGCGCCATCCGCGGAGCGGCCATCGCGATCTCCTGGCTGGCCGGAAGGTCCGCCTCCGACGGTCCCTTCAGGCTCGGCATTGGCATCGTTCTCTTTCGGATCACGCGCATGGGCTTCCCGACCAGCTGGAATGGCATCTGCGCCGTAAAATATAGGCAATTGGCCGGAAATTCGAAAGAGATGAAAGTCTGGATAGATGGTCTGCAGGGCGCAGATCAGGTGAAGCCAGAGGCAATGTTCGCCCCACGGTACCAGGCGCCTGCATCGACGCAATATGGCCTTCGGAAACGCAGGGAACGCTGTTTTACCGGAATTTCGCGGTTGACAGCGGAGTTTCATTCCAAGGGATGTATTTTCCCGGCAGTCCTCAGCTTACGGCTCGCTGCCGGAATCCAGCGTCTGCAATCTCATTTGGAGAGAAGCTAGGGACGTACTTCGGCCGGCGCTGCAGTGGGCACCCAGGTCTTCCCACATCGCTTGGGTGGTCTCAATCGAGGAAACGATTCTTAAAACTCACGACCATAGCATTAGCCTCTGCGTTCGCACTCTTCAGTACGTTCGCATACTCGCGAACACAGTTCGTCATAAGCCGAGCGTCACTTTGCATTGGGGTATACCGCACGCGACGTGAGCGGCGCGATGAAAGGGGCGAATGCGCTTCGCGTTCAATGGAAATAGAAATTGCCTCCGGGCTGGCGCCCGCCCCTTGGGGCGTGCCCCTGTCCGTCTCTTGCTTCTCGCCGCTCTCCAGAACACCGGCCCGCAGCCACAGCCCGATGAGCCGTAGGATGCGAGGACAACACGCCGGACTTGGCCAGAGCGGCGATGACGTAGCTGGGATCAGCCGAACACGTCCTGCAGCACACCTTCGCGGACCACGGCCACACCGTCGAGTTCGATCGTGGTCCCCATCATGGGTAGATCGAAATGCCCCGCTGTGTATCGACCGGCGAACTCGTTGGCGCCCGTGGAGAACAGGAAATTGCCGGAAACGGCACGCAGCTCCGTGCCGTTGGTGTCACGCTGATCATACATCGATAGTGCCTCATAGCGCGCACCGGGATTCATGCCAAAGCCGACATGCGATACCGCGTAGGCTTCGCGGTCTCCCCAAGCCGCCAGATAGGCCCGCATCATGGCCGCATCGGCGCCCTCACCTTCGAGATCGGTCACATAGTCATTCTTCAGCGTCATTTTGACCGGCGAGGTCAGATAGCGCTTGAAGGTCAGATTGATGTCGCCAGGCGCCATCACCACCGTACCGTTGACGGTCCCGCTCTTTGGAAAGCTCACGACGATGCCGCCCGGCCAATGTGCCAGCGTACCCGGTTTGTCGGTCCACCCCCACACGCCCACAGTCGAGGCACCCATCATATCGACGTCGAGCTCGGTCCCGGCCTTGGAGGTGATGCGCATCCGCTTCGTCGCACGTAGCATCTTCGCCGCCGCTCGTACTCGCTTTTCCAGTGCAGGATCGGGAACCATGCGTTCAAGTGCTTCGGGGTGTTCGTTGGAAATCACCAGGATGCGGGAGCCTGCTTTGAGGATTTCCGGGGTCTCCGGCGCGTGCATCAAGCCTTCGATGGTGCAATCCACCACGAACCCGGCCTGCTGCAAGGCAGTTACGACTGGAAAAAGCCGCTGGATCGCCTCGCTCGCGCCCGTCGAACGAACTGGAACCACATGCCTGTTGCGCGGCGTCGGCACCACGAGGTGGAATGGCCTTGCTCCCATTCGCTGCAGCGCAAGCTCGGCCAAGTGCACATTAAGGGCTCGGGATTGCGTTTCAGATAGGATGGCGGCGACATCGCCCGATTTGACGGCGCAGCGTTCGAAAATCTCGCAGAACGCGTCGATCCACTTCGCTTCGATGCGATCCGCTAGCATGCTCTCTCCTCCACTTCCAAGAGTCTCTCGTCAGACTTCAGGGAATCCCCGCAACAGATACGATCGCGCTGCCTGCAGCAAGCCGTTGAGGATCAATCCAAGCAGCGAGATCGTGATCAGCGGCACGAACATATCTACGGCCTGAAAGGTCCGCGCAGCCGTGACGAGAACGTGTCCGAGGCCATCCGTCGAGGTAATCATCTCGGCCAGGAATACCACGATGCAGGAAATGACAAGGCCGATGCGGCAGCCCGTCAGGATCGATGGTGCGGCCGCCGGCAACACCACCTTGTACAGGATTTCGCGCCGCGGCGTTCCCGCCGCCATCGCCGACCAGATCAGTTTCTGCTCGACGGTCGAGGCACCGGAATAGGTCGAGAGCAGGATCGGAAACAGCGCATCGGCGGCGACAAGCGTGATCTTCGATTCATGACCGAAGCCGAGCAGCAGCAGGAGCGCGGGATAGAGCGCCACCTTCGGCAGCGGGGCCAAGACCCGCGCCATCGGGCGCACCACGGCATCGATCGACGGGCTCGCGGCCGCCGCGAGCCCGAGCGGTACTCCGAGGATCACGGCGATGGAAAATCCGGCGAAAAGCCGAAACAGCGTGGTCAGGATCTCCTGGTCGAAGCTCGCGCTCCCGAGCTGCTGCATCAAATGCGCAAATACACGGCCCGGCGACGGCAGCAGCGTCACCGGCGCCAAGCCGAATGAGACCAAGGCCTGCCAGACTGCGAGCAATAGCGCGATCGGGATCACGCCGAGCAGGAGTTCCGTCGCGAGGACCCGCCTCTTCATGAGAAGCTCAAGGGAACGTCGAATTGCGGCTCGGACCATCGGATCAAGCGCGCCCGTATCCTTTCAAAGGCGGCATCAAGACCAATGCCCAATGCGCCGATGATGATGATCATCGCAAAGACGGTGTCGTATTGTCCCATATCCAACGCGTTGAACAGGATGTTTCCTGCACCGGATTGCCGCGCGATCATCTCGCTCATAACCATCGTGATCAGTGCGAGCACAAGCCCTGTGCGGCAACCGGTGAGGATTTCGGGCGACGCCGCGGGTAGCACAATGCGGATCATGCGCTCTGCCGCCGACAGCCCCATAGCGGCGCCAGACCACAACATCTTTTCTTCGACCGCTTTGGCGCCCTCAAAACTGTGATAGATCACGGGCAAACTCACGCCCAGAAAGATCACCAGGATCTTTGCGACGTCGCCGACGCCGATCCAGAGCATGATGATCGGCATCAGCGCGGCCTTCGGCACCGGATAGGTCACCATCAGCAGCGGATTGAAAAACGACGCGACAGTTCGGCTGCGCCCCATCGACAATCCGAGCGGAATGGAAACGAGGACGGCGGTCCCGAAGCCAATCGTCATTCGGCGCAATGAGGCCAGGATGTTGATCAAGGCTTCCTTGTCGCCTAGGATCGACGGTATCGCTCGGATCGCATCGGTTGCCG
Organism: Bradyrhizobium sp. ARR65; assembly: GCF_000472385.1. Classification (GTDB taxonomy): domain Bacteria; phylum Pseudomonadota; class Alphaproteobacteria; order Rhizobiales; family Xanthobacteraceae; genus Bradyrhizobium. The sequence continues at coordinate 178,341 of NZ_AWZU01000008.1, forward strand.
TCGGAAAGCTGTCGCTGTTCAAGCCGAGCGCGGCGACCTCCCAGGCGGCAAGCAGTCCAAGGCATGCGAGCAACGGCGCCAGTCGCGCCATGAGAGCGCGAGGCGTCATGGCCGCAACTCGTCATCGGAATCTTCGAACATGCGTTCGATCTCGACCACATATTTCTGGTAGCGTGGATCGAGCAGCAGTTCGGTCCGGCGGCGCGGACGCGGCAGGTCGATATCTACGATCTGTTTGATCCGTCCCGGTGAACGCGTCATCATAACGACCTTGTCCGAGAGAAACACCGCTTCGTCCACCGAATGGGTGACGAACAGCACCGTCTTGCGATCGCGCTCCCAGATCGTGAGCAGATCGTTCTGCAGCCGCGTGCGCGTATGCGCGTCGAGCGCCCCGAACGGCTCATCCATCAACAGCACCGCCGGACGATAGGCCAGCGTTCGGGCCAGCGCCACGCGTTGCTTCATGCCACCAGAAAGCTCTTTCGGATAGAAATCCTCAAACCCCTTTAGCCCGACCATCTCGATCAACGCGCGGCTTTGCTCCTCAGCTTCCGCGGCCTTGATCCCCTGCTGACGCGGGCCATACATCACGTTGCCAAGCACGGTCTTCCACGGAAACAGTGCAAATTCCTGAAACACCGGGCCACGATCAGGCCCGGGGCCCCTGATGTCCTGCCCCTGCATTTTCGCGGTACCCCGGGTCGGACTTACGAAACCGCCGACGATGTAGAGCAGGGTCGACTTGCCACAGCCCGATGGACCGAGAATAGAGACGAAGGCGCCATCGTCGATTGCGAGCGAAACGTCCGACAACGCCAGATGATCTTGGCGCGCTGAAGTCTGAAACAGCTGCGAGACATGATCGATCTCGATCATCGGCTGCAAAGCCCTTGCTGCGGGCGCGGACTCGGCCTGACGGTCCGATCGCGATGGCATAAGGTTCATTCTCGCCGCTCTCTTGATGTCAGCTAACAGCATAGCGGAAAACCGCGTCCGCTGGCGATGCGGGTTTCACGCCAAAAGCGTCGGATTTCGCTAGCTGAACCATGGCCATTCCGCAGGCCCCGCATGCGTCACCGCGCCGCCGGGCGCCTGTCCGACCAGCCGTGCATATTTTGCCAACGCCCCCGCGCGATGACGCGGCGGCCGAGGTTTCCAGGCCTGGCGCCGTACCGCCAGTTCACGCTCCTCAACCAGCAGATCCATTCGACGCGCACCGGCATCGATCAGGATGCGGTCGCCATCGCGCACCAGCGCCAAGGGTCCACCGACGAAGGCTTCCGGCGAGACATAGCCGATGCACATCCCGCGTGTCGCCCCTGAGAAGCGCCCGTCGGTAATCAAGGCCACCTTCTCACCCATTCCTTGCCCGTAGATCAGTGCGGTCACGCCCAACATCTCGCGCATGCCGGGCCCCCCGACCGGGCCTTCATTCCGGATGATCAGAACCTCGCCTGCCGCGTATTGGCGATTCCTGACGGCATCGACGCAGGCCTCTTCGTCCTCGAACACGCGCGCCGCGCCTTCGAAAATCAGGCTCTTCAGGCCTGCTACCTTGATGACGGCTCCATCAGGACAAAGATTACCCTTTAGTACGGCGACACCGCCATCCGGCATGATCGGCGTCTGCGTAAAGTGTATGATATCTCCGTCCGGCGCGTTCGCCCCGCCATATTCCTCCGCAATCGTTCTGCCGGTAATGGTCAGACAGCTACCATCGACATGGCTGCTCTCGACGAGAGCGCGGATCACCACGGCCGTACCGCCAACATCGTAGACGTCTTTCGCGGTGTACTTCCCGCCTGGCCGTAAATTGCCGATCAGCGGGGTCCGCGCGAACACCTCGCCGACATCGTCGATTGTAAATCGGATACCCGCCTCGTTGGCGATCGCCGGCAGATGCAGTGCGGCGTTGGTCGATCCCCCTGTTGCCGCCACGATCGCTGCGGCGTTCTCCAGAGATTTCCGAGTCACGACCTCGCGCGGCAACGGCCCGCCCCGGTCCAACATCTGCATCACCAGCCGCCCCGCCTGACGCGCGACCTGCGCGCGCTCGGGATAGACGCCAGGGATCATGGAAACGTTGGGCATGGTCAGGCCCAGCGCCTCGGAAACCATCGCCATTGTATTTGCGGTGAACTGTCCGGCGCAGGCTCCGATCGTCGGCAGACAGTTCCGTTCAATGCCCGCAAGCGTCGTCTGATCGACCTCGCCGGTCATGAAGCCGCCGACTGCCTCGTAGGAGTCGAGAACCGTGAGTGTCTTGCCGTTGAACCGGCCCGGCAATGCGCTGCCGCCATAGATGAAGATCGACGGCACGTTGCAGCGGATCATCCCCATGATCACACCGGGCAACGTCTTGTCGCACCCCCCGAAACCGATCAGGGCGTCGTAGGCGAGCCCATGAACGACAGCCTCGATCGAATCAGCAATCAATTCCCGGGAGAACAGCGAGAACTTCATGCCCTCATGATTCATGCTGATACCGTCCGAGACGGAGACGGTCGTGAACTCGCGGGGGCAGCCGCCAGCCTGCGCGATGCCTTCCTTGGCGGCCGCGACCTGGAAATCGTGGGTCATGTTGCAGGGCGTCTGTTCGCCCTTCATGCTGACGACCCCGACCATCGGCTTTGCGATCGTTGCGTCCTCCAGACCCATGGCACGCATGAAGGCGCGATGCGGTGCACGATCCAGACCGTCGGTCGTCACCCGTGATCGCCACTTCTTCATTTCAACATTCTCCGCAACACGGCCCACCAGGTTCACTGACGCCGCGATCGTCACTCCAGCGGGGCGACGATGGTCGGGTGCTTGAATTGCGCGACATCCATTTTGGGCAACATTCCGGTTTCCGCATAGATGTCGAGCATCTTCTGGATAGCCGGAAAGTTCGGCGCGGCGCCCGGATCCCTGCCGAAATCGTTGTCCTTCAGGAGATAGGTGTCGAGCACCGGGATCGGCGCCTTCAGCACCTCGGAGACGACCTTCAAGGTCTCTTCGCGATTGGCGAGCGCCTTCTTCATGCCAAGGGTGATGTCGCGCACATAGGCTTTTACCAGATCGGGATTCTTGTCCACGAAATCGGCACGACAAGCTTCAAGAATGTGCACGATGTTCGGCATCGCCTGAGACAGCGAGAACAGTTTGCGGGTACCGCCTTTGGCCTCCGCGCGTGCGGCGAAAGGCTGGTTCATGTTGACGGCATCGACCCGGCCCTGACGCAACGCATCCTCGGACACCGCGAAGCCGACCTCGACCAATTTGATGTCCTTGGCCGGGTCAACCCCGTTCTGCTTGAGCAGCATGTTGAAGGGGCCTTGGGTGCCACCGCCGATCACCGAAATCCCGACCGTCTTTCCCTTCAAATCGGCAATCGACTTGATGGGCGAGTTATCCATGACGGCCCAATACACAGAGAAGCCGCCAGGCTTCTCAAACACGTGCTGGGCGACGATGTAAGCCTTCAGATTGCCGCCGACGACGCCGTTGGCGAGTGAGAGCGGCGCCTGGGTTGCGCAGTCGAGAGCACCGGCTGCCAGTGCTTGCGTCATCGGCGCGGTGCCTTGAAATTGGGTCCATTCGATTTTGTAAGTCTTGCCGATATCGGGAAATTCGGCCGGCCGACGCATCATCCAATATTTCGATTCCTCTGCCGGAATGGTCCAACCGACGCGAATGGTCTGTTGCGCCCGCGACGGGCTCACGCCGGCGAAGATTGACAGCGCCGCTCCGGCGGCCAGGATCCACGTCGAAAAAGTTCGCATACGCCCCGCTCCACTCTCTCGGCCCTGAAAGGCAAGCAAGCCCGACTTGAACCCCAAATCTTTCATGGTTCAAACAATCAGGCAAGCCATTGGAGCCTCGGTCATATTCGCTAGCCCTGGACGGTGCTATGCTTCATCGCAGCGGGAGATCAGAATGAGCGGGATTGGAAAGGCGGGCGCGAGCGCTGAAAAGCTCGGCTATATAGGGCTGGGGTTGATGGGGGCCCCCATGGCGCGACGCCTGCTCAGCGCCGGCCATGAAGTTTTCGTTTGGAACCGGTCCGTTGGGAAAGCCGCGGCGCTGGCACAAGCCGGAGCAAAGGTCGCGAGCCATCCGCGTGACGTCGCCGCCGACGCCAGCATTATCTTCACCTGCGTGACCGATGCGGCGGCTGTGGAAGAGGTGGCCTTTGGCACCAGCGGCCTTAGCGAGGTGCCCGGCCACGGCAAGCTGGTCGTCGACTTCTCCTCCATCCATCCCGACGCCGCGCGCGACATCGCAGAGCGTCTGCGGCAGGCCAATGGCATGGGATGGATCGATGCGCCGGTCTCTGGCGGCACGAAGGGAGCGGAGGAAGGCACGCTGGCGGTCATGGCAGGTGGCGACTCCGCCGACATCGAGCGAGTACGGCCCTATGTGTTGGCGATGGCACGACGGTTCACTCATATGGGCCCGACAGGCGCCGGCCAGACAACGAAGCTGTGCAATCAGGTCATCGTCGGCTGCGCAATGGCGGTGCTGGCGGAAGCAACACGGCTCGCCGCAAATGCCGGTATCGACGCGGCGCGCCTGCCGGAGGCGCTCGCCGGCGGTTTTGCCGACTCAATTCCTCTTCAATTGTTCGTGCCACGCATGGTCCAGGGCATCCATTCGCCACCACTCGGCCACATCGCCACCATGCTGAAGGATCTCGATACGATCATAGATGTCGCTCGCGACACATCGACCCCGGTTCCAATGGCCTCGCTCGCCGCGCAGCTCTTCAGACTGGTCAAACTTTCGCGCGGCGCAGACGCCGATGCCCTGGAAATCTACAAATTGTCCGCATCTCCAGTTGAGGCCTCTCTGCCTAAGCCAAAATAAAACGAGGAAACGTCCAATGTATAAACCCGCTGGTGTCAAAACCTCGCCCGAATTTCCTATCCCTCCGCAAATGCGCGCCTGGACTCTCGGCGGTCCCGACGAGCTTTTCCTCCGCGAGAAGCCGACGCCAGTTCCGAATAGAGCCGAAGTATTGGTTCGCATCGACGCTGTCGCGATCTGCGCCACCGACCTTGAAATCATCCACTCGGGATCACCGGCACGCATCCAGGGTGGGCTGCCCTTCAATAAGAACTTTACTCCAGGCCATGAATATATGGGGACGGTTGCGGCGCTGGGACCCGATGTCGACGAATTTGAGATCGGCCAGCGTGTCACCGTAGAGATCCACGCCGGTTGCGGTCAGTGCAAGCGATGCCGCCAAGGCATGTACACGTCATGCCTTAACTACGGCAGGCCGGAGAAGGGTCATCGCGCCAACGGTTTTACCACCGATGGCGGCTTTGCCGAATACGCGGTCAATCACATCAACACGCTGGTGCAGGTACCCGATGCCATGAGCGACGCCGAGGCGACGCTGGTCGTCACCGCGGGCACATCGATGTACGGCTTGACCGAACTCGGCGGTCTGGTTGCTGGTGAAAGCGTCGTCGTGACCGGCCCCGGGCCGATCGGATTACTTGGGGTGGCTGTGGCCAAGGCGCTCGGCGCAAATCCTGTTATCCTGACCGGAACGCGTGAGCGACGGCTTACGATCGGCAAAGAGCTAGGCGCCGATCGCGTCATCAACGTTACTGAGGAGGACCCGGTTGAGATTGTGAGACGGCTTACCGGTGGAATTGGCGCCGACTATGTCCTCGAATGCGCCGGCACGGAGGCGACAGTCAATCAGGCCATTCACATGACCAATCGCGGCGGGCGAATCTGCCTGGCAGCATTCCCCCATGAAGCTGTCATGACGGATATCGCACATTTGGTCCGGAACAACATCTACGTGTTCGGCATTCGCGGCGAAGGCCGTAGCGCCACGCATCGTGCGATGGAACTGATGGCCCTAAAGCGGTTTGATGCGACCAAGATCCACACCCACACCTTTTCCCTCGCTGACCTCCCGACAGCACTGCGCTATGCCCGGGAACGGGTCGAGGACGCGATCAAGGTGGTGGTAACCAACCGCTCCGCAAATGCGATAGCCAGCGCCGCAGAATAGGAGACCGTCTCAAACCGAGCAGTAGCGCTCCTTGACCTCATCATCGGCGAGCAATTCCCGGGCGGAGGACTGGTGCACGACCGCGCCCTGGTCCATGACGTAGGCGCGGTCTGCGATCTCAAGCGCCAGTTCGACGTTCTGCTCGACCAGCAGCACCGTCGTGCCCTGGGCCTTCATGGCAAGGAATAATTCGAACATTTCATCGACGAGCACAGGCATGATCCCTTCGGAAGGCTCGTCCAGCATGATCAAATCGGGCTTGGCAATCACGGCGCGGGCAATTGCCAACATCTGCTGCTCGCCGCCCGACATGGTCACTGCCTCCTGGTCCAGCCGTTCGGCAAGACGTGGGAAGATTTTGGCGGTGTCCTCGATCAGTTGCAGCTCATGTCTCTTTTCCGGCGACGCCACTAAGCCAAGCCGGAGATTCTCCCGTACCGAAAGCCCCTGCACGATGCGCCGCTCCTCCGGCACATAGGCAAGCCCGAGCGCAAATCGCAGATGGGCAGGCAAGTTCAGCAGCTCTTTCCCCTTGAATATGACTGAGCCGCGGGTCCGGTCCATCAGTCCCATGATAGACTTCAGTGTTGTGGTTTTGCCGGCACCATTGCGTCCGATCAGGCAGACGATTTCGCCCTTGGCCACCTCAATACTGACGTCCTGCAGGACATGGCTTGCGCCGTACCAGGCATTCAGATTGGCGACCTGCAACATCACGCGTCAATGCTCCCGCTGGCCCAGGTAGACCCGCTTGACCGCTTCGTTTTGGCGGACCTCCTGAGGTGTTCCTTCCGCCAACAGCTCCCCATGATGTAGCACCAGGATCCGATCACTGATTCCAAGCACCAGCTTCATCTTGTGCTCGACAAGTATGACCGTTCGCTCGCTGGCCAGCTTGACGATGAGATCCATCATGACGCGGGTTTCTTCGGGGCTCATCCCGGCGGTCGGCTCATCCAGAAGCAGCAGACGGGGACGGCTCGCCAGGGCCATTCCGACCTCTAGCGCCCGCTGCTCACCATGCGCGAGCGACCTCGCCGGGCGCTCACGCGCTTGCCACAATCCGACCAGCGCTAGCAGCTCATCGGCCTGCTCGGCCAAATCGCGAAGCCGACTGCGCGGACGCCACAAATCGTAGCGTGATACCAGCGCCTGAAGCCCGATCCGAATGTTCTCGCGCGTAGACAGTTGCGGAAACACGCTGGTGATCTGGAAGGACTTTGAGATCCCGAGATGAGCAAATCGATGCTGCGGCAGGCCGGTAACATCCCTGCCCTCGAATTCAATGCTGCCGCTGGATGGCGCGAGGACTCCCGACAACAGATTGAAATATGTGCTCTTGCCGGCGCCGTTAGGGCCGATGATCGAGGTGATCGCGCCTCGCCTGAACTCGGCCGATATGTCCTTCAGCGCGACAAATTTTCCAAACACCTTGCCTAAACGCTGCGTGCGCAAAATAAGCTGATTTGAATCTCGCGAGGTCATCGTTTGCCGCGGGACGTCAGCGTGCCCCAGATTCCGGCCGGGAAGAACAGCACGCAAATCACGAAAATAGCGCCGACGATTAGCTGCCAATGCACGGTCCAAAGCGAGACCAGATTCTCAAGCAGCAGAAAGACCGCCGCGCCGATCATCGGTCCGAAAAATGTCCCCATTCCGCCGAGCAGGGCAATCATGACCACGATGCCGGAGGTGTCATAGTGCAGGATCTCGATCGGTACGATGGATAGATGCAACGCCTGAAGCGCGCCGGCAAGGCCGCAAAAACCGCCGGAAAGTACGAACGTGATCAGGCGCGTCAGCGTCACATCATAACCGGACGCGCGGGCGCGGGTCGCATTTTCGCGTACCGCCTCAATGACCGCACCGAAGGGCGAGGCGAGAATCCGCGATAGTATGAAGAAGGCCGCGATTACGAAGGCGGCAATCACGTAATAGCGAGTCATCGGATCGAGGAAATCAAGCCGCATGCCGAACAGATCGATGCTGCGAACATTGATTCCACGAAGACCGTTTTCCCCGCCAGTCCAGTCGACCGCTTGATAGAAAAGGTAATAGACGCACTGCGACAGTGCCATCGTGACCATGGCGAAGTAGATGCCGCGGGTTCGGATCGCCAGCACGCCAATCAAAGCAGCCATTGCCAGGCCCGCAACGACCCCGATTGCAATTGCTGCGTACCACGGCAATCCGAAATGCACGATCGCCATACCGCAAAGATAAGCTCCTGTTCCGAACAAGGCGGCGTGGCCAAAGGACAACAGGCCGAGATAGCCGTAGACTAGATTGAAGCCGAGTGCATAGAGGCCATAGATCAAGATATTCACCGCGAGCGCAGTGAACGGCATCACGAGAGGAAATACGAGAACAGCAAGGGTTGCCAGGGCGACGCGATGGCGCGTTGCAACATCAAACCAGCTTACGCGCGCAGCCTGTGTCCGCAGCAGAGACTGGCTCATCTCATTCATGGCCGACTTTCACCATCAACTCATTAGTCCGGCGCGACCAAAGAACCCCTGCGGCCGAACAATGAGCACGATCGCCATCAACGCAAAAATCGAGACCTTCGCCATTTCGGGCGCAAATAGTGAGCTCATGCTGACGACGATGCCGACCAAGAGTCCCGCAAGGACCGCGCCGCCAATTGAGCCCATGCCGCCGACCACCGTCACTACGAATGCTTCGGCCAGGATGGTGCTTCCCATTTCTGGAATAACGCCCTGCAATGGGGCCGCCAGCAGGCCGGCGAAGCCGGCAATAGCGGTCCCAATCCCGAATACGATCAGCCAGACGTTGGAAATGTCCACGCCAAGCACGCGAACAATCTGCGGGTCACGCGCGCCTGCGCGAATGATCAGTCCGAAGCTGGTCTTTTCCAGAAAGAGCCAAAGACCCAGAAGCACCGCGGCGGTCGCGCCGATCACAAACAGCCGGTACAACGGAAAGTAGCCGACGCCGATATTGACGGCGCCTTGCAACAGATCTGGAGTATCGAAGGGGTAACCCGTCTTGCCAAAGGCAAGGCGAACCAATTCGACCATCACATAGCTCAAGCCGAACGTCAGGAGCAGCGGGTAATCGATGCCACGGCCGTAGAGCCGCCGAATGAGAAAACGTTCCACCAGCATCCCGAACAGCCCGACCGCCAGCGGAACAGCGAGGAGACAGATCCAGAAATTGCCGCCCAGCATCAGGATGTAGAGCCCGGCATAGGCGCCGACCATGTAGAAGGCGCCGTGCGCAAAATTCACCACGGTGAGCATGCCGAAGATCAAAGAAAGGCCGATTGCGAACAGCACATAAATTGCGCCGAGCGCCAGTCCGGCAAATAGCTGCAAGGCAATAAGATCGAGACTGAGACCAGCCATCCGCATCACCTACGAGGGGGCGGCGACCAGGACGCCCCAATCCGCTATCACGCCTTGTGACCGAGTTCTGCGCAGCTCCGCAGATGCGCCTCATCGGGCTCTTCGGTGCTGATCACCTCGAAGACGTCAGATTCATTCCGTTGATCCTTGGACTTGGACCGGATAACCAAGACCGATTGCACCGATTGATGGTCGCATTTGCGATAATATTGCGGGCCCTTGTAGTAGTCGTACTTCAAGGCCTCCAGCGCAGTGATGACCTTGTCGGTATCGACACTGCCGGCATTTTTCACCGCGCTTAGCACGGTTCGGACACCGCCATAACCGAGCGCACCGTAATCGGTTGGCAGCTTGCCGTCATACATTTTGCGGAAAGCATCGTTGAAGGCCTTGGTCGAGGCGAATTTGTCCTCAATGCCCCAATAAAACGAGCACCCGCCGATCACGCCTTCGAAGGCCTGGGGTCCAGCGGCGACACGACTTGCATGCGAGAGCAAGGGAGCGATGATCTGGGTGGTTTTCTTGATCCCGAAATCGGTCGCCTGCCGCAGCGCGATTTGTTGATCGCGGCCGAAATTGCTGATGCAGAGGATATCCGGCTTCAGCGCCAGGATCCGAGGCAACAGGGTCGAAAAATCGGTGGTACCGAGCGGGTGCCTGATGTCACCGAGATTTTCAATATTGAAGGCCTTACCGACCTCGAGGAATCCACGGACCATTTCATGGCCATAGGCATAGTCCGCAGTCAGGAAAGCAACCCTTTTGCCGAACTTCGAGAACGCGTACCGGCCGACTGCGCCGGACGTCATATGCGGGTTCAGTGCCTCGTGAAAGGTAAACCGGCTGAAGTCGGCGGCTTCATTGATGGCATCGGATTGGCTGATTGAATTGAAGATGATGCCCCGCTCCTTGGTCACATTGTTGATCGCGAGCTGCACCGCGGCGGAAAGGCTGCCGACAACGAAGTTCACCTTCTCCTTCTCGACGAGTTCAAGCGTTCGCGTCGCAGCCTCGCCTGGATTGAGCTTGTCGTCGCGAACCACCAATTCCGCCTTCCGCCCGTTGAGGCCGCCAGCCTCATTGAATTGAGCTACAGCGAGCTGGGCCGCGCGAACCTGGTCCTGCGCTTCCGTGCCGTAGGGGCCCGTCAATGGGACGGGAAAGCCGATTTTGATGTTCGCCTCCTCCGCCTTGACCAGATTGATGCGGAAGGGCGAGGCAGCGGTCACCGCGCCGGCCCCCACCGTCGCCAACAGCCGGCGACGGGATATCGATCTCGATTTGGAGACCTCGCTCCTCATGACTTTCCTCCCCTGATGTCTTCTTTCGCTACGAGGCTTATTGTTATAGGCGCCCTAGGGCCGTCAGGATAACCTGCGGCGTGAGCGGAATCTCTGTAACTAAAGTACCGAATGGCCCGAGCGCGTCATTTACCGCGTTAATGACGGCCGCTGCGGCGCCCGCCGTCCCTGCCTCGCCCGCGCCCTTGGCGCCCAGTTCGCTTTCGCGCGTTGGCGAAACCACATGGCCGACATCGATGTCCGGCATTTCCCCGGCCATCGGCACCAGGTAGTCAGCCATATTGGCGTTTGTGAGCTGACCGCGCTCGTCATAGACGCACTTTTCGAAAAGTGCGGCGCCAAGCCCCTGAACCACCCCACCCCGGATCTGCTCGTCAACGAGCTGCGGATTGATGATGGTGCCGCAATCCTCGACCACCCAATGTTTAAGCAAGCGGATAAAGCCTGTCTCGGGGTCAACCTCGAGCCAGGAGGCTTGAACGCCGTTGGTAAAGGCAAAGGGATACTCCCTCGGCACGAAATGGCGCGTCGCCATGAGTTCGGGCTGAATGCCGGGCGGCAACGTATCGGGGCGGAAATAAACAATTCGCGCCAGTTCGCTCAGCTCGATGCGCGGCTCGCGATCGCCGGCGTTCACAACGGCGTTGCCCGCGATGTCGAGCTCCGCGGGGTTCGATTGCAGGATGGCCGCCGCGACATCCAGGATGTTCTTACGCAGGACCTTTGCGGCCTGGAGCGCCGCCTCTCCGCCAATTCCGGCGCCGCGCGACGCCCAGGTCCCCCCGCCATAGGGCGTATTGTCAGTGTCGCCCAAAATGACTCGAACGCGCTCCATCGCGACCCCGAGCACAGTGGCTACAATTTGCGCGGTCAACGCTTCCGAGCCCTGCCCCTGCTCGGTAATACTGGTCTGGCAGATCACCGAACCCTGAGCGTCCAGCCTGACAGCCACGCCATCCTGGGAAGAGATGCGGGCTCCGCCAACCCCATAAAATGCCGCGCTCGGGTTTGTCACCTCGATGAAGCTGGCAACACCAATGCCGCGATAGATGTTTGTTCTGCGCAGGGTCGCCTGCTCGGCGCGCAAACCCGCATAGTCCATCATTTCCACCAGCTTGGTGAGGCAAGCCTGGTGAGACAACTGCTCGAATCTCAGCCCGGTCGGCGACGCGCACGGATACGCGTCGTCGGCAATAAGATTACGCTTCCGGATCTGGACTGGGTCCATCCCGATCCGTATCGCTGCCAGATCCACCAGCCCCTCGGTAACGGCACAGGCGATAGGGTGCCCGACCGCGCGATACTGGCACATCACATTTTTGTTCTGAAAGACAACACGCGCTCGTGCGCGATAGCTCTTGGTCGTGTAAGGCCCACCGACCAGATTGACGACCTGGTTCGCCTCGATCGCGCTGGTGCGCGGATACATCGAATAGGGGCCGATTCCGGTGAGGTCGTCGATTTTAAAGGCCGTGATTGCACCGTCACGTCTCACACCGATCCGACCCTTGCAGCGATGATCGCGCGCATGAATGTCGGTATTGAAGCTTTCGACCCGATCCGCGACGAATTTTATCGGCCGTCTCAGCAGCTTAGAGAGGGCATAGGTCGCCATCTCATCGGCATAGATGTGCACCTTTATGCCGAAGGAGCCTCCGACGTCCTTGCAAACGACGCGGACCTGTTGCTCCCGCAGCCCAAGGTGAAGCGCCGCGATGTTCTGCACCATGTGCGGGGCCTGGGTGCCCTGATATATCGTAAGCCTGCCTTCCGCGCTGTTCCAATCAGCAACGACGGAACGCGGCTCCAACGTCACACCAGTGTGGCGGCCGAAGACAAATTCAGCTTCAACGACCTCGTCCGCCGCCTCAAAGGCTTGGTCCACATTGCCTGTATCATGTAAGCGTTCGAAGGCAAGATTATCGCCAAGGGCGGGATGAATGACCGGCGTCTTTGGATCGAGTGCGGTCTGCATATCGGTTACCGCCTCAAGCTCTTCATAGTCGACCAAGACCTGCTCGCCGGCATCCTCCGCAAGCGCGCGACTTGTCGCCACGACCGCCGCCACCGCTTCACCCTGCCAGCACACGCGGTCGATAGCCATTGCGTACTGGGGAGCGGACTTCAGCCGCTTCAGGTGCGAGAGCACGCCTACCCAGGGCGTGATTACAGCCGCGAGCTCCCGCCCGGTGACGATGGCAATGACACCCGGCATCCGCTTTGCGGCGCTCGCATCAATCGCCACGATTTTTGCGTGGGCATGAGGTGAGCGCAGGAACACGACATGCGCCATCCGCGGCAGCTCAATGTCGCTGACATAGAGCCCTCGCCCCTGCATGAGCCGATCGAGATTGGGCCTCGGCACAGTCTTCCCAATGTAGGAGTTTGGCCGGTCGAGCACCGAAAGCCGCTCAGCTTGCCTTCTTGCCACGATCATCGCGGTCGCCCCCTTCGGCTGTGGGCCGTGGCTTCGATCGCGTCGACAATGGCCTGATAACCGGTGCAGCGGCAGTAATTGCCGGAAAGATGCTCTCGGATGAGCTCCCGCGACGGCTCATTTTGCTGTTTTAAGAGATCTTCAGCGGCCATCAGCATTCCCGGCGTGCAATAGCCGCATTGCAGCGCATTGCGCTCTCGAAACGCCGATTGTAGATCGGCGACTTCACCGCTGTCGGACAAACCTTCGATCGTTTGTACCGTTTTGCCGTGCACCTGAACAGCGAGCATCAAGCAGGCGCGCACGATTTCGCCGTTTACCCGAACGGTACATGCACCGCACACGCCATGCTCGCAGCCGACATGCGTGCCTGTCAGATGCAGATGTTCACGAAGGAAGTCCGCCAGGTTGACGCGCGGGAGGACATGCAAATCCACGCGCTCACCGTTGACCTCAAGGGAGATTGGCATCGGAGCCGTCACCCAGCTCCTCCATATAGGCGACCGCGAGCAAGGAGCGCCTCGACGCACCGCCTAAACAGCACGCTTGCCAGATGCCGGCGCATGGACGAAGACGCCTGCTGATCCTCGGGAGGGTTGAGTTCGTTGCCAAATGCGACTGACGCATCGGCGATCAATTCCGGTGTGATCGCGACGTTGAGCAACTTGGCTGCGGCATTGGCCAACACCGGTCGATCAGCTATGGCAAAGAATGCCATGCGAAGCTTGGAAAACCCGCCGCTGGCGACACTGGCCCGCGCGGCCACGCCAGCCAGCGCGTAATCGCCGTGGCGCCGAGCGAACTCCTGGAAGAAATCGACCGAATTCTGCCGCGCGATTGGCAATTCGACAGCGGCCAGCAGCTCATCCGGACGTAGCGCGGTCGCATAAATGCCTTGAAAAAACTCAGCGGCTGCGATGCGTCGTTCACCGTCTCGCCCGCAGGCGATAATGGTCGCATTGAGCGCCAGCATGCATGCAGGCAGCTCGGCGGCCGGATCGGCATGAGCAAGGCTGCCGCCGAGGGTACCCCGGTTGCGGATCGCAGGGTGGGCGATATGCTTGACCGCGTCGCTTAAAAGCGGTGCGTGAGCGGCAACCAAGTGCGAGGTTAGAAGTTCAACATGGCGGGTCAACGCGCCAATGCGCAGAACATCGCTGTCAACGGCAATTCCTCTTAGCTCAGCGAGATCGCCGATATCGATGAGAATTTGGGGTGAGACCAGGCGAAGGTTCATCGCCGGAAGCAGGCTCTGGCCGCCAGACAATAGTTTTGCCTGTTCCCCATGCAGGGAAAGCATCTCCAGCGCATGATGAATGCTGGCTACGCGTGCGTAATCGAAAGCCGAGGCTTTCATGGGCGCGACCTTCCCCCGCCAGAGCTGGCGTATTTTTTGCCTGATTAGAAGGTGTTGGCCGCCAAAGGTCAAGTTTGTTTAGGGAGCTATTCTCCGGAGGGATTTGACTTTTGGACTTGTCTTGAGCTCGCGGAGGACGCACGGTCCGTTCGCCAGGTGAATAGCCCTTGCGAGGAGCACGCCATGAAATTGGGTTTCTTCACGATGCCGATCCACCCCCTCGAGAAGGACTGGCGGCTTTCGTTGAAGGAAGACCGTGAGGCATTTCTACTGGCCGATGAACTCGGTTTCAGCGAAGCCTATGTGGGCGAACATGTCACTGACAAGGCCGAGAATATTACATCTTGCATCGCATTCCTCGCCTGGATTGCAGCCGCGACCAGGCAGATCAAGCTCGGCACCGGCACGATCAATATGCCGAACGCGCATCCTGCGGCGGTTGCAGCCTCGATTGCGATGCTCGACCATATGTTGGAGGGGCGTCTGATCTTCGGCATCAGCCCGGGAGGATTGCTTTCCGATGCCGAGCTGTTCGGCAATCTTGAAGCCGATCGCAATGCAATGTTTGTTGAGGCCATTAATCAGGTGTTGGCGATCTGGGCGAGTGAGCCACCTTATAACATTAAAGGACAATTCTGGACGATATCGACGCAAAAGACCCTGATGAAGGAGGTCGGTCAGGGCTTCATTGGACGTCCCCTGCAGCAGCCACACCCGCCAATCGTCGTGACCGCAGTCGCGCCTTTTTCGAAGGGAGTCACGGAGGCGGCGGCGCGGGGCTGGGACCCGATATCGGCCAACTTTCTGATGCCGGCTTGGGTTAAGAGCCACTGGCCCAGATATGTCGAGGGTTGCGAGCGCGCCGGCCGTGCGGCGGATCCGGCGAACTGGCGAGTGGCAAAGAGTATCTTTGTCGCAAGCGACGCCGCCACGGCGAAAGCGTATGCCACCGATCCAGACGGTCCTTACGTCTACTACTATCGCTCGCTGTTCACTAAGCTGAAGAAGAATGGCCGCGTCGAGCTCTTCAAAACGAGGCGCGATCAGCCCGATGAGGAAGTGACCTTGGAGATGATCTGCAACAACCTGATCATCTGGGGCACCCCCGAAAGCGTCGCAGATCAGCTCCTGTCCTTTCAGGACGAGGTCGGCACGTTTGGTACGCTGCTCTATGCGGGTAAGGACTGGAGAGACCGCGAGCTTGCGCGACAATCGATGATCCTGATGGCGGAAAAGGTCATGCCACGTGTCAACGCCGGCGCTGCAAGACAATCGACTGCCGCCGAATAATATCCATCAACTCGACGAGGAAGTGTCGTGGCCTTTACCGATCGCATTCCCTATCAGGCCCAAGTCGATCGCCCCAAACTGACGCTGCCAGGCGGCAAGCGGCTCGCCGTATGGGTCATCCTCAATGTCGAGGAATGGCGGATAGAGAACGCCATGCCCCGAACTGTACTGAGCCCGCCGATGGGACAGCCATTGCTGCCTGATGTGCCAAATTGGTCCTGGCACGAATACGGCATGCGCGCCGGCTTCTGGCGTCAATTCAAAGCACTCACGGAGCGCAAGATACCGGTTACGCTCGCGCTGAACGCAAACGTCTGCAACTCTTATGCGCGCGTGGCTTCCGCCGCGCTCGAGGCCGGTTTCGAGTTCATGGGGCACGGTTTCGTGCAAGGGCCGATGCACAAGCTTGACGATCAAGCTGAAACCATCAAGCGCTCCATCGAAACGATCGCGAAATTCACGGGAAAGCCGCCCCGGTCCTGGGAGAGCCCGGGCCTGACCGAGACCGAACAGACGCTCGACCTGCTACGCCTCAACGGCATCCAGTATGTGGCGGATTGGGTCATTGACGACCTGCCGCAGGATGTCACGACGCCGCACGGCACGATCACGACAATCCCCTACTCGGTCGAAACCAACGATATCGTGATCCATGCGCTGCAGCATCTTCCGTCCGAACAGTTCTTGAAGCGCTGCACTGATCAATTCGATCGCCTATACCTGGAGGGCGCCGACAACGCGCGGGTTATGGCGATCTCGATCCACCCCTATATCACGGGCGTTCCCCATCGCATCAAATATGTCGAGGCGCTACTCGATTACGTCATTGGACACGAAGGCGTTGCACTGATGACAGCAAGCGAAATCGGCGATTGGTATCGGGCCGAAATGGCGAAGCTAAGCACAGCGGCAGTTCGCTGAGCACGGCGATCTGATCTCGCTGCCTCGTTCGGGCCCATCCAGAGCCTGCGCTCCTCGCCCTGGCCCCTCGGGCGTTGCTCTTGTCGCCTTTGCCACTCAACGTGCTTTATTGGTCCGACGATCATCCTCTGCAAGAAACCGTCCATAGCTACCCCGCGCGAACAGCAGCGGCTCCTTATGGTTGTAGGAATAGGCTTCAACCGCACCGAGGAAGATGACGTGATCGCCGCCGTAGTACCGATTGACTGAGCGGCACTGGAAATTGGCGACACTCTCGGTAAGCACAGGTGCATCGCCAAGCCCCGGAGTCCATTCGACCCCGGCGAACTTATCATCGGAGGATTTCGCAAATTTGCTGGCCAGCGCCTGCTGCGATGCGCCCAGGACGTTGACGGCGAAATGGCTGGCATTCTGGAAAATGCTCAGGCTTGAGGAGTAGAGCACAAGGCTCCAAAGGACCAGCGGCGGGTTGAGCGACACCGAGGCGAAGGAATTGCAGGTCAGCCCATACGGCTTTTTGTCGGCCCCTGCCGCCGTGATGATCGTTACGCCGGTCGCATAGGTCCCAAGCGCATTGCGAAAATCCCGCGGGTCGATCGGCGAATGATCACTGGCTAGCTCGTTTGCCGGATCCAGACCGATCGGATGCTTAGGCGCGTCGTTCATCCGCGGGCCTCAAAGCGTGACATTTTCGGACGGAAGGCCGAGCGCCACCCGGCCATAGTTGGTACCAGCCGCATCGAAATTGAACGCGATGTGCGAATTGATCGCATGCGCGTCGCGGAATTGGCGCTGCAAAGCGCCCGATGTAAACAGCCCACGTGCCCCACTCGCCGCAAACAGCAGAGACACCGCCTCGGTGCAAAGGTTGACCGAATATGCCCCGTCGCGCCGCAATCTGGTCTTGACCGCCATATCCGGAATTTGCCCGCGCCTTGCAGCGGCCATCGCCTCGATACAGTTCGAGCGCATGATCAAGCGCGCCGCGTCGATCTTGGCAGAAGCCTCCGCAATCTTGATTTGCGTGCTCTGCAGATCGCCGAGCTTGGCGCGGTTGTAGGTCGACGCACGATGGTGGGCAATTTCAACATAGTCATCGAGGCAGGCCTGCGCATTTCCGAGGGCGACCCCGGAAAGCACATAGGGGAATAGCGAGAACACGGGAAGCGTGTAGAGCGGATTCGGGTTGATCGCGCTGCCGGGCGTCGGACCACCCGCGAGATCACTTACCGAAACCGTCAGCGATTCTGCGACAAAGGCATCCCTCACTTCGACATCGTTGGAGCCAGTTCCGCGCAGTCCGGCGGCATTCCATGTATCCAGAATCCGATAATCCTTCTTGGGGACCAGAAAGATCCGATACTCGATCCCGTCAGCTTCATCGTCGGGGTCGACCACGCTTCCAAGCATATTCCATTCGCTCGACGCCACGCCGGAAGAGAACGGCCAACTGCCGTGCAACCTGAAACCGCCCTCGACCTTCCGGGCACGCCCCGCGGGAAAAATGAAGGAGGACGCAACCAGGGTGTTGGGATCTTTGTCCCAAACTAGATCCTGGGCGCGTTTGTCGAACATCGCCAGCATCCAGTGGTGGCTGGCAAGATTGGCAAAATTCCAGGCTACCGACGCGTCCCCTTTACCGAGCAGCTCGGCGCAATCAACCAGAGCGACGTAGTCGAATTCCGAACCCCCGACCCGCTTGGGCTGGACAATCCTGAAAAGACCCGCCTCATGCAGATCGCGCTCCGTCTCCGGCGGCAGACGCCGAATCTCTTCGGTCCGCGCCGCACGGTCGCGCAATTGTGGGATCAGAGCCCTCGTCCGCGCCAGCATGGCTGCGTAGGCGCGATCGTCCATCTCCTGTCCCACAGAGTGATCCAAGGTCGATTTTCGACCAACATCCGCCATCTGGCGTCCCCGCTACATCCACAGCCGCATGCGATCGTGAGGTATGGATGGTCCTCCAGAATCATCAGGTGAGATCATTTTCCTCGGCGAAAACCGTGAGCCGCTGACGCTTCGAGGTCCTCTGGTGATTGTTGATCGCGCTGCTCCCCCAATTAAGGCGCGGTCCGGCTTGTGCGTCAATCAAATTCAGGGATGCGGCATTGTATTGCCAAGTTGCTGGCTGGCCCACCATTGGGAGAAACTGCCTTCGGCCTCGACGCCACCGGAGCTCACCACCACGGTTCAATTCGCGGCATCTCTCAACATCGAGCTCCCAGTGGTGGGAACCAGCGCTGAGGCAAATTGAGCCGCACCTTTAGCGGCTCAACGGAGCGCATGTGCCTTGTATCCCGGCTGCTCGAAAGGATGGGAGGTCGCGAATGCCGGCAACGCGAAGCAGCGTTCCGCTAGCCGCGCGAGGGCCGGAAACGCGGTCAGCTCGAGCTTGAGAAAGTGCGCAGCTATGGCATGGCCCGCAATGCAAATGTCAGCAAGGCCTGGGGCTTCGCCCAAGGCAAACGGCGCCGGAGGCCTTCGCGCGAAGAGCCTCTCATAGGTTGCCAGTCCCTCCGTGGTCCAGTGCCCGCTCCAACTCTCGACGGCGTGAGCGTCGGCGGCAAAGGTTTTTGCGAGATGATTTCGAACGCGCGGCGTGATGAGCGGATGGCCGTCTGCAACCGTCGTAAGCGCGAGCGATCGCGCATAGGCCCGTTCCTTCGGATCATGCGGCAACAACGGCGGCTCGGGCTGCAGATCTTCGATATACTCAATGATCGCCAGCGACTGAAACAACGAGTATCCGTCATGGATGAATGTCGGCACGACGCGCTCGGCGTTGACGTCCTCGTAACCGGGCTTGAACTGCTGCCCTGAAAGGATGTCGACCGGGATTTCTTCAAACGGCAGACCTTTGAGCTTCAAGGCGACCCGCACCCTGAAGGAGGCGATTGAGCGCCAAAAACCGTAAACCTGAATTGCCATGAGCACCTCCAAGCGCGCGAAAATCGAGCAGCTAACCTGCTACGAACGTGTGTCGAACGCATTACGACGCGTCCGCCCCACTGCGGAGCACGGCCAAAGATCTCAATACCCTCCCCGAGACGCTCGCGGCGCCTGACATTTACGCGATGTGAGTATCGCCCGGCAATGGGGCGTGCCCGATGGGGCATATGCGATAGGCCAGCGTCTATACGGTGCGGTAGCGCTCAATAGAGGAGAGATCCGGCGCCATACCAATCCCCGCTTCATCACTCAAAGCGACCGCGCCCTCCGTGACTGTCGCGACTGGACCGCAAAACCCCTCGCGCAACGGATTGTTATTGACGTCGACTTCCAGCCAACCGTCGCCTCCGGTGGCAGCAAGCAGGTGCGCAGACGCGAGCAGCCCGATACCGCCACCAAGGTAATGTGGGCAGAATGTCTTGCCACTTTTGAGGATGTCCTTCGCAAGACCGGCACAGATCGTCAGCCCTCCCCATTTGGCGATGTCGGGCTGGACCACTCCTAGGACATCCTCAGTGAGGGCCCGTTGAAACTCCTCTCGGCTCGTGATGTTTTCGCCAGCCGCAAGCGGCATTGGGGCGCTTGACCGCAAGGTTAGCCACTCCTGGTGGGGTCGATCGGCGCTGATAGGCTCTTCCAGCCAGCGCAGAGAGAACCCGCCAAGCCGCGGGAGGATCTTCAGCGCCTGCTCGACAGACCAGGCTTGATTGGCATCCGCCGCAAGCATGCCGGTTCCGACAATACCGCGCAGCGCCGACAAATTGGCCAGATCACGATCAAGAGCAAACCCCACCTTGAGCTTGAACGCACGATGCCCTCGATCCGCGGCCGCTTCGGCTGTTCGAGCTGCCCCATCGGGGTTGATACCGCTCGCATACACATTGATCTTGTTGGACAGACCACCCAGCAGCCGGAACAGCGGCTGCTTTCGTCGCCGCGCATAAAGATCCCAAAGCGCAAGATCAATTCCCGCAATTGCCTGCGCGAATGGTCCGGGCTCTCCCGACTGCAGCGCCAATACGGCTGTGCCCTTTGTCAGAGTTTCGAAGGCCCGAGCCGGGTGGTCGACCCTTTGTCCGACCAGAGCAGATGCGAGCACCTCATTGATCAGCCGCGCACGATGTTCGGCGCCTGTCGCAGGAAAATTCGACCAAGCCTCGCCCCAGCCCACCACGCCATCTTCATCTTCGGCGCGAACAAACACCGCTGGACGGCTCAGCATACGGCCAAACGAGGTCACCACCGGCGTCGCCAAGGGATAGCGATAGCATAACGCTGCCATCGAACGCACACTGAAATTTTCAGATGCCATGTTCGCTGCTATGCTGTTGCGGTACCCTCGGCGTCAGTAAGCACTGGCAAAGTCGCCTTCCTGCTTAATGTCGCTGAAAGCGGGAAACCGCGCTTTCCATCGCGCGCCCTTACCTTTCGTTAGCGCGTTGAGCCGTTCGAGCACGTCAATGCCGTCCTTGCGTAGGCTAGCAGCCACCGCCGCGCGGTCAGGAAAATGGCGCCGTACCGCGTCAAGCCAGATCGTACGTCCTGCAAGAAAGCCACCCGCGCCAGCCGCGTAGGCGTACTCCAGTACACGCTCGAATCTTTCCGGCGCGGCGCCGCCGGATAGCAGCACCCACGGGATCCCCCGTTCCGCACATATCTCGCCGATCGCATTGAACTCGCGCTGCGCGGCTGCTGACGCCGCACTGCGGTCGCGTGGCGGCAGCACGTTTGCAGCGAGCGGGCTTTCCAGTTTCAGAAGATCGACTCCGTATTCGGGCCTGGCGAACTCGCGCACGCTTTCGATTACGAGCCTGGGGAGCTTGCCGGGCGATTCTACATAATCGGCGGTGTGGTTGGCACTACCGGAAAACGGGTAAACCAAAAGCTCGAGCACATAGGGAATGTCGAACCGCGCACAGTCCTCGCCGATCTCGCGAACAAAGGCTTTTTGATGCGCAAGAACCGCGTTGTCGGCATCCGGCCGATACCAGGCGAGCACTTTAACCGCATCGCCGCCGATAGCCCGTATCTTCTCCACGCTCCAATTCGCAATCGTGCGGGACTTGCGGCCGCCCGGTGTTTCCTCCACCCGATGCTCCTCCAACGTGACGATCAAGCCACAACGCGGCGGCAACAGATCAATCGCGGCGGGGACTGCGAAATTCGGATCGAATAGCATGGAGCTGCAATAGGGCCCGAGCGCCTCGACCAGCAGCCGCTTCGCGGCAGTCACCTCGGAATATTCAACCTGATCCTTGCTAATGCCCTTGGCCTGCGCGATCGCCTCGAACAGCGGCGGCCGTTGGTCCAGCGCGACCATGCGGAAATGCCCATCGCCGTCCGCAAGCCGCGCTAGGCCTCTGTTCTTTCCAATCGTTCTCATATGTCAGGTCCCCATGAATGCAAGACAATCGTCGATAAAGGGAATAGCGGTGCGGCCGCCGGCGCGGGTGCATTTCAGTGCCGCCGCGGCCGAGGCAAACGACATCGCATCGCGGACGGCCAGCCCGCCGCCGATCGCAAGTGCATAAGCGCCGTGAAAGACGTCGCCGGCACCGCTGGTGTCGACGGCCTCGATCGGAAAAGCGGTCTGCGTTTGCAAGCGCCCATCTTGATACCAGCTCACCCCGTCGTGGCCGCGCGTGACCGCGACGACGCGGCAGGGAAAACGCGTGATGCCCTCCAAGGCGTCGTCGCCGGCCGAGCCGGCATAGTCTTTCAGCGCAGGCTCGGAGAAGACAGCATGATCGGTCAGCGGCAACAGCTGCTCGAACACACCCCGATCGGCCATATCGGCGTCGAGAATGGTCGGTATGCCCAGCCGTCGGGCCCTCGAAAACAGCGCCATCGCTCCTTCCGGCCAGCGCGGATCGGCGAGCACGGCGGCGGAGACCATGACATCATCAAGCGGCAGCCAGTCGGTACCAGCCGGAAACCGGCCACGGAAGTTCACGATCTGGCGCTCGCCCGCTGGGTCGACGATGACGCCCGATACGGACGATCGTCCGCCGGGGAACAGCCGGAAATATCTGGTGTCGATACCCTCGCGCGACAGCGCCGCGCGCATCTCGCGTCCAGGGCCATCGTCGCCCGCGCGGCCCCAAAAGGCAGCTGCGCCTCCAAGCCGCGCCACGGTCACGGCCGCGTTCGCGGCCATGCCACCGCCCGCTGTCGTATGTTCGATGGCCCTGATCTTTTCGCTGCCGCCCGCGAAGGGCCGTTCCACTTGCCAGATCTGGTCGAGCGCTGACAGGCCGAGGCAGATGATGCGGATGCCTTTCGCCTGCGCGGCAAATTGCTGCCAAGCCATCACCGGATCTGCACTCTCCCCAGTTGTCACGACAGCACTCTTCCATGCTCATTGTCGAACAGGTGCGTCTTGCCGGGCTCCGGACGTAGGTAAAGGTGGTCTCCGACCCTGGGCCGCAAGCCAGGGTGCACGCGCGCGATTGCCGAAACACCTGCAAGCTCAAAATGAACAAGGGTATCCGAACCGAGCGGTTCGACCAGTTTCACCGTCACCTCAATGGCCTCCGACGCATCGGGCGCTACGGCAAAATGCTCGGGGCGGATACCGAGCACTGCCTTGCCGCCTGCGTTCTTCAAACGCGCCTGGGCCGCGCCGTTGAGGCCGACGGCAGTGCCGTCGTGGGACAGCACCACCCGTTCGCCGCGCAATTCGGCCGGAAAGAAATTCATGGTCGGCGAGCCGATAAACCCGGCCACGAACTGGTTCGCCGGTCGCTCATAGACCAGCTCCGGCGTGTCATATTGCTGAACGCTCCCGCCCTGCAGCACGACGATGCGGTCGGCCATGGTCATGGCTTCGACCTGATCGTGGGTGACGAAGATCATTGTGGTCTTGAGCTGCTGCGACAGCGTCTTGATTTCGGCGCGCACCTGCGCGCGCAGCTTGGCATCCAGGTTGGATAGCGGTTCGTCGAACAGGAAGACCTTGGGGTTGCGCACGATCGCGCGGCCCATGGCGACCCGCTGGCGCTGGCCGCCGGACAATTCCTTTGGCTTGCGATCGAGATAGGGCTCGATGTGCAACAATGCCGCCGCGCGCTTCACCCGTGCGGCAATCTCGGTTTTCGGTACGCCGCGCAATTCCAGCGCAAACGACATGTTCTCGTAAACGCGCATATGCGGATAGAGCGCGTAATCTTGGAAGACCATCGCGATGTCGCGCCGCGCAGCGGGCACGCCATTGACGCGATCATCGCCGATGTAGAGGTCACCTGCGCTGATCGGCTCCAGTCCTGCGATGATACGCAGCAGGGTCGACTTGCCACAACCGGACGGACCGACGAATACGATAAACTCGTGATCTGCGATCTCCAGATTGAGAGCGGGGATTACGGTGTAGTTGCCGTAGCGCTTGATGAGATTGCGGATCGAGATCGAGGCCATGCGGGTCAGTCCAGCGCCAGAACCGGCTTGATGAGCTCACCTTGCGCAAAGCGGGCGAAATTCTCCGGCAGCGCTGAGAGGCCGAACTCGCCGTCGACGAGCTGCCGGTATTCCTCCTTGTGGCGCCGCAGCAGTTCGATGTTCGACGCAAAGTCAGCGAGCGGAAAATAGAAGGTGCGGATCATGTAAAAGTCTTTGCGCCGGAACACGGGGCCCTCGGCGATGGTCCACGGCGCGGCATTTTCGCCGACAAGAACGACCGCGCCATGGGGCAACACCACCTCGATGCCGAGATTGCGCGCCGCATGCGCGCCCGAACATTCCACAATCAGGGCAAACCGCTCCGAGCTATCGCCCACCGGATGCGGCTTGGCACCGAATGATTGCGCGATCTTCAGACGAACCACGTTGGGATCAGCGACGCGGATGTCGTCATATCCGCAACTCTTCAGCGCCAGCACGACTCCCAGACCGACCGGACCTGCGCCCGTGACCAGCACGGGCCCAGCCTGCTGCGGCGAAACGATGCGGTTGACAAAACGCACAGCGTGGCCCGAGGTGCCGATCACGTCGAGCAGCAGCGGCGCGAGGCTATCCTCGATATCGTCGGGCACCGGCAGCAAGCAATTTTCCGGAACCGGCACATATTCGGCGTAACCGCCGGGCCGATTCCAGCCGATCAGGCTCGAGACTTCCAGACACATCTGCGTGTCGCCGCGCTTGCAGGCGGCACAGCGATCGCAATGCAAGGGGATATAGACTGCGCAGCGCTTGCCATGCATGGGATGCCCCGGCTGCTCGACCACGCCGAAGATCTCGTGGCCCGCCGTAAATGCGGCGCCCCTGTGCCAAAGCTTGAAGTCGGAGCCGCACAGCGCGGTGCGCAAGACGCGCACCAGCACGTCGCCTTTTCCGAGATCCGGTATGGCGACGCGCTCGATGGTGATGCGCTCATGACCATGGAAGACCGCGGCATCCATAATCGAATTGGGAGGCGTAGAGATAAGCATCGATTTCCACCTAGCCTTTCACCGCCCCTAACGTCAGCCCCGCGACCAGCCAACGCTGCACCAGCGTGGCAAGCACAAGCGGTGGAAGCGCTATCAGAGTTGCCGCGGCCATCAATACACCCCACTGCGTCGACCCTTCACCGACGAAGTTGAAAGCCGCCGCGATCAGCGTCTTGGTGTCGCCGTTCGAGAGGACCAGCGCGAACAGAAAGTAGTTCCAGGAAAACACGAAGGCGAGGATCGCCGCGACAGCAACGCCCGAACCGACCAGCGGCAGAGCGATCCGCCACAGGATACGCGTGACGCTGCAACCGTCGACCTGCGCCGCCTCGAACACGCTGCGCGGGATATTATCGAACGACGGCAATAGCACCCAGATTACGATCGGCAGCGTTATCACGGCATGGCTTAAGATCAGCGCAGTGTAGGAGCCGATCAATCCGACCTGCCGGAACATCACGTACCAAGGCAACAGAAACAGCGTGCCCGGCGCCATGCGCGCGGCAAGCGTCAGGATCGCGGGCCAGGAAATCCGGGTCCACGACACCGCGAAAGCAGCTGGAATTCCGAAGATCAGCCCGATGCCGGCGGAGCCGACGGTAACGATCAGGCTGTTCACCGCATATGAGAAGAACGGAGTGGTCTTGATCAGCTCACCATAGTTCTCAGCCGTCGGCGAAAAGATCAAGCTCGGCGGATAGGCGGTGACCTCGAATGACGGCTTGAAGGAGGACAGCACCATCCACGCGACCGGCGCCATGATAATGATACCCGCAAGCGCGAGCTGCAGCGTGTTCAAACGGCGCAGGACGGCATCGCTGACAGGCATGCTGGTCATCGCTGTCCCCTCACCAAGCTACCGCGCCGCGCAGGCGGTTGAATGCCAGCACCGCCCCAAACACGATCGTGGTCAGGGTCAGCATCAGCGCAGAAGCATAGCCGATGTTGAAGAACTCGAACCCGGCCCGAAAACCATAGATGTTGAGCGTGTTCGAGGCATTGCCCGGGCCGCCTTGGGTGGTGATGTAGATGATGTCGAAGAAGCGTAGGAGATCGACGCTGCGCAGAATGGTCGCGGTGACGATGGTCGGTAGCAGCAGCGGCAGGGTGATACGCTGGAGGGTCTTGAACGGCGAAGCCCCATCGATCTGAGCCGCCTCATAGACGCTCGGTGGCAGCGACTGCAGGCCACCCAGCACGATCAGCGCTACATAAGGTGCCCATTGCCAGGTATCAATCAGAGCGATGGTCGGAATGACCCACGTCGGGGAGGCCAGCCAATCCGAGGACGGCAAACCGATAGAGGTGAGAATATAGTTCGCAGCGCCAAGCGAGGGGTCGAGGATCACGAGCCACATCATGCCGGCGACTACGGGTGGCATCATGAAGGGAGAAATGAAAAGCGAGCGCACAATGCCCGACAGCCGCTCGGCCTGAAACAACGCTAGTGCAAGCCAGACACCGAGCACCAGCTGCAACAGCAACGAGAGCAGATAGAGCGCCAGCGTCACCCACAGACCGTGCCAAAACTCGTTGTCGGAAATGAGCTTGGCGTAGTTGCCAAATGCAACGAAGGACTGCTTGCCCGTGGAGGAAAAGCTCTGGAACGAAAGCCAGACCGTGTAGACGACCGGAAAGGCGATCATGCCGATCGTGAACAGAACCGCCGGCGCCGACAGGGCGGCTAGCTCCAGCCGCTGCTGGTTCTGCCCGGACGTTTCGCCCTCTCGTATCACCGCGGTTTCGAGTGCAACCATATAAGCACGCGCCCTGACTGCTCGAACAAGCAGCCAAAGTCCTTTGCATTTGCTATTTCTGCGCAATCAGCGTGTTGAGCGCCTTGTCGGCATCGGCGCAGGCCTGATCGACCGTCTTCTGCTTCAGGATTAAGTCCTGCACCGCCTGGCCGATGAACTCGCGCGATTCCGGATTGGCGACGATTGGATAGCCTACCTCGGACGCGCCCTTCGCGGCGAGCACGTCGAGAGCGGCCTGCCACTGCTTGCGCACCGGCTCCTCATCGATCCATTTCCGATAGTCGGGATCATTGGCGAGGGATGAGCGCGGCGGCGCGATGCCTTGCACCGCCATCATCTTTTGCACGGTCGGGCTGGTTGCCCATTGCACGAAATACCAGGCGGCTTCAGGTTGCTTGCTGTAGGCGGAGATCGCGATGCCCCACCCGATCGCGGTCGGGACTTGGCCGCCATCGCCGGGCGGCAACGGGATCAGCGCAGTGTCCTGCAGCCGCTCGCCGCCTTCCATGACCGTGCGAAGTTCGTTCGAGGCCTCGAAATCCATCGCCGCGCGACCGGCGCGATAGAGCGCGGAAATCTGAGGGAAGCTGTAATTGACGACCCCGGGCGGGCCGTAGTCGCGCAGCAGGCGGCTATAGGTGTCGAGCGCCGCCTTGCCCTTGGGCGTGCACAGGGCAGACTTGCCATCCACCATGTAGCTGCCGCCCATGTTGTGCAGAAAGTTAGAAAACGTATAAGGCAGCGCCGGCTTCAGTCCGCGCGAGACGAACGGCGTGATGCTCGGGTCACAGGCCTTGATCTTCTTTGCGGCTGTTTCGATATCGGCGATGCTCTTAGGCTGATCGACCCCGCATTTCTTGAAAATGTCGGTGCGATAATAAAGAACAGGCCCCTCGATATTCATAGGCATGCTGGTGAGCTTGCCGCTGTAGGTTGCCGCCGTCAAAAGCGCCCGGCTCAGGCCGGCATAGTCGTAGTCGGGCGCGACCTCATTCTTGGTCATAGGAGTGAGATCCTCGTACCATCCCGCCGCGGCGAACTGCGCGCCTTCGCGCGATGGTAGGGTCATGAACACATCGGCCTCGTCGCTATGCGCGTTCATAACGGTAACCAGGCGCTGGCGCATCTGCTGCTCCTGGTAAGTGTCGACCTTGAGCGTGATGCCCGTGAGCTTTTCGAAATCGGCCTTATGCGTCAGAAGCGCCTGCGAGACCGGATTGTTGTTGGCAAGGAAGGTGACGGTCTTGCCATGGAACTTCTGCCAGTCGAAATCGGCCCCATGAGCGGCCGAGACGACACCGCCAGCCGCGATGACGCAAAGCGTGAAGCCCGCCACGATACTCCTGGTTGCCATTGTATTCCTCCCAAATCCGGGCGTTGCCGCTCCGGGCCGACTTGGCCGACCGTTTTTCTGAAAACGGTTACACCGTAAATCCCGCAGCCGGCGTGTCAAGACAGTCGAAAGAATAACCTTCCCAGCAAGTTATCGGTGGACAATCCGTACGCGGGAGGTCATCATTCTATGTAACGTTACATTTTCGACGTTGCTTTATTTGAAATGGCATTTGCCCCCGAAAGAGCTTCCAAACAGGGTATCCGCGCGGTCGCGGCCCAGGCCGGTGTCTCGATCGCCTCCGTCTCGCGCGCGCTCAACAATCCGGAATCGGTGAGCGCCTCACTGCGGGCGCGCATCGCACAAGCCGTCGAACAGGTCGGCTATATCCCGCACGCGCCGGCCCGCGCCTTGTCCTCGCGACGTTCGCGCACATTGGGGGCGATTGTCCCGACCATCGACAACACCATGTTCGCGCGCGGCATCGCCGCCCTGCAGAAATACCTGTCTTCCGTCGGCTACATGCTGTTCCTCACCACCAGCGGCTACGACCTTGAAGTCGAGTTGCAGCAAGCGCGCAATCTGATCAGCCGCGGCGTCGATGGCCTAGTGCTGAGAGGCGATTGCCACCACGATGGCTTGCGCAAAATGTTGGCCGAATACGCCATCCCCTTCATCAATGTCGGCGTCTACCGGCCCGATCGTCCCTACCCGTGCGTTGGCACCGATAATGAGGGTGCCGCGCACCGCGCCGCCTCGCATGTGATCGAACTCGGGCACACTCGGATCGGCATTGTCTCCGCACTCCAGCGCAACAATGACCGCGCCAGCGCGCGCGTCGCCGGCTTCCATCGGGCGCTTGCCGAAAACAGCCTCCCGATCCACCCCGAATGGCATGTGGAGGTGCCTTACACGCTCGACGACGCGCGCGAGGCCGCACGATATCTGCTGAGCCTGAGGGAGCGTCCGACCGCCGTCGTCTGCGGCAATGACGTGATCGCCTACGGCGTCCTCCTGGAAGCCGAGCGCAGCGGCTTTGCCGTGCCGCGCGATCTCTCGGTCGTCGGCTTCGACGACCTCGACTGGAGTCGGCATCTGCGGCCGAGCCTCACCACCATTCAGGTGCCGACGGCGGCAACCTGGCAGCGCGCCGGCGAATATCTCGTCCGTCATCTTTCGGGCGAGCAGACCATCATGCATCACGAGGTCGACTATTCGCTGATCGTGCGCGAGTCCACCGCGCCGCCGTTACGATCTCCCAAACAACACAGGTGACACGTGACACATCCCTTGTTTTCGCTCGCTCCTGGCTTCCATGCGATTGTAATTGGGGGCGCCGGCGATATCGGAGCCGCTATCGCTAATATGTTCTGCGACCTGGGAGCGAGCGTCACCGCGACCGGTGTCAATGACGCAGACATCGCGCGCACGCTGCTCAAGCCGCGCGAGGGGCTCGTGCTCGCACCGCTCGACGTGACCGATGATGTGGCAGTGAAATCATTCGCCTATCGTCATGCGCGCGCCGATGCGCTAATCAACTGCGCCGGCATTCTAGCGCGTGACCGCGAATATGAGATTGAGACATTTGCAAAAGTGCTCGACGTCAACCTGACTGGAACGTTCCGCACCTGTATGGCCTTCCGCGCAGCGCTGGCGAGGGCCAAGGGTTCGATCGTGAACATCGCTTCAATGAATGCGACACTGGCACTCCCGCGCATTCCCGCCTATTGCGCGAGCAAGGGCGGTGTTGTGATGCTTACCAAAGCGTTGGCTTTGGCCTGGGCGGAGGAAGGGATCCGTGTCAACGCGGTTGCGCCCGGGTACATCGAGACAGTTATCAATGCGGCTGGACGCACAGATCGCGCGCATTACCAGCGCATCGCTGATCGCACCGCGTTCAAGCGCTGGGGCCAGCCGGAGGAGATCGCGGGAGCGGTCGCTTTTCTGTGTATGCCGGCTTCGCTATATGCGACGGGCACAGTCGTCGCGGTGGATGGCGGCTTCTTGGCTGGATGAGCAAGCGTGGACGAGTTGACATTTTCTGTAGCTGAGGCATTCAAGCTCCTGCAATCGAGAACTCCGATGCGGCGCGCGCTGCGCGCCATCTCCAGCGATCATCACGTGTCTAACTGACGGTGCCTCGCCGCAATTCGGGAAAGCACGCCGCCTCGCGTAACCAACCCTCAATGCCATTACGAGTGCCGTAGAGAGGATAGTTGCGCTTGTCGCTCCCCTCATAGCTGCTTCGTGCAAATACGAAATTGTCGTTCGATCACCACTACCCGTCCAGCGCGCGCACACACATCTTTGGCGCGAGCCACAGCTTTGTTGGCTTTGCTTTGTCAAGGAGACATTCAATGACTACACCGAAGCTCTTGTCGGCTGGACTGATCGTTGCAGCCGTGTTTGCCTCCCTCGCGATTGCTCGTGAGAGCAGCGCAAAGGCGCGATCGACTGCTGTCCACAGCTATGCAGCAGTGCAGCGCACTCCGGCAGCCTACAAACGCACCTGTGTCCGAGCTCCCGACGTTGGCGCCTTTGCAACTAGACCATGGCGTAAGCCACCGTGCGAGCCTGGGTCCGGATTTTGAGCTCAATGGGCTGGATGGCCGAAAGCTTCATGAAAACCATGAAGGTCGAGGCGGTCTATGCGATAGGTTGCGAAACCTTCGAACGTCGCTGAAGATCTTCTGCGCTTGATCGACCACATGTACGGCAAGCGCCGATAGCATTCAGCTCTCGGCTATCTAAGCCCACAGCAGTTCGAGGACCAAAACACCCGCGGAGAGGGTCAAATCAGCCGCTTACCCCTGTCGGGCCCGAGGGGCCCACACCGCGTCAAATTTATCCCTCAGGCCGCGGGTCCTAGCTGTACCTGCGAGAACTTTGGCCTCAGTTGTTTCCTGCTCGCCGAGCGAACGAAACGTGTTGGCGACACTAGCCGGTCCGCAACGCGAGCTATTTGATTGACATAAGATTTCAGCCTTGAATGTGGTCGCGACCGGAAGCTGCCAGGCACGCTTGATCAGTTCTGGAAGTGAATGGCCGAAGATTGGATCGCCTCAGGCGACACGCTCGGCGGACTGGCGGCGAAATAGAGCGAACCGCTAGTCAGAAGAAAGCCGACTGCGATCCCACAACGCTATCACATTCAGATGCCTACGCCACGAACGACAATGGCCTCCTTCGGGACTTCTGAGACGCCAACTTCTAAAGGCTGCGATCAGGTAGGCTCTGCGATCACAAAGCCATTACGGCCTAAGCACCGCAGTTGAGCCGGCCGGCTTCTCGCCCGTACCGACTACCCGATACTTGCTTAGCATCGGCTGTGAGCGGGAGAGTGCGGAAACGACTGAGACATGAGAAGATCGATGCAATTGAGCATTGAACGACTCCGGCCGTGCAGAGTGTCCGATACTCCCGGATGGAACGGCGCGTTCTGCCAATGGCAAAGCTGTAAAACGGGGCCGACCGCTGTCGAACCTCCTCCAAATTAACGAAGCGGTCGATTGACCTTAACGTGCCGCTCAAGCAAGAGCTCGTGAAGAGCGCCGTGTCATCCAACTGCCCTGACCCATCCGAATCTCGCGGCCAGTGCAGCGTGAATGAGCGCTTCCTTCGCCTTCAGTGCCGAATTTCAATACAGTCCGCCGGGGCGTTGAATAAGTCGATGAACTAGCTCACAGCGCACGGCACGTTGCGAGGACCGAAGAAGGCTCTAGTCTAGCGTGCTTAGGCGGGCTGTAGCGTAGGCAGCGGCATGAGCTTTGCGAGCTTGCGGATGTTTGGGGTGGCAGCGAAGGAACTCGTCGCGAGCGCCAGATGGACCTCTTAGCCTAAGCCGGTCGAGGCGCAGGATGCGCTTGAGATGGGTAAGCGGCGCTTAGATCCCACCTTCAGCGCAGCGGGTTGATCGGCGATTGTCCGACCGCTGAGTCGAGCGGGGTTAGGCACGTGTCGGACACTGAGCTTTTGCACAAATCTAAGCCCGAGCCGGTGCGCCGGCTGGAGGTTTTCACCGGAACAGGACGGCGGCGCGCNTGGACGGCGGAGCAGAAAGCGGAGATTGTCGCCGCGAGCTATGTTGATGGCGAGAGCGTCACCGCGGTTGCACACCGGCATGGGCTGACACCGCAGCAGTTGTTCGGTTG